>CAWBSO010000005.1:0-586917 GCA_963791485.1 uncultured Solirubrobacterales bacterium
GCACCCTCGAATTCACGAAGGTGTTCGCCGCCGCGCCGCACGTCTTCCACTCCGGCGAAGCCGACATCACCGCTGGCTGCCTGCTGCTGCTCGTCGGCGCCGCCGCCAAGTCCGCCCAGATCCCGCTGCACACGTGGCTGCCCGACGCGATGGAGGGCCCCACCCCCGTCTCCGCGCTGATCCACGCCGCGACGATGGTCACCGCCGGCGTCTACCTGATCGCGCGCATGCACACCCTTTTCGAACTCGCCCCCGCCGCGCAGGACACCGGCGCCATCTTGGCGCGCTAACGCTGCTGATCGCAGGGACGATCGCGCTCGTGCAGACCGACATCAAGCGCGTGATCGCCTACTCCACGATGTCGCAGATCGGCTACATGATCATGGGCGTCTCGGTCGGCGCCTACGCCGCCGGGCTGTTCCACCTGATGACCCACGCCTTCTTCAAGGCGCTGCTGTTCATGGGCGCCGGCTCGATCATCGGCGCGATGTCCGGCGAGCAGTCGCTGGAGAAGATGGGCGGCTTTCGCAAGGCGCTGCCGTTCACCTTCGCCTGCTTCGTGATCGGCGGCCTCGCGCTCTCCGGCATCCCCCCCTTCTCCGGCTTCTTCTCCAAGGACGAGATCCTGCTCGTCACGGCCGAGCGCGGCGGCTGGCACTGGGTGCTGTATGTGATGGGCTACCTCGGCGCCTTCCTCACCGCGATCTACACCTTCCGCATGATCTTCCGCGCCTTCTACGGCGACCCCGTCGCCGAGGCGAAGGAGCTCGAAGGCGGCCACCTCCACCACGCCGAGGTCCCCACCAACCCGGCCAACGGCGAAGTTGAGGACACCGACGTCGGCTTCCCCGGCCCCCACCACACGATCGCCGAGCGCGCCCTGCCGATGCGCGTCGCGATGTCCGTACTCGCCGTGGGAGCCGTCGGCGCCGGGCTCGTGCAGGTCCCCGGCGTGGACGACGTAATCGTCAACTTCCTGCGGCCCACGTTCGCCACCTCGCCGCTGTACGAACCGCACACCCGCGACGGCCTCTTGATCTTCGGGCTGTGCCTCGGCACGGTGCTCGGCCTCGCCGGGATCGCGATCGCTTATGGCATCTGGGTCAAGCAGCCGTTGATCGCCGTCTTTGTGCGTTTTCGGTTTGGGCGGGTGTATGAGCTGCTCTGGCACAAGTGGTACTTCGACGAGGCGATCGACCTGCTGATCGTGCGCCCCGCCGCCGCCACCGGAAGCTGGGCGCGCGGAACCTTCGAGCGCGTGTTCGTCGACGGCACGCTGATCGGCGGCACCACGGGCGTCGTGCGCGCCGGCTCCGCCGCCGTGCGCGCCGTGCAGAGCGGCTTCCTGCGCTACTACGCCGCGCTGCTCTTGCTCGGCGTGGGGGCGGTCGGCCTCTACTTCCTGCTCCAGTCCTGATGCCCTCCCTGTCGATCCTCATCTGGCTTCCTCTCGCCTGCGGCGTGCTTGGCGCAGTGCTCTCAAGGGCCAGCGAACACGCGCCGGCCCGCGTCGCGCTGCTCGGCTCGCTCGCCGCGCTCGGCCTCTCGATCGGCTACATCGCCGACTACCACTCGGGCGCCGGCCTGCAACACGTCACCGACGTCGTGTGGATCGCCGCGCTCGGCATCCACTACAAGCTCGGCGTCAGCGGCCTCAACGTCTTCCTCGTCGGGCTGACCACGCTGCTGTTCGCGGCGTCGATCCTCTCGCTGAACGTCCGCAAGGGCGCGCTAAAACCGGAGCGCCCGGCGCTCTTCTTCTTCCTCTTCACGCTCGCCGAGTCCGCCGTGCTGGGGGCGTTCCTCGCGCAGGACCTCGCGCTGTTCGTCACCTTCTTCGACCTGATGCTGATCCCCTTTTACTTCCTCGTCGGGATCGACTGGCAGCCCTCGATTCCGACGCCGCCGGGGCGGCCCGACCGTGTGAAAGCAACGATCAAGCTCGTGATCTACACGCTCGTCGGCTCGCTGCTGATGCTGGCCGCGGCGATCGCCGCCGGCGTGCTTACCTCCGAACAGCACGGCACACCGCTCACGTTCGTGCTCTCCTCGCTGCACGGGCTGCCGCTCAGCACCGGCTCGCAGGAGTGGATCTTCCTCTGCTTCGCCGCCGCCTTCCTCGTGAAGATGCCGGCCTTCCCGCTGCACGGCTGGATGCCCGACGGCTACCGCGCGATGCCGATCGAGGTGCTGATGGTCTTCTCCGGGGTGCTCTCCAAGGTCGGCGCCTACGGCTTCCTGGCGATCGCGCTGCCGCTCTTCCCGCGCGCCGCCGTGCACTTCCAAACGCTGATGCTGCTGATCGCGCTCGCCTCGATCCTGTACGGCTCCGTGATGGCCTTCACGCAGACCGACGTGCGCCTGATCGCCGGCTTCTCCTCGGTCGCGCAGCTCGGCTTCATTACGCTCGGGATCTTCGCGCTGAACCCCCAGGGCGCCCAGGGCGCCCTCCTGCAGATGCTCAACCACGGCCTCGTGGTCGCGCCGCTGTTCTTCATCATCGCCCTGCTCGCCGCCCGCGCCGGGGGCTCGGAGGACGTGCGCGACCTCGGCGGCCTCGCCTTCCGCGCGCCGGTGCTCGCCACCCTCTTCCTGATTGTCGCCTTCGCCACGCTGGCGATGCCCGGCTCGGCCAACTTCGTCGGTGAGTTCTTGATCCTGCTGGGCGTCTTCAAAGCGAAGCTGGTCATCGCCATCATCGCCTTCAGCGGCGTCGTGATGGCAAGCGTCTACGCGCTGCGCCTCTTCATCCGCGCGATGCATAACCGCGTCCACGACGGCGTGGACTCTCGTGAGATCGCGCTGCTTGACTCCACCGTGCTGGTGCCGCTGGTAGCCGTGGTCCTCTTCTTCGCTGTCTACCCACAGCTGGCGCTGAGCCGCAGCGAAGGGTCGGTGAAGGCCGCTGTCGCACCGGCGCGCGCGGCGATGGCTCCCACGGCGCTCGCGGTGGTCCCGACCCCAACCCAAGCGCCCGTCCCCGTCGGCAAAGTGGAAGGGTCGGTCCCGATCGAAACCCAGGGCGAAGGGCAGGGCCGATGAAATCGCTGCCCTTCCTCGCCACCGCGCCTTTATCGGCACCCTTCTTCGCCACCGCCCACCTCAAAGCGCCGCCCGTCAACTTCGCCGGGCTCTCGCCGCTGATCGCGCTGCTGGGTGGCGCCGCGGTGGTGTTGCTCGTCGGCCTGCTGCGCTCCCGGCGCGTGCGCGAGCAGCTCGTGCCGGCGCTCGCGCTCGTCGCGCTTGGCGCGGCGGCGGGCCTGACGATCTGGCAGTGGAACGCACAGAAGTCGATCCTCTCCGGCGCGCTGCGGATCGACGACCTCGCGCTGATGCTCAACCTGATCCTGATCGCCGGCGGCGCCGCCACCGTGCTGCTCGCGTGGCGCTCGCTCGCCGCCAAAGAAGCCGGCCACGGCGAGTTTCACGCGCTGCTGCTCACCTCGATCGCGGGGATGTCGCTGCTGGCGGCGGCGCAGAACACCGTCGCGCTGTTCATCGGCCTGGAGCTGCTCTCGATCCCGCTGTACGTGCTGTGCGCGACCGAAATGAAACGGGAGCACTCGCTGGAGTCGGGGCTGAAGTACCTGATCATCGGCTCGGTCGGCTCGGCGACGCTGCTGTACGGGATCGCGCTGATCTACGGCGCCACCGGCGCCACCGACTTCGGCGCGATCGACGCGGCGATCGCCGCCAACGGGCTCGCCACCAACGTGCTGCTGCTGACCGGCATCGCGCTGTCGGTCGCCGGCCTCGCCTTCAAGGCCTCCGTCGCCCCCTTCCACCAGTGGACGCCCGACGTGTACGAGGGCGCGCCCACGCCCGTCACCGCGTTTATGGCGGTCGCCACGAAGGTCGCCGCGCTCGGCGTGTTCCTGCGCTTCTTCGACGTCGCGCTGATCGAAGCCCAGGGCAGCTGGGGACCCGCCGTCGCGGCGCTCGCGGCGATCACGATCGTCGTCGGCAACGTCGGCGCGCTCGGGCAGTCTTCGCTGAAGCGGATGCTCGCCTACTCCTCGGTCGCGCAAGCCGGCTACATGCTCGCCGGCGTCGTCGTCGCCTCCCAGCTGGGGGTGCGCGCCACCGTCTTCTACCTCGCCGTGTACCTGTTCATGAACATGGCCGCGTTCGCCGTGATCGTCGCGCGCGAGCGCACCACCGGCCTCGGCGACTCCGCCCGCGCGCTGGCGGGCCTCGGCCGCGAGCAGCCGTGGCTTGCGTGGCCGATGACGCTCGCGATGCTGGGCCTCGCCGGGATCCCCGTCACGGCCGGCTTCATGGGGAAGTTCTACCTGATCGAGGCGGCCGTCTCCGGCAGCTACACCTGGCTGGGGATCGTGATCGTGGTCGGCTCGATGATCTCCCTCGGCTACTACCTGCCGGTGATCGCCGCGATGTGGATGCGGGAGGCGCCTGGGGATGAAACCGCGGCCGGCGGGCTCACGCCACGCTCCGCCGGAGATGCCCCGGCCGCGGGCTCCCCGCCGCTGCCCGCGATCTCCGGCGGCTCCGCCGAGCTCGATCCGCCCGCCGTGCCAGCCGGACCCGGACCCTCGCGCCCGACCGCGGCCCAGCCCGAGGTCGTTCTCGTCGCGCTCCTCGCCGGCGCCGCCACGCTCTTCTTCGGAATTTTTCCCCAACCCCTGTTCGACCTCGTGCGGCATGCCGGCACGGGATTGGGGCTGTTCTAAGTCCGTCGGAGCGCGCCTTCAGCCGCCGGACGAGCGTACCGTCCCAATCGCGCCGTACGCTCGCGGCATGCAATTGACTCACCCCATCCACGAGGCAATGAACCACGCTTGGCTGCCGGTAGGGAGACCTGACTGGTATACTGGTCATATGGATAGATTTATGACCGCTACCGAGGTGAAGGCGAAGATCCTCGCTCTGCTCGACGAGGTCGCGGCGGGCGAGGAGGTGCAGATCACCAAGCACGGCCACGTCGTCGCCCGCCTCGTGCCGGCCAGCGGTGCCCAGTCGCTCAAGGGCAAGCTCGCCGGCGTCGCGATGACGGCGGCCGCGGAGGACGATCTGTTCACCACTGGAGCGACCTGGAATCTGCCGTGACGACGGTGGTCCTCGACACCCACGTCGTCCACTGGTGGTCGGCCGAGCCCAGTCGGGTGAGCCGCGCCGCGGCCGAGGCGTTGAACGAAGCGGACGAGCTCGCCGTCGCGGCCATCTCGTGGTTCGAGCTCGCGTGGCTGGCCAAGCACGAGCGGATCGCCGTGGCGGTCCCAATCCGCTCGTGGTTGGAGCAGCTCGCCGGCCAGCTTCGCACGGTCGGGATCACGCCGGCCGTCGCCGAGACCGCGGTCTCGCTGCCGTCCTCCTTCCCCGGAGACCCCGCCGACCGCCTGATCTACGCGACCGCGATCGAGCACGGGTGGAGGCTCGTCACGAAGGACCGCAAGCTGCGGGCCCACCGCCACCCGCGCGCCATCGCCGTGTGGTAGGTCGCGCCACGTGGGTTGCGCGCCGATATGGACGTCGGCTCGGTTGCCGTCGTGGGTACAGCGACGAGTCAAGGGTGCTCACTGTGCCAACTGGTAGGATCACGCGCACTCGACAGCACGGTGCCGCCTCAGGGCGGCCGGCCGCCGTAAAGCGCGCGGTTCATCGTTCGGGATCTTCGATCGAGAGGACCTGGGCATCACAACACCGACGGAAGGACGGGTTCGATGAGGCATACAGGTTGGTGGAACCGTTCAACGCACGCGAAGATACGCGCGGCGGCCCGCGGGAGGCGCATGCGCCGACTGGCGGGCGCGGCCGCGCTCGCGACGATGCTCGCGTGCTCGTTCGGGCTTGCGCTGGCCGCGGGCGAACCGGCGAAGGAGCCCAAGCCGGTCAACACCTCGGCGCCCACCGTGACGGGCACGCCGACGGTCGGCGCGACGCTCACCTGCTCGACCGGAGTGTGGGCGAACAACCCGAGCGGCTACACCTACGCGTGGCTGCGCAGCGGCAGCCCGATCGCCGGCCAGACGGGGAGCACGTACGTCGTGCAGAGCGCCGACGCCGGCCACACCCTCTCCTGTCAGGTGACCGCCAGCAACTCCGGCGGCGAATACACGATCTCGGGCCTGCCGAGCGGCTCCTACAAGGTCGATGCCTTCGCCTTCGAAGGCAACTATCTGTCCCAGTGGTACAACGGCAAGTCTTTGGAAGGTGAAGCGACCCCGGTGTCGGTGACCGCGCCTGGCACGACCTCGGGGATCAACGCCGCGCTGGCGACCGGCGGACAGATCACGGGAAAGGTGACCGCGGCCGCCGGCGGCGCCGCGCTCGCCAACGTCGATGTATGTGCCGAGGACGTCAAAGTCGGTCATGGCTGCGCGACCACGAACAGCGGTGGGGAATACACGATCCAGAGCCTGCCCAACGGCGCCTATGACGTCGAATTCTCAACATTCGAGTGTGAAGAAATCGGCTGCGCGCAGCAGAACTACCTCGAGCAGTCCGTCGGCGGCGTGTCGGTGACCGCGGGCAGCACGACCCCGAACATCAACGCCGCGCTGGCGGCCGGCGGGCAGATCACCGGGAAGGCGACCGCCGCCGTCCACGGAGAACCGCTCGCCAAGATCGAAGTTTGCGCTGAAAAAACGGGTGGCGAATTCATTGAACTCTTCGGCAACTGCGCGACCACGAACGGCAGCGGGGAATACACGATCCAGGGCCTGCCGACCGGCTCCTACGATGTCGAGTTCGTGCGAGGCTTTGGAGGCGGCAACTATCTCCCCCAGTTTTACAAAGAAGAGCCCTCGCTTGAAAAAGCCACCCCGGTGGCGGTGACCGCGGGGGTCCCGACCCCGAACGTCGACGCCGCGCTGGAAGCCGGCGGGCAGATCGCGGGGAAGGCGACCGCCGCCTCCGGCGGCGCTGCGCTCGCCAACGTCGAAGTGTGCGCCGCGCTGGAAGCCGGCGGCGCGTTCTTCGTGAGTTGCGCGACCACCAACGGCGGCGGCGAATACACGATCCCGGGCCTGGTCAGCGGCGAATACAGCGTCAAGTTCTTGGCGTTCACGTGTGGGGAAAACGGCTGCGTGCAGCAGAACTACCTCGAACAGTACGTCAACAAAGTGAAAGTGGTGGCGCCGAGCACGACAGAAGGGATCAACGCCGCGCTGGCGACCGGCGGGCAGATCACCGGGAAGGTGACCGCCGCCTCCAACGGCGCCGCGCTCGCCGAAATCGAGGTGTGCGTCGGCGAAGGCGGCAAAGAATTCTTCGCGCAGTGCGGCTTCACGAATGCCGGCGGCGAATACACGATCTCGGGCCTGCCGAGCGGCCTCTCCTACGCCGTCTCGTTCTCCTCCTTCGCCGAAGAAGGCCGCAACTACCTGCCCCAGACCGACAGCGGTGTGGCCGTGACGACGGGAAGCACGACTGCGAACGTCAACGCCGCGTTGTCCCCCGGCGGGCAGATTACCGGGAGGGTGACCACGGCTTCCGGCAGCACCGGGCTGGCTGGCGTTGAGGTGTGCGCCGAGGCCGCCAAAGTTCGTGGTGGCTGCGCCACCACGAATGGCGGCGGCGGCTCGGCGAGCGCGACCAGCGCCGCGCTGGCGGTGGCCGGGAACAGCAGCTTCTCGCTTGTCAAGGCACCGGTTTTCGACGCGAAGACGGACGACCTCGACTTCTTCTTCCAGTTCGTCGAAGCAGGCACGCTGCGCTGGAGTCTGTACTTCAAAAACGCCGATGTCGGCTTCGCCGACTCGCTGGGTCTGAGTTTCGGCGGTGGCCCGATCGGCGCCGATCTCGCGGCCGCCGAAACGGCCAAGAAGAAGAGCAGGAGGTGCAAGCAGGGCGACGTCAAGCACAAGGGCAGGTGCGTCCGCACGCTGGTGCCGTTCGCCAGCGGCTCGAAGAGCGTCAAGGCCGGCTCGGTCGAGATCGAGGTGCAACCCAACGCCAAGGTCCTCAAGGCGCTGAACGCAGGCCGCACGCTGCACGTGAGCGGGCAGTTCACGTTCCAGTCGGCGCTCGGCGGCCCGTCGGTCACCCACACCGTGTCAACCGTGGTGCACGGGCACAAGAAGAAGCGCAAGAAGAAGGGCGGCAAGAAAAAATAGAACGGGTCGATATTTCAGGAGTAGTACGACAGCCACGCAAACAGGCTGGTGGTGCCCGCCATCGTGCGGAACATCCCCGGCAGCGTCTGTGAATCCTTGATCGGCCCTCCCCACCAGCTGCCGAGCCACAACCCGTCCCCGATCGTCGCATGCTGCGCTGCCGCGGCGGCGTTGACCTGCGCCACTTCCAGCCAGTGGTTATCGCCAACGGCCTTGCCGTAGGCCATCATCCACTCGAAGAAGATCGAGTCGTACAGCGGCGCGAAGTTGTACTTGACGCCATAGATTTCGGTCATTGAGCGCGCTTGCGCCGCGGAGTGCGCGCAGTAGCCGTTGTTGCCGGTCGCCTGGCAGAGCAGGTACTGGGCGTAGATCAGCGGCCCCTCCACGTAGTCGATCACGGTGCTGCCCGGGCCGCCGCTCAGGTAGAGGCCGTGGAAGCCAATGTCGTGCGCGTTGCCCCAGTCGATGAACATCCGCACCTCATCGAGCTGGTAGCGCTGGTGGTCGATGCCGTACAGCAGTATCCCCAGCAGGCTGTCCGCCGCCAGCGCCTCGCCCGCATGGTAGGGGTGCTCGGTGTTCCACCACATGCCGCCTCCACCCGCCGCATCCCAGCCCTGGGAGGCGACGAAGTCAAAAGCCCGCTGCGCGTCGCGCAGGTAGCGGTTCTCGCCGGTCGCCCTGTACGCCTCCACGAACGCCACGCCCAGCCAGCCGTTGTCGTCAAACCACGCCTCTGCGCCGCGGTAGCGGTCGCCCGGGTAGGGGGCGTAGCCGTTCAGGTAGGGGTTCCAGTAGCGCTCGGAGGCGTGCCCGAAGCGGTCCACCTGCGCGCGGTGCGCGGCCGAGGGCGCGGCGAGCTCCAGGGCATCCACCGACTCGAACATGCGCACGTCGCCCCAGGTCGTCAGCAGCGGGTATTCGCCCGTGCAGTGCAGGTACTCGCAGTACCAGTCGCCAGAGCGCCAGCTGGCGCTCTGGCGCTCTCCCTGTTCGGCCAGCGCCATGTAGTTCAGCGGCTGCGCGCCGGCCAATGGCGGCGTGATGGTGGCGCCGGCGGCAAGCGTCAGCGTCAGCGTCACGGCGAGGAGAAGCAGCGCGCGAGCGATCACACCCAACTTATCGGCGAGCTGCCCTGCGGCGATAAGACTCAGCCACCGAGCGCGGCCATTTGGCCAGTGTCAGGCCCCACCGCCGGGCGGCCATCTTGGCCAGCGTCAGGACTACGCCGCCCGAGCGGCCGCTTCGGCCAGCTCCAGCTGGCGCTCCACGAGGTCGAGGCCCGCGTCCCAGAAGCCGGGGTCGGTGAGGTCGACATCGACAATCTGCCCCAGCTCCTCGGGGCTGCGCGAGCCGCCCGCGGCGAGCAGCTCCAGGTATTGCGGCACAAAGTCCGCGCCGTGCTGCTCGTAGCGCTCGTACACCGACAGCGCCAGCAGCTGACCGTAGGCGTAGGCGTACACGTACCCAGGGGTGTTGATGAAGTGGGGAATGTACGACCACCAGCTGCGGTAGCCGTCGGTGATCTCGACCGAGTCGCCCAGCAGCTCCGCCTGGCTCTGCGCCCACAGCTCGCCGATGCGCTGCACCGAGAGCTCGCCCTGCTCGCGGCGGCCGGTGTGGGCGAGCTCCTCGAAGCGGTTCATCGCGACCTGACGGAACACGGTGGCGATGATGTCCTCGAGGTGCTCCGCCAGCAGCGCCAGGCGCGAGCGCGGCGTGCTGTCCTGCGCGAGCAGGCGCCCGAACACGACCGTCTCGCCGAACACCGAGGCGGTCTCCGCCAGCGTCAGTGGCGTGCCCTGATGAAAGACACCCTGGCGCGCCGCCAGTGCAAAGTGCACGCCGTGGCCGAGCTCGTGCGCGAGCGTCAGCACGTCGCGCCGGCGCGCGGTGTAGTTGAGCAGCACGTACGGGTGCGCGGAGGGCACCGCCGAGGCGCAGAAGGCACCCCCGCGCTTGGCCGGGCGCACGGGCGCGTCGATCCAGCGCTCGGCGAAGAAGCGTCCGGCAAGCCCCCCGAGCTCGGGGGAGAAGGAGGAGTAGCAGTCGAGCACCAGCTCGCGCGCCTGCGCGTAGGTGAAGCTCACCTCGTCCTGCGTCACCGCCGCCATGCGGTCATAGTCGGCGAGGCGGTCGATCCCCAGCAACCCCGCCTTCAGCCGGTACCAGCGGCGCGCCAGCTCGTAGCGGCCGCGCACTGCCTCGATCAGCGCCTGCACCGACTCGTCGCTCGCCTCGTTGGCAAGGTTGCGCGCCGCCAGCCAGTTGGGGTAGCGACGCAGGCGGTCGTCCACCGACTTGTCCGCCAACAGCGTGTTGAGCACATACCCGCGCGTGCGCAGCCCGGGCGCGAGCGCGGCGGTCACCGCCTCGGCCGCCGTGCGCCGCACCTCGCGGTCCGGCAGCGCCAGGCGGCTGAGCGCCACGTCAAGGGCAACGCGCTCGCTCCCGCCCACTCCCTCGCCGCCGCTCGCCCCATCGCCTGTTCCGCCCGCCCGCCCCGCGGCGTCCCCATCCTCGGGCGGGTGGACTCGGCTCGGCAGCTCCACCTCGATCGCTGAGGTCAGCTCCTCGAACAGCCGCGTCCACGCACTTGCGCCGGTCAGCGACTTCTCGGCGAGGATCTTCTCCTCGGGTTCGGTGAGCAGGTGCTCGCGGTAGCGGCGCACGTTGCGCAGGTAGTGACGGCAGAAGTCGAGCCCCGGGTCGGCGAGCAGCTCCTCGGCGCGCTCCTGCGCCAGCGCCGCCCACTCCAGCTCGAAGAACAGCAGCGTCGTCTCGATCGCCGTCTCGCGCTCCTGCACCAGTTGCAGCAGCGCCCCGTTAGCCGGGTTGGCTGTGTCGGTCGAAAAGCGCAGCCCCGCGTAAGTCCCGGCGCGGCCGACCAACTCGTAGATCTCTGCCAGCTCCCGCATCGCCTGCGCGAGACCCGCGCCGTCCAGCTCACCCAGCTTGCCCGCATAGCTCTCCGCAAACGCCTGCGCGCGGGTCAGCGCGTCCTGCATCCTGCGCTCGACGCCGGCCTCGCCCTCGCCATCCAGCAGCGGCTCGAGGTCCCAGGCGGCCTGCGCCAGGTCGGGGTCGGTGGGCTCGGTGGCGACTGTCGACATGGCCGGTGAGGATATCCATCGTCCGGGCGAAGCCCTAGCATCGCTCGCCCGATGCACGAGACAACCCCCACCGTCTTCTTGATCGCTCGCCCGTCGATCGACTTCGAGGGGATGCGGGCGTACCTGGAGGATGTGGGCGGGGAGTCGTGGCTCGAGCGACGCCTCGCCGAAGCTGGCGATGCTCCTGGATCGGGGCCCACCCACCCGGAGACGGAGCCCACCCACCCGGAGGTCAACGCCGGCGAGCTGCTGCTGGAGTTCGGGGGGCGCGCCTGCTACCGCAGCTGGGAGCCGGGCCTGAACCCCAACGTCTCCAAGATCCGCACCGACCGGCAGGAGTACTTCGCCAACATCCTGCGCTCCGGCCACGGGAGCGTGCTCGAGCACGCCAGCTACTCGTTCGCGCTGCGCAACGTCTCACGCGTCTTCACCCACGAGCTCGTCCGCCACCGCGCCGGCTCGGCCTTCAGCCAGGAGAGCCTGCGCTACGTGCGCCTCACCGACATCGGCTTCCGCGTGCCGCCGGCGCTGGAGCCGGTGCGCGAGCAGGTAATCTCGATCGTGGAGCAGCTGGAGGAGTTTCAGGTGAGTGCCGCCGCCGAGCTCGGGATCGATCAGCAGGGGGTACCGTTCCACGTCAAGAAGGAGGTCACCTCGGCGCTGCGTCGCCTTGCGCCGATCGGCCTCTCCACCGACATCGTCTGGAGCGCCAACGCCCGCACCCTGCGCCACGTGATCGAGATGCGCACGGCCGAGGGCGCCGAGGAGGAGCTGCGCCTCGTGTTCGACAAAATCGCCCGCATCATGCTCGCCGAGGCCCCCAACCTCTTCCAGGACTTCGTACGCCACGACGACGGCTGCTGGGTGCCGGAGAACCGCAAGGTCTAACCCTCCCGCCAGACACCGCTCGGCGCTTCCTGCTCAGGCGTCCATCGTGCGCGTGCGCCAGGCGCCGAGCCCGAGGAAGACGACCAGCCAGGCGACGAGCACGATGAAGGCGACGCCGCCGGACATCGTGACAGTCGCGCCGTGGCCGCCTTCGGGAAGGTGGATCGGACTGTAATGCGACACCGCCTGGCTGAGGAGGCCCCTGCGGGCGCTGCCCAGCGATTCGATGTTGGCCAGTACCGGACTGGCCACGATCTGCCACGCGATCAGGGCGATGATCGCGCCCGGCTTGGAGGTGGTCAGCGCCGCGAAGCCCACTGACACCGCACACAACATCCCGGTGCTCAGCAGCATGAAGCCAAGGCCGTTGAGGATCAGCGACCCGTCGGGCGTGGGCAGGCCTCCGGCGAACACGAACGTCCCGAGCAGCAGCAGCGCGTAGGCGGCGCCCATCACGGCGAAGCACATCGCCAGCGCCGCGGGGACGCGTGAGGCGAACAGCGCCACACGCGAGCGGCCGGTCACGACGAGGTCCCGGAAGACGCCGGCGGAGGCATCCCCAGTGCCCGCCTCCACACCGATCAGCAGAGCCGCGAGCGGTCCGAACAGGAGCGCGATTACGCGTAGGCCGTCGTGGAAATTGGACACGCCGCCTGCCGGTTCGTACTTCTGCGGGTTGGAGGCGTGCTGGATCGCCGTCACCGCGAAGAAGATCAGCACCGGGCCGACCGCCAGCACCAGTGCCCAGATCAGCGTGCCGCGCTTCTTGCGCAGCTTCAGGAAGTCGGCGCCGAACATCTGCGCCGCGAGCGCGACCGGGGAGCCGCCGTCGCGCGTGCGGCCGGCGGGTGCGGGCGTTGTCGGTGCGACGGCGCTCATGCCCTCACCTCCTCTTGCGCCGGCGGTGCGTCCAGCCGCGAGGTGATCTCCAGGAAGCGCTGCTCGAGACTGTGGCGCACGGGCTCCAGCCGCATGACGGCGACGCCCGCCTGCACGAGGCTCGCGTTCACCTGCGCCGCGCTCTGAAGACCCCCGCTCAGCACCACCCGCAGGCCCTCGTCGGAGCGGTGGGCCTCGCGCACGAGCTCGCTGCCTTCGAGCGTGCCGAGCGCCAGCTCGACATCGTCGACCCCGACGATCAGCTCGTTGCGGGCGCCGCCTGCGCCGCCGCTGGCAAGCTCGGCGATCGGGCCCTGCGCGATCACCTTGCCGCGATCGACGATCGCCGCGGCATCGCAGATCTTTTCCACCTCGTCGAGCAGGTGCGAGGAGAGGAAGACGGTGCGATTCTCCTGCTCGACCATCGCGCGGATCATCTCGCGGAACTCCTGGATGCCGCCCGGATCGAGGCCGTTGGTCGGCTCGTCGAGGATCAGCAGCAGCGGGTCGGCGAGCAGGCAGCGCGCCACGCCGAGGCGCTGGCGCATCCCGAGCGAGTACTTCTTGACCTTCTCCTCAGCGCGCTCGGTGAGGCCGACGCGGGCCAGCGCGGGGCCGATCCGCGCCTGCACCTCGGGCCCGCGCACGGCGGCGACGATGCGCAGGTTCTCGCGGCCGGAGAGGTTGGGGTGAAAGCGGGGCTCCTCGACGATCGCACCGACCCGCCGCAGCGCCTGCCCGCGCTCGGCCGGCACGGGGCGCCCCAGCACGTGCATGGTGCCCGCGCTCGAGTGGGTGAGGCCGAGCAGCATGCGGATCATCGTCGTCTTGCCCGCGCCGTTGGGGCCAAGGAAGCCGAAGGCGCTGCCGCGCGGTACATACAGGTCGACGCCGTCGATCGCCGCGCGCGCGCCGAAGCGCTTGGTCACGCCCCGGGTCTCGATCGCGGCGGCGGCCGACCCGTGGCTCGGGGGGCCGCCGTTGTCAGTTTGCGTGGGCACGGTCGCTTCCTTTGTTCGAGGGCATCGCTCGCCTGCCTGCGGACGCAGCGTCCGTTGCACCCCTGGCTGGGCTCATGGGCGCCAGCGTGACAGCCCAACATAAACGTATCGTGAGAACTACAGGACGGCCGCTACCCGTCCTCTTGCGCCTGCAGCTCCCGCACGCGCTCCTCCAGCTGCGAGGTCACCCCGGGATCGCGCAGCGTCGTGACGTCCCCCAGGGCGCGGCCCTCGGCGATGTCGCGCAGCAGACGGCGCATGATCTTGCCCGAGCGCGTCTTGGGCAAGTCGTCGGCCCAGATGATCCGCTTGGGGCGCGCGAACTTGCCGATCCGCTCGGCGACCGTCGCGCGGATGCTCTCGGTCTCGTGCTCGTCGCCCTCCAGCTCGCCCTGCAGCGTCACAAACGCCACGATCGCCTGCCCGGTGTCCTCGTCGTGCTGGCCGATCACGGCAGCCTCGGCGACGTCGGGGTGGGCGACGATCGCCGACTCGACCTCGGCCGTGGAGAGGCGGTGCCCGGAGACGTTGACGACGTCGTCGATGCGCCCGATCACCCACAGGTAGCCGTCGGCGTCGCGGCGGGCCGCGTCGCCGACCAGGTAGGTCTCCGGCCCGAAGCGCTCGAAGTAGGTCTTGATGTAGCGCTCGTCCTCCCGGTAGAGCGTGCGCAGCATCGACGGCCACGGGCGGGTGAGCACCAGCAGGCCCTGGCCGTGCTCGATCGGGTAACCGCCGGACTCGTCGTACACCTCCGCCTCGACCCCGGGGAAGGGCTGCGTGCAGGAGCCCGGCTTGGTGGCGGTGATGCCCGGCAGCGGCGTGATCATGATCGCCCCGGTCTCGGTCTGCCACCAGGTGTCGACGATCGGACAGCGCCCGCCGCCGATCACTTTGTGGTACCACAGCCACGCCTTCGGGTTGATCGGCTCGCCGACCGTGCCGAGCAGCCGCAGCGTCGAGAGGTCGTGCCCGTTGGGCCACTGCGCACCCCACTTGATGCAGGCGCGGATCGCCGTCGGTGCGCAGTAGAGGATGGTTACCCCGTAGCGCTCGATCAGCTCCCACCAGACGCCCTTGTTGGGATAGTCCGGGGCGCCCTCCCACATGACGGAGGTCGCCCCGTTGCACAGCGGGCCGTAGACGATGTAGGAGTGGCCGGTGACCCAGCCGACGTCGGCGGCGCACCAGTACACGTCGGACTCCGGCCGCAGGTCGAACACGTAGCGGTGGGTGGCCGACACGCCGGTGAGGTAACCGCCCGTGGTGTGCAGGATGCCCTTCGGCTTGGCGGTAGACCCGGAGGTGTAGAGGATGTACAGCGGGTGCTCGGCGTCCAGCGGCTCGGCCGGGCACTCCGCCGCGGCGGCAGCGAGGATCTCGTCGTAGTACACGTCGCGGCCCTCGCGCATCTCACAAGGCGTGCCCTTGCTGCGCACGACCACGATTTTCTCGAGCGTGTGCAGGTCGCCCATCACCTCGTCCACGCGGTCCTTCACTGGCGCCGTCTTGCCCTTGCGCGCGGCGCCGTCCACGGTGACAAGCACCCGCGCCTCGGAGAACTCCATCCGCTCGCGCACCGCCTCCGCCGAGAAGCCGCCGAAGACGACGTTGTGGGGGGCGCCGATGCGCGCGCAGGCGAGCATCGCGACCACCACCTCGGGGATCATCGGCAGGTAGATCCCCACCACGTCGCCGCGGCGCACGCCAAGGTCCTTCAGCGCGCTGGCAAAGCGCTGCACCTCCGCGAGCAGCTGCGCGTAGGTGATGTCGCGCTCCTGCCCGTCCTCGCCGCGCCAGTGGTATGCGACACGCTCGCCCCGCCCCGCCAGCACGTGGCGGTCGAGGCAGTTGTAGGAGGCGTTTAGCCGGCCGCCGGTGAACCACTTGTAGAAGGGCGGGTTGGAGTCGTCGAGCACCGTTTCCCACGGCTCGAACCAGTGCAGCTGCTTCGCCTGCCCCGCCCACCACGCCTGCGGGTCGCGCGCGGCCTCCTCGTACACCGCGGGGTCGGACAGCAGCGCCTGCTCGCGGAACTCGGCGGAGGGCTCGAACGTCTCCACCTCCAACAACTCGGCGAGCTCGCGGTCGAGCGCCTCGCCTGAGACAGCCGTCGGTTCAGTCGCCATCTCCGCCCCTCTTTCTACAGTCGCGTTTGCTCAAAGGCGCCAGCGCCTCCAGGGTAGGACTCACTCGCGTTTGCCCAAAGGCACCACCGGCAACAGCGTACGGCCGAACGTCGAGTTTGCCACAGCGGCGAACGAGGCGTACCACGCCGCGGCCGCGGTCGCGAGGCCGACGTAGCCGCCCCAGTGGGTGACGGTCGCGTGGGCGCCCACCGCGCCGATCGCCAGCAGGATGAAGGTGACCGTCAGCAGCACGAACACCGTCAGCACCGCCAGGTTGACGCGCAGCGCCGCCACCGTCATGTAGGCGGTGAAGATCGCCCACGCCCACAGGTACACGCCGACCGCGTGCCCCGCGTTGCCGCCGATCGACTTGGCGTAGAAGACGTTCAGTGCCCAGAACGAGATCCAGAAGGCGCCGAATGAACAGAACGCCACGGCGCCAAAGGTGTTGCCGGTGCGGAACTCCCACATGCCGGCGAGCAGCTGCACGATCCCGCCATAGGCGAGCGCCAGGCCGAGCACGACCGGGAAGCCCTTTTCGTCGACGAGGTTCGAGTTGAACATCGAAAGCACGAACGTCGTCATCGCGAATCCCGCCAGCCCGAGCGGCCCCGGGTCGGCCGGTTTCCACAGGCCCGCCTGCGTGGCCTCCCCGGGGGGCGGCTCGCGACGCGGGATCGACTGAATCGAGTCGGGACGATGAATAGATGCTGCCTCCATGGAATCCTCCCTCCAGCCAGCCCTCGGGGCGGCTCAGGACGCTTTTGTGGATCGTTGGCAAACGGGGAAGGGGGAGTGCGACTATTCCCACGCTCTGTAGAGCGTTATTCCCGTTTGCGGGGAAACTCAATCGCCCAGAGGGGGGAGGAGGGGGAGGAGGGATGGCCTACCCCCGCGCGCCCCGCTTGCGCCGCCGCCTCGAGCTCCCGCCGCGGGCGGGCTGCGTGGGCGCGGGCGCGACGTCGCTCGTTCCATTCGTGCCTTCCCCGATGCTCTGCTGCGCCCGCGCGCCGCGGCCACCCTCCCGGCCCGCATCGCGCTGGGCGCGGATTTCGGCCGACGACGGCCACGGGCGCGCTTCACCGGCGGCCCACGCGGCGGGATCCCCGCCGGGCCAGCGGCCCATCAGCAGGATGCCCGTGCTCACCATCCAGAAGGCCGGGATCAGCTGCTGCGCCTCACCCAAGGCCAGGCCGAAGGGGGTGAAGGCGAGCAGTGCCGCGAAGATCCCGAGGTACATCGTCCAGCGAGCCATCAGCCCGGTGCGCGCGGCGCCCAACGTCACGACGACCATGCCCGCCGCCAGCGCCAGCCCTCCCAGCAGCCCCAGAATCTCGGTGGCTTCCAGCACTTTGCTCTGGGTCAGCGCGTGGTTGACAGCTTCAGCGGTGAAGTCGTGGCCTGTGACGAAGTTGTGCGCGTTCAGCACCTGCGCAACCGGATGGGCGATCGACACGAGCACCATCGCCACCCCCCCACAAAGAACGAGCGGCCGCGCCGCCCGGCTCGTCTCCGGTCGACGAAAGCGCACGGCGCCGAGCAGGAAGAGCAGAACCAGGACGAGGAAGAAGATCGCCACCGCCTGCAGCAGGTTGCCCGCGATCAGGCCGAAGGCGTGGTGGTCGATGAACCGCACCTCGGCCGCGCCCGGGCTCACCGCGGGATTGGCTTCGCCGCGCAGCGCCGGGGCCAGCCCCTGGATCGTGCCGACCGTCGGCAGCGTGCGCAGGGTCGTCGTGACGATCACGCCGCCCAGCAGGAACAGCACGCCCCCGGCGATCGAGGGCACCCCGAGGCGGTTGCGGCGCTCGCTCTCGTGCGCCACCCGCGCGCGGATCGCCTTGCGGTCCGGCTTGGCGGCCAGCCCGGCCGACTCCTCGTCGTTGTCGCGGTTGCGGGGCATGGGGCAGGCCAGTCTATGGGGAATTGAAGAAGAGGGGCCCGGCTCCACCACCCTCTTGGGCCCGCTAGGATAAGCTCAATGGAGAGCGGCGGTCTGGGAGACCTGTTCGGAGACCCTGAGGAGCTGCAGCGGCGCCTGGCGGACTTCGCGATGCAGATGCAGGGCCAGCAGAGCCTCGCGTGGGCCGACAACGCGATCAAGCTCGCAGTTGACATGACGGTGGCGGCCGTCAACCGCATCAACGTGCAGGGCAGCGCCGAGGCGCAGGCCGAACAGATCCGCTCGGTGATGGCGACCGTGTTCCCCGAGGCGGTCACGCTCGTGCGCGAGGCGCGCGAGGGGCTTCGGTAGGCGGCTCGTCGTCCAGCAACAGCACGCCGGCCCGCTCGGCGCGGCGCTCCGCCTCGCGGGAGGCATGCCCGGCGGCGATCACCTCGCGGAAGGAGCGGAAGCGGAAGATGAACACGATCGCGCCCAGCCCCACCAGCGCGGTGAGGACAGCGATCGCGATCTGCTGGCCGACCGAGTACGCGGCCACCGCCGCCGTGCCCGCGGCGCTCGCGGCGAACACCTTCACCAGCAGCGCCTGCTGCACCCCGGCGCCGCCGGGAGTGAACGGCACCGCCCCCGCGACCTGGTTGACGCCGAACACGAGCAGCACGTTCTCGACCGAGCCGCCGACGCGGAAGGCGTCGAGCAAAAACCAGAAGGCGGCGAAGCGGCAAACCCACCCCGCCGCCTGCAGAGCCGCCACTTCGCGCAGGTAGCGGGGACGGTCGTAGAGGATCGTAAGGCCCTGGCGGACGCGCTCCCAGAAGGCCTGTACGCGCACCGACAGCAGCGCGAACGCCACCAGCCCGAGGATCGCCAGCGCGGTGATCAAAAAGAGCGTGAAGCGGAAGTGCCCTGCCAGGTAGGAGATGTCGAAGGAACCCAGCTGCGAGAAGTCCGGCGGCTTGGGAAAGACGCCCCGGGTGAAGGCGAAGATCAGCACCAGCACCCCTACCGTGGCGTCGAAGATTGACTCCACGAAGAACGCCGAGGCGACCGTCGGGTAGGTCGAGCCGGGGATCGAGCTGCGCGTGAGGAACAGCTTGATGATGTCCCCCCCGCGCGCGGGCACCACGTTGTTGAAGCCGACCGCCGCCCAGTACGCGCCCCAGATCCGTCGCCACTGGAAGCTGACCGCCGGGTAGGCAGCGCGCAGGCTGTTGAAGAACGCCCGCGAGCGCAGCGTCAGGTTGAGGCTGAAGAACGCCAACCCGAGGACCAGCGCCCCCCAGTGGACGGCCGCGAGGTCCGAGAAGAACTGGCCGGCCGCTTCCAGGAAGACGCTGACGCTGTGGCCGATCGAGGTCGAGGCGGTGGGCACGCCTCAAGCGTACGGCCAGCACGCCCCGCACGGAGCGGCCGGCGTCGAGCCGGCGTCGTCAGCAGGGCCTCGACCGGGGACAGGGGCGGCGTCCGCCTCATGCCCAGCCGGCGCGGCGTGGGCGCCGGGATGCCCGCTCAAATCTCGTCCTCGTCCCCGTCCTCTTCGAGCGGGTCGTCGTACTCGTCGAGGTCCAACTCCTCCTCGTCGGTGCCGAACTCCTCGTCGTCCTCCCACTCCTCGTCGTCGAACTCATGCTCGGGGGCCTCGAGAATGGTGCCCAGCGACATGCGGCTCTCCTTTCAGGGCTCGCTTGCGAATGACAGGTTCTCTTGTGCTTCCCACCCGGTTGCCGTGGAAGCGTGCGCATCATAGTGTGGCGTCCCCACCCGAGGGGCCGTGTCGGCTAATCAACGATCGCTACCCCGTGGGACGAGAGAGAAGCTCTATGTATACGACGAGTACCTGACGATCCTCAACGAGGGCACCGAACCGCTCTAGCGACTCAACTCCTCCAGTGCCGCCAACACCCGCGCGTCGTGCTCGGCCGGCTTGACCTTGCGCAGGACCTCGGCCACCTTGCCGTCGGGCCCGGCGATAAAGGTCGTGCGCTCGTTGCCCCAGTAGGTCCGCCCGTACATCGACTTCTGCACCCACACGCCGTATGCCTCGGCGACCGCGTGGTCTTCGTCGGCGAGCAGCGTGAAGTCAAGAGCCTGCTTGTCGTGGAACTTCTTGACCTTCTTCACCGGGTCGGGAGAGATGCCCAGCACCCTCGTGCCTGCGTTCGCGTAGTCGGCGCGGTGGTCGCGTACGCCACACGCCTGGGTCGTGCACCCCGGCGTGTCGGCCTTGGGGTAGAAGTAGACGACGACCGGCTGCCCGCGCAGGTCTGAGAGCTTGACGGGGTTGCCGTCCTCGTCGGGCAGCTCGAAGTCGGGGGCCTTTTGTCCTGGCTCGATCACGGCGGCATCGTAACCTCTCGCGCACAGTGTTGGACCGGACGTGTGGCGTACTCGCGGCGGCTGGTACGCTTTTCCTCTCGAGCGGCCTCGTGGCCGGCGACGCGAACGCCGCTCGCGGCTATAGGGACAGGTGCAGGCGCAGCGCGTCGTCGACAGAGGTCATCAATCGATCGGGCAGCCGACCGAGCTGCCTGCCGACGCGCTCGGCATCGATCGAGCGGACCTGCTCAGCCTGCGCCTTGGAGTCCAGCGATAACCCGCTAGCCCCCGCCGGCAGCAACACCTGGAAAGAGTAGACGCGCTCGACGTTCGAGGTGATCGGCACGACCGTCAAGACTCCCCGGCCGATCCTGGCAGTGGTGCGGTTGGCGATGTCGTTGCTCACGATCACCGCCGGCCGGCGCTTGTTGGCCTCCGCTCCTCGCACAGGGTCGAAATCGACCATGCACACATCGCCCCTCTGCATCACACCGCGCCATCGCCCACGACGGCGTCCCATGCGTCCGCTTCGCCGCTCGCGCTCCACTCCGACCAAGCCTCGGCGTACTCTTCGTCCAACTCACCGAGACGAAGCGCCTGGATCGCCTGATGCACGACGGCTGAGCGCGATGGGTACGCATGAGTGGTGGCGTATGCATCCAGGAACGCCACATCTTCCCCCGGTAGGCTCACACTGACCTTCATACCGATGATCCTACCATTTTTCCGACCGTGGAGACCATACGCTCTCGACAGTCGAATCCACAGCCGCCGCTACTTCAACAGCCGCGACAGCCGCCGGTCCTTGAGCACCCGACCCTCCGTTTGACACGTGGGACAGTAGGCGATCACGTAATCCTCGAAGTGCACAGAGCGCAGCACGGTGGCGCAACGCGGGCAGGGCTCGCCCTCGTGGCGGTGGATACGCAGGGGCATCGGCAGCTTGTCGGGGATCGGCAACTCGATCACGCGCTCGTAGTGGTCGATCGCCGCGCCCAGGGTGGCGAGGGTCGCCTCGCGCAGCCGCTGCGCCTCCTCCTCGGTGAGGTCCACGCCGCGCTTGTAGGGGGAGAGGCGCGACTCCCACAGGATCTCGTCGACCCACGAGCGGCCGATGCCGGCGATCGTGTGTTGGTCGCGCAGCATCGTGTGTAGCGGGCGGGGGGCGTCCAGCAGCTCGCGCAGTGACGGCGGGTCGGGCCACGCTTCGGGGCCGAGGGTCGCGAGCGCCTGCTCCCGGTCGAGCTCGCCGGCACGCAGCAGCTTTACCCACGCCGCCTGCTTGGAGCCGAACTCGCGCAGGCGGAGCTCCGCCTCGGCGCCGCCCTCGCCGGCCAGCCGCACCCGCACGAGCAGGCGCGAGGTGCGGTCGCGCGGGCCGGCGCGTTTGTCGTAGAGCTGCAGCCGACCGGCGGACATCAGATGGATCAGCAGCACCAACTCGGCTCCGGCGGCGGCATCGTCGGAGCCGTCGACACCGTCGACCTCGACGATCAGATGCTTGCCGCGCCGGCGCACACCAGCGATCGTGCGGCCCGCCAGCTCGCTGAGCGGCGGGTCGAAGCTGCGCAGCGCGTTGATACCCGGCGCCAGCACCGACTCGATCGAGGCCCCCCTCAGGGCGACATTGAGGCGGCGCGCGGTTATCTCGACCTCGGGGAGCTCCGGCATCGCCCTCCCACTCTAGGAGGGCGATGCCGTGCCGGTGAAGGGCGATGGAGATGAGCCGGCCGCGGCGCTTTACCGCTGACCTACGGAGCGGGCGTGGCCCCGATCGGCGGCCCTTCGTACTTGACGCCGCCAGGGCTGGTCCAGCGCACTTTCCAGGCCACGCCCGCCACGCTCGAGACGAAGTTCCAGTACCCAAGCGATTCCGTGGTGGCGGTCTTCAGCACGCGGTACTTCTTCGTGCCGCGCGTCCGCACGAGGATCGTCACCTTGGTCGAGCCGGTCGCCGGGCGCACCAGGCCCCACAGCGAGAAGCCGCGGCCCTGTTTGGAGACGACCAGCGGGATCGGCCAGGCGTAGTAGAGCGGCTTCGGGTTGCCGCCGAGGGACTCCAGGCCCGTCTGGAAGCCGACGGTGCCGCCGTGGACGCCCGACCCCGGGGGGCCGCCGGTCGGGTCGTCGTGCAGCAGGTACTGCGAGAAGGCCGCCACGCGCGGGTTTTTCCAGGCGATGTATTCGGCGAGCGCGTCGTATTCGGCCTGTTTGGCGAGCGACACGCCCTCGTAGCGGTTGGGCACGCTCAGCACCCCGAACTCGGTCAGGTAGATCGGGATGCCCGCCCTGATCGCACCCGCCCGCGCGGCGAGGTTGAGCGCGTTTTCCAGGCGGTAGAGCGTCCCGATCGTGACGTCGTCCGGCTCCGAGGGCACCCACAGGGGGCCCTGCTTCGTGGTGTAGGCGTGCATGGAGTAGCCGTACGCCGGCACCGATTCGCACGCGCCCGCCTTCCGGTAGTGGGAGTTGAGGCACAGCGCGCCGCGCATGAACGCCAGCGGCGCGACGTCGTGGAGCAGGCCATGTTTGCGGATTTCCGAGCGGCTGAGGCTGTCGAAGCCGACCGGCGCCGTTTCGCCCATCAGCACCTTCGGGTGCGCGAGGCCCGCCGCCTGTAGCCCCGCGTAGCCGGCCTGGAACAGGCCGCGGTAGGTGCGCGGCGAGACGGGCTGACCGGAGGCGTTGAACTGCGGCTGCAGCGAGGCGATGTCGTTCGGCTCGTTCCAGATCGCGAACAGCGACACCTGCGAGCCGTAGTGGTGGCCCACGGCGGTCATGAATTCTTCGAAGTCCTTCGCGTTAGGGCTGCCCAGGCTCGAGTGGCTCGCGCTCGCCCAGTGCGGCACCGGCGAGGTGACCGTCAGCAGCACCTGCCATTTCAGTTCCTGCGCCTTGCCCAGCAGCCAGTCGTACAGGCTCCAGTTGTACGCCGTGGGGTTGGTCGCTTCGAAGCTCGGCTTCTTGTTAGCGTTGGCCGCGGGCGCGACGTCGGCCCATGCCAGCTCCACCCGCAGCGCGTGCACCCCCAGATGCTTCAACTGCGCGAGCGCGTGTTCGCGCTTGTGCGGTTCGAGCAGCACTTTGCCGCCCTCGAAGAAGACCGTCTGGTTGCGCGAGGCGAGCGCCGGAGAGGCGCCCAACGCCGCGCCGGCGAGCGCGCAGCAGACGAGCAACGACAGGATCAGGGGGGCGCGCCGGAGGGCGCGGGGGCTGGAGAGGGAAGCTCTGGTTTTGGGCATAGGGGCTAAGACACAGCGACGGCGGCGAGGTTGCGGTGGGGAAGCGGGATTGGCCGAGCGGGAGACGACCGACGCGTCGGGGATGAGAAGCGGCGCGCTGGTATAGCGTGCCAGCGATGAGTTCAGCAGTCGCCCCGGATGACATCGTGCAGACCCACGCGCAAGCGCGCGAGAACGCCCGTCCGCCGCTGCTGGTGCTGGAGCCCCTGCGCGCCTTCCTCGACGCCCACAGCCTCGGCGAGGGTGCCATCGAGGCGAGCCCGATCGGCGAGGGCCACTCCAACGTCACCTACCTGATCCGCCGCGCCGACGGCAGCGAGGTGGTGCTGCGCCGTCCCCCGCGCCCACCGCTGCCGCCCTCCGCCCACGACGTGCTGCGCGAGGCGCGACTGCTGCGCGCGTTGCAGGGCACCACCGCGCGCGTGCCCACTGTGCTCGCCGTGGAGGACGACCCCGCCACGATCGGGTGCCCCTTCTACGTGATGGAGCGCGTGGAGGGCGAGGCGATCGTGTTCACGCTGCCACCCGCGCTCGACGCGCCGGTCGAGCGCCGGCGGATCGCCGAGGAGTTGATCGACGCGCTGGTGGAGGTCCACGCCGTCGATTGGCGCGCGGCGGGCCTCGAGGACTTCGGCAAACCGACCGGCTACCTGGAGCGCCAGCTGCGGCGCTTCGGGGGACTGTGGGAGATCAACAAGACGCGCGAGATCCCCGCCGTCGAACGCGTCGCCGAGTGGCTGGCTGAACACCTGCCCGAGTCCGGCCCCGCCACGATCGTGCATGGGGACTACCGCCTCGGCAACACGATGTTCGCCACCGACGCCCCCGCGCGGCTGACGGCGGTGCTCGACTGGGAGATGGCAACGATCGGCGACCCGCTGGCCGACCTCGGCTACATGTGCATGGTGTGGGGCCAGGCCGACGACCCGCCGGGCGGCATCAGGGATTCGCTGGGCGCGGTCACGAAGGCCGAGGGCTTCCCCACCCGCGCCGAGCTGATCGCCCGCTACGAAGCGCACAGCGGCCGCTCGATGAGCGACCTGCGGTGGTACGTGACGCTGGCGGTGTGGAAGATGACGGTGTTCATGGAGGGCAACTACAAGCGCGCGCTCGCAGGCGCCACCGACGACCCGTACCTGAAGCACTTCGGGGAGGGCGTGCTGCAGCTGGCCGCCCACGCGGAGGAGGTCACGCGCGGTGAGTGAGGACGCCACCCGCTCCGCTCTGCTGATCGACTGGGGCGGCGTGCTTACGACCAACCTGTTCGCGTCCTTCCACGCCTTCTGCGTGGCCGCGGAGATCGACCCGCAGAAGCTGATGGGCCGCTTCAAAAGCGACCCCGAGGCACGCGAACTGCTGGTTGCTTTGGAGAAGGGAAAGCTTGACGAGCGCGAGTTCGAGCAGAAATTCGCCGCGCTGCTTGAGGTCGAGCCCGACGGGCTGGTAGATGGTCTGTTCGCGGGCGTGGGACCCGACGAGGCGATGGTGAACGCGGTGCGCCTGACGCATGCCGCCGGGTTGCGCACGGCACTGGTGTCCAACTCATGGGGAGTGCACCGCTACCCCCACGACCTCTTCGAGGAGCTGTTCGACGGCGTGGTGATCTCCGCCGAGGAGGGCATCCGCAAGCCCTCGCGCCGGATGTACGAGCTGGGGGCAGAGCGCGCCGGCGTGGCGCCCGAGGCGTGCGTGTACGTCGACGACCTGCCCTTCAACCTCGCCCCGGCCGAGGAGCTGGGCATGGCCACCGTTCACCACACGAGCGCCGACACCACCATTCCCGAGCTCGAACGGCTGCTGGGGATCGCGCTGGCTTGAGCCCGATAGCCATTGCAATCACCCCGTGCGTTGTGAATAAAAAATTAAAAGGGTGTGCGCCATTGCTATCGGCCTTTAAAAAGAGCAACACAACACACACCCCCCCACGGGCGAGCAACGGATAGCCCGCCGCGGCCACACCAGCTGCGACCGGCGCGCAGAGAGCGAGCTGCTAGTCCCGCTTGCCCCGCCCGTACAGCAACCGCAGCCCTTTGCCAAGCCGCTTGGTGCCCCGGCGCGAGTACGGGAAGAAGTGCAGTTCGCGCTTCAGCGCCAGCTTCGGCGTGATCAACAGGGCCTGCTGGTTGCAGTACTTGCGGATCCCGCCCGCGCCGTGGCGCGAGCCGAGGCCGGAGGCCTTGACGCCGCCCATCGGCAGCTCGATCGCGGCGAAGTTGATGATCGCGTCGTTGACGCACACCGCACCCGCTTCCACGCGTCGCGCGAGCTTCTCGCCCTTGTCGGTGTCCTTGGAGAAGACCGAGCCGGCGAGGCCGTATTCGGAGTCGTTGGCGAGGCGCAGCGCCTCCTCGGCGTCCGCGACCTTCATGATCGGCAGCGTCGGGCCGAACGTCTCCTCGGTCATGATCTTCATCGAGTGGTCGACGTCGACGAGCACCGTCGGCTCGAAGTAGTGCCCGCCACCCTGCTCGCCGCGGTGGCCGCCGGTGAGCGCCCGCGCGCCCTTGGACAGCGCGTCGTTGACGTGGTCCTCGACGAGGTCCACCTGCGGGGGGAAGGTCATCGAGCCGACCTCCACGGTGCCCGGCCCGCCGCCGGGGCGGCCCTGGCGCAGCGCGCGCACCTTGTCTGTCACTTTGGCGACGAACTCGTCGTACACCGGCGCCTCCACGTAGGCGCGCTCGATCGAAATGCAGGTCTGGCCGGAGTTCTGCATCGAGTAGTAAGTGGCTACGTTCGCCGCACGCTCGAGGTCGGCGTCGGCGAGCACGATCATCGGGTCCTTGCCGCCCAGCTCCAGCGAGCAGGGGATCAGCCGCTCGGCGGCCACCTGCGCGACCTTGCGCCCGGTGCGGGTGGAGCCGGTGAACATGATCATGTCGACCTCGTCGATCAGCGCGCGGCCAGTGTCGCCGCGGCCGGTCGCCACCTGGAAGACGTCGGCGGGCACGCCGCACTCGGCGAAGCCCTCGGCGAGCAGCATCGAGGTGAGCGGGGTGATCTCGGAGGGCTTGAGGATCACCGAGTTGCCGGCGGCGAGCGCGGGGATGCAGTCGCCAAAGGAGTTGACCAGCGGGTAGTTCCACGGGCCGATCACGCCGATCAGCCCGAGCGGGCGGTAGCGCAGGATCAGCTTCTTGCCCTTCACGAACAGCGAGCTGGTGTGCACGCGCTCGTCGGCGAGGTACTTCTCGGCGTTCTTCGCCCAGAAGCCGAACGCGGCGGCGCCGTAGGAGATCTCCGCCAGCTGCGCGTCCTCGTAGGTCTTGCCGGTCTCCGAGACGATCGTGTCGATGATCCGCTCGGAGTTGTCCATCACCCACTTCTGCATCCGCGACAGCACACGCCCGCGACCCTCGAAGCCGTACGCCTCCCACGTGGGCTGCGCCAGACGCCCGCGCTTGGCCAGCTCCGCCACGGCCGCCGCGTCGAGGTCGGGGACGGTCGTGATGATCTCCCCCGTGGCCGGGTTTTCGACGGGGATCTCCGTGCCCGTCGGGGCAGCGATCGTCGTTCCGTTCGCCGCGCCGTTGTGGATCTCGATTGCGTGCTCCTCGACAGTCGCCATTGCGGGACCTCCCATGCTGGTTTGCGCTCAAGTAAGAGGCTACACCTCACGCGGGGTCACGTCTGGCTCTGGAGCCAATTTTTGTTCGGATGGCGCATGCTTGTAAAGCTGATGTTCCAATCGGTGCACGCACCGATTGGCCGGGGGCGCATGCGCCCCCGGCGCAGCCGCACATGTGCGGCTGCGAGGGACGGCCACATGTGGCCGTCCCAGCAGGGCCGCATGCGGCCCTGCTGACCCCGGCGCGGCGCCGGGGTCCTGCCGAAGCCGGGTGACACGCGCCTTCGGCGCTGGCCGCTTCGGGGATGCGAGCGGAGCGAGTGTCGCCCTAATCGGTCCCCGTTTCGGCCCGCGCACGCGCGGGCGGCTCCTACTCCGACAGCTCGATCGAGGCGATTCCGACCGGCTCGACCGGGCGGTCGGCGCCGTCGGTGGCGACGCCCTCCAGGCGATCCACCACGTCCATGCCGTCGGTCACCTCGCCGAACACGGTGTGCTTGCCGTCCAGCCACGACGCCTTCTTCACCGTCACGATGAAGAACTGCGAGCCGTTGGTGTTGGGGCCGGCGTTGGCCATCGCCAGCGCGCCGCGCACGATCTTGTGGGGGTTGATCTCATCCTCGAAGGTGTACCCCGGGCCGCCCGTGCCGGTCCCCTGCGGGCAGCCTCCCTGGATCATGAAGTCCTTGATGATCCGGTGGAAGTTAAGCCCGTCGTAGAAGCCCTCGGCGGCGAGCTTGCGGAAGTTCTCGACCGTTTTCGGGGCGTCCTCGTCGAACAGCTCGAAGGTAATCGCGCCCTCTGTGGTCTGCATCGTTGCGGTAGACATCTCCGGCTCTCCTCTTGGCATTCGCGGGGGGTGAAGCCGCGCACGATAGCGAGGCCGCCGCCTTTCGATCGACCCCGACTCGATCTCCCGCGTGAGGTCAGGCAGGCGCGGCGGGCGTGCGCTACTGCGCGACCCGTTCCAACCGCATGGGATGTCCCCGCACGCGGCGCTCCTGCAACGCCTCAATCACACGGTCGGCCTCGGAGGCCGGCACCGACAGGAACGAGAAGCGGTCGAGCACCAGCACGTCGCGCACCGCCTCCCCGTCGAGGCCCGTCGCGGAGGTGACCGCGCCGACGATGTCCGCCACTCTCACCCCGCCCGCGCGGCCGCCGGCCAGCAGCAGCTTCGCGTGCGGCTCGCTGCCATCGCGCGAGATGTGCGGCTTGGAGTGGCGGCGCGGGCGCTCCTGCACCGGCGTGGGCGGCGCCTTCGCGCCCTGCTCCCACGGGGCGATCGAGGTGCCGATGTGGCGCTCGATCGCCTCCAGCTCGCGCTTCTGGCGGGTCTCCACGAACGTGATCGCCCGACCGGAGCGGCCCACGCGGCCGGTGCGCCCGATGCGGTGCACGTAGGTGTCGGGGGAGGTGGGCACGTCGTAGTTGATCACGTGCGTCACGGTCGAGATGTCGAGGCCCCGCGCCGCCACGTCGGTCGCCACGAGGACCGGCACGCGGCCGGCCTTGAACGCCAGCATCACCCCGTCGCGCGAGCCCTGCGTCATGTCGCCGTGCAGCGCCCTGACGTTCATGCCGCCGTCGCGCAGCGAGCGAAACAGCTGGTCGCAGCGCACCTTCGTGCGCACGAACACGATCGCCTGGTCGGGCCGCTCCGCCTTCAGCACCTCCACCAGCTTCTCCGCCTTCTGCTTGGAGTCCACGGGGAGCTGGAACTGCGCCACCGTGTCGATCGTCAACGTCGCCGCCTCCACCTTCACCAGCACCGGGTCGTACAAGTACCCGTCCGCCAGTTTGCGGATCGGCGGGGGCATCGTCGCGCTGAACAGCGCCGTCTGGCGGCCGCTCGGGGTCATCGAGAGGATTCTCTCCACGTCCTCGAGGAAGCCGAGGTCGAGCATCTCGTCGGCCTCGTCGAGCACCACAAAGCGGCAGTCGTGCAGCACCAGCGAGTGCCGGGAGATCAGGTCGAGCACCCTGCCCACCGTCCCCACCACCACATGTCCCCCCGAGCGTAGCTGCGCCTGCTGGCTGCGGATCGGCGCGCCGCCGAACACGGCCACCACGTCGACCCCCGCATGGGCGCCGTACGCGCGCAGCGCCTGCGTCACCTGGATGCACAGCTCGCGCGTGGGGGTCATCACCAGCGCCTGCACCTCCGCCAGCTCCGGGTCGACGTACTCCATGATCGGCAGCCCGAACGCCGCCGTCTTACCGGTGCCGGTCTGGGCCTGGCCGATCACGTCGCGCCCCTCCAGCAGCGAGGGGATCGCCTGCTCCTGGATCGGGCTGGGCGACTCGTAGCCGACCTCGCGCAGCGCCCCGAGGGTGCGCTCAGTGAGCCCGAGCTCTGCAAATGACTTAGCCATGACGCTGGGGAGCTTACGGACTTCGCGCTCTCAAGCGCTGAGATCGAGCAGCAGCTTCCCCGTGGTGCGCCGCTCGCGCAGGTCGATGTGGGCCTGCGGCGCCTGCTCCAGGGGGTAAGTGTGTCCAACCACGACCTCCAGCCGCGGGCGGGCGGAGTTCGGTACTACGCGGTCGAACAGGTCCGCCAACGCCTGCTCGAACATGCCGGGGCGCTCCAGACAGTGAAAGATGTAGAAGCCCACCACGGCGCGCGAGTAGCGCAGCAGCGATCCGCTCCTAACCTGGTTGGGCTGCTGCGAGGCAATCCCGCACACGACCAGCCGCCCGAAGGGGGCGAGCGCGCGGTAGGAGGCGTCGAACACCTCGCCGCCCGCCATCTCGAACACCACGTCCACCGGGCGACCCCCGTTCGTCTCCAGCAGCCGCTCGGTGAGGCCCTCGGGCGCGGGGTCGATCGCCGCGTCGGCGCCCAGTCGCAGCGCCAGCTCGCGCTTCTCCTGGCTCGATGCGGTCGCGATCACGCGGCCGGCCCCGAGCGGGTGCCCAAGTTGCACCGCCAGCGAGCCCACCCCGCCCGCGGCCGCGTGCACCACCACCGTCTCGCCGCTCCCCTCCCGCGTTTCATCTCCTTTCTCGCCCCCACCATCTCCGATTGCTCCCTCCCCCACGCGCCCCGCGGTGCGGTAGAGGTGCCACGCGGTGGTGCCCTGCACGAGCAGCGCCAGCGCCGTGCCGTCGTCGACGCCCTTCGGGATCGCAAACACGTGCGCGGCAGGCGCGACCGCGTACTCGGCGTAGCCGCCGGTGCCGGTCAGCGCCACCACGCGCTCCCCCGTGTCCTCGCGCACACCCGCCACCTCTGCGCCGGGCACCAGCGGCAGCGTGGCCTTGCGCACGTAGGAGTTGGTGCGCGTGTGTGTGTCCGCGAAGTTGATACCCGCGCGGGTGACGCGGATCAGCACCTCCCCCGTGGCCGGCTGGGGTGGCGGCAACTCCACCAGCTTCAGTACCTCCGGCCCACCAAACTCGCTCATCTGAATCGCGCGCATCCGCGGGATGCTAGTAGACGTGTCCGCAAGTCTTGCGGTTTATCGGAAGGGATAGCGGTGCGCGCGCGGAATTATGTGTCGTGCCGCGGGTCAGCCAGCATGTGATCGAACTCTCTGAGGAGGAGCGTGTCGAGCTGGAGCGGCGGGCTTGCACGGTCACGCTGCCGTTCCGTGTGGTGCAGCGGGCGAGAGTGATCCTGTATGCGGCGGAGGGGATGCAGGACATCGATATCGCCGGTCGGCTGGACTGCTCGCCCGACAGCGTTGCTCGGCGAAGATCTCGGTTCTGCGCTGAGCGGCTGGATGGGCTTGAGGATCAAGCGCGGTCGGGTCGGCCGCGTCGTTTTCCCCCCGGAACAGGTCGCCGAGGTCAAGGCGATCGCTTGCGAGCTGCCGCGTACCCACGAGCTGCCGCTCTCGCGCTTCTCCCGGGTTGAGCTGCACCGCCTCGTGATCGAGCGTGGCGTGACCGAGGCGTCCGCCTCGACGATCTGGCGCTGGTTGCACGAGGACGCGATCAAGCCGTGGCAGACACGCTCCTGGATCTTTCCGCGTGACCCCGATTTCGCCGAGAAGGCTGGCCGCGCGCTGGACCTCTACGCCCGCGTGTTCGACGGCAAGCGGCTGCGCCCGGACGAGTACGTCATCAGCGCCGATGAGAAGACCCAACTGCAAGCGCTCGGCCGCCCCCACGAGACGATCCCGCCCGGGCCGGGGCGGCCGGGGATGGTCGAGTTCGAGTACCTGCGCGGCGGGACGCTCGCTTACCTCGCCGCGTGGGACGTGCATCACGCCAACCTGTTCGACCGGGTCGAGCAGACGACCGGGATCGTCCCGTTCGGACGGCTCGTGGACCAGGTGATGCAAATCGAGCCCTACCGGTCAGCGCGCACCGTCTACTGGGTTGTGGACAACGGCTCCAGCCACGCCGGCAAGACCTCGGTCAAGCGGATGGCCGAGGCATACCCGAACGCGAGGCTGATTCACCTCCCCGTCCACGCTTCGTGGCTGAACCAAATCGAGATCTACTTCTCAATCGTGCAGCGCAAGGCCCTCACGCCCAACGACTTCGCCACCCACCCCGAGTTGGCGAGACACCTGATGGATTTCGGCCAGCACTACCGCACGCTCGCCCAACCTTCCAATGGACCTTCACCCGAGCCAAGCTCGATACCGTGATCAAAAAGATCACTCGTCACGAACCCCAGCCCCTCGCCCTCGCCGCATGAGCCGCATCACTTCCGGACGGCTCCACTAGCCAACTCGCGTGTGCCACCCGCAGAACGAGCTGGGGTGGCACACGACCGGGAACCGGCGCGAACGTCAATCGAGGCTGATCGACCGCCGACCGGTTGCAATCGCGCGAAATATCCGCATCCGGCCGGTGTAGGGTGCGTGCATGCCCATCACCGTGGTCGGATCGATCGCCTACGACAGCGTCTCCACGCCCTTCGGCGAGCGCCAGCGGATGCTGGGGGGCGCCGCGGTGCACTTCGCGCTCGCCGCCTCCTTCTTCCAGGAGGTGCGCGTCGTGGGGCCGGTCGGAGACGACTTCGGCGAGACCGAGCTCGACGTGCTGCGCCACCGCAGCGTGGACATCTCCGACGTTGAGCGCGTCGCCGGGGGCAAGACCTTCTTCTGGCGCGGCAAGTACGGCTGGGACCTCAACTCGCGCGAGACGCTCGACACGCAGTTGGGCGTATTCGAGGGCTTCCAGCCAAAGCTCTCCGAGAGCTCACGCTCCAGCGACGTGCTGTTCCTCGCCAACATCCAGCCCGATCTGCAGCGTGAGGTGCGCGCGCAGATGCCCGACGCGCGCTTCGTCGCGCTCGACTCGATGAACCTGTGGATCGAAGCGGCGCGCGAGTCGCTGATGAAGGCGATCGCGGAGTGCGACTGCCTGATCCTCAACGACTCCGAGCTGCGCCAGCTCACCGGCAAAGCCAGCCTGTACGCCGCCGCGCGCGAGATCCTCTCGTGGGCCTCATTCCCCCCCGGCGGCGGCGAGACGTCGGTGAGGCGCGGGCCGCGGGTGATCGTCGCCAAGCAGGGCGAGTACGGCGCCGCGCTGATCACCGCCGACGGCTTCTTCTCGCTGCCGGCCTTCCCGCTTGAGTCGGTCGTCGATCCCACCGGCGCGGGCGACACGTTCGCGGGCGGCTTCGTCGGCTACATCGCCGCCCACGCCGACGAGGAGATCACCGACGAGCTACTGCGCCAGGCGATGGCGCACGGCACCGCACTCGCCTCGTTCAACGTCGAAGAGTTCGGCACCCACCGGATCGAGAGCCTCGCGGGGGCCGAGATCGTCGCGCGCGTGCGCCAGCTGCGCGAGTTCACGCAGTTCTCGGCTGCGCCCGTGCCGTTGGGGGAGTGATCCCCGCGACCCCCGCGTGCTCTCCGCGCTCTCCCTCCCTCGCCCTCTGCGCGTTCTGCGCCCCCTGCGGCTGGGCAAGCCCACCTTGAGTATAGCAATAGTATGTACAGGCAGGGGGTGATGGTTGTTATAAAAAATTCAGAACCCGATAGCAATTGCGCACGGCTTTTAAATTTTTTGTTCAACACCCCACCCTATTGCAATAGCTATACGGACTCCACTCCACAATCGGTAGTACGATCGGACGTGGAGTGGATGCTTGGACCTTCATCTGGCTGATGTTCATCCTGAAGATCCCGATCGTCGGGCTCTTCCTGATCGTGCGCTGGGCGGTCCGCCAGGGCCCGGAGGCGGCCCCCGAAGAGGACGGCGGCATCGGCCACACCCCCCGCCCGCACCACCCGAGTCATCCGCGTCACCCGCGCCCGCGCCTGCCGCGTTCCCCGCGCCGCGGGCCCCACCGCGGTACCTCCGCGCCCGCGCCGCCGCGCATCCGCACCGTCGCCGCGCGCGGGCGTCTCACAGCGCACTGAGGGTCGCAGCGGCGCGCGACAACTGCTGAGCCTGCGAAAATCCCCCTCGGTGACCCCCTCCGACCCGGACCGCGGCTTTGCCTCCCCCGTACCCGACCCCGCGTCGGTGCTCTCCGACGGCACGATCGTGCGCCTCGTCGAGGAGGGCCGCATCGGGATCGACCCGTGGGACGCGACGCTCGTGCAACCGGCCAGCGTGGACCTGCGCCTGGGCGACACTTTCAGGGTCTTCCACAACCACAAGATCACCGCGATCGACCTGCGCGACCCGCCGCGCGGGCTCACCGAGCAGGTCACCCCTCCCGAGGGGGAGCCGTTCGTGATCCACCCGGGGGAGTTCTGCCTCGGAAGGACGCTCGAGCGCGTCGAGCTGCCGGACGATATCGTCGCCCGCATCGAGGGTAAGTCGAGCCTCGGGCGGCTGGGACTGATCGTGCACGCCACCGCCGGCTTCTGCGACCCCGGCTGGAAGGGCACGCTGACACTCGAGCTCAACAACCTCACCCGCGTGCCGATCAAGCTCTACCCCGGCCTGCCGATCGCGCAGCTGTCGTTCATGACGCTCGACGCCCCCGCCCTGCGGCCTTACGGACACAAGGACCTTGGAAGCCACTACCAGGGGCAGGTCGAGGCCACCGAGAGCCGCTACGGTGGGAGCTAGCTGACCGTGGGAACAGCCGGGCGCCGCAGAACAGCAGCGAACTAGCTTGAGTTGCCTCATAATCGGGGAAAAGATCTCTGGACGGCCGAACAGGAGAAGCGATGAGCACTGAGACGGCGGACACGCAGAGCGGGGCCACAGGCCAGGGAACGACCCCCAACGGCGCCACGCCCGCGCAGACGCTGACGGTCACCGACAACCGCACCGGGCGCACCTACGAGCTGCCGGTCACCGACGGCACCGTCCGCGCGATGGACCTCCGGCAGATCAAGACCGACGAGCAGGACTTCGGGCTGATGGCGTACGACCCGGCGTACACGAACACGGCCTCGTGCCGCAGCTCGATCACCTACGTCGACGGCGACGCCGGCGTCCTGCAGCATCGCGGCTACCCGATCGAGCAGCTGTGCGAGCACTCGAGCTACCTGGAGGTCGCCTACCTGCTGATCAACGGCAGGCTCCCGACGCTCCTCGAGCTGACGGGCTGGGTGGAGGAGATCACGATCCACACGTTCGTGCACGAGAACGTCAAGGACTTCATGCAGGGCTTCCGCTACGACGCCAACCCGATGGGCATGCTCGTGGCCTCCGTGGGCGCGCTGTCGACGTTCTACCCCGACGCCAACAAGATCCACGACGAGCGCGTCCGCGCGATGCAGATCATCCGGCTGCTGGCGAAGATGCCGACGCTGGCCGCGTTCGCGTTCCGCCACAACATGGGTCAGCCGTACGTCTACCCCGACAACGACCTTAACTACGCCGGCAACTTCCTCGGGATGATGTACAAAATGACCGAGCTCAAATACGAGCCCGATCCTCGTCTGGAGCGGGCGCTTGACGTGCTGTTCATCCTGCACGCCGACCACGAACAGAACGCCTCCACCAGCGCCGTGCGCTCGGTCGGCTCCACCCAGGTCGACCCCTACTCGGCGGTCGCCGCTGGCGTGGCCGCGCTGTACGGACCACTGCACGGCGGCGCCAACGAGCAGGCCCTGCGGATGCTTGAGAGAATCGGCACGGTCGAGAACATCCCCGACTTCCTGGAGGGCGTCAAGGCCGGCAACGAGCGGCTGATGGGTTTCGGGCACCGCGTCTACAAGAACTACGACCCCCGCGCACGCATCATCCGCAAACACCTCGACGACGTGTTCGAGGTGCGCGGCAAGAGCCCGCTGCTGGACGTCGCCACCGAGCTCGAGAAGCGCGCGCTCGACGACGAGTACTTCACCTCGCGCAAGCTCTACCCCAACGTGGACTTCTACTCCGGCCTGATCTACGAGGCGCTGGGGCTGCCCGTGGCGATGTTCCCGGTGATGTTCGCGATCGGGCGCACCGCCGGGTGGATCGCGCAGTGGAAGGAGATGGTCGAGGACTCCGAGCAGAAGATCGCCCGGCCGCGGCAGATCTACACCGGCGAGCGCGACCTCGACTACCTGCCGGTGGCGCAGCGCTAGTGGAGCCGTCCGGAAGTGATGCGGCTCATGCGGCGAGGGCGAGGGGCTGGGGTTCGTGACGAGTGATCTTTTTGATCACGGTATCGAGCTTGGCTCGGGTGAAGGTCCATTGGAAGGTTGGGCGAGCGTGCGGTAGTGCTGGCCGAAATCCATCAGGTGTCTCGCCAACTCGGGGTGGGTGGCGAAGTCGTTGGGCGTGAGGGCCTTGCGCTGCACGATTGAGAAGTAGATCTCGATTTGGTTCAGCCACGAAGCGTGGACGGGGAGGTGAATCAGCCTCGCGTTCGGGTATGCCTCGGCCATCCGCTTGACCGAGGTCTTGCCGGCGTGGCTGGAGCCGTTGTCCACAACCCAGTAGACGGTGCGCGCTGACCGGTAGGGCTCGATTTGCATCACCTGGTCCACGAGCCGTCCGAACGGGACGATCCCGGTCGTCTGCTCGACCCGGTCGAACAGGTTGGCGTGATGCACGTCCCACGCGGCGAGGTAAGCGAGCGTCCCGCCGCGCAGGTACTCGAACTCGACCATCCCCGGCCGCCCCGGCCCGGGCGGGATCGTCTCGTGGGGGCGGCCGAGCGCTTGCAGTTGGGTCTTCTCATCGGCGCTGATGACGTACTCGTCCGGGCGCAGCCGCTTGCCGTCGAACACGCGGGCGTAGAGGTCCAGCGCGCGGCCAGCCTTCTCGGCGAAATCGGGGTCACGCGGAAAGATCCAGGAGCGTGTCTGCCACGGCTTGATCGCGTCCTCGTGCAACCAGCGCCAGATCGTCGAGGCGGACGCCTCGGTCACGCCACGCTCGATCACGAGGCGGTGCAGCTCAACCCGGGAGAAGCGCGAGAGCGGCAGCTCGTGGGTACGCGGCAGCTCGCAAGCGATCGCCTTGACCTCGGCGACCTGTTCCGGGGGGAAAACGACGCGGCCGACCCGACCGCGCTTGATCCTCAAGCCCATCCAGCCGCTCAGCGCAGAACCGGGATCTTCGCCGAGCAACGCTGTCGGGCGAGCAGTCCAGCCGACCGGCGATATCGATGTCCTGCATCCCCTCCGCCGCATACAGGATCACTCTCGCCCGCTGCACCACACGGAACGGCAGCGTGACCGTGCAAGCCCGCCGCTCCAGCTCGACACGCTCCTCCTCAGAGAGTTCGATCACATGCTGGCTGACCCGCGGCACGACACATAATTCCGCGCGCGCACCGCTATCCCTTCCGATAAACCGCAAGACTTGCGGACACGTCTACTAGGGGCGGGGCATAACCTTTCAAACCACGGCTTGTGATTGGAGGTTGTTAAAATAACCTCCAGTCAAAACCCACCAAGATTGGAGGTTGTCTGGTAACCTCCAATTCAAGGTGGGTGTATGTCGAAGGTTATAAAGCGCCGCTGGCACAGCGATGTCGGCGGCTATGGACTGTCACGCAAAGACACGCGCTCATGCGATTACGAGGCCTACGTCCCCGATCTCCTGGTCGGTAGGCTATTCGCTTTCGAAGGGGACGTCGCGGCGGATATCGCCGACGCGGAAGCCGCGATATCCAGTATGAACGCCGAAGCAACGGCGCTCGTGGATACGGAGGCGCTTGCCCGCATCCTGCTTCGAGCGGAGGCGGTCGCCTCGTCCCGCATCGAGGGCCTTGAGGTCGGGGCTCGGCGCCTGCTGCGAGCCGAGGCCGAGCGTTCGTTGCACAAGGCGTCCTCCGACATCACCGCGACAGAGGTGCTCGGCAACATCGACGCCATGGTCTACGGCGTCGAGCGTGCCGGGGTGGGCACAGAGATCACGGTGGATTTGCTGCTTGAGATCCACCGCCGTCTGCTGCAGGGGACACATCTCGATGCCTATGCGGGGCGCGTGCGCAAGACCCAAAACTGGATCGGCGGCAGCGACTACAACCCCTGCTCGGCCGCGTACGTTCCCCCGCCCCCCGAGCACGTCTTGGGACTCCTCGACGACCTGTGCGCCTTTTGCAACACCGACGAGCTTCCCGCCGTCGCCCAGGCGGCGATCGCACACGCGCAGTTCGAGACCATCCATCCGTTCGTGGACGGCAACGGCAGGGCGGGACGCGCCCTCATCCATCTCGTCCTGCGCCGCCGGGGACTGGCACCCCGCGTTCTCGCCCCCGTCTCGCTCGTGCTTGCCACCCAGGCCCGCACCTATGTCGACGGACTCACCCAGTACCGCTACGTCGGCTCGCCGACGTCGCGTAAGGCAGCCCAAGGAGTGAACACATGGGTCGCCCGCTTTGCCGGCGCCTGCACGCGCTGCGCCTCGGACGCCACCACGTTCCAAGCCCGTGCCGAGCAGTTGGAGGCCGAGTGGCGCGAGCGACTGGGCCCGATCCGTGCAAACTCGGCGACCGACGTGCTGCTGCACAGTCTGCCCGGAGCGCCGATCCTCACGGTGCACAGCGCCGAAGCGCTGATCGACCGCACCTTCAAGCCAACGCACTCCGCGATTGGACGACTGGTTGAGGCCGGCATCCTACGGCCCGTCACCATCACCAAGCGCAATCGAGCCTACGAGGCGCCCGAGATCATTGAGGCATTCACCGCCCTGGAGCGCCAGCTTGCAAGCCCTGCCGGCGATACACGTGCCTCGCGCCCGGTTCGCCCGGTGCCTTACAGGCCAAAGTGAGGACGACACAAGCTCCTACAGCACCAGCGTCGCCCCATTACGACGCAACCACTCGCGGTCCTCGCGCCAGCGCGGCCAGCGGCGCTCGACGAGCGCCCAGAACCGAGGTGAATGGTCGAGGATCTCCAGGTGGCAGACCTCGTGCCAGACGACGTAGTCGAGCACGCTCTCGGGCGCCATCAACAGGCGCCAGTTGAAGCTCATCCGCCCCTTCGCCGAACACGAGGCCCAGCGCGAGCGCTGCGCGCGGATCGAGAGGCCGCTGTAGGAGGTTCCCGCCAGCGCGCTCGCACGATCCAGCCGCGCCGCGACCTCGGCACGAGCGGCGCGGCGGTAGAAGCGCTCCAGGGCCGGCCGCGGATCGCCCGCCGGCACCAGCAACCGCCCGCCGCGGCGGTGCACCCGCGTACGCCCCGGCTGCGTGACCAGTGCCAGCGACTCGCCCAGGTAGGGCACCGTGGCGCCCCGCTCTGCTATGCGCGCCAGCGTCGCGTGCGCCTCGTGCAGCCGCCGCTCGATCCACGGACGCAGCTCCTGCACGGCGGCGGCGGCCGCCCGCTCGGAGGCACGCGCGGGTAGCACCACCTCGACGCCCGTGTGGGCGTGCACGTTGACCCGCACCCTGCGCGCACGGGTGGAGCGACGGATCGTGTAGGGGATGTCGCTCATCCGCAGAAGGGTACGCTGGCCGCCGGGTGCATAATCCGAGCCGCCTTGCCCCGCTCGATCGTCAAGCTCCCCGCAGAGGTGCGCCCGCCATACGAGGTGTACCTCAACGGCGTGCGCCAGGAGCTGGGGACCGACTACCTCGTCAAAGCAGGCGCACTCGTGTTCGAGCGTGAGCTGCGCAAGGACCACATCAGCGGCTGGCGCTGGCTGCTGGGCGCCTGGGGCGTGGGCACCTACCGCCAGGACGACTCCGTGGACGTGCGCTACGAGGCCGCCGACGGCTCGCCACGCGTGGCGGAGGGGCTGGAGATCGAGCCGGGGTGAACGGGTGCGCACTCGGCTACGTCGGGCTGCAGAGCCGCGAATCGTGTTCACACGGGAGAGGCCGCGGAGGCTCGCGGTCTCGACGGCGGCTCCCACGGCCGCGCCAGCTTCAGGGCGCTGAGGATCGCGCGCGTGGCAGGGGAGCGGTTGAGCGTGTAGAAGTGGATCCCCGGGGCGCCGCCGGCGAGCAGCTCGGCGCATTGCAGCGTGGCGTAGGCGACGCCGAAGTCGAGCACCGCCTCGGGGTCTTCCCCGCGTGCGTGCAGCTCACGGCGCAGGCCGTCGGGGATCGAGGAGCCGCACATGCCGGCCATGCGCTCAACCTGGCCGACGCGCGTGATCGGCATGATGCCCGGGACGATCGGCACCTCGATCCCGGCCGCACGTGCGCGCGCGATGAAGTCGAAGTACACGGCGTTGTCGAAGAACAGCTGCGTGATCAGGAAGTTCACGCCCGCGCGCACCTTCTCGTCGAGGTGTTCGAGATCGGCCTCGGGGCTTACCGCGTGGATGTGGGTCTCGGGGAAGCAGGCGGCGCCGATCGCAAACGGGTAGCCGCCGGCGATCAGCTCGACCAGTTCGCGCGAGTACTCGAGACCCCCCTCCGTCTTCGTCCACGCCTCCTCACCCGCCGGTGGATCGCCGCGCAGCGCGAGCACGTTGTCGATGCCCGCCTCCCGCATCTCGGCGAGCGTCGCCCGCAGCTCCGGGACGGTCGCGCCCACGCACGTGAAGTGCGCCATCGCCTCCAGTCCGTACTCCTCGCGAACCCGCTTGACGATCTCGATCGTCTTCTCCCTGGTGGAGCCGCCCGCGCCGTAGGTGACCGACACGAACGCGGGGTCGAGCGTCTTCAGCTCCCCGAGCGCCGCGTACAGGCTGCGCTCTCCCTGCTCGGTTTTGGGGGGGAAAAACTCGAAGGAGAAGACGGGGCCGTCGTCGTGGAGCAGCGTGTCGATGCGCATGACGGCTCAGTTTGACATCGGCGCTGGGCTCAGCTCGGCGGGGAGGCACCGGGGTGGGCCGGCGCTCACTGCTCCCCGTCTGGGATCGCCGCCCACGTCTCCGGCTCCCCCTCGATCCGCCGCGCGCGCCCGGTGACCTGCAGGTGGGTGAGGAAAGCGAGCGTCTCAGTGAGCAGCCACGGCGCCGTGTTGGGGGAGAACGGCACCTCGTAGAGCACCTCCGGCACGACTTCGAAGGCGGTGCGCGGGCGCGCGGAGATCACCTCGAGCACGCGCTCGGTGCGCTCGCGCACCAGTTCGCGGTTGCCTTCGATGTGGGTGAGGACGTCGGCGAACGTACGCCCGTGGCCCGGCAGGCAGAGGCGCGCGCCCAGCCGCTGCACGACGTCCAGAGAGCTCACGAATTCGCCCACCGGGTCGGGCGAGTAGCCGTAGTCGAAGAACAGCGAGATGCGCCCGAGCAGGTGGTCGCCGGAGATCAGCAGGCGCCGCTCGGGCTGGAACAGGCAGACGTGGGAGGGGGCGTGGCCGGGCGTCTCGTGCACCGTCCAGGGCCCGAGGTCGGTGGCGATCGTGACACCCGGCAACAGTGCGCGATGGGGCTCGATCACTGCGGCGATCCCCGAGTCGTGCTCGCCCCGCTCGGCGGCATAACGGCGCAGCGGCTCCTCGGGCACCCCGCTCTGGCGCGCCACTTCCAGGCGGCGCGCGATCGCCGCGTCGGTGTCCTGCGCCCACTGCAGCATGTGCAGGTAGTTGGGGTGCATCCACAGCTCGCAGCCGGTGCGCTCGACGATCGTGGCGGCCTGCCCGTAGTGGTCGGAGTGCGCGTGCGTGCACACCACCAGGCGGATGTCCTCCACGCGCAGCCCGCACATCGCAAGCGCCCGTTCGAGGTTGGCAAACGACCCCTGTTCGTGCATTCCCGTGTCGAACAGCACCACCCCATCGCCCGCGGCGACCGCCCACGCGTTGCCGTGGGGAACGCCCGGCCACGGCAGCGGCAAACGCAGGCGAAAGACGCCCGGGAGGATCCGTTCGCCGCGGCCCAGCTCGCGCCGGCTCGCAGCCCGATGGTCGGTCGGCGTGCGATCGCTCGTCTCAGTCACCTCGACGGAGCCTATTGGGCGCGCCCGCCGACGGTGCTCCCGGCCAAACGCCAGATCGCTGCTCGACGCGATAGCCCTCCCACCTCACGCCAGACCGATGCCTCCACGCGATCCCTACACTTGCAAGGTCGCCGTAACCACCCAAGGAGCAGAGAGCATGGCCGAGGAGACCGCAGAGCAGGCCGCCGCCGCAGAGCAGGCCGCCACCCGAGTGCACGAGGCCGCCGCCAACATCCATCCCACCGCCACACCCAGGGAGCGCATCTCGGGGGACCGCACCGGGGCAAGCGAAGCGGAGACGGTGACGCGCCGCTACTTCGAGGCGATCAACGCCCACGACCTCGACGGCGCCGTGGCGCTGTGGGCGGTGGGGGGACGCGAGAACGTGCGCGGACAGATCGACGCCGCGGCGCCCGACGGGGTACGGGCGTTCATCGGCGACCTGCTGGGGGCGATGCCCGACGTGCGCTTCGAGATCCTGAGCACCACCACCGAAGGCGAGCGCTGCGCGTTGCAGTGGCGGCTGAGCGGCACGTTCGTCGGCCCGGGCACGTTCAACGGGCTAACCCCGACCGGGCACCCGCTGACGATCGAAGGCGTCGATCTGCTGACGGTGCGCGATGGGCTGGTGCAGAGCAACGACGCCTTCCCCGACTCGATGGCGGTGCCGCGCCAGATCGGGATGCTGCCGCCGCAGGGCTCCACCGCGGAGCAGCGGATGATGGGCGCGTTCAACGTCAAAACCCGCGTGACCAGGCGGATGCTCGCCGAGCCCGAGCTGGTCGCCGAGGGCGTGTGGGTAGTGCAGGGCCAGCCGGGCCGCTGCAACGTTTACCTGATCGATGATGAGGACGAGGGCGGCGTCACGCTGTTCGACGCGGGCGCGCGCACGATGGTGCGCTCGGTCGCGGCCGCGGGCGCCAAGCTCGGTGGTATCCGCCGCGTCGTGCTCGGCCACGGTCACACCGACCACCGCGGCACCGCGCCCGCGCTCGGGGTGCCCGTGTACTGCCATCCCGACGAGGTCCAGGACGCCGAGGGCAGCGGCGGCTTTCGCTACTGGCCGGAGGGCCTCGCCGGCCTGCCGACCCCCCACCGCCAGATCCAGCGCGTGGCGCACCGCTTCGCGTGGGACGGAGGCCCAGTGGAGATCGCGGGCACCGTCAAGGAGGGCGACGAGGTGGCGGGCTTCCGCGTGATCGAGCTCCCCGGCCACGCCCCCGGGCTGATCGGGCTGTGGCGCGAGTCCGACCGGCTGGCGCTCACGAGCGACACGTTCTACACCCTCGAAATGTGGGGACGGGACTGTCCGCCGCGCGTGCCCTTCGCCGTCTACAACTACGACACCGAGCAGGCGCGCGCCAGCATCCGCAAGCTGGCCGCCCTGGAGCCCGCCGCGGCGTGGCCCGGTCACGCAAAGCCGCTCACCGGCGATGTGCGCAGCCAGTTGGAACACGCGGCCGACGCCACCTGAGCACAGCGGTTGGGGGATACCCTTTGGGCGGTGGCCCGACGCAAGCCCAAGCAGCGGCAAGCGCGGCTGAAAGCGCCCAGCAGCGAGTACACCGACGCGGAGGGTAACGTGCTGACGCTGCGCGGGGCGATGACGGCGGCGACGCGGCTGAAGTACGCCGAAACCCTGGCGGGCGAGAACGCGCGAGCGGCGAGCACGCGCGAGGACACCTGGCAGCGGGCGGTGGAGCTGCTGTTCGAGCACCTCGCGGTGCGCTGGACGATCGCGGGCGCACCGATCGAGCGCCAGCGCGAGCTGCTGGAGCGCTTCCGCGTGGCCAGCCCCGCAGAGCGCGCGTGGGTCCGCGAGACGCTGCGCGAGCACTGCACGGAGCACTTCCCTGAGCTGCGAGCGCCCTAGCCTTGGAAGGACTGCGGCCGATGGGAGTGTAAGGACGGCGGGTCAGCTCTGACGACTGCTGTTGAGGTTGGTGTTGGTGTTGAGGTTGGTGTTGGTGTTGAGGTTGGGGTTGGTGTTGAGGTTGGGGGGTTGCGTATAATGAAGGTAGATACGTAGGGGGGTGGGGGTTGTTATAAAAAACCAAAAGCCCGATAGCTATGGCGCACACCTTTTGAAAAGTCAATAACAACCCCTCCCCCTCCCCCTCGTCCCACCGGCCGGCTCTGGTTGGGGAAGTGAGGAGAAGCACCGTGGGGAGGGGCTCTGATCGCTACCGTGCTTGCGGACATGCGCCGCACGAAGATCGTCGCCACGATCGGCCCCGCCTCGCGCGAGCCGGAGATCCTGCTGAGGATGGTCAACGCGGGGATGGACGTGGCGCGGCTGAACTACTCGCACGGGACGCTCGAGGAGCACGCGGAGACCGTGCGGCGGGTGCGCGAGGCAGCCGGCAGGGCGGGCCGGCCGGTGGCGATCCTGCAGGACCTGCCCGGCCCGAAGCTGCGCATCGGCCCGCTGAAGGAGGACGTGGTGGAGCTGAAGCCGGGGGACGTGGTGACCTTCACCTGCGGCACGGGGGACGGGGATGAGGAGGGGGGGGATGCTGCACACATGACCATCTCCTGGCCCGGGCTCGCCGATGCGCTGACGCGGGGGGACGTGATCTACCTGGCGGACGGATCGGTGCGGCTGCGGGTGCTGGAGACGCGCGCCGGCACGCGGGAGGTGGAGGCCGAAGTCCAGGCCGGCGGCGCCGTGGCCTCGCGCCAGGGCCTCAACATCCCCGGCCCGGTGGACATGCTGCCGGCGGTGCCAGAGGAGGACCTCGAGCTGCTGCGCCACGGCGAGTCGATCGGGGTGGACATGGTCGCGCTGTCGTTCGTGCGCCGCCCGGAGGACATCGAGCAGGTGCGCGAGCACACGCGGCTGCCGCTGATCGCCAAGATGGAGAAGCCGCAGGCGGTCGAGCGCGCCGAGGAGATCCTCAGAGCCGCCGACTGCGTGATGGTCGCACGCGGCGACCTCGGCATCGAGCTGCCGATCGAGCGGGTGCCGATCGTGCAGAAGGAGCTGCTGCGCCTCGCCGGGTGGCTGGCGCGGCCGTCGATCACCGCCACGCAGATGCTCGACTCGATGGTCACCTCCTCGCGCCCCACGCGCGCGGAGGTCGCCGACGTGGCGAACGCGATCCTCGACGGCACCGACGCGGTGATGCTCTCGCAGGAGACCGCGATCGGCGCCTACCCCGTGGAGGCGATCGCGATGATGGCGTCAGTGGCCGAACAGGCCGAGTCGATCGCGCCCTACGAGGAGTGGAACGCCTCGCGCGTGCGCCGCACCGAAGCCGACCCCGCGTACACCCTGGCGCACAGCCTGTGCATCGCGGTGCGCGAGCTGGGCCTGGCCGCCCTGGTCGTGCCAACGCTCTCCGGCCGCTCGGCCCGCCTCGTCTCCGCGCACCGCCCGACGGTGCCGATCTACGCGCTCTCCCCCGGCCGCGAGACGGTGCGCCGCTGCGGGCTGATGTGGGGCGTGCAGGCCGCCTCGATCCGTCGCCACGAGACGACCGAGGAGCTGATCGCGGAATCGGCCAAGCGGGTGGTGGAGCTCGGCTGGTGCAAGCAGGGCCAGCGTGTGGGCATCACCGCGGGCCTGCCGAGCGGGCGGCCGGGGACGACCAGCCTCGTGCAGATCCAGGTGCTGTAGGAGACCGTCTACGCGCGTTGGTGAGCCGGCCACGCGCGTGTGCGTGGGGCCTCCATGTGACGGGCGCGGTCTAGCTGGTGGAGGCCCCGGCAACGTTCGCCGGGTCTCGCTCGACCGCAAGCACTGTCATCGCCATATCTACGGCGCCATCAACCCGGCAAACGTTGGCTGACACGCCACTAGGAGGCCGCCCCGACCCCGCCGCGCGCGTAGAACTCGGCCTCTTCGCGGCCGAGTTCGGTGACGGGGGGGTCGCCGTAGATCCACTCGCGCGCGATCCGGTGCCAGTTGGCGGTGGCGCGCAGCTGCGCGATGACGGCGAGCGTCAGCCCCTCCATGCGCCGGCCGAAGAGGTGCTCGGGGCGAATGTCCTGGTGGCGCATGTGGCGGAAGTAGCCGGAGCGGGGGTCGGAGCTTTCCATCATCACCTGGGTGGCAAACTCCGGCGTCAGCGCCAACACCTCGTCGGTGGTGTACCACCCGACCGCGACTTCGACGAACGCCAGCAGCTCGTCCGGGTCCACCCGCTCGGGGCGGGGCAGGAAGCCCGCCTCCGCCAGCAGCGTATGCAACGCCTGCGCGTCGCGGTCGATCACCGCGCGCTGGGCCGCCAACTCGAGCTCGACCGGACCGGGGTCCAGGCGCTTGTAGAGGCCGAAGTCAAGGAACGCCACACGCCCGTCCTCCAGCAGCATGAAGTTGCCGGGGTGCGGGTCCCCGGAGAACTGACGGTGGCGGTAGAGGCAGCCGAGGAAGAAGCGGAACACGATCTCGCCGATGCGGTTGCGCTCGGCCTGCGGGCGGCCTTTCATCTCCTCGAAGCCGATCCCCCGCACGAACTCGGTGACGAGCACCCGCTCGCGCGAGAGCTCTGTGATCACCTCGGGGATCGTGATGAAGGGGTGCCCGCGGAAGATCCGCTCCAGCGACCGCTGGTTGGAGGCCTCGAGCTCGTAGTCGAGCTCTTCGGCGACCCGGTCTCTGATCTCCGTGGCGATCCCGCGCACGTCGAGCTGGGGAGTCATCCGCTTGAGCAGGCGCATCACCAGGTCGATGCTCTGCAGGTCCGCCCGCACCGCGGCGGCCACGCCCGGGTACTGGACCTTTACCGCCACCTCGCGGCCGTCCTCGCGCAGCCGCGCGCGGTAGACCTGCCCGATCGAGGCCGCGGCGATCGGCTCCTCCTCGAACTCCTCGAACACGGCAGGGATCCGCTGTTCGAGGTCCCCCTCGATCACCTTGCGCATCTGCTTGAAGGAGACGGTGGGGGCCGCGTCGCGCAGCTTGCCGAGCTCGCGCTGGAACTCCTCGCGGTACTCCTCCGGCACGAGACCGACGTCGAGGAAGGACATCACCTGGCCGAGCTTCATCGCGGCGCCCTTCATCGTGCCGAGCACCGTGACGATCTGCTTGGCCGTCTCCACCTGCCGGCGCCCCAGCGCCTCCTGCGAAGCCTCCTCGCCGCGCGCCACGTTGGCGGCGCGTGTGCCGAGCTGCTTCACCGTCTCGCTGGCCGCCAGCCTCCCCACCGTCGCCGTGCGGCGCACCCTCGATGTTGGGATCTTTTCGCGCGCCACACCAACATCTTATGGCCCGCCGGACCTACCCGAGGCGCTTGACCTACGAGCCGTGCAGCCCAGCGGTCACCCGAGGCGCGTGACCTGCGAGCCCGGGACGATGTCGTCAGAGCCGTCCGGCCAGCGCACCCACGCCTTGTGGCCGCCGTCGTAGTCGCCGCACAGCAGCACCAACGTCGCGGGCTCGCCGAGGGCCGTGCAGCGCTCGACGCCCTCGCCGTCGAGGCCGCGCCACACGCGGATGAACGGGTTGTGCTCCCACTCCTCGGCGACCGAGGTGGGATCAGCGTGGCCGGGCTGGATGACCGTCTCCGGCGGCAGCTCCATCAGCGTGCCCATGATCGAGTCCTTGAGGTCGGTGTAGGTGGTGTGGCCGGGGGCACGTACCCCGCCGACCGAGCCGCGGAAGAGCGTGTCCCCCGTGAACACCGCCCCTTCCCGGCCCGTGAACCCCCCCGGCGCAGTGGTCGAGGAGGGACGCACCTGCCCGTCGGGCACGCACACGGCGAACGACAGCATCCCCGCCGTGTGCCCGGGCGTCAGCAGCGGCCGTACCTCGAGCGTCCCGAAGTGCAGTGCCTGCCCCGGCTCGACGGTGCCGGTCGCCACCCCCTCCCCCAACAGCTCCCGTTCGACCGGATGGATCACGACCTCGAGCTTCGGCCAGCGCTCGCGCAGCGTCCCCACCTCGCTGACGTGGTCGAAGTGGTGGTGGGTGAGCAGCACGTGCGTGGGCGCCACTCCCAGGCGCTCGGCCGCCTCGATCAGCGGCCCCACCGGCCCGCCCCCATCCACGAAGAACGCGGGCCCGCCCTGCCCGTCGCACACCAGGTAGGTGTTCGACAGGAACTGCGGATGCGTTGCACGCTCAACGATCACGCCGCCTCCATCCCCTCGATCATCGCGCCATCCTTGCACGAAGCGGCGCGCGGGGAGGTGCCGCCCACCGCTGCGCCGACACGCGCCACCACCTGTGGCGAGTCAGCCCGTACACTGGCGACCATGGCACTCATCCACACCTGCTATCGCATCACCGACATCGACCGCTCGATCGCCTTCTACAACGCGCTCGGCTTCGAGGAGGTCGGGCGCATCCCGATCAAAGACGAGGCGATCAACGTCTTCATGAACCAGCCCGGCGACGGCGACATGCCTCGACTGGAGCTGACCTACAACTTCGGCGTCGACTCGTACGAACTCGGCACCGATGCAAACTTGGACCTATACAGCCTAGCGCAGGCTGCGGACGGAACTTGGCGACCTGCGCGCGGGACAATGAGTGGAGAGTGGCCCGCATGGCACTGATCCACACTTGCTACCGGATCACCGACATCGACCGCTCCGTCGCCTTCTACGAAGCCCTCGGCTTCAAGGAGGTAGGACGCATCCCGATCCGCGACGAGGCCGTCAACATCTTTATGAGCCAGCCCGGCGACGGCGACATGCCACGCCTGGAGCTGACGTACAACTACGGCGTCACTGATTACGACCTCGGCACTGGCTATGGGCACATCGCCATCACGACCAACGACATTCACGCGACGCTGGCGAAGCTGGCCGAGCAGGGCATCGAGCCCGAGAAGCCGCCGTACTCGGTGCGCGAGGGCGGCAACCTAATCGCATTCGTGCGCGACCCCGATCAGTACCGCGTTGAGATCATCGACATGAGCTGAGCGTCGGCGGCCCGTCGAATGGCCGCCGTAGCGCGACGGGATCAGCGACGCCGCACGAGAGGACGCGCCCGGATGGCTGTCCGTCCGGGCGAGTACGGTGCATGAAGCATCCAGCACGACATCGAGCGGTCGTGCAACGTTTGTATCCATAGCCCTGTCCAACCGGGTATCGCAAGCGTTTGGACAGGTACGCAGCCGCGCTTCGCGCGGCTGGCCCGCCACCCACCCCGCCCGATTTTGCTAGGGCAAACGCCTCTCGCCCCTGATCTTTACGGTTGTCCTTTGGACGCCCTTTCGCTCCCGCATCCCACCGCCCCAACATAGTTGTGACACTGGGATGCGGGAGCAGATCAGGGGTGAGAGGCTTGGTAGGTAGAGGATCGGGCGGGGTGGGTGGCGGGCAGATGTTGAAGAAGCAAGAAGAAAAAAGAAGAAGAAGGAAAGGAAGGAAGTTACGGACGGAGTAGCCGAGCCGTCGCGGTATAAGAAGGAGTGGTCACAAAGGCTCGGCTACTCCGTCAAGAGACGGAGCGGGCATTTGCTTGACGCTCGGCCTCGCGCAGCAGCTCCGAGGCCGGGACGCCAAGACCGTCCGAGAGTTGCCAGAGAGCACGCAGGCTGATGTTGCGCTCCCCGCGCTCTGCATCACCGACGTACTTCGTCGTGAGGCCACACAGGTCGGCCAGCGCTTCCTGCGTCAACTTGCGCTCGTCGCGCAGCGAACGTATCGCCGCGCCGAAGGCGCGGTGTCGGGGGCTGAGCGGCGGCATCCGCGCACCCTGTCCAACTGCTGCCTGTTCGTCCACGAACTATCAGGGGGAATCGCTGCTAGAGTCCCGCGCGCTTATGGCCGACGTGCCGTCGCGCCAGGGTGCCGGGCCGACACACGGCAACGGTATCCGAGCGTCGGATGACCGCAAGCAAGTCCCTACAAACATAATGGCCCCGGCGACGGCTGTACACCGCCCCGGGACCGTGGCAAAGGAGCAATACCTCCCATGCACACGCAGACTAACCCAGGGGAGTCCGAGGAGTTCGCCCGCCTTGACGGGGCGATCCTCGGACTTCTCGTCACGCCGTACAACCCGCGCCCGTGGTCCGAAGATGAGATCGCACGGGCGATCACCCTACCCGGTGATGTCCACGACGCCGTAAAGCGGCTGCACAAAGTCGGGCTCGTCCACCGCTGGCACATGCTCGTGAGCGCGACCGCAGCGGCGGTCCGCAGCGAGGAAATCGCGCAGGAACCCGACGACAATTCGCTGCTCGCGGCAGATCGGCGCATGGAAGGCGAAGTGCTGCACATCCTCTTGCGCACGAGGAACGTCATGCCGATGTCCGAGAAGGACATCCGCCGCGCGCTGCGCATCAAGAAGAAGGACAAGCTCGGCGTCCTCGACGCGCTGAATCGCTTGCGCACAGCGGGGCTGGTGGACCGTCCTGGCGGGCTGGCCGTCGCTTCTGACGCGGCGGTACGGCTCGACGCGATCGACCTCCCGTGACGTGCGTGCGCGTCATGCACGTCACGGAGCTGAGTCTCAGTCCGGCTGCCCTGGCTTGCCTCCGGGCGGCGGACATCTTCTACGCTGATGAGCTATTGGCGCATCCCGCCGATGAGCTGATCCCGCTCGGCGTCGGGCCGAACGAGCTGTACGAGGTCGTCTGCCGCCTCGCGGAACACGACCTTTGCCTGCCGCCATGTCGGGGTGGGCGCAAGCTCCGCCCTCCGAAGGAGCGCGATCTGGAGGTTTTCCGACTCCGGATCGTGGAGGGCTTGACGCTGATCGAGGTCGGCGAGCGGGTGGGCCTGTCGCGGGCACGGGTCCGCCAGCTCGCGCGGCTGTCCTTCGGCCTCGGCGGGGGGGTGCCCACAGTGAAGGCCCGCAGGTGGGCGGCGACCGAGGCGCGGCGCCGCCAGCAAGAGGGGCCGTCCACCCTCCGGTTCAGCCGAACATCGGCATAGGTTGGGGCGCCGAGCTTGGGGAGCGACCCAGGCTCGGCGCTCCGCATCGGCTGGGACGTTCTCGGTCGCGTCCCGATGCTCCCTGACGTTTCGAGCTTGGCCGCGCTGTCCACGGACGGCCGAGCAGCATCCAGCGGATTCCGCTGTGACCACCTGAGCGCATTTCGCTCCCTGTAGCTGAGCGGACGGCCCTTGCCCGTCAACCCCTTCGGCCTCCCTCCATACCGGCCGACCCTCCGGCCTACGGGGTGGACAGCCTGCGAGCCGCCCGCTTGGCGCTCGGTATCGAACCACTCACAGGAGGTCATACCGACATGCCCCGCAGGAAACCCGCAGCAACACCCGCACCCGAGAGCAGCCCCACTCCCAGCACGAGCCGAGGACCGGCACTCAACCGCGCCACCCTCATCTGTCGCCTGACCCGCGACCCGCAGCTCCGCCACACCAAGAGCGGACGCGCCGTCTCCACTCTGCGCGTCGCCGTCAACGACGCCCCCGAGCCCACATTCCACGATGTCGTCGTGTGGGGTCGCACGGCCGAGGTCGTCTGCCAGTACATGCGCAAGGGTCGCCTGATCCACGTCGAAGGTCGCATCCAGCTTCGGAGCTGGACCGCCAAGGACGGCAACGAGCGCCGCAACGTCGAGGTCATCGCCAACCGCGTACAGTTCCTCGGCCGGGGCGCATCCCCGGCCGTGGACGGGGAGGCGGCGTGATGAGCACCGAACCTCGCATCTACGTCGCCTGCCTGGCGGCATACAACAACGGCCGGTTGCACGGCGAATGGATCGACGCGGATCAGTCCGCCGACGAGCTGCACGAAGCGGTCGCACGGATGCTCGCTGCGTCACCGCAGCCGGGCGCGGAGGAGTGGGCGATCCACGACTACGAGGGCTTTGGCTCCCTACGTCTCGGCGAGTACGAATCGCTTGAGCGCATCGCAACCATCGCGGCGGGCATCGCCGAACACGGCGACGCTTTCAGCGCATGGCTTTCCTACGACGAATCGCAGGACGCGACCGACGCACAGTCGTTCGAGGACGCATACCGTGGCGAGTGGGATTCGCTGCGCGCCTACGCCGAGGACTACGCGGAGTCGACGGGCATGTACGACGCCGCCGAGAAGTCGGGATCGCAGTACATCGTCGTGGACATCGACATGCTGACGCGCGACCTCAAAGTCGAGCTTTACGCGGTCGAGAGCGACTGCCACACGATCTACGTGTTCAGTCCTTCCTGAACCATAGACAAGCGTGCCCCGCAGCCACGTCTAGCGAACAGCAGGCTTTACCTCGTACCCGTACCGCTCGCCGCGTCGTTGGTAGGCGGTGCGCCCGCCCTCCAAGATCGAGCACACCAACTCACATGTCTGCGGTCGATCCACCGCCCCAGCCTCTTGTGGATGTCCTTGCCCTTGAGACGCAGACATAGGGATGACCAGCTCGGCGTCGCCGAGAACGACAAGGTTCGCGCTATGAGTGGCAATGATGACTTGGCGCTTCTCCTTCGCTGTCTCTAGCTGACTAACCACGCTACTCGCGATGTACTGTGCGTCCAGGTGGTCCTCGGGCTGGTCGATAATCAGGGGCTCATCACGCTCGGCCGACAGCATGAGGCTTAGTAGAACTGAACGCTGCTGGCCCGCTGACAAATGATCGAACTGGCGACGTTCATGCGAACCGACCACGCTAACCTCAATCCGCACGCGGTCATCTAGTCGCATCGTCTCTAGCTCAAAGATAGTGGGGTATCTACGCAGCTCCAAGGCCAACTGGACTTGGCCTTCTTCGAGCATTTGCCCACTGTCGGCGAGTAGATCACGAAGTGCCGCCTCCCCTTTTCGCAGCGCGGCGGCGAACTGACCGGGTGAAACGTCATCCGCGATGCGTGCGACCTTCGGCTGGCGGAACTTTAGATTTGCGGTAAGCCACTCACACCACTTGCGATCATCGCCATGCTCATCAATGCTGATATGGATAACCAATCCGTCTGATTGCTCGTTGACCTGTTCAACTACGCGACGCAGGGTCGCCTTTCGGCGTTGGTGCTCTGACGAGCGGTCTGTCACCAAGGCGCGCAACAAAGCCTGTCGTTGCTTCTCCGCTTCCACCAGCGCAGCGTTGCGAACCTCAAGTTGCCGGACTCGCTCGCGCGCAGTGTTGAGCAATCTTCCTACGCGCACAATCTCACCCGCCTGCACCTTCAAGCCCTGATCCTCAAGTTCTTTCTGCAACGCCTGCATCCGCTCGGACCATTGCTCGTGTTGAGCCTTCCAGCTATCAAGCTCGGCGCGCAACGTGCCGCCTGCTATTCCAAGCTGCTCTGCGACCTCCGCACGCAGTTGAGCGCGACGCGTGCCTAGCCCAGCAATAAGCGCCTCCACATCATGGTCGCCGGATAGGTGGTCGGATGCTGGCCGCTCGCTGAGATTTGTACCTGTCTCAGATGCCAGCTCGTTCAGATCAACATTGACTGGCACAACACCAGGATCAAGCAATTGTGAAGCAAATGTTTCTAGGCGCTCAAGAAATTGCCTCTCGCCGCTCAACTGCGCCGCGTACTGAGCTAGTGTCTCGACCTTACTGTTCTCTGCGGCCTTGAGTGTATTCTCAAGCTGCGTCACTTCATGCTTTGCTTTTGGAAGGTCTGCAAGTCCCTGATTGGCGCGCATAATCTCCCCGCCATTGTCCTCAAGCTGCTCAAGAAGCTCAGATTGCCGCGTCACATGTTCGTCAAGGGCGACGAATACATCTAGAAAACGTCGAAGGGCGCTCGGATCGTCCTCGGACTCACGCGCCAAACGTCCAGAAGCGCCTTGTCCCATGTCCGCTAGATCCAGTGAAATTGGGGCCTCGGTACTTATCTCATGTGCCTCATCACCGCGCCGCCTTACGGCTGTCCGTTCGTTACCGGCCCGATCAAGAAACCGTACCGTCGTAACCTCTGGCATTCGCTCTGCATCGTTTGGGTCATCTTCTCCCTCCATGTCAGCGCCGAGCGCGGCACGTATAGCAATTAGCGCCGTGGACTTACCTGCGCCCCTGCCGCCAATGAAGCAGTTGAGGTTAGGCGAAAACTCCAGGTCTACGCCGTCAAGAAACCCGCCTTGGAATGAGGCTGACAACACGCGCGGGTACGCGGCAGGAAGATCAATCTCCGCCTTGCATCGAGCCCTCGGATTGAACCGAATCGCGTTTCGCACAGCCTCAAATGTTGGGTGCTCGTCAAGGCGTAGGCGGGTCATGGTCCGTGACGGACGATCGCCGCCAACCTTTGCTGGGCTGTGGGCATCGGACGACATGACCCGCGCAAGACCACGACTGGCTAGCTCATCGACGCTCTGTCGTGTGCGCCATGCGTTTCGTCGAGCACTATCTGGATCACGATTCGTGAACCAGTCGCGTAGCGCGTCGTGCGACGAGAACTCTAGTGCCGCGAGTGCCGGATCAGCGAGGAGTTGTGCCAACGCTGTACCGGCCATGACTTGGCTGATTCCGTCCCTTGCGTCGATATGCGCTGGTATCGCAAGTCCGCCGCGCGCGCCGATCTCATGAACCAAATCCAACATGCTGCGCGACGATCGAAGGCTTCCGTTCTGAGGGTCGGCCTCCATCTTGAGGTGGGAGTGCATTGCGAACTCTTGTAGTGTTTGCAGGGCCTCGGGTGCAAAGATCGCAAGCAGGTGGCCTTCGTGTGTCGTGATCTCTACTCCGGGCAACACGAGCAAGCTCGTTTGCTTCGCTGCATCCATAACCTCGCCGACGGCATCTACGGAGTTATGGTCCGTAACAGCCATCACGGAGAGTTCGGCTGCAAGCGCTGCCTCCACATACTCCCGCGCGGGCGCTCCCGCCTCGCCACTGTCGGGCCTTGTATGGACATGCAAATCCGCGCGAACAAATCGCGCACCGCAAGACATTCGCTGATTATGTCCTTTCCAACATGCGGGCACCGTGCCGCTGGGTTGCGCATTCTACGATCGGAGATCACAGCGTGATGTGCGGCCAGCGCGTAACAGACCAGCAACGTGCAACCAAAAGACCAGCCACGGCGCTACGTTGGGTACGACAGGGGCCGTATCAGGCGCGATAGCTTGAGCGGGAATCGCCGTGAGCACGCCACCAGACCACAAGCCTGACGGGGCTCGGCGACCTGATGGTCGTCTCGGGGCGGGTCGGCGTGCGCGCGGCCCGCAGCTCACCGAGCGCGACGGCGAAATCCTCCGGTGGATGGCTCGGCATGGCGTCGTCACGGCCGAGCTGGTTGGGCGCCGCTTCTTCTGGCGACCGCAGGAGAACGACTACGGCAAGTGGGCCGCATACCGCCGCCTTCGCGCATTGCGCGAGCTTGGGTTGGTCCTCAGCAACAAGCCATTCGCGGATCGTCCCGCAGTCCTGCGCGTGACGCGCGAGGGCGCGAGGATCGCCGACGTTGGTCTGCGACCTGCGCCACTTGTCCTCTCGGAGCTGCGCCACTCGCTCGCGGTCGTGTGGCTGACGGAGTACCTGCTGGCAGAGAACGCCGGCGCCGAGCTGACCACCGAGCGCGAGCTGCGCGCGCAGCGATACCGCGAACTGCGCGACGGAGCGCGCGAAACGGAAGAAGGCCGCGCCCCGGATGCGCTCTTGCGTATCCCGACGAACGACGCGAGCGCGCAAGGCGCGATAACCGTGGCGGTCGAGCTGGACCTGTCGCGCAAGGACCGTCGTGCGATGGACCGCATGATCCGCCAGTACGACTACGAGAACGACATCGACAAGGTGTGGTGGTATCTCATGCCGGGACGCATCGAGCGCGCGCTTGCGCTTGTTAGCGACCTCAACGCCGAGGATCGCTTCGAGGTTAGGCAGTGGCGCGGCCCAACATAGAATCGACGGCCGCGCCAGCGGTCCAAGGGACCGTCGAGAACCACATCCAGCTCGTCGCCGCACTTCTTATGGCCGCGAGCGCGGCAGCCGTCGCCGTCTGCCCCGGAATCCTGATCGGCGTAGCAGCCGCCGCCGCTTGGCGTTGGCTCAGACGCCCTCCGACATACCTGCGCATCGTCTTTGCTGTTGCTCTGCTCGTGCCGCTTCTCGCGCTCCGATCGCTGGTCGCAACCGCCTGGCTCTGGCGCGACATGCTGGCGAACGCGCTTCCCTCAGTCATTAAAGGAGTCGACGGCGCACTGGTCTGGCGTAGCTTGCCGGTCGAAGCGCTTGCGGGACCGATCATCTTGGAACTGTTCGGCGTAGCAACCATGCTCGCAAGCCGTACACTTGGCGGACAGGTTCGCCGGGACCACCGTCTCGACAAGCAGCGATGGCGAGCGATCAGTGGGCATCGGGGGCCAATCGACAGGCTTCAAGCCATGCTGCCCAATCCACAAAGCTCTAGCCGCGCAACCACAACCCATCACGCTTCAGGTTTCGTGCGGCTTGGTGTTGACGCCGAGATCAACCAACCGCTAGACCTCAGATTGCCGGGCGAGCTGGCCGCGCATGTTTTCCTACCTGGCACGTCCGGCTCGGGAAAGACCACGACGCTCGCGCGCCTCGCAGATGGCGCAATCGCCAACGGGTACGGCGCGATCTTCATTGACTGCAAGGGCGGCGATCTAGGTGCAACAGCTCGCAGCCTCGCGGAGCGCTACGGCCTGCCCTTCTATCTAGTCGATCCCGACGACCCCGCTTCGCTCGGTTACAACCCATGCGCGGGCGATGCGTCGGCTGTGGCTAACAAGCTCGTCGGCGCGTTCACATACGGCCCCGCGGCCGAGATTTACAAGAACATCGCTATGGAGGCTGTACCTCTTGCGGTGCGTGGCCTTTTTGCTACAGGTGAAGAAGTAACTCTAGAAACGCTCCGCGCCGTGTTCGGTACGCGCGGCTTTGCAAGGCTCGCACAGAACATCGACATATCCGACCCACAAAACGACCGCCTGAAAAAGCGCCTCCTAGACCTAAGCTCCCTCGAAACAGACCGAGTGAGCAGGAGCGGGCAAGCAGGATTGCAGCGCAGGCTTGGCGCGCTGTTGGAGGGCAAGTTTGGTGAGCTATTCAGAGCGGAGGACGTTCTCGATTGGGACAAAGCGCTCGCGCAACCATCCGTCACCTACATTGCCCTAAGCACACTCGCAAGCAGTGAGGATGTCGAGCTGTTCGGCCGTGTCATTGCACAAGACCTAAAGCAAGTGTGCGCCCGTCGCATCAAGGCAATCGGTCAAGGCCAATATGTAGCACCTGCTTTGGCGGTCTTTGACGAGTTTGCGGCGCTGCGCGAGGCAGAGCAGCTTGCCGACTTGGGTTTTCAATCGCGGCAGGCGCTTATGCCTCTAGTTATCTCGACACAATATGTGCCGACGACGATCGAGCTACGCAAGGCCGCGCTTAGCGCGGGCCTGATACTCGCGCATCGCGTCGAGTCAGAAGATGCCGAGACTATCGCCGGTCAGTTCGGTACGCGCAAGCGAAATGAACTAACTCATCAGATCGACTTTGAGACAGGATTTGCGGAGAGGGGAAGCATAAGGAGAGTTGACGGTTACAACGTCAACCCCAACGTTCTGCGGACGCTCAAGACGGGACGCTTGGCACTCTTGTCCGTTGAGCGCGAACGCCATGCGATTGTCAACGTCTATAGGGATAGGGGATGAAAGTGAACACGACGGCTCCGACGGTACGCGACACGCCGGGTCTCACATGGCGTTCCCTACGCAGTGCAGCATTCGGCAAGTGGGGGGACGGTATTCTCGGCGGACTTATTGTGGGTTGGACCTATCTACCGATCGCGCTCTGGTTTGCTGTCTTTTTTGCTCTTGGGGGTTTCTTTGTCGGCGCGCTCGGTGGCGCAACTAGCGGCATAGCACACACCCTTCACATCGGCCCAGGCGTCGGCTTCGGCGCGGCCATAGTCGGCCTATTCGTCGGTGGATTCGCGGGCCTGGTGTTCATCTATACGGAGGTCTACAACAACCTACCCACGATTATCGGCGGCCTCATTAGTGGGCTGGCAGTTTCTCTCATCACTCTTTGGCTAATAGTCCAGTTCGAGGATCAACTGCTTCGGTTGCGAGGCTACCGCGAACTTAGTCGGCGTGAGAAGCAGCTCATCGACCCGATAGTCGATGACATTCTCCAACGCATGAGCATCGCCGGTCCCCGACCCACTTTCTACGTGAGCGACAGTAAGGAACCGGGGGCATGGACGCACGCAAACTCAATCGTCTTGGCGAAAGGACTATTTGGCGCATATGACGATTCTGAGAACCCACCAATGCCGGATATGCCGCATAACGCGTTCGCCGCTGTCATCGCACACGAGGTCAGTCATTGGGCACGGGCGGATGGCGTCGGAATACGTGCAATATGGGCATGTTGCTGGCCAATTGTGGCCGTCTATAACCTTGCGTGCGTCCTGGGCAGGAATCCGAATCGCAAGTTCACCTTGCTCGGCTGGATTCTGTTTTGGCCTGCATGGGTTTCGATCAATCTAGTTGTGATACCGATGCTGACCACAGCCATGCGCCAGTCCGAGTATGAAGCAGACGCGCGTGCGGCTAGTCTCGGAGACGAGTATCGTGTCGGGCTACGCACGGCACTCGGAGAGGGCGAATTTTGGGAGAGGCCGCGTACCGGATGGGAGGACGTACTACAGGCGACGCATCCCCCAATCGAGCATCGCCTACAACAACTTGAGTACCGCCCTCCCAGCACCAGCACCACCTCAGTTTTGATTACGCAGACGGGCCTTAGCGACCTATATGTTAACGATCCGGCTGTTCTTGAGATCGCAACCCAACAGGGGCAAGCAGCAGCCGAAGGAAACGAGCAGCGAACCGCAGCGCTCGCACGCGACCAAATAGTTGCAACCGTGACGTGGCTCCGTCAACTGTGCCACGCGCTCGCGCAAGGCCAGGCCATCCCTATTACCAACAGTCAAGCGGATATTGAAGCCTGGGCGGCGAGCCTGGAACGAGCGCTATCGACGTGGGATCAATCGGGCGCGAACGTAGTGCACAACTATCAAAAGCCAGACGGCACATTCTCACAAGTTTCCCTATCCGCAGTCCCGGCGCGACAAGCAGTGAATCGTCCTAGTTGAGTTCGCTATTAGCTGGCCTGCCATTGAACATCGCGGATGGGACCATATGAAGCATTACCCCGCCGCTAACGTTGACTAGCATCGGTTCCGCAGCAGCGTGTCGGCCAGTCACTTTTACACGCGCCAATGCTCGTCTAGCAGCCGATGTCAAACGTGCCATGTCCCGCCTATCGGCGGCTCTTGCCACGGCGCCTGCGACCACCATTGTCGCAAGGCTCCCGGCAAATGTGACCTCGCCTGCCGCAAGGCTGACACTTCCGAGAGGCAGAGAGAGAAGGCTTCCCGCGCCGCCAAGTTTTAGGCAGCCCAGCGCAACATTCGCCATCCTCGATTGCATAGCTCGTAAGTCTGCGGCGGAAGCGAGGACATTGCGCGGACATTCGGGGGGTTAGTCACGGCGCTTTCGGGTCGCGGGCATTCTCTGTATGGTCAGGTGCATCGCAAAGCGCCTACGCACCGAGGGCACACGATTTAGCCTCATGTGAACACCGGCGCCCTGGCGCTTCCCGGTCTGAGAAACCCAATGACGGAGCGCATGAGGGCCGACGAGCAAGCCCGCGCCAAGCAACCAAAATGCTCCGACCTCTAGGGCATTGCTAGGGAAACTGACGAATGCACTTGAACCAAGGAGACCCCAAGCCGCTCCGACCAATCCGCGTCCCACGGCGCCGATCCATTCCCATCCCGTGTATCGCGGCGCCCACCACCATGCACACACGGTTAGCGGTATGACGGTCCACCATAACCCCGCTATCAAGCTCGCGGCGATAGCTAGAGGGACGCCGAGCATTCCCAAGCGGGCGCGTGTGCGCCGGGATGCTGTCACCACAAGTCGGATCGACGCGAACGTTGACGCGTGGCGCAACATGCCACCAAGATCGGATGAGATTGCGCGCGTGTGCGGGCGTCTCTTGCTCAACAAACTTGTTCTAGCGGCCATCACTTCGGCTCCAAATTAAAAGAGACGAGCGCCGCGACGGGGCTGTGCGACGCCCGTCAATTAAAGTGTTAGCTCTTTACGACAACGATTTTTGTAGCGCAGATGTTTTGTTACAGAGACGGAATCTCGAACATTTGCGTCTCGGGAGCAATCACTCAAGGGGTTGTAGTGCAGAAAAGGCACGAGCGCAAAATCAATCAATGCGTGCGTCGAATGGTCGCTAGGACAAGAAAATATCGATGTCGGGAAGGGGAGGCTCTGACATTAGCGCCTTGACAATGAGGCGCACACTCGTAGGGGAGATGGCCCTTCCGCGACAAGCCGCCGATATGGTGGCATTGCTTAGCCGCGCTGCGTGTGCAAGTTCGTTGGCGTTCCACCCGCGCCGCACCAGCTCGCGCCGTAGGCGTTCGCTGTCGAGGGTTACGCTCATCGCACGGCCTCCTAACAAGATTCCGTGCCCCGTATAAGAAAACGTTGTGCTCGACGCGCGTATTGCGTGCACGCACGCGACGCCTCGTGACGACATCGTTACGCGGGGATGCGATTACGCGGGTTGTTTGTGCGTTGTTGCAGCTTTACGCTGGCGATTCTTGGCCTTTCAAGCGACGCCAGGGGTTGCAACCGCGACCACGGAAAGACGACAATGCGCCGCGTGAACGCGACAATAAATGCGATGAATGCGGCAGAGGGTGGGGGTAGCAAAAGCGTAACGAGGCAAAGCCTGTGGATAATTCGGCAACGCCTGCTATGCGACGAAAAGCGGAAGGCAAACGCTTCCTATCAAACTCACACCACGCGCGTTGCGCGACGAACGATAAAAGCTGTGCTTCCCAAGCAAACGGTCGCCGGTTCGAGTCCGGTCTCCCGCTCCCACGCAAAAGTTCAAGTATTTACAAGGGATTTCGCGCACGACAGAGTTCTGACAACCTGTGCAAAACCACACCTTTTGTTAATCGAGCAAAGCCTGCTAAGCAGTGACTTTTCGAGGCAAACGCCTACTATCAAATCATCGGGGCAGCCCACAGGAGGGCTCTACTGATGGCAGTCGTCCGGCTTGTCCCCGAAGTCACAAGCTCACCGCTCAGTCGGCTCGTCAGCGACTACCTCGCCCACTGTCGAGCGCGCGGCCTATCACCCAAGACCGATGTCGCCTACCGGGCCGCCCTGCTAGCCGTCCTCCTGCCGTGGTGTGCAGAGGAAGGCATCGAGCGCGTAGAGCAGTTGGACGGCCGCTCCGTCGATCGCCTGTCGTCGGATTTGCTCACCCGGACCAGCTCGCGGGGCGCCCCCTTGTCTCGCGCCAGCGTGCATACCTACCTTCGCGGCGTGCGCCAGTTCCTAACGTGGGCGCAGCGCGAAGGCGAACCCGTGACCGCCAAGCCGCAGCTCCCCAAACTTCCGAAGCTGCACAAGGACGTTCTAACCGCGCGAGAAATCGACGAGCTGGAAACGGGCGTCCCGAGCGAGCGCGACAAAATCATCATCCGCATTCTTGGTGACTGCGGAGTGCGCGAAGGTGAATTGGTGCGCCTGCGCGTTGGTGACGTACTGCGTCCCGACAATCGAGGGCAACTGCATGTGCGAGGCAAGGGCAGTCGCGAGCGACGAGTGCCGGTCATGCCCCGGCTGCTACGCCGCATCGAGCGGTACATCGAAGGTCGGCCGCAGGATTCGCGCTCCGATCAGATTTTCCTAAGCCTTCGGCGTGGCCCGTTGGGGGAGTACGAGCCACTGACCGAATCCGGCATCCGCCAGGTTGTCAAGGACGCCGGTCTGCGCATTCACGCCCGCCAGTCGGTCAATCCACACCTTCTACGGCATTCGTGGATGACCGAAATGCTGCGGCAAGGAATGGACCCGATACAGCTCTCGATCGTTGCTGGCGCTTCCGTAAAAGTCATCATGGATCACTACCAGCACTTGAATGAAGATGATGCTTACGTATCAATGACTAATGCTCTTACTGCCCGCGATCATCGCCGCTGAGGCAGGCGCACACGGGCCGACCAACGCTTGAGCCTGGGCGGGGATCACTCCCCGCCAGGCACCGGCAGATGCAGCCAGCGCGCAACGACCATTAGGAGAACGGTCGAAAGCGTGCGCGCAATCAGCGCAAGTAGCCATTGGCCGCAGACCGCGTTGCAGACGCGACGCAGACGGCGATAGCGCCGCGAGCGATGATGAGTCCCGGTTGCCATTGGTTTTCCTCCGTGGTGGATTCGACACCACCGACACGCCAGAGATAACCGGCGCGGAGTGTCCCGAGCAGAGCGAGTGCATTTAGGACCGCAGCTCAACGGAAGCGCTGGCACAACGGATCGGGGCGAACCGACACGCAGGCAAACATGGCAACGGGCACAGCAGCGATGCGCTACCGCAGGCGCGCATGTCGTGATACGGAATTGGCGTTCCTTCCCCGCCCTTCGGCTCCCCCTCCAATGGGCGCCAACCCCTAAAGCAGCACCGAGGGGTGAGTGTGCATTCGTTGGTGGCCCGCAGCGGTGAGCGCTCGCACGGTGGTTGGCGGTTCCACTCCCGCAGGCGAGAGCGACTGTCCGCAAGGTGCCTTGACACGACCTCGCTTTCGCTCGCCATAGCACGCACTCCCTAAAGCCTGTGGCACACCCACAGCCGCCGGAGCCCCAGCCCAACACCGTCGCCGTGAACTCCCCAGGCGCGATGATCGGGGATGTATGGCAGGCGGCAGAGGCCGAAGCGTCACCCGCGTAGTCGCACGAGACCAGCGCCGCGCACCTACGGAAGCACGTCGTCGGGCGACATAAACGTGGAGATGTCGGAGCTTGGCGTGCATGGCTCCGCCAGGCGCTTTGCGATCTCGTCGTCAGTAAGCTCAGAAAGTTCGATGGGCTCGTAATCGGGATCGACCCATCCGCAGTGAGTGCAGGTGCCGGCCACCACGCGGTACGACTCGCATTCCTGGCATCGCGTGTTCGTCCCGGTCAGGCGCATCTGTGCAGCCGTGAACGTCCCGAGCAAATGCTCGACTGCCTTTAGCCCGATCTCGGCGTCCAAGCGAATCGCGCTCTTGGCGTGCGTCAGCCAATTCACGTACCCCCACGTCTCGACGGCCAGCTTCTTGAGGTACGACCGAAGTCGATCGGCGCTCGATCCGGCGGCCAACTCGTTTGCGATCAACTCAGACCAGCCCTTGAAGTCTCCGTCCTTGGGCCGTGCCTCGCCCTCGGGCACCAACTCGTCGCTGCGCGTCTCGCCGACAAACGACAACAGGCACTCCCGCAGCCGGACCCCCACGGATTGGAACGTCTCGGCCTCGTCGCCGCTGTCGTAAGCCTCAAACGCCTGTTGCCAGCGGCGCCACGATCCCGGCAGCAGCGCAGCCGGTCCCGGTTGGACTGGCACTCGCCGCTCTCTCTGCGACCACACGCGCAGCATGAGCCCGACATGGAAGGTCAGCACTACATCGCGGCTCTTGAAGTCTTTTTGGTCGTAGTAGTTGGTGGGATTTGTGACAACCCACCAGCGACTATCGGCGCAGTGAACGTCCCAAATGTCGTGACGGCTCGGACCGACCAGCTCCGAGCCGACCTTCTCTAGATGCACAACCACCTCGCCGAGCTGGCCTTCGACGTAGGCACGAATGTCGTCCTTCTCGGTATGCGTTCCAGGCGTCGTCATCAGCTATCGGCGAGGCTCGACATGATGTCTGCGCTCGTCGTTCCGTCGCGGTCTTCCTCATCCAGAAGCCGCAAAGTCGAGACGATCAGCGCTGTCGCGTTCGCGGCTACGCCTGCGTCGATGCGTGTCGCCGTATGTCGGTGCTTTGCACCGTTGGCTTGTGCGTAGGCGGCGTTGACGAGCTTGCGAAGGTTCTCGCCGTTCGAGCCCGGCGCGCAGCGGCGGACGAAGAATGCGATGCGTGCCTTCGCGTCGTCCATGCCGGGTTCATCCTCGCCGGTCGGCAGGTCTCGCGCGGGATCGAACACCATGCGACCGAGCCAGGTGAGGATCTTCACGCACTGCAAGCCAACGCCGTTGAAGGCATCGGCGTCGTCGGCCTCGCGGAACAGCTTGCGCAGTCGCCGCATCTGGTCGTCGATCTGAGGCCAGCCGGTCGGACCGTCGGCAACGCCTTCGGCCAACTCGTGCGTCACGGCGTCCAGGTCCGCCAGTGCTTGACGTACAGGCGCGAACAGCTCTGCGACGAACGCGCGTCGATCGCGGTACTGCGGCATGTCGCCTTCGCTCCAACGCCCATACCAACGCCAAAGGTCATCGAAATGGTTGGGATACTCGATTTCGAGCCGACGCAGCACCGCCCTGAGCGCGCGATGCTCGCGCTTGTAGTCTGCATCGACGGACTTGATCTGCGGTCCGCCCGTGGCGACGCTAGTCATCAGCGACGACACCTTGTCGGTCAGTATCAGTGCGGCCTCGGCATCGGGCAGCGACGATTCGCCGCGACGCATCGCTTCAATCTCGTGGGCCGTGGTCGTCTCGTCGTTGTCCTCATCGAGGAAGTCGAAATCCATGCGCCAAGGATAGGTCGCGTTGGCGTTGACGAGTTCTGGCGCAGCGCACGTACCTGGCGCATAGAACGCGCACCTACGCGGCTCGTGCGGGCTGCGCCCCTGAACCCTCGAAGTAGCTTGGAGCCTGCGCGAACCTGCTAGCTTGCAGTGTTGCTATGTGGGATTCCATGTTCTCCGCAGGCACATACGGAAGGATGTCGCAGCGCGCTAAGGACAAGGCAGTTGGAACGCTGTCGCAGGTTCTCAGCGCTCGTCATCCCACCTACAAGTTCACGCAGCTACCAGGCGTAGGACGTGATCGGCCCGTTGCCTCGCCCTCCGGTCGGCAAGTCTCCTTTGAGATCACCGGCCCAAACGATGAGGCTTCGGTCATCGGCTCCAGAGCCACGGCGGATAAACACGGCGTCGATAGCGCCGCCGAGAATCCGTCGCCGCTCATCGACTGACAAGCTATCCCACGTCTCGACGCCTGCCAGGGTTGTCGTGCTCGTTGAGAGCGACCGCAACGTCTCTCTGGCAGCGGCTACGCCGTCCGCTCGGCTCTGAATCGCCGCGTGGTACGCGGCGGCGCCCAACGCTTCCCGAACCGTAGTGTCGGCCGCGAAGGTTGCCAGCTCCGCTTCGAGACGCGCGAGCTGATCCTGCGCCAGCTCAATCTTCGTCCCGGTCTCCGCAGCGACCAAGCGTGTTCCTGTCATCTCTGACCGGAACGCATCTTCGACATACGGCTCGATGCTCTTGCGCGTGATCGAGCTGGGCGACGGACAACGGCCAGGGGCATGTTCCGGCCGACAGCGGTAGACGGCGACGTAGGTCCGCCCGGTGCCACGCTTGACGGATGTCTCGGCGGGCGTCATCGCATAGCGGCACCCTGCACAACGGATGATGCCCGTCAGCAGGTTCTCCTTCTGTGTCCGTGGGCCGGTCTTTTTGCGCGCGATCTGCGCGGCCTGCCATTCCGCCTCGCTGACAAGCGGCTCGCACGCTTCTTTGTTGGTCACGCCGCGACGGCTCAGCTCGCCGACGTAGATGCGTTTGGCAAACATCAGCTCGACCGTCGCGTCGAGCCACAGGCCACCATTCGGTCGCGGCAGCTTCTCGTTGAGGAAGTGGACGATGCGCCGCGTGGGCTCGCGCGCAATCCGCATCTGCCATGCCTGCTTGATGATCGGAGCACCGGGACTGAGGTAGAGACGCCGGTCCTCGCGCTTTTCGTAGCCCGCCGGGATGTAGGGCTCGGTGTAGATGCCCTTTTCGACTGCGTGCCGCTGCGCTTCGGCCCACTTTTCGCGCGAGCGCGCGAGGTAGTTCTCCGCGATCGCCATGCGGAAGTCGAACATCATCTTGCCGTCCGGCGTGGTGATGTCGATGTTCTCGTGAACGCTGACGAGCGTTCCCCCCGCCTCCTTGATTTCGACCAGGAGCACGTTCGCTCCGAGCACGTCGCGCGAGTAGCGGTCCAGATCGTTGACGATGATCCCGTCGGATTCGCCTTTGCGAATCCGCTCGACGATCGCGTCTAGGACGGGACGCCTGAGCTTGCCGCCCGAAACGTCAAGCTCCTCGGGGTTCGCCGTGACCGTGTGTCCGTGCGAACGCGCATAGTCCCTGATCCCCTTCGCCTGTAGCTCCGGGCTCTGGAATCCATCGCCCTCGCGCCCTCCGACTTGAGAGACGCGCCGGTATTCATCGAGCCTCATGCCTCCCGACCTTTCTGCGGCGAGCGCCGCGTCGTGGGCTAGCCTGCCTGTATCACCAGGAAAAGCTGTATAGGTCCATGAAAGCACCGATGGGCACCGCGTACGGGCACATCGCGATCACCGCCGACGACCTCGACGCGACGCTCGCGCGACTGGCCGAGCAGGGCATCGAGCCCGAGCAGCCGCCGTACAGCGTCCGCGAGGGGGGTTCACGGCTGTGCTTCGTGCGCGACCCCGATGGGTACCGGATCGAGATCCTGGAGATGGGCTGAATGCCCAGCAGTACAGCCAGATTCTCGTACTTCGCGCAGTAGCTGCGCTGCCGCCGCTGGTACCGGAGTGCGGCGGCGGCTAACGCGCGTAGATCGCGGGTCGGTAGCGCGGCTGGGGAATCGGCTTGCCGGCCTCGCGCGCCGCAGAGAGCCAGGCCTCCTTCGCGCGCTCGACCTCCGCCAGAGCCTCCTCGGGGCTCACGCCCAGAGCGGAGCACGCCTCCAAGTCGGGGAGATCCGCGACGTAGGCTTCATCCTCGTCGCTGTAGAAGACGTTGATGTGGTAGTCGCTCATGGCTCAGTTCCTCAGCCTTAGATCGTAACGCTCTACCAGCCGTATCAGCTGCCGAAGTTGATACGGCTTTGCCTGTCCGCGAACCGACTGGAGGTTGAGCAGCTCCGCGATGTCGGGGTGTGCAAACACGTGATGGCTGCCGCTCACGCGGCGCAGCTCGAAACCAAGGCCCTGCATCGAGCAGCCCAAGCTCTGACGGTCCACCGCTGTGCGCGATTGGTCAGCGCGCGTGGATCGCAGGACGGTAGCGCGGCTCGGGGATCGGCCGGCCCGCCCATGTGCTACATTGTGACGCACAATGGCTCCCACGCACCCAATCCGTGCCACCAAGACGGTCGGGGTACGCGAGCTGCGCCAGAACCTGAGCCGCTACCTCGCGCGCGTCAAGGACGGCGAGACGCTGACGGTCACCGAGCGGGGGCATGAGGTCGCACGGCTGGTGCCCTCGCGTCCCGATGTCGATCCCTACTACCTGGAGCTCGCCGAGAAGTACGGCGCGACGATCCCGAAGGGGGATCTGGTGGAGACCATCAGGAACCTGCCACCTCGCTCCAATCCAGCACCCGCCGGAACGACGGACGCCATCCTGGCCGAGGGTCGCGACTGGCGTTTGTGAGGATGAGATCGACCGTCTATGTCGACACGAGCGCACTTGGCCGCGTGCTGCTCAACGAGCCCGACAGACCTGCGATCGAGCGCGACCTCGACCCGTTCAAACGGCGCATCGCCAGCCGTTTGCTGAGCATCGAGCTGCGCCGCATCGGTCTTCGCGACAACTGTCTTGGCGAAGTTAATCGACTGCTGGCCGATATCTCGTTGATCCCTCTGGACGAGGAGATCCTCACAGCCGCCGAAACCATCCTTCCGCCCACGGTCGCCACGCTCGACGCCATCCACCTTGCTACAGCCGTGAAACTTGCGGACACCCGCGGGCTGGACGCCGTGATGACCTACGACAAACGTCTTGCCGACGGGGCACGAGAGCACGGCCTGACCGTGTTGTCCCCGAGCTGACATCCCCGTGGCGATAGCCTCGCCTGAATGGAACTGGGCCTCGCGACCTTCGCCGACCTGCCGCTGGGCGCGGATCCGCCCCACGCCGCACAGCGGCTGCGGGAGCTGCTCGAGGAGATCGAGCTGGCCGACGAGCTGGGGCTCGAAGTCTTCGGCGTCGGCGAGCACCATCGGCCCGACTATGCGGTGTCCGCGCCGCCGATCGCGCTCGCCGCCGCGGCGGCGCGTACGCAGAGCATCCGCCTGAGCAGCGCCGTCACGGTGCTGAGCTCGGCCGATCCCGTGCGGGTGTTTCAGGACTTTGCCACGCTCGATCTGCTCTCGGGAGGGCGCGCGGAGATCATGGCCGGTCGGGGGTCATTCACCGAGTCGTTTCCGCTGTACGGCTTCGACCTCGACGACTACGACGAGCTGTTCGCGGAGAAGCTCGAGCTGCTGCTGGCTCTGCGGGCGTCTGAGCGCGTCACCTGGTCGGGACGGCATCGGGCCGCGCTGCACGACGTGGGGGTGTACCCGCGCCCGCTGCAGGACCCGCTGCCGGTGTGGATCGCGGTGGGTGGGACGCCCGCGTCCGTGGCGCGCGCGGGGATGCTCGGGCTGCCGTTGATGATCGCGATCATCGGCGGACCGCCCGCGCGGTTTGTGCCGCTGGTCGATCTCTACCGCCGGGCCGTCGCACAGGGTCACGCACCGGCAGGCGGCGAAGGCGAGGGGGCAACGTTCGAGGGCAGTGGGGCCGTGAAGGCAGAGACGGTTGCTCCAGGGGCCGCATCAGGCCCCGCCGGGCCCGCGGTCGGGATCAACTCCCACACCTACCTTGCCCCGACCTCCCAGCGAGCGGCGGACGAGTACTTCCCTGCGTACTCGCAGGTGATGAACCGTATCGGGCGCGAGCGGGGCTGGCCGCCGATGGCGCGTGCCCAGTTCGATGCGGCGTGCGGCCCGGAGGGGCATCTGCTGGTGGGCAGTCCTCAGCAGGTGGTGGAGAAGATCCTCGCCGAGCACGAGCTGTTCGGGCACGACCGCTTCCTCGCGCAAGTCAGCATCGGGGCGCTGCCGCACGCGCGGGCGATGCGCGCGATCGAGCTGTTCGGGAACGAGGTCGCGCCGATCGTGCGGGCGGCGCTTGCCGGCCGTTCCACCGCCGACGGCCCCGACGACAAGGCGACAAGCACCGCGAGTGGCGGACCGATGGGCAGCGGCGCCGGCGCCGGCTGAGAGTGCCCGTGCGGCGAGCGCGCGCTACGCTGCGGCGAGCGATGGCGGACACCGGCAAGATCGCCAAGAACCTCGAGCGCTTCGCCCAGGCGGTGGCGGCGCACGACCGCGAGAACCCGACGCACACCGCGCACGGCATCGGCCTCGCCCACTTCGACATGGAGCGGCTGAGCTTCGAGGAGGGCGAGGAGATCCTGCCGGGAATCACGATCCACGCCGACAGCGGCGTCACCGGCAACTTCCGCGTGCTGTGCGACGGGCAGCACGACGAGGAGCGTGAGGAGTCCGAGGCGGAGGTAGTCGAGGCCGTCGCCACCCACGCGGTCCCCGCCGCCGCTCCCGTCAGGCCGGGCGTGCCTCGGTTCAGGCCGTTCGGGGAGTAGCTCGACTCGTCGCGGCCGGTCGGCCGCGCAAGCTGTTGGGATGGGGACCCCACCAGCCGAGGCGGGTCAGGATGCCCCCCGCGGAGACCCGGCTCAGCGCGCGGGAATCGGCGCGGGGACGCCCACTCGCTTGGCGATCATCCCGACCAGCCGTTCGATCGTCGGGCACTCCATGCCGTGGCGGGCCGCCGCGCGCAGCACCGCTCCGGGGATCGCGTCCAGCTCGGGGGGGCGACCGGCGGCGATGTCGCGCTGCATCGAGCTGCCGAGGGTCGGGTGTGCGGCGCTCAATTCGCCCAGCGGGTCGGCCGCGTCGATGGCTGCGCCCTCGGCTTCCGCCACCGCGCAGCCCTCCTCGATCGCGCCGACCAACTCGGCGCGCAGCTCGGGCGTGGCGAGGATTTCGCCGAGCAGCCTGTCGAACGCGCTGGTCGTGCACGCCAGCGCGTTGAGGCGCACCAGCTTGCCCCACAGCACCTGCGGCTCGGAGTCCTCCACGCGCGCGGGGATCCCCGCGTCCTGGAGCTTCGCCGCCAGCGCCTGCATCCCCGGGCGCGCCGCCGCGTGGGCGGAGGCCATGTCGATGCGCAGGAAGGGGCTCGAGTGCACGACCACGCCCGGCTGCGGCCGGTCGGCCTCCACGCGGATCGTGCCCGCCACCACCGCCTGCTCGCCGAAGCGCTCACGCAGCACCGCCAGGTGGTCGAGGCCGTTGAGCAGCGGCAGCACCAGCGCGGGCGGACCGGTCGAAGATCGGCCAGCGATGCGCTCCAGCGCCTCACCCAGCCCCGTCGCCTTGGTGGCGATGACCAGCGCCTCCACCGGCTCCTCCAGGCGCGCCACCGCGCGCGGGTGGGCCGTGAAGTCGCCCAGCCGCACCGAGCGCACCCGCAGACCCTGGGCGGCGATCAGCGCCGCGGTGGACTCACGGGCGACGACCACCGTCGGGGTGCCCGCGTGGTCGAGCGCGCCGGCGACCAGGCCGCCCACGCCGCCGGGGCCGAGCACGGCGATCGTCATGGCACGCCACCGGTCCCGTGAGGCCAGCGCCCCCGCAGCCCGCGCAGAAGCACGCCGGCCGCTGCACTCATCGCAGCGGGTCCACCAACACGCCTGGGTTCAGGATGCCCCGCGGATCGACCGCCGCCTTCGCGCCGCGCAGCGCCGCCGCGAACGGCTCGGGGCGCTGGCGGTCATACCAGGGGCGGTGGTCGCGGCCCAACGCGTGGTGGTGGGTAATCGTGCCTCCTCCCGCGAGGATCGCGTCCGACGCCGCGCGCTTGATCGCCGCCCACTGCTCCAGCTCCTCCCCGCGGCGCCCCCGGGCGAGCACGGTGAAGTAGGGGGCCGGGCCGTCGGGGTAGACGTGCGTGAAGCGACACGACACCCCGCCCGGCTGCGCCCCCACCTCGCGCATCGCCTGCTCGGCCGCGGCCGTCACCTGCTCGTGGAGGGCCGGGAAGCGCTCCCACGTGATCGCCGTCTCGAAGGTCTCGCTGATCGCGCCCATCGCCACGAACACGTCGCGCAGGTAGGGGGCCGCCAGGAACGTCTCCCGCCAGGTGCTCACGGCGTCGGGCCCACCATCGCCGCCCCCGGCACCGTCACCTCGCGAGCCCGCGCCGCCGCCGCCGTCCGTACCGCCACCCCGGGAGCCCGCGCCGGCTCCGCTGCTGCCCCCGTGGCCGCCCGCGCTGCTTGCGCTCCCGCCGCGCTCGCCGGCCTCGCCCCCGTGCTCACGGCAGATCTCAAGCGCCCGCTCCATCGACGCGTCCACGGCGTGGTCGGTCGACTCGAAGCCCATCACCAGCAGGGCGCTGCTGCCGTCGCCTGCCATCGTCAGCTTCGCTTCGCGCTCGTCGATCAGGCGGCAGTTGGCGGGGTTTAGGCTTGACTGGCTGAGCTCGCGCACGCACTCCGCGCCGGTGGCGAAGTCGGCGAAGCGCACGCCCGCCGAGCGGCGGTGGGTGGGGCGCGGCTGTACGCGCACCCACGCCTCGGTGATGACGCCGAGGATGCCCTCCGAGCCGGCCAGCATGCGGTCGGGGCTCACCCCTGCGCCCGAGCCCGGCAGCCGCCGCGACTCCCACTCGCCGATGGGCGTGATCGCGCGCACCGACTCCACGAAGTCCTCGATGTGCGTCCGCACGGTGGCGAAGTGCCCCGCCGCGCGGGTGGCGATCCAGCCGCCCAGCGTCGCGAGCTCGAACGACTGCGGGAAGTGGCGCAGCGTCAGGCCGTGCTCGGCGAGCTGGCGCTCGAGCTCCGGCCCGTTTGCTCCGGCCTGGATGCGCGCCGCGCGGGACACCGGGTCCACCTCCAGCACCCGGTCGAACGCGCCGAGGTCGAGGGTGATGGCTCCGTTGTAGGAGGGGCCAACCTGGGGCCGGATGCCGCCCACCACGCTCGTGCCGCCGCCGTAGGGGATCGCCGCCACGCGCTGCGCCGCGCACCACTCCAGCAGCTGTTCGACCTCGTGCTCATCGCGCGGGTACGCCACGAAGTCCGGCGGGTACTCGAAGCTGCCGCGAAAGCCCCTCACCACGTCGGGGTAGGACTTGCCCCATGCGTGCGAGGCGCGTGCGTGGGCGTCGTCTGCGCAGAGCTCCGCCAGGGCGGCCGGCGGCCCGATCCGCGGGGCCGGCAGCGTCACGTCCTCGAGCGCCACCGGGTCCTCGACCTGTACCTGCTCGCCCAGCCCCAGGTGCTCCGCCAGCCCGTCGGCCGCCGCGCGCACCTGTTCGGGCGAGAAGCGCTGGTCCTCGTACCCCCAGCCCCAGTGGTTGCGTCGGCGCGCCTGCATTGGCCGAGTCTATGGGTGTTGGCGGGCAGGGATGCCCGCCCCCGGGCGCTCGGGGGAGAGATCACGCGCGCGGACGATCTCAAATCTGCCTCACCATTGGGTGGGGCTCGCTTATCAGTGTCCGTATGTTTGTGTTTGTTGTCATGGGTTCATCGTCGGTGGCTCCCGTCGGAGCGGGAGCTGCAGGCGGTGAACCTGGTATGAGCGACTGGACGCCGGGCGCAACTGCGCTGGACGTCGAACCCAACCTCGAAATGCACGTCGGCCTCAACCTCATCTACCTCGTGCCCGGCGACACCGGCGGGATGGAGGTCTACGCCCGTGAGCTGCTCCCGGAGCTGCTGCGCTGCGCGCCGCCCGGCACGCGCTTCACGGCGTTCGTCTCGCGCGAGGCTGCCGCCGCGGCGGACGGGCCGTGGGGCGAGCTGCTGCCGGCCGTCACGGTGCCGGTCAACGCCCGCCGGCGCGAGCAGTGGGTGCTCGGCGAGCAGGCCTTCCTGCCGCGCCTCGCCGCGCGCGCGGGGGTGGACCTCGTGCACTCCCTTGCCTCCACGGCGCCCGCGTGGGGGCGCTTTCGGCGGGTGCTCACTGTGCACGACCTAATCTACGCGCGCTTCCCCTCCGCCCACCCCGGGCTGCGCGACCGCGGCATGCGCGTGCTCGTGCCGCTCGCCGCACGCCGCTCCACGCGGGTGATCGCGATCTCCGAGTCCACGCGCCGCGACCTCGTCGAGCTGCTGCGCCTCCCGGCGGGGCGGATCGACGTGGTGCCGCAGGGACTTGGGGCCGTGCGCCGCGGGCCGGCGCTCTCCGCGCGGGACACACGTGCGCGCTTCGGCCTGGGCGAGCGGCGCGTGCTGCTGACGCTCTCCGCCAAGCGCCCCCACAAGAACCTGCTCGCGCTTGTCGGCGCCTTGGCGCGCATCCCCGCCGAGCACCGGCCCGTGCTGTTGCTGCCCGGCTACCCCACCTGGCACGAGGCCGAGCTGCGGGCGCGCGCGGCCGAGCTCGGGGTCCTTGCCGACGTGCGCTTCGAGGGGTGGTTGGGGGAGGGGGAGGTGGAGGGGTTGTGGCGTGTTGCCGACGTGTTCGTGTATCCCTCGCTGTACGAGGGCTTCGGGCTGCCCGTGCTCGAGGCGATGGCGCGCGGAGTGCCGGTCGCCTGCGCCGACGTTTCCTCGCTGCCCGAGGTCGCCGGCGACGCGGCACTGCTGTTCGACCCCCGCTCGGAGCCGGCGATCGCGCAGGCCGTGGAGCGGCTGCTCGGCGACCCCTCGCTGGCACGCGCGTTGCGCGAACGGGGCCTTGCACGTGCGCGCGAGTTCAGCTGGGAGCGCACCGCGCGGCTCACGCTCGACTGCTACGCGCGGGCGCTGTCAAGCCCGCCCGGGTTGCGGCGCTAAGGCATCCTGCCACTCGAGGCTCTTCTGGTTGCGGCGCTAAGGCATCCTGCCACCCTGAGGCGCTTCTGCCACCTCGCGCCTGCATGGGGCGGATGAAAAATGATTGACACCTTGGGGGTGGTGTTGTGCTGTTCTTTTTAAGGTGTGTGCGCTATTGCGCACGGGCTTGGGGTTTGTGTTGCTCTTTTTAAAAGGTGTGCGCTATGGCTATCGGGCTTTTAATTTTTTATAACAATGATCTACCCCTGTTTTGGTGGAGTCGGTTTGCTGAACTCGGTCGGGTCGGTCTCGTAGCTCGCCAGCACCACGCGCAGCGATGACTCCAGCGACAGGCGCTGCGCGTTCTGCTCGAACCACCGTGCCGTGCTTTCGCGCATCGCCATGCCCGCCTCGTGCACCCTCACGATCGCGGCCGCCACGGCCTCGGGGTCGGCGGTCGGGGCGACCACACCGTTGACGCCCTCCTGCACCAACTCGACGGCGGCGTTGTCCTCCCCGGCCACGACGACGCTCGGGGTCGCGCGCGCGGCGGCCTCGATCACGACCATGCCGTACCCCTCCCTGCGCGAGGTCGAGAGCATGCACATCGCCCTGGTCAGCGCCTCGTCGATTCGCGCCGCCTCGACAAAGCCCGGGGCGCTTGCGATCTCCCCCACACCGTGCGCGGCGATCGCGCGCTCCAGCGCCCCGCGCTCGGGCCCGTCGCCGTAGAACTCACCGCGCAGCGTCAGCTCGGACGCTCCCTCCGGCGCGGATTCTCCCCCCGTCAGCCCAGGCACCGACTCGCCCCACGGCCCTGAAGCAGCGATGCGGCGCGCCGCGATTGCGAACGCCGCCACCGCCAGCGGCGCCTGCTTCTCGGGGATCAGCCTGCCCGCGAACACGACCGTCGGCTCGGCGGGGCGCGGGGTGGGCGTGTCGAGCGCACCCGCATACTCGCCCTCCAGCACTGTCGGCTCGCCGCGCAGCCCCTCCGCGCGCAGGCGCCGCGCGTGCAGCCGCGAGAAGCAGAAGGCCTTCTGGGGCAGGCGCGCGCACAGCAGCTGCACCGCGTACCCCACGGCGCCGCCGAGCCCGCCGAGGTATTCGCGCCAGTACGCGCGACTCCACACCTCGTGCCAATCGACGACCAGCCCGTAACGGCCGACGGGGCGTACCGCCGCCGCGGCCAGCAGCGAGAAGTACGGGAACGAGCAGGTGTGCACCACGTCGTAGCGGCCCCCGCGCCGCAGCAGGTGCCACAACACCCCGACCCCGAACACCAGCGGCGGGACGATCCTGCGCCGGCCGTCGGCGGTGTACAGCGCGAGTTTCGGCCCCACCGCCACGACGCGCACCCCGTCGATCCGCGGCTCCTCGCCCGCGCTCCCACTGGCGCAGCGTCAGGTAGGTGACCTCGTGGCCCTCGTGTGCGAGGCGCTCGGCGAGGTTGCGGTACCAGCGCTCGGCACCCCCCACGGTGTAGGGGAAGAGGCAGTCGTATACGAGGCAGATGCGCATCGCGTGAGGAGAGTGTCACAGCCTGCGGTAGCATCTGGCTTCGGCCTCTCGCGCCTTTCCGCCCCCTCGCGCGTTATAACCGCATGACTCGACTCCCGCCGCCACCATGCCGGCGCGGCGCAGGGCGAGCCCTCAAGCCATGAGCACAGTCGAGCAGACAAGGCCCATCGTCCCCGCGGACCTCGAAAGCCGGGCGCCCGGTGGCCCCGGACCGGACACAACACTGGTGTCGGTCGTGATCCCCTGCCTCAACGAGGCCGCCAACATCGAGCGCTGCGTGCGCACGGCGCTGGAGGTGCTGTCCCGCAACGCGCTCGACGGCGAGGTGCTAGTGGTGGACAACGCCTCCGAGGACGACTCCGCCGCGCTCGCGGCCGCCGCCGGCGCGCGCGTCGTGCACGAGCCCCGCCGCGGCTACGGCTCCGCCTACCTCGCCGGCTTCGCCGCCGCGCGCGGGCGCTACATCGTGATGGCCGACGCCGACCTGACCTACGACTTCAACGAGATCCCCCGCTTCGTCGCGGAGCTCGAGCAGGGCGCGGAGCTGGTGATGGGCGACCGCATGGACAACATCCAGCCGGGCGCGATGCCGTGGCTGCACCGCTACGTCGGCAACCCGATCCTCACCGGCCTGCTCAACCTGTTCTTCGACACCGGCGTCAAGGACGCCCACTGCGGGATGCGCGCGCTGCGCCGCGACGTGCTGCCCCGCCTTGACCTGCGCACCACGGGGATGGAGTTCGCCTCCGAGATGGTGATCCGCGCCGCCAAGGCCGACCTGCGGATCGCGGAGTTCCCGATCGAATACCACCCCCGCGGCGGCGAGTCCAAGCTCTCGAGCTTCCGCGACGGCTGGCGCCACCTGCGCTTCCTGCTGGTGCACTCCCCCACCCACCTCTTCATCCTGCCCGGCGCGCTGCTCGCCGGACTCGGCACGGTGATCGTCGCGCTGGTCGGCGGCGGCCTCGACCTCTTCGGCCGCTCGTGGGGCATCCACGCGCTGATCGGCGGCGCGCTGCTGATGGTCGTCGGCACGCAGGTGCTGGCGCTCGGCCTCTGCGCCCACGCCTACGGCACCTACTTCATGGGCGAGCGCGACCCCTGGTTCGACCGCATGCGCGCCCGCTTCCGCCTCGAGCACGGCCTGTTGCTGGGCGGCGTCTTCGTGCTGGTCGGCCTCGCGCTCGGCGCCGTGATCGTCTCGACGTGGATCTCGAACGGGTTCGGGTCGTTGGCCGACGAACACATGGCGGTGGTCGCCGCGACGCTGTTGATCGTCGGGATTCAGATCTTCTTCTCGTCGTTCTTGCTGTCGATTCTCGGTCTGCGCCGCGGCTGAGCCCGTGCGCGTGCGCCACCGGTGAGCGCCATCCCTCCAGAGGTGGCCTCCACGCCAACCGCGACCGCAAGCCCCGCGGAGAACGGCACCGACGAACGCAGCCCCCTCGCGCCGGGATCCGCGCGCCTGCGCGGAGCGCGCGCCGTGTGGTGGCCGGCGGCGATCGTTGGCGCCGTGATGGCCGGGCTGATCGTGTGGCAGCTCGCGATCCCCCGCGACTTCTACACCGGCACCGACTCCGTCGGCGTGCGCAGCGTGGTGGCCAACCTCGAAGTCGGCCAGCGGCTCTGCGTGCCGGGCCTGCACCTGCCCGCCGACACCGGCCGCGTGCAGCTCGCGGTGTTCGCCCACCGCCCCACGTTCACGGCCGAGCTGCGGGTGATCGCCGCGGGCCGCACTGTCTCCTCGACGATGACCGGCATCCCCGGCCCCACCTCGCTCGTGTACGCCAACGCGGCGATCCCCGTGCGGCCCGCCTCCCCGACCTCGGTGCCCGCCACGGTGTGCATCGCGCCCCGCGACGGGCCGATCGCACTCGGGGGGATGATCGGCCTGCAGGCCAACCAGCTGCCCGCCCGGCTCGACGGCGCGCCGGTGGGCAACCGCGTCGGGGTGTGGTTCATGCCGCCGGCCGGCGTCGCAGCGCTCGCTGGTCGAATCGGCGGGCGCGATCTTCTCGCGCGCGGCGCTGTTCCGCCCGGGGGTCGTCGGTCCGTGGACCTACCCCTTCCTGCTGTTCGTCCTGCTGCCGCTCTGCTGGGCGCTCTCGCTGCTGCTGTTGGCGCGCGCGGCCGCGGGCTGGCCGAACCGGGGATGTGAGCACAGCGAGCGTCCCCCTGTTCGGCCGCTGCGCCTGCGCGGGCGCACGCTGCGCCCCGGCGTCGCGATCGCGCTGATCGCGTTCGCCAACGCCGCCTCGTGGGCGCTGATCACGCCGGCGTTCAACGCCCCCGACGAGCCCGACCATTTCGCCTACGCCCAGTACTTCGCCGAAACCGGCCGCGCGCCGGAACGCGTGCCCGGCGCGCGCGGGCCGTACTCGACGGACCAGGCGATGGGGTTGAACGCCGTGAACGCGTACTCGCAGATCGCGCTCCCCGACGGGCGCCCGCCGTGGCTGGGGGTGCAGCAGAGCGCCTGGGAACACGAAGTCGCCACGACCCCGCACCCGGCGGACAACGGCGGCGGCTACACCGTCGCGGCCGCGCCCCACCAGCCCGCCTACTACGCGCTGCTCGCGCCCGCCTACCTGGCTGTGCGCTCGCAGTCGATCTACTCGCAGCTGACCGCGATGCGGCTCGTCTCGGCGCTGCTCGGCGCGCTGGTCGCGCTGTGCGCGTTCGGGGTACTCCGCGAGGTGCTGCCGCGCCAGCCCGTCGCCGCGGTCGCGGCCGGTCTGCTGGTCGCCTTCCAGCCGATGTTCGGCTTCATCTCGGGCGCCGTCAACAACGACAACGGCATCAACGCCGCCGCCGCGCTGGCGCTGTACCTGACGATCCGGGGGCTGCGGCGCGGCCTCACCTGGCGCATCGCGCTCGCGCTCGGGGCGGTGCTCGCGGTGGCGCCATTGATGAAGGAGACGGGCTATGAGATCTACCCGGCGGTGGCGGTCGGGCTGGTGGGGATGGTGTGGCGCCGCCACCGCCGCGGCGACGCAGCGCGTGTGGGCCGCGCTCGCCGCGGCGTTCCTCGCCGTGCGCGAGGGGTGGTCGTTGCTGCAGCCCGTCTTCTACCCCCCCATCGCCGGCCACGCCCAGGGCGGCGGGATCGCCGCCGCTGGCGCGATCACCGGCGCCGAGCAGATGCCGGGCCGCTTCCTGGTGTACCTGTGGGAGCTGTTCCTGCCGCGGCTGGGGTTCATGGGCGACCTGTTTCCGCCCGGCTGGCCGTTCAAGGCGATCTACGTGGTGCGCGGCTGGGGGGCGTTCGGCTGGTACACGTGGACGTTCCCCAACTGGGTATACACCGCGATCATCCTCGCGATGAGCCTCGTCGCGCTGCTCGCGCTCTCCGCGGCCGTGCGCGAGCGCGTCACGGCGGCCGCGCGGTTCTTCGAGGTGGCCGTGATCGCGCTGTTCCCGATCTGCGTGCTGGTGGCGGTGGAGGCCGCCTTCTTCGCGCCGACCGGCGGCCGCACGGTCGTCGCCGAACAGGGCCGCTACATCTTCCCCGCGATCGCCGCGCTCGCCGCGATCGCCGTGGGCGGCACCTTCGGCCTGGGCCGCCGCTGGCACGTGCCGCTGGCGACCACGCTGGTGGTGGCGATGCTCGGCCTCAGCTACGCCTCGCAGTGGTTGACGCTCGGCAGCTTCTTCACGTGACCTGGACGCCGATTGCCGGCGCCTGGCGGCGTCCAGGTCGGCCCGAGTTCACACCATTGCCCGTTCGCGCTCGCGCAGCGCGTGGCGCAGCCCCGCTTCGACCTCGTCGGTGGCGTGCTCCCACGTGTGGGAGGCGACGAACTCGCGGCCTTCGCGCGAGCGGCGCTCCCGCAGCGCGGGGTCGGCCAGCAGGCGCTCCAGCGCGTCGGCGATCCGCAGCGGGTGCAGCGGGGCGAGGTCCAGGGCGCCGTCCTCGCCGAAGATCGACTCGGCGCTGACCCCGGCGAGCTCCACGCACGGCAGCCCGCACGCGAGCATCTCTTTGGGCATCAGCGAGAAGTTGGTCAACGACAGGCACAGCCCGACGGTCGCCTCCGAGTACAACCGCGCGAGCTGCGCAGGGGCGAGCACCCCCATGTGCTCGTACGGGAACGCGGCGTGCAGCGGTTTGTCGGTGCCGAACAGCACGATCCGCACGTCCGGCCGGCGCCGGTGCAGCTCGGCGAGCGCCATCAACCCGATCGGCACCGCCCGCCGCGGCGTGGAGTAGCGCGCGTAGTACACCACCGTGTCGGTGCGCCGCGCCACCGGGAGCGGGCGGTAGGTGTCGCCGTCGACGCCGAGCTGGAAGGCGTCGGCGCTCGCGCCGTAGCGCTCGATCAGCAGGTCGCGCAGCCACGGGCTGGCGGCGATGCAGTGCAGGCCGTGGCGGTAGGTGTCCTCCGCCAGCACCTGCTCGGTGGAGGTGGCGTAGAACTCGGGCTCGTGGTCGTTGACCACGTACGCTCGTGCACGAGTGCCATCGAGTGCCAGCGTGGCGTGCACGGTCTGCCAGCCGGTGGCGATCGCCACGTCCGCACCCTGCCACTGCTCAAAGCCCTTGTACACCGGCCCCTCGAAGGGCGCGAAGTACTCGCGGATCTCGCGCCGCAGCCGCGCGGCGCGCACGTCGCGCATCTGGTTGTGGTAGTCCGCCAGCCACACGCTGCACGCGTGCCCGCGCCGCTCCAGGCGGGTGAAGATCTGAAACAGCGTGTTGTGCCCGCCGCTGCCGCGGCTGAACGGAGGGATCACCAGCGCCAGACGCAGCCGCTCGCGCTCGGCCATCCCGGGCACCGCCTCCACCAGCGGCGCGGGCCCCTCGCTCCAGATCCGCGTGACCACGTCGTAGTCGTCGTGGGGGAGCACCCCGGGGATGCCCTCCGTGGGAGGGAGCTCGGGGAGCCCCGCCGGCGAGCCAGCCGCCTCACTCGGCTCGGTCCCGTTGGTGCCGTGCGCGGCCGCCCCCCCATCATCCCTCCCCTCCAGCGAAAGTCGCCGTCGCAGCGGCGCGGGCACCCGCTCGGCGCGCGAGCCCAACGCGGAGAAGACACGCCGCCCGCCGTGGTGGGTGACGGAGCGCGCCGTCCAGCGGGCTCGTTCGGCGGCGCTCATCTCCCGCCGCGCCATCCAACGGCGGTCGGCGGCCACCGCGCCGGCGACGTGGCGTGCGGCGCCGAGCGGCGCGAACGGCTCGACGTGGCCGGTGCTCTCGCGCAGGCCGCGGTACTCGTCGAAGTAGCGGCGCATGAACTCGGCCGCGCCGTAGTCGTGAGCGTGCAGCACCGCCGCGCCGGGGTGGTAGACCTTCGTCCCCCCGGCCGCCAGCAGATCGCCGCCGAACGCCTGGTCCTCGGAGTACGGGACCTCGCGGAAGCGGATCTCCTCCCAGCAGGCGCGTGCGTAGCAGGCGTTGACGTTGGAGAGGAAGGTGGGGTCGCCGCCGCGCTGGAGCACCGGCGCTCCGGCCGTTCCCGCGCGCGGGCCGCCGCCGTTTGCCCTCGCCCCCGCCCGATCCGTTCCCGCGCACGGGCCGCCGCCGTTTGCCGTCGCCCCCGCCCCATCCGCCCCGGCCCCGGCCCCGGCCCCGGCCCCGGCGGCAGCGAAGCCCGCGAAGAACTCGCTCAACTCGCGCGCGATCATCGGACTCGTGTCCTCGCGCGGCAGGTGTGGCCCGTACGCGGCGCCCACGCGCTCGTCGAGCGCAAACGCCTCGCGGTAGGCATCGAGCCAGCCCCGCACGGGCGTGGCGTCCTGGGTGAGAAAGCAAATCAGCTCGCCCGAGGTGCGCTCGGCGCCGAGGTTGCGGGTGCGCCCGTGGCCGAACTCGGCGGGCTCGATCCGCAGCAGCTCCACACCGGCCGCGCGGGCGATCTCGAGCGAGCGGTCGCGCGAGCCGGAGTCGATCACGAGCACCTCGTCGGGGCTCTCGCGCGCGAGCGCCTGCAGCAACTCCTCGAGGTAGCGCTCGCCGTCCTTGACGGGGACGACGACGGAGACCCGGCTCATTGCTCCCCGTCCCACACGGGAATGACGATAGACATGCAGCTCATCGCTCCCCGCCCCCGGCGGGTCGCTGCGCGAGCGCCGCTCACGGCTTCTGCAGCCGCCGCTTGAGCAGCTTCACGCGCCACCACGCCCCGCGCACCCCGCGCACCGCGCCGAGCAGCTCGGTCGCTCCGGGGCGGCGCATGACCGCATTGAGGTCGAGGTGCCAGCGGTCCAGCCAGTAGGCCTGCTCCTGCCATTTGGCGATCGCGGCGTTGGTGCGCGACTGCACCTCGACAAGCTCCGCCTCCAGCGCGGCCACGCGCTTGCGCAGGAGCTCGTTCTCGGCCTCGGCGCTCAGCTTTCCGTTCTCCGCGCCGGCTCCTCGCTCCCCGCTCCCCACGTCGGCTGTCAACTTCTCACCATCCTCGCCGGCTCGCTCCATCTCAGAGATTCTCCGCGATCCGCGCCGCCGCGCGGTTGAACACCAAGAAGCCGACGACGAAGATCGCCACCACGATCGCGAGCGCCCCGAACAGCGCGCTCCAACTGCCGAGCACTGCGCCTGCGCTGGGGGTCGCGTTGGTGATCATCGCGTGGCGGAACTGCTGGAAGATCACCGCCAGCGGGTTGAGCATGTAGACGTGCAACAGCGTGGGGCTCACTTTGGCGATCACCGTCTGGATCGAGATGATCACCGGCGAGGCGTAGAAGAGAATCTGCGCAAACACTTCCCAGATCGGCTGGATGTCGCGGAAGTGCACGAACAGCGCCGAGAGCAGCATCGCCATGCCGGCCGCAAACACGATCAGCGCGCCGACGATCAGCGGCAACTCCAGCCAGCTCGAGCATCGGGCGCACCCCGGCGCTGACGGCGAAGATCGCCACCACGATCAGGTTGAGCGCCAGGTTGAACATCGCCAGCAGCACGACCGAGAGCGGGATCACCAGACGCGGGAAGTGGATCTTGCGCACGAGGTTCTCGCGATCGACCACGCTGCGCACCGCGTTGGTCGTCCCTTCGATGAAGAACGTGAACAACACGATCGACCCCAGCAGCTGCGCGCCGTAATATTTTTCACCCGGCTTCTTGCCGTCGTTGACGTGGCCGACCTTGGTGAAGAACACCCACAGCACGCTGAACAACAACAGTGGGCGCATCAGCGTCCACACGTAGCCGAGCACCGAGCCGTAGAAGCGCAGCTTGAATTCGGTGCGCGCGAGCGTGAACGTCAGCGACCAGAAGCGGTGCAGGTCGCTGCCGAGCGCCGAGGGTCCGTGCACGCGGTGGCTGCCAGGCGCTCGCAGCGGAGCAGGCAGACCGACATCCGGCATCGCGATCACGGCCGCACCTCCGTACAGCGCCCGCATGGGCACGCACGGTCAACAGGCAGGCTCATGCGCGTTCGATCCTCGCCTCGATCGGCAGCTCCAGAATCCCCCCGCTGGTCGTGCCGTGGATCACGATCGAGGTCATGTCCTCGACCAGCGCGAGCGCGTCCGCGCCGGTGCCCTCGCGTGCCAGCGAGGGGGTGAGCGTGTAGCGGCTGGGAGTCAGCCAGCTGGGGAGCGAGAAACGGGCGATCGCCGTGTCGCCCGCCCGGAAGGAGCCGCTGGCGCCGCCGTGTTGGTCGGAGCGGGCGACGACGATCGTGTGCCCGAGCTCGGTGCGCAGCGTCGCCGCGAACACGGGATCGTCGAGGTCCTCGCCGAAGCGGGCCTCGAAGCACATGTTCAGGGTGTCCTCTTGGCTGGCGCTGGTGATGTGCTCGCCGCCGGAGTTCTCGAACCAGGCGTCGGCGATCGTGGTACCCGACGCCGAGCGGTCCTCGGCCGGCACCTCGTGGGGCAGCTGGCCGAAGTTGAGCTTGTGGTAGGCGCGCCCGATCGCGCGCGGTTCGCCGATCTGCACCATCGTGCCCCGCTCCATCAGCATCGCGCGGTTGCAGAAGCGCTCGACCGAGTACATGTCGTGGGAGACGAACACAATCGTGCGCCCTTCGCGCTTGAGCCGGTAGAACTGCTCGAAGCACTTCTGCTGGAAGGCGGCGTCGCCGACGGCGAGCACCTCGTCGATCAGCAGGATCTCGGCGTCGACCTCGATCGAGGTGGCGAACGCCAGTCGCACGAGCATCCCCGAGGAGTAGTTCTTGAGCTTGAGGTCGATGAACTCCTCGAGCTCGGCGAACGCGATCACCTCGTCGAAGCGCGCGCGCGCCTGGCGGCGGGAGAGCCCGAGCATGATCGCGTTGATGATCACGTTGTCGCGCGCGGTCAGGTCCATGTTGAAGCCGACCCCCAGCTCGATGAACGGCGAGAGCCGCCCGGCGATCGAGATGCGCCCGGCGTCGACGCCGTAGATGCCGGCGATGCACTTCAGCAGCGTGCTCTTACCGCTGCCGTTGCGCCCGACGATCCCGAAGAACTCCCCGTCGGCGATCTCGACGCTCACATCCTGAACGGCGTGCAGCTCGTCGTAGTCGGTGCTGCGAAACGGGTGCAGCGCGCGCTCCTTGAGCGTCGAGTACTGCTGGTGGGGCAGGCGGAAGGTCTTGCTGACGCCCTCGATCGAGACGGCCGCGGGACCACGCCGTGCGCTCGCCGGGAGATCGGTGGTCGGGCTCAGGGTCGCGGTGGTGGACAAGGTCAATGAACGCTAGCAACGGGAGTCCCGGGCAACCGCGACGGGACGGCCGGCCCATCCGGCAGCGACCGCCGAGGATCTCGCCGGGACGTCACACGCGCTGCAGCACGTACACGTCCTGGTTGTCCTGGTTGCGCCCGGGCGCGAACTCCAGAACGCGCCAGCGCGGGCAGAGTTGCGTGAGCAGCCATTCGGGCGAGAGGAAAGCGGTACCCCAATCGGGGTTGATCACGCCCCAGTCGCCGTCGGCGCCGAACTCCTGCGCGTACCACCAGCCACGGGAGTAGAGCCCGCCGACGATCTCGTCTGACTGCTGAGGGGTGCGCAGCGTGTTCTTGACGTAGAAGTCCACCGCGGTGAGGCCGTGCGTGGTGCAGACGAGGTGGCCGCCGGGGCGGATCACGCGGTGCATCTCCTCGAACCAGCGCAGGCCGAGCGCGGGGGCGAAGTGCGACCAGATCGAGATCGCGCAGACGAGGTCGAGCGAGCTGTCGGGCAGCTCAAGCGGCGGCGCGTTGGCGCTGAAGAAGAGGTGCACGCGCGGGTAGGCGCCGCGCGCCCACTCGATCGCCGGCCCGTTGGGGTCGCAGCCGTGCCAGCGCACCTCGGGGTAGGCCGCGGCCAGCACCCGCACCAGGCGCCCGGAGGAGCAGCCGAAGTCGAGCCCCGCCGCCGCCGACTCGATGCCGACGCCGACGCTCGCAAGCGCGCCCGCGACCATGTCGGCCTCGTACAGCCCGCCCGCGGCAGCGAGCGGCCCGCGCGCCATCGCGTGAACCTCCTCGGGCGGCTGCTCGGCGCCGAGCGCGACCTTCTCCAGCACCGCGGGGATGCGCAGCCACACGCCGAAGCTGAGCAGCAGGAACGTGCGGTGGCGGCTGTCGGGGGCGCCGGAGTAGTAGGCCTGCAGCTGATCGTCCTGCGCGATCGCGGCCTCGATCTCGCTCACGTCCTCCGCGGAGAGCCGCTCGTAGAGCCGGCGGCTGACGATCTGATCGGCCTCGGTCGCTCGCACCGGCAAAAGCTCGCGGGCAAAGCGCGCGGGCGCGCCGGGCTCGGGGGCAATCGGCGGGGGCGGGGGCGGGCTCGCCTGCCCGTTGGCGCTGCCGTTGCCGCCGGGACCGGCGGGGTGCTCAGTCGGGGCCCCGGCGCGCGCGGCAACGAACTCGCCGCCGTTTCTCGCCAGCCGCCGCAGCCATCGCGTGCTCGCCGTTTCCCGCATCCCACGGAACGTATCAGCCGCGCCCGGCGGGGCCGGCCGCTCACGCGCGCGATCGTCTTGGGACGCTCAGCGTGGTGGCGGGTGACGCCCTACGAACGCGGTGTAGTCGTGCCACGCCAGCGCATCCGGGGCGAGCCGAGACGTGGGCGTCGAGAACAAGGTTCGCAGTCCGCGAACTATAATGTTCGCATGACCGCCAAACCGACTTCTTCGTCGGTGCCTGCCAACCCATTCATCCACGCACGGGCGCTTGTTCCAGAGGAGAGCATCCATCGTGTCGAGGGCGATCGCCTGCTCGAACTGGCGGCGGGCGGCCACAATGCTGTACTTCACGCGCCGCGACGCTTCGGGAAGACGACCCTGCTCAAGCAGGTCCTTCAGGACGCCGCCGAGCGTGACATGCCCGGCGTGCTGGTCGATCTGAGCGACGTGCTCGGCACGGGCGATGTCGCCGCCCGGCTGGAGCAGGCCTTCCGCACGCTGCCGGGCAGCATCCGGAGATTGGTCAACAAGGAGCTCGGCAGCGTGGGAGTGGCTGGCTTCACCGTGGCAAGACGCAGCCCGCCCACCGATCCGATCGCCACGATACATACGCTGCTCGAGCTCCCAGCGCACATCGCAAACCGACACGGTCACCGTTTGCTGGTGGTGCTGGACGAGTTTCAGGCACTGGTCAGCCTCAATGGGATGGATGGCGTATTCCGCAGCCACATCCAGCACCACAGCGAAGTCAGCTACCTATTCGCCGGCTCCGAGCCCTCACTGCTGCGAGCACTGTTCGAGGATCGCGCACGGCCGCTCTATGGCCAAGCCGAGCGCCTACGGCTCGGCCGGCTGAACGAGGATGCCACCCATGACTTCATCGATCGTCGCTTTCTCAAAACGGGCAAGGACGCCGGAGAGATCGTCTCCCACCTCATCTACCTGGCGGAAGGTCACCCGCAGCGGCTGATGCTGATCGCGCACCTGCTGTGGGATCGCGTTGATACGCGGCATGCCGCAACAGTGGTCGACCTACGCAGCGCCTACGACGCCGCCATGCGCGCGGTGGATCCCGAGTTGCGCTATCTGTGGGACTCCCTGAGCGCCAACGAGCGGCGGGTTCTGGCCGCGCTGGCGTCGGGCTTCTCTCCCTATCAGCAAGAGGCGAGACGGCTTACGGGCCTTGCCAACCGCAGCAGCGCAGCGCGCGCGGTCGCGAGCTTGGAAGGCAAGACCACTGTCGAACGGATCGACCACAGTGAACGGCTGGCCATCGTGGATCCCCTGCTTGCACGCTGGGTTCGTCGCCAGGGTGGCGCGCGGCTGCAGGTATTCGTCATCCCTCACGATGGACAGTTTGCGATCACCGACGGCCCCTCCCTGGCGTTTCTGCGATCCAGACATCAGACGATCGCCGAGGCCGAGGCCGAGGCCGACCGTATCGCCGCTGCCGGTAGCGGAGCAGACGTCACGATCTACGACAGCGACGACCCCAACGATCTGCCTGACTGGGCGGTGCTTTCCCCTCGGGGCTGAGACAGCCGCCGCAGCCATCGCGTGCTCGCCGTTTCTCGCATCCCACGGAACGTATCAGCCGCGCCCGGCGGGGCCGGCCGCTCACGCGCGCGATCGTCTTGGGACGATCAGCGTGGTGGCGGGTGACGCCCTACGAACGCGGTGTAGTCGTGCCACGCCAGCGCATCCGGGCGAGCGACAAGCTCTTCGGCGAGCCGGGCGAGGATGACACCGAACTCGCTGTGATCGATCGCGACGAAGATCGCGCAGCCCGCGTGGTGGCGCCCTTCGCCGGCCCATTCCTGCGCTATGCGGGCGAAATCGCGCACGTTGAAGGTGACCATGATCCGCGCTTCCGCGGCCGCCAGCTCGAGCAGGCGGCCGTCCTCCCAGCCGTCGAGCACGCGCTCCTCGTCGGCCGCGCGCACATCGTGTCCGCCGTCGCGCAGCGCAGTGGCGATCCGGCGAGCCGAGACGTGGGCGTCGAGGAACAGCCGCATCCGCGCTCAGCGCTCGCCGAGCACGGCAATCGTCGGGAACTCCCGGTGAAGCTCGTCCAGCGACCGGCGGTTGTCCGCAATCGCGCTGTCGATCTCCTCGCCGAACTCCCCGTAGTAGGCGGTGGCCACGTGCAGCTGCGCCTCGGTGAGGTCGCTCTCGGCGAGCAGTCGTTCCGGTGTGCCGAAGTCGCGCAGCGCATCGATGACCTCCCACACGTCGAGCGCCGTCCCGATGACCCACGGGCGGCGGTTCCAGTCGCCGCCGCGGAAGGCAATTCCGGGGAAGCGGCGTGCACGCAGCGCCTCATCGGCGAGCGATTCCAGCACCGAGGCCTTGCTGCGCCGCGTCCGCTGCGCCTCGCTCGTTATCAGCGCGTCGAGCGCTGCGTCGAGTCGCAAACTGAAGGGCTGAGATCTCGTGGGCACAGCTACATTGTAACACAACCAACTACATGTCAATACTCCTCCGGGCGTGGATGGCAGCGGCGCACGAAGTCGCCGAACATCGGCGCGGTGTAGGCGAGGCGCACTTGTCAGAGACCCGTGGTGCCAGTAGACCCGTTGCCGTTACGGCCGCGTGGGTGGCCACGCCCCTAGGGTGCCGGCGTTGACGGAGCTGTTCCGGCTGCCGCGCATTGCCGGCGAGTGAGCGATCCGCGGCTGGTCCTGCTCGACACCGAACACGACCTCACAGGCTAAAATGCGGGACGTGACCGCCAAAGAGCTGCTGTTGCAGGAAGCGCCACGCTGGAGTGAGCACGACGCCGAGATCGCGTTGCGGGCCGTTGAGCACGAGCACACCTCTGACCAGCAGCGACGCGAGATCGATGCCGCAATCGTCGAGTCATACATCCAGATGCCCCAGGAGGATCTCGGCGCCGGTTGGGCGGCCCGCCAGTCCATACGCGAAGAGCCCTGGGATCGCGCTCGGTGAACCGCGGCGAGGTCTGGTGGTACGAGTTGCCCGACGAAGCTCGCCGACCTGGCTGCATCCTGACACGCTCCGCCGCCATCCCGGTCCTCAACTCCATCCTCGTAGCGCCCGCTACACGGACGCGGCGCAACATCCCCACACAGGTAAACCTCGATGTCGATGAAGGGATGCCCCACCCCTGCGCATTGAGCTTGGACAATGTGCTCACCGTCCCCAAGGCACTGATCACCGAGAGAATCACCTCTCTCGGCCCAGCCAAGCTCACCGAGCTCTGCAGAGCGCTCAACACAGCCGTCGACTGCTGAATCAAGGACCCCAGCACTCGATCGTGCCGGGCCAGCTCAGCAGGCCCCCCGGCAAGCGTGTCATTGACATCCAAGTAACCATTTGAGCGCAGGGAGAACGATCTGGCCCTTCGTAGAGACGGTGGTTCGCATGGATGTACAGGCTACTGCGCCCGGCTCGCCTACCCGCAGCGGGCAGAACATCGCGCTTCTCAGCAGGCTCGAGGATCGGGTGCCCGCCTGTGGCACGCCGCCAAGGCGATCGAGAACGGGTGGTGGCGCAGCGGATATGTTCTGTAGATGGCTTGCGTATTTGTTCAGTAGAACGCGACTTCGAGGACCTCGGCCGCCAGGTACGACGGCCGGGGACGTTGCGAATCCCGCATGCAAGTGTGTACACTGTCAGGACAACGATCCGCGTTTTGCCGATGCCTTCAACCACGACACGCTCTCGCCGCATTGATGTTCGTGTGACCGACGAGCAGGACGCGATCATCCGTGAGGCAGCCATGCTGGCTGGAGAGACACTTACGGCGTTCCTGCTCAGCGCAGCTCAGGAGCGTGCCCGTGAACTGCTCGACGAGCGCCGCCATCTCGTGATGAGCGACCGCGCCTTCGAGCGGTTCTCCGAGGCGCTCGAAGCACCCGCGGAGCAGGTCCCGGCGTTGACGGAGCTGTTCCGGCTGCCGCGCATCGCCGGCGAGTGAGCGATCCGCGGCTGGTCCTGCTCGACACCGAGCACGACCTCACAGGCTTCGACTGCGCCACGAGCAGTCTGAACGGATGGCTAATTGATCACGCGCTCGCCGGACAGCGCGCGGATCTGGCCCGCACTTATATCGCGGTGGAGGGCGAGACCATCACCGGGTATGTGAGCCTCACCACCGGGTCGATCCGTCGCGAGGAGGCACCCAGGCGCTACGCGCGAGGCATGCCCCGACATCCCTTGCCGACGATCCTGATCGCGCGCCTCGCCGTCGACCGCCGCCACCAGGGCCAGGGCCTCGGCAGCCGCCTGCTCGCCGAGTCGCTTCGCCGTGCGGTCGCCGCGAGCGACGCGGTCGCAGCACGCCTCGTGGTGGTCGACGCGATCGACGACAACGCCGCGGCGTTCTACCGCCGCCGGGGATTTATCGACATCCCGGAGAACCCCCGCCGCCTCTTCCGCAAGATCGCGGACATCCGCCGCTCGCTCGAACCCTCGGAGTAAGCGCAACCCGAGCCGTGACCAAAACGAAACTCCCGGCGGCTCTCGCCGCAAACCAGCACCTGCGTCATCCCGACTTCCTCTCGACGCAGGCGCACTGCTCGACCGAGCGCGACCTGGGGGTTCTGGCTGATCCGCACCCCCGGAACCCGATGTGGTTGGGACCCATCTGACCAGGGAACACGTTCCCGCTAGTAGACGTGTCCGCAAGTCTTGCGGTTTATCGGAAGGGATAGCGGTGCGCGCGCGGAATTATGTGTCGTGCCGCGGGTCAGCCAGCATGTGATCGAACTCTCTGAGGAGGAGCGTGTCGAGCTGGAGCGGCGGGCTTGCACGGTCACGCTGCCGTTCCGTGTGGTGCAGCGGGCGAGAGTGATCCTGTATGCGGCGGAGGGGATGCAGGACATCGATATCGCCGGTCGGCTGGACTGCTCGCCCGACAGCGTTGCTCGGCGAAGATCCCGGTTCTGCGCTGAGCGGCTGGATGGGCTTGAGGATCAAGCGCGGTCGGGTCGGCCGCGTCGTTTTCCCCCCGGAACAGGTCGCCGAGGTCAAGGCGATCGCTTGCGAGCTGCCGCGTACCCACGAGCTGCCGCTCTCGCGCTTCTCCCGGGTTGAGCTGCACCGCCTCGTGATCGAGCGTGGCGTGACCGAGGCGTCCGCCTCGACGATCTGGCGCTGGTTGCACGAGGACGCGATCAAGCCGTGGCAGACACGCTCCTGGATCTTTCCGCGTGACCCCGATTTCGCCGAGAAGGCTGGCCGCGCGCTGGACCTCTACGCCCGCGTGTTCGACGGCAAGCGGCTGCGCCCGGACGAGTACGTCATCAGCGCCGATGAGAAGACCCAACTGCAAGCGCTCGGCCGCCCCCACGAGACGATCCCGCCCGGGCCGGGGCGGCCGGGGATGGTCGAGTTCGAGTACCTGCGCGGCGGGACGCTCGCTTACCTCGCCGCGTGGGACGTGCATCACGCCAACCTGTTCGACCGGGTCGAGCAGACGACCGGGATCGTCCCGTTCGGACGGCTCGTGGACCAGGTGATGCAAATCGAGCCCTACCGGTCAGCGCGCACCGTCTACTGGGTTGTGGACAACGGCTCCAGCCACGCCGGCAAGACCTCGGTCAAGCGGATGGCCGAGGCATACCCGAACGCGAGGCTGATTCACCTCCCCGTCCACGCTTCGTGGCTGAACCAAATCGAGATCTACTTCTCAATCGTGCAGCGCAAGGCCCTCACGCCCAACGACTTCGCCACCCACCCCGAGTTGGCGAGACACCTGATGGATTTCGGCCAGCACTACCGCACGCTCGCCCAACCCTTCCAATGGACCTTCACCCGAGCCAAGCTCGATACCGTGATCAAAAAGATCACTCGTCACGAACCCCAGCCCCTCGCCCTCGCCGCATGAGCCGCATCACTTCCGGACGGCTCCACTAGACCCCTCATGCGACCGGCCTCAAAGATCAGATCGAGTAGGGTCTTCGCCGACAAATGTGTCATTGACATCCAAGTGACCAGTTGAGCGTGGCGCCACACACAGCGGCGGCGCAGATAGCTGGACCAAGACCACGACCAAGACGAGACAAGCCGAAGACAAGAAATGGCCGGCGCACCCCCAGCAGACCCAAACGGCAGGGCGAGCCTGTGGACACCGGGTGAGCAAGGGCGCCTCTCGCGCGAGCAGGTGGCGCAGGTGCAGCGCACGCGAATCATGCGAGCAGCCGCCCAGGTGGTGGCCGAGCGAGGCTTCGCGGGCGCATCGATCGCACAGGTAACCAAGACGGCAGGCGTCGCACGAGCGACGTTCTACCACCTATTCGAGAACTTCGAGCAATGCTTCCTCGCCGTGCTGGACGCGGCGATGCGACGCACAAGCGCACGGATCGCGCAAGCGCTCGCACAGAACACCACTTGGCAGCAGCAAGCCGTAGCAGGGCTCGCGGTGCTGCTCAGCGCACTCGACGCCGACCCACCCCTGGCACGCGTCTGCCTGGTCGAGGCACTCGCCGCAGGCCCGGCTGCACTCGAATACCACGCACGGGAGATAGAGCTGCTCAAGCACATGGTGGACAGCGCCACAGGACCAGCGCGCACCGGGCGGCACAGCTCGGCGCTGAGCGCGGAGGCAACAGTGGTAGCAATCGCGGGGATCCTCCACCGACGCCTCATCACCGGCGAGGCACCCCCGTTCATAGACCTACTGGCGCCGCTCGCGAGCATCGCGCTCGAGCCCTACTGCGATGAACAAGCGGTGGGCCAGGCGCACGAGCATGCAAGACAGCTCACACAGGAGCTCTCCAAAAAACACGCCGCGCAGCGCCCACGCCCAGCCACAGACACGGCAATCCCAAAAGCGTTATCCAACCCGAGAGCCCACCGCAGCCGAGAATGCCTGCGCTACCTGGCCGCCCACCCGGGGGCGAGTAACCGCGCCGTCGCAGAGGGAATCGGCCTCACTCGCCTCGAGCAGGCAGCAGGCCTGCTCGCGCGCCTGGCAAACCACGGCCTGCTCCTCAAGCAGCCCGGGCGACCAGGGCATCCCAACGCCTGGACGCTCACGCCCCTCGGCGAACAGGCCTCACAGGCACTCAAGGAAATGCGCTGAGAGCACGCTCAGCGGCGGCTCGGTCGCGCGAGCAAGGTCACGCAGATGCAATGCGCCAAACAATGACGACGTCCAGCACGCCGCGGGCAACCAGGTAACAGAGCGCCAGCCCAAGTGGGCACCTACCCGAGAAAGCGGACGTCCTCCTTCCACGGCAGGCCGCTGCCGAGATCTACACAAGCGCGTGGGATCGCAGTCGGGAGCTTAGAGATCGTCCACGCGGGTGTTCGCGGAGACCAAGGTGTTGGGCGCGCGGCCTCCATGCCGCGCGACCGAGGTGGGTGACAGCAGAGGCCAGAAACAGCGCTCCTGGACAAGTGATCGCTGGGGGGTGGTCTCATAGACCGCAGCGTCTCTCTCGAAACCCTCGTATTAAAGACTGCACCGTATCCTTTAATTCCCTGTACCAAAGTCAGCTTGGTCTATTAATGTGCCTGGTTGACAGTGACCTCAACACCAGTGGACGCTCACGCTTGGCCAGCGTCCAGTTCGAAATCACACGCTGACACGACACACGGATCGCCGCGCGCGGGAACCGGACGACTGGCCTGCAAAGACTACCTTGGAGCTCAAGTTCGATGTGCCAGTTTGGTCGCGAGAAAGACGACCACTCCGGCTGCTATCAGGACGAGTCCGACGATTGTGTGGGCCAGCCGAGGACCGGGCGGTCCTGCAGACGGCAGGTCTCGCGGACCGTCTGGATGCGCTCGATCCAGCGGCTGTCCTGATCGGACTGGGTGCCGCCTTGGTATGTCTTGGCTGTCGCGCCATGCGGCGATGAGTTGTCCTTCCTTACTTCGTGCGAGCGCGAGTTCATCTGCACGGCGCCGCGCGATCGTGGCCTGGTGGCGTGTTTTCGCAGCCGGCGGGAATCGGCTTATGCGGAAGTAGAGGCCGAGAAGCTGGGCCAGCACCGAAGTTCCAGCCGACCTGAGGCGGCATCGCTGCTGCTTTCTTGCCAGAATCTCCGCTGTGAACGCCTGCACAATCGCGAGCCGCCGCCAGCTTGCGCATGCGCGTGTGCTCGTGGCGAACTTTCGAGAGCACCACCCCAATCCCGAGCTGCGCTTCACGGTGCTCCTGCTGGACGGGGCAGCCGGTGCGGTGGAGATTCCCGGGGCAAAGGTGCGCCAGCTCGAGGGGCTGCTCGGGGAGCGGGCGGGGCTGACGGTCGCGAGCAATCCGGCGGCTGCGCTCGACGCTGCGGTGCTTCCGCACCTGCTGCGTCGGCTGCTCGAGGAGGACGGTGGCCCGGTGGCTTACCTGGCACCGGGATTGCGGGTGCTGGGCCCTCTGCAAGAGTTGCAACGCATGCTCGAGCACAGCGAGCTTGTGCTGGTGGCGCGCGCCTCTCCGGCGCACACGGGTGAGGCGGCGGCGTTCGCGGGGCGGAGTGGCGGAGGGGCGCTCAGCCGGCGCCTGCTGGGCGTGCGTGCCGGCACGAGCGTGGCGGGCGTGTTTGACGCCTGGCCGCGTTGGTTTCAGAACGGGGGGCCGGCGGTGCAGGCGTGGTTCGACGGCCTGCCGGCAATCGCGGCTGACGTGGCAGTACTGCGCGAGCCCGGGTATGGCCTAGATCCCTGGACGTTGGCGTCGTGGAGCCCGAACGGCAGCCGAGAGGCGCTGGAGGTCACCGGAAGACCGGCGCGCGTGTTCGACTTCAGCGAGCTCAACCCGCTGGCGCCCGAGCGACTGTGCGATGCCGCAGATGCGGTGGACCTGAGCTCCGCGCCAGCGCTCGCGGCGCTGTGCGAGCGCGAGGCCGCGGAGCTGCTTCAGGCGGGCTGGGAGCAGGACGTCGCACGCGCCGAGCGCCTAGGGGTATTGGGCGACGGCACGCGCATGACGCCGACCCTGCGCAGGCTGCTGGTCGAGGGCGTGCGCGAGGGAGAGCTGTCGCTCTCCCCTTTCACCGACGCCGGTCGCGCCGAGCTCTTCGCGTACCTGAACGAGCCGGGGCAGCACGGACGGGGCGTCGGCCTGACCCGCGCGCACCTGGCGATCTGGGAGGACCGGATCGACCTGCGGGCCGCCTACCCTCACCTCGACGGCCCCGACGGCGAGGGCTACGCAGGCTGGCTGTGCGTGCACGGAGGCGAGGAGGGTCTCTCGCGGGCGTTGCTGCCGCCGGCGCCGCCGCACATCCATCGCGACAGCGCCCCGGTCGCACACGAGCAGGAGGAGCCGTGGGGGGTCAACGTGGCGGGCTTCTTCACCTCCGAGCTCGGCTTGGGGGAGGCCGCGCGCCTGCTGATCGCCGGCTTGGACGCCTGCGGAGTGCCGGCGCTGCCGGTGCAAGCGCAGCTGGTGCCGCCGTGCCGCCAGGGCGCGGATTTCATCTACGCCGACCCGGACGCGGCGGTGTACCCGATCAACATCGTGTGCATGAACGGCGATACGATCGCCCCCTTTGCACGCGAGGTGGGAACGTCTTTCTTCAAGGACCGCCACACGATCGCCCTGTGGTGGTGGGAGGTCGGCGAATTCCCCGCCGGCTGGGAGACGGCGTTCGAGTACGTCGACGAAGTGTGGGTGGCGTCCAAGCACATCTACGACGCGATCGCCCCCACCGCGCCGGTGCCCGTCGTGCAGGTGCGGCTGCCGGTCGCGCTGCCGCGCGTCGCGCCGCTGAGCCGCGCACAGCTGGGGATGCCGGAGGACGGGTTCACGTTCCTGTTCGTGCACGACTACCACTCCACCGCCGCGCGCAAGAACCCTGTGGGGCTGGTGGAGGCGTTCAAGCGAGCCTTCCCGCCGGGCAGTGGCGCAAAGCTGGTGGTGAAGTCGATCAACGCCCAGAACCTCCCCCACGAGCATGACCGCGTGGTGCTGGCGGCAGGCGAGCACCCCGACATCACGCTGATCGACGCGTACGTGTCGGCGGGGGAGAAGAACGCCATGATCGCCGCCTGCGACTGCTACGTGTCGCTGCACCGCTCCGAGGGCTTCGGCCTGACCGCTGCCGAGGCGATGCTGCTCGGCAAGCCGGTGATCGCCACGCGCTACGGCGGCACGCTGGAGTTCATGAACGACGCCAACTCCCACCTCGTGGAATGGCGGCCGACGCAGGTCGGCGAGGGCGCGCACCCCTACCCCGCGAACGGAGTGTGGGCAGACCCGGACCTCGACCAGGCGGCGGCGCTGATGCGCGAGGTGATGGCTGACCCAAAGAGCGCCCGTGAGCGCGGCGAGCGGGCCAGGAGCGAGATGATCGAGCGCCACTCCCCGCGCGCGGCGGGGGAGTCGATGCGCGCGCGCCTGCGCACGATCCACGAGCGGCGCGAGCGCGGAGGCGCAAAGGTGTTGAACGTCGCGCACGTGCCCGCGCTCGAGCTGCACGAGCTGGCGCAGCTGATCGCAAGCGACGCCGGCGGGCCGACCGGACAGCGCGCGATGCGAATCAAGCGCGCCGTGCACCGCGTGGTCAGCAGGCTGCTGAACCCGTTCGTGAGGCGCCAGCGCGAGGTGGACACACACCTGGCGGATGCCATCAAGCGCTTGGACACGCGCCTGGGGGAAGTCGCACGCACGCTTCAGGATCAGCAGGAAGCGCGCTTCGCCCAATCCTTGGGGTTGGCACGCAGGCTGCGCGGCGACCTGGACGACGCACGCGCCGAGCTTGGTGGCACACGCGCCGAGCTGAGAGGCATTGTGCAAGCGCAACCCACACAGCGCCTCCAGGCACTGGAGAGCATGGGCCGGGAACTGGAGCAACACCTGGCCGAGCACCGCGCGCGACCGTACGTGGACGAGGGGCACAGGCTGGAGAGCTGGTCGGACCCAGTGGTGGGCACGGTGCTTGGCTTCCGCACGGGCGAGGCCGAAACCACGAAGGCCGAGACCGACGCGCAAACCGATGCGGCCGCACGGGCCGAGCGCACCTACATCGACTTCGAGGCGACCTTCCGCGGTTCAGAGGAGCGGGTCCGGGAGATTCAGCGTGCTTACTTGCCGCTGTTGCGCGACCACGCGCAGGTGCTCGATCTGGGCTGCGGCCGCGGAGAGTTGCTCGACTTGCTCGCAGAGAGAGGCGTGCACGCACGCGGCGTGGACCTGGACGCCGGCATGGTCGAGCACGCCCGCGCCAAGGGCCACGAAGTCGCCCTCGGCAACGCGATCGAGCACCTGCGCGCCCTGGCACCGGGGTCGCTCGGCGCGGTCGTCGCGCTGGAGGTGATCGAGCACCTCCCCTACGCCGAGCTGCTGGAGCTGCTGGAGCTGGCCCGCTCGCGCCTGCGCGAGGACGGCGTGATGCTCCTGGAGACCGTCAACCCCCACGCCGTGCACGCCATGAAGGCTTTCTGGGTGGACCCCACCCACCAGCACCCGCTGTTCCCCGAGGTGACGCTCGAGCTGTGCCGCCTGAAGGGCTTCGCCGAAGCCCTCTGGTTTCATCCCACCGGCAGCGGCGACTTCGAGCCCGATCGCAACCACGAGCCGATCTACGCGATCCTCGCGCGGCCCGGCCACAGGTCTTAAGCCCCCCACGCTCGCGCTTCCTCCAGCACCGGGGCTCCGGGAATCCACAGCCTCAGCCGGTGGGGGAAGCAGCAGCGCCACCAGAGTAGCGCCGCGCTCCAGATCCCAGAACCCTAGGCCATGATCGCTTTGGTGACCACCTCATTGCCTGCCGGCCTCGCCATCGAGCTGACCGCCGTGTCCGCGTCCACGCACGGCGGAAGCGGCTACTCGCACCCGACTCGCGGGTCAATTAACTCGGGACAGCAGCCCCGCAACCCCCGTCGGACGCGGGCGATAGGCTTCTGATGTCCTCGATCGTTACTCTCCCGCCGGACGAGTCGAACCACACGGAATACTCGTCGGCATGAGCTGCTCGCAAGCTTCCCCTACTTCCACCCGAGCCCAACGCCATGGCAATGAATCAGACAACGCATACGATGAAGTCACCCGCGACCGAAAGGGTCATACCCATAGGCCCACCTGCGGCCCCCGGGGCGCGGCTAGGCGCTCGAATGGGACGGGCAACCTCGGTGATGGTGGTGTTGACGCTGCTGGCGAGCATCACCAACTATGGGTCCAACATCATCTTCAGCCGCCTGCTGTCGCCGGCATCCTATGGCGACCTCACCGCATTGGTCGCCTTCGTCGTGATAGCCGCCGTGCCCACGGGCGCAGCCCAAACCGTCGTGGCCGAGCGGATGGCGGTGCTGCTGAGCAAAGGCGAGCGAGATCACGCGCGCTACCTGATCCGTCACGCCGTGGCCCATGTGGCGATGATCGCGCTGATCCTCGGGGTGGTCTACGTGGCGTGCATCCCGCTGGTCAAGTCCGCCCTGAGTCTGCAAGCGGTTGGTCCCGCGATCGCGCTTGCGCCCTTGCTGGTGCTGACGTTCTTCATTCCCGTCGCCTACGGAGTGCTGCAGGGGATGGAGCGCTTCGTCGCGCTCGGCGCGCTGATGCTCGCCGTCGCTGCCTCGCGAATCGTGATTGGAGTCCCTTGGACACTGGCGGGCGGCGGTGCAGGTGGTCCGCTCTTCGGACAGGCGGTCGGCAGTCTGCTTGCGTTGCTCGCGACGGCCTGGCTGATACGGGGGTACCTGCTGGGCCGGGGCACCGGAGCGGCGAGCTCCGGCCTACGCCGACGCCCCGACGCGCGCACGCTGGCGGCCGGCGGCGCGTTCATCGCCTTCGCGCTGATCTCCAACCTCGACGTGCTGCTGGCGAAGCTGCTGCTGCCGGCGCACGCGGCCGGCGAATACGCGGCGCTGGTGACCGTCGAGAAGATCGTGATCTTCCTCCCCGCTGCAATCGCCGTCGTGATGGTCCCGAGCGCCGCGAAGGCCAGGCTCGCCGAAGGCTCGGCCGGACGGGTGCTCCGCATCGCCGCACTGCTTGTGGCCGTTACGACGATGCTGGTGGCTGTCCCCGCCGCCGTGGCACCGCATCTGCTCCTGCAGACGATGTTCGGCCCGAAGTACGTGAACGCCGCAGCCGGAGTGCTGCCGATCGTTTGCGCAGGAGCTGGCTTGGCGCTGCTCTACCTGCTCGTCGTCTACACCGTCGCGATCCAGGACCGCCGCTGGGTGTGGCTGCTGGCTGGAGGTGTGGGGCTGCAGATCGCCGCCATATCCACCCTGCACTCTTCTCCCGTCGAGATCGCTACGGTGCAGGCCAGCGTGGTAATCGCCGTCCTGGTCGTCAACGAGCTGGTCTTTCATCCGGTCCTGCGTGCCGAGCGGCTCTTCGTGAGCATCGCGCGCAGGCGAGCCAGCTCGACGAGCGCCTGACGCTATAGAGCTAGCCAATGAGACCGCTCCTGCCATTGACCTTGATTATCCCCGCTCACAATGAGGCGTCCTTCATCGCGGACAATGTGCCTGACATCATCCGCACGCTCGAGGCGCTGGACGAGCCCTTCGAGGTGCTCGTCGTGTGCGACGGCAGCACCGATGGGACCGCGGCGGCGGCAGAACGCATCGAAGATCCCCGGGTTCAGGTTCTGCGATATGAGCAGAATCACGGTAAGGGCTATGCGATCTGCTTCGGCATCGCGCAGGCGCGCGGCCGGCTGGTGGGGTGGCTAGACGCCGACCTCGACATCCATCCCCAGGCAATCGTCGACGCCGTGCGGCGGTTCGACCATGCCCCGATCGACGCTGTCATCGGCAGCAAGCGCCACCGCGACAGCCAGGTCGATTACCCGCGCACACGACGCATCTTCTCATGGTGCTTTCAGATGCTCGTGCGCCTGCTCTTCCGAGTCAACATCCGCGATACCCAGGTCGGAGCGAAGGTATTTCGTCGTGAGATGCTCGACGTGGTGGCGCCGCTGCTGCTGATCAAGCGCTACGCATTCGATCTCGAGCTGCTCGCGGTAGGCGCCGAGTTCGGCTTCGACCGGATCGAGGAGATGCCTGTCCATATCGACTATAGATTCACTGGCACCGGTATCGACAAACGGGCCGTGCAGTGGATGTTCGTTGATACGTTGGCTATCGCCTACCGCATCCACCTGCGCCATTGGTATGTGCGCCAGTTTGCCGTGTTGCAACGTGAGCGTATCGATAGCCAGATGACGCTTGATTCCATAATGCAGCCACCTTCGGCGAGCACTCTGGCCGGTATACTTTCCCACCGCCCGTGAGCGACGCCGCACCAGCCACAGAGCAGACATCGACTACCAGTCGGACTGCGTCAAAGTCGGAAACCACCGGCCCAGACACGAGCAATCGCATCTCCCGCATCGCGGGCGCACTTTGGAGTCGAGGTTCGAGCGCTCCCGCGCTCGCCGCGATGCTGACAGCCTTTATATTTGTTATCCAAACATGGCCCTGGCTGATACATATGAGCCACTGGGGCATAGCCGCGCCCGGTGACGGGTTGGGTGGTACGGCGCTGTGGCAAGCGATGGCACACGAGCACCTCAACCCATTCACTCCAGGCCGGATGTCAGTTTTCAACGCCCCATTTGGCCTGCCGATTACGTGGCAGGTAAACATTCAGCAATGGCCCACAACTGCCATTATGTACTTTCTAACTTGGATAAGTGGGGACAACGGTGAGTTCGCGTTTACTGTATACGTTGCGATGGGCCTCACTCTGACCGCCGCGTCGATGGCTTGGTTGGCCGAGCGACTGACCAAGGATCGAACTGTGGCAGTCATAATCGGCATCGGCCTCACCCTGGCTCCGTTTATTGAGCTTTCACGAAGTGGGCACCCGGCTTTTGTGCACGATTGGACAATCGCTGCGACGGTTGGAGCGATATGGGTCCTATACGAACGTCCTTCACCGTGGCGGGCGTTTGCTGTCGGGGTACTCGGCTTTGTAGCAATGTCTTGGTCCGGCTATCAACTTCTGTTCGTCGCCTTCAGCATGGTGGTCGTTATGGGAGGGTTTATGCTCGCCGCGCTGCGGACCCCCACTCGATCGCGCAATGCTCGCGACTTCTCAATCGTGCTGGGCCTGATGCTCGGAGGGGTGATTGCACAGTATGGGGCCATCTTCCTCCTTGGCCATGGCGCAAACCCTGCTAGTTCACTCCGCAACTTCGGACGCGAAGCACTGATCATCTATGGAGCACGGTGGTACGAGTATCTCATACCCGATAGTCACTCGATCCTCTTCGGAGCGGACACTCGGTCTTTCTTTGCCTCTCACCTCCACGGATCCAACCCAGCCGAGGCTACGCTGTATCTAGGACTGTCGGTTGGAGCCTTGGTAGTGTGCGGCCTTGTCGCGGCGTGGCGCGGCCAACTCCGATCAGGCTCGCGTCTACCTTTCGCAGTCTGCGGACTTCTCCTCTTTGTTGCAGGAGTGTGGGCATCCCTGCCGCTCGGCGCTGGGACGGGACGACTCGGAGTCAACCTCCCAACGCTGGCAGGCTTTGTCGGAGACATTACGGGCAACTGGCGCGTTTTCTCACGCTTCGTCTTGGTTGCTCTAGTCGGATGGTTCCTGATGGCGGCTGGCGGGCTCGCGTGGATTGCTCGCGGCCGTGGGATACGAAGGGGCGCGATCCTGGTATTCGCTGCCGCCGCAATCGCTATCGACTTGTACTACCCAGGCGTCAATGGTCCACTCGATATCGGCACCTTGCAAATTGCCGCATCGATTCGCCACCTGCCACCAGGCGCGATGGCGCAGTATCCGCTTGCCCCAGAAGCAATCGACGGGTACACACCATTGTTCAATCAACCGCTCTACGGTCGCGCTCTACTGAACGGATTCGAAGAACAGCCCCAGAGCACCCTGGACAGCCAGCTACAAGATCTTTCGCTCGCGAGCACGGCCCGAACACTTGGACTATTGAAAATAAGGTATGTACTCGATGTTGCCCAGCCGCTTCCGGGAGTGACACTATCCACTCACGTGTCGCGCCTGTTGCGACCCATCTTGTCTGGCATGTACGGACCGTGGAGTGCGGAGGTCTATGAAGTGCCACCCCAGAATAGTGATGCGGTCGTGGCCGAACTGGGTGCTGGCTTTTCTTCACTAGAACGCGTTGGCACAAACTCATGGCAATGGATGACGGGCGACGAAGGCAAGATCACTTTCCTGTCCAACTGCTCTGCACAGTGTCGCGGCCACCTCGATGTCGAACTCGCAGCGCTTGGGCCAGCACGAAACGTAACGTTTCGAACGCAAAACGGACGGCAGTTGGCGCATCTTGATCTCTCGTCACAGCGATTGGTGACTATTCCAGTTGACCCTTATCACACGAAGAGCATCACCGTACGCGCAACACCAGGCCCAATTCCGATCTCTCGCGTCGAGCCCGGAAGCTCCGACCCGCGATCAGTTTCGATTCAAGTGATCAACATGCGTTGGGTGCCCGCACCCTCCCGCCATTCATAGCGTATCGAGGTAAGAAATTGGCTTACCCGCCGTCAATGCGGGGCGCCGCGCAACCATACTGAGCATTGTGGACCGGCCGACAGCGACCTCTAAGGACGATACTACGCTGAACGCTGCCATCGTGACAGGGTTGGCCATCGACGTTATGAGGCTGCGCAACCCTTGAGGCACTTGCCCGTCGGCGAGAAGTAAGCCGAGACTCGCACTCCACATCTGTGGTGCGAACCCCGACCAGCAGTCAATCACCGTGAAGCCAACCCTATTGAGGACAAACTTCAGCGCAGCGCGAGAGAAGATCACAAGGTGTCGTGGCACCTCATATCCCCACCAGTGCCGTCCGAACAAGCGCGCGCAGAGCGCGCCGGCATCTGGAGTGCCGATAAACAGTAAGCCGCCCGGCCGGAGCGTACGAAACACCATCTCAAGTGTTGCCGCTGGCTGGCGTAAATGCTCGATTACGTGACGCATCACGATCACGTCGTACGACTGCTCTGGTAAGGTTTCGTGATCTAGGTTACCTGATCGCACGCGAAAGCCTGTTCGGGTCGTGGTCGTAGCTGCCACTCTCGCATCGAACTCGATGCCCTGTAATGAACCCGTCCATCCGCACCGTCTGAGTCTCTCGAGAAAACGGCCGTTCCCGGCTCCGAGCTCGATTAGGTTACCGCGCCTGTCAGCGTGTCGCATGAAGCGACGGACCTCCGGGATCGTCAACGGGGTTGCGAGTCGCTCAATCAGCGACGTCTCGGTACGGTAGTTACCGTAAGAGTTCGAATAAGCTTCAGCTAGGCAGATGTCGTCGGGCTGTGGTGTCACAAAAACGGAGTCACACACACTGCATTTCCGATACGAGAACTGACCAGCAACCGCTCGCAACGCTAGATCGGAAGCCTGAAACGCATGGTTGGTGCGTGGTGCACCACAGACCGGACAGTTCTCGCTCACTGAGACCATCCAATTCGATTAAGCTGTGCCGGTCGAGCTAGACCGCGAATGGTCCCCGCTCCATACACCACAAGCGTGATCCAGCACGCAGGCACGTGAAAAAGCCAGGCAGGGTCGGCGACTCTTCGATGCCCCTTTACGACTTGTGCGAGCAGCGGAAAGACAAATACAGTGGACGCCACAAATCGTAGAACGGCTAGTCGTTGCTGCGTGGTCCATGGATAAGAGCGCATTCCTTGGCTGCGGAAGTAAAAAAAATCGTCTGTCCGACGGCGGGTCTTACGATAGAAGCGACGGATCGAATCACAGTAGTAGTGTCGAATTGCAACGTCAACTCGCGCGACTACATTGTATCCTGCCGCGACAAGGTCATGGACCGCGTCGATATCAAAGAGGTAATCACCTAGCTCGATCTGTGCATAGACTGCCCGGCGCACAAGGTAGCCGTTTGCGCCCATCGTGGGGACCTTCGCGATATCGAGTTCGACGCACTCCCAGCCTTCCCGATGCTCGACGCGCACCGGGTAACCCGTCCAGTTCTGTCGCAGCTCCGACCATCGATCGTAGTTTCCTATAAAGAGAGACATTGGATCATTGATGCCCGTTAGCGCCTGGTAGCGGTTGATAAAGTGATCTTGGGCGCGGTACTCCCATCTCAAGCACTCGGAGGACACAACTGTTGGATCATCTATCAACGGACGTACCATTCGACGAAGCCAATCTGAACCTACAAGCACATTGTCAGAGTCAACCATCAAGATCAGATCGCGTGTAGCCTGGTGGATTCCCAGTGCCTTGCCAGCCTCGCCCGTCATGAGGTGGTTATCAAGAATGTGCTCGACCTCATAACGCTCGGCAATTTCTCGAGTCTGGTCGTGTGACCCGCCGTCAACGATGATAATCTCCAAGAGTTCTCGCGGGTAGTCTTGGCCGACAATCGACCCAAGGCACTCATCTAGGTACCTCGCAGAGTTCAGCGTTGGTATCACGACACTGATACCCGGTAGCGTCGCAGAATTCACCGTCTACACTTCCTCGCCAACGCCTGCGCCGAGCAGTCCACGCAAGAATCCCCATCCATAGGCACTGTGCCCCGCCGTAAGAGTCAGCGGCAATACGAGGGACTCGTCTATACGTGCGCCGTCGAGGCGAGCAAGCGCGCTGATTGCGCCCCAAGCAAAAAGGGCAGTGGCACCAACTCGCAGTCGGTTTCTTGATCGCATCGCTGCCATCCCCACGATAGGTGCCGCAAGCAGCGCTGCCGTAGGTGCGAAGTAAATGACCCTGCGAGATGTCGCTGGGTAGCGGTGCACAAACGATCCCCGCCGGGAGCCAACGTTAGTCGTCTGTTGCATCAGGGCGCGGAACACCGGCCGGCGATGGTGGTAGACAATCACTTGCGGGTCATACTCGATCCGATACCCGGCGTCTCGAAGCGCAAGACAGAGCTTAGTGTCCTCGCCACCGTAATAACGCGACCCCCATCCACCAACTACTCTAAGCGCATCTGTACGCACAAAGAAATTATACGCCGGCCAGTCGTCTACATCTCGTAGCGGCTGGCCCGGTACAAAGCGATTTCTCAGTGCTCCGGAGCCAAGCCTCGACTCATAGAACGAGCCCGCCAGCCGCTGCCGAAATGATGACTCTGGGGGCGTGAGGCCCGGTCCGCCGAGTGCTTGGAGAGTGGGATCGGCCGAAAAGCGGTCGAGAGCATGATCGAGCCAACCTCGGGCGGGATAAGCATCATCGTCGATAAAGGCGCATATCGGGGCGTCAACGTGCTTAAGGGCTGTGTCGCGCTTCTCGGCTGGGGAGGTGTCCTTTGGCGCCCCAGTTTCGACAACATGAATATTGTCCGGGAGGCCGTCGGGCCGACGGTCGCACGCAACGATGAGTTCCGCGCGCGGAACATCTAGCGCAAGGATAGCGTCGATGCACTGTAGCGCTTGAGCCGTCAACCGGTGCAGCGGAATGATGATGGCGACGTCGGACACGGCAGATAGGATATGCGAGGAAGACAACGTGTGCGTGTCTGACGCTGGTAGTGCCGCCGCCGGTAGGTCGGCGGGCCACATTGGGCGCATGGCCCATTTCTGAACGTCACGGCCAGTGGACAGAGCATCGACTGCGCAAGAGCCGCCGAACGGCTGCGGCAGCGCCGCGTAACTTCGCCCACCGCCGACCTCCGAGATGCCCTGCCGTCACGCCGCCTACGCGCAGGGCACGGAACCCGAAGAAGAGGCGACAAACCGCCAGCACACGGGCGTCATTGGGAGGCCTTGAAAGCTTCGCGTCAGGGTAGAAGCTAGAGCCGGCGGCTGGCATTCTCGTGTGCTCCCGACGCTGCCTCCTCTTGTGTAGGATCTGCCCGATGCCGACACAGATTGCACGCCGCTACCGCCTAGCCGGCAAGCGCGTATGGAACCGCGCGTTTGAGCAGAACGCGGACAACATCATGGGTGCGCTAGCAGCACGCAGGCCGCATCAATCGCTGCTCGATCTTGGCTGCGACGACGGGGAGCGCACCATGCTCTGGGCAAAAGCAGCTGGTGCTCGCGCAATCCACGGCATCGAGGTGATCCCTACTCGTGCAAGTCTCGCGCGGGAACGTGGTATCTCGGTTGCGACGGCTGATCTCGGAGGACAACTCCCATTCGAGGACCAAACGTTTGACGCCGTTGTGTCCAACCAGGTGATCGAGCATCTGTACGACACAGACCTGTTTCTCGCGGAAGCCTTTCGGGTGTTGAGGCCAAACGGTCTCGTGGTGACCTCCACAGAGAACCTCGCGAGTTGGCACAACATTGGCTCTTTGCTACTTGGGTGGCAGCCTTTCTCGCTCACCAACGTCTCGACTTCAGGTCCCATTGGCAATCCTTTGGGCCTAGTGGTGGGTGGCGACATAGGGCACTCCGTCCCGGACGCTGTGACCTGGCAGCACCGCCGAGTGTTCGCCACACGTGGCCTGGTCGATCTTCATAGGGCGCATGGTTTTACCGCCCTTGAATGTTGGGGCGCTGGCTACTATCCCTTACCTCGATACCTCGGCCGTCTTGACTCTGCTCACGCCGCATTTATCACCGTTGCCGGGCAACGACCGTAGGTATGACTGGCATTACGCGATCTGATCGAGCCGGCCAGTAGGCTACTGCCTTATGCGGAATATTTTATCTGACGCCCCACGGGCCGACCTCCACGGTATCCCTCTTCAAGCATCGCGTCTTGTTGCTGACGAAGATTTGCACGACCGTGACGTTCTCGACATTGGCTGCGGCTTTGGCTGGTTCGAGCTACTTGCGCTCTCCAAGGAAGTTCGCAGTATCACCGGAGTAGAGGTCACAGGCGGGGACCTCGAAACGGCTAAGAAGCATGTCAGTGCTCCTGACGTACGCTTTGAGGTCGCTAGCGCTATCAGCCTACCGTTCAGGGATGAAAGCTTCAATACAATCGTGTGTTGGGAGGTGCTGGAGCATATCCCACGCAACACTGAGCCACAGGCCTTTGGCGAATTCTATCGCGTCCTGCGACCCGGCGGCACTCTCTACCTATCTACTCCTCACGCCGCGTTGCTTTCTAAGACCCTGGACCCTGCCTGGTGGTTGATCGGGCATCGCCACTACAGCACCACCACCCTCCGGCAGCTTTCCCACGAGGCGGGGTTGTCGGTGGAGCTGCTGGATGTGCGCGGCGGCATGTGGTTGATCGCGTCGATCTTGAACTTGTATATCGCCAAGTGGGTTTTCCGCCGTGGCCCATTTTTTGAACGACACTTCAACCAAGAGGTTGATAAAGAGATGGCCAGCCGCAACGGATTTGCGGGCTGCTTCATGAGATGCCGCCGTCCAGCGTGAAGTTTCGGCCTCCATGCGACGTGGCTTTTAGTCAGTAAGACCGACCCCCCGTTGGCATCATCGGTTGCCCGCTGAGACTCTCCTTCACTCTAACTTAAACATGACTGACAGATTGCGCATGATCGTGGCCGCCGAGGAGCTGACACTCGGCGCTATCCGGGGCGCCGCCCACATGCAGGACGCTGTCGCGTTGTCCGATGACGCAGCCCTCCGAGGACGTTGCGCACGACCCCAAGCAGCGAAGACCACTGCAGATTCAAGCCGGCCATCGACGGCGCGGGAGACGCGATCATCATCTGGAACGACATGGTGGAGATCGGTCCGTCGTGGACGCCGGTCCAAAGGACTCGCGCTCGGCGACTTCCCGTTCGGTGGCTTCCCGTGGCGATTCTGCGATCTTCCACGGGCTGCCCACGCCCCGCTGGCTCCCGGCGCGGCTCATTTGGCCAATGGGCCGTTGGCCAAATGCCTCAGTCCGTGGCGGCAGGCCCATCCTCGTCGTCGAACTTCTCGTCGTAGACGATCACCGCAGCCTCGACGATGCCCGTCAGCTCATGCGCCAGGTCGGGGAGCGCGGGCCTGAGCTCTGCGGGAGCGTTCTGGGTCAGCGCGATGTCGCCGGTGATATAGCGCGCGACCGCGACCGGCGTGTCGACGCCGCGCAATGCCCATTCGGTCACGGTCTTGTTGCGACCGGGGCACAGGATGAGGCCGATCGAGGGCTCATCTGCCGGCTGGCGCTGCAGCTCGTCCACCACGTTGAGGTAGAAGTTCGTCTTGCCCGCGAACTCCGGCTTGAAGTCCTCGATCTTGAGGTCGATCACCACGAAACGACGCAAGATGTAGTTGTAAAACAGCAGATCCACGAAGAACTCCTGCACCTCGCCGGTCTCCTCGTCGGGCACCCTGAGCGGGAACTGCCTGCCAACCAGGGCGAACCCGTGGCCCATCTCCATCAGGAAGGACTGCACGTCGTTGAGCAGCGCGAGCTCCAGGTCGCGCTCGTTCGCGGACGCTCAAGAGCCGCGCCTCCCACCCAAGCGCGCCCGGACCCCCGAAGGCTTTGCCGAGGTCAGCGTCGATCCCGAGACGGGGACAGTGTGCTGGCCGGACGGCGCAGACCTCGCACCAGACACGCTTTACGAGCGCGTAGGCATCGGCGTATGGCCGGGCGAGAGCCAAGCCGCAAGCGACGCGCCTCTCGGCTTCAGCGCTGGAGGACTTCGCGGGCGAAGTCGATCAGTTAGCTGGCGCGGCCGAGTGCTCCTGTTTGGTCCTGCCCGGACACGTTGAGGAAGCTGTAGTCAGCCTTGTCCTTGAGGCCCACCAGCCGCTCGAAGTTGTTTGCGGCCGCATCGCATTGGCGCGAGCGGGGGTATTTTGCCGCCCCGCGGCTCATCGCGTCACCGCGAGGAGGTCGCGAAGCGGTGCTCCGGCGAGGTCTATGCCATCTCGTTGAAGATCGCCCAGGATGGGAGGGCGCTCCTCGCGCATCTGCTCGATGTCCCGCTCAGCGAAGTCGATGATGCCGGCGTGGTTGCCCGTCCACGCGAGGACGGCCTCGCCGATGTCCCTCAGCCTGCGCGTCCCATGTCGCATCCTCGGCGTCCACCCCGGCGGGTCGCACAAGGAAGATGTCGATGTCGCTGTCGCTGTCGCCGTCCCCCCGTGCGGCGGATCCGAACAGGCATGCGTGCACCGGCGAAGTGCGCCAGGTCGAGAGGGCGTGGCGCAGGCGGTCGAGGAGCTCGAAGCGGATCAGAGCCAGGGCCTCGACGGCAGGCGCCGCGAGGTGCTGTCGATTGAGCGTGTACAGCGATGCGGGAGGCGCCTCCTGGCGCAGGACGATCCCCTGGCTCACCAGCCGGCCCAGCGCCTTTGCGACGGCCGCCACCGAACCGCGTCGCGCGAGCCTGGCGACCCGACGCCCCGTGAGCGGCTGCGTCGTTCCGGCGAGGACGACCAAAACGTCGCCCTCCACCGTCGGGGCTACGGCGCTGTATGCGCGCGACACGTTCACATTGTCCACAATAGCATACGCTTGTCTTGAAAACGAGGCAAGCGTTTCTATAACAAGACACGTTCGCACGCCGCGCGGGCCTCGATGGCCGGCGGGCGATTCGGCGGGGTTTGGGCAGCGGAATGGGGCTGCTGCCCAAAACGCTATGCAGCCACGGGGGGCTGGTAAAGCGCGCTCGTAGCCGCTACCGACACACCGTATGCTTGGAGATCGACTGGCACGCGGGGGGAGGTCAGAGGGCCGAGCTTGCGGAGGGCATCGAGTGTCGTCGAGAGGTCGATATCGCCGGTGGTCTGCGGGATGGGAAGGAACACGATCTCCTGGCCGTCGGGGAACACGAGCACGAACGGCGCCCTGCCCTCGACCGCGTCGGCCACCGCGCCCCCGAACTCCGGCAGATCGCTAGGGATGACGACAGCTCCGTCGGGCCAGCGGTGGGCCTCCGAGAGCATCTCGGTCCCCATCGCACCGAGCGCCTGCTCGGCGGCAGCTCCTAGCGGCGGTCGTTTCGCCATGCTTCGAGGATATCGCGGGCGTGCTCGCGAAGAAAGTCGCGCGCGGCGGGGACGCTCTCGCGTGCCGTGCCCTGGTGGAACGACCGTCCCAGGAGCTTGCGCGGCCCTTCATAACGATGTATGTGGGTACCCTTGCCCTCCGCGTTGTCGATCAGGCACACCGTCCGCCAGCCGCTGGCAGTCTGGGTCTGGAGCATCACAGAGAACTTGAAGTCGTCCGGTCGTCCCCGGTAGCGGACGAAGACCCGGCCGTCGGGGAGACGAATCTCGAATGTGCGCTCCTCGCTCAAGCGATGCAGTATGCGCCACGGCGAGGACGAAGACCACGCGCCGACAGGAGCTCGAGCGGACCCGCGGCACGGTGCAGTACCGCAGTGCTACACTTCCGGCGATGCCCACCCGCTACCCTCGCCACTCGATCACCGAGACCCCCCCCGTGCACGAGGCGCTCAGCGAGCTGCGCCACCGCGGTGAGCGCATCCGGCTCGGGGAGCTCGTGATCCTCGGCGCCCGCGCGCGGCTGCGCGAGCTGCAGGCCGAGCGCGACGAGGAGGCCCGCAAGCTCGAGCTTCGCCGCGATCTGGTGCGTCGCCTGCGCACCGGCGAGGGCCTCGACGCGGCCGCCGCCTACGAGGTGCGCGAGCACGGCTGGACGCATACTTGACCGGCTACAACCGCTCGCTGCTGCTCGACAACTCAGCTTGGGCGAGGCTCGTCGACGGACGCCTCACCGGCTCCCACCGCAAGACCTTCGAGGCGGCGCTCACCGCCGGGCAGATGTGGACCTGTCCGCCGACGCTGCTCGAGATGCGCTACAGCGCCATGGACGGCGAGCAGTTCCCCGCGGTCGCCGACGAACTGGACGCGCTGCCGCACGCCCCCCTCACCGCCGCGGCCGCCGCACAGGCGCTCACCGCACAGGCCGAGCTCGCCGCCGCGGCCGGCGTCTCGCACCGCGTCAAGCCGGTCGATCTGTTGATCGCCTCCGTAGCCGCCGCCGAGGGACTGGGCGTGCTGCACTACGACCGCGACTACGACGCCCTCGCCGAGCACACCTCGCTCTCCTTCGCCTCCGTGTGGATCGCCCCGCGTGGCAGCCTCGGCTGAGACCCTCCCCCGCATGTGATCACCACATCTCTGTTACGCCCTCGCCCGGCCGGGTCACTAGCCTTGTCCCTATGTCCGCGCGACCCGAGTCCGCTCAGCCCGAGCCCGTCCTGCCGCGCCCGACCGTGCTCGCGCGCGGGCCGTGGCCGCTGGAGCGGGTGAGCGCTAGCTGGAGCGAGCAGTGCTTCGAGCCCTCCGCCGCGCACGCCGCCGAGGCCGACGCCGCGATCGCCGCGCTACAGGAGCGGGGCTCGCCCAGCCACGATGGGATGGCCGGGCGGCTGGTCGGCTACCGCGAGGCCGACGGGGGGATCGAGATCGAGCTGCAGCCGGTGCGGTGGGCGCTGCGGCTGGTGGGGGGCGACGCCTCGTGCAGCATGGCCGCGCTGTGCGTCACCCGCGACGCCGAGGGGCGCTGGCTGGCGGGGCGGCGCGCGCCGTGGGTCGCCTCGTGGGCCGGTCGCTGGGCGCTCGGCGCCGGCGGTGCCGTGGACCTCGGGGAGAGCCCCGCCCACACGCTCGTGCGCGAGCTCGCCGAGGAGTGGTCGGTGGCGCCCGCGCGCGTGCGGGCCGAGGCGCTGGTGGCGCTGCCTCACCGGATGGTGATGTTCGTCGGGCAGGCGTGGCTGCCCGAGGGCGCCGAGGTGACCCCCGACCACGAGCACGACGCCTTCGCGTGGTGGCCCCCGGAGATCGACGAGTGGCCCACCGAGGCCGGCGAGGCCCTGCCGCTGATGGCGCGCTGGCTCACAGCGCCGTGAGCCGCGAGTCGGAGCTCCGTGACCCGCGCGTCGGGGCTCCCGCGGTGACGAGGCGCTCGCCGCCGGTCAGCCACCCGCAGGTGTTCACCCGCCTGAAGTGGACGTCGTTCACTCACTCCTGCGTCTACACCGCGCTTTTGGTCTGCGCCTTCGCCGCCGGCAAGCCGCAGCCGGAGACGTTCGTGCTGGGGCTCACCCACGGGCTGTTGTGGATCGGGATGTCGCTCGCTTGCATCGTGTGCGTGCGCCTGCGAATCGTCCCGCTGCGCCTTGCCACCGCGGTCGCCGTGCTCGGCGGCATCGGGCCCTTCTTCGGCTCCTTCGAGTTCGTGCGCGAGTCGCGCCGGCGTGAGGCGATCCGCCCACCCGCCGCGCTAGAGTGAGTCCAGAGATGGCGGCATCCGCGACGACTGGCCAGACGATCGACGTCGTGACCCCTGCCGCGGGCGAGTCGGTCACCGAGGGAACAATCCTCGAATGGCGTGTCAAGGTGGGCGATGCGATCAAGCTCGACGACACGATCGTCGAGATCTCCACCGACAAGGTTGACGTGGAGCTGCCCTCGCCGGCGAGCGGAACGGTGAGCGAGATCCTCGTGCAGGAGGGCGACACCGTCACTGTTGGCCAGGTGATCGCGCGGATCGCCGTCGGTGACGGCGCGCCTGCTCCCGCCTCTGAGAACGGCAGCCCAGAGACCGACCAGCCGTCAGGTGCCGTTTCCAACGGCGCCCCATCTCCAGGTGTTCCCGTCACTCCCGTGGCGGCACGTGCCGCGGCTGTCGAGGGCGTGGATCTCACGACGGTCTCCGGCAGCGGGCCCGCGGGGCGGATCGTCAAGGCCGACGTGCTCGATGCCGCCGCCGGCAACGGCGCGGCCGCAGCACCGGCGGGCGCCGAATTGATGAAGGGCGGCGCGGCGGCGCTGGCCCGCTACATGGAGCAGTCGCGCTCGATCCCGACCGCCACCAGCTTTCGCACGCTGACCGTCACCGCCCTGGACGCGCGCCGGCGCGAGCTGAAGGCGGCGGGGCGCAAGGTCTCTTTCACCCACCTGATCGCCTACGCGATCGCGCGCGCCGCCGAGGACATGCCGGTGATGGCCCACCACTTCGCCGAGATCGACGGCCGCCCGCACCGCGTGGACGACGGCCAGGTCAACCTCGGCCTCGCCGTGGACGTCGAGAGGCGGGACGGCACCCGCACGCTGATGGTGCCCGTGATCGCCGACGCCGCCCACATGCCGTTCGAGCGCTTCCTCGCCGCATACGACGCGCTCGTGGAGAAGGCGCGCACCAACACGCTCACCGCCGACGACCTGCGGGGCGCCAACGTCACGCTCACCAACCCCGGCGGCCTCGGCACCGTCGCCTCGGTGCCGCGGTTGATGAACGGCCAGGGCACGATCGTCGCCACCGGCTCGATCGGCTACCCCGTGGGGCTCGGCAACATCGGCGCGATGATCGGGGCGGAGAAGGTCATGACGATGACCTCCACCTACGACCACCGCGTGATCCAAGGCGCGGAGTCCGGGCGCTTCCTCGCGCGGATCGAGGAGTACCTGCAAGGAGAGCTCGGCTTCTACGACGGCGTGTTCGCCTCGCTCGGCGTCGAGCTCGGCCCCGCGCCGCCGCTGCCCGCGCCGGCGGCCGCTGCCGCGGCGGCCGCGACCACCGCGGAGGAGGCGCGCCGCGGCGCCACGCCGCGCGCCGCGCCCGACGAAGAGCTGCTGCAAGCCGTGCAGTCCGCTACGGCGCTGCTGAAGGCGTTCCGCACCCACGGCCACCTCGCCGCGCGCCTCGATCCGCTCGGGGTCGAGCCCGAGGGCGACCCCGCACTGGACCCCGAGGGGCTCGGCCTCACGCCCGAGCTGATGGCGCTGATCCCCGCCAAGATCCTGCGCATGTGGGTGCCCGGGGCGACGCTCGCCGACGCGCTGCCCCACCTGCGCGAGACCTACTGCGGCACGATCGCGTACGAGATCGAGCACATCTCCTCTCACCGCCAGCGCGTGTGGCTGCGCGAGAAGATCGAGTCCGGCACCTTCCGCCAGCCGCTCACCAACGACGAGCAGCAGACGCTGCTCAAGCGCCTCGTCGAGGTGGACGCGCTGGAGCGCTTCATGCACAAGGCGTACCTCGGCCAGCACCAGTTCTCGATCGAGGGCCTCGACATGACCGTGCCGATGCTCGACGAGCTGATCCAGCTTGCCGCCGCCCACGGCGGCAGGGAGGTCGTGATCGGGATGGCCCACCGCGGCCGGCTGAACGTGCTTGCGCACAACCTCGGGCGCCCCTACGACACGATCTTCGCCGAGTTCGAGGGAGCGTCGACGCTCGAGGCCGTCACCACGATCCCCCAGGGCGGCACCGGCGACGTCAAGTACCACCACGGCACCCACGGCTCCTACAAGCTGCCCGGCGGCGAGACGATCCAAGTCAACCTCGAGTCAAACCCCTCCCATCTGGAGTACGTGTCCGCCGTCGTGGAGGGCGCCACCCGCGCTGCCCAGACCACCCGCCAGGGGCCCCACGCCCACCAGGACACCGACGCCGCCGTGCCGATCGCGATCCACGGCGACGCGTCGTTCCCCGCGCAGGGCGTGGTCGCCGAGACGCTCAACCTGCAGGCGCTCGACGGCTACAAGGTCGGCGGCACCGTGCACGTCATCACCAACAACCAGATCGGCTTCACCACCGACCCCGACGACGCCCGCTCCACGCGCTGGGCCTCCGATCTGGCGAAGGGCTTCGACGTGCCGATCATCCACGTCAACGCCGACGACGTCCCCGCCTGCATGAGCGCCGTGCGCCTCGCGTTCGCGTTCCGCAAGGAATTCGGCCACGACGTGCTGATCGACCTGATCGGGTACCGCCGCTTCGGCCACAACGAGTCCGACGAGCCCGCGTACACCCAGCCGGAGATGTACGCGAAGATCAAGTCGCACAAGCGCGTGGCGGAACTGTGGGGCGAGCGGCTCACCGCCGAAGGGGTCGTCACCAAGGAGCAGATCGACCAGCTCGCGCAGGGCGTGTGGGATAACCTCACCACCCTGCACCAGCGGCTGAAGGCGAAGATCGCCGCCGCCGCCGAGAACGGCTCGGGCAGCGGCGGCACCGGCGAATACCTGCTCGACCGCTCCCCCTCCCCCGAAGTGCAGACGGCGGTGCCCGCCGAGCGCCTGCGCGAGCTCGGCGCCCAGCTGCTGCGCACCCCCGAGGGCTTCACGGTACACCCCAAGCTCGTCAAACAGCTGGAGCGCCGCCGCGCCGCCTTGGAGGAGCCGGGCGGAGATGGCGAGAGAGCCGGAGCAGGAGGAGGAGGGGGAGGGGCCGACGGCGGCGTCGCGGAGGCCGGCGCGGCGGGCGGCAAGAGCGCCGACGGAGGCGCCGCCGGCGATCGCCCCCGCCTCGACTGGGCACACGCCGAGGCACTGGCGTTCGCCTCGCTGCTCACCGACGGCACCCCTGTGCGGCTCACCGGCCAGGACACCGAGCGGGGCACGTTCAGCCAGCGCCACATGGTGCTGCACGACGCCAAGACCGGGCAGACGTTCTGCCCGATCCAGAGCCTCCCCGAGGCGCTCGCCCCGTTCGAGCTGCACAACAGCCCGCTCTCAGAGCTCGCGTGCATGGGCTTCGAGTACGGCTACTCCCAGGAGGCCCCCGAGACGCTCGTGCTGTGGGAGGCGCAGTTCGGCGACTTCGTCAACTCCGCGCAGGTGATCGTCGACCAGTTCATCGTCTCCGGCCTCGCCAAGTGGGGGCAGACCTCACGCCTCACGCTGCTGCTGCCCCACGGCTACGAGGGCTCTGGCCCCGAGCACTCCTCCGCGCGCCTGGAGCGTTTCCTCGCGCTCGCCGCGGAGGGCAACATTCGTGTGGCCAACCTGACGACGCCCGCCCAGTACTTCCACCTGCTGCGCCGCCAGGCGCGCATCGCCAAGCAGCGGCCGCTCGTGATCATGACCCCGAAGTCGCTGCTGCGCCTGCCCCAGGCCGCCAGCGACATCGCCGACCTCGCCGAGGATTCCCGCTTCCAGCCGGTGCTCCCCGAGCCCGGCGTGCAGGACGAGAAGGTCACGCGCCTGGTGTTGTGCACCGGCAAGATCTACTACGACCTCGTCGGCCACCCCGACCGCCCAGGCAACGAGGCCGTCGCCGTGGGCCGCGTGGAGCTGCTGTACCCCTTCCCCGAAGGCCAGATCCTCGCGCTGATCAACCGCTACCCCAACCTGCGCGAGGTCGTGTGGACCCAGGAAGAGCCGCGCAACATGGGCGCCCGCGCCCACATGTTCCCGCGCCTCATGCAGATCCTCTCCGGCGATGTCCACTTCGGCTACATCGGGCGCCCCGAGCGCGCCTCGCCGGGCGAGGGCTACCCGGCCGCGCACGCCGCTGAACAGTCGCGCATCGTGCGCACCGCCCTCGACCTCAGCCTGGACACATCCCAGTACCCTCGCAAGACGCCGGGGGAGCGCTGATGATGGCGCTGTGGAGAAGGTTCCGCCAGATCCTGGCGCAGCGCAGGCGCAAGCGCCGCGGCTAAAACCGCGGCGCTTGCCGCTCACACCCTCAGTTGTATTCCTCCACCAGCGCCACTTCTACATCCGTGTCGTCAATGGAGTGCCCCGTCGCCACACACGACGTCGACGATGACGTGCAGGACACACTCGACAGGCTGCTGCTTTTCGCTTCGGGGTTGGGGGTTTCCTGGGTGGCCCATGTTTTGCCGTTCCAGCTCTCGGCGAGCGTTACTTCCACACTCGAGCTGTTGACGTAGCGCCCGACCGCGGTACACGCTTCGCTCGTCGTGCACGACACGCCCGCCAGGCTGCTGCTTTTCGCTTCTTTCGGGGTCGCGGTTTCCTGGACCGCCCATGTTGTGCCGTTCCAGCTCTCCGCAAGCGTCACTTCCACACTCGAACTATTCACGTAGTGGCCCACCGCGGTGCACGCCGTCGCCGAAGCGCACGACACACCCGCCAAGCTGCTGCTTTTCGCTTCTTTCGGGGTCACGGTTTCCTGGACCGCCCACGTTTTGCCGTTCCACCGCTCGGCGAGCGTGACTTCCGTGCCCGCGCTGTTGACGTAGCGCCCGACCGCGGTACACGCTTCGCTCGTCGTGCACGACACGCCCGTCAAGCTGCTGCTTTTCGCTTCTTTCGGGGTCGCGGTTTCCTGGACCGCCCATGTTGTGCCGTTCCAGCTCTCCGCAAGCGTCACTTCCACACTCGAACTATTCACGTAGTGGCCCACCGCGGTGCACGCCGTCGCCGAAGCGCACGACACACCGGCCAAGCTGCTGCTTTTCGCTTCTTTCGGGGTCGCGGTTTCCTGAATCGCCCACGTTTTGCCGTTCCACCGCTCGGCGAGCGTCACTTCGACACTCGAGCTTTTAACGTAGCGGCCGACCGCCGTACACGCTTCACTCGTCGTGCACGACACGCCCGCCAGGCTGCTGCTTTTTGCTTCTTTCGGGGTCGCGGTTTCCTGCAACGACCATTCTTTTCCGTTCCAACCCTCGGCGAGCGTTACTTCCGTATTGCCGCTGAGGTAATGCCCCACCCCTGTGCACTTTTCGCCGGTCGCACACGACACGCCCGGCAGGCTGCCGCTGGCTTCCTTGGGAGTGGGCGTTTCCTTGATCGACCACGCCGTACCATTCCAGCCCTCCGCCAGTGCCGCTTCCGCACTCGAGCTGTTGACGTAACGTCCGGCCGCGATGCACGATTCTGCCGCCGTACACACCACACCTGAAAGGCTGCTGCTTTTTGCTTCTTTCGGATTGGCGGTTTCCTGTATCGCCCAGGTTTTGCCGTTCCACCGCTCAGCGAGCGTCACTTCCACGCTTGAGCTGTTCACGTAGTGGCCCGCCGCCGTACACGCTTCACTCGACGTACACGATACCCCCGATAGACTGCTGCTCTTTGCTTCTTTCGGATTCAGAGTTTCTAGGATCGTCGAGGTGGTGCCATTGAATTCCCACGTCTCGGCAAGCGTCACTTCCGTGCCCGCGCTGTTGACGTAATGCCCCACCGCGTAGCAGATACCAGACACGCACGATACACCCAACAAACTGCTGCTTTTCGCTTCTTTCGGGGTGGCGATTTCGTGGACACTCCACACTTTGCCTATTCCGACCTGCTCATCAAGCGTCACTTCTGTGCCCGCGCTGTTGACGTAATGCCCCACCGCGCTGCACATTTCAACACCCAGGAAACGGCATGTCACGGCCGACAGGCCGCTGCTTTTCGCTTCTTTCGGGCTGGGGAGTTCCGCGATCGTCCATCCCGCGCCGTTCCACCGCTCAGCGAGTGCCTCTTCGGTGCCCGCGCTGTTGATGTAGTGCCCCACTGCAAAGCACCATTCAGCTCCACCATCAAGGGAACACGATACACTCGACAAGCTGCTGCTTTTTGCTTCTTTCGGGGTAGGAACTTCCTCCAGCGACCAGCCTTCGCCGGCCCATCGCTCGGCAAATGCCGCTTCCGTGCCTGCGTTGTTGACGTAATGCCCCACTGCGGCGCACATATTAAATTTTTCCCCATGCAGTTCGGGCGTCTCGCACGACACGCCCGATAGCGTGCTCTTATTCGCTTCGGGTGTTTCCTGGATGGTCCATTCTTTGCCATTCCAATGCTCGGCCAGGGCAACTTCTGCGCTCAAGCCGTTGAGAGCGTGCCCAACCGCCGTGCAGAATTCAGCGGTTATGCACGACGCCGCCGATAGGCTGCTGCCTTTGACATTGACCTCTGAGGAGAGGTTCGGAACCCCTCGTGCGAACCAGCCGTTGAGGTGCGGGACGCCGTCCGGCGTGCCCCATCCGGTTGGGCCGTCATAGCCCGACTCGGCTGTGCACAGGTACGCGTCTTCCGCCGGCGGCGTGCAGGTCCCGTTGGCGCCTTCGGTGATGTCAAACAACATCCCAGGTTTTTTGTAAAAAACTTCGGCTCCAGCAGTTTTGGTAGCGCTGTTGGCGTGAGCCTCAATGCCGGCAATCAGCGGCGCGGCGACGCTCGTGCCACCTAAGAGGCGCCATCCACCCAGGTATACCGACACCGGTGTTTCCTCGTTGGCGATTGCGGCCACGTCGTTATCCGTACGTTTGGCGCAGCCTTTGTCGGTCTGCCATTTGGGCTTTTCCTCATACAGGCTGCAGCCGCTGCCGCTGTCGACCCACACCGACTCAGACCAGCCGCGCGAGCTTTTTGCTCTTTTGAGAGTGGTGCCCCCCACAGCGATGACATTGGGGGAGGTGGCGGGCCAGCTCGGGGCGCTCACACCGTCGTCATAACCGGAGTCCCCGGCCGACACGGTCACCGGGATGCCAGGGTGGTCGTACGCTGCGAGATATTCTTTGCACCCTTTTTTACCGGGACAAAACGTTTCTTCGTTCTCGGGAAAGCCGTAGCTGTTGCTGATCTCGGTGGCGCCGAGTTTGACGGCCTCTTCCACCGAAGCAGCGAGGTCTTTTGGTTCCTCGGTGGTCGCCTCCACCAACAGAATATGACAGTGCGGACATGCCGCAGAGACCATGTCGAGGTCCAAAGCCGACTCCTCCTGCCAATCAAATTCGAGTAGTTCGCCTTCTTTGGGATAGTTTTTTTCTTCGCCTTTTTCGTTGACCTTCTTGAAGCATCCGCTGGCTTTGGTGCACGCTGGGAGGCCATACAGTTCTCGATATTTGGCGAGATCCGTTTCTGCCGCGGCATAACCGTACGCATCCATGAGCGCCACCGTTTCCCCCGTGCCGCCCGAGGTGGGGATCGAGTAGGCCGACTGGAGATCCTGCGGGTCATAGCCCCCTCCCTCGCCGCCACCTTCCAGCAGGGGGCCGTCGGGGAGCCTGAAACCGGACGGCGTCTTGACGACGGACGGATCGACGATCAGGTCGCACTCGATCATGCGACCACCGGGGGGACACGGCGTATACGGCATCGTCTTGGAGGGCGTCAGCGAGTACCCCAGATGACTCATGGGTGCGGCCGCGGCACCCGCCGATTGCGCGAGCACAGCGCAGAGCGACACGACGAGCAGTGTCACCGCCAACGCCATCCTGCGAGCGATATGAGCCCTCCCCACGCCGATCAACTCGTGCCCACCAACCCTGCCCGCCAAGTCATGCCCCCACGATCCGCCCATCATGGCCTCCCTCTTGTTGTCCCGGCACTTGCGCGGCAGCTGGTCGAAACCAGAGGCATATACTCTGGAATTCGACTAGCTCCATCCCTTCTGTGTAAGACCCAGTCCGCGACACTATCCTAAACAGATCGAGGAGCCGAGGTCAACCCTGATTACGACGTTCGGCCACTCGGCTCGATGATCGGATCGTCCACAAGACGCCGGGTGAGCGGTAGACTCTGCCGATGCTGTGGCGGCGCTTCAAGAACGTCTTCGCCCAATGGCGACGCAAACGCCGCGCGCGGCGATGAAGATCCCCAACCTTCACGAGAGCCAGTCCAACGAGCTCGCCGTGGGCCACATCAAAGGTCTGTGGCACGACCTCGGACGCGAAGCCGGCACCCGCACCGTGGGCCTACGCCGCATCGAGATCGCCGAGGCGCACTTCTCCACCCCCGCCCACGACCACGGCGCCGACGAGGAGATCTTCTTCGTGCTCGGCGGCGAAGGGTTGCTGTGGCAGGACGGCAGGACCTGCGAGGTCCGAGCCAGCGATTGCATCGCGCACCGACCACGCCGCGGCCCGCACACGCTGCGCGGCGGCGTCGGCGGGCTCGACGTGCTCGTCTTCGGCCAGCGCCGCGACCCCGCTCTGACCGCGCTGCCGCGGGCTGGGATCGCCTGGTCATTTCCCCGCTGGATCGAGCTTCCCGGCGGCGATCACCCCTTCGCCCGCGAGGCCGCCGCCGGCCCACCGGAGTGCCCACCGCCAGAGGCGGAGCGCCCACCCAACGTGGTCGCCCTCACCGACGTCCCGGCGATCCTCGACGGCCGCGCCCGCCGCTGCGGCCAGGCCGCCGGAGCCACCGCGACCGGCCTCAACCACGTCACCCTCCCTCCCGGCGTCCATGGAGCCTCGGCCCACTGCCACTCGCTGGAGGAGGAGCTCTTCGTCGTGCTCGACGGCGACGGCATCCTGGAACTGTGGGGCCGCGGCGCGCAGACCCCCGAGGAGCATCCGCTGCGCCCCGGCGACGTCGTCTCGCGCCCAGCGGGGACCGGCGTCGCGCACGCGCTGCGCCCCGGCGAGCGGGGTCTCACCTATCTCGCCTACGGCACCCGCGAGTCGAGCGACATGTGCTTCTACCCCGAGTCCGGGCGCGTCTCCCTGCGCGGCCTGGGCATCGCCCTGCACTCGCCCGAAATCGAGCACCTCCCGGCGCTCTGACGGGCAGGCGACCTTCAACCCGGCGCACACGCGATGACCTGTTGAAGATGAAGCGCGCCGCCGGCCGGCCCCAGGATCTCGCCGACATTCAGCTGCTGGAATCGCTCGACGAACTCAGCTGACCCGCACCAACGTGGTGATGGCCTTCCCGCCCGCGACGAAGAGAAGTAGCTTCGCCGGCAGCGGGTGGTGCTTGGCGTCAGCCAACAACTTCTGACCGGTCGCCGTCAGACGCAGAGCGATCGTGCCACTCTTCCCCTTCGCCAGCGAGAAGGATCTCCTCGCAACGACCAGCGTCTCGCCACCCAAGACCCCTGTCTTGCCCTTGCGGCGCCTCTCCGCGACCCGCATGATCAAGTCCACCGACCCGTGACAAGCGGCGTCCCGGCACTCGATCTCGATGCGCACCGTCCTACGTTTGGACACCACAAACTTCGCCGATGCGATCGTGACATGAGCCGCGGATCCAGTCGAGTTGGAGCCGGTGGCGCTCGGGCCTCCGCCGGAGCCGCCAGAGACCGCAACGCCGGCGCTGGTCGCGCTCTTTTCGCCCAGGGAATTCTTGGCGGTGACTTCGCAGGCGAGGGTGCGTCCGGCATCGGCGGTCTGTACAACGTATTTGATTTCGGTCGCCCCCGCGATCGGCGTGCCGTCGCGCAACCACTTGTAGGAGTAGGTGGGAACTGGAACGCCGCCCCACGTTCCCCTCTCACAGATCAGAGTGCTGCCCACGGCAGGGCTGGGAGTGCTTCCGCCCAATGTCAGGCTGCCAAGCACATTGCTGCCGGCAGGTGGGGAATTGAGTTCGATCACTTTCGGAGGCGTCACATTCGTCGGCGGCGCCGGGGGCTCTGGCGCAAGCGCCGCGTCGATCCCCGACACGGTGCCCCCCAACGTGACCGTCACGGGATTGGCTTCGGTGAGAGCGGGCTTGTCGTTGTAGTACTGCACGATGAATTCCGTGGCGTCGAACCCCACCTTGTATTCGCCGCCCACGAGGCCAGCGATCGAGTATTCGCCACTCGAGTTGGTGAACGCGCAGTTTCCTTCTTCCGGCTCGGCGCCAAATGCGCAGACAATCCCTTTTTCGAGCGCGCCGCCGGTCGAGGTAGTCACCTTGCCCGTGATCCGACCGCCTTCCACGAGCGTGGCATCGATCCCCGACGTGGTGCCTCCCGCCGTGACCGGCACCGCGTCAGCTTCCGACGCAGAGGACTTGTCGTTGTAGAACTGGGTGATGTAGTTGGCTGTTGACGATTCCACACCCACCAGGAACGAGGAACCGAATGAGACGATGTATTCGCCGTTCGCCAAGCCAGAGATCGTGTATTCCCCACTCGCTTCACTGGTCGCACACCCGCCGCCTTCTTCTTCGTTTTCGCTGGGTTCCGCCGGCGGCTCGCTCCCACCCTTGAGCGACGCGCAAACTTCGATGCCGGCAATCGGCGCTGTCGATGCGCTAGTCACCTTGCCGGCGATCCCCCCGCTCGCGGCTGCCAGAGCGCTCGAAGCGGGACAGACGGCGAAGGCAAAAGCAGCCAGCACGACCAGGCTTGACTTAAGCCCCACCCTGCCGCGGAGACTGGCGCTGCGGCGAAGAGAGCGATCGGGAATCAACACATCATACCCGAGGTTCCATTGATCGCAACTGCCTGACCCGCGTGGGGGGGGCGACAACGTGGCGGCCTACCGCCCCCGCCACAACGGCTCGCGCTTCTCCTTGAACGCGCTCGCGCCCTCTTTGGCGTCCTCGGAGGCGAACACGGGGCCCGAAATCGCCGCCTGGCGCTCCCACATCTCGGCCGTGGACCAATCGGACTGCTCCTGCAGGATCTGCTTGGAGGCAACCAGGGCGAGCGGGCCGTTCTTGGCGAGCGTCGCGGCCAGCTCCAACGCCGCCTCGACGGCGCCCCCGGGCTCGGCCAGGCGGTTGACCACGCCGAGCTCGTGGAAGCGCTCGGCCGGCATCGTGTCGCCGGTCAGCGCCAGCTCCATCACCACGTGGTAGGGCATCCGCCGCGGCAGGCGCAGCAGTGCGCCGCCGGCCGCCACCAGCGAACGCTTGGCCTCGGGGATGCCGAGCTTCGCGCCCCGCGCGGCGACGATCAGATCACAGGCGAGCGCCACCTCCATGCCGCCCGCCACCGCGAAGCCCTCGATCGCCGCGATCAGCGGCTTGCGCGCGGAGCGCTGGGCGATGCCCGCGAAGCCACGGTCGCCAAACCAAGGGGATTCGCCACGCACGAACGCCCCAAGGTCCATGCCGGCGCAGAAGAAGCCCCCCGCCCCGGTGAGGATCCCCACGGCGAGCTGCTCGTCGGCGTCGAGCTCCTCCAACGCGTGCGCCACGCCCTCGGCGACGGCGGCGTTGACGGCGTTGCGCACCTGCGGGCGATTCAGCGTGATCAGCAGCACGCCTCCGCGGCGCTCGGTCAGTACAGCGGGGGGGTCGACCGCGGGAGTGTCGGTCGTAGAAGTGCCTGCGGTCGCGTCGGTTTTGGTGGCGGCGTCGTTTGTCATTGCCGGAGGGTACCTACCGACACGCCGTCGCCGCAAGAGCGGCTGCTGGAATCGCTCGGCGAGCAGCCTGAGGGGCCACAAGCCCCCGCCCTACGCCGCGAAGAGTCGCAGCTCCGGCTCGCGCTCGCCGCGCAGCACGTCTAGATCGACCTCGACGCAGTCGATCCCGCGCGCCTGCGCAAGCACCCGTGCTTGGGGCTTGATCCGCTGCGCCGCCAGCACCCCGCGGCAGGCGCCGAGCGCGGGGTCATGGCGGATCCGCTCCAGGTAGCGCGTCAGCTGCTCCACAGCGTCGATCGTGGCGATCCGCTTAATCTCGACCGCCACCCACTCGTCCTCGGCGTCGCGGCACATCAGATCGACCGGGCCGATGTCCGTGGGCCACTCCCGGCGGACCAGCCGGAAGCCCTCGCCGCACCATTGGGGGGCGTCGGCGAGCAGCTCTTGCAGCTCGCGCTCGAGCCCCTCCTTCTCCAGCGACACCAGCGTGTCCAGCTCGTGCTCGATGTCCGACAGCACCTCGGTGATGGCGATCTCCAAGCGATCCTCCTGGCGCTGCTTGCGCACCGTCAGACGTGTCAGCACGCCCTGCGAGTCGGTCTCCTGTTCGAGCACCGTCGGCGGGGTCATCCAGTTCAGCGGCTTCACGTTCGGGCCGCCGCCGTCGGCCCACACCATGAATGCGCCGTCGGCCTTGTGCATCAGCAGGCGCACCGCCTCGGGCAGCACCGTCGTCAGACGGCCGATGTATGAGACCTCGCAGCGGGCCACGATCAGGCGCACCTCGGGAACCTATCCGGTGGGGCGGTCAGCCTGTGGGCACGGCGCCGGGTCAGCCTACGCGCACGGAGTTGGGGTCATCCTACGCGCACGGCGTTGAGGTCAACCCAGGGGTACGGCGTTGGTGCTGCTCACGATGCTGCCGGTGGTGACGAGGAAGCCGTTGCGGTCGCGATTTGGCGTGAAGCTGCGTAGCACCCGGCCACCGGCGTCCAGCCACTGGACCTGCTTGGGCGGGAGCTGGCTTAACACGTGGTCCAACGCCTTGATCACCACTCCAACAGCGCGCTGGCGCTGGCGCTTGGTGAGATGTCTATGCCTGTGTGTGCGTTCATTTTCGAACACTCGTTCGAGACGCTTGAACGCCGCCTTTGCGCGCTCGATCAGCCCCCGCGGCGGCGTGAACACGAAGGCGTTTTCGCTCACCGGTGCGGCTATCACCGTCCCACCGCGATAGACCAGTCGCACCGTCGCCACACCGTCGGGTACGAGATCGACCTGGAACGAGCTGGAGAAGTAGGGCTCCGCGAGGTCGCCCCCGGTTTCGATTTCAGCGAGCGTCTGGCAGCTGATGCCCGCGAGCGGACGCACCGTGGGGCCGATGCCCGCGATGCAGTAGACCGGTTCGGGCTTGGGCTGGCGCAGATGTCGGAGCTGCTTTGGCAGGCATCGTGCCGGGGGGAGCTTGGGCACTCGCTTGAAGCCGGGGATCAGGAAGTAGCGGCTTCCGTTGGCGAGCCGGACCAGCTGACGGATGTAACCGGGGTAGTAGCTGCTCAGTTCGGAGCCCACCCTGGAGCCGATCCGATTCAGAGGGGGCAACTGATCGGCGGGCACTGCCGCGCGCCGCAAGACCCCGAACTCGCCCAGGACAGCTGGTTCAAGTGGACCGGCAAGCTCCACCGGTTCCGGTTCGGACTCCGGTTCGAGTGGGAGGATACCGGAGCACGACGAGGGCTTTGCCGCCCCTTGCTTTGCCGTCGCCGACGCCGCGAGCACCGATCCGATCGCGCCCGCGAGCAGGCACACCACCGCTATTCGATAGAGCCGATTAGCCGACATCAACGGCGACCCTATCACCCGCCACGCGGGGCCGGGATCCTCGCTGATCCTCCTCACCACCTGGGTGGGCAACAACCGCTGCACCTCGATCGCGCCGCTGACGGACGAAGCGGTGTCAGCCCGATAGCGTCAGCTGCAGCCCCTCCGCGGCCTTTGCGTATGGGTCGTACTCGTCCCTCGGCGGGCGTGCGCGGCGGATTCGCTGCTGCACCTCGAGCAACGAAGGCTCCGCCACGTAGTGACGGCCCCGCCGCTCGCCGACCGGGCGCAACAGGCCGGCGTTCACCATCCCCTTCAGCTCGCGGCTTGCTTTCAGTTCGGAGATCTCCTCGCCAGCCGTCACCTCAAGGATCGAGCGGTAGCTCGAGTTGCGCAGCCTAAAGCCGAGCGCCGCATCCACCAGACCACCGACGGAGCGCTCGGGCAGCCCCTCGCTGCGCGCGATCGAGGCGCACTCGCCCCACAGGCGCTCGGTCTCCTCGATGCGCCGCAGATGGGTCTTGGCCTGCCGGTGGTGGGCTGTGAGGCAGAAGCGCATCCACGGCGAGGTGTCGTGGTGCGGATTCCACGCGCCGCCGCCCACCTCTGCCAGCACGTCGTAGTAGGCCTGGGTGTTGTGACCGAGATACTCCTCGATGCTGGAGAAGACGGGCGCGACGATCTGCTCACGCGCCAACACAAGCGTCTGCAGGCATCGCCCCATGCGACCGTTGCCATCACGGAAGGGGTGGATCATCACGAGGTTCAGGTGAGCCATCGCCGCCCTGATCAACACGGGCGCCTTGTCATCCCTCAGCTGCGCGACCATCGCCTCGATCAGGCCGGGGGTCTCCTCGGCGTCGGGGCCCTCATAGACGAGCTCGCCCGTCGCCTCACTGCGAACGCCGATATAGCCCGGCCGCCAGCGCCCCGGGCTCTTGGCAAGGTCGTATTTGAGCATCATGAAGTGGAGCGCCTTGATCAGACCCTCATCCACATCGGCACCACGATCCTGCGCTACCTGGAGCACGTAGGTCATCGCGTCGCGGTATCCGCCCAGAGCAAGGCGAGTCTCCTCGTTGGCCTGCAGCGTCGGCTCGCCGTCCACCGCGGCTACAACGTCATCGAGGCTCGCGTTGTAGCCCTCGATGCTGTTCGACGCCTGCACCGCGCGCGCCAGCGCGGCCCTGCGCAGGCTGCCACCCCAGCGTCGGGGCTCGGCTACACGGTGGCGCAGATCATCGCGCAGACCATCGATTAGCCGCAGGACCTCGCGATCCAACGGATCCAGCCTTGGAGGGGCGAACACCTGGGGCATGATGGAAAGATTTTATCATGATGATGGAAAGTATCTATCTATCTATCATCGCTACTCGGGCTCCCGCTCGGGCTCGGGCTCGGTCAGCTGCCCGACCGGCGGCGGCTCGTCCACCACTCCCCCGTTCAGCGCCTCGCGGAACTCGCGGATGCTCTTGCCCGCTGCGCGCGTCAGTTCGGGGAGGCGCTTGGGGCCCAGCACGACCAGCGCCACCGCCGCGAGGAACATGAGATGCACGGGGTTCTCGATGCCCACACCACTCAGGCTAGCGCGCCCCCGACCCTGCGCCGGTACTCCTGGCAAGCCATGCCACGCACCGCGCACGGGTGCGTGGCACATGCTCGCTCACGTGGATGTGGCGCATGCGAACGCGCCACACACGGTGCCGTGATGCCGGCCGACCCGAACCGTACCCTGCACCAGTGGATCAGGCGTCCCCGGCATCATCCCCCGCGCCGCTTCCCCCCGGCCGGCCCTACCCGCCGCCGCCCGCCTCCGAGCCCTTCTGGCCGGCGCAGGCGACGATCCTGGCGGCGATTGCCCTGCAGGTGTCGCTCCCCAAGCGGCTGACCGCGGGACCGCCGTGGCTGGTGCCCTCGCTGGAGGCCGCGCTGCTGCTCGGAATGTTCATGGCCACCCCGCGCCAGCTCGAGCACGAGCACCCGCGCCGGCGGCGCGTGGCGCTCGGGCTGACGGCGTTCGTGAGCGCCGCCAACATCTACTCGCTGGGCGCGCTCAGCCATCTGTTGCTGCATCGCAACGTGCAGAACGGGTCCGAGCTGATCACCTCCGGGGTGCTGATCTGGCTGACCAACTTCCTGATCTTCGCGCTGTGGTACTGGGAGACCGACCGGGGCGGCCCGGGGCGCCGCGCCGCCGGGCGGGATCGGGCGCCTGACTTCCTCTTTCCCCAAATGGCCGACGATCGCATCCACCCGCCGCAGTGGCGGCCGAAGTTCATCGACTACCTATACGTCTCGCTCACCAACGCCACCGCGTTCTCCCCCACCGACACGATGCCGCTCACCTCGACCGCCAAGAGCATCATGGGCGTGCAGGCGCTCGTCTCGCTGGTCACGATCGGCCTGATCGTCTCGCGCGCAGTGAACATCCTGGGCTGAGCTTCACGCGGCAGCGGGCGCGGGCGCCCGAGGTTCGATCGCCAGCGCCTGCACCACGAGGTCTTTGACCTCGCCATGAGCCCCGAGGCTGAGCGCGCGCTCCAGCGCCTCAAGGGCGCCCTCGCGGTCCATCATGCGCAGGCGCAGGCGGCCGAGGCGCTCCCACGCGCCCGCGTCGGAGGGTCCCCGCTCGGCGGCCCGCCGCGCCGCTTCCTCGGCGAGGTCGACCGCGCCGACGTCTTCGTAGATGCGCGCCGCGAAGCGGTGTGGCGCCGGGCGCTCGCCGTCGACGCGCGCCCAGTCGCGCACCGCGCGTGCCGCCGCCTCGAGCTCGCCGGCCTGCCAGAAGGCCAGCGTCATCAGCCGCAGCACCCCGACGTCGTCGGGCTGCGCTTCGCGCGCGTACACCAGCCGCTTGGCCGCCAGCGCGTATTCGCCTTCGGCCATCGCGCGCTGGGCGGCGACCATGAAGCGCTCCATCCGCTCGCCCGCGGGGTCGGGCTTGGAGAAGTCCACGAAGCGCATGCTGCCCGCCGGCACCGTGCGGATGCCATGGCTGAACTTCACCCGCGCCCACTGCTGGACTTCATCGCCCGCCCCTTCGCCCGAGCTGTCGCCCGTGAAGTAGATGCCCGCCACGGTCCCCACTCCCCACTCGGGGTAGGAGATGCAGCGCGCGTAGCGGTGCACCACCGAGTGGTCGGGCACCCGGCTGCCGAAGGGGTCGTGCTTGGCGTTCTCGGCCGCGCCCGCGCGCGCGCGTTGCTCGGCTTCATAGGCGCGGCGCCCCGCCTCCTCGCGCGCCTGGCGGGCCGCCGCCGCGCTGGCCCGCACGGCGTTGCGCGAGACCCGCCCGCCGCGCAGCGTCTCCGCCATCCGCTCCAGCTGGTCGGCCGCCTCGTTGATCGCCTTCAGGTGGCGCTCGTGCTCGACCTGGCGGCCGGGGGGCGCGAGGTCGGGATGCCAGCGCTTGGCCATCTTGCGGCGCGCCAGCTGCACCGCGCGCTTGTCGAACGGAGGCTCCAGCTCCAGCAGCATCATCTGCTGCTCGATATCCAGCACCGTGGGCATGAAGCACAAACGGTAGCGCCTCGGATTGGGCTCTTCTAACTGAAGAGGAGCCCGACCGAAGCCGGGAGACACACGCCTCCGGCGCTGGCCGATTCGGGGATGCGAGCGGAGCGAGTGAGTGTCTCCCTAATCGGTCCCCGTTTCGGCCAGCCGCCTGCGGCGGCTGCGCGGGCGGGCGGGCCTCTATCCTGCGCGGGATGTCCGCCCAGTACATCTTCACAATGCACCGGTTGTCGAAGCTGCACCCGCCCGACAAGACGGTGCTCGACAACATCACCCTGGCGTTCTATCCCGGGGCGAAGATCGGCGTGCTCGGCTACAACGGCGCCGGCAAGTCGACGCTGCTGCGGATCATGGCGGGGATCGATCAGGAGTACCGAGGCGAAGCCGCGCTCGCGCCGGGGGCGACGGTAGGGATGCTCGAGCAGGAGCCGCACCTCGACGAGAGCAAGGACGTCAAGGGCAACGTCGAGGATGGCGTCGCCGAGACCAAGGCGCTGCTCGACCGCTTCAACCAGCTGGCGGCCAACTACTCCGATGAGACCGCGGATGAGTTCGGCAAGATCCAGGCCAAGATCGAAGCGGCCGACGCGTGGAACCTCGACACTCAGCTCGAATACGCGATGGACGCCCTGCGTCTACCCCCGCCGGACGCCGACGTGAGCAAGCTCTCCGGCGGCGAGCGCCGGCGCGTGGCGCTGTGTCGCCTGCTGCTGCGCGCGCCCGACCTGCTGCTGCTCGACGAGCCCACCAACCACCTCGACGCCGAGTCGGTGGCGTGGCTTGAGCAGCACCTGTCCGAGTACCGGGGCGCGATCGTAGCGGTCACCCACGACCGCTACTTCCTCGACAACGTCGCCGGCTGGATCCTCGAGCTCGACCGCGGCAAGGGCATCCCCTACGAGGGCAACTACTCGAGCTGGCTCGAGCAGAAGCAAGCCCGGCTCGCCCAGGAAGAGCGCGTGGAAAAGGGCCGTGAGCGCACAATCGCCGCGGAGCTCGAATGGGTGCGCATGAACCCCAAGGGCAAACGCACGAAGTCCAAGGCCCGCCTCGCCCGCTACGAGGAGCTGATCGCCGCAGAGCGCAACGTCAAACTCGACGAGGTCCAGATCCACATCCCGCCCGGGCCGCGCCTGGGAGAGAAGGTGCTGAGCGCGACCAACCTGTCCAAGGGCTACGGCGAGCGCCTACTGATCGAGTCCCTTTCATTCGACCTGCCGCGCGCCGGCATCGTCGGCGTGATCGGCGCCAACGGCGCCGGCAAGACCACGCTGTTTCGGATGATCACCGGCCAGGAGCAACCCGACAGTGGCACGATCGTACTGGGCGACACCGTGAAGTTCGCCTACGTCGACCAGTCGCGAGACTCGCTCAACCCGGAGAAGACCGTGTGGGAGGAGATCTCCGAAGGCTACGAGCACATCCAGGTAGGCGAGCGCGAGGTCAACTCGCGCCAGTACACCGCCGGCTTCAACTTCAAGGGCTCAGACCAGCAGGCCCGTATCGGCAAGCTCTCCGGCGGCGAGCGCAACCGCGTGCACCTGGCCAAGCTGCTGCGCAGCGGCGGCAACCTGCTGCTGCTGGACGAGCCCACCAACGACCTCGACGTGGACACGCTGCGCGCGCTCGAGAACGCGCTGCTCGAATTTCCCGGCTGCGCGGTGGTGATCTCCCACGACCGCTGGTTCCTCAACCGCGTGGCCACGCACGTGCTCGCCTTCGAGGGCGACTCCCAGGTGACGTGGTTCGAGGGCAACTTCGACGCCTACGAGGAGCACCGTCACGAACAGCTCGGAGCGGCCGCCGACCGACCGCACCGGATCTCCTACAAGCGGTTGGTGCGAGGGTGAAGTAGCCCACGCCGGGGGCGAGCCCGCCCCGCAAGTCGGCCGGGGCCGTGCGGTGTTGCTGTATGCTGTGCGGTATATGGCTGCTACGCGCACACAGGTGTACTTGACCCAGGAGCAGCGTGATCGCATTGAGGAACTGCGCGCCGGCGACGGGCGCACCCTCGCAGAAGTCATTCGCGCGGCGCTGGACGAGTACTTGGCGACCCACGGCCGCGAAGCCGAAGAAACGCGTCGCGCGCAGACCCAGCGAGTATTCGACGAAACGTTTGGGATCGCGCCCGACTTCCCTTACCCAAACCGCGACGAGCCAGACCGTTTCGATGTGGATTGAAACCCCGTTGCGCGAGATTAGAACTCGGAGCGCATGAGCAAGGTCCTGCTCGATAGCGACGTTCTGATCGACCATCTGCGTGGCCACCGACATTTGCAAACAGTGGGCCTGGCGATCTCCGTGATCACTCGCACCGAGTTGTATGCCGGCCCGGAGCGCGAGGAGCCAGCCGTCGAAGCACTGCTTGCAGAGCTCGATGAGCTCCAAGTTGACGCCACAATCGCACGTAGAGCCGGGCGAATACAGCGTGCCACCGGTTTGAAAATAGCCGACGCCTTGATCGCCGCCACCGCGCTGCAGCACGGCATGAAGGTCATGACTCGCAACCGGCGCCACTTCGAGCAGGTCGCGGGGCTGGAATTGCAGACGCCCGCAGGGGAGTCAAGTAGATGACTTCCTTAGTTAGCAGTCGCTAAGATCTTGGCCTCGACTTTTGGCGGTCGTCGACCTCGGCGACTACACAACGACGGATAGGGAGTTGTCATGCCTGGATACACCGCAAAGCAGATCGACGAGATGGAGGGCGCGTTCGGCGGCGGCCTGAAGAAGGCCCGTGCCGAACTGGGCGTCTCCTCCTTCGGCATGCAGGTCGTTGACCTGCCCCCCAACTACAGCGATTACCCCGAGCACGACCACGAGCAGGACGGCCAGGAGGAGGTCTACTCGGTGATGCGCGGGTCGGGCGCGATCGAGATCGAAGGCGAGCGCCTGGACCTCACACCCGATGTGATGATCCGCGTCGGCCCCGGGATCAAGCGCAAGCTGTTCGCCGGCCCCGAGGGGTTGCGCGTGCTCGCGCTGGGCGGCAAGCCCGGGGAGCCGTACGCGATCGCCGAGTTCACCGAACTGAGCACGGCCAGCGCCTGATTGGCAAAGAGGGGCCGACCGAAGCCGGCCTGACGGCCGGCTGGACGACCCTCTAGCGCGCAAACGAGGCGTCTGCACCGAGCGTGCGCGCCGCGGCGGCGATCAGCCGTGCGGCGGCGTGCACGTCGGTGAGTGCCACCAGCTCGACCGGAGAGTGCATGTAGCGCAGCGGAATCGACACCAGCGCGGTCGGGACCCCACCGCGCGAGAGGTGGACGGCGTCGGCGTCGGTCCCGGTGTTGCGGCCGATCGCCTCGACCGTGAAAGGGATGCCCTCCCGCTCGGCCGTGTCGTGCAGCAGCTCGAACAGGCGGGGATGCAGCGTGGAGCCGCGGCTGAGCACGGGCCCCGAGCCGAGCGGGTGCTTGCCCGACTCCTTCACCTCGATCCCGGGAGCGTCGGTCGCGTGGGTCACGTCCACCACGATCACCGCGTCGGGCTGCAGCGAGAAGGCCGAGGTGCGCGAGCCCCCGAACGTCGTCTCCTCCTGGGCAGCGGCAACCGCGAGGAGTTCCCACTCGGCGCCCCCGCCCTCGCCGCCGCCCGCCGGGCCGCCACCGCTAACCCCCGCGCCGCCCGCCGGGCCGCCACCGGCATCGCCACCGCCACCGCCGCCGCCGCCCTGCGCCACCAGCCGCGCGGCCTCGAGCGCCACGAACGAGCCGAGACGGTTATCCAGGGCGCGCGAGGCGATGCGCCCGTTCGGCAGCTCCACCGGATCCCCGTCGATCACCGCGACGTCGCCGACCCGCACGAGCTCGCGCGCCTGCTCGCCGTCGCGCGCGCCGATGTCGATGTGCAGGTCGCGCACCTCGGCGACCTTCTTGCGCTCCTCGTCGCGCAGCAGGTGGATCGGCTTCTTGCCGATCACCCCGGTGAGCTCGCCCCCACGCGTGCCCAGCACGACGCGCTGGCCGACGAGGATCTGCGCGTCCCAACCCCCCACCTCGCGAAACCACAGGAAGCCCTCGTCGTCGATGTGGGTGACGATCAGCCCGATCTCGTCGATGTGGCCCATCACCACCAGCCGCCGGGGACGACCGGCAGGCGCGGCGTCCCCGGCCGGCGGGGCCGTGGACGTGGAGTTGGCGTCGCCCTGGCCACGCGCCGGCACACGTGCCGAGGGCGTGCCGACCACGTCGATGTCCACCTTCGCGCCAAACGCCTCCGCCGCCGCGCGCCACACCGCCGCGGGGGCAGTCTCATAGCCCGATGGGCCGCGCGCCGCGAGCAGGTCGCGCAGGACTTGCGGGAAGTCTTCAGCGGCGCTGCTCATCTTCTTCGCGCGCGGTGCGCGGGCGGGAGCGTGCTCGTCATGCGGCGAGCAATCCTCGCAGGACGTACTGGAGGATGCCGCCGTGGCGGTAGTAGTCGGCCTCGCGAGGCGTGTCGATCCGCACGCGCGCCTGGAACTCGACCGGCTCCAGCCCCGCGCGCTCGGCGCGCACCGTCACCTCGCGCGGGGCCTCCCCACCACTGTTCATCGCCGCGGCGAAACCGTCGATCGAGAAGCACTCCTCGCCGGTGAGTCCCAGCGACTGCGCGCTCTCGCCCTCGGGGAACTGCAGCGCCAGCACGCCCATCCCGACGAGGTTGGAGCGGTGGATGCGCTCGAAGCTCTGCGCGATCACGGCGCGCACGCCGAGCAGCTTCGTCCCCTTCGCCGCCCAGTCGCGCGAGGAGCCGGTGCCGTACTCCCCACCGGCGAGCACGACCAGCGGCACCTCCTCCTGCTGGTAGCGCATCGCGGCGTCGTAGATCGAGAGCTGCTCGACGGCCCCAGACTCGCCCGGTGGGCTCGCCGGGGACGTCGGCATGTGGTAGGTGACGCCGCCTTCTGGCAGCGCTCCCTCCCCGCCGGCCCGCAGCAGGTTGCGGATGCGGATGTTGGCGAAGGTGCCGCGCATCATCACCTCGTGGTTGCCGCGGCGGGCGCCGAAGGAGTTGAAGTCGCGCGGCGCGACTCCCTGTTCCTGCAGGTAGAGCCCGGCGGGCCCGTCGCGCTTGATCGCGCCCGCGGGGGAGATGTGGTCGGTGGTGACGGAGTCGCCCCACACCGCCAGCACGCGCGCGCCGTGCAGGTCCTCGACCGGCGTCGGCTCGGGGGGCATCCCCGCGAAGTAGGGAGGCAGGCGCGCGTAGGTAGAGCGCTCGTCCCAGGCGAAGCGATCGCCGGTGGGCACGTCCAGCCCGTTCCAGTGCTCATCGCCGGCGAACACCTCGGCGTAGCTCTTGCGGAACATGTCCGACTGCACCGCGGCCTCGATCGTCTGCGCGATCTCCGCCTCGGTGGGCCAGATGTCGCGCAGGTAGACGTCCTCGCCGTCGGCGTCGCGGCCGAGCGGGTCGGCGACGATGTCGATGTCCATCGTGCCCGCCAGCGCGTAGGCGACGCACAGGGGAGGCGAGGCGAGGTAGTTCATCTTCACGTCGGGGTTGATGCGCCCCTCGAAGTTGCGGTTGCCGGAGAGCACCGACACGACCGCCAGATCCTCCTCGCCGACGGCCTTCGAGATCTCATCGGGCAGCGGCCCGGAGTTGCCGATGCAGGTGGTGCAGCCGTAGCCGACGAGGTTGAAGCCGAGCTGATCCAGCGGCTCGGTGAGCCCGGCGCGGTCGAGGTATTCGCTGACGACCTTCGACCCGGGCGCGAGCGAGGTCTTCACCCACGGCTTGCGCTGCAACCCGCGGGCGAGCGCGTTGCGCGCGAGGATCCCCGCCCCGATCATCACGGAGGGGTTGGAGGTGTTGGTGCAGCTGGTGATCGCGGCGATCACCACGTGGCCGTGGCGCAGGGTGGTTGAGGTGCCGTCGGCCAACACGAGCGCCACCCCCCCCTCCCCCTCCTCCTGATCCGCTTTCGGCACGCCCGCCGCGCTTGCCGCCGACACCTGCGCGTGGGCCGCCCGCGGGCCTTCGCCGTTGGCGGGCTCCTGCGAGGCGGTGGGATCGCTGGCGGGGAACGTCGCCGCCACCGCTTCGTCGTCGCCGTTGGCGGTGGGCACGTAGCCGGCGAGCGCGCGGCGAAAGGCCGGCTGGGCGTCGGTCAGCGAGATCCGATCCTGCGGGCGCTTGGGGCCGGCGAGGCTGGGCACCACCACGCCGAGGTCGAGCTCGATCTGCTCCGAGAAGCGCGGCTCGGGCGAGTGCTCGTCGTGCCACAGGCCCTGCTCGCGCGCGTACGCCTCGACCAGCTCGACCTGCTCGGCGGGGCGCCCCGAGAAACGCAGGTAGCGCAGCGTCTCCGCGTCGATCGGGAAGATCGCGCACGTGGAGCCGAACTCGGGCGACATGTTGCCGATCGTCGCGCGGTCGGCGAGCGGCAGACCGGCGAGGCCGGCGCCGTGGAACTCGACGAACTTGCCGACCACGCCGCGCTCGCGCAGCAGCTCGGTGACGGTCAGCACGAGGTCGGTGGCCGTGGCCCCCTCGCGCAGCGCGCCGTGCAGGCGGAAGCCGAGCACCTGCGGGATCAGCATCGAGAGCGGCTGGCCGAGCATCGCCGCCTCGGCCTCGATCCCGCCCACGCCCCACCCGAGCACGCCGAGGCCGCCCACCATCGTCGTGTGCGAGTCGGTGCCCACGAGCGTGTCGGGGTAGGCGCGCGGCAGGGCGTCGGCCCCCCCGGGCGCACCGGCCTGCGCGCCGTCGCCCGCGCGCCCATTCCCCGCCGGGGCGGGCGGGCTTTCATCCTCGCCGTCGGCGACGAACACCACGCGCGCGAGGTACTCGAGGTTGACCTGGTGCACGATCCCGGTGTCGGGGGGGACGACCTTGAAGTTGTCGAACGCCTGTTGGCCCCACCGCAGGAAGAGGTAGCGCTCCTGGTTGCGCTCGAACTCGCGCGCGGCGTTGATCGAGAACGCGTCGCGCGTGCCGAAGGCGTCGACCTGCACGGAGTGGTCGATCACGAGCTCCGCGGGCGCGAGCGGGTTGATCTTGGCGGGGTCGCCGCCCATCTGCGCCATCGCATCGCGCATCGCCGCGAGGTCCACCACGGCGGGCACACCGGTGAGGTCCTGCATCAGCACGCGCGCCGGGGTGAACGCGATCTCGATCGATGGTTGGGCCGTGGGGTCCCACCCGGCCAGCGCCTCGATGTCGGCGGCGCGCACCGTGCCGGTGCCCTCGGTGCGGAGCAGGTTCTCGAGCAGCACCTTCAGCGAGAACGGCAGGTGCGCGACGTCGAAGCGCGGTTCGAGCGCCCCCAGGCGGAAGATCTCGTACTCGCGCCCTCCCACCGCGAGCGCGCCCCGCGCGTCAAAGCTGTTGCCGGCCATGCCTCCAGTCAATCAAAGAACGCCGGCACGCTGCTCGACCGGCGGCCGGACATTGGCGGAATCGCCCTCGGCCGCCAGCTCAACCGGTGGCCGGACGTTGGCAGGATCGCCCTCGGCCGCCAGCTCGACGCGGCCCTTGCCCGCGCGCTTGGAGCGCAGCAGCGCCGCGTCGCACGCCTCCAGCAGCTGCTCGGCGCTCATCGAGGGGTGCCACTGGGCGACGCCGATCGAGGCGCAGACGCCCGCGACGAGGCCGAAGGAGGAGACCTCCGCGAGCCGCGCCAGGGCGCGCTCGCCGGCGAGCGCGGCGCTGTGCAGGTCGGCGGCCGGGAGGATCACGACGAACTCGTCGCCGCCGTAGCGCGCGACGCGGTCGAAGGCGCGGAACTCGCCCTGCAGCGCGCGCGTGACGCCGCGCAGCACGGCGTCCCCGGCGGGGTGCCCGTGGCGGTCGTTGACAAGCTTGAAGTCGTCGAGATCGAGCAGCAGGCAGGCGAGGTGCCCGCCGGCGCGGGTGGCGCGGTCGATCTCTTCGCGCAGGCGGCGGCGCATCGCGCGGTGGTTCATGGCGCCGGTGACGGCGTCGGTGCCGGCCTCCGCACGCGCGCGCAGCAGCGCCCGGGTGTGCGCCGCCTGATCGACGAGCGCACCGGCGCGGGCGATCTCGGGCTCGGTCCACCCCTCGGCGCCCCGGCGCGCGGCGACGACCACCGCCTCGACCTCGCCGCGCACGGTGAGCGCCACCAGCAGCGCGCAGCCGAAGCCGGCGGAGGCGACGCGCGGCAGTGAGGCGGCCAGCTCGCGCGCGCCGACGGCGAGCACGCTTTGACCGGTGCTCGCGACCCACGCGACCCCGGGCGGGCGCTCGGCGCGGGGCACGACGTAGCTGAGGCGGCCCTCGCCGCCGAACAGGTAGGCCACGACCGGCTCCCCCTCGCGTCCGCTCCCCTCGGGGGCGAGATGGTGCACCTGCGTCTCATCGGCGCCCAGCAGCGCACACAGCTCGTGCGCGAGCGCGCGCAAGACCGCCTCGGAGTCGCCGCCCTCGTCGGCGAGCCGCATCAGGCGGCGCAACGCGCCGAGCAGCGGGTCGCCGTGGGGCTCGGCGACGGCACGCAGCGGAGTATCGGCGCTTGCGGTGGCCATGGGGATGACTCTAGATGGAACGGGGGCGGCGCCGTGTCGTTTTTGTGATCGCCTGCCGGCGCCGCCATCACGTGCGCCGAGGATTGGCGAGAGTTGTTCACTTGCGCACGTCCGGGCGGGGAGGTGCCTCACCGACGGCCCGGGCGTGGGGCCTCCGTGCCTCACGACGATGGTGGCGGCGGCCCCGGCGGCGATGCCGGCGCTGCTTGTGCTTGTGCTTGGGCTTCTTGCGCGGGCAGTTGCGCACGGCGATCTTGGTGTTCTGCGTGATCCGCGCTCCGCTCTGCGCGACGATCGTCGTGGGCATCGTCAGGCGCGAGCCACACAGGGTGCCGTTGCGGTTGTCGGTCAGCACCGAGTGCGGGCCGGTCGGCAGGCTCAATGCGAAGCTCGAGATCGGCACGTCGGGCAGCGATTCGAAGGCGGAGCTGAGGATCCCGGTGCGGGCGGCGATGTGGGTGTGGCCGACGAGCACGACCTCGACGCCGTTGTCGCCGCTGAGGATCACGTCGAGGTCGGGGTACGCTTCGTTGCCGTGCGAGACGAAGTAGGCGGGGCCGGTGAGCGGCTCCGGCAACACCGGCGTGGTGACGGTGGCTGAGCCCACGCGCGCTTCTTTGGAGCAGCCACCGGGGGGTGGGCCGGCTTCGAAGGTCGCTGCCGGGCAGGCTTTGTGCAGTGTCGTGATGCGCGCCGCCAGCTGTTTCGGCAGCGACGCGAGCACCTCGCGGATGTCGGCCTGGTGGGCTCCCTGCGTGACCTTAACTTCGAGGCTCGCGCCGTTGACCCGCGAGACGCGCTTGCCGGTGGTGGCGGTGAGCTTGGGGGTGAACGCGAGCTTGTTGCATTCCCCCACCTGGAAGGGGCTCGAAACGCCCTGTTCGGTGAGCGCGCTCGACCCGGGGACAAAGCCGCCGAGCTGCGATTCGGTGGCGAGCGCTTCGCAGTTGGTCGGGTTGAACAGGAAGTTGGGGCGGTTGACCGCCACTTCGATGTTGCGCAGCCGCAGCGGGACTCCTTCTACGATCGTCGGCAGCACAGCGGTGACGATCGCGCGGCCGCTGTACAGGCCGACGCCGATGCTCGCGCGGGTGACCACGTTGCCGAAGTTGTAAGGGCCGGCGGCGGCGGGCACCACGATCGAGAGGCCGTAGGGGGCACCGTTGTAGGGCCCCGTCAGGTACACCTTCCCTGCGAACCCGTACGGTTCGGAGCCGGCGCCGGCGCTCACCGAGGTGCTGCCGACTTCGCTGGCTGCCGGACACGTCCCGGCGTTTGCCTGGGCTTCCGCGCACAGCGGTACCGAGGAGATCGCGCCGAGCAGACCGGGCGGCAGCGTGCTCTGCACCTTCGACAGGTACTGCTGTCCTTCGCCACGCGCAAGCTGGAGCGTGAAGGGGCTGTATGCACCGGCCCTCGCGGGGCTCTGCGGCGGAGTGCTCTGCGCCGGCGCAAAGGGCAGCGGCGCGGGGCAGGAGCCCCCTTTGCCGTTGGCGTCGACGGCGAAGCCATGCGTGGGCGCCGCCTGCGCCGGCTGGCCCGTGTAGGGGGTGAGCGCGGCCGCCGGTTCGGCGGGGCCGCAGCGCAGCGGGTTGGCGAGCGGTGCCCGCGGGCCACCCCGGAAGGTGAGGGTGAAGTCTTCGAAGGGCACCTGGGGATCGCCGGTGAAGATCGCCGTCAGCCGGCCGCTCTGCACGTTGGCCTTCACGTGGCCTTCGAGGCGTAGCCCCACGCCGTACTGGGGTGCTTCGGCGGCGAGGAAGAGGCGGAACTCCTCGCCCGATTCCGCTCCTCCGGGCTCGGGTGAGCCGAGGTAGACCTTGCCCGCCAGCGACCCGTCAGGGATCCCGGGAGCGTTGACCGCCACCATCCCGATTTCCGAGCCGGCGGGGCATTCGATCTTTTCATTGGTACCCAGCTTGATCTGCGCATTGGTGCAGCCTTCCAGGCCGTGCGCGGCGGCGGGGTTGAGCGTCATCCCTTCCGGCAGCGACACTTCGGCGTTCTGCAGGTCGGGCGAGTCGGGCTTGTCCGGTTCGGCGAGGAGCTGGGGAATGTGGAGGTCCACGGTCGCGCCGTCGGGCTGGTCGGAGTGGCTGGTTTCGGGAGCAAGCGAGAGCGAGGGGTTGAATGCGAGCGCGTTGCAGCCGGTGGCGACGATCGGCGTCCCGTCTTTCAAACGTGTTTCGTCGGCGTATTTGAGGAAGGTGCCTTCGGCTTCATAGGAGTCGACGTGCAGGTAGGTGGTCGAGGGGTTGGAGCAGACGCTCTGCGAGCTCGGCATCGTGATGAAGGCTCGCGGCGCTTCGCCGGTAAGCGTGTGTTCCTGTGGAACGCCCCAGAAGATCAGCCGTGACTCGATCAGTTCGGGCTGTGTGGGGATGTTGTGGATCTCGAAGAGCTCGTGGTAGTCGCCGGTGGGCACGCCGCTGCTTTCGGCGGTTTCGGCTTCGTGGTGCCAGCTGATCCCGCCTTCGAGATAGATCGCGCTTTGCAGTTTCGTGCCGCTGATCGATTCGGCGAGGGCGAGCGTGGAGCTCTTCACCTCGACGCCGAGCCGCGCGGGCTCGCCCGGCCGGCGCGTGAGGTTGTAGACGGGAAAGCTTTCCGTCACGGTCTTCCTGATGCCCATCGCCAGTTCCGCGGTGCCCTGCGCTTCGTCTTCGCCGACCTGCGTCGATTCGGGACATTCGAGCGCAGCGATCTGAGCTTCGGGGCATTCCTTGACGGCTTCGGGGTCGACGGCGAGACCGGGTGGCAGGTCGACGCGCACGTCGTGGACATGACCCACCGGAGTCCTCACTTCTTCGGCCAGGATGTTGGTTTCCGTGGTGTAATTGAAGGCGAAGTCGGTGATCCCGAAGTCGGGGTGCCCGGCGGCCTGCGTGTAGAATTCGGCGGCGGGATCTTTCCCTTCGCCGTTGCAGGCCTTTTCCTTGCACGTGCCTGCTTCCCACTTGTTCACCCCGAACGCCGCGGAGGCCGCGGGCGCCGCCACACCGCCGGCCGTGCAGCAGAGCAACGCGACGAGCCAGACCCGAGCCGATCGATCCTTCACAACACACCTCTACCCAGCTGAGTGGTTTCTACGCATGCAACAGAAAACGCCGCCCCGGACAAAGCCGCGACGGCGCCTCTGTGGCCCTCCCCTGTGTCTGGCGGGGTCGGCAATACCCACTCCCCGCCCGTGACCCCCTCAGGCCCTGAACGTCACCGTGGCGAACGCCTTGGAGGTGATGTTGCCGTTTTTGCTCTTCGGCACGAACCCGACGCGCACCTTGATCCGCAGGCTGGCGGAATTTGCGCAGCACTTCCCTGCCGACCGAGGTGAGCGACACCTTGACGTTGGTGCGCCCACCCGCGCCGACGTTGCGCTTGGTGAACTTGAGGTCGGTGCCGGCGCCACTGAGGCTGCCGGCCGCCGGCAGCTGCACGTTGAGCGTCGCGGTGGTGCCCTTGGTGCTGTGTTTGACAACTTCCACCGGGCAGTTGCGCACGGAGATGACGGGCGAGGAGAGGATCGTCGCCAGGTTCTGGCCGACGAGCGTGGTGGGCATCGTCAGCTTCGAGCGGCACAGCTTGCCGTTGGCGCCAAGCACCGAGTTGGGGCCGGACGGCAGGTAGAGCGAGATGTTCGACACCGGCACGTCGGGCAGCGTGTTGAACGACGTGGTGATCTGCGAGTTGGCCACTTTGGTACGCCCCACGAGGATCACCGTGACGCCGTCCCCGTTGAGGATCAGATCGAGGTTGGGATAGGCTTCGCTGCCGTGCGACACCAGCCAGGCGGTGCCGGTGAGCGTCCCCGGCAGCACCGGCGTAGTCGCTTTCACGGTGCCGACGTTCGCTTCCTTGGAGCAGCCACCGGGCGCGGGACCGGCTTCGAAGGTCGCCACCGGACAGGCTTTGGCCAGCGTCGAGAGGCGCACCGGGAGCTGCTTGGGCAGCGTGGTGGTCACCTGCAGGATGTTCGCCTGGCCAGTCGGCAGACCGATGTTAACTTCGATGTTGGCACCGTTGGGGAGCGAGGTTTTCGCGCCGGCGATCGCGGCGAACGAGGGCTTGAACGCCAGCTTGTTGCATTCTTCGGTGACCAGCGGGCTGGAGATGCTCGCTGTGGTCGTCGTGCTCGATCCCAACAGCGTGACGCCCGTGAGCGTCGATTCGGTCAGGAGCGTTTTGCAGCTGGTCGGGTTGAGCATGAAGCCCTGGCGATTGACTTCGACGTTCAGGCTCTGCATGCGCAGCGGGATGCCCTTGAAGATCGTGGGCACGCTGCCGGCCACGACCACGCGCGAGGTGTACGGTTCGACGCTGATCGTCTCGTGCGTAACCACGTTGCCGAGGCTGAACGGACCGGCGACGGCGGGCACCACGATCGCGAGGCCGTACGGCGCGCCGCTGTAGGGGCCCGTCAGGTAGGCCGAGCCTTCAAAGCGGTACGGCGCGGAACCGGCTCCGGCGAGCACCGTGACCGAGCCGAGCCGGCTGGAGGCCGGGCAGCCGCCCGTGCCGGCGGTCGCTTCGGCGACCTGCACTTCGGTGCAGAGTGACACCGCCGGGATCCGCCCGACGAGGCCGGCCGGCAGCACGGTCTTGATCTGCGACATGTACTGCTGCCCCGAGGGCCGCGTGACGGTGAACGAGAAGTTGGTCGACGCGCCTCCGGTCGCGGGCTGGCTCGAAGAGCTCTGCGTGGGCGCGAACGGCAGCGGCGAGGCGCAGGTTCCGCCGGAGCCGTTGCTGTCCACCGTAAACGCGGCGGAGGGCGTTTGCGTGAATTCTGCGCCGATGTACGGCACGAGCTTGGTCGTGGTCGTCGCGGTCCCGCACGCGAGCGGGTTGGCGATCGGGGCGAGCGAGCCACCGTTGAAGTGCAAGATCACGTCGCTGAAGGGCTGTTCGGGGTTCTTGACGAAGCTCGCCGTCACACTCCCAGTCGTTTCGTTGAGCGTGATCGTGCCTTCGAGGCGAACCGAGACGCCATAGCGCGCTGACTCCGCATTCAGGTACATGGTGTATGGCTGCGAGGTGATCGGACCCGATTCTGGCCCGCCGAGGTACATGTTGCCCTGTAGCGATTCCGGCGGAAGGTCGGGGATGTTCAGTGTGACCGTACCGATCTTCGAGCCGGCCGGACACGCGACTCCCGGTGTAAGGCTGTGGATCCTGGCCTGCGCCGGGCTGCAGGTTTCGAGACCATGGGCGGCGGAGGGATTGAGCGTCATCCCTTCCGGCAGCGTGACGGTCGCGTTTTCCAGCTGCGAGGAGTCGATGCCCGTGGGGCTGGGATCGTGCGGGAGGGTCAGTTCGGTCGTGATGCCGTCGGGCTGATCGGCCTTGGTCGTTTCCGGTGTCAGCGCGATCCCCGGCACGAACGGGACGGGCGAGAAGGGCGCGGCCCCGTTGCAGCCTTCGGTGCCGACCGGCGTGAGGTACGACTTCGACGCTTCCTGGCCTTCAAGGGATTTGAGCGTCACCGTGGTCGTCGTGTCCTCTCCCGGGCCGGTGCAGTGGCTCGGAAGCGTGACGAACCCGCCTTTTCCAGTCGTGCCGATGTCGCCGAAGAGAGCCAGGCGCGAGGAAATCAGCGGCAGCGCGGGCGAAACCTTGATTTCGTAGTAGTCGTGGTAGTTGCCAGCCCATTCGACGTGGCCTTCGATCAGGGTGTGGGCGTAGTACTGCCCTTCCTCGAGCGCTTCTTCGGTGGCTTTTTTTTCTGCTTCTTTTTCCAGTTTGGTTTTACCGTGGAACTCGCCTTCGGGAAGCGGATGTTCCGCAAAAGCCTTTTCAAGCACACCTTTGGTGAGCGGGATCGGGAGTTCGAGCGCCACCCCGAACTCCGACGCGAGACCATACGGCTGAACGAGGTTGTACACCTTGCCTTCGAGCGGCAGGTCCTCGTAGAATTTTGAAGCGGGTTCGATGAGAACGACTACTTTGTTGACCCCGATTTCGGACCTTACTTCGCTTTTTCCTTCTTTTTTGCTTACTTTACATTCAGGCGCCGCATAGAAGCCGGTTCCGGGTATCGCTTCCGTTTCACCGAAATCGGTGGGCGAGCATTTTTCCACGGCCTCAGGGTTGGCGCTGACGCCGGTGCCAACGTCCGTACGCACATGCGTGACGAGACCGGTGGGGGCCAAAGCAAGCGGTGTTTTCTGAATTTCGTATGTATCGACCTTGAATTCGGTCACTCCGACCGCTGGATGGCCCCCCGCCTGCGTATAGCCTTCTTTTTCGGCTTTCGCGATTTCTTCGGCGGGAGTCGACGGCGGCGGGGCTTTGTTGCATTCTTCAAACCCCGTTTTGCAGTTCCCCGCAAACACACTTTCGACGCCAAGCGCTTCCGCCGCCTGCGCCGCGGGCGCGACGACAGCGAGAGCAAAACCCGCGCAGGCACACAGCGCAGCCAGCCAGACGCGAGCAGACGGTACCGTCGTGTCAGTAGGGAACCTCATGTCTCATCCTCCCTCGTAGCCCAGGGCATCTTTGTTGCCCCTAGGAACACACAGTTTATACCCAGGTTGCGCAGACCTTAAGCAACTTTTCGCCCACCGGGATCCGTCAGGGGGTCCCACTCGGCATGGACAACCGAGAACGGGGCTTACATCCGACGCCGGCACGACCGGTGCGGCAGGCCGGCGGATCGAGGCCTACGACGAGCCGGGCTGGGCGGTCGTCAGTGGCGCGCCCTCCTCGCGAGCAATCTCGAGCGACCGCTCGAGGCCGCGGCCGGAGCGATCCACGAGCGGTTGCAGCAACATCCGCAGCGGTAGCGCCGGCGCTACCCAGCCGGGCGCGGTCACGCGACGGGCGCGGCGCTCGACGCCACGCTCGATCGCGTCGAGGGCGCGCGCCAGCGGCACCGGTTTGACGGCGGCGCGGCGCGAGCGGGGGGCCTGTTCGACCGCCCGCGTCTGCGTGCCGCGGCTGACCATGTCGGTGTCGATGAAGCCGAAGTACGCCACGCCCACGCGCGCGCCCGTGTGCAGCAGCTCGATGCGCAGCGTGTTGCCGAGCGCCTCCACGGCCGCCTTCGAGGCGTTGTAGGCGCCCATCATCGGCGCGTGCATCGCCGCGGCGAGCGAGGCGATCGGAAGCGCATACCCGCGCGGGTGGGCGATGTGTGGCCCGGCCGCGCGCAGCGTGTAGTAGACGCCGAGCAGGTTGACCGCGATCGTGCGCTCGAAGATCGCCGGATCGCCCCCGAGGAACGGCAGCTGCGCGGCCACCCCGGCGTTGGCGATCGCCACGTCCAGGCCTCCCAGCCGCTCGACCGCCCCCTCGACCGACCGCTCGACCTGGGCGCGATCGGTGACGTCGCACTCGAACCACGGCGCGTCCCCGCACTCCGCGGCTACCTGCGCCAGCAGCTCGGGCTCCAGCCCCGCCAGCGCGACCCGCGCCCCCCGCGCATGCAGCCGCCGGGCCGCCCCGGCCCCGATCCCGCGCGCCGCGCCGGTGATCAGCACACGCCGGCCCTCCAGGGGTATGGCGGCGGTGCGTCTCATCTGGTGCTGGGGGCGATCGCGGTCATCGAGGACCGGAGCCTATACGCAGCCGCGAACACGAGCGCGGCGAGCACGTTCAGGACGAGCTTGTAATCGAGTGCGACCTTGCCGAAGACGGCTGTGGTGCTTGGGCGCGGGCCGCTCGGGATCAGGCCGAGGAGGCTGAAGAGGGCGGCGACGAGCAGCGCGGCGAGCACCATCGTGCAGTACATCAGCGCAACCGTTCGCAGCGCGTACTCGCGGCCGTAGTACTTGCGGTAGATCAGGATGATCGGCAGCACGATCAGGTCGGCGAAGAGGAACGACAGCACCCCGGCGAAGCCGATCCCCCCCGACCACAACACCGCCGCGAGCGGCACGTTGCCGATCGAGCAGACAAACGACGCCACCGCGATCAGCGGGCCGACGAGCGCGCTCTCGATCGCCGGCCACGGCGCGGGCGCGTGGACGATGAAGAGGCTCTCGAAGAAGCCGTGGCCGAGCTGCGCGATGAAGCCCGCCAGCAGGAAGCCCACGGCGACCTCCCGGTAAACCATCGCCCAGTCCCCGCGGAAGTTGCCCGCCACCTCCGCCCACGCGGCGCGCGAGGTCAGGCGCCCGCGCCAGCCGCGCTCGGCGTCGCCGGTCGCGTGGTGGTCGTGGTCATGGTGGTGATGGTGGTGGCCGTCGTCTGTGACTTTCTGCGCGTGCTCGCGCGCGCGGGCCTCCAGGCGCGCCGGCACGAAGGCACGCAGCGCCAGCGCCATCAGCGCGATCATCACGATGCCACCGAGGTACTCCGCGACTGTGAACTGCCAGCCGATCAGCACCCACAGCACGAGTCCGAGCTCCCACACGAGGTTGGTCGAGGCAAACTGGAACGCCAGCGCGGTCGCGGAAGAGGCACCCTTGGCGAACAGCGAGCGGGCAATCGCGACCGCGGCGTAGGAGCAGGAGGAGGAGGCCGCCCCGAGGCCGGTGGCGAGCGCGACGGGCTTTGGCCCTTCGCCCGACAGCGCCTCCTGCACCCGCTCGCGCGGAACCCACGCCTGCACGATCGCGCTGATCGCGAAGCCCAGCACCAGCGCCCACCACACCTCCCACGCCATCAGCAGCGAGTCGCGCAGCCCATGCCAGATCACTTCGAGCGCGCCGTTCACGCGCCCAGCCCGTTGCTCATGCAACCAACGCTATCGGCGATCTTGCCTGACTGCCGCTTTGTGTGGCCGAGCCGACTAAACCGTCCCAAGGGGCACGTACCCTCGCGTAGATGACAGTCCGTGCAGCAATTAGCGACCCCACGGGGACGACGGTTGAGTTGACCGACGAGCAGTGGAAACACATCATTGAGCGACACCCCGAGATCGAGCCGTTTGGCGAGACCGTGCTACGCGCTGTGCAAGCACCCGATCGTCGTATGCCCGGACGACTTGGCAACGAGGAGTGGTACTACTTGAAGACAGACGAACCCAGCAACTGGCTGAAGGTCGTCGTAGCCTACAGTGGAGAACGCGGGCACGTTGTTACAGCCTACGCCACCGGATCGGCGCCATGACCATCACGATCGGCTCATTCACATTCGACAACGTCTTCTACGACGCGGACGTCGATGTACTCTATCTGCACAAGGGTGACCCATCTTCAGCGGCGGCCTTTGACGAGTCGCCGGAGGGCCACGCTTTGCGCTTCGATGCCGCGGGAAGTCTGGTCGGGGTGACGATCGTGGGAGCCAAGTCGCTCCTGGACGGGACGGGGGAGATCAAGATCACCGTTCCCGAGATCGTCCGGGTTGGCTCCGATGCAGTCGCCCCAGCGCTGGCCAGCGTATAGATCGCGTGCGGTCATCCGCCGAGCCGAGCGCGGTGGCGGGGCAGGACGCCCCGCCCCCAGGCGATTGGTACCCGTGACCACTCGCGCGGACGCGCCCCCAATGATCCGCTCAGGTCACCGAGCCGTCCGGTCCCCGCTACGCCTTCAGCAGCACAGGCCGTTCGAACGCCGCCGCTTCGGGGATCACGAGGCCCGCTTCGGTTTGGAACCACTGCTCAAGCAGCGAGCAGTACATCGCGCGGAAATCCGAGGTGTTGATGAGGTTTTCGTTTTCGTCGAGTTTGCCGAGGCCGGGGAACTCGCCGATCATCGTGCCCGCCACTTGCGTGCCGATCAGGAACGCGAGGCCGGCCGCGCCGTGGTCGGTGCCCGAGCCGTTTTCCTGGGGGTGGCGGCCGAACTCCGACCACAGCTGGATCAGCACGCGGTCCTCGAGGCCGCGCGCTTCGAGGTCGCGCTGGAAGGCCAGCACCGATTCGACGGTCTGGCCGAGGTTCGTGCTCAGCGTGGTGGGCTCGTCGGAGTGCGTGTCGTAGGAGCCCACGGCGGTCAGCGACGCGCACTTGATCGGCAGCCCCGCCGCCAGCATCGCCGCGAGCGCTTCCAGGCGCCCGGCGAATTCCCCGCCGTTCTTCGGGTACGGGACGGGCGCGGTGTACGTCGGCTTGCCTTCCGGGCCGACGAACGGGGCCATCTCCTTGAGCACGATGCTCGTGTCCCACGCGGCGCCGCGCGCCTGCGCGTAGGCGGGCGAGGGTGCTCCGAGGGCCCCCAGCTGGCCAAAGGTTTCCATCGCCGGTCCCGCGATCGGTTCGTCGAAGCCGTACGCCCACATGTTGTAGTCCGCGGGCGAGCTGACGGCGGCCACCGGCATCTTTTCGCTCGCCAGCGCCGGCGCCAAGCTGTAGTCGAGCGAGAGGCCCTGCAGCGGATTGTTCGGTTCGCCGGTCGCATCGAGGAAGCGCCCGATCCAGCCGGTGCGCGCGTTGGTGTCGAGCTGACCGACCTCCCAGTAGTGACGACTCGTGAAGTGGCTCTCGTCGGGCGGGTCGTACCCGACGGCCGGGAACACGCTCACCTTGCCCTCGCCGTGCAACGTCGCGAGACCCTGCGCCTGGGGGTGCCACATCAGGGTCGGGTCCTCGCTGAACGGTTCCCCGCTGCCTTCGGCGAGGGCGAGCGCGGGGCGCAGTTGGCGGTAGCGAGCTTCCTTCACCGGCGCCAGCACCGACAGCGCGTCCCAGCCGCCTTCCATAAAGATCGACACCAGCACCGGCTGGTTGGGGGAGCTGGCGGCGGCCTGCGCGATGCCCTCTTCGAAGTGGCGCGCGCCGAGCATCGAGGCGCCGTACACCGACACCACCGCGCCGGCGGTGCGCAGCAGGAAGCTGCGCCGGTCCATCCCGGTGCCCGCCGGCAGCGGCATCCCCGGCTCGATCGCCGGCAGCCCGCGGCCGGGCACCGCGACCCCGCGGCCGGCCGCCCCGCCAGGAGCCGCAACCCTGTTCCCGGCGGCCGCGAGGCCGCGGCGCAGCAGCTGCGCGCGGTTGAAGTCGTTGCAGGAGGAGCAATTACTTGCCATCTGGAGTCACCTTCGGGGGTTGTGGGTGCATTGCTCTTTTCAAAAGGAGTGCGCCATTGCGCACAGGCTCGGGGGGTGTGTTCCTCTTTTAAAAGGTGTGTGCCATTGCGCACGGCTTTGAAATTTTTTATATACATCCCAAGCCTCATCGGCACGCCGATGCGAGGGCCTCAGCTCCTGTCTCTGGAGAGGGGGGGGGGGGGAGGAGGGGGGGATGGCTTCAGCTCCATTCGCATGTCGAGGGATGACCTCACCTCAGCTCACTTGCATGTCGGGGGAGGTGGCGATCAGCATGCGCAGCGCGTTCTGGCGGATCGCCCGGTAGGGGCTCTGCTCCCATTCCGCCATTTCGCTCGGCATGCACGACTGCGCGAACGCCGCGATGCACTGCCGCGATTCGCTCGACAGCGGCGGCTCGCCCCAGTACGCGAGCGCGCTCGCCATCGCCGCGGCCGGTTCCTCGGTCGGGTCGTATTCCGGTTCGCCTTCCGCCGGCCACGGGTTGGGGTAGGTGTCGGCAACCACGTAGTTGGCCATTTCCCAGCGCGCCTTCACCGTCGAGGTGTCCAGCCAACGACTGAATTCCCAGCCGGCGACGTTGGGCGGGTAGAACAGCTGCTGCCCCGCGCCGGAGGACAGCCACGCCCACGCGGTCGTGTCGATGTAGCGGCCGATCGCGCGCAGCAGGCCCGCGTTGTAGACGACCGGCGGCGTCAGGAGCTCGGGGCCTTCGTAGAGGTCGGGGTGCTGCAGGATCGCCTCGACCACCGCCCGAATGCTGAAGCCCGAGCTCGTGTAGATGCCCTGCAGCGAGGCCAGCGTCGCTTCGTCGGGCTGGGTGGGGATGAAGTAGCCCCACAACTTGGTCACGAAGAACGAGGGGTGCAGCGGATGCTCGACGCACATCCGCACCGCGTCTTCCCAGTTCCAGTTCCCCGTCTGCCCGAACACGGTCTTCTGGCCTTCGTCGTGCTTGGAGGGGTCGTAGTGAAAGTTGTGCATCCCTCCTTCGGCCGACCATTCCGCCTGCCATCCGGTCAACGCGCGCCCCATTTCACGGACGTCCTCCTCGGTGTACGCGCCGCGATCGGCGCCCAGCGAGAAAAGCTCCATCATCTCGCGCGCATAGTTCTCGTTGGAGTCGCCCTTTTCGTTGTCGATCCCATCGAGGAACACCAGCATCGCAGGGTCGGCGGTGACGGCTTCGAAGAGGTCATGGAAGCTGCCCAGCGCCATCCGCCGCAAGAGCGCGTTCTGGTTGAGCATCAGCTGCTGGCTGTCCACCTGCTCGTTGGAGTTGGCAAACCAGTCGTGCCAGATGAAGGTCATGCGCTCGACCAGCGGCTGGTTGGTGCGGATCATGCGATCCAGCCACCAGCAGTGGTCATCACCCCACACGCTCGCGGGATCGAGCGGCTGGCCTGCTTCGTTCACCGGCGCCGGCCCGCTCAACACCGCTTCCCCCGATGGCCGCGTGAGGCCGTACACCACCTGCTGCAGCGGCTGCCCCGCCAGCGCCTGCGCTTCGCCCGGCCGTGGTCCAAAGCCCGCGCGCCACAGCAGCCGCTGAGCCCCCGTCACGGTCAGCGGCGCGCCGAGCGAAGCGACCGGTGCGCTCGACGGCGGCGGCGGCGTGGCGGGCGCGCTCGGCAGCACCACCGCGGCGGCGGCGAGCGAGCGCGGGTGCTTGGCCTTGTGGCGATGGTGGTGCTTGTGCTTGCGGGCGCGCTTGGGGTGTCGGTGCTCAGCCTTAGAGCGCCCCTTCCCGCCATCGGGATGCCCATGTCCGCCGTGCGTCCCCGCGCGCTGTCCCGCGGCCGCGCGCGCCGCCCGGCGAGCGGACGTCTCGCCGTGCGGCCCCCCGCGCGCGTGGGCGCTGCGCCCGGGACGCCCGGCACGGTCCTGGAGGTGCGAGGCGCCCTGGCCGATCCCGCCCATACGGTGCTTTTACAGTACGCCGGGGCACATTCGGCCAGATCGCGGTCCCGCTCGACGTTTGTTGGAGCGGCCGAGCTGCCCGCACGCCAACGGTGGACTGGCAGCGTGTTTCGGCTCAGCTCGGCAGATGGAACGGCACGGTCGTGATCACGATTCCCGGCAGCTGGCGCAGCGCTCGCCGCAGTCGCGGGGCGACGCCGTTGTGCAGGATGCGGTGCCAGTAGCGGCGGGGCACCAGTTCGGGGAGCACGACGGTGATCGTGAAGTGAGGCGCCTGGTCGTGCAGGAGGCGCAGGTAGCCCCCCAGCGGGGCGACCAGCGCGCGGTAGGGGGAGAGCACGATCTCCAGCGGGACGTGGTCGCCCCACTCCTGCCAGTAGGAGCGAAAGCGCTTTGCCTCCTCCTCGTCGGCTGAGATGTGCAGCGCGAGCACCGGCTGGCCCAGCGAGGCGGCATAGGCGAGCGCGCGCAGCGAGGCGAGGTCCATTGCGATGATCGGCACCACGGTGAGGTTGAGCACCTGATCGGGCGCCTCCTCGTGCTCGCTCTGACCGCTCATCACGATGCTCGCTCCGCGCTCCAGTTCGGCGAGGCCGCTGGGCGGAGGCGTGATGCTCCGCGCGCGGGCCTTCGCGGCGAGCGGCTGCAGCGCCACCGCGCGCCCCACGGCGAGGTAGTGATTGCGGATCCGCAAGAACAGGGTGACGAGCAGCGGGATCAGGATCACCACCAGCCACGCGCCCTCGAGGAACTTCGTGAACGAGGTGATCAGCAGCACGATCGCCGACAGGAAGGCACCGAGCGCGTTGAAGCAGATGCTGCCCTTCCAGCCCGGCTCGCGGGTGCGCAGCCAGCGCACGACCATACCGCTCTGCGAGAGCGTGAAGGCGAGGAACACGCCGACCGCGAACAGCGGGATCAGGCTGTTGACCGAGCCGTTGAACGCGGCGAGGATCGCCGCCGCGGCGGCGCCCAGCACGACGATCCCGTTGGAGAAGGCGAGGCGGTCGCCCATGCGCAGGAAGAGACGCGGCGCGGAGTAGTCGCGCGCGAGGAAGAACAGCAGGCGGGGGAAGTCGCTGAAGGCGGTGTTGGCGGCGAGCAGCAGCACCAGCGCGGTGGCAGCCTGCACGTACCCGTACAGCGCGCCGGCGCCGAGGTTGCGGTGGGCGAGCTGCGAGAGCACGGTCTGTGAGGACTGCGGCACGATCCCGTCGAGCTCGATCAGCGCGATCGTGCCGATGAACATCACGACGAGCAGGCTCACCATCCAGGTGAGCGTCGTGCGCGCGTTGCGCCACTCCACCGGCTTGAACGCGGGGATCCCGTCGGAGATCGCCTCGATTCCGGTCATCGCCGTGGCGCCCGAGCCGAACGCCCGCAGGATCAGCAGCAGCCCCACCCCCTCGGCGGCGTGCACCGGGGGGCGCGGCGTGGCGTGGAAGCCGTGCCCGCCGGCGTCGACGAGGCCGACCACGACCATCAACAGAATCCCGAAGATGAACATGTAGGTCGGCGCCGCGAACAGCAGCCCCGCCTGGCGCACACCGCGCAGGTTGCCCGCGATGAGGATCGCGATCACCGCCAGCCCCAACGGCACCGTGTCGGGCGCCAGCGAGGGGATCGCCGAGGTGATCGCAGCGATCCCCGAGGCGACCGACACAGCGACGGTGAGGACGTAGTCGAGCATCAGCCCAGCGGCGGCGATCAACCCGGGGACCAGGCCGAGGTTGTCGGAGGCGACGATGTACGAGCCGCCGCCGCGCGGGTAGGCGCGGATTGTCTGGCGGTAGGAGAGCCCCACGGCGATCATCAGCACGACGATCGCGATCGAGATCGGCACCGAGAAGCCGAACGCCGTCGCCCCGCCCAACGCGAGCACGACGAGCATCGCTTCGGGGCCGTACGCGACCGAGGAGAGCGCGTCGGAGGAGAGCACCGGCAGGGCAACCAGCTTGCGCATCCGCTCCTCGACCACGGCGGCGCTGTGCAGCGCGGGACCCAGCAGCGTCCGGCGCAGCCGCGCCGAGGTCGACCCGCCACGGGTGGGCGCGTGCCCTGCCTCGCGGGTGGCTTCGAGCTCCTCGCCGGGCGCGCCGTCGGCCTCGACCGGCACGAAGCGCGTGCGCCCCAGACGTACGGTGCCCGGGCGCCCGATCCTGGTGGGGCGCGCCTTGGCGGGGGCACCCGCGGCGGCAGTATCGGCGGGCACGCCGGACCCATCTCCCGCACCAGCATCGACCAGAGCATTCGCCTGGCCAAGGTTGGGGTCGCACGGCAGCGCTTTGATCCACTCCGCGCGGTCCCCCAGCGCCGCCCCCCAGCGCCGTCCGATCCCGCGCAGCACCTCGAGGTCGGTCTCCCCAAGCGCGGGGTAGCCCGTGGCGGGGCTCAGCACCACGGGCACGTGGTCGCCATCAGGCGGCGACGGCGGAGTGTCCGACGCGGACGAAGATGTCGGCTCGGTCTGCGACTCGGTGGGGCTCGCCATCGGCGCAATCATCACAGAGCCAGCGGGCGGGCCCGGTGAAGACTCAGGCCAGCGGGCGGGCCCGGGTGAAGACTCAGGCCAGCGGGCGGGCCCGGTGAAGACTCAGGCCAGTGCGCCGGCCGGCAACACGAAGCGAAGCGGCGGCCGGGGTGCCGCTCCGCCGCTGTAGCTCAGCCGCGAGCCGTGCAGGCCGTGGCTGGGGGCTTTTGCAACCTGCGCCTCAGGTATCCCGTCGTGGGCGGTGATCCATTCCATGACCGCCGCGAAGTCGGCGCCCTCGGCGAGGATCGCCGCACGCTCGATGACCTCGCCACCGGAGGGGTGAGGACGCGCCAATCGCGTCACCAAAGCACGAATCGCGTCGTCGTCCACTGTCCCCACACTAGTCCCTCTGCGAGCGCAGCGCGAGGCGGCCGATGCCCCACCAACCTGCTACTCAGAAATAAGTCCGCGGCGGGATCGCCAGCAGCGCGTAGATCTGCGTCAGCGCCGCCTGGCCGAGCAGTTCGGCGGTGGGAGGTGAGCCGTAGGCGAAGAGGTCGTCGGAGAGGCGGTGGCGCTGCCAGGCCCAGTAAGCGTATTCGCGCGCCGGGAGCGTGCCGGGCGCTTCGTGGGTGACCGCATCGAGGTAGATCTGGTTGCGGAAGTAGACGGCCGCGAAGAACGGGTTTTCCGAGGAGAGGCGGCTGTAGGTGAAGTAGGCGAGCGCAGCCTTCGCGGTGGCGCGTGCCTGCGCGAGGTAGGCGCTTTCGTGGGTGACCTGGTAGAGCAGCGTGCCGGCGCCGACCATCACGCCCTGGGTGTAGCTCCACAGCGAGTGGTTGACTTCGCCGTCGAGCTCGACGTGGTCGGCGTACATCCCGCTCGGTTCGAGCAGACATTCGCGCACCCACCCGTACGCCATCTCGGCGAACTGCAGGTAGCGGGCTTCGTGGGTGATGCGGTACAGCTGCACCCCCAACTCCGCGGCGGGGCCGTCGGTGATCGTGTTGCGCTGGGTGTTGGACTTGGCGTTGGAGAACGGCACCCCCCCGGGGCACGGCAGCGGCTGGCCTTCGGGACCGGTGGTCTGCCAGCCGGCCATCACGAACTGCATGATCTGCTCGGCGCCGCTCAGCGCCGTGGCGTCGTGGTTGAGCTCGTACATGCGCGCCAGCTCGATCCCCACCCACTCGTTGTCGTCGTAGTAGCTGGCCCCGCCGGGTCCGATCGGGGGTGCGGTGACGTCGTCGTAGGAGTGCACCGTGGTGGCGGTGGAGGCGCCGCTCGCGGTCGTTTCCCCGGGCGCCACCGTCGAGCTCGCATACACCTGCAGGCTGGTGCCGAGGGCGTGCAGGCTGGTTTCCAGCTTGGGCTGCTCGCCAGCGATGTGGGCGACGCTGACGCTCGCCGCCAGCGCCTGCGAGAAGGGCCACAGGAACGAGTACTCCGGTTCGCCCTTGTACAGGCCGGCGGAGGCGACGTAGAAGTTCTGCTGCATCGCCTCGTACGCCACCAGGGCGCGCTTGGCGTAGAGGTCGAGCACGGGCGGCCTCGGCTTGGCCGGCGCATGGCTATGGCGCGAGCGCGCGGCGAGCACCGGTGCATGGGCGTGGCGCGGCGCGACCGTGTGGGCGTGGCGCGAGCGCGCGGCGAGCGCGGGCGTGCACAGCGCCACCAGCGCGAGCACAGTCGCGAGGCAGACAGCGAGCACGGGTCGGTGAGCAGTCCGGGGCAGGGTCATCGGGCCGTCAGAACCTGAAACAGGCTAGCGCGGCGTTCGATGCGGGTCGGCCCTTTGTCGAGACTCCGTGAGCGTCCGCAGATGGCCGTGTCCTCAGTGCGAGGTCCTTATTTCTGCACATGTTCGCAACAGCCAAACAAACAGGAGGGCATATGGGAGCGATGAACAAGAACTTGCATCAACGGACCCTGCGCCGCCCGCCGCTCCCCGCGTCGATGCGGTTGGAGTTCGACGGCGGCGAGGGGATGCCGTTGCGTGCGGCGGTGCACGGCGAGATCGACTACTCGGGCGCCTTCTCGATGCAGGTGCGGATCGCCGCGGCCTGCCGGCGGCGGCGCTCGCGCGGGCTGATCGTGGATCTCACGGGCACCGAGTTCATGAGCTCCAGCGGACTGGCGGCGCTGCTCAACCTGCAGCGCGAGAGCGCGTGCCTGCGCGGCGGCATGCTGCTGGCCTCGCCCACCCCGGAGGTGCGGCACCTGTTGGAGGTCACCGGCGTCGACCAGCGCCTGCGGGTCGTGGACAGCCTGCGAGGAGGCGAAGATGCTGCTGCTGTACAGCGCCGCCGGCGCCGACGTGAGCCCCAGCATCCCCCGAGACCCCAGCTTCAACTGAGTTGCCGCTGGGGGCGCCGCTGTGACAGCAACTGACGACGGCAGCGCCACCCACGACCTGCCCACGCCGCGCACGACGCCAACCCGGCGCCAGCCGGCATCCCCCACCCCAACCGGCGCGGCCCGCGCACCTGCCCGCCGACCGGCAACGCGGCACTCGGATACGGTTGCACCGTGAGCACCGTGAGGGAGGCGACGTTCGAGCTGCTGCGCACGCGCGGGATGACCACGCTGTTCGGCAACCCCGGCTCCACGGAGCTGCCGATGCTCGCCGAGTTCCCCGCCGACTTCCGCTACGTCCTCGGCCTGCAGGAGTCCGTGGCGGTGGGGATCGCCGACGGGTACGCGCAGGCGAGCGGGCACCCGGCGCTCGTCAACCTGCACACCGCGCCCGGGTTGGGCAACGGGATGGGGGCGATCTACAACGCGCAGGCCAACAAGTCGCCGCTGGTCGTGACCGCCGGGCAGCAGTACCGCTCGCTGATGACGCTGCAGGCCAACCTCACCAACCGCGACGCCACGCGGATGCCGCATCCGCTCGTGAAGTGGAGTTGGGAGCCGCCCTGCGCGCAGGACGTGCCGCACGCGCTGGCGCGCGCCGTGCACACCGCCGCGCTGCCCCCACGCGGGCCCGTGTTTGTGTCGATCCCGATGGACGACTGGTATGCGGACGTGCGCTCGGAGGACGAAGTACGACACCAGACCACGCGCGCGGTGAGCGGCGGGGCGGGCCTCCCCGACGGGCCGAGCATCGCGAGGCTGGCGCGGCGCCTGGTGGAGGCGTCGAACCCCGCGCTGATCGCCGGCCCCGACATCGACGCCGCAGGCGGCTGGGACGCGGCGGTGGCGCTGGCCGAGCGCGCGCGGCTGCCCGTGTACGCCACGCCGGCGACGGGCGGCGGGCGGCTGGGCTTCCCCGAGAACCACCCGCTGTTCCAGGCGATCCTGCCGCCGGCAGTGCAGCCGCTCGGCGAAACGCTCGCCCCGCACGACTTCGTGCTGGCCGTGGGCACTTCGATCTTCCCCTACTACCCCAACATCCCCGGGCCGCTGCTGGCGCAGGGCACCAGCCTGACGGCGATTACCTCCGACCCCGACGAGGCCGCGCGGGCGCCGATGGGCGACGCGATCGTCGCCGACGTGGCGCTGACGCTGGCGGCGCTGGTGGAGGCGGTGGGGTCGGCGCTGGACGCAGAACCCCCGCCCGCCGGGTCCACACGCGAGGCCCCACCGGCGCGACCGGCTCCCGAGGCGGTGCCGCTCACCGACCCGATGAGCCCCTCGACGGCGGTGCGCACGCTCGCGCAGGTCTTCCCCAACAACGGGATCGTGGTGCTGGAGTCCCCCTCGGCGACGCCCGCGTTGCGCAACCAACTGCGGCTGGGGCAGCCGGGGAGCTACTACTTCTCCGCCGGCGGCGGCCTCGGCTTCGGGATGCCGGCGGCGATCGGCGTGCAGCTGGCGTGCCCGGAGCGCCCCGTGGTGTGCGTGATCGGCGAGGGCTCGGCGCAGTACGCGGTGCAGAGCTTCTGGACGGCGGCGGCCTACAAAGTGCCGGTGACGTTCCTCGTGCTGCGCAACGAGGAGTACGCGATCCTCAAGTTCTTCACGCTGCTGGAGGAGATCCCGGGTGCGCCCGGCCTCGACCTGCCGGCGCTCGAGACGGCGGCGGTGGCGGCGGGGTACGGCATCAACGCGCGCCGCGCCGCCGACCCGGAGGAGCTCGGCGTGGAGCTGCGCCGGGCGCTTGCCTCCCCGGAGCCGGAGCTGATCGAAGTGCAGGTCGCGCCGGGCATGGCGCTGGCGTGAGCCGCCGGCCGCGTAGTCTTCTCCTTTTTCGAGCCCATACAAACAAGAATGAGACTTGATCTCATTTGTATAGGGTCGAAAAGATGTAGTAGATCCCCCACTCCCTGCCTCCTGCCTCCCGTACCCCACCCTCACCTCCCCGCAATGCCCACACCAGTGCGATGACCCCCGCCGGCGGCAACGGCGCCTACGACCCGCCCACGCCCGACGCGATCGTCGTCGGGGCCGGCCTCGCAGGGCTGGTGAGCACGCTGGAGCTGCTGCGCAGCGGCCACACCGTGCTGCTGCTCGACCGCTGCGAGCCGCGCGAGCTGGGGGGCTTGGCGCGCGAGGCGTTCGGGGGGATGTTCATGGTGGACTCCCCCGAGCAGCGCCGCTCGCGGATCCGCGACAGCGAGCGCCTGGCGCTCGAAGATTGGCTGCGGATCGCGGAGCTCGGCGCGGAGGAGCAGTGGCCGCGCCGCTGGGCCGAGCAGTACGTCACCCGTGCGCGCGACGACGTCGGCGGCTGGCTGCGCGAGCTGGGGGTGCGCTTCTTCCCCGTGGTCAACTGGGCCGAGCGGGGCAACTTCGGCGATGGCAACTCCGTCCCGCGCTTTCACCTCACGTGGGGCACCGGCAAGGCGCTGGTCGAGGCGGTGTGGGGCGGGATCGAGCGCCACCCGCGGCGCGCGGCCCTGGAGGTGCGCTTCGGCGCGCGTGTGACCGGGCTGATCGGCAACGAGCAGGACGGCGTGGTGGGCGTGACGGTTATTGATGAGGGGAGGGGGGGCCGCGGGAGCGCGCGCGGAGATCAGGCCGTACCAGGCCACCAGGCGCACCGGGAGGCCGGCGCATACGACCTCCGCGCCGCCAAGGCGGTGGTGATCGCCGCGGGCGGGATCGGCGGCAACCACGAGCTGGTGCGGCGCGTGTGGCCGACCGCGGAGCTGGGCAGCCCGCCGGCGAAGATGCTGATGGGCTCGCACCCCTACGCCGACGGCGCGCTGCACGAAGAGGTCGAGCGCGTGGGCGGCGCGGTCACGCATCTGGAGCGGATGTGGAACTACGCCGACGCCGTGCGCCACCCCGCCCCGCAGCGCCCCGACCACGGCTTGAAGCTAATCCCGCCCCGCTCGGGGGTGATGCTCAACCCCGATGGACGCCGCTACGGCCCGGTGCCGGTGATGCCGACCTACGACGCGTACGCGGCGCTGGAGCGGATGTGCGAGGACGAGCGCAAGTACTCGTGGCTGATCTGCAACCAACGGATCGCCCGCCGCGAGCTCGACGTGTCGGGCTCCCAGCACAACCCCCACCTGCGCGAGCGCCGCTGGGTGCGCTTCGCGCTCGGGGTGCTGCTCGGCAAACCGCGCGTGCTCGCGCACCTGCTGGAGGGCTCGCCCGACTTCGTCTGCGCCGACACGCTGCCCGAGCTGGCGCAGCGGATGAACGTCCTCGCCCGTCAGGTAGCGGTCGAAAGCGCCCACGGTGAGGGGGCTGCCGCAGACGAGCAGACGGTCGCGCGAGACGACCCGCAACAGGGGCCGATCGACCCCGAGGTGCTGGCGGCTGAGATCGGCCGCTACGACGAGTCGATCGCGCGCGGCAAGGGCCTCTTCAACGACGACCAGCTGCGGCGCATCGCGCAGCTGCGCAACTGGCGCGGGGATCGCCTGCGCACCTGCGCCTTCCAACAGATCCTCGATCCCAATGCGGGGCCGCTGATCGCGATCCGCCTGCAGGTGATGGCGCGCAAGAGCCTCGGTGGGATCCAAACCGATCTCGCCTGCCGCGTGCTGCGCGCTGAGAACGGCCAGCCGATCCCCGGCCTCTACGCCGTCGGCGAGGCCGCCGGCTTCGGCGGCGGCGGGATGCACGGCAAGCGCTCGCTGGAGGGCACCTTCCTCGGCGGCTGCGTCTTCACCGGCCGCCTCGCCGCCGCGGCGATCACGGGCACGGAGCTGCCGCAGCGGATCCCCCCGCGCGTGGCCGTCCCCGCGCGATAGCGGGAGCGACCGGCCGGAGCCGCCCGCATGAGCACCCCGCCCCACGGGAGCCCCACGCGCCAACCCAATGGCGAAGCCAGCCAAAGAGACGATGCCGCCGACCGCCCGTACGCATTCGACTACACCACGGTTGGCCACGTCACGATCGACGTGCTCGACGACGGCTCGCGCCGCCCGGGCGGGACGGCGCTGTACAGCGCGCTGCAAGCCGCGCGGCTCGGCCTACGCGCGCTGATCATCACGCGCGGCGTGCCCGCGGAGATCGAGCGGCTGCTGGCGCCCCACCGCCGCGAGCTCGACCTGCGCGTGCTCCCCGCCGAGCACACCACTACGTTGCAAACCGTCGGCGAGGGCCTCGCGCGCCACCAGCGACTGCTCGCGTGGGCCGGCCCAATCGAGGGGCCGATCGAGGTGGACACCGCGATCCTCCACCTCGCGCCCATCGCCCGCGAGACGCCGCGCGAATGTTGCGATGCCTACCCGCCCCACGCCGCCGATGCCCCCCCGTCCCGCACCGAGTTCGTGGGGCTCACACCGCAGGGGCTGGTGCGCGAGTGGGACGCCGCGGGTGAAATCGCGCTCGTCCCGCTGCGCCCCGAGCAGCTGCCGGGACGCTGCGACGCGTGGGTGTTGAGCGAGCGCGAGCACGAGTGCTGCGCCGAGCCGGCCGCCCGCGCCGCCGCGGGGGGCGCGGTGGTGGCCGTCACTGCCGGCGAGCACCCCACCAAGCTGCAGCTGCCGGGCGGCGAGCTGCTGCGCGTCCCGGTGCCCCCGATCGCGGCGCCCGTAGAGGACCTCGGCGCGGGCGACGTGTTCGCCGCCGCCCTCTTCGTTGCGCTGCACGAGGGCCTACCGCCCGCACGGGCCGCCGCCTACGCCAACGCCGCCGCCGCGGTGCGCATCGCCGCAGTGGGGCCCGATGCGATCGGTGATCGCGCCGCGATCGAAGCACGGCTGAGCGGCGAAGCAGGCACTTAAATTGCCAACCGTCTCCGGCGGAATGCCCGTCCGACGTCTGCAGCGACGAGTCGCCTACCGACTCTCGCCGAATTCGCGCAAGCGCTCGACAACGCGTGGCTTGGCTCGACGATATGCGCCGAGGTTCCTCCGCTCCCCAGCGGCGACGATCGCAACGATGTTCGGCGCACCGTCGGATGGCTCGTTGCGGTAGACGAGCCGAAAGCGAGGCTTGTCCTCCCAATCGTCGCGATCGAACGGAATGCGCCGGCAGCCCGCCAGCTCTTCGAGTCCCCGGCGCGAGCGCATCTCGTCCCCGCGCCACGGGTTCTCCCCCAACTCTACGGCCAGACGCAACGCGACGCGCGCCGCCTCGCGGTCGGCTTCGGCAAGCTCAACGAAGTCACTACGCGCGCTGGGCAGAACGAGTACCCGGTAGCTCACCGTGCCCGCTGGAGCTCCGCATGAGTAAATCCGAGCTCGCGGATCACATCGTCAACCGGAACGCCCTGGTCGCTGCTCTCGCCAGCGCGCTCGCGCAGCAGCAGAGCGATCGCGAGATCCTCAGCCTCCGCCTCGAGCCGCTCGATGCGCTCGACTGCGGCGAGCGCATCGAGCTCCGGGATCAGCAGCGCCCCGCCTTGGCGGCGTGGCCCGATGCCATACGCGTTGTCCAGCAAGCCATCTGACGGCTTGCGCCGGCGGCGCATCGCGTCAACCAACTTTGGCAGCCTGGTCCGGGCCTGGTCGGTACCCAGCTCGACGCTCCAGCGGTAGACTCGATCCACTGCGCATAACGCCTCCATGTCGTACGAGTTCTCGTCCAACAGGTTAGCAGTGGTCAAACTCGTCACGATCGGCCGTCAGCCCGCCATCGCCTCCTCGACCAGCCCCGCCAGGTCGAGCTGCGCCAGCGCCGCCGCCGCCCCGCAGGCGCGCGCGGCCAGCAGCAGCGAGCCGCCGACCGGCGCCATCTCCACGACCGCAACCTGCGCCTGCGGCGCGAGCGCGTGGATCTCCCGCGTGAGCGGGCCGACGAACGCCGCGCCCGCCTTGTAGGCGCTGCCGATCAACCCCACCGGGAACTCGCCCTCCAGTCCGGCCTGGTCGATCACGGCGGCGATCTGCCCGGCCAGCTCCCGCGCGCCGCGCTCGTACAGCTCGCGTGCGACGGCGTCGCCGCGCTCGGCCAGGCGCCCCGTCTCGATCGCCAGTGCCGCGATCTCGCCCTTGGTCAGCGGCTTGCTGTACACGAGCGCCGCCAGCGCCTCCACGCTCGCAACACCGAAGTGCTCGACCGCCGCGTCGCTCAGTGCCGTTTCAGGGCCCGAGCGCTCGCGGTCGCGCAGCGCCGCCTTGATCGATTGCAGCCCCAGCCAGTAGCCCGAGCCCTCGTCGCCCAACTGGTGGCCCCACCCGCCGGCGCGCCACCCGCGGCCGCTTGCGCCCACGCCGAAGACGTTGCTGCCGGTGCCCGCGATCGCGCCCACGCCGGGACGGGCGTCGGTCGCGGTCGCCCACGCCCCCACCACGTCGCCGACCACGATCCACTCATCCGAGCGCTCCGCGCGCACGTGGGCCACGACCGCGTCGGTGTCGGTGCCCGCCACCGCCAGCACCGCCGCATCGAGCTCCCCGTCGCCGATCCCGGCGCCCGCGAGCGCCTCGTCGGCGGCCCCGAACAGCGCCTCCCCGGCGGCTTTCACGCCGACCGCGTCCTGGTTGCTGGGCCCGCCGTGCCCGAGGTGCAGGCGCCGGCGCTCGAGGTCGAGCACCCCCGCCAGCGTCTTCGTGGCGCCGCCGTCGATCCCCAGCAGGAAGCGCGCGTCGCGTGACGCGGGCTCCGCGTCGAAGTGGGCGAGCGCGGCTGGCAGCTTGACAAGCGAGTCGCGCTCCATACGGGGATACTTGCAGTCCATGCCCCCAACCAGCCTCCACGCTGCCCGCACGCACGCCCGCCACCGCTCGTGTGGTGCATCAGCGTGAGCGAGCCCCCCGGCGTCCGCGCGCTGTTTCCCGACGCCCCGCGAGGCGCGGGGATGTACGAGTCCTTCTACCTGCGCGCGGTCGCCCCAGACCGTCCGCTCGGGGTGTGGATCCGCTACACCGCGCACAAAAAAAGGGCCCACCCACCCGTGCCCGTGCAGGGGTCGGTGTGGTGCACCGTGTTCGAGGGCCCCGACGCGCCGCCGTTCATGCACAAGCTCACGACTGAGGAGCTCTGCGCCCCGGGGGGCGATACGTGGATCGCGGTGGGCGACTCGCGACTCGGGCCCGGGCGCGCCGAGGGCGCCTGTGGCGAGGCCCGGTGGTCGCTGCGCTTCGCCTCCACCGAGCCCGAACTGCGCCACCTGCCGCACCGGCTGCTCTACCGCGCGCCGCTGCCGCGCACGAAGCTCACGAGCCCCGCGCCCGCGGCGCGCTTCGAGGGCACGCTGGAGCTGCCACCAGCGCCGGGGCCAACCTCCCGGTCCCCTGCTCTCACCGCCGCGGGGTCGGCCGCCACACCCTCATCACGCACGCTCGCGCTCGACGGCTGGCGCGGGATGGTCGGCCACAACTGGGGCGCCCAGCACGCCGAGCGCTGGATCTGGCTGCACGGTGTCGGCTTCGAGGAGGAGCCCGAGGCGTGGATCGACGTGGCGATCGGGCGGGTGCGCGTGGCGGGGCGCACGACCCCGTGGGTCGCCAACGGGGCGCTGCGCATCGATGGGGAGCGCCACCGGCTGGGCGGAGTGGGCGCGCGGGGGCTGCTGGTCGCCGAGCGCCCCGAGCACTGCGTGCTCGCGCTGCCGGGCGCCGGGGGGCTCGTGGTCGAAGCGCACGTGCAGGCGCCCCCCGCGGCACTCGCCGGCTGGCGCTACGCCGATCCTGACGGTGGCGGCCGGGGCAGCGTTCGCGGGGGCCACAACCGCGAGGGCCATCCCCCACCGCGACCATCCGAGAGCCACCAGCACGACGTGAGCAACTGCTCGATCGCCGCTCTCACGCTCGTCGTGCGCCGGCCGGGGCGCCCCGCGCGCACGTTGCGAACCGCACATGGCGCCGCCTACGAGCTGGGGATGCGCGAGCGCGACCACGGCGTCCCGATCGCCCCGTTCGGGGACGGTGGGGGCCAATAAGAAACATTTCCGGCCCCCGACCCCGGGGGTGAGAAATGTTCCTGTCCATCACAATTGGCGCGACGGGGCGTCCATGCTTCTCAGTAGTCCGCCGCAATTTTGGATTCATCTCAGTAAAATTGACCGCAAATTGCATGGAAATCGTCTATACTCGCTCGTGCAGTAGCATGGATTGGCAGATATAGGCAAGGAGTAGCTTTCAGTTCAGGCCGTGGTTGGAAGCCGCGTGCGCCGGCGTAGGCCGGGATGGTGCGTCAAGATGACGGAACCATTCTGAACTTAGATCAAGCTCCGGGGGCAACGGGGCAGTTGGGACAGCGAGGAACAGGGATGATCATCGCCAGCAGCGACAAGGATCGCGTTGACATCGCGGTCGAGCCTGCCGTGCCCCGAAACGGGCACGCCGGCCGGGACGTAGCGCACGCAGCGCACCACAACGGGCACTCCGACCAGGACGCTGCGTCCCACAACGGACACGCCAAGCCGGACGTTACGCCCCACAACGGGCACGCCAACGGCGAATCCCGCAGCCGGCGCGGTGGACACCACATCGGGCACGCCGCCGCGGCGCCGAACGCCGCTGCCCTGCACGCCGCCACGCTGCTGCTGGCCCGCGAGCGTTGGCAGATGGCCACCGACGTCCACGACCTGATCATGCAGGACCTCTCGCTCGCGCTCGCCAACGCGCGCGCGCTCAGCGACGACCCGGTGCCGGCGTCGCGTGCCAGCGTCGTCGTCAGCGCTCTGGAACGCGCGCTCGCGGGTGCCCGCGACGTGCTGGGTGGGCTTTCGGGTGAGCCCTCCGAGCACGACACCCGCCCGATCGCACAGACGATCGAGGCCAGTGTGCGCGCCGCCGCACGCCACACGCCGCTACGGTTCGACGCCGCGCGGGTCTCCACCTCGACGCAGCCCGACCAGCCGACACGCGAAGCGCTGGTACACATCGCCCGCGAGGCGGTGACCAACGCCGTCAAGCACGCCCGCCCCACCGCGATCGAGGTCGTGCTCGAGCACTCGGGCCGGTGGCGGCTCACCGTACGCGACGACGGTCGCGGCTTCGAGGAAACCCCCGCCATCGACCCCACCGTCGGCGGCTTTGGGCTCCTCAGCATGCGCGAGTCCGCGCACGCGCTCGGCGGTGCCGTGCACGTCGGCAGCGCCGCCGGCGCGGGCACCACGGTGGAGGCAGTGTTTCCGTGAGCGGCGCGCCCACAGTCGTGATCGCCGACGACCACCCGCCGATCCGGCTGGGCGTGCGGATGGCGATGATGCAGGGAGGGTTCCGCGTGCTCGCCGAGGCCGCCGACGCCACCGGCGCAGTGGAGGCCGTGCTGCGCGAGCGTCCCGACGCCTGCCTGCTCGACGTGCGTATGCCCGGCGGCGGCATCGAGGCCGCCGCGCGCCTGGCCGAGCTCGCGCCGGACACCGCCGTGGTGATGCTCACGGTCTCGGCCAGCTCCGAGGACCTGCTGGCCGCGCTACGCGCCGGCGCGCGGGGCTATTTGCCCAAGGACATGTCCCCCAACCGGCTACCGGCGGCGCTGCGCGGGGTGCTGCGTGGCGAGGCCGCGCTACCGCGCTCGTTCGTCGGGCGGATGCTGCACGAGCTGCGCATGCTCCCCGACCGTGAGCTCGCCCCGCTGCGCGTGGGCGACGTCGAGCTCACCCCCCGCGAGTCGGAGATCCTGCGGATGCTGCGCGGCGGGCTCTCCACGACGGAGATCGGCGAGCGCCTCTCGCTCTCGCCGATAACCGTGCGCCGCCACATCTCCGCCTGCGTCACCAAGCTCGGCGCCGAGGGACGGGACGACGCGCTGCGGGCGATCGGCCTAGCCGCCTGATTAGACCAGCTCCGCGCGGACGGCGTAGACGGCCGCCTGGACGCGGCTGCGCACTCCGAGCTTTTCGAAGATGTTGGTCACGTACTGCTTCACCGTGTGGGGGCTGATCGACAGCGCCTGGCCGATCGCCACGTTGTCGGCCCCCTCGACGATCAGCCGCAGCACCTCCAGCTCACGCGGGGTCAGTGTCGGGCGCTCCTCGATCGCCTCCTCGACCACGGCCGCAACTCCGACGACGCTCATGCCGCCGGGGCCCGCGCTCGCGTCGAGGAGCACCGCCTGCGCGTCGGCGTCCGCGCGCACGCGCGCGATCAGCGCCTTCGCCACGTCGCCCGAGATCACCAGGTGCCCCGCCGCCGCCTGCCTGATGCCTTCCGCCAGCCGATCCACGTGGGTGTCCTTGAGTAGGTAGCCGCACGCCCCCGCCGCCAGCGCCTCGACCACGTCGCCGTCATCGGTGGACACCGTCAGCACCACCGTTTGGATGTCCGGGTTGCTGCGTGCGATCCGCCGCAGCGCCTGCAGGCCCGAGGTGCCCGGCATGTTCAGGTCGAGCACGGCCACCTCCGGCTGCAGCTCCGCCACCAACGCCGCCGCGTCGGCGCCGTCGGCCGCTTCACCCACGACCTCCATGCCGGCGTCCTGCAGCATCCCCTTCAAACCTTCGCGAAAGAGTTGATGGTCGTCGGCGATCACCACGCGCAGCGCATTGGCAGAAGGGTCCACAGGTGGAAAATAGAGCAATCGCCGCGGGCGCCCCACGCCGCGCGGCACTTGATGTGGCATCCTTCCCGGCTCGACGCTCGCGGGCGCGACCAGCGCGCGCATGGGTTGTTCTCTATTTGCACATGCGCCGCAACGGACTCATCATCCTGGGGATCGCCGCGCTCGCATGGGGCGTGTCGGCGATCGTGCTCGGCTCCCCCAGCCTGACACTGCTGTCGGGCTCGAGCGCCACCGTGGCAGGCGGCGGCGTCTCGCCCTCGTGCCTGCCGACCACGCCCGTGCGCTCCGCCGCGCTGGGCGGCACCGGCGTCGACGTCTCCCCCGCGCCCGGCAGCGGCATGGCCAACCCCCACACCCAGATCAGCTTCCTGGGGGTGCCCGCCGCGGAGATCCACGTGGTCTCGGTCGTGGGCCAGCGCAGCGGCGCTCACGCCGGCAGCCTGCGCGGCTACTCGCAGGGCGACGGCGCGAGTTTCGTGCCCGACACTCCGTTCGACCCGGGCGAGCGCGTGGTCGTGCGGGCCGTGCTCAGCAGCGGCCGATCGCAGACGGGCGGCGCTGGCAGGCCGGTCGGCGCCGGCAGGCGGATCGCCTTCGACTTCAGCGTCGACACCCCCTACCCGACGGGCGTCGTCGCGGAGTTCCCCAACCCGCGCGCGGCGCCCGCGGACTACCAGAGCTTCGCCACGCTGCCTGGCGCACAGGTACCGATCCTGAGCGTGACCGTGCCCGACCGCGACCCCGCGGCGGGCGACATCCTCACGACCAACGGGCCCGGGCCCGGGCAGTACGGGCCGCTGATCTACAGCCCGCAGGGCACGCTCGTGTGGTTCGAGCAGGCTGCCGGGTAGCGAAACGGCGGAGGACCTCAACGAGCAGACCTACGCCGGCCGGCGCGACCTGACGTGGTGGCGGGGGCGCGTGCTCGAATTGGGCTTCGGCCAGGGCGAAGACGTCGTGATGAACTCCGGCTACCAGACCGTTGCCAAGGTGCTCGGCGGCAACGGGCTGCACGCCGACCTGCACGACTTCCAGATCGCCCCCCACGACGTCGCCTACATCACCGCCTACAACCCGATCCGCTGCAACCTCACGCCGCTGGGCGGCGCGCGCGGCGGAGCGATCATCGACACGGCGATCCAGGAGATCGACATGGCGAGCGGGTTGGTGCGCTGGGAATGGCACAGCCTCGACCACATCGCCGCGTCGGAGTCCGAGACCCCGACGCCGACCAACACGCGGCCGTGGGATTGGTTCCACATCAACTCGATCGACGTGGAGGGAGCGGGCGTGGGGCGGGCGGGCGCCGATTCCCCCGGCGACCTCTTCATCTCGGCGCGCAACACCTGGGCCGGCTACCAGCTCGAAGGCGGCAGCGGCAGGATCCTCTGGCGCCTCGGCGGCCTGAAGAGCTCATTCAAGATGGGGCCGGGCACGGAAACGGCGTGGCAGCACGACGGTCGCATCCTCCCCGGCGACGAAGTCACCTTCTTCGACGACGGCTCCAACCCGCCGATCCACCACCAGTCGCGCGCCGTGCGGATCGCGCTCGACTTCGCCATCCACGAAGCCCGCCTCGCCTCCTCCTACACCCACCCCAACCCCCCGCTGTTAGCCCCCAGCCAGGGCAACATGCAGACGCTGGCCAGCGGGGCCGGCACGGTCGTGGGCTACGGCGGGGTGCCCGCGATCAGCGAGTACGCGCGCGACGGATCGCTCCTGTTCGATGCCCACCTGCCGTACGAAATGGCCTTCTACCGGGCCTTCCGCTTCCCCTGGAGCGGGCGCCCGGCGAGCCCGCCGGCGGTGCTCGCCAGCCTCAACGACACGAGCGAAGAGACCGTCGTGCACGCGAGCTGGAACGGCGCCACCGAAGTGGCCGCGTGGCGCGTGCTCGCGGGCAAGCACACCGGCCCGCTGGCGGTTCAGACAACGATCCCGGCGAGCGGCTTCGAAAGCTCGACCACGCTGCCTCTGAAATACGCCCACGTGGCGGTGCAGGCGCTCGACTCGGCCGGCCACGTGCTCGGCACCTCGCGCACGGTGCCGGTGATCAGCTACGCCGCCTCGCTGCCGAGCGGGGCGGGGTGAGGGCGGCGCTGGGTGGGCCGGTAACGGCAGCCGGCGACCGTGCCCCCGATAGGCGGGTGGACCCGCGGCTCAGTACCCCGGTTTCGTCGCGTGCTTGTGCACGGTGCTCGTGGTCGTCGTCGCCGGGCTGCTCGTCGTCGATGTCGTGGAGGAGGAGCTCCCGCTTTTGCCGCCGCACCCCGCCATCGCAACGGTGGCAGCCAGGGTCGCCACGAGCGTTAGCATGGCGGTCAGTGACGTTCTCCTCATCGGCCGGGCTCCCCTCATCGTCGCTTGTTGCTGGCTCGGGCGCTCACCCTACCAGGCGTTTTCAGCGTCAGGCGCAGGCCGGTAGGACCTCATGAGCGTCGAGACGACCGCCAGCCCGGTCGCGCCGCCGCCGCCCCCGGCTGAGGAGAGCCGCGGGCGGGGCGGGGGCATGGGGCTGCTGCTGGCCGTCTGCTGCGTGGCGCAGTTCATGGTCATCCTCGACCTCAGCATCGTCAACGTCGCGCTGCCCTCGATCCAGTCGAGTCTCGGCTTCACCTCGCCCGAACTGCAGTGGATCGTCGACGCCTACGCGATCACGTTCGCGGGCTTCCTGATGCTCGGCGGGCGCGCGGCCGACCACTTCGGGCAGCGCCGGATGTTCGTGATGGCGCTGCTCGTGTTCGGGCTCGCCTCGCTCGCCGGCGGCGTCGCCGCCGACCGCGAGACGCTCGTGCTCGCGCGCGCGGCGCAGGGCGTCGGCGGCGCGCTGATGGCAGCCTGCTCGCTGGCGATCATCACCTCCTCGTTCGCCCCCGGCCCACAGCTGCACCGCGCGATCGGCGCGTGGGCGGCAATGAACGGACTCGGCGGCGCCGCCGGGATGCTGTTCGGGGGGATCATCACGCAGGAGCTCTCCTGGCGCTGGGTGCTGCTGATCAACCCTCCGATCGGGGTCGCCGCCGCTGTGGTGGCGTACGCGGTCGTGAGCGAGCGCCGCCGTGCCCCAGGCCGCAGCTTCGACCTCGCCGGCGCGCTGACGCTGACGATTGGCCAGATGGTGCTGGTTTTCGGGGTCGTGGAAGCGGGCCTCAAGGGCTGGGACACGTTCGCCGCGCTCGGCCCGATCATCGGCGGCGTGCTGATCCTCGCGGTGTTCGTGGTGATCGAGACGCGCTTTGCCTCGGAGCCGCTGATCCCCTTCAAGGAGCTGACCAAGCCGCTGCGAATCGCCAACAACATCGTGCTGCTGTTCAGCGCCTCGCTGTTCCCGATGTGGTTCGTCAGCTCGCTCTACCTGCAGCAGGTGCTCGGGCTCTCCCCCCTGCACACCGGCCTGGTGTTCCTGCCGATGACGTTGATGATCATGCTGGTTGCCTCGCGCACCGGCAAGCTCGTCAGCCGCTTCGGCGTGCGCCCGGTGCTCGGCGGCGGCTTGATCATGTTGGCAGCGGGGATGCTGCTGATGGCCAAAGTCGGCTCCAGCGGCAGCGCGATCATCTACATCATGCTGCCCGGGCTGCTGACGGCGGCGGGGATCGCGATGTCGATCGTCCCCTCGACAATCGCCGCCACCCAAGGCGCCAGGGAGGGGCAAGCGGGACTCGCCTCCGGCCTGGTCAACACCTCGCGCCAGATCGGCGGCGGGCTGGGGCTGGCGATCCTGGTGACGCTCGCCACGCAGCGCTCCAGCCACCTGATCGGCACCGGTGTACAGGTGCCGCAGGCACTCACCGACGGCTTCCGCCTCGCCTACCTGATCGGAGGCGGACTCGCCGCGGCGGCGGCGCTCGTCACGTTCCTGGCGGTGCCCGCCCCCGCCGGCGCGCTACGCGGAGCTGCGCGCCGCCTGACGGTGGCGATCGCCGTCGTCGTCGTGGGGTTCATCGCGATCGACACCGCGTTCGCGGGCTCGCACGGCGCTCCGGTCGGTGCATACACGACCAACGGCACCTACAGCTTCGTCACCGAGCCCTCGCTGCATCCCCCGGTGATCCACAAGGACGGGCCCACGCTCGCCGGCCGCCTCGCGCCCGGGTACATCCTCGCCACCAACTTCTACAACCTCAACTACCCCCCGCTGGTCGGCCAGAGCGGGCCGCTGATCCTCGACGACAACCTGCAGCCGGTGTGGTTCCGACCGGTGCCGGAAAAGGTCGTCGCCGCCAACCTCAGCCTGCAGACCTACGAAGGCCAGCCGGCGCTCGCGTGGTGGCAGGGCGTCGTCACCAACACCGGCTCGACCGAGAGCGGCGAAGACGTGGTCGTCAACCGCCACTACCAGACCGTGGCGCGGCTGAAAGGCGCCGACGGCTGGGTGCTCACCCTCCATGCACTGGTGATCAGCGGCGAGGACGCGTGGGTGACCGCCAACAAGAACGTCGCTCGGAACCTCTCCGCCTACGGCGGCGCCTACAACGGCGCGCTGATCGACTCCGCGGTGCAGGAGTACAACCTCAAGACCGGCAAGCTGCTGCGCACCTGGGACGCACTCGAACACATCCCGCCGGGCGACTCCTACGCGACCGTGCCGACCAACGGGTTCCCGTGGGACACCTACCATGTCAACGCGCTCGAACTGAGCGCCAACGGCACCTTCCTCGTGTCGATGCGCAACACGTGGGCCGCCTACCTGGTGAACATCGCCAGCGGCAAGATCGAGTGGATCCTCGGCGGCAAGCGCTCGAGCTTCAAGTTCGGCCCGGGTGCCGCCTTCCAGTGGCAGCACGACGTGGCGTTCGCCCCCGGCTCGAGCGCGGCGGGGCCCCGCTCGACGATCACGATGTTCGACGACCACTGCTGCCAGCTCACCGGCGGCGGCACCTCGGTGCACGCCACGGGGCCCTCGCGCGGGCTGGTGCTCGATCTCGACCAGCAGGCCCGCACCGCCACGCTCGTCGCCCAGTACCCCTCGGGCGGCGAATTCGAAACCGAATACATGGGCGACACGCAGCCGCTGAGCAACAGCAACGTGTTCGTCGGCTGGGGTTCGGAGCCCTACTTCTCGGAGTTCACCCGTTCCGGCCAGCGGCTGCTTGAGGGCAACTTCCCCGGCTCGGATCTGAGCTACCGCGAGACGCTCGACCCGTGGGTCGGCCTGCCGCTCACACCGCCCGTCGGCGCCGCCGCCCGGCAGGGTGGTCGAACCACGGTTTATGCGAGCTGGAACGGCGCCACCCGGGTCGTCTCCTGGAGGGTCCTGGCCGGGCCCAACGCCACTCAGCTGAGCGCCGTGGCAAGCGCCGCCAAGTCCGGGTTCGAGACGGCGATCCCGTTGGCGCAGAGCTACACGAGCTTCGAGGTGCAGGCGCTCGACGCCGCCGGCCGCGCGATCGGAACGTCGCGGCCGTTCACGCGGTAGGCCACGCGATCGGAACCTCGCGGCCGTTTATGCGCGGACGGACCTTCACGCCGCGAGCGCGAGCGGCAGGACGGTCACTGCTCGGCGCTCATCGCCCCGCGCGCGGCGAGCGCCTCCAGCACGCGGTCCACCGCCGCCTCGATCGCTTCGCCGGGGGCGCCCACCACGACGTCGGGCGCGGTCGGGGCCTCGTAGGGGGCGCCCACCCCCGTCAGCCCGTGCAGCTCGCCCGAGCGCGCGCGGGCGTAGAGGCCCTTGGGGTCGCGCTGCTCGCACTGCTCCAGGGAGGTACCGACGAAGACTTCGAGGAACGCCAGCTCCTGCTCGGCGTGCAGCGTCGCCGCGAGCTCGCGGTCGGCGGCGTAGGGGCTGACGAGGCTCACGAGCGCCACCGCTCCGCACTCCGCCAACAGGCGCGCCACGTGCGCGGTGCGGCGCACGTTCTCCGCGCGCGCACACTCGTCGAAGCCGAGGTCGCCGTTGAGGCCATGACGGAGGTTGTCGCCGTCGAGCAGGTACGCGGGGCGCCCCGCGTACACGAGGCGCTCCTCGATCGCGCGTCCGATCGTCGACTTGCCGGCGGCGGGCAGCCCCGTCAGCCACACCGTCGCGCCGGTGAGCCCGAGCGCCTGCCAGCGCTCGCCGCGCGTGATCGTCTCGCGCTCCCAGCGCACGTTGGGGCTGCGCTCGGTCTTGGCGGGCGCCCCGCGGCCCCCCGCCCTGCCCGCGCCGCGCGCTCCCGCGGGCTCGGTCAGGCGGTGGAAGATCGCGTCGGCGTCCCGCGCGGCGCGCTCGCCATCGGGGGCCTGCGTGGCCATATCGGCCTGCGTCGCCATGCCGCAGCAACGGTTGCCGGTGGGCGGGACTTATGGTGCGGGAGAAGGAATATCGCGCGTGCGTTCCTCCTAAGCATGGCCGAGGGCACCTCTGGGCTTGATCGCCGCAAGTCGGCAGCGGTCCGACCCGTTACTGCCAGCGACGAGCTTCGCGGGTGCTTGACAACGATCAGAAGGGTGTGCAATCGATGAGCCGGATTCTCCACGCAGTGCGCTGCAGGCCGTGGGCGATCGTCGCAGTCCTCGCGGCGGCGCTACTGAGCGTCGGCGCCGTCTCCGCGGGAGCCGCCTCGGAAACGGGAGCCGCCTCGGAAATCGAAGGCGTATGGTCGTTCGAACACGGCCAGGTCGACATCACCCCGATCGCCGGCGGGAAGTTCGAAGGTATCGTCACCGTCGCGACGACGTTTGCCAACTGTCCGCACAAGGAAGGCGAACACATGTGGACCGACATGACGCCGCAGTCCGACGGCTCGTACTGGGGCCTGCACCAGTGGTTCCACGCGGACTGTTCCCCGAACACGACACTCGGGCCCACCGCCTGGCGCGTGCTGCACGAACCGAACGGCTCCCGCTACCTTCGCGTCTGTTTCAGCGATCCGGGCACGGCACAGCCGACGATCGCCCCCGATGGCGCTCCCAGGGAAGCCTCCGAATACGCCGAACACCACGTCACCTACGGCTGCGTCAGCTCGACGCCCACCGCCCCCCTGCCGGTCGTCTCGGGCACGTCCGGCTCCAGCGGCAACGCAGGCTCCGGCTCCGCGGGCCCGGGTGAGACAGGCCCGGTTGAGAGCCTGACGCTGCCGAGCGCGAAGCAGTGCCTGCGAGTGGGGCTGTTCAAGATCCACCTCAAGGAGCCGCAGTACGACCCGTTCAAGCAGGTCACGATCACCTTCAAAGGCCACCGGCTCGCGACCTCGCACAAGGGCGACTACATCGTCGCGACACTCAACCTGAGAAAACTTTCCAAGGGCGCGTTCACGATCAAGATCCGCGCCACGACGGTCCTCGGGCACCACCTGTCGGCCAGCCGCACCTATCACATCTGCAAGAAGAGTAAACCGCCGAAGAAGCGGCACAGGAAGGCGAAGAAGGCGGGCGGGAAGGGGTAGTTTGGCAGCGCACGGGGACACGGAGCGACGGCTGGGCCCGGCCGCGTTCGGGCTGGGGCTGCGCACCACCCTGGAGCTCCCCGGCGCGTGGGCGCAGCGGGTCTTGACCGAGCCGATCCTGCGCCTGCGCTCGGCCTCCCCGACAGAGATCGCCGAGCGCTGGTCGGGGCTCGACGCGGTCGGCTGGGAGGGGACGATCGACGGCGCCCCGTTCGTCGTCGAGCGTGGGCGGGCGGGCGACCACCGTTTCGTGCACGGCGCCCCCCCCGACCGGCGCGGCGCGCCCGCCGCGGGGACCCGCGCAATCCATCACCTCGCTGCCGACGCGGGCGTGCTGCGGTGCGCGCCGGCGGACCCGGCCGAATCGTCGTGGTGGCGGGTGGTGCTCGACTCGGTGCTGTTCACGGTCGCGCTGGCTGCACGGCTACGAGGCCCTGCACGCCGGCGCCCTCGCCACGCCGGAGGGCGCGATCGCGATCACCGCCACGACGGGCGGCGGCAAGAGCACGCTGCTGAGCGAGCTGCTGGCTCGCGGCCTGACGCTGATGGCAGACGACGTGCTCGTGCTGGAGCCGGCCGGCACAGACGGCCCTCCGCTCGCTCACCCGGCCCCGCCCCTGATGACCGTTCCCGCCGCGCGGCTCGCGGCACTGAGCAGGGCACTCTCCCCGACGCCGCCGCAGCAGCTCGCCTCGCTCGCCGGGGAGCGCTGGATCGCGGTGCCCGTGCATTGCGAGCCGCTGCCGCTGGCGGCGGTGGTCGTGCTGAACCGCACTCCCGGACTCGCGACGGAGCTGCGCAGAGCCGGCCGGCCGCTCGCCGCGCTGCTGGGCTCGCTGCTGCGCTTCCCGCGCACGCGCGAGCGCGAGCGCACCCGCTTTGAAATGGCCGGCGCGATCGCGGCGCACGTTCCGATCTGGCAGCTGGACGCCGATCCGAGCGTCGGTGTCGAGACCCTGGCCGCCGTGCTGCTGGCGGAGCTCGTGGCAGTCCGCGCACGATGCGCAGTCCGGCCGCCGTCGCGTGATCGGCACACGTACGTATGTGGCCCGTCCAGCCGTTGTTAGGGTCTCGTCAGCTCCCTCCTCCCATGATCCCGCGATGAGCTCCACCACCTCAGCAGCGCCAGCGGTCCCCACTGCAATGCGTCGATGGCGACGCATCCTCCGCGGACTGCCGGGCGCCGCCACTGCTCGAGCTCGAGCGCCTCTACCACCGCTGGAAGGGCCCCAAGCCTCCCGTGCTCGACGACGTCAGCCTGACGTTGCGCGCGGGCGAGGTGACCTGGATCGGCGGGCGCAACGGCGCGGGCAAGACCACGCTGCTGCGCCTGGCCGCCGGCATCCTGCTGCCCCAGCGTGGCAGCGTGCGCATGGGCGAGCTCACGCCCTCCTCGCGGGGCGGCCGCTATCAGCGCCAGATCGGCTTCCTCTCCGCGGGCGACCGCGGCCTGAATGCGCGGATGCGCGTGCGCCAGCAGCTCGACTACTGGGCGCGGCTCGCCTACGTCCCCCGCGAGCGACGCGCCGAGCTGGTGGCGGACAGCCTGCGAGCGGTTTGGCCTGGAGGAGTTCGCCGAGCGGCGGGTCGATCGCATGTCGATGGGCCAGCGCCAGCGCATCCGCCTCGCGATGGCCTTCCTGCACGAACCGCGCGTGCTGCTGCTGGACGAGCCACGCAACTCGCTCGACGACGACGGCTACCAGCTGCTCGGCGAGCAGATCGAGCGGGTCACCGACGGTGGCGCCGCCATCCTGTGGTGCTCTCCGCGCGGCGAGGACCGGGTGCTCGCGTGCGACGCCGGCTACACCCTCGAAGAGGGACACCTGGAGCGCGTGGAATGAGACTGTGGTGGGACGCAATGTCGGGGATCGTGCGCCGCGACGCGATCCTGTTCGTGAGCTACCGCACCCAGCTCGATCGCGCAGTTTCTCGGTCCGCTGTTCACGATCACCCTCTTCTACTACATCAGCCACATCATCACCGCCAAGACGATTCACTCTCCGGGCGGCTACTTCGGCTTCGTGATCGTCGGCCTGGTGATCGTCCAGATCCTCACCATCTCGTTGGGCATCATGCCCGTCACCGTGCGCCAGGAACTCGTCTCGGGCACGATCGAGCGCTTCCTGGTGAGCGCCCACGGACCGGTCAACGGGATCCTCGGCACGATGCTGTTTCCGCTGCTCAGCGCGATGCTGACCGGAGTCGCTGATGCTGGGATTGGCGACCGTCATCTTCGGGCTGCCGCTGGCGGCGACGGCCGTGCTCGCGATCCCGGTGTCGCTGCTCGGCATGCTGGCCTTCATGCCCTTTGCGTTCCTGCTCGTGGCGCTGGTGATGGCGTTCAAGCAGGTGTCGAGCGCGACTCAGTTCATCATCGCCGGGATGGCGATCGTCGGCGGCCTGTACTTCCCGATCGCGGTGCTGCCGGGGTGGATCCGCTGGGCCTCGGAAGTGCAGCCGTTCACACCCGCCGCCGACCTGCTGCGCCATCTGCTCGTGAACACGCCGCTGGCGCATTCCGCGGCGGTGGATCTGCTCAAGCTCGTCGGCTTCATCGCCGTCCTGCTCCCCGCCGGCTTCATGCTGCTGCGCGCGATCGATCCGCTACGGTCAGCGTACCGGAACCATCGCCGAGTATTGAAAACCGATCCAGGAGCGCCTCTGCCCATGTCCTCTCCCTCCACCAGCGAACTGCTCGCCGCCCGCGTGCGCCTGCCCCAGCACGTGGTGTGCCGCAGCTTCGTCGCCGAGACGGTCGTGTTGAACCTGCAGACGGGTCGATACCACGGCCTGAACCCGACCGCGGGCAGGATGCTGGAGGCGCTCGAGGCGGCGCCCACGGTGGGGGATGCGGTGCCGGAGCTCGCCGGCGAGTACGGCGTCGAGCAGGAGCAGATCGAGCGCGATCTGCTCGCCCTCGTCGAAGGGCTGCTCGAGCGCGGACTGATCGAGATCGTGGATGACGGCGCCGAGTGAGGAGCGCCAGGACGCGGAGCGGGAAGAGCACCACCGCACCGCGTTCGGCCTCGCGCTGCGCATCGATTCGCGGATCTCGATCCCGGGCTCGGAGGAGGCGACGATTCGACTTCAGTCGCGGGACCCGGGCGAGGAAGCGGCAAGACCTCGGCGCAGCCGCCCTCACGCGTACGTCTGGACGCCGCTGAGCTCAACCGGCGCTGGGAGGCCCTCACCACCGGGCCGGTACGGGTGCGCGAGATTCATGACGGCGAGACGCTGGTGCGCTCGATCGACTTCGCCGAGCCGGCCGGCTATCTGCTGTGGGCTCGAGACTTCGGGCGCGTGCTGATCTCACCCGACGGCCTCGAGCTGCTGTGCGAGCCCGATCCCGTGAACGATGATTGGGCGATCGATCGTCTCGGCTCAGGCGCTGCCGCTCGCCGCGACGCTCCGAGGGCTCGAGGTGATGCACGCCTCGGGCGTCGTGCTGGACGGCAGGGCCGTGCTCCTCCTGGGCCCCGCCGGCGCCGGCAAGAGCTCGCTGGCCGCGGCGCTCCTCAGAGCGGGAGGACAGCTGCTCAGCGACGACGTCGTCGCGCTGCGGTTGAGCGACGGCGCGCTGATCGCCCACGCTGGATCGGTGGCGCTCCAGCTGCGCGCCGCGGAGGACGAGCGGCTCTCCGCCGAGGAGCGTGCGGCCCTCGGCCGCCCGGCGGGCACCGTCGAGGGCAAGCAGCGTTACGTGAGCGGCGAGGCGCCGGACGCGGCGCCGCTGGGATGCGTGTTCCTGCTCGAGCGCTCGGCGCGGGAGCCGGCCGTGGAACGGCTCGAGGCCGTCGACCCGTTCGAGCTGATCGCGAGCACGTTCAACCTGTCCGTGCGCACACCGGCTCGGTTGCGGCGCCAGCTCGACGTCGTGTCCGCGATCGCATCGAGCGGAGTTGACCCATCGTCTGCGCGTGCAGCCCGGCGTCGATGCAACTGGGCTCGCGGCGATCGTCCACGAGCACCTCGCCTCGGTGCGATGGCCCGGGAGAGCCGGCGCGGCCGAACGCCCGCTCGGGCAGCCGCGAGCGCCTGCTGGAGCTCTGAGCGGCAGCGGTGCTCGCCGGAGCCTGGGGCGCACAAGCCGGCGAGCTGCTCGAGCGGGCGAGCCGAGCGTCGCGGAGCGTCGGTCCACCGAGGCGGGCCGACTCGCGATGCTCGGCCCGCCCCAGCTCGTGCGGAGCAGCTGGTGGGGCTGGCTGTTCGGCGCGCCGGAAGACCGCGGCGAGCTCGCCGAGCGCTTCGGCCTCGGACCGGGCGGGGATCTGCGCGCCGCGTTCGCGGGAGCGCTCGCCGAGCTGGGCGAGGCGGCGTGTGGGCTTCTGTGCGGCCGGTTCGTCGTCGTGGCCCTCGACCGCGAGCGGGATCGCTGCGTGGTGGCGCGCGACCAGCTGGGCGCCCAGCCGCTGGTCTATGCACACGCGGCGGACGGGCTCCTGTTCGCCGAGCACGAGCGCGATCTGCTCGAGCTGCTGCCACGCACCCCGGCTCCGGATCGACTCGCGCTGCTGCAGTGGATCGAGAACGGCATCGCCCCGCACGGGCGCACTCTGTATGAGGGCGTGCGGCGCGTCCCGGCCGGCCACCGGCTGGTGCTCGGCGAGCGGCCGCGCAACGCGTCGAGCGCTGGTGGCACCTTCGCTACGAAGGGATCGAGCAGGGAAGCGCAGGCGACGCTCGCCGAGCGTCTGCGGGAGGCGGCCTTCGCCGCGGTCGGGCGAGCCGCGGCCGGCGCTCAGCGCCCGGCGGTGAAGCTCAGCGGTGGCCTGGACTCGGCCTGCGTGGCGGCGGGCCTGGCGGCCGGCGGCTTCGCCGACGGCCGCGCGGCTTGCGCTCGGGGGCGCCTTCGCGACCCATCCGGTCGCCGACGAGAGCGAGCTGATCGAGGCGACGGCCCGCCACACGCGCCTGGCGCTCGAGCTGGTCGCCTTCGACCCGGCCAGCTCGATGCTCGCTCCGGCGCTCGCGCACATCGCCCGCTGGCGCCTGCCGCCGGCCACGCCGAACCTGTTCCTGTGGCAGCCGATGATGGCGCGGGCCCGGGAGCTCGGCGTGGACGTCATGCTCGACGGGGAGGGCGGCGACGAGCTGTTCGGGCTCGCGGCCCACCTGATCGCCGACATGCTTCGCGCGGGCAGGCTGCTACACGGCCTGGTCGCTCGCCGGGCGCATCCCGGGCATGGGACTTCACCCGGCACAGACGCGTGCGCTGCGCGTGCTGCGCCACTACGGCGTGAGCCCGCTTGTGCCGGCACCCGTCCGGCGTCGCCGCGAGGCGCGGGCGCGACGGGCGAGCAGCGCGGCGTCCGCCAACGCGATCGTCGCGCCCGCAGATGCCCGGGCGCTGGCCGAACTGCAGATCGCGGCCGAGCGGGATCGCCGCGAGGGGCCGTTGTGGTGGCGCCTGCAGGCGCGAGAGCCTGATCGATATGCGCGAGACCCTCGACATGGGCGCTCACTTCCGCCGCGAAGCCATCGATCGCGAGCATCGACCTGCGCCATCCCTTCCTCCACGACCTGCGACTGATCGAAGTCGCGCTGCGGCTCCCGCCACGAGCGCAGTTCGATCCCGTTCGCGATCGCCCGCTGCTGCGCGACGCACTGACCGGCCTGATTCCCGAGGCCGTGCGCACCCGGCACGCCAAGAGCCACTTCACCCCCCTGGTGCTCGCGGGCATGCGCGCCGACGAAGCGGCGCTGATCGAGCCCCTGCGACAAGCCGACGCCCCCGTTCGCGCCTATGTAGCACCGGAGGCTCTCGACCGGAGAATCGGGGTGTCGCCGGAGCGATCGCTCGATGCTCGGCGCGGGCCCCCTGTGGCGGATCGCGATCGCGCAACAGCTGGCTCGCATCCCAAGCCGGCTGAGAGCTCGTGATCGGCTACGGCCAAGCCGGTTGCTCGCCCCAACCACGCGACCGTACTTTTTTGGTCCCATACTTTTTCGGTCCTTGAAATGAGCCGGATCGCCTCTCTAAGATGCATGCTCTCTTCCAAGGAAAGGAGGAAACATGGAGAAGAGCACAGACACCACCGAGTACGAGGCTCCGCGGATCGAGGATCACGGCGATCTCACAGAGCTCACCGCCGCGGGCCACCCCGCAGGCGTTTTCGACGCCACCTACTACGCGGGCACGCCCATCCCCGCGGGCGGCGCCGGGACGAGCGGGCCGTAAGGCTTCATAGCCGGTCTCCCAGCGGGGAGACCGGCTATCCGCTGTTCAAACGCACACGACGTCGGGTTCCACGATTCGTGGGACACGAAAGAATCCGCGTGCCACAGCAGTTGTAGGGGCATGCACGCATCGCCTGACACCGCATCGCCGCCTGCATGCCGCCTCATTGGCGACATCGAGAGTCAGGATTCCGCAGCACGTGGTCTACCGCCGCCTGCCCACGGAGACCGTCGTGTTCAACCTCCAGACGGGCAAGTACCACGGGCTCAACGCGACCGCGGGCAGCATGCTCGAAGCGCTGGAGCGGGCCTCCAGCTTGCGCGAGGCGGCGGCGGCGGTGGCAGGGGAGTACGCACAGCCGCAGGCGGTCGTCGAACGGGACATGTGCGGGCTCTGCGACGGTCTGCTCGCGCGGGGACTGATCGAGCTCGATGGCGACCCTTCGCACTGAGCTGCCTCCCTCGATCGCCATGCCCGGTGCAACGGCCCGCCGCCTGCCCCCCTCACCCCTGGGCCCGGTGGCTCGCGCGCGCCTCGCCGCCGAGATCGTGGCGGCCTACGTGCAGAGCGCGCCGCGAGCTGCGGCGCGCGCCGATCGAACCGGTGCTCGCGACGCTGCGCTCGGATCCATCGCTGCCACCCCACGCCCGCGCCTCGGACGCGCTCGCGGAAGCCCGCCGCCTGGGGTGGGTCGTGGCGCGGACCCTGAAGCCGATGCCGGGCGACACGCGCTGCCTCACGCGCTCACTCGTACTCACCCAACTGCTGGCGCGGCGGGGCGTCCCCGCCAAGCTCGTGATCGGCGCACGGGCAGCGCCGGACTTCCTCGCCCACGCGTGGGTGGAGTGCGACGGCCAGCCGGTTCTCTCCCCCGGCGACGGATCGTTCAGCCGCCTCGTCGAGCTCTGAGCAAACCCGCGGCCGACGCTCCGTAAGTCTGACACCGGGAGCGCCGTTAGTCGATCATGCCGGCCGCAAGATCCCAGATGGTGCGTGCCGGCGTCGCAAGCCGCCTGGCGGACACCGAGATCGCCGTCGCGCTCGTCGCGGGCGACGGGCCGCGCGAGAGCATCGGCGCGATCCTGCAGGAGCAGGGGTGGGAGCTCGCCGCGTTCGACGACGCGCACGATCTGCTCGCGCGCGGTGGGCAGGACGAGAGCGCGCTCGTCGTGCTCCGGGTCGAGGATGCAAGCTCCCACGCCGCACAGCTGGTGGAGTCGCTGCGGCGCGGCATCGAGCAGGCCCTGGTCGTCGTGCTCTGTCCCGAGATCGAGCGCTGGGAGGTCCGCGCGGTGCTGGCCGCCGGCGCGGTCGGGGTGGTGCTCGAACGGGAGATGGCGGGCACGCTCGGCCCCTGCCTGCAGGCCGTGCGCGCGGGCCAGATCTGCGTGCCCAGGCAGCAATGGCGGCAGATCGCTCCGCCGGCGCTCTCCACGCGCGAGAAGCAGATTCTCGGATTGGTGGTGATGGGGTACATGAACAGCCAGATCGCCGAGCGCCTGTTCCTGGCGGAGAGCACCGTCAAGAGCCACCTCTCCTCGGCCTTCGGGAAGCTGGGGGTGCGCTCGCGCAACGAGGCGGTCAACCTGATTCTTGACACGGAGCGGGGGTTCGGCATGGGAATCCTCGCGCTGGGGGGAGAACCGCTGGAGGCAGGGAGCGAGTAGGGGCAACGAGCGCCAGGGAGGCGAACGAATGAGCGGGGGAGTCAGCAGCAAGGCGGAGATACCAGTTTCAGAGGCGCGAGGCAGTGCGAAAGCACTGCCAAACCCGGCTGGCTTCACCGAGCTCGAAGGCAGGCGGGCACGCATCGTCGGCGCCCGCGAGGAGCGGCCCGCCGAGACGCGGGGCCTGGTCGAGAACCGCTCGCGCGAATCGCTGTTCCGCCGCGCGCTGATGGCGGCCGACGTCGTCGCGATCGTCGGCGCCTTCGTGGTGCTGGCGGCAGTCTCGGGGAAGGCTCTGCAGCTGACGTGGGTGAGCGTGTGCGGGCTGTTGGCGCTGCTGCTGGGCACGAAGATGCTGGGTCTGTACGACCGCGACGACGTGCTGCTGCACAAGACGACGCTCGATGAGGCGCCGAAACTGTTTCAGGTAGCGACGCTGGGCGCCCTGGCCGCCTGGCTGGCCGGAGGCTTCGTCATTCACGGCGCCCTGCTCAGCCGCCGCGAGGCGCTGCTGCTGTGGCTGGTGCTGATGCTACTGCTGGTGCTGGCCCGTTCGAGCGCCCGGGCCCTCGCGCTGTGGGCCGTACCGGCAGAACGGTGCCTGTTCATCGGCGATCAGGCCGCGGCGCGGACGATCCGCTCGAAGCTCGCCGGGCACGGCGGCGTCAAGGCCGAGCTGGTCGGGCACCTCGACCTCGACGACGTCGGGACGTGGTCGACGAACACCTTCTCAGCGCAGCGGCTCTCGGAGATCCGCAGCCTGGCGCGCACGCTGAACGTGCACCGCGCGATCGTCGCGCCGACCAGCGCCGACGGGGGCGAGATGCTCGATCTGGTGCGCACGCTGAAGGCGGTGGGGGTGCGGGTCAGTGTGCTACCGCGGCTGCTGGAGGTGGTCGGCTCCTCGGTCGAGTTCGACGACCTCCACGGCGTCACGCTGATGGGTGTCAGGCGCTTTGAGATGTCGCGCTCATCGGGGGTCGTCAAGCGCGCCTTCGACCTGGTCGGCGCCTCGCTGGGGCTGCTGGCGGTGGCGCCGCTGTTCGCCGTGATCGCCGTCGCGATCAAGCTCGAGGACCGCGGCCCGGTCTTCTTCCGCCAGCAGCGCGTGGGACGCCACGGCAAACACTTCGAGCTGCTGAAGTTCCGCACGATGATCCCCGACGCAGAGGCGCTGAAGGACTCGCTGCGCGACCGCAACGAGGCGCAGGAGGGGCTCTTCAAGATCGCCGACGACCCCCGCGTGACGCGCGTCGGCAGGCTGCTGCGCAAGAGCGCCCTGGACGAGCTGCCCCAGCTGCTGAACATCATCGGCGGCGAGATGAGCCTCGTCGGCCCGCGGCCGCTGGTGATTGACGAGGACCGCTGCGTTGAGGGGTGGTACCGCCGGCGCCTGGAGCTGATGCCGGGCATGACCGGCCCGTGGCAGATCCTCGGCCCGGCGCGCGTGCCGCTCAACGAGATGGGCGCGATGGACTACCTGTACGTCGCCAACTGGTCGCTGTGGGGCGACGTCAAGATCCTGCTGCGTACCGTGCCCCACGTACTCGGCGCACGGGGGCTGTGAGCCTCTTCTGCGGCGCACGGGAGCTGTGAGCCTCGTGCGAACTCGCGCTCGCCGCGGGCGGCCATCCGGCAGGCGGCGATCACGACGACGGCCACGACGAGCCACACGAGCGATAGCAGGATCAAGAAGAGCGTCAGCATTGGGATCACGCGCTGGGGAAGAAGTCCACATCCCTTGGAACACTTCTACCCGCAGTTCAGCTCACCCATCGGACGAAAATTGGATCGGCTTTATGTTCGCCGTGGCGGTAGGACACAAAAGCACCCCCCCGCGGGGCGCCGCGACTCACGCGATCAGCCGGATGGCGGCCCGTGCCGCGCTCTCGAGCACGAGCTCGCGGCCGGGGCCTTCCCACAGGGGGCGGGCGGGAGCGACGATCTCGAGGTCGCCGGGCTGCACTCTGGCCGTCTGCTGCCACAGCATGAGCGCGGCGCGTCCCGTGAACCGGCGGCTCATCCACACCAGCCCATCGGCCTGCGCGCCAGCCGCGTGGAGCGCCCGCGCCCACCGCGCCGTCCACGGGTACGCCGCCGCCGGCGCCTCAATCAGCTCGCCATGAGTGACCCCAAGGCGTTGGAGCCCGTAGCCGTGCAACTGGACGAGCGTGAGCTCGCGGGCTGGCGCGAGCTCGCTGATCACCCTGCCGTCGAGGCCCGCGAGCGGATACTGCCGGACGGCGCCGGGGCGGATCGGCACGTCGTGGAACAGTCCCTCGGCGATCGCGACGTCCTCGTCCACCCCGGCATACAGGGTCGGAACGACCGGCCTGCCGATCGGGCGAAAACGCGCGACCGGCTGCGGCGACGAGTTGAACTGGAGCTCGTCGAGATCGCGGTCGTGGACGCGCACGAGGCGCGTGCCGGGAGCCAGGGTCTCCAGCTCGAACGCGAGCCCGCCGCCGGCGGAGGGCTCCGGGAGGCCGCTCAAGCGGGCAGCGACAGCGCTGCGTCGGCCGCCGCGAGGATTCCTGCGGGATCCTCGTCGAGGAGGTCGACCGGACGGCGATCCCACAGCCACCCGCTCGGCGTGAGAAACCACAGGGCGAGCGCCCATCCGCTCAGACCTCGATCGCGCAGGGTCGCCGCCGCACGCCCCACGACCGGGTTGGGCCGCCCGTCGCGAAACTGAAACGCCGGATACAGCGTGCGGCCATGCCACGGCACTCCCACGATCCGCCCTTCGCCGTGCCACCGCGACGCCAGCGCCGAGCGATTGCCGGCTCGCGAGCCCGCCAGATCTGAGACCTGCTCGGCCGTGAGCGCCCCGAACTCCCGCAGCAATTCCTCACGCGCCCGGGCGTTCTGCTGGGCATGCCACGCCTCCGCGGAGGAAGGCACCGAGTCGGGCAGCATCGCGTCGATCACGACCTCCAGCCGCCGCCGGGTGGCCGCCACCCGCGCACGATCCACGAGCAGGCCCCGCATTGAATCCGCCAAGATCCGCTGGACCGCCTGCGGCGTGATCGAGAGCCGCTTGGCGATCTCGCGGTTGGTCAGTCCCCCGTCGAGGACATACGAAAGCACCTCACGTTCGCGAGGCGAGAACCCGTCAGTAATTAGCTCATGCGCAGATGCTGTCGCATTCATGGTTTTTACTCTAGCATCGGAGAGGCGCGGCTGCGCGCCGCTGTATCACGCGTGATACACTGTGCACATGGCCGAGGTGAGCATCAGAGATCTGCGCAACCACGGCGGCGAGGTGGTCGATCGCGCCACCCGCGGAGAGCAGATCACGATCACCCGCGCGGGCAGGGCAGTCGCCGAGCTGCGCGCGATATCGCCTCCCACACTTTCGGCGGAGGCTCTGTTGCGCCGCTGGCGGCGACTGCCCCGAGTGGACCCCGTCGCCCTGCGCGAGGACGTCGACCGAGCGCTGGACGCGAGACTGTGAGCGAGCAGACCACACCGGCTCGGGGAGTCCTCGACACCTCGACGGTGATCCTGCTGCAGCGCCTCACGGACGCGACGGCGCTGCCCGCCGAGCCCCTCATCACCGCCGTGACCCTCGCCGAGCTCTCCGTCGGGCCACTGGTCGCCGGCGAGGAGAGCGAGTGCGTCGCGCGTCAAGCCCACCTGCAGCAGGCGGAGGCCGACTTCGACCCGCTCCCCTTCGATGCAGACGCCGCCCGCGCATTCGGAGGCGTGGCGGCCTCGCTGCGGCGCGCCGGTCGCAAGGCCACCGCGCGCGCCTACGATGCGATGATCGCCGCTACGGCCGTTGCCAACGGCCTGCCCGTTTATACATGCAACCCCACCGACTTCAGCGGCATCGACGGCCTCGAAGTGGTTGCTGTTCCGATGCCCGGGGCTACGGGCGCATCTGAGCAGACCGGCCACTAACGTCGGCGGGATACGCGTTTACGATCGTAGCTCCTTACCTGGGCACGCAATCCTTCATCCACTGGCTCCAGTAGCGAGGGTCACGACATGGTCGCGGTTGCGCCACCGGTGCCAATCGTGGAAGCACGAGACCTCGGGCACCGTTATGCGAGTGGAGCGAGCCAACTGTGGGCATCCGCTCAAATCGATTGGAGTCGCGGAGGTTTGACTGCGGTGGTGACGGCAGGTTCTGTGTCGGTGGGAGAGCTTGACGTCGAGCGATTCGGGCGCTCTGGCGACATAGGAGGCCAGGTGACTGAGCTTGTCCGCACCACCGACGACCTCGCCCGCGAGATCAACGCGGAGCACGGCCACGTCGAAACGCACAAGCACAACACGATCCGGCACGCGATCCGCTGCGGCGAGCTGCTCCTGGAGATGAAGCAGCGCGTCGGGCACGGCAACTGGCTGGCTTGGGTGCAGGAGCACTTCGAGGCGAGCGAGCGCACGGCCCGCAACTACATGGAGATCGCCAAATCGGCAGCGGTTGCCGATTTGAAGGACGACACCACGATGCGCTCGGCACTGCGTGCGCTGGCATCGCCATCCCAGTCGCAGAAGACACCTCAACTCGAGCGTGCCCACCCACAGGCAGGCAACGCGCTCGCGACCGCCCGCATCCCGGTCGAGGACGCCGAGCGCGTCCTCAATGCCGAGGTCGTCGAGGCGCCGACGAGCCGGCCTGGGCGAGACCCACCAGCGCACCTGGACAAGCCTCCCCGCCCGCCTCACCGCCATCAGACAAGCCTTCGGCGAAGCCGCCGGCAGCCAGCTCGACGACCATCGCGCCAGCGCAGCCCTTTACGAGGCATCGCGCGAAGCCCACCAGGCCGCGATCGACCTCGAGCGGCTGGCCGCGGCGCTCGAGCGGCGCGCAGCGTAAACCGTGTAGGTGGGGTCTTTCCCACAGCGGTGGCGCGCGGGAGCATCCATGCCCTGCGTCTGAGCGCATGAGCCATCTGGGGGCGCGGGGACTGACCGAGCCCTGGACTGGCTAGCGATCGGCAGAGCCTAGAGCGCGCTGGTGGCGCCGGCAGGTGCCGCTCTACCGAAGAGGCTCACAGCCGCACGACGTTCTCGACGCGCGATCCATGTGTAACCCCACGGAGGTCCACGACCATACGCGCGCGGCGGGTCACCAGCTCGTGGTCGATGCTTGGGTGAGCGGTAACGATCAGCGTCAGGTCGGCGTCCAGCAGGGTCTCCTCCAGGGGCAGACTGCTCAAGCCGAACTCGGCGAGCGATGGCACATGTGGGTCGTGGTAGCAAAGGTCTGCGCCGAGGGTTCTGAGCAGCGTGAGGATCTTCAGCGCTGGGGACTCGCGGATGTCCCCCACCCCTGGCTTGTAACTGACGCCGAGCACCGCGATCCGCGCGCCTTTGACGGGCAACCCCGCATCGTTGAGCGTGCGCTCAACCTTGGCTACGCAGTGATAGGGCATCTGCTGGTTGACCTTCCCCGACAGCTCGATGAACTCGGTCGCCATGTCGAACTCCCGGGCACGCCAGCTTAGATAGAACGGATCGACGGGCAGGCAGTGCCCACCCATCCCGGGGCCGGGCTCGAAGCGCATGAATCCGTATGGCTTGGTTGCCGCGGCGTCAATGACCTCCCAGATATCGATCCCCATGCGGTCGGTCAGCATCGCCAGTTCGTTGACGAGCGCGATGTTCACCGAGCGGAAGATGTTCTCCAAGAGCTTGCATAGCTCAGCGGCCTCGGGGCTCGATACCCGCACGAGGTTCTCGCACACGAGCCCGTAGATCGCCTCGGCGCGTTCTGCGCACGCCTCCGTCAGCCCACCCAGCACCTTAGGAGTGTTGCGCAACGTGAAGTCCGTCCTGCCCGGGTCCACGCGCTCCGGGGAGAACGCGAGGTGGAAGTCCCTCCCCGCAGCCAGGCCCGACTCCTCCAGCAGCGGCAGCACCCGCTCCCTGGTCGTGCCAGGATAGGTCGTGGACTCCAGCACGACGAGCTGGTCGCCTTGCAGAACCTCCGCCAACGCCCCTATCGAGTCCATCAGCGGCCCCAGATCCGGCTCTCGGTTGCGGGTCAACGGGGTCGGTACGCACACCAGGATCGCATCCGCCTTGGCCAGCCTCGCATAGCGCGAGGTGGCGTGGATGCGCTCGGACACCTCCCGCAACAACTCGGAGGGGACATCCTCGATATACGAGTTCCCCGCTGCGATCGCGTCGATCTTGCGCGAATCGACATCGACCGCCACGACCTCACACCCCTCCTGGGCGAACGCGACCACCAGTGGCAGCCCCACATAGCCGAGTCCGATGACACCAACGGTGGTCATGAGTCGAGCATCCCTTCGATCACCCTCCATCTAACGTGCGACACGCAGCAGCAACGGCTGGCAGCGGGTGAGACTTGTGCCCATGCCACGCTATGTGCGGTGCCCCAGTAGCCCAGTGCCACACGGGCTGCCAGCGTGAGCGCTACTACGGGTGGCGCGAGTGCGCGAGCCTACCGAGGATCCTTCGAGCACGCGGGCATTCATCTTGTTGCTCGCGGCAGATCACGAGCAAGGACGACGAGCGTCTCCGAAGCCGAGGTAGTCCAAGAGCCGAGAGCCAGCCTGACCACGCAACGCGGGCGAGCCCGCGACTTGCGCCAAAAGTTTACGGGCGCAAGAGCAGTTTGTAGGAGCAGCGCACAACGACCCGAGAGGATACACCCACGTGCAGCACGACCCAGAAGGGCTCAATCTCGAACAGGCTCTGGGCGTCCTCCGTCGTCGTGTGCCGTTGATCGCGCTCTGCGTCGTTGTCGTCGCCGGTGCCGCGTACGGGTACTCCAAGCACCAGACCAAGAAGTACACGGCGACCGCCTCGCTCGTCTTCAGCATCAACCCGCTCAGCCAGCAGATCGCCGGTCTCCCGCCCAGCAGCAGCAGTAACCTGCTGGCCCAGCAGGCCAGCAACCTCGAACTCGTGAAGCTCGGCGACATGGCGACGAAGACCGCGAGCCTGCTCGGCTACGGGTTGACCGAGGAAAAGATTCGCGCAAGCTTGAGCATCAGCGGGCAGGGGGAATCGAGCGTCGTCAGCGTCTCGGCGACCGCCACCTCCCCGGCGCTTGCCGCCGAGATCGCCAACACGTACACCAGCCAGTTCGTCAAGGAGCAGCAGAGCGCCAACCGCCATTACTTCAAATCTGCGCTCGGGCTCGTGCACAAGCAGCTAGCGGGACTTTCCCGACAGCAGAGGGTCGGCGAGGACGGGGTGCAGCTCCAGAACCGCGCGCAGACTCTGGGCCTCCTCGCAGAACTTAACTACGGCAACGTCCAGGTCGCTCAGGAAGCACTGGCGCCCACCAGCCCCTCCTCGCCGAAGATATCGAGGAACACGGGCCTTGGCGTGCTGCTGGGCTTGCTCATTGGCCTCGGTCTCGCCTTCGTGCTCGAGCACCTCGACCGCCGGATCAAGGGTCCCGAGGATTTGGAGACCATCTACCGCCTCCCCATGCTTGGCGTCGTCCCTGAGAGCGCCGCACTTTCAGGATCCGTGCGGCGCGATGACGGCAAGCAGGCACTTCTGCCGCCGGCTGAGACCGAGGCGTTTAATCTGATTCGCGCCCACCTGCGCTTCTTCAATATCGGTCGCGACCTACGGACAATCCTCGTCGCATCGGCCGCGCCAAACGATGGCAAGACCACAATCGCTCGGCACCTAGCTGGGGCGGCAACGAGGTTGGGTTCGCGGGTGTTGCTCCTGGAGGTTGATCTGCGGCATCCAAAGCTCGCCCACCAGCTCGATATCCAGTCTGAGCCAGGCCTCGCTGACGTCCTGATTGGCGCCATTTCGATGGAAGACGCAGTTCAGTCGGTCGAGCTCGAGGCCTCGCCCGGAGAGGGTACCGGAGGGCGAATGCTTGACGTGCTGGCCGCCGGTGTTGTGCTGCCCCCCAACCCGGCCGAGTTGCTAGAGAGTCACGCGATGGATGCGGTACTCGAGCAGGCGAAGTCCGCATATGACCTTGTCGTGATCGACACGCCGCCGCTCACTGCAGTCTCGGATGCATTCCCGCTGCTTACCACGGTCGACGGCGTCGTCATCGTGGGCTGGATCGGTCACAGCCGACGCGATGCCGCAGAACAACTCCATCAGATTCTCGCAAGCAGCGGCGCGCCGCTGCTTGGGGTCATCGCCAACGGCTCGAAGTCGGCCGGCCCTGGCGTCCACGCCTCTCCCAGGGACGACAAGTTGTCTCCTGCCGTAGCATCGTCCAACGGCGCCGGCCCCTCCGACCGCGTCCCGACTGCCAGGGTTTGAAGGCAGCGGCGCATGCTGCTGGGCCCTCCATCGGTATGGACGTCGGAAGCCGACGCAGGTAAGGAGCAGGTCATGACAAGGACGTCAAACCATCTCGGCTACAGTCAATTGGTCCGACTATGTGACGGTCTTGAGACCCACGCAACCAGCGCAAGCGTGACGCTCCAATGAGCGTATGGCCATCGCAGCCACGCATGCCCTTCCCGTCGCGACCGGTTGCGGGCATGGAGGCGAACAGAATCTCTGTCCGCAGATTCGATCGCCGCTCCGCCCTGTTACTCGCGTGCCTCATATGCGTCCTAGCCGCCCAGGGTGTAGCGATCACACAGTCCTACCTGTGGGCAGCACCTCTGCTCTGCGTGCTCCTCATAGCGGTCACGACGGACATCCCGATAGTGCCATTCGCCGGCTTGACCTTGCTCGTCCGCCTACTCGTCGAAGGCTTGTCGCCCGCAGGCAGTAACCATACCGGAAACTTGAATTTGACGGGCCTGATTGCTCTGCTGTATATCCTGGTGGCCGTCGGCCTTCTCCTTCGGCGGCGTCAGGGCGCGTGGCCAACGGTCCTGGCCGTGCTCTGGCTATGTCTGTGGACGGTCATCGCAGTCACTACGCACGGGGAATCCGCTGAGACGATCCGCGAGGGCGTGCGCGAGGCATCAATCGTTGCGCTCGCCGTCATTGTATACAACTCGCGCGGCGCCTTGAGTGTTCCCGTAGTTACACGTCTAGTTCAGTTGGCAGGAACCCTTTCCGCCCTCTTGGCCCTCTACCAGCTTGCAACGCACACTGGCTTGAATGTGTCCGGTCAGATCCGCTCAAACGGCACATTTTCTCATCCGAACGGCGCCGCTATGTACTTCGCTATAGCAACAACGGCCTCGCTGTGGCGATACATAGACTATGGACGGCGACGTTCTGACGCACTCTTTATCTTGCTTTACGCGGCCGCCACTATTACTACGTTCAGCGTCGGAGGTCTGGCCAGCCTTCTGGTAATGCTTATCACATTCGGGGCACTGCGACCTGGTTCTTTCCGACTCAAGGTCGGTGCCTGTGCAGTCGCCGGGCTCGTGGTCATCGCCTTCCTCGCGACGCCGCTCGGCGCCGAACGTATCGCAGCTGAGTCTTCTACCAGCCTCGCCTCTGCTCAGACCCGCGGAACGGCGAACACCTCCCTCGCATGGCGATTCTACAAGTGGCGGACGCTCCTACCGGAGTGGGAACGATCTCCCCTCTTTGGACAAGGATTGGGCGCAACAGTCACTGCTGAAGGCACGTCTGAAAATGTGACGGCTGGAAAGGTGCCCCACAACGAATACCTGCGGTATCTGGTCGAGACCGGCGTGATCGGACTGGCAATTCTGCTTTGGGCCGCCGCCACCTTGATCCGACGGCTCACCCGACTACAGAGAACCCCCGACACACTCAATGCTGGGGTTCTCGGCATCGCCATCCTCGTGGGATGCCTCTTCAACGCACTCGGTGACAACACATTTTTGTACACCACCACGGGCTATGCCGCTGTGCTGATCGTGGCTGCCGTCCTCAGTTCGCCGAACTCGGCACAACGGACGCCGATCATAACGACTGCGTAACACAGTGGGGTTATATCAGGCTCGTCCAATGCTAGGTCAGGAAAGCACACTACCAAAAGTGCTATACGTCGGCGGTTTCGGTCGCAGCGGTAGTACCTTGGTCGGACGCGTTCTTGGCGAGGCACCAGGCACAATATGCATCGGAGAGACTCGCTATCTGTGGAGCCGAGGCCTCATTGACGATGTCCAATGTGGCTGTGGACAATTCTTCCGCTCATGTCCCTTCTGGACTGCGGTAGGGAAGGAGGCCTTTGGAGGCTGGTGTCGCGTTGACACCAAACGATTTGTTGAGGTGGATCGCATCATAAACCGGTTTCGTGCATTGCCGTTTCACGGAGTGCCATCGCTGCGCCCAGGCTTCCCCGCTGCGATCAATGAATACGTCTCCTGGCTTACCAAACTGTATGCCGCGATTGCCCACGTCGCCGGCGCGAGAACCATAATCGAGACAAGCAAGGATCCGAGCTTTGCTTCGCTTCTGATGCGCATGCCGGACAACGACGTACGTATCGTTCACCTAGTTCGCGACAGCCGCGCGGTTGCATACTCATGGACTCGTAACAAGCAACTACCGAGCCCCATTGGCAAACAGAAGTTCATGCCTCAGGTCAGGCCGACAACTACCGCAGCTCAATGGCTCGCATCTAATGCGGCGTTTCATGTATTTGCAGCGCAAAGTGCTCCATATATCAGGGTCAGCTATGAGGGCTTTGTCGCGAATCCGCGCGATGTTTTGCAAAAGTGCAGCACTTTCGCTGACGAATCATTTGTCCTACCCAATTCCCAGCTGAATGGCAAAAAGGTAAACCTGGGGAACCACCATATATTCTCGGGCAACCCGATGCGCGCCAGCGCCGGCTGGCTAGAGATGCATCTTGACGATGAGTGGCAAACAATGCTTCCCACTCGACAGTTTGCAGAGGTTACAGCAATCACCTGGCCATTGCTGTGCCTTTATGGCTATCCGCTCATTCCCAGAGCTAGGCACAATACCATTTATCCAAGACTCCTACGGCAATAAAGCTAGCCGATCGGACATCGACATTCTATGAGCGTAACCGAGCTTTCTGGTGACGGTCCGCCATCAACCAGTTCCTTGCCGATCAATGCTCACGCGGCCAGCTCGCCGTCGATCTGGGCACACATCCGGCGAGATGTTCTTCTACTGGGTGCTGGGAATGTCGGCATCGTCATAGCCCAACTTGTTTTTCGAAGTATTCTTATTAGTGTACTCGTGCCGGGGGCCTACGGTCGTCTCTCGCTGATCCTCAGCATCTACAACACCGTCTGGATTATCGGCGCAAGCGGTCTGCCGAGCAGTGTTGCACGATATATAGCACTCATCGCCCCAGCGGACGATTCCGCAATCATACGTTCAGCGGTTAGGGCCGGCGCCTGGCCTATCATCATAGCCGCCATTATTATCGCGGCCGTCTCAGGCGTCCTCCTCAACTCGCCGTTGGCCGCCCTGTTTGCCGCAATCGGCCTCTCCAGCCTGGTGTACTCGTTGCTCACAATGGGCATTTTGCGAGGACGTGGCCGGATTGGTTCAGCGGCCTCAGTGATGCCAGTCGCTGCTGTTGGAGAAGTTGCTCCGCTCGCCATACTATTGCTGTCTGGAATCGGCGTGACTCCGCTATCCGCGTTTGGCGTCTTCTGCTTGGGCAATGCTATTGGTCTTATCGCGGGGATCTTCTTCACTGTACGGACAGCCCCACCCCGAGCGTCAAGCGCCAAGCTTTCTGCGGAGAAAACCCCCAGTTCCCGCGAGCTGCTGGGCTTCTCGATGCTGTTGGCTGCTGCGACGGTGAGCGTTGCGATCCTACCGCTCATCATGCGGTTGGCCGCAGCACTCGACTCCTACACCGTCGTGGCAATTATCGACGTTGCAATAGTGCTCCTCGCCGTTCCACAGCGTGTAGGCACAGTGATCCTGCTTGCCGTGGTTCCACATGCTACCAGAGCGCTTGACAAAGGCAAGATCAACCTAACGATCTCGCGGCGGGAGAACTTGATAATGATCATACCGTTCGCACTTGTAGCCATCATCGTGGCCTTTACGCCAGTTGTGGGATGGCTGTTCGACGCCTTGGGGCGACCTGTGTATGCGGAAAGCGCCGAGTACCTCGCCTTGGCCCTACTGGCGGGTCCAGCTCGCATCTTGTATGGTGTAGTGGAGGGTGTGCTAATTGCTCACGGCGACGGTCGGTTCTTGGCGCTCAGCGCCTCACTAATCACAGACTGTCGCTTCGGGGCTGATCTTTGCAGCCACAGCGCTCGGCAGCACAGTGGTGGCTTTTGCTATATTCGTGGCTACTTTCTGGGTAATCTACCTGTTTGGGCTAGCACGTATTGGACGGTTGGCCTCGGCTCGCGAGCTATCGTCCACCTAAAGTGAACACCTTCTCAGGCTGCCCATAGGACTGATAACAGGCGACGCGGAAAGAGCCATATGAATCAACTAAAAGTTCATCACTTTGGCCCCGACCCTTCGTACGTGGGAGGGATGGCAAGCGTTATCCGAGTACTTACGGATCATCGAGTCGGTGCCGATGCTGTCGTGTACCATCCTACTTGGAGGCTGAACGCAAGGTTTGCAGGCGTCTTCCTTACCCTGAGAGCGACTGTCGACCTACTTCGAATGCAAGGTGGTGATGTAGCCCATATCCACCTCGCGGAAAATGGCTCCTTTATTCGCGAGGGAGCGCTTGTCGTATTGGCCAGGATACTAGGCAGAACCACGATCGTAACTATTCACGGCGCCAATTTTCTTCCCTTTGCTCGTCGGCATCGATGGCTGGTATCCTTTGTACTTGGATGTCCTCAAACGATCACCTGCCTCGATCGAGACGTGTTTGACCTCGTGCGTCAAAGTGCACCGCGTGCCCGAACCGAGCTTGTGCCGAACCCCGTGCCGATGGATAGAGGTGCACTCGGGGCCGATAAAACGCAGGAGATAGTTGTCTTTGCTGGTGAAATCAGCCTCAGAAAGGGAGCGGACGTACTGTGGCGGGCATGGCAACTCGTGGTCGAGCGTCGTCCTGAGGCCTTATGCATCATGGTAGGGCCTAGAGGTGATTTTTCCGTGCCAGAGACTGAGCGTCTTGAAGTCCGTTCGGCGGCAGACACAGCAACTATCAGGGACCTACTGCGTTCAGCTCGTGTAGTCGCTTTGCCATCACGCGCCGAGGGTATGCCGATGGTACTGACCGAGGCGATGAGCGCGGGGCGACCATTCGTAAGTACACCGGTGGGCGGCATCCCAGACCTCGCGCAGGAGGGCGGCATTCTTGTACCGGTAGAGGACCACGTTGGCTTGGCGGAACGTCTGATCGACTTCTTGGCGAGCCCTCGGTTCGCGCACGAACTGGGCGAGCGGGGTCGTCAGTTTTGTTTGGCAACACGGAGTGTAGAGGTGGTAGACGCCCGACTTCGAGAGCTGTATAGCGCTACGATGCCCACGCCATGACAAGTCATTGCCTTCACACAGCCATAACCCTGCCTGCGTCATGCGGATCACTTACGTAATCGGTGCCCGACCTAACTTCGTGAAGATGGCCCCGGTCATCTCCGCCTTGCGCCGTCAACTGCCCGGCGACAACCACGTGCTTATCCATACCGGTCAGCATTACGATCGGAGGATGTCTGACATCTTCCTTGAGGAGCTCGGTGTGCCCGCACCCGATCATATGCTCGGCGTGGGCTCGGCCAGTCATGCCGTCCAGACAGCGCGGGTGATGGAGCGCATCGAGCCGGTGCTGGAGGCCGAGCACCCAGATCTGATGATCGTACCTGGTGACGTCAACTCAACACTAGCCGCAACGCTTGTGGCTGTCAAGCTGGGGATTCCAGTCGCCCATCTAGAGTCAGGTCTGCGCTCCTTCGATCGTTCTATGCCGGAGGAGATCAACCGCGTCGTGGCGGACGAGTTCTCGAAGTACCTCTTCCTGCACTCCGACGAGGCCATCGAGAACCTACGCGCCGAGGGGATCGCCGACGAGTATATGCACTTCGTTGGCAACACGATGATCGATTCACTCGTCGCCATGGAGGAGCGCTTCCGCAACGCTAATACTGCGACTGCCATGAATGTCCAACCTGGCAATTACCTGCTCGTCACGCTGCATCGCCCAGCGCTAGTCGATGGGCCGCTGCTGACGGATGTCGTATCCCAGTTATGCAAAGTGAGCCGCGAGCTGCCCGTTATCTTCCCTGTGCACCCACGCACGCGCAAGATGATGGAGGGGATGCATCTCGAGCTGGTGCCTGCTGTACGACTTATCGAACCGGCATCCTATCTCGAGTTCCTCTCCTTGGAGGCTGATGCCAGCGCCGTGCTTACCGACTCGGGCGGCGTGCAGGAGGAGACGACCTACCTCGGCGTGCCGTGCTTTACGCTGCGCGACAACACCGAGCGCCCCGTGACTGTACGCGCCGGTACGAACACCCTGCTTGGCCTCGACCCCAAGCGTATTGGCGAGATCATACCTGCGCTCGCCCAACCCAAGAAGATCACCCAGCCACCATACCTTTGGGACGGACATGCCGCTGAACGGGTCGCAGATGTCGTCGCAGCAGTGCCTGTGTCGCTTTAGGATCGACTAGAAGGCGTTTAGTTTGGCTTGGAAGACAATGGGCTTGGGGCCAGGTGGCCACGCAAGCTCAGCCCAGCATGAGACCGATCATCGCCGACTTGACAGCCGCTTCGGTACTAGCCCATATAACTTGACTTATCTTTTGTCCAACACAAACGTCTGATGCCACAGTGCAAGGTTGAGCAAGCAGAACAGCTCACGAGTACGATTCTCGCGACCCGACGCGTGATCCGCGATCAGGCGCCGCAACTCATCCTCGGACATGACCTGCCGACATACCCCGTCATCGGACAGAAGCGCTTCGGTGACCAACGGTCGAAGCTCATTCTTCATCCATTGCCCGATTGGCGTCGCCCAACCCCTCTCCTTGCGATAGACGATCTCCCGGGGCAACCAGCGCAACATTGCCTTCTTGTGAAGCCACTTTCGAGTCAGACCATGTACCTTTACAGATGAGTGAGCCGACTCAACCAGTGCGATCAGATCCCGGTCGAGGAACGGCACACGCAACTCCACAGACTCAGCCATGGACATCTTATCCGCGATCAGGAGAAGCTCATCGGGGAGCCACATCCGCGTATCGACAAAGAGCATCTGTCCGAGGCCGTCCAAGTGACCGACACGTCTACTCCATTTCTCAACAAAGCCATCGACCGGCTCCTCCTTCGCCAGAAGATCAATAAGGCCTCGGCTGTAGAGCCTGCTCTTTGCATCGGGCGTGAGGACCTCGTAGGCACGTATCATGCGCTTCACCGGATCGCCGGTCTCCAAGAGTGTCTGCCGGCCGCGCCTGATACGTACCCACTTGTCAGGCACGGGCACATAGTGTGCGACACCTTTAAGCCAGCGCAGTTGCCACGCGATCTTGGTTCCAAGATGGCGCCAGTAGCCGGCCAGCGGCTCATCTGCTCCTTGTCCCGTCAGCGCTACGGGAACTGCTCCTTTCATCATCGCGGCCACATAGCGAACGGCCAACGCGCTTGAGGTTCCGATGGGCTCCTCGACCTGCGCAGCCATCGTTGGGAGATCTCGCAAATACTCATTCGAGGAGATGAAGCGCTCCTCGTGACGCGTGCCGAACATACGCGCGGTCCGCTTGGCGAGGGGAAGCTCATTTGTATCTCCACCCTCCGTAAACCCAACGCTGAACGTGCGCACTTCGGAAACCTGTTCAGCCATTACTGCCGTAATACCGGCGGAGTCGACACCACCACTCAGCATCACACCAACCGGCCGATCACTCATAAGCTGCCGAGTCACGGCCGTCTCAAACGCCCTTTGGTACTCCTCGACCAGCGTCGCCGCGTCGCGGCGATCTCCGCGGGGCGTCTCATCGGCAAATACCCACCTTTCAATTCCGCTTCTATGAATCGATACTGCGCCACCTGGAGGGATCTTCTCCACATGCTCGAACATCGTTAGCGGGGACGGAACAAAACGGTACGTCAGGAACGCGTCAAGCGCGCGAAGTGACACATCGCGCCGAGTTCCCGGCCATGCACATAGCGCCTTTAGCTCGGAGGCAAAACCGACAGCTGATCCATTCGCGGTCCAATAGAGGGGCTTCACCCCGAAATGATCTCTGAACAGGTGCAGTCGTTCCTGCCGACTATCCCAGAGCGCAATCGTGAAGATCCCATTCAGCTTCCGAACGAAATCGGCTCCGAACTCCTCATAGAGGTGGGGAATAACCGCCCCATCGCTGTGCGTCGACAGTCGGTGCCCGCGCGCAATGAGCCAATTGCGAAGTTCAGCGTGGTTGTAGATCTCACCGTTGAACACAACGATAATGTCGTGCTCCTCATTGTCAAGCGGTTGCTCGCCCCCCTCGACATCGATGATTGCCAACCGGCGCATACCCAGACCAATGTTGCCATCGCGGTAGAAGCCGGAGCCGTCGGGCCCACGATGAACCATCAAGCCCACCATGCTCCGCAGGACTCCGTCATCGATGCCGTTGACATCGAATATACCAGCGATGCCACACACTATATTTGTCCACCTCCAGATAGAAAGAAGCCACTTGCCGTCGAGCGGCGTCCAGTCATCCAAGGGGAGTAGGTATCTGAGCGGCAATGCATGCGACGCATAATCGTAGCTGCTTTGGGCGACAGAAGTCTTGGGTGCGCAGCAGAAGTTTTGGGTCTTTGCCGCCGTTCAAAAAGCATGACGGTGGACAGGGCTAACATCCTCGGCTGCGAGATCGACCGGCTCGACATGGAAGGCACGCTGGAGCATTGCCGCACAGCGATCGACAAACGACACTACATCCAGCAGGTGTCTATCAACGCCGCGAAGCTGGTCTCCCTCAAGAAGCAACCTGAGCTTCGCGAGGTCGTCGAGCGGTGTCAACTGATCAATGCCGACGGCCAAGCGGTCGTATGGGCGTCGAGGCTGCTAGGCGACCCGTTGCCGGAGCGAGTCGCAGGCATCGACCTCATGAAAGGATTGATGGTCATGTCTGAGGCTCATGGCTACCGTGTTTTTATCTTGGGAGCACGCCCCGAGGTGCTTCAGACCGCCATCGGCAAGCTGCGCGAGCAGCATCCAAAGCTTGTGATTGCTGGCTCTCATCACGGCTATTTCAGCGATGAGGAAAGCCTGGAGATCGCAACCGAGATACGCGCGACGCGCTCCGACATCCTGTTCGTCGCAATGACCTCTCCACGCAAGGAGCAGTGGCTTGGCGAGTACGGACTGACGCTCGACGTGCCACTTGTCATGGGCGTGGGCGGCTCCATCGACATCGTGGCTGGGACTGCTAGGAGAGCCCCGAATATCTGGCAGCGCGCGGGGCTGGAGTGGCTGTACCGGCTTCTTCAGGAACCAAGGAGGCTTGCCCGACGGTACATAGTCACAAACGCACAGTTCATTGTGTTGGTTGTTCAGGGAATGGCTCGGCGTACCTTGCACCTTGCGGATTAATAAGCTGGCGCCCGTTTTCCGCCTGGCGGTCGCGTCCCAGGTTCCGGGGGAATTGGCTGGGTGAGTCCCCGCTGGGGTGGGATGTTATGCGGCGATCACCTCCTGGGTGCTCTCGGCCGGTGGATGTGTGGGTGTGGTGCGCAGTTCCCGGCGTAGGCGCTCGATCTCGGCGACGGTCTTGGGGTTCATCTTCACGCCGCGCCAGCCGCGGCTTGTGAGCTCCAACACCGCCCAGATGAGTGACAGTGCCGAGGTCTCGCCGGGGAACCGTCCGATGACCTTGGTGCGCCGGCGGACCTCCACGAACGTCCTCTCCAGGAGATTCGTGGTGCGGATCCGCTTGCGGTGCTGGGAGGGGAACCGTAGGTGGGTGATCAACGCGGGCAGGTCGTGTTCGATGACGGCCATCGCGGAGGGGTACGCAGCCCGGTAGTCCTCGATGATGCCCTGCAGCTCCTGGCGGGCCTCCCCCGGGGAGCAGGCCTCGTCGAAGGTCTTCCACCAGCGTGTCTTGATCTCCTGGTGATGACGCCCGGGCAGCTTCGCGGTGACGTTCCTCAACGCGTGAACTGTGCAGCGCTGCTCAAGAGCGTCGGGCCAGATCTCCCGCACTGCCTTCCAGATCCCAGGTGCTCCATCAGCGATCACGAGCGCTGGTGAGCGCAGGCCCCTGGCGATCATGTCCCTGGCGAACGCGAGCCAACTGTCGTAGCTCTCACGGCTCCCGAGCGCCAGCCCCAGCAGAACCTTGCGGCCCTCCAGGGTGATACCCCAGCACACCAGGACGCCCTCCGCGGGCTGATCCTCGGGGCGCATCTTCAGGTAGATCGCGTCGAGGAACAGGTACACGATGTCGTGCTCCTCAAGGCGCCGCCCGCACCAGCGACGGTACCGCTCCCGGGTATCCTCACAGATCCGCGAGACCGTGCTCTTGGACGCGATTGGCTCCTCGAAGACCTCCTCCAACGCCGCCTCCACGTCGCGCGTGGAGAGTCCTCGCAGGAAGCTGCTGATCACCAGCGACTCCAGGGCGTGCGTGCGGGTCACGCCCTTGCCGAGAACCCGACTCTCGAACCCCAGCTTGCCCGCGTCGCGGACCCGCGGGCGTTCCAGATCCATCGAGCCGCTCGTCGTCTTGATCGTCCTCGGTTCATGCCCGTTGCGATGGCTGACCGTCTCCTCGGCACGCTGATAGCGCCGACGACCAAGGAACTCCGTGACCTCGTCCTCCAGCGCCTGCTGCAAGATCAAACGGGCTCCCAGACGGCCGACCACCTCCACCGGGTCCTGCTCCTGGCCAACACCGGCCAGCACCTCATCCAGCTCTTGGCGAAACCTCTCGCTCGGGGCTACCTTCTCCATGCGGGCGTACCTCCATCTTCGACTTGTTCAGGGTCAAAGCGGAGGCTACGCCCGCAACCTCAATTCCCCCGGCTCACGGGACGCGACCCGCCTGGCCACCCCACGGGGTCGGACCGAGCGCTGGCAGCAGTCTGCGCATGCGCAGCGTCTCGGTTGGTGCCGATCAATCTAGCCACGGCATCAGCCGAGCGGCCTGCATGCGTGGCATGCGCCGGCGCGCGCAGTGACGGCGCTGAGCAAGATGATCTGCCGTCGGCTTCGGGGCGGCCCATGCGGCTCAGCGCCGTGACCTCCTTCGTCGCCGTCGCCTGGAGCGATGTCGGTGGAGCGTTCTGGACGGGTTTCGATGCAAGGTCATCTTGAGTACCTGTAGGTGGCTCCAGGGGAAGGACGCTAGGATCTGGCCCGGCGTCTGGCCTTCGAAGTAGCCTTGTGGGCCGATGTACGGGTTCATTCCGGTGGGGGTTGGGTCCTGGCCGTAGAAGGCTACGTTGGCAGAGGTGTCCCGGACGATGATTCCGTAGCGCTGCGCCGCTTCGGCGATCATCAGCGTCAACCGCGAGAGATGCAAAGCGGCGAGATCAAGAGTGGGATCTAGGCGCAGATGGGCGCCCTCAGGCAGCGACAGCGGGGCAGTAGACGTCCCATCAGTCCTCCGAGCAGGTGAGGCATAGACCCCGGCACGCACGTCGGGAATGGTTATAGCCAGAGCATGGTTGATCTGGCCGCGCTGGAGATCTTCGAGGGTGATCAACCCACCGGCGATCGACAGCGAAGCCGCCGAGGTTCCCCACCAAAGCGTGGCTCCCGGCCACGCTTCCGGTCCGTAAACACCCGGATCAGACGACACGTTTTGCATCGCGCCACCCCAAGAAGCAGACCAGCCATCAACCCCGTATACCAGCCGCCAGAACTCCCACAGCCGATCGCTGCTCGGCTGCCAAACCACGAGATCCCCATCAGTGCCAGCCGCAGGCTGAGCCGTCGAAGGCAGGGGAACCGCACTCCACGCCGACCGAAGCGCAGGCGCGCTCGAAGCATTTTCAAGCGTGACCTCGACCGTTGGTTGATCAGCAGGCACAGTGTAGATCGGAACGCTGTAAGAAGTGGTGTTGACGTTCATCTGAAACTCGCTCCCAGCCTGCTCCTCACGGGCGATCTCCCCGTCAAAAGCACCCACCAGTCCAACCGAACTAGGATCCAGCGGCGCATCCACAGGCACCGGCTCATTCCAAAAGCTCGACGAAGAAAAGAAACGGAAAGGAGCCGGGGCGGATGGTGCGACGCCAACAGCAGAGTCGACCCTGGCTTGGACCGCAAGAGACTGTTGCCGGACATCGGCACCGCAGCCCACTGCCGCGCCCCATGCGAGCAGAAGCGCAATCAGAAGCGCGAAACGAGAAATGGAAGCCGGCAACTTGGAAAGATGGGTAAGATCGTACAGCCCATAGTAGTTGATGGAGCCTGGTCTGACAAGATGAAGGCAAGCCCTAGGTCCACTCCGCTCGGGCGCTACGCCGGGCTGTGGCCCTCAGTTGCTGTGCAGTTCCATCTTGAGTACCTGTAGGTGGCTCCAGGGGAAGGACGCTAGGAGCTGGCCCGGCGTCTGGCCTTCGAAGTAGCCTTGTGGGCCGATGTACGGGTTCATTCCGGTGGGGGTTGGGTCCTGGCCGTAGAAGGCTACGTTGGCAGAGGTGTCCCGGACGATGATTCCGTAGCGCTGCGCCGCTTCGGCGATCATCAGCGTCAACCGCGAGAGATGCAAAGCGGCGAGATCAAGAGTGGGATCTAGGCGCAGATGGGCGCCCTCAGGCAGCGACAGCGGGGCAGTAGACGTCCCATCAGTCCTCCGAGCAGGTGAGGCATAGACCCCGGCACGCACGTCGGGAATGGTTATAGCCAGAGCATGGTTGATCTGGCCGCGCTGGAGATCTTCGAGGGTGATCAACCCACCGGCGATCGACAGCGAAGCCGCCGAGGTTCCCCACCAAAGCGTGGCTCCCGGCCACGCTTCCGGTCCGTAAACACCCGGATCAGACGACACGTTTTGCATCGCGCCACCCCAAGAAGCAGACCAGCCATCAACCCCGTATACCAGCCGCCAGAACTCCCACAGCCGATCGCTGCTCGGCTGCCAAACCACGAGATCCCCATCAGTGCCAGCCGCAGGCTGAGCCGTCGAAGGCAGGGGAACCGCACTCCACGCCGACCGAAGCGCAGGCGCGCTCGAAGCATTTTCAAGCGTGACCTCGACCGTTGGTTGATCAGCAGGCACAGTGTAGATCGGAACGCTGTAAGAAGTGGTGTTGACGTTCATCTGAAACTCGCTCCCAGCCTGCTCCTCACGGGCGATCTCCCCGTCAAAAGCACCCACCAGTCCAACCGAACTAGGATCCAGCGGCGCATCCACAGGCACCGGCTCATTCCAAAAGCTCGACGAAGAAAAGAAACGGGAGGGGGCGGGTGGTTCCGTAGGCGCCGGGGGTTCGGCAGAAGCAGGCGTTTCCACTGGAGCACTCGACCCGCCCGACGAACCCGACCCCCCACCCGAGCCCGAAGCTCCTTCGGAGGAGCCGCTGGATTCGACCGACGATGGGGGATCTCCTTCCGGAGAACCAGAGCCACCCGCAGATGCGAGAGCGCTCTCCGAAGCGAGGCCGACCGGGGATGGGGCGCCTTCGATGGAGGACGGCGCCCTCCCGGACTCCGGCGGGTCCCCGGGCAGACCCGGCCGCGGAGTGACAGACGCAGTGGACAACGATCCGTTGCCCACCTTTGACGCCTTCCCGTGCGACTTGGAACAGGTCCGTCTGAACGTGCGCCGCTCATCCTTACGGCCCGTGCGAAGATGTCTTCGGCGGGCCAGAGACGCACACATGTTCAGCCTTTTCGTGAGGAGATGGGCATGATCCACGTGCTTGGCGTACGCCGTGCCAGCCCCCCAGAACAAGGCTGTCAACGTCAACCCTGTCACAAACAGGTAGATCCTCGCCCAGGGACTGACTCCCTCGGCAGATCGACGCGCAACGCTTATGGCATCTGACTCTTCGACCGTGCCCACAACCCACAACCGTTCGAGACCATTGGCGATTTGGTCCTCTCCCGCAACTCGTTGTGCAGTACTCATGAAGAATGCTTATCGGGCGGGCTCCCAAAGGCTTGAGGAACACAGGTGGAGTTTGGACCTCTGTCCTCTCCAAAGATCACCCGGCCGGTGGACGAAGCCGCTCGGTCGGCTTCCGGGCGTCAGCACGCACGGGAAGGATCACCCCACCCGCGAGCGAAGGAAGAGCATCGATAGCCGGATCACCGTGCGAAGATCCGCTCGAGCGGTTTTGCGTCGAGCGGGCGCTCGACGACTGCAGGGTAGGAGCCCGTGCGCCCGACGGGCTGATTGCGTCGATAGCTGCCCCAGACACCTACCCTACATGCCTGATATCACGCATCGCGGCAGAGCCGATTACTTACGCGGCCCATACCTCTATTGTGGCTGGTGACGCCGCATTGGTCCACGGCGACGCCACAGCCTGCACGACCATCAGCGCCTTCCCCGCAGAGACCGCCCATGCCCATTCCCACGTGTATTCTTTGCCCACTTCGAGGCCCGTAACGAGAATAGTGAGAGGGCGGATACCAACGGTGTTGGAAGGTGACGCGATCCCCGCCGGCCCCTTCTGAGTGGAGCTTTCGAGCAACGCCCACACTACCTTGTCCCCACCCGTTTCGTTCTCGATCATCGCCTCCAGACGGACAAATACATCCCCCGACGGGGGAGCTACGAATGCGACCTTGAGGTTGGTGGAGTCAACGGCAACGAGGGACGTAGATTCGGTCGTTTTCTTAGATTCAGACGCGGGGGCGTACTGAACACGGGCGAGCAGGCCGGGGGTGCTGGGGGATTTCGTCTCTAGAAGGGCACCGTTGATCTGCGCCGCCGGGGTCACAGTTTTAACGCAATTGATCTGGATGAGCCCCGCCCAAGTCGTGCTGCTCGTGTTGCCGATCAGAGCCTGAGTTACACGGTAGTTGGCGGGTTCGCCTCCCCTCGCGCTGAATCCTGTCATAAACCCGCCGTTGTTGATGTTCTTGCCGAACACGACGCCGTAGCAACCGTTATCCACGCCGTATGTAGTGCTGACGAATACCTCGCCGCCCACGATGTTGAATCCGCTGGCGCGGCATAGGTGCCCAACGCCGGCAAGCGTGACGCCTTTGACTTCACCAGTCGGTTTGGCTTCCGTGCCTTTGCTGTTCACCAGTACAAAGCTCGTCGCGGCAGTTACAGTGCCCACGAAGGATTCGGCGGGGATGTTGGTCCCGCTTACTGGCCTCCCTTCGTGCTGAGCAAGGATTTCCGTGTCGGTGATCGTCGCGGACGCGGTCGATCCGGTAGCCCCCGCGTGTTCCTTGGGGGTCGGGGTGTCGTAGTTGGGACCGAACCATTCGTTCCCGGCTGAGTTATCGTCCACGCAGACCTGCATGGCATACCCAGCGCCGTACGGGTGGACGCCGTAGAACCTGTTGGCTGCCGAGTCGGTCCTGATACCCGTTTCCTGGCCCTTCACCACGGTCCCGAAGAATCGGGAGTCGGAGCATCGCTGGAGCCAGAGAGCGTAGTGGCCGACAGGGACTGTGCCCGTCGTGCGGTTGATCCAGAACGCCTCCGTGGCAATACACTCGTAGCTGGCAGCCGTGGCGGGGGTCACGTTGTCGCCGAGGATCACGTCGTCTTCCGTCGAGTTCTGGCAGACGACGCCAAGCGTCATGTGCCCGAAGTACCTGCACCACAGGGCGTGTTTGGCGTGACCGTTGGAGTCGAGGATGCCACCCCCGACGATCGAGCGGTATTCCGACTTTTCGGTGGCCGAGTCCGTGAGCAGCGCGGTGCCGCTGAAGCCCGATGCGGCTTGCAGGATCGTGTTGGGGCCGATGACAACGGATGCCGTATGCGGGCGGACGAGTTCTTCGCTGATGGCGTAAGTGCCCGGCTTGTTGAATACCGCGACCCCATTGGCTTCCCCCGCCGCTTTCAGGGCAGCCTTCGCGTTTGCCGTGTCAGTGGCTGCTACTCCAGTCGGCGGGGGACTGCCGATTTCCACCGAGCTCGGCAGCTGCGTTTCAGGAAGCTTGCCGCTGCTGTTGAGCGACGCCACACCGCTCGGCTGGCCGACCTCCGATATCGCAACCGCTTCGACTTCGGCCGCTTTCAGGACCACGGCGCCGGTTTTGCCGTTTACGCTGGTTACTTCGCTCATATCCTCACCTCGGCTTTGTGAGCGGCCACGGCGGGGAACCAGCGACCGGTGGTAGATCAGTCGATGAACCGAACCATACATATATCGCGGCCTCCACGTCGCGATATGCGCGGCCACGGGCAGACATTGTCGGGGCGCACCGGCATCCGGGACCGGCCTTGGTCCGCACCATGCCCCGGACGCTGGGCAGGACGCTCCGCGCGCCGCCCTCGGCGATCCCCCAGGCATGCGCGGATGCGCACCAAATGCGACGGCTCTTATGAAACCTTGCTTTTGGACAGACCAGTTGGTAGCGTTTGGACAGATGAGCAGACTCCAATGTCGATCTGCTCGTCATGTTGCGCGGCCCGGCGAACACCTCGGTATCCGCGCTGGAGCGGCGTGTGACGCGGGTCGTGGGGCACCGTCTGGGCATCGCTGAAGCGCCGGCGGACCGGTCTTGCGCGTAAGGCTGGAGCGGACGATTCTTTCGCAGGCCCATTTGTTCTTGACTCGACAGGTGCCAGATCTGGTTTACGCCACGCAGCAGTTCCCTACCTATGACCGCGTGAGCTCCCAGCGGAGCTTCGACGGGTCCACGCCCGCTGAGCGCGATCTCGCCAATCGCGCGGTCCCGATCCCGTCCACGTCGGCTTGACGGAGATCCGGTCGGCGCCGATGCCGAAGTCGGCGATCGTGCTTATCACCGACTGGGTGCCACCGACCGTCAGCGGAGATGGGCCGATGTGCATGACCTTCAACATCGCCGGACCAATAGAGCAGCGCCTGCCGCCTTCCGATGAGCCGGGTTCTGGCGCTACGTGATACGGAGGGTTTCCGGGGTGCGCACCAAACGCGTCATGGTCAGCCCGTAGCGGCCCAGCACTCCGCATCTGGCCAGCCGGCGCCCACGATGGCCCAGATGCGATCGCAGCCGCCCCCGATGGACACGTTGGGCCTGTTTGTCCAATACCTCGGGCGGCAGCAGCACCTGGCGTCGCACGAACGAACCAAAATCTCCCGGCGGCGTCAGCAGCCCGTCGATCAATCCCATGTCGGCATAGAGCTGCGACCGGCTTGCTCGGGGGTTAGGGTTGGCCAGTCGCACGGCGATGCGGCCGCGAAGACCCAACTTTGGCATCTCCCCAATGATCTGTCTCGCGGGCAGACCCACAATCCGCTCGGCCACGTTGGCCGCCACTGGGAGAGCGCGCGCAAGCGCAGGATAGATGTGCAACAGCTCATCGAGCGCGCCATGCGGCAGATCGGCCCCATAGACGTCCCACCAGGTGCCCAGGTCACTGGCCAGGCGCAGGTCGATGAAGCCATCCCGCGCGTAAAACAACAGGAGGGCGGCGAGCTCATCCGCGGGGGCTGGACTCCACTCGCCCACCGCACTCCCCACGGCGGGCGGCAGCAGCCGCTCGCACGCGAAGCTCCGCTCATACCAATGAACGCGCCAGTGAAGCTCCACCTCTGGCAACTCCCCCCGCTCATGCAGCAGCACGAAGTGCAGCAGCGGCAGGCCGAAATCCTGCACATAGTCGGTGGGGGCGGCGTAGCCCAATCCACGCACCACCTCCACGGCCGCCTGCAGCTGCTCCGGCGCAACAAGCAGGTCGATGTCGTTCGAGAGGCGCCGGCCCGGATCGCCGTAGATCGCCTCGCCGAGCAGCGGGCCCTTCAACACAGCGGAGCGAATCCCCGCGTCGGCGAGCGCCGCCATCACCCTCATGGAGACGAGCTGGAGGAAAGCTCCCCGCCGGCGCCCTTCCGCCATCGCCTGCTCCACCGCCGCTGCGAAATCATCGCTTGCGCGCTTACCCGCAAGCTCCACGATACGTGGACCCAACGCGGGCAGCAGCTTGCGCGCGCGCAGCGTCTCGCCGAGCCGTGACCAGTCGACCTCGGCAAGCAGCCGTTCGGCCCCCCCGCGCATGGCCCGGCGGCGAGCGGTGGTGCCGGCGCTGAACAGGACGAGCTGTCGTTCAGATTGGAGAGGGTCAGAGACGGAGGCCGGCACGATGCAAGAGTCGGATCGGGAGCGCATGGTAGCGATCCCCGAACGCTGCGCGTGCGCTCAGGGGCTGCTGTGTAGTGTCATCTCGAGGAGCTGGAGATGACTCCAGGGGAAGGAGGCCAGCACTTCGTTGCCGGTTTTCCCTTCGAAGTAGCCCCCGGGCCCTTTGTACGGTTCGGTGCCGGTGGGGATCGGGTCCTGCGCATAGAAGGTGATATTCCCGGCCGTGTCCCTGACGAGGATCCCGTAACGCTGCGCCGCTTCGGCGATCCTCAACGTCACCGGCGGCAGATGCAGCGAGGCGAGGTCGAGGTTGGGATCAAGCCTCAGATGGGCTCCCTCGGGGATTGACAGCGGATTGGTGGACCTCCCATCGGTCCGATTGGCGGGCGAATCATAGACCCCGGCGCGCGGGTTGGGAATCCCGAGCACCAGGGCGTGGTTGATCTGGCCCAGCTTGAAGTCTTCCAACGTCATCAACCCCCCGGCGATCGACAGCGAAGTCGCCGAGGCGCCCCAATCGGGCATGGCACCCGGCCATGCGTTCGGTCCGTAGACACCGAGATTGGATGACACGTCCTGCATGGCGCCACCCCAGGAGGCGTGCCAGCCTTCCGTCCCGTGCACCAGCCGCCAGAACTCCCACAGCCGATTCGTGCTCGGCTGCCACACGACGAGATGCTCGTCGGTGCCTGCCGCTGGTTTGGCGCCCGGCGGCAGCGGGACGGCGTCCCACGCCGACTGAAGCGCCTGTGTGGTCCCGACCAGCGTGACCTTCACCGTCGGCTGATCGGCGGGCACCGTGTAGATCGGAACGCTGTAGGCGATCGTGTTGATCCCAGGCTCTTTCCCAGACTTCTCGCGAGCGGCGATTTCTTCGTTGAAAGCGCCCATCACCGCGGCCGAGGTCGGATCCAGCGACGCATCTGCGGGCACCGGCTCGTTCCAGAAGCTGGTGGGGGAGAAGAAGCGGAAGGGGGCAGGCGGTTCCGCGGTGGCGCTCGAGACCTCCAGTGAGGCCATCAGCGCCAATCCCGCCACAAGCAGACAGATCTTCGTCCGCGCGAGGCTGTGGACTCCCTCGGCAGATCTGCGTACGACGCTCATAGCCGATTCCCCTAACAGTTCGGGGCCACAGGCGATTCGGTCTTGCTCCGCCAATCGGCTTGCGGCTCTCATCTACGACCCCTAATCGGACGATTTCTCTCCCGCTTGAAGAGTACAGGTCAAACGTTGGACTTGATTATCGCGCCTAGGGACTGCCCGCCAGCGAGCCACGAGTGCCCGTCGCCGTCGCAATGATCCCGCCGCCCGCTCAGATGCGCAGCTTCGTCCTCTTCGCTGCATATCGTCGGCTACGCCGGCGGCGGGCAGCTTCGGGCCCTTCGCGGTCTCACTTATAGGTGTAGTCGTCACCGGCGTTGGCGGGGCTGGTCCCCCCCGACTCGATGACGAACAGGTTCCAGGTACCGGGTTTGGCTGAGCCACCAGTCGTCGCGGTGATTTCAGTCGGAGAGACCACAACCACTTTGGAAGCCGGGATGGCCGTCGGCCCGACGCCATTGCCCTGTGCGATCTCCACACGTCGCGCCAGGAACAAAGCCAGTGCCAGTGACCCTAATCGGAGTCCCCCCATTCACCGACCCCGACGCCGGACTCACCGAAGAGACCGTGAGGCTGACATAGGTGTAGTCGTCGCCGGGGTTAGCGGAGCTGGCTGCCCCCGACTCGGTGACGAACAGGTTCCAGGTACCGGGTTTGGCTGAGCCACCAGTCGTCGCGGTGATTTCAGTCGGAGAGACCACAACCACTTTGGAAGCCGGGATCGCCGTCGGCCCGACGCCATTGCCCTGTGCGATCTCCACAGTCGCGCCGGGAACGAAACCGGTGCCAGTGATCCTAATCGGAGTCCCCCCATTCACCGACCCCGACGCCGGACTCACCGAAGAGACCGTGAGGCTGACATAGGTGTAGTCGTCACCGGGGTTAGCGGAGCTGGTTCCCCCCGAGTCGATGACGTACAGGTTCCAGGAACCGGCTTTGGCTGAGCCACCAGTCGTCGCGGTGATTTCAGTCGGACGAGACCACAACCACTTTGGAAGCCGGGATCGCCGTCGGCCCGACGCCATTGCCCTGACCGATCTCCACACTCGCACCAGGAACGAAGCCGGTGCCAGTGATCCTGATAGGAGTCCCCCCGTTCACCGACCCCGACGCCGGACTGACCGAAGAGACCGTAGGTACTTTCGAGACCGGCGCCGACGCTTTGACCATCGGCGAGGACTCGAGTTCGAGGTGCCCCCCGATAACCGTGCTGACCGCATACCAAAGCGCTTCGGTCGAGCTCGCCGGCACGTAGGCTTCGGTGGCGCTCGCCGGCAGTCCGTGACCGGTTTTGGAGGAGCTGCTCGGCAGCACACTCAGCGGCGTGTTCGTGAACAGCGTTTCGAGCGTCTTGGTCGAGAACACCTTATACCCTTCGGCGCCCGGCACCGGCGTCCATTTCAGGCGCACGTACCCGGGGATGCTCGCCGGCGCTTCCAGGGGGTACATCGTCGGCGCGGTGTGATCTTTTCGATGTTTTCGCCGGGGTGTTCCTTTTCGCCCACGAACGTCGCGCTCGACAGCGCCGGGTTGAACACCGATTCGCTTTCGTTGTCGGGGATCAGGATGTAGGGGCGTTTGACGAAGAACGTTTCGCCGGGCTTCAGTTCGCCGACCAGTTCGCTGAACTGCTGTTCGGGCTGGAAGATGAAGCTCACATGCGGATTTTCTTCGATCGTCAGGGCGACGTTGTACAGCGGCACGTCGGATTTGTTTTCGACGCCGACGTAGACGTGATAGGGCACGCCTTCGTGGAGCTTGCCTCCGTCGGCCCTGACCTTCAACGTCATCGCTTCCTTGCCCCACACCTTCAGCGGGTTGGCGAGCGCCGCCTGCACCGACACGGGCGCGTCGAACGGTTCGAGCGTCGACTTGTAGTCGGCCGAGAGGTTGTATTCGCCGGGCGTATCGCCGCGGATGATCCAGTTCGTCGTCGTGCTGCCGCCACCCGGCACCGCCGGCACTTCGTTGGTCAGCGACTGCTGTGTGCGTCGTCGGGGCGAGGCTCAAGCCTTCGGGCAGGTTCAGCGTCGCCATGCCCTTGGCCAGCGTGAACGGTTCCGGGGAGAGGTTCTGGACGATCATGCTCACTTCGAAGAACTGCTTGAGCACCGCGGCCTTGCCGTGCAGGATCAGCCACTGGATCAGCGGATGGCCTTCGACGACCTCGGGCTGGGCGATGATCCGTTCGCCGCCGCCACCGCCACCGCCGCCACCGCCGCCTTCACAGCCGCCGGAGCCGCACGACCAGCCGCCGCCACCGCCACTGGCGCCGGTACCGCCCACGAACTCGCCGCCGGAGTTCACGTAGCCGTGCACTTCGATCGGGCGGCGATTCGATGAACGCGAGCTTGATCACGAATTTGTAGACGTTCTGGTTGGCCGGTTCGCTCGGGTTGATCCCCGCGGCGACGATTTCTTCGTAGTTGAGTTCCTTCGATTTCACTTCCGCCGCGGCGACTTCGCCGTTGGAGAGCGTCACGCTGGTCGAGCCGTCACCTTCGCCGTTGACCGTCACCTGGGCGACGGCGGGGCGCAGGCCACTCTTGTACACATACACCGTGTCCGTGCCTTCCGGCAGGCCCTTGAGCACCGCTTCTCCGCTCGAGCCGCTCGCCGCTTCGATACGCGCGCCGCCCGAGCCGACGTACAGCACGGTCGCGCCGTCGATCGGTTCATCGCCCGTGCCCTTGACCGTGACATACACCCCTTCGGCAGGGTGCCCCCCGCCGGCAGGTTTCGGCTTGGCGGTAACCGTGATCGCGACCGACGCGCTTGGATTCTTCGCTCGCCGCGGAAGACGATCAGCTTCGCGGTGTATTTGCCCGCGGTCGCGTACACGTGATGCAGGATCGCATCGCCCGCGCCTTCTTCTTCGGCGCCATCGCCGAACTGCCAGCGGTACTTCGTGATTTCAGCGGCGGGCGTGCTGCCCGAGCCGTCGAGCGTCACCGACGCGCCTTCCACCGCCGAGATCGCTTCCCCGGCGTACGCGTGCAGCGAGAGGGCGGAGATCACCGGGCTGGGCAGAGCTCGGTTCGGCCGGGGCGCTTTCCCCGCGCCCCGTTGTAGGCGATCACCTGCAGCGAGATCCGGTGGTGCGCGTCGGCGGCCGGTGAGCAGGTAGCTCTGCCCTGTCGCCCCCGCGATCGCTGTGCAGTTCGCGCCCGATTCTTCGCAGCGCAGCCACTGGTAGGAGTATTCGCCGGGCGCCTGTTCCCAGGTGCCGGGGGAGTCGAGCACGACCGTCTGGCCCTGCTGCGTGCCCCCGGAGATCGTGGGCTTGGTTTCGTTCGTGGGGACCTTTTCGGGCGATTCGCCTTCGAGCACCACGAGGTTCGTCCCGGTAGCCGTGTTGACGGGCGAGTAGTACAGGTCCGGGCCGATCGTGGCGCCCGAAGTGTGCCCGAACGAGCCCGAGCGCGAGGCGGCGCTGAGGATCGCGAATTTCTGGCCGTTTTCGCCTTTGAACGGGTTGACCTGGCGCGCGAGCACGGTTCCGGCGAGCGTCGCCGAGCCACTCGCCGACAGCGCGCCGAAGTCGGAGGTCCCGCCGATCATCGTCTCGAGCGTCCCGGCTTTGGCTTCGGTGTAGGAGCCCGTCAGCTTCAGGGTCGTCCCGCCCCGAGCGAGAGGAGGCGATCGTTGGTGAGGCTGCCTTCGAGGTTGACGTTCGCCGCCGGTGCCGGCTTCGGTTGTGATCGTGCCGGTGTTGGTCAGCGTGCCGCTTTCGAGCGTGAACGTGACGTAATCATTGCCGCCGCAGTCGCTGCCGCTGTGCTTGGCGCTCGTCAGCGTCAGCGAGCCTTCGTTGCTGAAGCCCGTCGCGGCTTTGACGATCGCCGGGTTCCCGCCACCCGCGCAGGCTTCGATCGCAAGCGACTGACCCGGGGAGATACTCCCGCTCAGATGGTCGTAGTAGCTGCGCAACCTGATCGAGCTCGCACCCGACCCCGTGTAGTTCAACGTCCCCGATTCGACGATCACTGGATCACTGCCGCTGGTCGTACCCGCGCCCTCGTTGAACGACGTGCCCGACCCCGCCAACAGATAGCCAGTAGCGCCACTGGCGATATTGCCGCCCGCGCCGTTCACGACCGAGCCGCTGTTCGAGACCGACAACCCCATGCCTTCAGCCAGATCGAGCGCAGCCTTCGTTTGTGAGTACCGCTTCTGATCCGTTGTAAGCTGGTGTTCGCCGCGATCGCTAGCGTGCCCTTGTTCGTGATGCTTCCCTGCAGTTGGCGTTCGCCGCCGGTGCCCGGTTCCACGTCGATCGTGCCCGTGTTCGTCAACGTGCCGCTTTCGAGATCGAATATGTCGTAATCGTTGCCGCCACAGTCAGCGCCGCCGTGCTTGGCGCTCGTGACCGTGAGCGAGCCTTCGTTGCTGAAGCCCGTCGCGGCTTTGACGATCGCCGGGTTCCCGCCGCCCGCACACGCTTCGACCGCAAGCGACTGACCCGGAGAGATACTCCCGCTCAAATGGTCGTAGTAGCTGCGCAACCTGATCGAACTCGCACCAGACCCCGTGTAATTGAGCGTCCCCTGTTCGACAATCACCGGTTCAGTGCCGCTGGTCGTGCCCGCACCCTCGTTGAACGACGCGCCGACTGGGAATCAACACGATCGCGCCGCCGGCGCGCCGCGATCGAACCGCCGGCGCCATTCGTGAACGTGCCATCGTTCGAGACCGAAAGCTCAAGGCCCGCGCCGAGTTCGACCGCGCCTTCGTTCGTCAACGCCGCGTTCGGATCCGTCGAACAGCGTATTTGCATTGACGCCAGCGTGCCTTTGTTCGTGACGCTTCCGTTCAGTTGGCGTTCGCCGCCGGTGCCCGGTTCCACGTCGATCGTGCCCGTGTTCGTCAGCGTGCCGCTTTCGAGCGTGAACGTGGCGTAATCGTTGCCGCCACAGTCAGCGCCGCCGTGCTTGGCGCTCGTGACCGTGAGCGAGCCTTCGTTGCTGAAGCCCGTCGCGGCTTTGACGATCGCCGGGTTCCCGCCGCCCGCACACGCTTCGACCGCGAGCGACTGACCCGAAGAGATACTCCCGCTCAAATGGTCGTAGTAGCTGCGCAACCTGATCGAGCTCGCACCCGACCCCGTGTAATTGAGCGTCCCCTGTTCGACAATCACCGGTTCAGTGCCACTGGTCGTGCCCGCACCCTCGTTGAACGTACGCGCCGCTGGGAATCAACACGCTCGCGCCGCCGGGCGCCGAGATCGAACCGCCGGCGCCATTCGTGAACGTGCCATCGTTCGAAACCGAAAGCTCAAGGCCCGCGCCGAGTTCGACCGCGCCTTCGTTCGTCAACGCCGCTTTCGACCCGCCAAACGCCGTGGTCGCGTCGATCGCCAGCGTGCCTTTGTTCGTGAGGCCGCCTTCGAAGGTGCGCGCACCGCCAGTGCCCGGTTCCACGTCGATCGTGCCCGTGTTCGTCAGCGTGCCGCTTTCGAGCGTGAACGTGACGTAATCATTGCCGCCGCAGTCAGCGCCGCCGTGCTTGGCGCTCGTCAGCGTCAGCGAGCCTTCGTTGCTGAAGCCCGTCGCGGCCTTGACGATCGCCGGGTTCCCGCCACCCGCACACGCTTCGATCGCAAGCGACTGACCCGGAGAGATACTCCCGCTCAAATGGTCGTAGTAGCTGCGCAACCTGATCGAACTCGCACCCGACCCCGTGTAGTTGAGCGTCCCCTGTTCGACAATCACCGGCTGCGAGCCACTCGTCGTACCCGCACCCTCGTTGAACGTCGCGCCGCTGGGGATGAACACGTTCGCGCTGCCCGTCGCCGCGATCGAACCGCCGGCGCCGTTCGTGAACGAGCCCCGCTCGGGACGAACAGCTCGACGCCTTCGGCGAGATCGAGCGCGCCTTCGTTCGTCAACGTCGCGTTGGACCCCCCGTTGAACGACGTGTTCGTATTCGATCGCCAGCGTGCCCTTGTTCGTGAGGTTGCCCTCGCAGGTTGCGCGCGCCGCCGCCGGTGCCCGGCTTCGGTCGTGATCGTGCCGGCGTTGGTGACGGGCCCGCCGAGCGTGACGCCATTGGCGCAGATCCCGCCGTTGGTGAGCGTGACGGCGCCCTTGAGCGCCGACGGCGAGACCCTGCGGTGCTGCCCAGCGAGGCGCTCCCCGAGCAGCTGCTTTCCACCGCGAGCGTCTGGGTGCCGGAGCTCCCGCCGATCGTCAGCGATTCGACGCTCACGCTGGCTCGCGCTCAGCGTGACGGTGTAGGTCCCGTTTTCGGTGATGCAGGCTTCTTCTCCGGAGGTCGGCGGGGCTTTCTTGCTCCAGTTGGTGCCCGTGCTCCAGCTACCGCCCGCCGTGTTCGTGAACGTGTCGGTGCACCCGCTTGCATGCGCCGCCGAGGGCGCCCAGAGCGCCAGGGCGAGAACCGTCGCGACCGCTATGCCTACGCAGCGCGCGATCGACACCCGCAGAGAACCTGCTTGCCTAGTCAACGCTATATCCCCCTTCGGCGCATCCCTGCCCTATGGACCGCGACGCGCATCGACGTCTCCTTTGGGCTGGCGCCCTTCCCGGCGCCGACCCATACCGCACGAGCATCCTACACAGACCGTGTCCTCTCACACCAAGGAAAGGCGACGTTCCACCAAAATTAGTACTCGCCCTGGTCTCTGCTACCGACAGGCTTGCCCCTCCGCGAAGCGGCTGATAGGTTCTTCCTGGCAGCTCTCGATGGCGCCGAGGAGTGGGGCTGGGATTGTTTTGTTATTCTAGAGCCGGAAATTGCTCACACCTTCGGGAACAGCGAGGAAGGGCCTGCGGACAACTCGCTTCATGTTCATTCCGCGGCTGGGTACGGGCGACTCTCGCCGTACCGTCCCGCCGAAGAGAACCAGCCTTTTTCGGTACCCCGTGGAGGTTTGTGTGCGGCAAGTCTGGGCGCCGCCCGACGTTGGAGCAGAGTGCAGTGCGAACCGACCTCGACGGTGATCCCCTTGTGCGCTGAGCTCAGTCCCGACGGTTCCGGCAAGCTGGATTCGCGCGCCACGCGCGAGCTGAAGCTCGACCTCGACGCCTTCGCGCGCGAGGCGCTCGAGCAGGAAGCCGCGCGGCTGGAGATCTCGGTCGAGGAGCTCGCCCGCTTCGCGGTGCTCTACTACCTCGCCGACCGCGACAGCGGGCGCATCGCCCGGCGGGCGCCGCCGGGAGCCCCACCCGACCAGCCCCACCCGCTCGGCGAACTGCTAGACGGCTGAGCCCCGCGCGCGGCCGGCCATCGTCGTCGGCGCCATGCCGCGGCTGGCGAGCTCGGCGGCGAGCGTGCGGCGCCCGCGGTGGTGAAGGCCGTGGATCGACCCCTCGCTCTTACCGGTCAGCTTCGCGATCTCCAGAGGCGAGAGCCCCGCCACGTGGCGCAGGATCAGCACCTCGCGTTGGGCGTCGGGCAGCGTGTCGAGCGCCTCGCGCAGCTCGTCGATCGCGCCGCCGACCGCCGGATCGGACTCCTCGCGGCCGGCTGCGTGGATCTCCTCGACCGGCACCAGCCGCTCGCTACGGATGTGGTCCATCGTGACGTTGCGCGCCACCCGCAGCGCCCACGCCAGGAAGGGGACGTCGCGCTCCTCGTATTTGCCGATCACCCGCATCAGCTTGGTGAAGACGTGCTGGGTGATGTCCTCGGCCTCGTGGTGGTTGCGGACGATGCTGCGCACGTAGCCGTGGATGTTCTCGGCATAGCGCGCGTAGAGGAACCCCATCGCGTCGCGGTCGCCGGCCTGGGCTCGCCGGATCGCCTGCGACACCAGCGGCGTGTTGCGCTCCTCGCCGCGCGTGAGCCCGTCCGCGCGCCCCTGCGCTCCGGCACCCCCCAGCCACAACTCGGCTGCCATGCGCTCGTCGATGATCCCTGCCGTTGCCACTGCCGCTACCCCTGTGTCGTTCATCCTGCCCCACATCTCTCCCGGCCTTTCCAATGACGGAACGGCCTGGCCGATCTAGTTCTGCCGTGTGTGTCCGGTGAAGTTACTCATCCCTTGCCGAAGCGACGTTAAGAAGCTGTACAAAATCCGCGTCCGACGCCTGTGACGATTGCCGGATCACCACCCCACGTGGTCCTCGCCGGCGGATGGCGGCCAGTACCAACTACTGCGCTGCCATCGCAGAACCGTAATGGCTTGTCAACGAATAGCCAGCACAATGCCCACGCATCCATGCGCTCCACCGGAACCCCTCCTCACTTCCAGCCCGCCCTGCCATAGCTCTTTCGCAATTTGCGGACTGCCTGAGCGGGCACCCTACCACATCGACATTTGTTTGACAACGCGCCGTCGCCGAGCGAGCGGAGGCTCGCAAAGCCAAATGCTCACTAAAAGAGTGAAAATTGTGAGAAGCCCCTCGCAGCTCACCGCGCGGGCGCTTCGCGGCCGTCGCCCCACCAGCCCGACAGACGAGTCGTCCCCTCGGGCCGACACGGATGTACTCCCGATCTACTGATCTTTGGGAAAGGGGTGGGTCAAGCGTCTAGCGCGCCCCCACACGGGTAAAGCGAGCTGCAACAACCGGTCGAGCCCAGCCGAACACCCAAAGCCCGCCAGGAGGGTTTCATGCTCAAGCCGCTGCCGTTCCGCCTGCTCACAGCGATTGTCCTGCTGCTCGCCCTCGCCACCTCCTCGGCGTTCGGCGCGCGCGGCTTGCGCGGTGAGACAAAGCGTGCAGCCCGCTCCCACGCGGCCCGCCACCGCCACGGACGCGGTGCCCAGCATGGATCAGGCGACGGGTCGGGGGCCGGCGACGGACCCGCCGTTGTCGTACATGCGGCGGCAACCACGACCTCGTCGGGGCTGCTCGGCAACGAAGCCATCGAATCCACCCGCGACAGCCTCGGCGGGGGGCAGACCAGAGCGTTCCCGTTCCGTGCGCAAGCGTCGGGCACGGCGGGAGCGGCGCACATCTACATCGACTCCGCCAACACCGCCACCACCCTGCTCGTCGGCCTCTACACCGACCGCTGGGGTCACTGGGGCCATCCCGGCTCGCTGCTGAGCACCGGCTCGCTCTCCGCCCCCCCGGCCGGCACGTGGGTCACCGCGCCGATGGCGCCCACCCAGATCGTGTCGGGCAACACCTACTGGCTGGCCGTGCTGGGGACAGGCGGGACGCTGCGCTTCCGTGACCGCGCGCATGGGCCCTGCATGGCCCTCACCAGCGCCCAAACCGACCTCGTGACGCCGGCGGCCACCTGGAGCACGGGCGCCCCCTACTGGGCGTGCCCCGTCTCGGCGTATGTGAGCGCTGCTACGAGCTTCCCGGTGGATCCGCCGGCGCCCGTGGAACTCGTTCCTGCTCCCGCGCCGCCCGTCGAGTCGACGCCGCCGGTTGAATCGACGCCGCCGGCCGAAGCCACGCCCCCGGGCGAAACCCCTCCCCCGCCGCCGCTCGCCCCCAAAAACAGCTCCCCGCCGACGATATCCGGCACCGCCACCGAAGGCCAGCGGCTGAGCGCCACCACCGGCACCTGGACGGGCAGCCCCACCTCCTACACCTACCAGTGGCAAGACTGCAACACCACAGGCGAAGACTGCACGAACATCACCGGCGCGACCAGCTCCACCTACAAGCTCATGTCCAGTGACGTCGGCCACACAATCCGCGCAGTTGTCACGGCCACCAACGCCGGCGGGTCCACACAGGCCACCTCGGCCGCCACGGCAGTCGTTCCCGCCCCCCCGCCGGCTGCGCCGACGAGCACAGTGGCGCCGTCTGCCAGCGGTACCGCCGAAGAAGGCAAGACCTTGAACGCGAGCACGGGGACATGGATTGGCAACCCCACCTCCTACGCCTACCAGTGGGAAAACTGCAACACCTCCGGCGAAGGCTGCACGAACATCACCGGCGCGACCAGTTCCACCTACGAACTCACCCCAAATGACGTCGGCCACACCATACGAATGACCGTCACCGCCACCAACGCCGGCGGGTCCACCCAGGCCAGCTCCGCCCCCACGGCAGTTGTTCTCGCCGACCCGCCGCCCCCTCCGGCGGCCCCTACCAACAGCGCCCTCCCCACGATCTCCGGCACCGCCACCGAAGGCCAGCTCCTGAGCGCCACCACCGGGACCTGGACGGGCAGCCCCACCTCCTACGCCTACCAGTGGCAAGACTGCAACACCTCCGGCGAAGACTGCACGAATATCAGCGACGCGACCAGCTCCACCTACAAGCTCGTCGCGAGCGACGTCGGCCATACGCTGCGCATCGTGGTGAGCGCCACCAACGCCGGCGGGTCCACGCAGGCCAACTCAGCCGCTACAGCAGTTGTTGTCGCCAAGCCGCCGGCGGCGCCAACGAACACAGCGCTGCCGTCGGTGAGCGGTACTGCGCAGGAAGGCCAGACGTTGAGCGCGTCGGAAGGCTCGTGGACGGGTAGTCCGACCTCGTTTGGCTACCAGTGGCAGGACTGCAACAGCGCGGGCGAAGCGTGCACGAGCATCACGAAAATGACATCGTCCACCTACAAACTAGTTTCGGGCAACGTCGGTCACACGATTCGGGTGGTGGTGACAGCGACGAACGCAGGCGGCTCGACGAAAGCGAGCTCGGAAGCTACTGGCACGGTGGCGATGGCAGCGCCCACGAACACGGCGCCGCCGAAAGTTAGCGGCACGACGGAAGAAAGCCAGACGCTCACGGCCACGGAAGGCGCCTGGACCGGCAGCCCCACCTCCTACACCTACCAGTGGCAAGACTGCAACACCACAGGCGAAGACTGCACCAACGACAGCAGCGCCACCTCCTCCACCTACAAGCTCGCCGCGGGCGACGTCGGCCACACCCTGCGCGTGACCGTCACCGCCACCAACACCGGCGGCTCCACCAAGGCCACCTCGGCCGCCACCGGCACGGTCGCAGCGCTCCCGCCGTCGCCTCCCACCAACACCGCGCTGCCCACGATCGGCGGCGCCGCCATCGAAGGCGAAACGCTGAGCGCCACCACCGGCACCTGGACGGGCAGCCCCACCTCCTACACCTACCAGTGGCAAGACTGCAACACCACAGGCGAAGACTGCACCAACGACAGCAGCGCCACCTCCTCCACCTACAAGCTCGCCGCGGGCGACGTGGGCCACACCCTGCGTGTGACCGTCACCGCCACCAACACCGGCGGCTCGGCGCAGGCCACCTCGGAGGCGACGCCAACCGCGACGAGCAAACCGGCCGGCCAGCAGGTCTATGTGTCGCAGGCAGGGGCCGGGAGCGAGAGCGGCGAAAGCTGCGCCACCGCTCATTCGCGCACGTGGCTCAACACCGGCGCCAACTGGGGATCCGGGACCGGTAAGGTCGGCCCCGGCGCCACGGTAGATCTCTGCGGCACGTTCAGCGAACCGATCGAAACCTATGGCAGCGGATCGAGCGGCAAGCCGATCACGCTGTATTTCACGAGCGGCGCAAAGATCGCGATGGGCGGCAAAGGGTGCCCCGGCTCCGGGTGCGTCAACGTGGCCGGCAACAGCGAATACATCGATATCGACGGCGGCACCAACGGGACCATCGAAAACACCAACCGGGGCACCGCCAAAGAAAAATCCGAAGCTCCCACCACGGGCGTCATGGCCAACGGCTGCAAGCACTGCAGCTTCGAAAACCTCACGATCGCCAACCTGTACGTGCCGGAGAAGGGGGATGCCCTCAACAACACCGAAATCCGCGGCATCTACCTCCGCGAAGGCTCGCCCGAATATGTGACGATCGCGCACGACACGTTCTCCGACATGGGCTGGGCGGTGAATGTGGAATTCGGCGAAGACAGCTCGCACATCGCGGTCGAATACGACACCTTCCACACCGTCACCCACGGTTTCACGCCAACCGCCACGTTCAGCGGCGGCGACATCGGGCCGGTGAGCTTCGCGCACAACTACTTCTACGGCAACCTCGAATGGGAAGACGGCGGCACCGACACCAACCACGTCGACGGGGTGCACTGCTTCTCGGGCGACGGCAGGGGCTACACGCCGCACTACACGGGGTTGTACATCTATGACAACTACATCGAGGTCGAAGGCGACAATGTCACCGCGCCGATCTTCCTCGAGGGCGGCTCCGGCGGCGGCACCACGCCGTGCGCGGACAAGACCTCCAACATCTGGATCTTCAACAACGTGCTGTGGGCCTCCCACCAAACCGTCGAAGGCGGCAACGGGCTGCTGGGCGCGTTCTCCGGCGAACCGCACATCTACAACAACACGCTGATCGGCCAGTCCACCGGGCAAGCCAAATGCGAGGAATACAACAGCGTCGCCGAAAAAATCCACTACGAGAACAACCTCGCCACCACCTGCAAGACCCTCATCTACGCCGAAAGGGCACGCTTCGAAACAAAGGCGATGGCGCACAACTTGTGGGCCAACAGCGGCAACAGCGGCGAAGCGTTCGTGTGCATGAATTCCTCTCGCTCCGAATACGACCTCGAAGATTTCACCGGGTGGAAAACGTGCATCGGCGGCTCGGGGGTCGAAGAAGAATCCAAATCGGTGCCCAGCGCCAAGCTCGAGCTCACCGAAGCCAAAGGCACCGAGGGCAAGCCGGAAACGGGCTCGGCCGCGCTCGGCACGGGGGCCAACCTAAGCAGCCTGTGCAAATCCACGCCCGAAGAAGCGCTCTGCACGGGCATCACCGGCGAAGCGCGCTCCAGCTCCACCGCCTGGGATATCGGCGCCTACTGAGCCGGGTCGCTCAGACAGACAGTTACCTCGATAATCGGAAGCCGGTTGCTGTAGCCTGTCTTTGATATATGGGTATACCCGGCCGTAGCGGCTGTCGGCACTTTAGGAATCGCGCGGGTCGAACGTGTCCATCACCTGAGTCCGGGTGCCCGCGGGCCCGGGACAGCGGACAGCCGCGGTCGCCCAGCGGCCGGCTCTCGCTGCGGGCCCGCCTCACGCGCAGCTTCCATGCGGCGATCGTCCTGCTGCTCCTGTCCCCGGGAGCATTGGCGTTCGGCGCACCCGGCAGGGGCCGAGCAGGGGCTCATGCCGGGTCCCGTCGAACCCGCCACGCCAAGGCCGGCCACCGGAGGAGGCACAAGCCGGGCACGGTCATTCATCGCGGCCGCCACCGCAGCGTGGCGGCCGCCACCGCGGTGCTGCTGGGGGACACCGCCGTGGAGTGGCAGCACGACCTGCTGGCGGCCGGCCAAGCTGAAGCGTTCCGCGTGCGGGCCGGGACCTCCGGTCTGGCGGGCGTCGTGCATGTCTACATCGGCGTGAGGAACGACGCTCACACACTGATCGCGGGCCTCTATACCTCCGCGGGGGGCCATCCCGGGACGCTGCTGAGCACGGGCTCCGCCCTTGCCATCGGCGCGGGGACATGGACGGCCGTGCCGATCGCGCCGGTCGAACTCGTTCAGGGGAGGAGCTACTGGCTCGCCATCCTCGGCGAGGGCGGCAGGCTCCGCTATCGCGACCGCGCGAGGGGTCCATGCCCGAGCGAGACAAGCGCCAGCCACGACCTCAGCACCCTGCCGAGCCCCTGGAGAACCGGCACCACCTACTCGGACTGCCCCCCCTCGGCCTTCGTGACCGCAACCTCTCTCCCCCCGCCGGCGGAAGGCGCGCGCCTGCCGTCGGCGCTGACGGAAGTGTCCGTTGCCTCGAAGCCGTTGGTCTCGCCTCCTCCTCCGCCGCCGCCTCCTCCTCCTCCTCCTCCACCACCACCACCACCACCGAAGAACACCGCGCCACCGACGATCAGCGGTGTCGCCGAAGAAGGCCAGACGTTGCGCGCGGGCACCGGCACGTGGAGCGAAAACCCCACCTCCTACGAATACCAGTGGGAGGACTGCAACACGATGGGAGAATCCTGCTCGAAAGTCGCGGGCGCCACCTCAGCCAGCCACAAGCTCCTCGCGAGCGACGTCGGCCACACAGTGCGCGTGACGGTGGCCGCGAACAACGCCGGCGGGTCGGCGTCGGCGAGCTCCGGCACGACCGCCAAAGTCGCAAAAGCGCCATTGCCGCCGCCTCCGCCGCCGAAGAACACCACGCCGCCGACGATCAGCGGTGTCGCCGAAGCAGGCCAGACGTTGCGCGCGGGCACCGGCACGTGGAGCGAAAACCCCACCTCCTACGAATACCAGTGGGAAGAGTGTGACGCTGCGGGCGAATCGTGCATGGCAGTCGCGGGCGCCACCTCGGCCAGCTACAAGCTCCTCGCGGATGACGTCGGCCACACGATGCTCGTTGTGGTGACCGCGAACAACGCCGGCGGGTCGACGGCGGCGAGCTCCGCCACGACTGAAGAAGTCACAGAAGTGCCACCACCGCCGCCGCCTCCCCCGAAGAACACCGCGCCACCGCAGATCAGCGGTGTCGCCGAAGAAGGCCAGACGTTGCACGCGGGCACCGGCACATGGAGCGAAAACCCCACCTCCTACGAATACCAGTGGGAAGCGTGCAACACCGCGGGCGAATCGTGCGCGGAAATCGCGGGCGCCACCTCAGCCAGCCACAAGCTCCTCGCCGGGGACGTCGGACACACGATCCGCGTGATGGTAAGCGCGAGCAACGCGGGCGGGTTCGGTGAAGCCCCATCGGCGGCGACTGAGACGGTCGTGGCGCGGCAGGCGGCGGGCCCGCAGGTCTACGTGGCGCAGGCCGGCGCGGGCGATGAAAGCGGGGAAAGTTGCGCCGACGCCCACTCGCTCGCATGGCTGAACACGGGCGGCAACTGGGGCGCCGGCGCCGGCAAAGTGGGGCCGGGCGTCACTGTCGATCTCTGCGGCACGCTCACCGAGCCCGTCGAAACCCACGGCAGCGGGTCGAGCGGGCAGCCGATCGCGATCAACTTCACCACGGGCGCAAAGATCGCGATCGGCGGCGAAGGGTGCCCCGGCTCGGGGTGCATCAACGTAGCCGGGGGCAGCGAATACATCACGATCGACGGCGGCGAGGGCGGCACGATCGAAAACACCGACACCGGGAGCGGCAAAGACTCACCCGCCACCACGACCGGGATCGAGGCCGACGGCTGCAAACACTGCGCGATCGAAAACCTCGCGATCGCCAACCTGTACGTGCCGAAGAAAGGCACCGAATATGGCGACACCGAAAACCGGGGTATCTACATCCAGGGCGAAACACCCGAATACGTCACGATCAGCCACGACACTTTTACGAACATGGGTTGGGCGGTGAACGTCGAAATGGGGACAACGAGCTCTCATATCGCCGTCGAATACAACACGTTCCATGTGGTGACGCACGGCTTCACCCCATCCGCCGACTTTTCGGGCGGCGAAATCGGGCCGGTGGCGTTTGCGCACAATGACTTCTACGGCAACCTGGAATGGGAAGACGGGTCGGTGGACACCAATCACGTGGATGGAGTGCACTGCTACTCGGCTAACGCCAGAGGGTATACGCCGCATTACACCGGGTTGTACATCTACGACAATTACATCGAGGTCGAAGGCAACAACGTGACCGCCCCGATCTTTCTCGAGGGCGGCTCTGGAGAAGGCCGGACGCCGTGCGCTGATGAGACCTCGAGCATCTGGGTTTTCAACAACGTGCTGTGGAATGCCAACCAAACGGTCGAGGGCGGCAATGGCCTGCTCGGGGTGTTCTCCGGTGAACCGCGGATCTACAACAACACGCTGATCGGCGAGGCGGCGACGAGCAACACCTGCGAGGAATTCAACAGCGTCACGGAAAAGATCCGCTACAAGAACAACCTGACGAGCACCTGCAAGACGCTGGTCGATGCGGAAAAGGCGCGCTTTGATACGACCGAAATGGCGGATAATCTGTGGGCGAATGGCGGCAACACCGGTGAAGCGCTGATCTGCGAAAATCCCGGTCGCAACGCATTCGGCCTCGACGACTTCTCGGGTTGGAAGACGTGCATGGGCGGCGCCGGGGTCGAAGATGGCTCGAAAGCCGCCGCCAGCGCCAAGGTCGAGCTCACCAACGCCAAAGGCACCGAGGGCAAGCCGGAAGCCGGTTCGCCCACCATCGGAACGGGCGCCAACCTGACCGGCCTGTGCGGGCAGACGCCAGAAGAAGCGCTCTGCCAGACCATCAACGGCTCCCCGCGTCCAAACACCGGGGCATGGGACATCGGGGCCTACTGACACCGAGGCCGTGCTAGGGCTGAGCGCTCGGGTGCCAGACAGTGCACGCGAGAGTACGGGTCACGCACCTCTTGCTCGTCAGGAGCGTGGATCCGTCCACGCGAAGTGTGACTTACTTCGTCAGTACGCGCCCACGTTCCAGCGACCGGTACGTGGACGAGGCACGCCGGCAAAGTTGCTGCACAGCGGCCGCGTCGGGCCGGCGCAGAGGCTGGTCAGGTTGGTGCCCGCCCCGCTGGCGGGCGAGCGCCGATCAAGCGCGCCCTCGTCCCGGCCCGAAGTCCGGAGCAGGGCATTGGCGACGGTCTTGCTGTCGCCGTCGCCCCTGATGCAGCGCTGCCAGCTCGCGAACGCGCCGAACGGGTAGAAGTTGGCGGCGCAGATGAACGCGTTGCCTTGGCCCTCGCCACCGGCGTAGACGTTGTGGTCGATGCCGCCGGAGGCGAAGATGCCCGGCCCGTTCGCGACGGATATCTGTGTGCTGCACGTGGTCAGGAGGTTGTTCTCGAAGCGCTCGTTCGCGATCGCATCGTTCGTCGAGAAGCAGGTGTTTTCGGGTGTCGGCTCGCCGATCAGGGTGTTGTTGTAGATGTGGGGTTCGCCTGAGAACACGCCGAAGATGCCGTTGGTGAAGGTCGTTGTGCTGCTGTCCACGGCGACGTTGTTGAAGATCCAGATGTCGGACGTCCGGTTCGCACAGGGAGTCTTGTCGGGAGAGCCCTCAATGAATATCTGCGCTGTCGTGTCTTCGCCGGTTCCGGCGCCGAAGCGGTTGTTGTAGATGTAAAACCCGTTGTAGTGCGGTTCGTAGCCGACCGCGTCCGCGGAAAAGCAGTGGATGCCGTCGTGATGGTAGGCGTCGGATCCGGTGTCCCAGTTGGCGTATCCATAGGTGTCATTGTGGTCGAAGTAGATCGGGCCGATGCTGCCGCCGCTGAAGCCGGCGGTGGAGGCGAAGCCGTGGTCGATGTGGTAGATGGTGTTGTGTTCGATGCGATCGTCTCCGTCGGTGGGGTTCCATTCGGCGACGAGCGCCCAGCCGATGTCGTGAAGCGTGTTGTGAGCGATCGTCAGGTGGCTGCCCGAGAAGTCGATCCCGCGAACTTCAGTGTTCTCCACGGCCGTGTCGTTCTTGCTTGTGTGAACGTAGAGGTTCTCGATCGTCAGGTACCTGATCGTGCAGCCCGTGCAGTTCAGCGCCTGGATGCCGACGCTTGAGTTGTGCCCGAGCCCGGTGCGCTGATCGGTGTTGTCGATCACGCCGTGGGCGGTTTCGCCGGCGCCTTCGATGGTCACGTACCGATGGCTCGCGATGTTGATGCAGCCGGTCGCCGCGGGGCAGCTGGCCATGCTGATCGCGGCGGAGGGCCTGAAGCGCAGGGTGATGGGATCGCCGGGCGCGCCGCTCTGTGCGACCGTGATCGGCTGAGTGAGCGTGCCGCATAGAGCGACGGTGGCGCCGGGCCCCACCTCGCCACCGCCCTGCCCCCAATTCTGGGACGCGTTCAGCCACGAGAGCGGGTGGGCGTTCGCACAGCCGCCCGCTCCGCTTTCGGCGCCCGCGCCGGTCTGCGCCACGTAGATCGCGTGACTCGGGCGGGGGTCTTTGGAGGACAGCGCCCCGAACGCGTAGAGGCCGATCGCGGCGAGGATGACGATGATCGCTGTGAGGCCGCGGGGCCTCATGGCCGCGGGCAGATCGTGGGGCAACGAGCGAGAGCGGCAGCGGTCGCGGGCCGATGTCTCACGGCGAGTGAGGCAGCGCGGCGCCGAAGGCGGGGGCGATCGCGCGGTCGTCTCCGTCCGCCCGCGCCGCGGCCGGCGCGGCGGCGTGTGCCGGCAGGCGCAATACCACTACCGCCAAAGCCAGCAGGAGGAACGCCATGAACGTGGCCTGGACGTAGCCGAACGCGTCGAAGAAGAACATGGCCGATGTGAACGTCGCGATCGATGCGGCGAGCGCGACCGGGAGCCATCCCTCGGGAGCGTGGCGCTCGAGCTTGGCGCGTACGCCCAGCCGGCGGATGGCAAGCCCGAAGAGCCACATCCACGCGAGCACGCCGAGCAGACCCACTTCCAGGAGCGTGTCGAGCCACTCGTCGTCGAGCACGATCGCGTTGTCGGCGCTGCGCTGGTGCAGCCCGGTGACACGTGTTCCGTACCCCTGCCCCACAAGTGGGTCGTGCTCGAGATATTCATGAAACACGGGTCCGATGCGAGAGAGCCGGCTGGAGTAGATGACTTCCCCGCCCGGGCCGATTTCGGTTTCGCTCTGCTGCTGGACGATGCCGCCCTTGGGGAAGAACTCCTCGACCAGCCCGCCGATCGCGCCCGGAGCGGCGAAGTGCAGGATCGCTAGCAATGGGATCAGCGCCGGCCAGCAGCGCAGCGTCTCGTGGGGGCGCAGCCACAGAAACACCGCGAGGATCACGACGATGCCTATGATTCCCGTGCGCGAGCCGCCCGCGAAGTCTCCGAGCAGCATCACGACCGCCGCCAGCCACCACGCCCGCTGTTTGCGGGTGATCGCAAGATACGCGGCGAATGGGATGGTCATCGCCATCACCGTGCTCAGCTCGATCGGATGGCCGCTGGAGGCAAAGGCTCGCAGGTGTCCGCCGCGTTCTTCGATCGCGGCCGCCGCCGCCGGGACGTAGTGAAACATGGGGAGCAGCGCGTGGAGGTGGTCGAAGACGTCGTAACCGCTCCTGCGCTGTACGATCGCGGCCAAACCGACGATCGAGCCGGCGGACACGAACACCGTGACGATGCGCTCCACGACGGCTCGCGTCCGCACCACGCTGACTACCATGTAGTAGAAGAGCACAAAGGTCAGGAACAACCAGAGTGCCTTCACCACATAGGTCGACGCGGACCCGACGCGCCCCGGATTGGCCAGGTCGGATCCGAGGATCACGCAGATGATGAAGGCGAGCTGTCCGCCGAAGCCGGCAGCGCGGGTACGCACTCGAGGGTCGATCAGCAGCGCGACGATCCAGCCGATCAGCAGCAGCCCCACCACGAGGCGGTAGGGCTCGAGCTTGAAGGGCAGGGCTTCGGGCAGGATGTAGCTGCCGTTGTTCGGAATCAGCAGGACGACGAGCACGGCCCCCGCGACCAGCGCGGTCCAGCTCTTCGCCACTCGCGCCATCCACATCGCGAGCACGACGCAAAGCAGCCCGATCGCGATCTCCTCCGCGTAGGCGCCCCCGGCGAGGACATCCGCCACAAGCAGGCCCATGCCGGCCCAGATCGCGGCAATCGACGGCGGTACGCGATACGCACGAACCATGGCTCAACCCGGCTTAGGCCGACGTGGACATGGCATCACTGCCGGGCATCGCCGGTCATCACCGGGTCGCGACGGACAACCGAGTCCCCATCGTACGCACCGTTGGTGGCACCGTGTGTGCCTCCCCGTGCGTAAAGGGATGCGGGCGGGGACGCGGGCGCCGCCTCGGCGAGCGGTTCCGGCGAGCGCACGTCGGACGGTACGTAGCCCGACGGCGCGTGGCCCGACGGCGCGCGGCCCGCCGCTGCAGCTGCGTGCAAACGGACGTTCTCCCTGATCAATATGAGCGCGACGGTACCGATCAGGATCGCGACGAATACGAGAATCGGGATGCTGAGCTTGTGCCCTTCGACGAGCTTGGCGTTGGTGCCCGGCTCGACGACGGCGAGCTGAATGCGCCGTGCGGCCGGCACCCCGGTCGCCGCCTGCTGGCGCGCGACAAAGGCTTTGAAGATCGACGCGGAGCCGTTTGCGAGCCGCGTCGCAAGGGCCGGAGTCGGAGCTTGGGCGACGAAGGTGACGAACGGCAGGAAGGTCGAGGCGGCGAGGTCCACGTCTTCCTGAGCCTTGACCAAACCGGTGGGACCGAGCTGCCGGCGGATTTCGGCCTGCACGAGCCCTCCGTTGGCGAGGTTCGCGTAGATCGGGGAGAGCGAGCCCATGGAGCGCGCAGGTTCGGTCGCTTCGGCGGACTGGCGATACGGGAAGCCGGCCTGCGCGATCAGCAGCTGCGATTCGCTCTGCCATACCTCGGTGCCGCGGGGCTTCAGGGTCGGCTTGCCCCCCGAGAGGCCCGGCTGGCCGTAGGCCAGCGCCGCGAGCACAGCTGCGAGCACCACACCGACGATCAGCAGTCGCTTGGAACGCCACAGAACCGCGAAAAACAGGTTCAAATCCATCTCAGCACCGACTCCCTTCTGTGTGATCCGGATACGCTGTCGCTGCTCTGCATCGGGTCATGCAACGGGTACGCAGGATGCTTTCTTGCAGGGGAATGCCCGATCATCGCTTCGATCATACGGCCCCGCCACCGGCCCCCGGCATGGCCGTAAGTCGGGTTCGGGCACTGGCCAATCGGTTAGGGCGGAGGCCCCCGCGGGCGCCGGCAGAGCCGATGCGACCCGTGGGCGCGGGCGCCGACGGGTCGCATCGGTGAGCGCGCTCATGCGGTCGCCGCGTCCGGCCGGGCCCGGGCGCCGCGCCGGGCGAGCAGCCCCCGCACCTCCGCGATCACCTCCGGCGCACGCCACACCAGCACCAACCCGTACACGACCACCCCGGCGGCGATCGTGCTCGCCAGTCGCGGCACCAGCGGGACGCCATCGGCCAGCAGCAGCTCGCGGGTGAGCACCGCCACCAGCACGACCGCCGCGGTCGCCTGCATCACGCCCGACAGCGCCCGCCCGCAGTCGCGCAGGCCGATGCCCGCCGCACGTGAAGCGAGGTGCAGGTAGATGGGCTGCAGAAACACGTTCACCACGGCAAAGCAGCCCGCCACGCCGACGATTCCCCAGTGCAGCCCGACGGCGAACGAGATCACGCTCGCGGCGCACTGGATGCTCGCGTACTTGAACTGAACCCGGGTCTGGCCCAGTGCCTGCAGCACGATCGAGCTGAGCCCCTGCAGGCCGACGGCGAGGCCCACCCAGGAGAGGATCTGGATGATCGGCGTGGCCGCGTGCCAGCGCGGCCCGAACACCACTGCCACCATGTCGGGCGCCACCACCACCAAACCCAGCATCGCCGGCATCGTCACGGCGGCCATCAACCGCAGCGAACGCAGCCACAGCGAGGCCACTCGCTCGCGGTCGTGTTGGACGCGGGAGAAGATCGGAAACAGGATCTGGATGACCGGCGAGGTGATGCGGCTAAACGCCAACATGATCACGCTGTAGCCCAGCGAGTAGAGGCCCAGCGGGTAGGCGCCGAGGAAGCGCCCGATGAGCACGTTGTCGGCGTTCTGGGTGACCTGGTTCATCAGGATCGTGCCCGACACGTGACTGCCGAAGCTGCGCAGCTCGCGGAGGCTCTCGCGCGAGTACATCAGCCGCGGGCGCCAGCGCGAGAACGCCGTGAGCAGGACGAGCGACACGGCGAAGTAGGCGAGCTGCTGGGCGATCAGCGCCCACGCCCCGCCTCCCTCGAAAGCGATCAGAATCGCCGCCGCCGCCGCCACCAGCGTCGCCGCCGTCGAGCGCAGTTCCAGCGAGCGGAAGTCCATTTCCCTGATCAGCAGGTTGGCCTGCACGGAGCTCAGCGAGCTGACGAGGAACACCACCGACAGTGCCGCAAACAGCGGCTCCACCTGGGGGGTGCCGTAGAAGTCGGCCACCAGCGGCGACACCGCCACGCCGATCAAACAGGCCAGCAGACCCACCGCGGCGTTGGTCCAAAACACGGTCGACTTGTCGAGCTCGGTGATCGTCGGACGTTGGATCAGCGCGGCCGCCAACCCCGTGCCGGCGAGCAGGGGCTCGAAGCTGATCATCACCAGCACCATCCCGGCGATCCCGTACTCGTGCGGCGTCAGCAGCCGCGCCAGGATCGCCACCACCAGCAGCTGGGACACCTGCCAGGTGCCGCGCCCGGCCAGCTGCCACACCAGGCCGCGCACCACCGAGGCGCGGAACCCGCCTTCCGTGCTCGCGGAGCCGTCGGCCACGCTGGATATGTAGCAAGCTGGGCGTTCGCCGACACTCCCCAACCGGCTAGGCCTGCCCTCCGTGCAGTCGCAAGTCGGAAGCGGCTCACCGCGTTTTTGGAGCGTATGCCGTCAATGCGTCGCATCCCCCTAACGGTGCCGTGGTCGCTGCGTCGGCGGCTGTACAACTGGCATCCCGGCAGGGCCCAGCGCTGGCGCGCGACGCCGGGCCTTGAGCGTCTCGCCGGCGACCGCGCGGCGCTGACGTTCGACGACGGCCCCGGCGCCGACGCCACGCCCCAGGTGCTCGACCAGCTCGACCAGCTCGGTGTCGGCGCCACCTTTTTCGTGCTCGGCGCCGAGGTGCGCGGAGCGCCGGAGCTGGCCCAGCGGATCGTCGCCGACGGCCACGAGCTGGGCCTGCACGGGTTTGCGCACCCCCGCTACGACATGCTGGACGCCGATGAGGCGCGGGCCGACCTGGAGCAGGGGCTCGAGGCGATCGAGTCGGCCACCGGCGTTCGTCCCACCTGGTTTCGCCCCCCCTACGGCAAGCTCTCCGAGGTTTCCCACGAGGTGTGCCTGTCGCTTGGCCTGAAGGTCGCCTACTGGTCGGCGTGGGGCCTCGACTGGGAGGACGTCGGCGCCGAGACGATCGCCGCCGAGACGATCTCCTCGCTGCGCCCTGGAGCGATCGTCCTGCTGCACGACACCGCCCGCTACGGGCGGCGCGACAGCGCCCGGCCGACGGCGGAGGCGCTGCCGGCGATCGTGGCCCGCGGACGGCGGCTCGGCTTGAGTTGGACGAGTCTCACCGAGGCGACGCATGCGCCCGTCTGAGCCGCGCCGCGACGAGTCCGGAGGGCCGCGGATGATGTGCCCCTCTGAGGCCCACCGCGGCGAGCCGCGCGAGCCGCCCCCCGCCGAGCCACAGCCGCGCGAGCCGCGTGTGATGCTGGTGTGCTGCCAGGGCGGGCACTTCATGCAGATGCTCGCGCTCAAGTCCGCGTGGGGCGATCTCCCGCACATGTGGTTCACCACACGCGCGGCCGACACGGAGGCGCTGTTGCACGACCAGCGCGCCGTCTACGCCCACGTGCCCACCTCGCGGAACGTCAAGAACATGTTCCGCAACCTGTGGCTGGCCGCTCGCGTGGTTCGGCGCCACCGTCCGGACGTGCTCCTGTCGACCGGGGGAGGCGTCACCTTCCCGGTGTTCGTCGTGGGCAAGCTGGCGGGGGCGCGGCTGATCTACGTGGAGAGCCTCACCCGCGTGGACGGGCCGTCGCTGACCGGCAGGCTGGTGTATCGCCTGGTGGACCGGTTCTTCGTCCAGTGGCCCGAGGCGGCCACACGTCCGCGAATGGAGTTCGTGGGGAGCCTGCTGTGATCTTCGTCACAGTCGGCAGTAATCCCACGTTCCGCTTCGACCGCCTGATCGAGGCTGTCGGCCAGCTCGACCCGCGGGAGCTCGTCGTCCAGCACGGGCCCGCCAAGGCCCCGCACGGGGTGAGCGAGGCATATGAGTGGCTCACCTTCGAACAGGTCGTCGACTACATGAGCGAGGCCGACACGGTGATCAGTCACGCGGGCATGGGCACGATTATCTGCGCCGCGCAGATGGGCCACGTTCCGGTGGTGATGCCGCGGCTGGCGCGATACAAAGAGACGGTCGACGATCACCAGGTGCGGTTGGCCAAGGTGTTCGAGCGGACCGGCCGCGTCGCCGTCGTGTGGGACACCGCCAGCCTGCCCGAGCGCGTGGCGGGGGCCTATCGCCGCGGCGGAGCCGCGGCGGCGTCCGAGCAGGGCGATGGCGGGCTGCAGGGAGCGGTCCGCGCGGCGCTTCTCGAAGGCCGAGCCAAGACGTGAGCGCGAATCGAGCAGTGAACCCGAGTCGGGATGTGAACCCGGGCAACGGGGTGAATCCGAGCATGGGCGAAAATTCGGGCAATGGGGTGAATCCCAACCAGGACGTGAGCGCGCGGCCAGCCGTGCCGCCCGAACCACCTTTGCAAGGCACGGGGCTGCGGGGACGCGTGCGACGGCGGCTCAGGCGGACGCTCGCGCGGCGGCTGCCGGGGATGTCCGCGCCCGAACCGCGCACCGAGGCGTGGCTGAAGCAGAACGGCATGCTGACTGTGGGCCACCGCACGTATGGCGGCTTCCGCGTACTGGTGTTCGCCGGCGACTCGGCGCGCGTGACCGTCGGCAGCTGGTGCTCGATCGCCTCTGACGTCGAGATCATGCCGGGGGGCAACCACCGGATCGACACGGTCACCAGCTACCCGCTGCGCCAGTACCTGGTTCCCGACCACATGGAGCGCGTCGGGCAGCCGTGGTCCAAGGGCGACGTCGCGATCGGCAACGACGTGTGGATCGGGCAGGGCGCCAAGATCCTCGGGGGGGTTACGATCGGCGACGGCGCCGTGGTGGCCGCCTGGTCGGTGGTGAGCAAGGACGTCGCGCCGTACACGGTCGTCGCCGGCGCGCCGGCGCGGCCGGTCCGCAAGCGCTTCTCCGAGGAGGCGATCGAGCGCCTTCTGCGGATTCGCTGGTGGGACTGGGAGGAGGAGGTCGTGCTGGAGCGGATCGACGATCTCACCTCAACCGATCTCGACGCGTTCACGCGCAAGTACGACCCGGCGCCGGACGGCGACAACGCAGCGACGGCCGGGGGCAAGTAGCACCGCTGGCAAGCGGCGTCCCAACGTGCGGCTGTTGCTCACGACGCCGCGTACGTCAGCGACCTCGCGCCCGAGCCCGCCCCGTCGAGCACCTCGCTGTGCCACAGCTCGAGCATCAGCAGGATCCACAGACGGCGGTTATGGTCGTCGGTGCCGGCCGCGTGCTCGTCGAGCAGCCGCCGCACCTCCGCCTCGCGGAACCAGCCGCGCGCGAGGGCGCCGGGATCGAGCAGCACCTCGCGCGCGTACTCGCGCAGCTCACCGCGAAACCATTTTGCCACCGGCAGTTCGAAGCCCTGCTTGGGCGCGTCGAGGATCGCGTCCGGCACCCACCCGCGCAGCGCCGCGCGCAGGACGCGCTTGCGCTGGCCGCGGTCGGCCTTCATCTGTACCGGCAGCGCGGCGGCCAGCTCCATGAGCTCGTGGTCGAGCAGTGGCGAGCGCCCCTCCAGCGAGTAGGCCATCGTGGCGATGTCGATCTTGGTGAGCAGATCGCCCGGCAGGTAGATGTTGACGTCGATGTCCAGCAGCCGATCCAGACCGCCGGGTGCGCTCGAGGAGCGCCACGGCTCCAGCAGCACCTCCGCCGCGCGCGAGGGACCGAGCAGCGCCGCGTACTCGGGCGTGTACAGCTGCGCGCGCATCTGCGGCGTGAACTTTGACACCTGCGCCAGATAGCGCTTCTCGCCGCTCAGCGCCAACGCCGTGGCGAACCGTGCCAGTTTGCTGCGCAGCGCACGCGGGTCCTCGCCGGGCGCTACCCGCCGGGCGAGCGCCCCGGCGGCGTGGCGGATCGGCGCCGGCAGCCGGTCGAGCTGCGCCAGCGCCAGGTTGGTGGTGTAGCGAGGGTAGCCGGCGAAGCTCTCGTCGCCGCCGTCGCCGTTGAGCGCGACGGTCACGTGCTCGGCGGCAAAGCGGGCCAGGTAGAACGAGGGCAGCGCCGACGCGTCGGCGAACGGCTCGCCGTAGTGGCGCACCACCAGCGGCAGCATCTCGATCGCGTCGGGGCGCACCACCAGCTCGTGGTGGTCGGTGGCGAACTCCCGCGCCACGAGGCGGGCCTGCGGCAGCTCGTTGAAACGCTCCTCCTCGAAGCCGATCGAGAAGGTCCGCACCGGCTCCGAGGAGCATTCGGCCATCGCCGCCACCACCGCCGAGGAGTCCACGCCGCCCGACAGGAAGGCGCCCATCGGGACGTCCGCCACCATTCGGCGGCGCACCGCCCGGCGAATCGCGGTGCGCAGCTCCTCCTCCACTTCCCGCGCCGGCGCCGGCGGGCGCTTGCGGGAATAGTCCAGGCGCCAGTAGCGCTCGGTCAGCGCCTTCCCGTCGCGGTACACCAGCGTGCTCGCCGGCATCAGCTTGCGCACCGCCGCAAACGCGCTCAGCGGCGCCGGCACGTAGCCGTAGGCAAGGTAGGCGTCCAGCGCGTGGGGGTCGATCTCCCGTGGAACCTCGGGATCCCGCAGTAGCGCCGGCAGCTCCGAGGCGAAGCTGATGGCACCCGGCCGCTCGCAGTAGAACAGCGGCTTCTTGCCCACCCGATCGCGCGCCAGCAGCAGCTGCCGGCGGCGGCTGTCCCACAGGGCAAACGCGAACATCCCGTGCAGCTCGCGTACGCACGCCGCGCCCAGCTCCTCGTAGAGGTGGACGATCACCTCGGTGTCGCCCTCGGTGGCAAACACGTGCCCCTGCCCGCGCAGCCGCCGACGCAGCTCGCGGAAGTTGTAGATCTCGCCGTTCAACACCACCGTCACCGAGCGATCCTCGTTGTGAATCGGCTGATCGCCGGTCACCAGATCGACGACGCGCAGTCGCTGGATGCCCAGCGCCACCCCCTCGTCCAGATGGATGCCGCGGGCGTCGGGTCCGCGGTGGGCCTGCGCCTCGCACATCCGCTCCAGCGTTGCGCGCTCCACCGGGGCGCGGGAGGTGCGTGCGATGCCGGCGATCCCGCACATCGGCCGGGCCTCCTTCAGCTCGCCCGGCCGGCAAACGCCAGCAGGCCGCGGCCGCGCGCGGCGAGCTGCTTGAGCTCGGCGCGCTCGCGATGGCGCAGCTCGCTGCGCACGAACGCGCGCAGCTCCGGATCGTCGATCTGGGGAACGCGCGTCAGCGCTGCATACACATACCCGTACAGGAAGGCCACGCCGGAGAGCCCGCGCGGCCGCTCACGCGCGACCTTGAACGCCCGCGCCGACACCCAGGGGAGCGTGAAGTGGACGATGTGCGCGCACTGCCCGTGCCGCGCGCGGCCTCGCAACAGGCCGTCAGCGCTCCCGGTCTGGCGGTGGTGCCAGGCGACCAGCTCGGCGACGGTGCGCGTCGTGTAGCCGCGCATGCGCGCGTAGATCTCGTCAATCGCATCCCACGCCAGACGCTCCTGGATACCGCCGATCGCCTCCAGGCACTCACGCGTGTAACACTTCAGGCCACCCCGCACGTGGTAGTCGTTGACCGGATTCTTCCTGCCCCACTGCTCGCCTTCGCGCTCGCGCAGCAGCCCGCCGGCGAGACCCAGCGAGGGGTCGCCCGCGAACTCCGCCAGCAGCCGCTCGAAGTAGCGCGGCGGCAGCTCCACGTCCCCGTCGAGCTTGGCGATGTGCGTGAACGACCGCCAGTCGGTGCTGCGCAAACCCTGGTTGAAGGCCCGCGGCGGCAGCGCGATCGCCAGCCGATCCTTGGGCGCCATGTCGCCTAACGGCGGCGGGCCCTCGATCGCCCGCATGAAGTGCAAGCGCTCGGTCAACTCCGCCACCAGCTGCGGGGTGGCGTCGGTCGAGTGGTCGTCCACCACCACCCACAGGTCCGGCCGGCGGGTCTGCGCCGCCAGCGCCTGCGCCACCCGCTCGAAGTGGGCGGCCTCGTTGCGAATCGGAGAGACTACGAGCAGCCGCTGCGCCATCGCCAACTCAACGTTCCCGGCCGGTGCGTACTTGTGAGACGCTCCGCTGCCGGGCGACCGCCGTGCCCGCCAGCGCCGCCAGCGCCAGCAGCACCCCCGCCAACTCCGTGCCCTCCTTGAGTGCCACCACGCACTGGAACGCCCACCCGCCGTCCTGCCAGCCGAGCGCGCGGGCGATGTGGTGGGGGTCGAGCACGTGCACCACGTACGAAACCACCAGCAGCGCGGCACCGGCCTGTACCGCCGCGCGGTGGGGGCCGTCCCGCGTCAGCCGCCACACGCAGTACACGAGCGCCGCCAGCAGCGGCGCATACAGCAGCTTGCCGTGGTTGAGCCCGCCGATCTTCGTGTGCAATTCAGACACCTCGTCGATGCAGAACAGGGCGAGCATGCCCGCCGTCGCCAGCCACGTCGCGCGCCGCTCAGTCCAGCGCCGGGCGCCGACGAGCGAGACGGCCGCGCCCACGCCAAGCGCGGCCGCGTCGACCCTGTGCGACCAGCTCGACGGCGAGGTTGGCGTTGAGAGCTTCGTATTCGAGGTGGTAAACGCCGTAGTCGATCAGGTGCGTGGCAGCCACGGCGGCGATCGCCCCCGCCCCAAGCAGCACGAAGCCGCCGCGCGGCCACACCAGCCAGTTGCCGACCGCTCCCCGCGGGCGCGCGCGCAGCGTGGCGGCGACCCGTGGGCGCCCGCCCACCGCCATCAGGCGGCCTCCGGCGGCTTGCCTCGCGACGTCCGGCGGCACGATGCCCGGAGCGTCCCGGTCACCATCATGGCGTCTCCACCGGCTTGCGGGCACTCACCAGACCGTGCACGAGCGCGTAGTGGCTGGCCTCAGTGCGGTTGGCCACGTCGAGCTTCTTGTAGACGTTGGAGAGGTGAAACTTGACGGTCTGCTCGGTCACCCACAGCGCCTGCGCGATCTCGCCGTTGCTGGACCCCGAGGCCACCAGCCCCAACACCTCCAGCTCACGTGGCGTCAGCGCGCTGCCGTTGGCGGCCACCACCTGCGGGCGGGCGTTGCGGCCCCGCGACGGGCGCCTGGTCACGTGCACGACGTGTCCGTCGACGGTCTCGCGCAGGAGCGTGGTGAGCGCGCCGGGGTGGGTCGCCTTCGAGATTGCGCCGGCGGCCCCGGCGGCGAACACGTCGTCCAGCCACGGCGACTCCATCGCCAGCGTCAGCACGATCACCGCGGCGCGGTCCAACTGTGCCCGGATCTGCGCAACCAGCTCCACCACCAGCGGCGACTGGCCCATGTCGTCGATCAGCACCACGTCGGGCAGCGAGGCGGCGATCGCCGCCGCCGAGGCCGTCCGCGAATCGACGTGGTCGAGCACCTCGAACTCGCCGCTCTTGCGCAAACCCAGTGCGATCGCGTCGACGATCAGCGAGTTGTCGGCGACGATTGTCAGCCGCTTCATCGTGCGTCCCTTCTCGCCATGTGGATCCTCGCGCTCGCTTGCATCGGGCCCAGAGTTTGCGAACGCAATGTCCCCAGACTCACTCAGCGACAAGTTAGCCGCGCGCTGGACGGGACCGCTGGCCAGAAGTATAGGAGCCCACCCGTCCCCTGGACCGGTCTTGGGGCGTGTGGCACATCCTGGTCTAGCGCCTGCCGTTGCAACGTTGCATGATGCGAGCAATGGATGCGGTCAGCTCAATCGCTGAATACAGGGCGCGCAACGGGGCAGGTCTCGACCGCCAACGCGCGATCGCCGGCGAACGCTTCGGCGTGGACGACCCGGTGGCGGCGATGGACGATCACACACAGCGACTGCTGGCCCGGCGGCACGCGGAACATCGCTCGTGGCTGGTCCCGCGCAGCCTGATAGTCGCCGACGTGCTCGGTCTCACGCTCGCCTACCTGCTGGCCACGCTGATGTGGGGCGAACACCGCGCGTTCGGATCGTGGCGGGAGCTCGCGGTGTTCGCGCTCACGCTGCCGTGCTGGATCGTGGTGGCCAAACTCCACGGCCTCTACAGGCGCGACCACGAGCGCGCCGCGCACTCCTCCACCGACGACGTGGCCGCGGTCTTCTCGCTGGTCGCGATCGGGCTGTGGCTGCTGCTCGTCGCCTCGCAGCTGGCCGGCCGCAGCGGCCCGGCGCTGGAAGCGCTGATCACCTTCTGGGTGCTGGCCATCTGCATCGTGCCGACGCTGCGGCGAGTGGTGCGTGAGCTGTGCAAGCGGACGAAGGCCTACCAGCAGAACACGCTGATCGTGGGCGCCGGCGAGGTGGGACAGCTGCTCGCCCGCAAGCTGGTGAGCCACCCCGAGTACGGCGCCAACGTGGTGGGCTTCGTCGACCGCTACCCCAAGGCACGCCGCGCCGACCTGCCGGAGAACCTGACGATCCTCGGCCCGCCCGAGCGGATGCGGGAGATCATCGAGACGCTCCACGTGGAGCGCGTGGTGGTCGCGTTCTCCAACGAAAGCGAAGCGGAGGTGCTCGCCGCCGTGCGCCGCCTGCGGGACCTGCCCGTGCAGATCGACCTGGTGCCGCGCCTATTCGAGCTGGTCGATCTCGGCGCCGCCATGCACTGGGTGGAAGGGATGCCGCTGCTGGGCGTGCCGCGCACCAGCCCCACGCGCGCCGCGCTGAGCACCAAGCGGGCGATCGACGTCGTGGGCGCTGGCGCCATGCTGATCGTGGCAGCGCCGCTGATGGCCTTCATCGCGGTGCGCATCCGCCTCGACTCGCCCGGGCCAATCCTCTTCCGCCAGACGCGGTTGGGGGCCAACATGAAGGAGTTCACCACGCTCAAGTTCCGCACCATGAAGGTGGACACTGACCAGGCCGCCCACCGCGCCTACATCGAGCAGTCGATGTCGCCCACCGCGGTGAGCAACGCCAACGGCCTGTTCAAGCTCGACCAAGCCGACGCCATCACCGGCGTCGGGCGCTGGCTGCGGCGCACCAGCCTCGATGAGCTGCCGCAGCTGTTCAACGTGCTGCGCGGCGACATGTCGCTGGTGGGGCCGCGCCCCTGTATCCCCTACGAGGCCGAACACCTGCAGCCCCACCACCTGCAGCGCTTCGGCGTGCCGCAGGGCCTCACCGGCCTCTGGCAGGTGACCGCGCGCGCCAGCGCCAGCTACGGCGAGGCGCTCGACATGGATGTCGCCTACGCCCGCGGCTGGTCGCTGGGGCTGGATCTCAGGCTGTTGCTGCGTACGCCGCTGCAGGTGCTGCGGCAGCGCTCGGCGACGGCGTGAGGGCCTGCGAGCCCGACCGCAGCCGCGCAACGCAGCCGCGCAACCGACTCGCGTGCCAACCGTGCCGACGAGACGACCCTCGCGCGGCGACCCTCGCGCCTACGAGGCGACCCTCGCGCGCCTACGAGGCGACCCTACGAGGCGACCGCAACCGCCCCGCCGACCGCCGCCACCTCGCGGTGGCTGTCGCCGGCGGCGGGGGCCATGATGCCGTTGAGGTGCGCGTAGCGGCAGGCGCCGGTGCGGTTGTTGACGCCCAGCTTGCGGTAGACGTTGGAGAGGTGAAACTTCACCGTCTGGCGGGTGATCCACAGCTGCTGGGCGATCTCGCGGTTGGCGGCGCCAGCCGCCACCAGCCGCAGGATCGAGAGCTCCCTCGGCGTCAGTGAAAGGTGCTCGCTGGACACCGGCTGAGGCGCTTCGCCGAGCGCCTCGATGGCGGCCGGCGAGTGCACGATGTGCCCCTTCAGCGCCGCCTCCAAAACGGTGGCCAGCGCCTGCGGGTGAATGTCCTTCAAGATCGCGCTGCTGGCACCCGCCTCGAACGCGCGTGCCAGCCGCTCCCCGTCCATCCGCATCGCCAGGAGCACAATGGCGATCTCGGCGTCGGTCTCGCCGATGCCGCGAATCAGCTCGATCGTCTGCTCGGTGTACTCGGTCTCGTCGACCAGCACCACCTCGGCGCCCGCCTCCTTGATCCGGCTGGGGCTGGTGCGGCGCGGGTCGCAATACCCCAGCAGCTGAAACGCCTGGCTGTCGCACATCCCGGCGCGAATCGCGCCCACCAGCATCGGGTTGTCGGTCACCACCACCAGTCGCTTCACGAGGGCACCGCTCCGTTGGCGGACCGGGTCGACGCGCGGGCGCCGTTGACGGACGGAGTCGCCACGTGGGCGCCGCTGACCGACGAGGTCGCCAGGTCGGCGCCATCGACGGACGGGGCGACCGCGGTCGGCGGCGGCGGGCGGAACGGCGGCCCCGCGCGGCCGGTGAGCGTCGCCAGCGCGAGCCGCGCGCCCTCACGGCGGGCGGCCGAGTCGTCGGCGGCGGCGTCGGCGGCGGCGGCACGGACGAGGTGGCGTAGCCCGAGCGCCGAGAGGTAGAGGCCGCGATGGACGCGGCCGAAGTGCTTGCGCGCGTACTGCTTGCGCGAATAGGCGTCCTGGGCGATCATCCGCGGCTGCCAGCCGGCTTTGCCGGCGTGGTGGACGATCGTCATCTGGGGCAGGTGGCGAACCTGCCAGCCGGCGCGCTTGATGCGCAGGCAGAGATCGGGCTCCTCGGACTGCAGGAAGAAGCGCTCGTCGAGCAGTCCCGCGCCAAGCAGCGCCTCGCGGCGCGCGAGCATGAACGAGCCGGAGGTCCAGTCGCACTCACACTCCCGCTCGTACGCATCCCGGTCGAGGACGCGTTCGCCCGCCCACGCGGGATGGACGGGCCAGTGCTCGGAAAAGAGCCCCTCGCCGAGCGTCCGGGTGGCGCTGGGAAAGCGGCGGATCGTGCGCAGCAGTCTCCCGTCGCCGTTGACCTGGCGCACGCCCGCCAGTCCCACCCGCGGCCGCGCGTCCATCAGCTCCACCAGCTCCCCGAACGTCCCCTCGATCACTTCCGTGTCGGGGTTGAGCAGCAGCATGTAGCGGGCGTTGGCGTGTTCGAGCCCGCGGTTGTTGCCGTGGGCGAAGCCGCGGTTGAGCGAGCTGACGACGTGTGCCTCAGGGAACTTCGACTCCACCATCTCGCGGGTGCCGTCGGTCGAGGCATTGTCGACTACGATGACCTGCAGCGTGGCGTCGCCCGCGTGATCGAACACGGTGGTGAGGCAGGGCTCCACCCAGTGGGCCTCGTTGGTGGAGATGACGACGATTGCAACGTCCGCCATGCCCTCCCGCGCCGCGTGCACATCGTCGCTGCGATCCACCATTTGGTTGACGTAACGAACCCGCCCGGGGGGTTCTTGCGAGGCACGGCCCGCCCGTGGGCGCTCAATGGCCGGCGCTCACCCCCCGTAGCGAAAGGGCAGCTCGGCGGCGATCTCGCTCAGCCGCGGCGCCGAAGCGTCGCGCTCGGAGGGGATCAGATCGGCGGTTGGGAGCGGCCACTCGATCGCGACCTCGGGGTCGTTGTAGGCGATTCCGCGCTCGGTCGCGTCAGCGTAGTAGTTGCTCTGCTTGTACATCACGTCGGCGACGTCGCTGAGCACGCAGAAGCCGTGCGCGAACCCGATCGGACAGTAGAGCACGTGCATGTTCTCCTCGGTCAGCTCGAAGCCCTCCCACTGGCCGAAGGTGGGCGACCCCGCGCGCACGTCGACGAGCACGTCGTAGATCGCGCCGCGACCCGCGCGCACGAGCTTGGCGGCGCCGTCGCCGATCTGGAAGTGCATGCCGCGAACGATCCCGTGGGCCGAACGCGAGTGGTTGTCCTGCACCATCTCCTCGGCGATGCCCAACTCCGCGAAGATCGACCGGCGGTAGGTCTCCACGAAGAAGCCGCGCTCGTCCCCCAGCACCTTCGGGGCGATCAGGATCGGGCCATCCAGGCGAGTGTCGAGACGTTGCATGGGAACTCCTTGGTCGTCGTGTCGAGGTGGAGGGGAGGAGGAGAGAAGGGAAGGGGGAGGGGGAGGGGTGGCGAAAGGCTAAAGGGCTGGCCGACGGTCTGGCCGGGCGCTGTTGCCCTGCCCCCGCGGCCCGCCGCGCGAAGCCCTACGGCACCGCCAGGCCAGCTTGGCTCATGTAGTCGGACAGCGCCTCGCGCCAGTCGCGCAGCGGGGCGAGCCCCAGCGCGTCGGCGCGCGGGCGGGCGAGCACGCCATTCAGCGGTCGGTCGGCGCCGCCCGGGGGGATCTCCGTGACGCGCTCCTCGACCGGCACGTCGAGGCCGGCCTCCAACATGATCGCAACGGTGAACTCGTGCCACGAGCAGGCGCCCGTCGCGGTCAGGTGGAGCACGCCGGTGACGCCCGCGTCCACCGCGTCGAGGATCGCCCGGGCGAGGTCGGCGGTGCACGTCGGTTGCAGACGCTGGTCGGCGACCATGCTCAGGGCAGGTGGGTGGGCGGGTGGGTGGGCACTTAATCCACGGGCGCGCGCGACCATGCGTTGGACGAAGTTGCCTCCCTTGCTGGCGCTGCCCCGTAGGCCGTAGAGGCCGGCGCTGCGCACGACGAGAGCGCCCTCGCCGTAGGCGAGCGCGGCGTACTCGCCGGCGAGCTTCGTCAGCGCGTACACCGAACGCGGCGCGGGCGCCTCGTGCTCGGCGTAGGGCTCCGCGCGGCGGCCGTCGAAGACGTAGTTGGTCGAGAGATGCACGAGCGGTGGGCCGTGTTGCGCGAGCTCGCGCACGGCCCGTACGTTGGCCGCCCATGCCGCGTCCGGCTCGCGCTCGCACACCTCGACGTTGTGGAACGCCGCGCAGTTGAACACGATCTCCGGCTGGGTCTCCTCCAGCGCGCGCTGCACCGCCGCCGCGTCGGTGACGTCGAGCTCAGCATGCGAGTATGCCCGCGCGGAGTCGCCCAGCAGCGCCTTCAAATCACTGGCAAGCTGGCCCCCACCTCCTGTGATCAGTGCTCTCAAAGCACCTCGGCGAAGGCGTCCAGGACGGGCTTGACCGCGTGCAGCAGTTCCAACCAGCGGATGTTGTAGCAGCGCGGGTCGGTGAGACCGGCGAGGTCGTCGCTCTCGATCCGTGCGAGCAGGTCGCTCACCGCCTCGAGCACCGACCGCCGCGGGATGAAGCCGAGCGTGGTCGAGAGCTTGGCGTTGGCGCACTCGTAGTCGCGCGTCAGCTTGAGCGAGGGGACCTCCTCGAGCCGCACCGGGCGCCCGGCGAGCTGCACCGAGCCGGCGACGATCATCGCGAGCTCACGGATCTGATAGTTGGAGTGCACGACGTTGAAGATCTCGCTCTGGACCTTCTCCGCGGGCGCCTCGTAGGCGGCGATCATCGCGTCGGCGCAGTCGCGGATGTCCACCAGCGGGCGCCACATCCAGCCGCCGCCGTGCAGTTTCAGCGACCCGGCCAGCAGCGCGTCCTTCACGAAGGTGTTGACCACCAGGTCGAACCTCATGCGGGGGCTCCAGCCGTAGACGGTGCCGTTGCGCAGGATCACGGGGCAAAGGCCCTCGGCGCCGAGCTCGATCAGCTTCTCCTCGCCATAGCGCTTGGAAGTCGCGTAGGCGGCTCGTGGCTGGATGTCGGCGTCCTCGGCGTGCATCCCCGGCGGCAGGCCGTCGTAGAGCGAGCAGGAGGAGGCGAACACGTAGCGCTCGATGCCGCGCTCCAGGCAGGCGCGCGCCAGCGTCTCGGTCGCGATCGCGTTCATCTGCCAGTTGGCCTCGGGGTCGAACTCGGCGGTCGGATCGTTGCTAAGCCCGGACAGGTTGATCACACCGTCGACCCCGTCCAGCGCCCGCGCGGGGACGTCCCGCACGTCCGCGACCACAAGCTCAATCTCCTCGCGCACGCCCGTCAGCGACTCCTCGCCGAAGAACAGCCGGTCGAGCACGCGCACCCGGTAGCCACGGTCGAGCAGCTTGGGCACGAGGATGCTGCCGATGTAGCCGGCGCCGCCCGCCACGAGGATCGTCTGCTCGGGGTTGGGGGCCGTGGGCGCAAGCCCGTTGCTGCGCTGTCCGGCGCCCCCGGCGAAGTGATTGGAACCGTTGTCTGTCATGGCTAAAGCGTGGCTTCCCTTGGATTCACGCGGACCCACTGCCCGCGACTGTGTGCGCTCGATTGACGCATTCGCCGGACAGAACGGGGCGGGCTGACGCCTTCTTGCGCTCGAGCCCACCGGGGGCGAACGCGGCCTGCTCGTAGACACGCAGGAGCTCGCGTCCAGCCGCGGCCCATGTGAGCGTGGGCGCGACCCGCAGACACGCCTCGCGCAGCTCGGCCAGACGATTCCTGTCCTCGTGCAGCAGGGTGAGATGGACGGCGAGGGCATCGACGTCGCCGACGCGGTGGACGAGCGCGTTCTCCTCGACGCAGACGGCGTCGCACACCTCGGAGACGAGCGGCACGCACCCGCTGCCGACGGCCTCCATGCAGACGAGCGGAGATCCCTCCTCGATGGTCGGAAGCATCAGGACGTCGCTGCGGCGCATCAGCTCCGGAACGTCGTCGCGGTGGCCGAGCACGTGGACGCTCGGGTGGGCCAGCAGCTCCGCGAGCCGCTCCTCGTACCCGGGGATGAACTCGCCGGCGATGCGGAAGGTGCCCGTCTCGCTCGCGGGCGAGCGCAGCCACGCTTCGAGCGCGAAATGCAGGCCCTTGCGCACGGCGCACACCCCCACGAACAGCGCGTTGAGCCCGCCCTCCCCGTCGCGGCCGCCGGCCGCCGGGTAGTAGACGCGATCGTCGTATCCGTAGCCGTGGCGCAGGAGTCGATCGGACTCGAAGCCCTCGTCGCGGAAGGTCCGCGCGACAAAATCGGAGGGGCACAGCAGATAGTCGGCCAGGCCGTATTCCGCTTCCTCCTGGCGAAGCTTGCCCGCGTTGTAGGCGTGCTCCTGGTCCGGCGGCAGAACAACGCCGAGGCGCTCGCACTCCCGGGCAACGGCCTCCATCGCGAACCGCGTGTGCGCGTTGGGCCGCTCGACGACGGTCGTAATACCGAGGCGCCTGGCCGTCCGCAGCGTCTCCATGCCCGCGAGCGGCCACGTGTGGACGACATCGACACTGTCGCGCAACTTGGGCAGCGCCCGCGCGACGAGGCGGTCGTGCAGAGTGAGGGCGCGACGGGTGCCCACCACCCGGTAGGGGATGCGCCAGCGCCCGCGCGCCAGCGTCGTCCGAGTCCGCACGCTCGCCGGCAGCGACCGCTGCACGGCGCCGGCGTAGAGCGTCACATCCCCGCCTGCATCCGCCACCGACGCGACCTCCCACCATGCAGTCGTGCAGATGCGGCTCGCACCGATCTTGTGCGGAAAGCTGTGCAGGATCCGGACGGCCACAGGCTCCGGATATAACGGGGCGGCTCGGGCCGATCTTGTGGGGCGGTCAAGGCGCAGACACGACCGCTGCGGCCCGGCTGAAAGCGGCGCGAAGATCCAAGCGGAACATGGCCTCATGGTATATTGCAATGGTCATGGTAAAGCGACTTGCGATATCAAGCGGAGGCCAGGTGTCTGTCCCCGCGGCAGTGCGTAAGCGATGGCGTACCCGAACCGTCCTTGCCGAAGATCTCGGCGACCACGTTGTGCTGCGCCCGGTTCCAGACGATCCAGTGGCAGCCGCCGTAGGAGCATTCGCGACACAGATCGGCGCGCTCGGCTCCGAGGAGGCCAAGCGCTTGGATCGCGAAGAGGAACTGGATGCCCAAGAGCGCGACCGCCACTGACGCGGCGGAGTCCCAGGCGGGGACTCTGATCGACGCATCGGCGCTTATCGCACTGCTTGGGGCTGAGCCCGCCGCCGACGAGGTACAGGAGCTGCTGAACCACGGCGCGGCGATGACCACCCTCAATCTCGCTGAGGCGATAGACCGGCTCAAGCGGCGCTACGACCTCGATATCGAGCGAACACGACCGGTGATCGAGGGTCTGCTGGCAAAGAACCTGACGCTGCTCCCGCTCGGACCCGCTCAAGCCTGGCGCGCGGGTAAAATTCGCGCCGCCCACTACCACCGCTCCCGCTGCCCGATCTCGCTCGCCGACGCTGTGCTCGTGGCGAGCGCCCCGGTTGGTGGGCGCATCGCAAGCTCCGACGGCCCCCTCCTCTCTGTCGCCGCGAGCGAGGGTATCGCCGCCGCCGCCCTGCCCGACTCGCAGGGGCGTCGGGTCCCTACCCCGCACCTGCCGCCGCAGCGACTGTCAGATTGACGTGAGTCCCCAAAGCGCTCAGAACCCCCGCTTGACCGCCAGATACGGCAGCAGCGCCAACTCCGCCAGGCCGGGTAGAGGATCGTCGCGACTGAACACAGACTCGATGTTGGACACCCGCAGCGAGCGCAGATAGGTCCGCCAGTCGAGCGCCCCCCGCGCCAGCTGCACGGCGGCCGTCGGCACGTCGGTGGCCAGCCGGATCCAGAACACACCGGGCGGGGCGCGCAGCCCGTCGGGCGCGGGCTGCGACGGCTGGTCGCAGGACTCGCCGGACGAGGGCCGTGACAGCTGGTCCGCATACAACAGGTGGGGGAAGTCGACGCCCGCGCGCTGACCGAGGGTGTGGTAGCCCCAGGTGCGGGCGTTGATGTCGAGCAGCTTGGTCTGGCCGTCGCGGACGTCGTGCTTGTACTCAAGCTCCACAAGACCGTAGTAGCCGATGCGGCGCAGGAGCCGCTCGGAGACCTCCTCCAGCTCGGGGTGCTCGATCGTCTGCACGAACGTGCTCGCGCGTCCGAACAGCAGCGGGTGCTGGCGCAGGCGGCGCACGACCATGCTGGCCGCGGGGCGCCCGTCGCGGAAGAAGCCGCAGTACGCGAGCTGCGTCTCGCCCGCGCCGGGGATCAGCTCCTGAACGATCACCTCGCCCGCGCCGACCACGTCCGCGGCTGCGCGAAAGCGCGCGTCGAGCTCCGCGCGCGTGTCCGCGCGCCACGCCTTCTCGCCGGTGGCGTACAGGAAGCGCTCCTTGATCGCGGGCTTGACCGCGAACGGCGGCTCGCCGTCGATCGCGTCGAGCTCCTGCGCGCTGCCGACCAGCCACGTCCGCGGGGTCGCGATCCCAAGCTCGGCGGCGATCTCGTAGGTCTTGCGCTTGTCCCACGCCCACTCGACGACGTCCCACCCCGGCGTGGGGATGCGAAAGCGGCCAGCAAGCCGCTCGCGGTAGCGCGACAGCGCGGCGACCGTCTCCTCGCGGGTGGGGAACACGACCCAGCCGTCGAGCCCGTGGCGCTCCCCCAGCCGCAGCAGCGTCTCGACGGTCGCCTCCTCGTCGCGCAGCTCGGGAACCCTCACCGCCGCGGTGGCGAAGCGCGAGTGGCGCGCGATCGAGCGCTCGTCGTCGACCACCAGCACGTCGATGCCGCGGCGGCCGAGGCTACGCACGATCCCGAGGCCCTGGTAGTCGCCGCCGATCACGACCGCGCCAGGGGCGCCTGTCGATCCCACGAGCCGCATTCGCTACGACCGGACGCCGTCGATCCGCCGCGCGGAGGAGCGACCGGCGATCTCGCGCGCGACCGCGCGGCCCGAGTACCAGCTGCCGGACACGAACCGCATGATCGGGCCGAAGCTCCAGGCGGCTGGCGCGCCCACAATGTGCAGGCCGGGCACCGAGCTCTCCAGGCCCCGACCTAGAACGGGGGATCCGTCGACGCGACGCAGGCCGCCGAGGATGTTCTCACCCAGGAAGGCGTAGCGGGAGACGTCCACCTTGTAGCCCGTACCGAACATCAGGTGATCGACCTCGCGCGTGCTCCCATCTGACAGCGACACCCGCAGCGCGTCGCCCTCGGCCTGCGCTCCCACGACCTCCACGCCGGTGTTGATCGCGATCTCGCCCAGACGCACGCGGACAAAGTGCGAGCAGGCGGGGCGGATCGAGCGCGCGGCGATCCGGTTCTGGGCTCCGCGCGGGAGCTGGCGGAACAGGTCCGGTTTCTCCACGAGGCGGCTGTACCACAGCGGGCCCACGTCGGTGGGCGCGTACACGATCGGTCCCAACCGCCCGAGGACCTTCTTGACGCCGTGGCCGCGCAGCCAGACGATCGAATCACCGCGGGCGATGACCTCGACCCGGGCGGCGCCGCGCTCGCGCATCAGCGCCGCGGACTCGAAGGCGCTCTGGCCGCCGCCGACCACGGCGACCCGCCGGCCGGCGAAGACGGCGAGATCGCGATGATGGGCGGTGTGGGAGACGCGCTCGGCGGGCAGGTGGTCGAACTCGCTGGGCATGCGCTCGAACGGCGCGATCCCGCACGCAATCACCACGCGGCGGGCGGACACGCGCGCGCCGTCGTCGAGCTCCAGGTCAAACCCTCCGGGCGCGCTCTCCAGCGCCGTCACGGTGCGTTCGTCGAGGTCTGGCACGGCCGTTCGCTGCACCCACGAGCCGTACTCGACGAAGTCGCTCAGCTCCACCGGCTGCTCGATCTGCACGCCGCGCTCCTGCGCGTACGCTGACAGCGACAGCGGCCCGAGCGTCTCGACCATGCTCGTCGCCGATAGGTTCGAGCGTAGTTTCATGCCCTCGGGCATCGTCTTCCAGAAGCCCATTGGCGAGCCGAACACGTGCGCCTGCACGCCCGCGCGACGCAGGTGCGTGGCGGCGGACAGGCCGTGCGGGCCGGCGCCAATCACCGCGACCTCAAGATCCGCTCCGCCGCCGGCGCTCTGGATCGTGGCCGCACCCGAGTGGGCGCCCGACGCCGAGGCCGTGCCCGTTAGTGGCGAACGTGTGCTCAACTCCATGATTCTCCTCCCACTAGTTCGATCCGGGCCTCGCCGGCCGCGGGTCCGCTCACGATCCAGTCGGCGCCCGCTCGCTCGATCCACGAGTCCGCCCGCCGGCGCCACCACGCACTCACATCCCGCGGCAGCGCCTTCCAGGCCGTCCCGTCGGTCGCGTACCGCTCCAGCAGGCGTCGGTAGGCGCTCAGGATCCGATCGTCGCGCAGATAGTCGGGGTGGGTGTCGATCAGCGCCAGCCCGCCGCGGCCGCGCAGGAACTCGGCCTTCTCCACCCACGCCGTCTCGTCGCCGTGGCGCAGGATCACGAACAGGGTGTGGTCCTGCTGCATCGTCAGCGGCAGCTCGACCATGCCCTGGTTGAAGAACGGCAGCCAGGTGCAGCAGCCGCCGCCTTGCGGCTCGAATGGATCGGTGTCCGGGTAGGAGGAGTCGTAGTCGAAGCCCAGCAGCGGCATCAGCTCCCACTGGCGCTGTGTTGCCGGCGAGCGGAAGCCGACCGCCTGCCACCGCTCCGCCGCGCTGCGCATCGCGGGCAGGCGTTCCCGCACGCGCGCCGCCGACTCGAGGTCGCGTCCGTCGTGATACAGCCCGTGGACGCCGACCTCGAAGCCGTCCGCGGTCAGCCCGCTGACGAGCTCGTCGTCCACGTCGTAGCGACGGGGGACGAAGTTCCACGACGACCGCAGCCCCAGCCCGCGCTCGAGCTCGGCGATCCCCGCGAGCGCGGCAACCCCCTTCGAGGTCTCCACGTCGTGGGTCAATACCAGCGCCCACTCGTGGTCGTGTGGCCAGGCGGCGATGCACGGCACGGGCTCGCCGCAGACGTCCGCGAGGATCGACGTGAAGAGCTCGAAGAAGTCGTGCAGGGCCGTCTCGACCGGCCAGGCGGGGAACGGCGTGCGCGCCTGCCTGCGCGCGTACTGACGGCGCAGCCAGATCTGCGCGGAGCGCGGCAGCAGCCCGCGTACCCGGTAGTAGCCCTGCATGGCGCCCCGCAGCGTGCGGCGCTGGGCGCCGCTGCGGGCGATCTCCAGGTAGCTCTCGCTCCAGTAGTTGTGAGCGACCTCGTCGGGATCGACGGGCAGGAATACGCGGCCGTCGTCCGCCCTCCAGATCGAGGCCACCTGCGCGCCGCCCTCGCCCGTGAGGGGCAGCGCACGCAACCAGGTCCCACCGCATTCGACCAACACTCGTTCGGCCGCCCGATCGCCGAGGACGCGCGCGAAGATCGGGATGCCCGACCCGGAGACGGTCTGCACCCGAGCCGCGATCGGCGACTGTCCGGCCGACGGCTCGGCAGCCTCGCCGGCGCTCGCCCACAACAGCTCCGCGCCGCCGTGCGTGCGCAGCCGCTCTACGCCCGCCGGGGCCGGCTCATCGACCACCTCATGAGGGATCCCGAGATGCTCCGCGATTACGAGCCGGCGCGAGCTGCTGAGCAGCGTCGTCGTCGACTCCACTTGGTCATGGACTTCCAACATAATCTCGCCGTGCATCTCCCAGTCGGACTGCCACGCACCCCACGACTGCGCCGCTCCGCCGGGTCGTCCTGGTGGGAGCATGGTGCGCCAGGGTGTCTGCGAACAAACGCCCTCCTGCGCTACGAACTTGTATGCGCTTTGACGTGCCGAGCAAGCCCCTCGGCGAGGATGCGCACGCCCGGCTCGGAGATCGGCGTAGTGAAGTAGCCGGGGATGGTCTCGACTTCGATGTCCCGCACCAGTACCCCCCAGCCCATGTCCGGCGCGGACTCGATCCCGAGCGGCAGCCGCGCGGCGCGAAAGAGGGCCACGGACCCCGCGTAGGGCTCAGGGTCGTACGCCGCCAGCGCCTCCCTGAATACCAACTGCGGCGAGACCACCGCATCCGTGCGGTGCAGCCGACCGGAGACCTTGGCCGTCAACGCCGTACGGGCGCGCGCGGCCTTCGCGGCGGCGTAGGCGAGCTTGTCAGCCAGGCCGAGGCGAACGAGGTTGCCGGCGTGAAAGCCGAGAATCCGCGCGCGATGGAGAACGCGGTAGACGGGTTTCGGCATGAATCCCGAAAGTCGAGGGAGTCCCGGCGCGAAGGCGTCGATCAGTGCCAGCAGGGCGACGTCCCCGCCAGCGGCTCGCAGTTGCTGGGCGATCTCATACGCGAGCGCTCCACCGGTGCACTCGCCGACGATCAGGTACGGGCCACTGGGCTGAGCGCCTTTGATCGCGCCCACGTGGCAGGCGGCGATCGCCTCCAGCCGCCGATCGCCCCCCAACTCAGCGGGCGCCGGCGCACACAGCCCCAGCATCGTCCGCTCACGCGCCAAATGACCGACGAGGTTGTAATACAGGGACACGTCACCCGCTTCCGCATGCACGCAGAAGAGCGGCGGGGAGGAGTCCGAGCCGGGCTGAATCGTCACCAGAGGCGGCCCGGCAGCCATCGGATCACCGGCGGCTCCAGAGCGTGGCCGCGGCATCTTCGTTCCGGGTGCCACGCCCGCTAGGATCGCAGATCCCCGGCTCGCGGCAGCACAAGGATCTGATCTCGATTTCACACTCCAGCCGCAACAACACCAAGCTCGCCGCCCTCTCGGCCCGGCTTCGATGGGCCATCGGAGCGGCGCGTCTGACGCTCAGCGAGCCTGGCGACGGACTCGACCGCGCCGTCGGGCGAGCGCGACGGCTGTTCACCGGCGGCGGGGTGCCGATCTATCACTACGACGCGGACCCCGAGTGGGAGCGCCACCTGCACGAGCGCATCGGCCACCCCTGGCCGTGCGAGCAGACGGCTGAGTTCGAGGCGCTGTGGCCGGAGGTGACAAAGACGCTCGAGCTGAAGGGTCTGCCCATGGGCCGCGGCGCCTATGGCGGCTGGGACGATGGCGACCAGGGGTTCGCACGCATGGTGTGGTGCCTGGCACGCCACCTGAATGCCACCTCGGTGGTAGAGACGGGCGTCGCCCGCGGTATCACCTCGCGCGTGATCCTGGAGGCACTTCAGCGGGGTGGCGCCGGGCGCCTGAGCAGCATCGACCTGCCCGCGCTTGACCCCGCGATCCACAAGGAGATCGGCGCCGCGGTGCCGAGCGAGCTGCGCGCGCGTTGGACACTTGTGAACGGGACCAGCCGACGGCGGCTCCCGGGGCTGCTAGCCGAGCTGGGTGAGATTGACCTGTTCGTGCACGACAGCAGCCACACCACCCGCAACCTCCGCTTCGAGCTCGAGCGCGCGTGGAGCGCGATGCGCAAGGGGGCGATCGTCGCCGACGACATCGAGCGCAACGAGGCCTTCGGGCAATTCACGCGCGCGCGACCGGACGTCCCCGCGTTCATCGCCGCGGCCGACGACAGCGGCGCGCAGTTCGGGATCCTGCTGAAGGGCTTTTAGGAAGGCTCGCGCATGCGGCCGCGCCCGCCCTTGACGAGCCGCGCGGGCGAATCGCGGTGGCGGATCAGGCCGGCGGCGCGCTCCGAGCGCGGATCAGATCGGCGCCGCGCTCAGCCAGCGCGATCGTCGGCGCGTTGGTGTTACCGCGGGGAACGGCCGGCATCGCCGACGCGTCGATCACCCGCAGGCGATCGAGACCGTTCACGCGCAGCTCGGCGTCGAGCACCGCGGCGGAGTCCGCGCCCATCCGGCAGGTGCCGACGGGGTGGTAGAAGGCGAATGTGGTGCGCGCGATGTGCTCGCGCAACGCAGCGTCCGTGTCGCCGTCAGGCACCGTGAACGGGTTGGCGCAGTAGGGCTTCAGGGCCGGCCGGGCGCAGATGTCGAGCGCCAGCCGCAAGGCGGCAATCATCCGCGTCAGATCCTCGCCCGCCGCGTCCGTGTAGAACGCGTTGTGCACGATCGGCTTGGCGGCTGGATCGGCCGAGGCGAGTCGCACCGAGCCGCGGCTGTGCGGCGTTAGCAGGCAGGGCGACACCCACACGCCGTGCGCTTCGTGAGCAACGCCCGCGGCCTCGCTCGCGCCATCCCCGAGGAATTGCACGGCCACACAGTGCAACTGGGTGTCGGGCGCCGGCGCATCCACCGCGACGCGGGCAAAACCACCCGCCTCTGCCAGACCCGAGGCGAACGCGCCAGTCTGCGTCGCGAGCAGCAGCTTCGTGCTGCGCCAGCGCCGCCGGGCCGAGCGGCTCTGCGGCTCGGGCGTCGTCCACAAGAGCTCGGTGGCGGCGTGGTCGGAGAGGTTCTCGCCGACGGCGGGACGATCGAGCAGCACCTCGATCCCGTGCGCGGCCAGGTGCGCTGCCGACCCGACGCCCGAGAGCATCAGGAGCTGCGGGGAGTTGTAGACGCCGGCGCACAGGATCACCTCGCGCTCGGCCAGGAGCTCGAGCTCCTGGCCGAGCCGGGTCGCCCGCACGCCGACCACACGCGTGCCCTCGAACAGCACCCGCTGCGCGTGCGTGTGCGTCATCACGGTCAGGTTGGCCCGCGCCATCGCCGGGTGCAGGTAGGCATCCGCCGCGCTGGCGCGCAGCCCGTCGCGCTGGGTCAGCTGAAAGGTGCCAACCCCATCCTGCGCGGCGCCGTTGAAGTCCTCATTGTGCGCGAGACCGGCCTGCACACCGGCGTCCACGAATGCGCGCGAAACTGCGTTCACCCCGCGCGGCTCGCTCACCGCGAGCGGCCCCCCCACGCCGTGCCACCGTGAGGCGCCGCGCTCGTTGTCCTCCGCCTTCAGGAAGTAGGGCAGCAGCTCGACCCACGACCAGCCGGGGACGCCCCAGTCGTCGTAGTCGCGCGCTGCGCCGCGCATGTAGATCATCGCGTTGGTGGAGGAGGACCCGCCCAGGACCCTGCCGCGCGGCAGCCGCACCCGCCGGCCGTCGCACTCCCGCTCGGGCGCCGCCTCATAACCCCAATCAAACTCCCGCGCGAGCTTCAGATAGCCGAGTGGGATGTGAATGTTCTCGTTCGTGTCCGGCGGCCCCGCCTCGAGCAGCAGAACCCGGGCGTGCGGGTCTTCGCTGAGGCGGTTGGCGAGCACGCAGCCCGCCGACCCCGCGCCCACGATGACGTAGTCATACACTCGCGTGGTCACTCACTGCGCGATGCGCGTAGTGAGGATGCGCGTGGTCACGCATTGCCCGATGCGCGTAGTCATACATGGCGCGTAAGCCACATGCGCGCATACACCCAGCCTGTCATACACGCGAAGCCTCGGGCAGCCGCTCGAGCTCGTCCGCGAGCACCCGATCGACGAGCGCGTGGACCTGCCGCTGCAGCCACAAGGGGGTGAGCGTGTGCGTGTCGGCGGAGGTCCCTATCAGCGCCAGCTCGAGGTTCGGCCAGCGGGCGATCCGCTCGAGCACGCCCTTCTCGGCCAGCTCCTGGCGCAGCACCTCCCTGCCCGTAAACAGCAGCAGCCCGCGCTGACCGCGATCCCTCAGCCCGTCGAAGAGCTCTTCGACGGGCTCGCGCGCAACCGGCTCGCGCGCGGCCGCCCTCCCCCGCGAGGGGACGGCGATCCGCCCGCCAGCGCGCGCCGGGGCGCTCGCGGCCCGCGCAACGAGCGTGCGCCCCGTTTCGAGGTGCTTCGCGAACTTGATTTCGCCGCGAAGCACCCTGCGCCAGGTGGAAGCCCGCAGCGCCCTCCTGCCGAGCTCGCGCGTGCGCCTGGTCGTATGCCGCCACTCGTCGAATACCAGCGTGCGCGGGTTGAGCATGATCGCAGCCGCCACCCGCCCGTCGGCGAGCGCAGTCTGCGCCGCCCAGTAGCCCCCGGCACACAGGCCGAGCACCACGAAGCGCGGCGGCAGCCCGCGCTCGGCGAGCACGTCGAGCGCCGCGCGCGTCTGCTCGACGTACACCGGCCGGTAGAACGCCGTGACCCGCCCGAGCGCCGTGGCGTCGCCGTCGGCGTCGCCGATCCCGTCAGCGTCCAGCCGCAGCGTCGGCACGCCGCGGGCGGCCCAGCGGCGCGCGATCTCGACCCACATGCGGTTGGGCCCCGTGCGACGCTGGGGCCCCGCGTTCAGCAGCACCGCGGTCAGCTCTCGGCGCTCGCCGAGTGGCTCGGTGAGCACCCCGAAGAGCCGCCCGCCGGGGCGCACGACGAACACCGGCCGCTCGCGCAGCGCGACGCCGGCATGCTCGATCACCAGCTCGTCATGGTCGGTCGGCCCGTTCGGAGCCGACGGATCGACTGCGCCCACCTCAGGCGGCGCCGCCCCCAGCGCCGTCGCCGGGGGCGGGACCGGGGCTGCCGCAGACAGCGCGATGGGCACCCCCTGCCGCGGAGCCCCCCCGCGCAGCCATGAGCTCACGTGCTCGACCACCTCGACCGGCGTGCGGGCATCCTGCGTCTCGACCATCATCGCGCCGTAGCCCGGCCCGTCCGCGACGGTCACCTCGGCGCCGGCGCTCCCGAGAGCTTCGGGCAGGGCTTTGCTGACCTTCATCCCATCGCGCCCCAGCAGCAGCGCACGCCGCACCCTCACCATCGAGGGCTCCACCGCGGGGAGGTCGAGAGCCTGCAGCGCGGCCACCGTCTCGGCGCTCATCAGGTAGCCGTTGGTCGCCAGCGTCCCGTCGTCTACGGGCTCGCCGTCCGGCGCGCCCTCACCCGGCATGCCCTCGCCCGATGCGCCGTCACCCAGCGCACCGTCACCCGCGCCCTCTCCGGCATCCGGGGCATTGGCCACCTCGAACGCCGAGAAGGCGCGCAGCTCGCGCAGGAGCGTGCGACCACGGGCTGGAACCGACCACAGCACCAGCTCCTCGATCGGCGCGCCCTGCAGCGCGGCGCGGCACGCAACCAGCCCGCCGAGGCTGATGCCGATCGCCGCCACCCGCGCGACGTGCCCCGGCCCACCACCACCGTCTTCGCCGGCGCCGAACTGCCGGTGCAGCCACCGCGCCGCTCCGTCCACAGCCCGCGTCCAGGCCTCCAGCTGACCGGGGTCGGTGGGCGCGCCCGCGCTGTCGCCGCTTCCGGGGAGATCGATGCGCAGCGTCGTATGCCCGGCTCGTGCGAGGTGCTCGGCCCATTCGCGACGGATGCGGTAGCAGCACATGTCCTCCCAGCCGAACGGCGGGCAGATCAGCACCGCGGTATGGCTCCGGGGGTGGGCGCCCCCGTGCAGGACCGCGAATACAGGCGACGCCCCAGGGCTCTGCAGGTACATCGGTCGCGGTGTCTCGCCACCACGGTGAGTGTGATCGGATGCGCTCATACAAGCTCGAGACTGTCGTGCATGTTCAGCGCCGTGAGCCTGGCACCGTCCAGCGAGCCCTCCGCGTCGGTCGCGCGCAGGAACACCTCGCACTCGCCCCCGGGCTCGATGAAGAAGCCGTCGTCGCTCGGCCGGAAGCCCGGGGCGTCGATGCGCACGCCGTAGGCCAGCCGCCGGCTGCGCAGCGCCAGCCGGACGTCGCCATCGGGGAGCGGCGTCGTCTCGACGGCGAGCCCCAGCTGCGCGGGGGACTCGCGCTCGAGCGGGCGCCCGGCGGGAAAGCGAACCGCCTGGCAGAGCGTCCGCGGGCCCGCCTCGGGGCCGCGGACGCGCTCGAGGCTGACCACGATCGCGTCCTGCGCCGGCGGGCCGAAGCGGTAGGCCCACGCGGCGTCGACGAAGTGGCCGATCACGGTCTCGACGTTCCACTCGCCCTGACTGTGCGGCGCGAGCTCGACCGGAGCGACGGCCTGCTCGATGCACAGCTCGCCTCCGCGATAGAGCGCCACCCGCAGCGACGCGACCAGCGGCTCGGGGCCGTCGTTGGCCACGTGGGCGACCACACCGCCCAGGCCCTCCTCGACCGTCCACACGGCCACCGGGGCGAGCGCGCGCTTGAGGTGATGAAAGGCGAGCTTGGGGACGCCGCGGTGGTCGATCACGCCCCAGCCGGCGCCGGGCAGCAGGTCGCGCAGCCACAGCACCAGCCCGCCGGCGCAAGGCGAGCCGGCGCGCCGCCACTCGCCGAACACCTCCGCCATCACCTCGCCGGTGGCGGCGCGCGCGAGCTCGAGGTAGCGCTCGGGGTCGGCCGCTCGCAATGCGCTCGGGTCCAGGTCGAACAGCACCCCCAGGTAGTGATCGCGGACGTCCTTGAAGTCCCAGTCCGCGCCGACGTCGCGGGGGATGCCCGTCCTCAACACCAGGTTCTCGCCGGCGGGATCCGCGGGCGCCTCGGCCGGCACCCCTTCCCCAGTCTCGGCGCGCGCGTCCTCTCCGGAGCTCGTCTCGACGGGGACCCCCTCCCCAAGCCCCCCGGCGGCCGTCCCTTCCACGAGCGCACCAGAGGGCACGTTGGAGAAGGCCAGGCACTCGGCCGCGAAGCGCACCCCCGCGCGGCGGGCGTCATCGAGCGGACGGCGGTAGCCGCCCACGCCGTAGTAGTTGGCGATCCCGCGATCGGGCCGGAACGGCAGCTCGCCCCCGCAGGGGGCCGAGGGGACGTAGACGGCGTCCACGCCGCTCTCCCGCACGAGGCGGGGCAGCAGCTCGCCGAACAACTCGCCGCGGCCCAGCGCGGGGTCCTGCCCGAGCATCGCCACCTGCTGCTCGACTTCGCTGTTGCCGCACACGACCGCGAGGCTCGGACGCCCGCCCAGGGCGCCCAGCACCGCGGCGGCCTCGCGCGTGACGGAGGCGCGAAACGGCTCGTGCGCGAGCGGGTAGTCGAAGTTGGCGAACATGAGGTCCTGCCACACGAGGATGCCGAGCTCGTCACAGAGATCGTGGAACGTGCTCGTCTCGTACGCGCCGGTGCCAGGCAAGCGCAACATGTTCATCCCCGCCTCGCGCACCTGGGCGAGCGCCACGCGCAGCTCGCGCTCCGAGGGCGCCATCCCGATCGGGTCGATCGGCGTCCACACCGCCCCGCGCGCGAACACCCGCACGCCGTTGACGTGCAGGTCAAGGCCGTCGCGTTCGACCTCGTGCGCCGGCGTCGCCCCGAATGCGAGCGCGCGAAAGCCCACGCGGCCGGCGTCGATGACGGTGCGCGCTTGTGCGGCCCCGTTCGGACCACCGTCGGGGTCAGCGCGCGCAGCACCGAAGCCGACGTCCGCGTGTACGGCACCGCAGCCAAAGTCCCGGCCGGCGGCGCCAACCAGCAAACGCACGTCGTGCAGGACGGGCTCGCCGTGGGTGTGCGGCCACCAGCGCGCGACCGTGGGCACGACCAGCTCGCCCCGCGCGGTGGGCTCCTCTGCCGGGCCGCTCAGCGCAAGCTCGGCCCGGTGCGTGCCCGACGGGCCCTCCATCTCCACCTCGACCGACTCCAGCCGCGCCCCGTCCAGCGGGCGCAGCCGCACCGCCACCGACAGCACGCCGCGCTCGCCGTCGATGCGGGGACGTAGCGCGAGCTCCTCGACCGCCAACCGCCGGCGGCGCTCCAGGCGCACCGCTCGCCAGGGGCCGACGACGGCCGGCCCCGGCGCGAAGCCCGGCGCGCGGCCCAGCAGCATCGTGCGAAAGAAGCGCAGGTTGCGCTCGGCGACCAGGCGCGTGCGCCAGCGCGCGCGCGGGCGGCGACTCTCGGCCAGCAGCGGCACGAGCGCGCGGCAGCGGATCGCCAGCTCGTTGCGGGTGGCACCTCCACCGGAGGCGGCGCTCAAGCGCCCCCCCAGCGGCAGCGTATGAGCCGCGAACATCGAGTCGCTCTCAAGCAGGCGCTCGCCGTTGAGGTACACCTCGGCGACCGTCGCGATCCCGTCCAGACACAGGACCACCTCTTCGCCCGGCATGACGGGCTCGGCGTCGAAGCTCGCGCGAAACCACCACTCCTCCGCGTCGAAGTCGCGCGGCTCGCCCGGCCGCCACTCCCCGGCGTCGCGCAGCGCCCCCGCCACGGTGCCGGGAACGCGCGCGGGGATCCAGCTCAGGCCGTCCAGATCCTCCAGCTCGCAACCACGGCCTGGCAGCACACGGGCGGCCTCCCACCCCGCCGACAGCGCCAGCGACTCGTGGCCGTCCACGTGGACGCGCCACCCCGCCGACAGCGCGCACGCCTGCCCGCCGTCCACACGAGCACGTGGGCTCCCGGCTGGCGCGAGCTCCGCTTCAAGCGAGCGCGGCATCGAGCAGCTCCATCGCCTCGCCCCACGCCGCGGCCGTCGCGGCCAGCGCCGGCTCGGGCTCGAAGGCGCGGCGGCGCGCGAGCTTGAAGGAGAGCGCCTTGCAGCCCTCGACGATCCGCATCAGCGCGGCCGACGCGGGGCCCGCCGCATCCCCCAGCAGCCACTGTGCCTGCGAGGCGGCGACCTCGAACGCGGAGCCGGCCATGCGCACGGTGGCGAACGCGTACGCGTGGTAGTCGCTCGCGTCGCCCGCCAGCAGGCGCGGCAGGTCGCGCTCGAGCTGTGCGGCGAAGCGCACGAACGGGTTGGTGGATGGACGGCGGGCGAGATGCCGGCGCAGGAGCGCCCGCGCGGCCTCGCGCAGCTGAGCCCCGCACAGACAGGGGCCGGCGTCGAAGCGCACGAGCTCGGTGTAGGGGGGCAGGACGTCCTCCGAGAAGGCCCTCCCGAGGCGCAGGGCGCCGCGGTAGTCATCGCCCGAGAGCTCGTACAGCCCGGTGCCGTGAAAGTAGCGCAACCGTTCACCCGGCGGGTCGATGCCCTCGACCACGACCGAGCTCTTGACGTGCTCGGAACGGTAGGTCGTGGCGAGCGTGTCCGGCAGATACCAGGAGTCCAGCTCGACGATCAGCGTGCGGCCCCGCGCGAGCTGCTCGACCGCCTGCTCGGCCAGCGGCCGGTAGGGCTGCATCTCGTGCACGTCGATCCCGAACAGCAGCTCGAGGTCCTCGGGGAACGGCTTGAAGAAGGTCCACTGGTCGCCCTCGAGATCCATCCGCACGGTGCAGCCCAGCGCCGCCAGCGGCTCGACCCCGCGGGCGTGGAGCAGCTCGATCAGGATGTCGGTGTAGCAGTTGGTTTCCCCGTACGTGCGCCCCGGCTGGTGCAGCGCATGGCGGCGATAGGTCGCCGGGTCGAGTCCGAGGAGGCTGACGAAGCCCGCGGCGGGGCGCTTGGCGGAATCGGTCACGGTGCCCGCGGGGGGAGCCGTCGTCGAGTCCCCGGCAGGAGTGGTCACGGTGCCCGCGGGGGGAGCCGTCGTCGAGTCTCCGGCGGGAGCGGTCGTGGGGCCCGCAGCAGGGCCAGCGGCGGGAGCGGTCGTCGAACTCGCGGCGACTCGCGTCATCGCTCCCATAGCCGCTCGCCCACCTCGGCCGGCCAGGCGTCGAGGTCAAACCCGTGCGTGGCAAACAGCGCGATCGTGATCCGCTCCAAACCGAAGCCGAGGCAAGCCGTGTGAGCGGTCTCGCCGTCCGCGCACTGCAGGCCATACACCGAGGCGAAGTGGTCTTGGTGGTAGTTGAACGAGGCCACCGCCGTCGACTCGGGGCCGGCGATCGGCGTCAGCACCTCGAACTTCAGCTGCTGTGCGCGCTGGCTGGCGGTGAGCATCCGGCCGCTGCGCCCGAAGAACGGGTCGGAGGCGAGATCGAGCGCGACCTCGAGGCCGAGGCCGCCCAGCAGCTGCAGCGCCCGCTCGCGCCAAGCGTCGCGCCACGCCTGCACGATCCGCGGCTCGCCGAGGCGCACAATCTCGCGCTGGTGGAACATCTGCAGCCGCGCCGGATCGTCGGAGGGCTCGCGACGGAAGACGTAGGCGCCGCCGGCGTCGACCGTCACGCCGCCGGCTGGCAGCGTGCCGCGCGCCGCGATCGCGGGATACACGGGGTAACAGGCGGCGGGGGTCAGCACGAGGTCGGTCATCTCCTGGAACTCGCTCCAGTCCTCGTGGTGGCAGGCACGCCCGTACTGCTCCGCGGCCTGCGCTTCGGTGCCCTCGAAGGCGAAGATGCTGCCGGCCAGGTGGGGAAAGGACTTCAGGTACTCGATCCGCTCCAGCTCGCGGCGCGGCAGGATCGGCGGGAAGCGCAACTGCTCGGGTTCTTCCGCGCGCGCGGCGCGGGTGACCAGCTCGGCGACCCCCTCGCGCACCCGCTCGAAGTCCCCGCCACGGCCGTACACGCCGGGCACGCCGCTTGCGATCAGCAGGCGGCGATCGACCAGCTCCCGCAGCAGCTCCGCCTGATCCGGGCCGGCCGGGCGAGTCGCGGTGGGCATCAGACGTCCTTGGCGATCAGCAGCAGGCTGGCGTTCGTCTGGTGGATGCGCTCGTTGGCGATCATCAGGCAGGCAGACATCGTGTCGCGCAGATGTCGCCCCACGCTGAACGGCGTGTCGTTCTTGAAGCCCACGATCCCGCACACCCCGAGCGCCCCCTGGCACACCCGCGGAGCCTGCTCGGAGGCGGCGATCTTCAGGTTGTTGAAGCGCAGCGCCGAGGCCATCGTCGAGAGGCGCTCGCGGCCGGGCTCCTCCGAGGCCTCGACGAACTCCGCCAACGCCGAGCCGACCTCGGCGCGCAGCAGCGAGAGCTCGCTCATCAGATGCGACAACCGCAGCGCAACCGGCGGCGTCTCGCCCGGCGTGCGCTTGGCCGCAGCGCGCACGAACGCCCGCGCGCGGTCGAAGGCGTCGGTGGCGATGCCCAGCCACAGGTGCGACCAGAGGATGTGGGTGACGGGCACGAGCGACTCCGCCATCACCCGGGGAAACGGCGTGGGCAGGATCTGCTCCGCAGAGAACGTGGCGCGCACCACGTATCCGGGCGAGCAGGTGCCGCGCATGCCCAGCGGATCCCAGGTGCCGGTCTGCTCGAGCGTGGTCTGTCCGCTGTGGACGAGCGCCACCACCTGATCGCTCTGCTCGGTGTCCGGACCGCGGCGCAGCGTCACGAACAGATCGTCGGCGTGGCTGCCGTAGCTGACCGTGGGAGCCTGCTTCTCGAACGTGCAGACTGCCGTCGGTGGCGGGCGTGACGGCGGCGATCGAGCGCCCCATGTCCCCACCGACGCCCACCTCCGAGGTCACCGACGCGATCAGGCGCTGCTCAGCGGCGAGCCGCGCGAGATACTCCTGCAGCCAGGGCGACTCCTCGAGATGACGCACCATCGTCACGACCTGGATCTGGTGCATAGCGAAGACCATCGCGGACGAGCCGCAGCGGCGCCCCAGCTCGAAGCACGCGGCGGCGATCGTCTGCAAGCGCACGCCGCCGCCGCCGAGCTCGGTCGGGACGAACGCCGACAGTGCCTGCTCGGCGCGCAGCGCGTCGATCGCCTCGACCGGGAAGCGCGCCTGACGATCGACGTCGTCGGCGTGCGGCGCCGCGTACTCGTCCGCCACGTGACGGACGGCGTCGAGGAAGGCCTGGTCGCGGTCGACGGCGATGCTCACGACTGCCTCGCCAGGGGGCGCAGCTCACTCACCGCCGCCTCGATCGAGGCGATACTCGCGAACACGCCGGGCGTGAGCATGCGGTCGGGAAACTCGATGTCGAAGTGGTCCTCGAGCGCGAGCATCACGTTGACGCTCGCGTGGGAGCTCAGGCCGGCTTGGTAGAGGTCGGCGTCCGCCGCGAGCGTCCCCACGTCGGCGCGCAGGCGGCCGTGGTCGTTGATGATCTGGCGGATTTCGTCGGTCATACTCGAATTAACGGCGAGCCATCGGACTTTTTTTTACGCCCGCCCGGCGGCCACCACGGCCGTGGCGAAGCCCGCCTCGTGGGACATGCTCAGCGTGAACTCGTCCAGGCCCTGGCCGGCCGCCGACGCCGCGGCGCGGCCGCCGAGCTTCAGCTCGACCCATCCGGAGGGGTGGCGCACCACTTCGATGTCACGCCAGGGGATCGCCTCCGCCGCGGGACGGAGCACCTTCAGGGCCGCCTCCTTGGCCGCGAACCGCGCGGCCAGGCGCTCCGGGACGGGGCCCTCGGCCCCCAGGCAGTCGTGCAGCTCGGCCTCGGTGTAGATGCGCCGCAGGTAGCGATCGCCGTGGTCGCGCATCGATTCCCGCACCCGCTCGACGGATACGAGATCGATGCCTACGCGTAGGGACATGACGGCCTCAGCACAGCGCCACCTCGTCGCCGTCGCCGACCTGCAGCCGCAGTGCGCGGGGGATCGAGAAGTCGCGGAAGATCCGCGCGTGGCGGCCGACGACGCTCGCCACGACGCGCCCGCCCACGTGCAGCACGCTGGCGTCGTCGAGCACGATCGAGCGCTCGAGCTCGGCGCCGTCGATGCGCACGCGCTCTCCGATCGAGGTGTGTGGACCGATGTAGGAGTCGGTGATCAGCGAGCCGGCGCCGATCAGCACCGGCCCGACGATCACGCTCGCGCTCACGCACGCCGTGGGATGGATGGCGACCGCCCCCTCGAAGCGATTGCCGTCATAGGCGTTCGGGGTCTCGGATCCGAGCGCCTCCAGCACGGTCCGGTTCATGTCGAGCAGGTCGAGCGCGTCGCCCGCGAAGTGCCGCCACCCGCGCGCGACATGCACCTGGGCGCGCCCACCGTCACTAGTCAGTTGCCGAGCCAGAGCCGCGAAGTCATGCAGCCGCGTGGGGGGCGCGAGCTTCGCCAAGCGTGCCAGCGCGCCGGGGCCGAGCAGGCAGACGCCCGCGAAGCCGGGGGTCGCGAGCGTCGCGTCGGCCTCGCTGGCGCCCAGCGACGGCTGGGGGACGAGCTTGAGCCGCCGGGTGTTGCACCCACTGTCGTCGACGAGCAGCAGGGCGTCTAACGCCTCGCGGTCGAGCAGCTCGATGTGCGGGCGCAGCGCCTGGCCCAGCAGACCGTTCGCGCAATGGAGGATGCAGGGGTCCTCGCCGACGAACTCCGCGGCGGCGCACAGCGCCGCGTCGCCCTCGCCGGGGCGGTCGGCCGCGAGTTGGCGGATCGCAAGGCCCGCCGGCCCATCGCTTGAGATGCACTCGCCCACCTCCGCGGCCGCGTCGGTGGGCGCCACGACGGCGACATCGACGACACCGGCCTGCCGCAGCGCGTCGAGCACGTGGCAGACGATCGGCCGGTTGGCCACCCGCTGCAGCGACGGCCTGCGGGTCGCGCCCAGCCACGGTCCCGTCCACACGGCGGCATCAGGAACAACGAGAACCCCCTTGACCCCCTTGGTCAGCACGTCGATCAAACGGATCGCGCGGTTCGGTTCTCGCGCAGAGCGCTACTTACACGGCCGCCGGCTGCAGGCGCTGCTCGCGGCCGGTTCTCGCGCAGAGCCCTACGCGGCGGCCGGCTGCAGCCGCGACTCGAGCCCGACCGGCACGCCGTTGTCGCGCAGCGAGGCTTCCGCCATCTCGACGGCCGCGACGATGTCCACGCCGAGCGCGACGTTGGAGCGAGGTTCCTCGCCCGTGCGGATCGCGCGGGCGAAGTCCTCGAGCTCCAGGCGCAAAGGCTCCTGCGGTTCCACGCGCGGGATCACGATGTCCCCGGTGCGGTAGGTCAGCTGGTGCTCGCCGAAGTTGGAGGAGGTGGGCTGTACGTCCATCCCCCGGTCGTACACGCGCACCGGCTCATCGGAGGCGGTGTCGTCGTACTGCACCATACGCTTGCTGCCCACCACGATCATCTGGCGCACCTTGCGCGGCGCCAGCCAGGAAAGCTGCACGTTGGCGGTCGTGCCGCCCGCGAAGGTGAGCGTCAGGAACGCTGTCTCCGGCACGCCGTGGGCGAACACGCTGCTCCCCGACGCCGCCACCTCCACGACCGGCTCCCCGAGCCAGTACATGAGGATCGAGAGGTCGTGCGGCGCGAGGTCGCAGACGACGCCGTCGCTCTGGTACTTGCCGAGGTTCATCCGCGAGGAGGTGATGAAGAACACGTCGCCGACCGTCCCGTCGCGGACCAGCTCACGCACCGCGTTGACCGGCGGGCTGTAGATGAAGGTGTGGCCCGGCATCAGCACGAGCTCCCGCGCCCGCGCCAGGTCGGCCAGGTCGCAGGCGTCGGCAAGCGTAGTGGCGAGCGGCTTCTCGACGAGCACGTGCCGGCCCGCCAGCAGCGCCCGCTTGACGAGCGCGTGGTGGGTCTGCGGCGGGGTGGCGATGATCACCGCCTCGACCTCGTCGTCGCACAACACCGCGTCGAGCTCGGAGACCGCCCGCGCGTGCGGGTGGCGCGCGGCCAGCGCCCGCAGCTGCGCGGGGTCGCGGTCGCACAGCACCTGCAGGCTCAGCTCGGGCCGTTCGGCCACGTTGCGGGCCAGGTTGGGCCCCCAATAACCGCAGCCCACCACCGCCACGCCGATCGGTTGCGACCGGGTCACGACCCCCCCGGGTCGGTGCGCCTCGCGGGTGGGCGTCCCCCAATTGCCGGCCATTGCTCAAATACCTCCTGCGGGTGTCACTGTCAACCTCATGCTTGGCTCGTTCATGTTTGGCTCGTCCATGCGCTAATCAACGCGGACCCGCCGCGCCGTCTTTTGAAAGAGTTGAAGCGCCATCTGTGACACTCACCGCCGGCGGCGTCGACGCGGCGGTCGCGATGAAGCTCGCAACCGCCCCCGCCACCTGCTGCAGCTCGACGGCGCTCATCCCCGGGAAGATCGGCAGCGAGCAGATCCGCTCCGCCAGCGCCTCGCTCACCGGGAGGCTGCCCGGGCCGAGGCCGAGGTGGGCGTAGGCCGCGGTGCGGTGGATCGGCACCGGGTAGTGGATGCCCGTCGCCACGCCCCGCTCGGCGAGGTGCCGGCGCAGGGCATCGCGCTCGGCGCAGCGCACCACGAACAGGTGGTGGACGTGGTCGGCCCCGAGAAACGGCGAGTGAACGGGGTCCACCGCGAACGCGCCGGGGAGCGGCAGGTGAACGGGTACCCCCGCCCCGTCCACCCCTGCCTGCCCCTCCCCCGCGCCGGCGGCCCGCAGATCCGAGCCGGCGGCTGGTGGGTGGGTGGGGGCCGATACCCCTGCCCGCCCCTCCCACGCCTGCGTGATCCGCGCCCCCACCGCGGCTCGATGCGCCGCACCGGCGGCTCGCGCCCCCGCGGTCGTGATCCGCGCGCGCAGCTCCGCACCGAGCCAGCGGCGCTCGTCGTTCCAGCCCTCCAGGCGGGTGAGCTTGCGTCGCAGCACCGCCGCCTGCAGCGCGTCCAGCCGCGCCGTGGAGCCAACCACGCGGTGGTGGTAGCGCGGACGCTCGCCGTGAGCGCGCAGCAGCCGCACGCGGTCGGCGAGCTCCGGGCGGGAGGTCACCACAGCGCCACCGTCGCCCCACGCGCCGAGGTTCTTGGCGGGGTAAAAGCTGAAGCAGCCGAGCGCCCCCAGCGTGCCCACGCGTCGGCCGTGGTAGCGGGCGCCGTGAGCCTGGCAGGCGTCCTCGATCACCTCGATGCCCGCTTCGCCCGCGAGCGCGAGGATCGGGTCGAGATCGACCGTGGCACCGAACAGGTGCACGGGGATCACGCAGCGCACGCGCGGGGTGAGCGCGCCCGCCACGAGCTCGGCGGTGAGCAGATGCGAGTCAGGGTCGCAGTCGACCGCCACCGGCACAGCGCCCACCGCGCTAACCGCCTCGGCCGTGGCGATGAAGGAGTTGGCAGGCACGACCACCTCGTCGCCCGAGCCGATCTCCAGCGCCCGCAGCGCCAGCACGAGCGCCTCGGTGCCGGAGGAGACCCCCACGGCGAAGTCGCTCTCGCAGTAGTCGGCGAACTCGCGCTCGAACGCCTCCACGTGGTGACCAAGCGTGAACGCGCCGTGCTCGGCCACTTCGCGCACCGCCCCCAGCAGCTCCTCGAGCAGCGCGGGGTCGGCGTGGTCCATGCGCGTGAACGGCACCTGCGGGGTCGATGCACCTCCGGGCGCAACCGAGGCCGATGCGCCCCCGGGCGCAGCCGAGGCCCGGGCACCTTCAGGCGCAGCAAAGGTCGGTACGCCCCCAGGAACAGCCGGGGTCGATGCACCTCCGGGCGCAGCCGGAAGAGCAGCCGGTGGACAGGACTGTGGGGGCATCGTTCCCTCGCTCAACATGTGGCGACGGCGGTCGCAGGCGCCGACTCCAGGCGGATCAGCTCCTGCTGCAGCGCCCGGCGGCCGCGGTGGTGGAGGCCGTGGATCGAGCTCTCCGAACGGCCCATCCGCTCGGCGATCTCCGGCGGGGTGAGCCCGATCACGTGACGCATCACCACCACGTTGCGCTGTTCCTCGGGGAGCGAGTCAAGCGCCGTGCGCAGGTTGCGCGCGCGGTCCTGGGCGTCCTCGTCCATGTGCGTGTCCGCCCCGTACACCTCTTCCGCAGGGATCGCACGGCGGCGCCGTAGATGGTCGAGCGCCACGTTGCGCGCCAGGCGCAACAGCCAGCCCGAGAAGGGGATGCCGCGGTCGTCGTACTTGCAGATCACGGTGATCAGCTTCAAGAAGACGTGCTGGGTGAGGTCTTCGGCCTCCTTCTCATCGCGCACGATCGAGCGCACGTACCCATACACGTTGTCGGAGTAGCGCACGTACAGCAGCCGCAGCGCCTCGCGGTCGCCCTCCTTCGCCCGTGCGATCGCGAGGCGCACCTGGCGCATCGCCTCGGGCGACTCGTCGAGTGTCGTTTTGGCGCGCAGGCCGATGTGGCAACTCTCGCGAGCGTGCATATCCCTGGTGACCACTTGAGGCACCTCCATCCTTGGTTGGACGTTCCCGTTCCCTGGTTCCATCCAGAGCCGGCCCTGCGGCTCCGGGGTACGGCGTGTATGGCAAGCGATGATGGGGAGCGCCCGGAGCGCCCACAATCGCCCATAGGTCGCGACCTGCGTTCAACCGACATGAACGCCGCGATCCGCCATCCTTCGGGTACCTCTACCCCAAGGAGCCCTGTATGAGCGAGCACCCCCACCCCCCCGCGCAGACCGACGAGGAGGACCCCTATGAGTCGTTGATGGCCCGCAAAGGAGCGCCCAAGCACCGCTTCCCCGCCCGTGAGTCCGACCCCCGACTGGCGTACGCGCTCGTACACGACGAGCTGATGCTGGACGGCGTGGCGCGCATGAACCTCGCGACGTTCTGCACCACGTGGGCCGAGCCCGAGGTGCTGGCGCTGCTGGCGGAGTCCTTCGATAAGAACATCGTCGACAAGGACGAGTACCCCCAGACCGCGGAGCTCGAGACCCGCTGCGTGCGAATGCTCGCCGACCTGTGGCGCTCCCCGCACCCGGGCACCACGCTCGGCACCTCGACCACCGGCTCTAGCGAGGCGGCGATGCTGGCGGGCCTGGCGGCGAAGTTCCGCTGGCGCGAGCGCCGCGCGGCGGAAGGCAAGCCCGCCGAGAAGCCCAACTTCGTGTGCGGCCCGGTGCAGGTGTGTTGGGAGAAGTTCGCGCGCTACTTCGACGTGGAGATCCGCGAGGTGCCGATGGACCCGGGCCGCTACCTGATGGAACGCGAGCAGTGCCTGGAGCGGTGCGACGAGAACACGATCATGGTCGTCGCCACGCTCGGCCAGACGTTCACCGGCCTGTTCGAGGACGTCGCCGGGATCGCCGCCGCGCTCGACGAGCTGCAGGCCGAGCGCGGCCTCGACGTCCCCCTACACGTGGACGGCGCCAGCGGCGCACTGCTGGCGCCGTTCACCGCCCCCGACCTGGAGTGGGACTTCCGCATCGAGCGCGTGAAGTCGATCAACGCCTCCGGCCACAAGACCGGCCTCGCCCCGCTCGGCTGCGGCTGGGCCGTGTGGCGCGAAAAGCACGACATGCCGGAGCGGATGATCTTTAACGTCAACTACCTCGGCGGGGAGATGCCGACCTTCAACCTCAACTTCTCCCGCCCCGGCGGGCAGGTCGTCACGCAGTACTACGACTTCATCCGCCTCGGGCGGGAGGGCTACAGCCGCGTCCACGGCGCCACGTATGAGACCTGCGCTTACCTGGCGCACGAGATCGCCAAGCTCGGCCCGTTCGAGCTCGTCCACGCGGGGGACCCCAACAGGGGCATCGCCGCGGTCTCGTGGAAGCTCACCGACGGCGAGGAGCACCCCTTCAACCTCTTCGACGTCGCCGACCGCCTGCGCGCCCACGGCTGGCTGGTACCCGCCTACACCCTCCCGTCCCACCTCGAAGACCTGGCGATCCAGCGGATCCTCGTGCGCCACGGCTTCAGCCGCGACATGGCCGACCTGCTGCTCGCCGACATCCACCGCAGCCTCGCCACGCTCGACGAGCACCCGCCGAGCAGCTCGCTCTCAGAGCGCGAGGTCGGCTCCTTCAACCACGACGCCAAGGCCGCCGTGGCCTGATCCTGTCGCGGCCGCGATCCTTGAGGTGGGTGGGGGCGCGTCCGCGCGCCGCCACTCTCCCCCCGCCGCCTGGGCGCGGGGCCTCCGTGCCCCACGACGAGCGTCCGCGTCCTCCTACAGCGCCTCCTGCGCAAACGCCTCCGCGAGATCGCCGTGCCAGGTGCGGAAGAAGGCCTCCGCCGTGGCGGCGTCGAGGGGGCGGGCGAAGAGAAAGCCCTGGCCCGAGTCGCAGCGCTCGTCCTGCAGCATGGTGAGCTCGTGCTGGCGCTCGATGCCCTCGGCGAGCGTCTCGATCGACATCGCCTTGCCGAGCTGTACGAGCGTGCGGATCAGCGTCTCGCCTTCGGGGGACTGCGTCAGGCGTGCGATGAACGAGCGGTCGATCTTCAGCGCGTCCACGGGGAACTGCTGCAGGTGGGAGAGCGAGGAGTAGCCGGTGCCGAAGTCGTCGATCGCGATGCGCACGCCGAGCTCCTTCACCCGCTTCAGCCGGCTCACCGTCAGCTCGGTGTCGCGCATGATCGTGGTCTCGGTGATCTCCAGCGTCAGCGCTCCCGGCTCTAGCCCGCTCTCACGCAGCGCCTCGCGGACGTGCCCGACGAACTCGTCGGTGTCCAGTTGGCGCGCGGAGACGTTCACCGACATGCCGATCTCGTGCCCCCGCTCGCGCCAGGCGGCGCCCTGGCGGCAGGCCTCACGCAGCACCCAGCCGCCGATCTCGGTGATCATGCCGGTCTCCTCCAGCAGCGGCACGAAGTCGTCCGGCTGCACCACCCCGCGCCGCGGGCTGTTCCAGCGCAGCAGCGCCTCCACGCCCGTGGGGCTCATGTCCTTCAGGTCGAACGTGGGCTGGTAGACGAGGAAGAACTGCTCGTGCTGCAGCGCTTCGCGCAGGTCCATCTCGAGCTCCATGCGGCTCTGCACCGCGTCGTGCATGGTGGACTCGAACACCACGTAGCGGTTCTTGCCGTCCCACTTGGCGCGGTACATCGCGACGTCGGCGTCGCGCAGCAGCTCATCGGCGGAGTCGCGCGGGCCCATCGCGATCCCCACGCTGGCGGTCACCGCCAGGCGCGCGGCCTGCCCGTCGTCGAGGCGAAACGGCGGCGCCAGCGCCTCCAGCAAGCGCTCGGCGATCAGCTCGGGGCCGGCGGCCAGAGACATTCCTTCGGCGATCACCACGAACTCGTCGCCGCCGAGGCGCCCCAGTGCGTCGGTCTCGCGAATCGTGTGCCGCAGGCGTGACGCCACGGCCATCAGCAGCCGGTCGCCGGCGCCGTGGCCGAGCGTGTCGTTGATGCTCTTGAAGTTGTCAAGATCGACGAACAGCGCCGCCACGGGCGTCTGGCTGCGGCGCGAGCGCACCAGCATCTGCTCCACGCGGTCGAGGATCAGTGTGCGGTTGGGCAGGCCGGTGAGCGGGTCGTGGGTGGCCAGGAACACCAACTCGTCCTGGCGGCGGGAGAGCTCCTCGTGGGCTTTGCGGCGCTCCTGCTCGAAGGACTCGCACATTCGCACGAGTGTCACGTCGAGACTCCGCTGCAACATCTCCAGCCCCGTGCGCACCACCTCCGCGGGCAGCCGCAGCGACGCGGCGCACTCGAGCATCACCTCCTCGGCGGCGTCGCGCCAGCGCAGGCAGCGCTTGGTGACCTCATTGAGCGGCGCCGCCCGCTGCGCGGCGAGCTGGCCGAAGATGCGCCACGACTCGCGGCCGACCTCGCGCGCCACCTCCTCACCGTCGCCCGCCATCCAGCGGGCCACCGCGATCGTCGACACCGAGCCGACCCGCGCGAAGCTGTCCTCGACGAGCGGGTCGAGCGTCTGCCCCGACTCCGAGGAGCGGCGCTGCATCCCCGCGACAACCTCGTCGGTGCCCCGTTTCAGGGCTTCGCCGAGACGGCGCAGGTCCTCGGCAGGGTCGAGCATACCTCCAACTATCGACGCCGCCACCGATTCCTTGAGCCCGTCCGGCCGCCCCGGCGCCCGCCGGCGCTCATGAGCCGCGCGCCGCCTCCTGCGCCGGGCGAGGCCCGCCGTCCGCCGGCGCTGGCCGATTTGGGGATGCTGGCCGAAACGGGGATGCTCGCCCGGCGAGCGTCCCCCGGCTTCGGCAGAGCGAGTGTCCCCCCAATCGGTCCCACTCGACACGAACGCCTGTAAGCGGTAGTTTTTATCCATGCGCTGCATCCGCAACTCGACCGCTCACCGTGGGTTTGACCGTACGACAGATGTAATAGACAGCGTCTTGACGAGAAGCCCAGCGGGCCAGTAGGGTGCTAGGTTCTAGCCTGGGGTCTACACCGAAAGCAGTGGAGGAGAGGATCGTGGTCATCAGAAGCCTTGCTCGTCGTACCCTTGCCGTTGGGGGCGCCCTCGCGGCCGCCGCCGGGGCGCTTGCCCTCGCCGTCGGCGTCGCCGGCGCCTCGGGATCGACCGCCCATGCGGCGCGTACGGTCTCGCTGAACGACACCAGCAGCCTGCACAAAACCTCCAAAAAGGGGTTCAACCTGTACGAGTCCGGCAACGCCAGCGGCTCGGTATCGGGCGCGGTCTCGCTGCACCTGGACGTCATCAACACCAGTAGGTTCACCGCCGAACTGACCGTCCACCCGAGGGGCAGCTCGATCAGCGGCAAGGCCACCGGTAGCTACCGCACCAACGGCGGCACCGCGAGCTTCTCCGGCACGCTTTCGATCGACAGTGGCAGCGGCAGCTACTCGGGCGCCCACGGTTCGGGCATCTCCTTTAGCGGAACGATCCAACGCTCCAACGACGCGGTCACGGTGCACGTCAACGGCAAGTTCTCCTCCTGACACGGGCCGGGGGGACTAAATGCTGAAGATCAGAACGCTGGCCACGGCGGCGGCGCTGCTGGCGTGCGCGTGCCTGCCGGCCGCCGCCGGCGCAGCGACCACCGAGAAGGCGACGCTCCAAACGTCGTTCTCGCCCGATCGGCTGGGGGCGACCACAACGATCGGCTTCTCCTTCACGCTCTCCACCGCCGAAGGGTTGGCCCCCCCGCCACTGACCAACATCGACCTGCACATGCCCACCGGTATGAACTACGCCGACACCAATCTCGGCCTGTCGATCTGTCAGCCGGAACAACTCCAGAAAGAAGGCCTCGCCGGCTGCCCCGTCAACTCCCGCCTCGGGGCCGGCAACGCCAACGTCGAAGTGCCGTTCGGCAACGGAGCCGGCCACGAGCTGCCCGAAATCGAGGCCGTGATGGGCCCGTCCAACAACGGCAACATCGTCGTGCTGTTCTACGCCAACGGCAAGACGCCCGTCTCTGCGCAGCTGGTGTTCAGAGGCGAAGTCCAGCCAGCCTCGGGAATCTTCGGCTCCCAGCTGACGACCGCGGTACCCGCCATCCCTAGTGTCCCCGACGGCCCCAACGTCTCGATCATCAGCGTCAAAGCGACGATCGGCCCCCAGGGCCTCACCTACACCAAGCACGTCCACGGCAGGCTCGTGCACTTCCGCCCGACCGGCATCGGTGTGCCCGAACACTGCCCCCACGGCGGCTTCCCGTTCTCGGCCTCGTTCACCTTCGAAGACGGCTCCACCGCAAGCGCGTCCACGACGGTACCCTGTCCCGCGCACAGCGCGCACAGGAAGAAGTAGCACCGCCACATCCCTGGTCGGAAGAAGACGACGGCGCCCCTCAGGTTTCCCGGGGGGCGCCGTTTGCGTTGGCACGCCTCCCACCGCACAATCGCGGCCTGCCGACACCGCCGCGTCCAACCAGCCGCGTGAGCTTTTTGACGACTGGCTGGTCGACGCTCGGGGAGGAACTCAATCCTGCAGCGCCACGGCCGGCGGCACCCCGGCGGCGATGTAGCCCGGGATCGCGACGATCGCGACCGCTGCTGCGGTCACCAACGCGAGGCTGGCGAGCGCCACCAGGGCGCCGAAGGAGTAGACGACGGGGAAGTTGATCACGTTGGCCAGCGCCCGGTCGAGCAACTGCTGGCCGTAGAGACCGAACACCGCGCCGCTGACGCAGCCGACGCCGAGCAACAGCAAGCTCTCCAGCAGGATCGTGCGCCACAGTTCCGCGCGCGGGAAGCCCTCGAGCTTCAGCTTCGCCAGGCGCGGGCGGCGCTGCCACACCATGTTGCCCATCGCGGCCGCCATCGCCAGCACCGCGGCGATCAGGATCAGCGACGCGATCTGCGTGAGGCGTTCCAGGCCCTGGCGGCTGAGCGCGCGCTGCTGGGCGGCGTGTTCTTCGGCGGTCTGCACCGCAAAGCCCGAGCCCTTGCCGAGCGCTCCTTCGAGCTCGCGCTTGCCCTGAGCTTGGGAGACACCCGGGGAGAGCAGCACGTTGTAGGCGCTCGCGTCCGTCGAGCCCCACGCGCTCGCGTACTCATCGGCGTTCATGATGATCGCGCCCGGCGCCCAGCCGATGTTGGTGCTGATCGCCGCGACTTTGAAGGTGCTCGGGATCGGCGTGGGCAGCGCAAAGGGCTCGCCGATGTGCAAGTGGTGTTCGTTGGCAATCGCCTGCGAGACGACCGCCCAGGCGCCGGCGCGCACCTCCGCTTCGGCGCGCGCCACGTTGCCTTCGACGATCTGGCTGGCCGGCAGCAGCGGCGTGGCTTCGCGCGGCGGGGCGATCACCCACACGCGCCGTTCGCCGATGTCCAGCAACCCCCCGCGGTACAGGCGCACGGCGCTCACGCCCGGCAGGCTCGCGAGCTTGGCCTGATCGGTGGGCGCGAACGGCGTGGTCCTCAGCAGGTTGTAGGTGCCCGCCGGGGACACCCACACGTCGGTGGAGGCGTTCATGTCGTGCGCCGCGTTTTCGAGGCCGTGCAGTAGATCGCCGTGGGCGGCCTCGATCGCGACGCTACCGAACACCGCGACGGCGCCGGTCGCGGCGATCGCCACCGCGCGCGCGCGCCCGGCGCGCAGCTCCATCACCGCCACGTGCGGCACCGCGCTCGTGATCCCGGGCGCAATCTTCCGCACCACCGCGAGCGTGGCGTTCAGCGGGATCGGCAGCAGCAGCAGCAGCGCCCCCACCAGGAACACCATCCCCAGCACCGCCTGTTTGGGCGCCGCCAGCAGGATCGCCGTGGCCGCGGCCAGGCACACCGCCCCGCCCAGCGCCAGCCAGCGCGTGCCGCTGAGCGTGCCGGCGCCGTCCTTGTCGGTGATCGCCGCCAGCGGTTGGCGCGAGACGATGTCTTTGAGCGGGCTCAACACCGCCACCGAGGCGGCCAGCATCCCCCCGGCGACCGCGATCGCGATGCTCTGCGCGCTCACCACGCGCTGCGAGCCGACCGCGAAGGCGGAGGAGAGATAGCCGGGGTTGGCGTGGAAGAGGTGGATCGACAGCTCCTCGCCGAGCGCCAGCCCGAGCACGCAGGCGAGCACGCCGAGCACCAACGCGTCGAACATCATCACCCCGATCACCGTCCGCGGGGGGTACCCGTCGCGGCGCAGGTCGGCGATCAGCCGCCGCCGCTGGGGCACCGTCAGCAGCATCGCGTTGAACGCGAACAGGAAGCCCACGAGCGCGCTGATCACCGCGAACAGCGCCGTGGACTGATTGGTGGCGGCGGCCGCTTTGGTAAACAGCGCTTCGTCGTAGTTGGCCGCCCGCACGTTCAGCCGCCCCCCCGCCAGGCGTTCGAGCGCCGTGCGCACGCTCGCTTCGGCGCCCGGCGCCGGGCGCACCAGGATGCGGCTGACGCGCCCGCCGAGGCCGCTCATTTCCTGCGCGAATTCCAGCGGCGCCACCACGATCGGGCTGGCCGTCAGCGGCCCGATCTGCTTGGCGTGCAGCTGCTCGTACAGCGGCGCCTGCGCAACTTTTCCGTTCACCTTGAGCGTCGCTTCTTCGCCGAACTTGACGATCCCGATAGTGTGCGCCAGCGGCGCTGGCAACACGATCGCGCCGAAGCCCCCGAACGGCGTCAGCTTGGTGTGGCGCACGAGCGCCCCGCCCAGTTCGGAGAGGCTGGCGTCGGCGCCGACCAGCTCGACCGACGCGCTCCCCCGTGGGCCGGAGATCTCCGCGTTGGCTTCCAGCAGCGGCGCCGCCGCGCGCACGCCGGGCGTGTGGCGCACCTTCGCGAGGATCCCCGCATCAAAGCCCTGCGCGTCGCGCGAGAGCAGCTGCAGCGTGGCGTTTCCGACGATCCCCTTGGAGAGCTGCGCAACCGAGCTCGACAGGCTCGAGCTCGCCACCTGCGAGGCGAACAGCAGCGCCACACCGGCCGCGATCCCAACGATCGCGAACAGCTCCTGCAGCAGGCGCGCACGCAGGCGCACGCGGTAGAGGTGTAGAACGTTGAGGGGCTTCACGGCTGTGGCGCCCCTACTGCGCGGTCACCCGCGCGGCCCACTGCTCGGGCTCGTACTGGCCCAGCTTGCCGTCGCGCAGCGCGTACACGCGGTCGGCGTACGCCGCCGCCTGCGGGTCGTGGCTGACCAGCACGATCGCCACCTCGTGTTCGCGGCACAGTTCGGTCAACAACTCCAGCACTTCGCGGCCACGCTGCGTGTCGAGGCTGCCGGTCGGCTCGTCGGCCAACAACAGGCGCGGTTTGGTGGAGAGAGCGCGCGCGATCATCACACGCTGGCGCTCGCCCATCGAGAGCGTCTCCGCACGGTGGTCGAGGCGCTCGCCGAGACCGAGGCGCTCCAGCAGCGGCGTGATCTGGCGGTGGGCCTCGCGCCAGCGCATACCCTTCAACAGCTTCAGCACGGCGTTGTCGATCGCGGTCACGCCAGGCAGCAGATCGAAGTTCTGGCGGATGAAGCCTAGTTCGGAGAGCCGGAAGTGCGAGGCCTCCTTCTCGCTCAGCGAGGAGACGTCGCGGCCGCCGATCAGCACCGCGCCGCTGGTCGGCGCCAGCAGCGTTGCGACCATCAGCAACAGCGTCGTCTTGCCCGACCCGCTCGGCCCGTACAACGCCACCATCTCGCCGGGTTGCACTTCAAGCGAGACGCCGTCGACCGCGCGCACCGGCTCGCTGCCGACCTGGGGGTAGTGCTTCACGAGATCGCGCAGCTCTAGCACCGGGTGCCTCCTTCTCCCCGCAGACCACAACGCCTTTGAGCGGCCGCGGCAAGCACGATCCGACCGCTCCTGCGGAGCCCGAGTTTCACCAGATCCGACACCGGTCTACTTTATGCCACGCACGTCATTGCCAAGGGGACCTGGCGTCGCAATCGCGGAGGCTGGCGAAGCGATCTCCTGCGCTGGGGGCATCACTACCTCCGCCCCGCCACCGCGCCGCGCCGGCGCCCCGGGCGCGCTGGGCGCCAGGCGCCGCAACGCAAGGCGCGAGCGGAACACCGTCATCGCCATCCGCGCCGGCTCCCCGAGCGCCTCCAGCACCGCGTCGGCGACCGGCGCCGCCTCGGGCGCGCGCGCCTCGGGCGTGCACAGGTAAAAGCTCGCCATCGCCGCCAACACCAGCGTGTGGCGGCGGCCCGGCAGCGCCTGCGCCGCCTGGCTGGAGCGTTCCGCCAGCATGCCCATGCGTGTGGCCGCGTCGCGGGGGGAGGCGTAGCAGCCAACCAGACTGCGCTGGCCCGTCGCGTAATCCTCGGCGGCGTCGATCAGGTTGTCCAGCAGCGAGTGCAGCGACCCGATCCAGGGAAAGTAAGCCGCCTCCATCGCCGCGATCTCCTCGGGATCCACGTGCGGCTCGGCGGCAGCCGCGATCAGCGCGTAGATGCACAGCGAGCTGCCCCCGGCAGCCGCCGTCTCCCACCAGCGCATACCGGTCCCGCGCGGCGTGTGCCCCCGCGCCCACCGTTCGAGCGCCGTGTAGTCGCCCTGCACCTCGCCGGTGTTGCAGCTCTGGAAGGCGACGATCCGCTCCGCCGCCTGTAGCGCCGCGGGGGCCACCGCGGCGTAGGAGGGCAGTTGCGCGAGCGCCGCCCGGCAGCCATCCACCGTCTCGGCGAGATAGCCGCCATCCTCGTGCAGATGGTGGTGGGCGTAGTAGTCGAGGTGCTCCGCCTCGGGGTCCAGCGCCACCAGCAGCGCGCGGTGCAGCAGCCTGCCGTTGGCCGCCGGGTCGGTGTTCGGCAGCTCGGTCAGCATGTCCAGATAGTTGTACGCCGCCTGGAAGCACACCATCGCGCGCGCCGCCGCGGCGCGCCGGCGGCGGGGGACAAACGCCGCGAACGCGCTCGCGCCCTCGATGTTGCCCCACTTGTGCAGCGCGTCCACCACGACCTGGCGCAGCAGCTGGTCGGGGATCTCCTGCGCGCGCGCCTCGCGGCGGCGACGCTCGGCGCAGACGCCCGGGAACACGCCCAGCCAGTAGCGCCTCGCCGCTCCCGCGAAGGAACCCGCGAGTGCGGCACGACCGCCAGCTGTAGAAACCATCGGCTACCTCCCCAGACCCTTGCTCACCGCAGACCCTAGCGCTCCGATCGCGCCATCCCGCGTTTTCGATTATAGACGCTGGCGCGACCCACTGTCCAGCGTACTGCTTTCACATGTAAGGGAGCGTCCAGGTCATCCTCGTGCGCTGGCTGGGCGCCGCAGCGCCTTTAGCCAGTGCCTGGTGTCTGGTGTTGGAAGGCGTGTGACGCCGGGTGTTGCCAGGCACCGCATAGTAGTTGCGGCGCCCCCCTCCTCAGGCGAACAGCGGCGGACGGCGCTCCTGCCAGCCCTCAGCCTGCTCCAGCTGTGCCGCCAGCGAGATCAGGCGCGGCTCGCTGTTGGCCGGCCCCAGCAGCGAGACCCCGAGCGGCAGGCCCTCCGCGGTGAGACCCGCCGGCACGTTCACGCCCGGCCAGCCCAGCACGTTCCACGGCCACGCGTAGGGGCAGGCGCCGACGACGACCTTGTCGGTGTCCCAGTGGCCGAGGCCGTCGATCGCCCCGATCCGCTCCGGCGGCTTCGCGGTCGTCGGCGCCAGCACCACGTCCACGCGTTTGAAGATTCGCCCGACCTGGCGCTGCAGCGGGCGCTCCAGCGCCTTCGCCAACGCCAGCACCGGGCCCCCAAGGAGCCGCCCCATGCGCGCGTTGTGCAGCGTGCGCGGGTCCAGTTGGGTGGGGTCGGGCACGCGCTCGATCCACTCGTTCAGCCCCGCCGTCGAGCGCGGTACGAACGTCAGGCCGATCAGCCGGTAGGGCGGGTCGTCGCGCACGACCTCGTGGCCCATGCCGCGCAGCACCTCGGCGATCCGCTCCACCGCGGCGCGCACGCGCCCGTCCAGCTTCGCCGGCGCGAGGCTGAAGGGAATCCGTAGCGACAGCCCGATCCGCAGGCGCCCGGGCGCGCGTTGTGCAGCCGTCGCGTACGGCTCGGCCGGCGGTGGCGGGCGGTGGCGGTCGCCCGGGTGGGGGCCGCTCAGCACGTCCAACATCAGCGCCGCGTCCGCGACGGTGCGCGTCAGCGGGCCGATGCACGTCACGCCGTTGAACGCCTCCGGTTCCGGCCACGTCGAGATCCGCCCGCGCTGGGGCTTGATCCCCACGAGGCTGGTCCACGCCGCGGGGATCCGCACCGAGCCGGCCCCGTCCGAGCCGACCGCGGCGCTCACCAGCCCCGCCGCCACCGCCGCGGCAGCCCCGCCCGAGGAGCCCCCGGGGGTGTGCTCGAGGCTCCAAGGGTTGCGCGTGGCCCCGTGCGCCGTGCTCTCCGTGAACGGCCACTGGCCGAGCTCGGGCGTGTTGGTCTTGCCGACGATCACGGCGCCCGCCTGCTTGAGGCGGCGCACCGACTCGCAGTCCCGCGCACGCGGCGCGAAGCTGCCGGGGCAGCCGAAGCGGCTCTCCTCGCCCGCGAGGTCCACGTCGTCCTTGATCGCCACGGGCACGCCCTGCAGCGGCGCGCGCTCGCCCTTCGCACGGCGGCGATCGGCCTCCTCGGCATCGGCACGCGCGCCCTCGGTGCGCACGCAGCGAAACGCGTTGAGCGTCTCCTCCGACGCTTCGATGCGCTGCAACGACAGCTCGACCAGCTCCCGCGCCGACACCTCCCCCGCCGCGAGCATCCGCGCGTGCTCCGCCACCCCGGCAAACGCCAGCTCCGCGGACGGGGCGGGCGCGCCGTTGCTCACGAGCCTGGCGGCCGCCTGCGCGAAGAGAGGTGTTCCTGATTCTGCTGGCGCTCGCCCCTCACCTGGACCGCGATGTACACGACGATCACGTTGACCACGATCCCGATCCCGATGAACGTGACGATCAGGCCTACATCCTTGCTGAAGGCTGGGCTGGCGGCAAGAAGCATTGTCGGTGGCTCTCCGTCGGGGGTTTGCGAACGTTGGGAGCCTACCATCCGCGTGTGTCGCAGGTGTGCGTCGCGGACGCCGTCCGTCGCGGGCGCCCGCCTGACCGCAACCCTGCCACGGCCCGTCCTGCCCGCCGCCCGCGTCGGCATCCCGAGCTGCCCCGCGCCCTGGTCCGCACGCCTGCTCCTACGGCGGTCGGTAGCCTTAGGGAACCGCCGTGCCGCACACGATGGTTGGAGAGGTGCCGGAGCGGTTGAACGGGCGCGACTGGAAATCGCGTAACGGGGGTTGACCTCGTTCGAGGGTTCGAATCCCTCCCTCTCCGTTTTGCCAGGTTGGCGGCCGTTGTTCGAACTCCGCCTTGGCTGAGGGACCGGCCGGTTTCGTACTACAACGGGTATCTGCTCTCGCTCTCCGCGTTGTTCGCGTTCGGGGGCAAGCTCGGCGACACGCTCGGTCGGCGGCTGAGCATGCGATCTCCGATCAGCAGAGCGCGGCCGCCGAGGTTGACCGGTGAGCAGCTACGAGGCGCTCGCAGCTCGGCGCGCTATGCGGGCGAGGGCCCTGTCTCGACTGCGGCCGGCTCGATGTTCTGGGCGCGTATGCGCAGGCCGAGGACCGGGAAGACCAGCGTCGAGAGCACCGCTGCCCCGATCAGCGCCGACGCCGTCGACGGGCGCATGTGGCCGCCGTTGACCGCCAGCGCCGTGATCGCCAGTACCAGCGGCAGCTGCGTCGAGCTCATCAGTGCCAGCGCCGCGCGCTCGCGCGTGTCGAGCACGCCGCGGTAGAGCAGCACTGCTGGCGTGCCGCGTACGACCAGGAAGAGCACGAAGAATACGACCATCTTCACCAGCCCGCCGACGCTCGCGAAGAGCGCCCCGACGTCGAGCTCCATGCCGCTGACGATGAAGAAGAACGGCACGAACACGCCGAACGCGATCGCCGACAGCTTGGAGTCGAACGCCGGCAGCTCGCGCGTCTTGAGCACCTGGCGGGTGATGAGGCCCGCCGCGAAGCCCCCCAGCAGCAGGTCCAGGCCGAGGTCGAACGCGAGGTAGGCCAGCGCGAACACCAGCACCACGATCCAGCGCACCGCGACCTGGGAGCTGCTCTCGATCGTGCGCTCAAACAGCGGCAGCGTGTGCTCCGCCGAGCGCACCGCGAAAATCGCGACGCCCACCGCGAGCGCGACGAACGCAACGAGGATCAGCGCGTTGTGCAGCGGGCTCTGCGCCGAGAGGATCAGCGTCAGCAGCAGAATCGGGCCGAACTCGCCCACCGCGCCCGCCGCGAGCAGGTAGGTGCCGAAGCGTGTTCGCAGCTCACCCGAGTCTCCCAAGATCGGGATCAGCATCCCGATCGCCGTCGTCGCGAGCGCCGAGCCGGTGTACAGCAGTGAGAGCACCACGCCCGCCGCCGCCAGCACGCCGCCGACGGCATACGCGATTGCCAGCGACAGCGCCCAGCCCGCCAGCGCCAGGCGCAGTGGGCCCCCCGCGATCCGATGCAGATCGATCTCGTAACCCGCGAAGAAGAACAGCAGACCCAGGCCGAGGTCCGAGAAGAAGTCGATGAACTGGCTCGTGTGTAGTCCCAGGACGTGCGGTCCCAGCACCACGCCCAGCAGCAGCTCGATCACCACGACCGGCACCAGCACGCCGCGGCCGGCCACCATCCCGGCGAGCGTGCCTGCCAGCGCGGACGCTGCCACGATCGCCAGGAATGTGCCTGGCGCAACATGGATCACGGCGGCCGCGCCCGCGCTCACCCCACGTCCTCAGCCGCTCGCGCCGACAGCGGATCGCCTCTGCCCACGCCGATGTTTTCGCTTGGCGTGCATTTCACGGCTCAGCCGTCTGCGGGGAGGATCGTGGAGGCGCCCCCCGGAAGCGGCCCTATGGCGCGGAAGTGTCGTTCGTCGAAGCCCATGATGCGGATGGTGCTGCCTACTGGCGTGCACCATGAGTGCGCAATCCGCAAGCCCGAACTCAACCATACCGCCGCGCGTGCAGCTCTCTGATATGCCTCCACACGAGGTGCGGGTTCGATCTTCGTCCCTCCCTCTCCGTCCCCGTCTTTCGTGAGGTGTTGGCTCTACGAAGCCGAATTGCTCAGCGCGATTGGGCATGGCTGCTTGTGCCTTCTGCGAACCCGGCGAGGCTGCGGCTCCGGTCGGCTTGCAGGCATTCATATGCGGCACATGATCGATCGACTGCTGCCACGACAGCACTGACGTCAGGTGGCAGGCCAGCGCCGACTTTCGCGATCTGGACCCCGAACCCCTCATGACGTACGAAATCGCTGGCCCCAGCTCGATCGTAGGCAATCACGGCCGGCACGTCGGGATGTTCGAGGGTGTATTGCAGGGCGACCGCAGCCTCCGCCCCCTGCATGATCGCCTCGCCATCGTGGGGAATGACGAGCATACTGCAGCAGTCCAACGCGGACAGGAGGCTGGCATGCAGCATGCCATGAAGACGATGGTCGGCCCTCTTCCAGGGAGGCACCACAGCGTTGCATCCCGGCTCGTACACATCAAACCCAGCTTCCAGCAGTCCTTGTGCGATCCAGGCTGCCATTCCGTTGGCGATGCCCGCAGGCCAGCCGCCCTCTGCCGGCCCGGCCACTACGACCAACCCTCGCTGCAGTGCTCAATTTGCATCCCCGAACCATGCGTCGAGCTCTGAGATGGGGAGCATAAATGCGCCTGCGACCAAATTCGAAACGACCTCTCTCTCGAACCGCGCACGGAGTTGCGGTCGCGGCAGGAACCCGAGATAGTCGGCCAGGATGGAGGTTGCGCCCTCCTCTGCACCTGACCCGCCGTAGCCCCACCCCGATTCCGGCGCGGCTAGGCCAAAGACTGGGATCGGCTGGCGGCCGCTTTCCAGGGCAAGCTCTACTCGTGCGGAGCGGTCCGTGCTGACCCCGACATAAGCGCCGTCGGTGGAGCGTCGCCGAGGTGCGAATCGCGCTCGCCACATTCGCGCGCGTCGGTTTGGCTCTTCCTCACAACTCGGGTCGAACCTGCAATATTCCCCGTATGGAGAAGGTCCGTGGGTAGGGCATGCAAGCCCTGTCTCGATCAGCAGTTCGAGTAGGCGCTTAGCAGGCTGTCCACTTGTCGCTTCCGCCAGCGCCCTCGTGTAGAACCCGTAAGGGAACATGAGGACGGGCCGGCCTGTTAACGCCTCAACCGCCGCGAGATCGAGGGGACTAAAGCACGCAAGGGCCACTTTGGGGCTCCCGAACACTTTCGACGAAGGTCGCCGCCTGCATCCATCGAGCTCGAATGTCACCTCGCGGAAATGGGGTTCGCTGCTGAGCGGACTTCTTGGGGTATAAGCGATCATCGTAAACTCCCCTCCCGGAGGGATCACGGTCTCGGCCACCTTTCTGGCCACCGAGGCGGCGCTGGCGATCGGGCACAGACTGCCATTAAGTTGACCCACGATCACAACATGTACATCATTGTGGGCGTAGTGGCGCGCGTGGCAAGCGAGGCCGCTTGGCGGGTCTGACAACTCCAAGATGAGGTCATGGTCGGGCTGGTCCGAGTCGCTCCTAACATATCTGCGCTCCGCAGATTCCACAGAGATCACCGCGACCTCGAGACGAAAACCAGGCGGTTATGCCAATCTTGCGGGTCAGGCCGTGTCTCGAACGTGCCTTCCAGCGCGCGCACGATTGCGCCAAACTCGTGGTGCCGGATGCCCACCACCACCGCGCAGCCGTGGTGAGACTTCCCGGCCTCCAACCATTCGTGGCAGATGCGCGGGAAGTCCGCGACGTCAAACGTCACCATGATGCGCCGTTGGACCGTGGCGAGCTCCATCAGCTCCTCGTCCGGGCAACCGTCGAGGTCGCGCTCCTCGGCAACCGCAATCACGTCGTGCTCACGCACTCTCAGAGCCGCACCGATCCGACGGCCCGACACATGCGCATCAAGTAGCAGACGCAACTTATCGTTTTAGTCGAGTTGGATTGGGAGGATGTCAGCGTGTGGGTACTCCGCGTGGAGCTCCGTCAGCGATAGCTGGTTCAGCGCGATGAAATCGTCGATCTCCTGCGGAAAACGTCCGTAGTAGCTGAGCGCGGTCCGCAGCTCGCGTTCGCTGAGGTCGGTCTCCGCAGTTACCCGATCGAGACTCTCGCCGAAGTCCTTGTACGCCTCAATCACCTGCCACACGTCTAGACTTGTGCCAATCAGCCAGGCGCGACGATTGTAGTCATCACCGCGAAACGCAATCCCGGGAACCGTCCGAGTCTTCAGCGCCTCCTCTGCCAGCGTCTCCACCACGCTGCCCTTGCTGCGCTTCGTGCGCTTGGCCTCCGCTGTGACGAGACGATCGGTCTCCTCCGAGAGACGCAGGCTGAATGGCGATGACTTGGCCATGGGTAGGATTGTAGTCGATGTATTACGCGGTATCGTAGCGTTGGGTCGCGTCCCGTGAGCCGGGGGAATTGAGGTTGCGGGCGTAGCCTCCGCTTTGACCCTGAACAAGTCGAAGATGGAGGTACGCCCGCATGGAGAAGGTAGCCCCGAGCGAGAGGTTTCGCCAAGAGCTGGATGAGGTGCTGGCCGGTGTTGGCCAGGAGCAGGACCCGGTGGAGGTGGTCGGCCGTCTGGGAGCCCGTTTGATCTTGCAGCAGGCGCTGGAGGACGAGGTCACGGAGTTCCTTGGTCGTCGGCGCTATCAGCGTGCCGAGGAGACGGTCAGCCATCGCAACGGGCATGAACCGAGGACGATCAAGACGACGAGCGGCTCGATGGATCTGGAACGCCCGCGGGTCCGCGACGCGGGCAAGCTGGGGTTCGAGAGTCGGGTTCTCGGCAAGGGCGTGACCCGCACGCACGCCCTGGAGTCGCTGGTGATCAGCAGCTTCCTGCGAGGACTCTCCACGCGCGACGTGGAGGCGGCGTTGGAGGAGGTCTTCGAGGAGCCAATCGCGTCCAAGAGCACGGTCTCGCGGATCTGTGAGGATACCCGGGAGCGGTACCGTCGCTGGTGCGGGCGGCGCCTTGAGGAGCACGACATCGTGTACCTGTTCCTCGACGCGATCTACCTGAAGATGCGCCCCGAGGATCAGCCCGCGGAGGGCGTCCTGGTGTGCTGGGGTATCACCCTGGAGGGCCGCAAGGTTCTGCTGGGGCTGGCGCTCGGGAGCCGTGAGAGCTACGACAGTTGGCTCGCGTTCGCCAGGGACATGATCGCCAGGGGCCTGCGCTCACCAGCGCTCGTGATCGCTGATGGAGCACCTGGGATCTGGAAGGCAGTGCGGGAGATCTGGCCCGACGCTCTTGAGCAGCGCTGCACAGTTCACGCGTTGAGGAACGTCACCGCGAAGCTGCCCGGGCGTCATCACCAGGAGATCAAGACACGCTGGTGGAAGACCTTCGACGAGGCCTGCTCCCCGGGGGAGGCCCGCCAGGAGCTGCAGGGCATCATCGAGGACTACCGGGCTGCGTACCCCTCCGCGATGGCCGTCATCGAACACGACCTGCCCGCGTTGATCACCCACCTACGGTTCCCCTCCCAGCACCGCAAGCGGATCCGCACCACGAATCTCCTGGAGAGGACGTTCGTGGAGGTCCGCCGGCGCACCAAGGTCATCGGACGGTTCCCCGGCGAGACCTCGGCACTGTCACTCATCTGGGCGGTGTTGGAGCTCACAAGCCGCGGCTGGCGCGGCGTGAAGATGAACCCCAAGACCGTCGCCGAGATCGAGCGCCTACGCCGGGAACTGCGCACCACACCCACACATCCACCGGCCGAGAGCACCCAGGAGGTGATCGCCGCATAACATCCCACCCCAGCGGGGACTCACCCAGCCAATTCCCCCGGAACCTGGGACGCGACCTAGCGTTGCTTCCAGGGTTGCAGCCCAAGCCCAAGCCTCGCGCGCATATCCCAGGGTCGCCCCGATCGCTTCGGCCGCACGCTTTCGCGCCTCCCGCCCGACCGGCTCCAGCGACTCCGTCAAAAGTACAAGCGCTGCTGTGGGGCGTAGGGGCTTGGCTCGAAGCGGTTCATCGGCCGGCAATGTCGCGTTGGCTCGGGCCGAAGCGCCCTGCGTGCAGCTCACTAATGCGTTTCCACACAAGCTTCGGGTTCGATCTTCGTCCTCCCTCCCCGTCAGCGAGTCGTCGCTCGATCTACGAACCTAACGCACCGTGCGCGTGGGAGCGCTGCCACAAGTTGATGGTGCCGAGCATTGCCCGTTGAACTAAACTGGCCTTCTTGCGCCAGTAGCTCAGCTGGATAGAGCGTCGGTCTACGGAACCGAAGGTCGGGAGTTCGAATCTCTCCTGGCGCGTGGCGAAAGCCAAGCAAGAAAACCAAAACTCATGAACTCGATCGCGCCAGGTTGGGGGGATATGTCCCAAATGTGTCCCCGAGAGGCGATAGCCTCGGGGTACGGCGCAGGCTGCAGGCAGGTCGCCCAGCGGGCACGTCTTCCGGGTCGAGCGCAAGCGCGGCTTGGTCTGGTACGCCAAGTACCGCCTCCCCGACGGCCGCCAAGTCCAGAAGCGGATCGGCCCGGCGTGGGGTGAGCGCGGCAGGCCGCCGGCGGGCTACTACACCAGGCGCCAAGCCGAGGAATGGCTGCGTGATGTGATCCATCAGGCCCGCAAGGGCACGCTCCCGGGGATGGTTCGCACGGGAGCCACCTTTGCCGATGCCGCGAGCGAGTTCCTGCGCTACGCGGAGGACGATCGCAGCCTGAAGCCTTCCACGCTGCGCGGCTACCGCTCTATCATCGCCATCATCGAGGAATGGGGCTTGGCCTTGGCCTCGCAGCCACTGGCGAGCGCCAGGGCGAGGAATGTGCCGCCTCCACACCCAACCTCAAGCAGCCGATCGTCGCTCCTCAACTCAAGCACTGCGAGTGTCGCCTCGAAGCTCTTGAAGTGTGAGTGGGGGTTGCGATACAGAAAACGCCCAAAGATTCCAGCAGGGCGCCTGGCGACGACATCGACAAGACGGTCGCGGAGCCGCCGTTTCGTCGTCAGTGCTGGAGCAGTCGTCGCGGCGCGCGACGCTCCCATGCGTCGGCAAGCAGCTCGCCCACGAGTGCGGGTGGGGCGTGTGCCAGGTCCACCTGCACAGCACTTAGGCGTTTGCCCCATCAGAGCTCGCTGCAGGCGTTTGGTGTCGCTTGGACAGCGCTGAGTATTCCGCCCTCATCGAGCATCACGTTCATGCGGCCCTCATCCCAGAGCGTCGCAAAGATGTGTTCGGCCACTCTGAACGAGGGTCATCCGTGGTGGTCGCGTTCGACCGCCTCGGGCAGCTAGTAGACGTGTCCGCAAGTCTTGCGGTTTATCGGAAGGGATAGCGGTGCGCGCGCGGAATTATGTGTCGTGCCGCGGGTCAGCCAGCATGTGATCGAACTCTCTGAGGAGGAGCGTGTCGAGCTGGAGCGGCGGGCTTGCACGGTCACGCTGCCGTTCCGTGTGGTGCAGCGGGCGAGAGTGATCCTGTATGCGGCGGAGGGGATGCAGGACATCGATATCGCCGGTCGGCTGGACTGCTCGCCCGACAGCGTTGCTCGGCGAAGATCCCGGTTCTGCGCTGAGCGGCTGGATGGGCTTGAGGATCAAGCGCGGTCGGGTCGGCCGCGTCGTTTTCCCCCCGGAACAGGTCGCCGAGGTCAAGGCGATCGCTTGCGAGCTGCCGCGTACCCACGAGCTGCCGCTCTCGCGCTTCTCCCGGGTTGAGCTGCACCGCCTCGTGATCGAGCGTGGCGTGACCGAGGCGTCCGCCTCGACGATCTGGCGCTGGTTGCACGAGGACGCGATCAAGCCGTGGCAGACACGCTCCTGGATCTTTCCGCGTGACCCCGATTTCGCCGAGAAGGCTGGCCGCGCGCTGGACCTCTACGCCCGCGTGTTCGACGGCAAGCGGCTGCGCCCGGACGAGTACGTCATCAGCGCCGATGAGAAGACCCAACTGCAAGCGCTCGGCCGCCCCCACGAGACGATCCCGCCCGGGCCGGGGCGGCCGGGGATGGTCGAGTTCGAGTACCTGCGCGGCGGGACGCTCGCTTACCTCGCCGCGTGGGACGTGCATCACGCTGAAGGGGTCCCTGTAGGTGGTCCAGGGTTTATGCGTGGTCTGGTTGGTGTTGGTTGTTCTCTTTCTGTGCGTACTCGGCTGGTGTGAGCCCGCCGAGGGCTGAGTGTGGTCTGTAGGTGTTGTATTGGATGCGCCAGTCCTCGATGATGATCTTCGCCTCGGTGAGGCAGGCGAACTCTTCGATGTTCAGCAGCTCGTCGCGGAGGCGGCCGTTGAAGGACTCAACGAATGGGTTCTCCCACGGGCTGCCGGGCTCGATGTACGCGGTCTGAGTGCCCGCTAGGCGACAGTAGTCCCTCAGCGTCCACGCGATCATCTCCGGGCCATTATCAGCCCGGAGATACTTTGGGGTACCTCGCTGTTGGACGAGTTGCTCGATGACGGTGATGACGTTCTCGGCGGTGCAGGTCCGGTCGACGCGGATCGCGAGTGCCTCGCGGGTGTACTCATCGACGATGTTGCAGAGCTTGATGCGGCGGCGGTCGGAGGTCTCATCGAACTGGAAGTCCACGGCCCACACCTCGTTCGGTTTGCCCGCTCTCAAACGCGCTGCCTGCCCGGTCGCCAGGCGGCGGCGCTTGCGGGTCCTCACAGGCCTTCTGAGGCCCTCCTGGCGCCAGACCCTTCTGGTGCGCTTGCGGTTGACCGTCCAGCCCTCCCGCAGCAGGATCTCCTGTGCTGTCTTCCACCCCCACCGCGGGTGCTCTTTGGCGATCTCCCGCAACCGTGATGCCAGACGCTGGTCATCGTCGCGTGGCGGCTGTAGCCGCTTGCGTTGTGTGGAGCGGTGTTGGCCCGTCACACGGCACGCGCGGCGCTCTGAGACCCCGAAGCGCTCCTGCAGGGTGCCGACGGCCCTACGCCGGCGCCCCGGGGTCAAAAGTTTCCCTCAGCCAGCTCCTTGAGCATGTCGATATCCAGCGCCTGCTCAGCAACGAGCTTCTTCAACCGCTGGTTCTCGCCCTCAAGCTGCTTCAAGCGCTTCGCTTCATCGGCCTTCATCCCGCCGTACTGCGCCCGCCAACGATTCCACGTCGCTTCGCTGACCTCCAGCTGGCGGAGAACCTCCACAAGCTCGCCGCCCTCGTTCAAGAGCCGTTCGCCCTCCCTGATCTTCCTGACCGCCTGCTCCGGCGTATGCCTATGCCGCTTCATGATCGTGTCCATCCTTCCATCCCATCACGGGAAACACGACCACGCATCCAACATGGATCACTTCATGGGGACCCCGTCATAGCGCCGTGTCCAGGGCCAATTGCGTTTCTTCGCGAGCAACATCGCTGTTGAGATAGCCGTGATTTGCCATACCGAGGACGCGGAAATGTCGCTGAGTCCCGCGAAGGAGGTCCGTCCATAAGGTTTCCGGCAGATCTTGCTTGCGATTCTTAAAGATCTGCTCGATCCCGAGTCGGAATAGCCCATCTGCGAACTCATTTCGCTCCAAGGCAATAGCCGCAACTATGAGCGATGCGAGAACTGAAGCCGACAGTCCTAGAAGGATGGCTCCCCCGCGGGATGTCGGCCTGAAAACGGCCGCGAGAACCAGGCAAGCGAGCGCAGCCACACCGGCGCTCGCCAGAGATCGACGCCGCAGTTGCAGAATAGTCCGACCTAGACGTGAGGATTGAGGGATCATCCTGGGCGACTACGCAGCGATCGGCCGAATCCATCCCTGCTGGTCCAGTACGCTCAGGACGACGTCACTCAGGTCGAGTTCGGGGAGTTCGTCCTGAGAGCAGAACCGAACATCTTCTAGGTCAGACGCCGCGCGTATACGCCCAGCGATAGGTCGTCCTGCGCTGAAGACGATTAGCCGATGCTCGTCTGGTGCGTTGATGATCTCGCGGACAGCGATGATGTCGTCAACCTCAATCTCAAGGCCGGTCTCCTCAAGGATCTCTCGTCGCCCGGCATCAGCGATCGACTCAAACGGGCGTACTCCTCCACCCGGGAGCACCCACTTCCCCCGGTTTGGGTCCTTGGCACGTCTACCGAGTAGGACTCTGTCCTGGCTTATGACCACCACGGCGCTACCTAGTCGCGGAACGCGTGGCTGGCTCATGCCAAGGCTCTCCCAGGTCGCGTCCCGTGAGCCGGGGGAATTGAGGTTGCGGGCGTAGCCTCCGCTTTGACCCTGAACAAGTCGAAGATGGAGGTACGCCCGCATGGAGAAGGTAGCCCCGAGCGAGAGGTTTCGCCAAGAGCTGGATGAGGTGCTGGCCGGTGTTGGCCAGGAGCAGGACCCGGTGGAGGTGGTCGGCCGTCTGGGAGCCCGTTTGATCTTGCAGCAGGCGCTGGAGGACGAGGTCACGGAGTTCCTTGGTCGTCGGCGCTATCAGCGTGCCGAGGAGACGGTCAGCCATCGCAACGGGCATGAACCGAGGACGATCAAGACGACGAGCGGCTCGATGGATCTGGAACGCCCGCGGGTCCGCGACGCGGGCAAGCTGGGGTTCGAGAGTCGGGTTCTCGGCAAGGGCGTGACCCGCACGCACGCCCTGGAGTCGCTGGTGATCAGCAGCTTCCTGCGAGGACTCTCCACGCGCGACGTGGAGGCGGCGTTGGAGGAGGTCTTCGAGGAGCCAATCGCGTCCAAGAGCACGGTCTCGCGGATCTGTGAGGATACCCGGGAGCGGTACCGTCGCTGGTGCGGGCGGCGCCTTGAGGAGCACGACATCGTGTACCTGTTCCTCGACGCGATCTACCTGAAGATGCGCCCCGAGGATCAGCCCGCGGAGGGCGTCCTGGTGTGCTGGGGTATCACCCTGGAGGGCCGCAAGGTTCTGCTGGGGCTGGCGCTCGGGAGCCGTGAGAGCTACGACAGTTGGCTCGCGTTCGCCAGGGACATGATCGCCAGGGGCCTGCGCTCACCAGCGCTCGTGATCGCTGATGGAGCACCTGGGATCTGGAAGGCAGTGCGGGAGATCTGGCCCGACGCTCTTGAGCAGCGCTGCACAGTTCACGCGTTGAGGAACGTCACCGCGAAGCTGCCCGGGCGTCATCACCAGGAGATCAAGACACGCTGGTGGAAGACCTTCGACGAGGCCTGCTCCCCGGGGGAGGCCCGCCAGGAGCTGCAGGGCATCATCGAGGACTACCGGGCTGCGTACCCCTCCGCGATGGCCGTCATCGAACACGACCTGCCCGCGTTGATCACCCACCTACGGTTCCCCTCCCAGCACCGCAAGCGGATCCGCACCACGAATCTCCTGGAGAGGACGTTCGTGGAGGTCCGCCGGCGCACCAAGGTCATCGGACGGTTCCCCGGCGAGACCTCGGCACTGTCACTCATCTGGGCGGTGTTGGAGCTCACAAGCCGCGGCTGGCGCGGCGTGAAGATGAACCCCAAGACCGTCGCCGAGATCGAGCGCCTACGCCGGGAACTGCGCACCACACCCACACATCCACCGGCCGAGAGCACCCAGGAGGTGATCGCCGCATAACATCCCACCCCAGCGGGGACTCACCCAGCCAATTCCCCCGGAACCTGGGACGCGACCCTTCCAATGGACCTTCACCCGAGCCAAGCTCGATACCGTGATCAAAAAGATCACTCGTCACGAACCCCAGCCCCTCGCCCTCGCCGCATGAGCCGCATCACTTCCGGACGGCTCCACTAGCGCCATGCGCCGTGCCTGCTCAGTGGTTGTCATAGGGGTCGTAGGTGCCGAACGACCACAGGTTGCCCTCCGGGTCGCGGGCGCTGTACTCACGCGACCCGTAGTCCTCGTCGGTCAGCTCGCGGACGATCTCGGCCCCGGCGGCTCGGGCGCGCTCGTAATGAGCGTCGGGGTCGGCAACCACGATGTAGATACTCGCTGTGGAGGCGCGCGCATCTGGTGCGCTACCGCCGAGCCAGCCGTCCGGCCGCGACTGCCCGAGCATCACGAGACCTGTCCCGAGCACAAGCTCTGCGTGGTTCACGGTGTCGTCCTCGCCGCGATAGACGGCCTTCTTCTGAAAGCCGAACGCGCGCTCCAGCCATTCAATCGCGGCGTTCGCGTCGTGGTAGCGAAGTGCGGGAAAGATGTTCGGATGTGCCGTAGATGTCATGCCGTATTCCTTTGGTTTGCCGTGTCGGTCTCAACCTACTCCGGGGCTGGGTGTCCTGTCTTGGACAAATGTGACCCCGTCGCCGACCGTCCCCTGTTCGGTTAGCTGCCGTGCGAGGAAGTCAGTTGGGGTGATGCCGGTAAGCTCCCGAAACTCGCGGTTCATGTGAGGCTGGTCGTAGTAGCCGCAGTCGTAGGCGATCTCGGCCCAGCGCTGCGGATCTTCGCGCAGGCGGCAGCAGACTTGCTCGAAGCGCAGCAGCCGCGCGGCCGTCTTCGGTCCCAGCCCGACCTGCTCTGTGAACAGTGCGCTGAGGTGGCGTCGGCTCGCCCCCAGCTCCGCCGCGAGTGCCCCGATCGCTACGCGCCCGGCGGTTTGGGGCAGGCGAAGCCACGCCTCCTCGACAGCGGATGCGCCGCCATGCCGTCCGCCACACGGGTGGCGAGGAACGCATCCAGCAAGTCAAAGCGCAAGCTCCAGTCCGGCGTCAGCGCGATCCGCTCCGCCAACACCCGCCCGGACGTGCCGAACACGTCCTCAAGCACGACCACCTCGCCGGTCAGCTCCCGCAGCGGCGTGCCGCAGAGTCTGTACGCACCCAAGGGCGTGAGCTTGACCTCAAGCGCAGCCCCCCGGCCACCGGTCTCGACCAGCTCGGGGCGATCGTCGAGGCCCGCGATCCACGCGCTGGGCAGCACCGTCGTCTGGGTGACACGCTCAACCTCGCGGAGCTGATCCATGCTTCCCCAGGGTAGGCCGTGACGTCGAACGGGACAAAGGTCTCGACCGCACCGCCAGGACTGTGCGTACCGGCACCGCTCGGACGCGACAGCGGGCTGGGCGTTGCGCCAAGCGCTGCGAAGGTTTGAAGCCTCCGGGGCGACGGCGATACGATCTAGGGACGCTATGGCTGCCACGGCTACCACAACCGTTGAGATCGACAGCGATCTCCTGTCGAGGCTTCGCAAGCGCTCGCCCGGCAAGAGCGACCGGGAGATGCTGAGCGGGTCGCACGGATTCAACTCGGGTTCGAGACGATCCGTCGCGTGCAGGAGCGCAGCGCAGCTGCCGGGGTCGATGACGATGAGGTCATGGCCGAAGCCGTGCGTGGCGTGCGCGCGTCGCGCCGGTCGCGGGCTGCGCGACGAGCGCCCGGTTGAGCCGCTACGTCCTCGATGCCAACATCGTGCTCGCGGCCTTCGTGGGAACGCTGGCGTCTCCCCCGGCGTTGTTGCTGGCCGGTATCCACAACGGCGATCTGGAGGCTGTCGCCTGCCCGCTGCTGGGCGATGAGGTGCGCGACAACCTTGCCAAGCCCTACTTCCGCGGGCTGTTGAGCGAGTTGGATGCGCGAGAAGCGCTGGAGGCATATAGCGACCTCGCTGTCATGTTTGCGGACCCCACTGATGTCGAGCCCGTGCTGCGAGACTTCGACGATGACTACCTTTTGGCGCTCGCCAGTGCGTCGGGTGCCGAGGCGATCATCACTGGCGACAAGGATCTGCTCGACCACGCGGGTCTGCGCCCGCCGGCCATCCGGTCCCTACGGACCAACGGCCTCATCAATCAGACCAGCGACGGGTACGTGTTCGCCACCCGCACGGCCCTCCGCATGGTCCAAATCGTCGGCCGGGTCAACTGACGACCGCAAGACCGCCACGCCGCAGGACTGGGCGTGGCGGTCTTGTCCTTGCCGCCGTCTGGGGTGCGGGGTGTCGTCTGGGTGTTCGTTTGGGTGTACATCTATAAGGCGAACACCCAGACGGGCACCCTGCTGCCCGCTCGCGGGCGGGATCGGAGTAGAACGCGCACGAGGTCCGCGCGGCCTGCGAACTGATAGGGCTGATCGAGCGGCGCTCGCCTACGGCCCGGCTGAGTCTGCGCTTCGACCGCCCGCAGCGAGACGGTGATCCGTGCGCAGGTAGATCGGAAGCGGTCGAACAGCTTGCGGGCGGGCGTGGGCTGCTCGACGTGGTGGAGGGTGCTCCCGCCGTAGCGTGCCGGAAGTTCGACCCCCGGTGCTGTGCGGTCTGGCACAATGCCGCCGGTGGTGCGCCGACTGGCCGTATTCCTTACGCTCATCGCGACGGCCGGACTCCTCGCCGCCTGCGGAAGTAGTAGCCATCCCATAGCCACAACGGCGGGACGTACTACGACTGGCGCGCGCACTCCGCCCGCAACGGGAACCACTACCGGCGTAGTCAGACCGCTGACCAAGGCGCAGGCGATCGCGTTTGCTCGGGCGGTCAACTTGACCGCCGCAGACGTGCCGGGCTTTAGGGCAACATCAAAACACGAACACGAACACGAACACGAAACGGCAGCAGAAAAGCGACTCAAACACGAGCTACTGCGCTGCACGGGAGGGGTCTTGAACTCGCGCAATGGGCTCGCCGAAGTGAGCTCGAAGGACTTCAAGCTCGAACACAACGGGCTCGGCTTCAGCGTGAGCTCCCAGGTCGCCGTCGCGCGAACATCGGCCCTGGCAGCTAAGGAACTCGCTGCGATCCATGGCGTCCACGTCCGAGGATGCCTGCCGCACTACCTCAATCTGCTCCTCAAGGACCAACTCCTCAAGGGATTCAAGGAACAGAAACTCCCCCAGACGGCCGTCGGCCCGACCTCGGTCTCCATCGTACAAGGCACTCCGCCCGCACCCGGTGCGGCGGGGAGCTTCGGATGGCGAATCACCGCGACGATCACAGTGCGCAACATCAGGCTACCCATCTACATCTACATACTCGGCTTCGTCTACGGTCCCGCTGAGGTCTCGCTCGTCAGCTACGGCACGCTGAAGCCATTCCCAGCGGCCGGCCAGGAACACCTGTGCTGGCTACTGCTCAAGCGGGCCGAGGCTCACAGTGTGTGAACCCGGCTTGCGCGTTGTTGTTGGCCGTCTAAGCTGCTTAGCCGTGGGTTCTGTAGCGCCACCGTCCCGTGTTCAGCTCGGCGCGGCGTCCGACCAGGCGGCCGCGCTGACTCCCTCGTCGGGGACAGCCCCAGGTTCGTTGCGTCTGTTTGCTTTTGCTCGGCTTCCTGAGTAGCGGCGGTGTGAACGTCGCCGAACGAACTGGAGGTATGTCATGGCGGTCGGGGGTTACGAGTCGGCGGCGGTGGGGGTTGGAGATGACCTCGATGTCGACGAGGACGCCATCGCAGTCGAAGATGACCAGCTGCAGATCCAGCGCCACGGCCGGCGAAGATACATGTGATGCCGCGAGCGAGTTCCTGCGCTACGCAGAGAACATAAGCTCGGTTACGGGTCCCCGCTCGTAGTCGCGATGGACGAGCAGCGTGCCGTCGGTCACGCTCTCGAGCGGGCATCCGGAGCGTAGAGCGCCAGCGCTTCCTCCACGTTCGTCGCGTTGGAGATACGCTCGGCTTCGGCCACGAAGCGCTCGGCATCGACCGGAACCGTGCGCGCGCGGGCTCCCCGCCCGTCTGTCTCGGACTCGATCGTGGCGCCTGTACCGAGGGTCGCGACGCCGTTACTGACTTCGCTACTCATGGCTGCTCCCTTACTTTTTGGTTGAATGCTCGTGGGTTTCGTGGTGTCCGGCTGGGGCGCAGGCGGGGTAGCGGATGCGTGCGCATGTTGCGCAGCGCGCGTGGCCAGGCTCGTGGCCGGGTCAACAGCGCGATCAGCAGCGGCAGCGGGTCAAAGTAGGTCTCGCGCAGCACCAGCTTCTCCCCGTCGAGCTGCATACGGTCGACGCCGCGCACACGAATCGGCTTGCCGCCGATCGTTCCCGTTAACGTGAACTCGATCAGCGCGACACCGTCATTGACGGCCCAGTGATCGAGCTCGGCGCGCAGGTCGGGAATCAGCGCGAAGATTCCCTCGAACAGTTCTCGCATGCCCCGCTCGCCGGTGACCGCGTCAAACAATGGCTGGATATATAGGGTGTGCTCGTCGAAGATCGTCGTCGCGTGTTCGTCCAGGCAACGCTGGCTGGCGCCGTAGGACCATCCCTCGCGCCAGCGAGCGACATAGCGCTCCTCCGGGCTCCCGGTCGACGAGAGCACGCCGTTCGTGGCGGCCGAGGTGGCCTCACGCGTGGCGCGCGGTGTCATTTGTGGGCTCATCTTGTTCGCTCCGGTGTCGGTTTCGATGTCGACGGGTTGGTTCATCGTGTTCACTCCAATTCAGGGGGCGTGATCTGGGCCGCCTCGCTGAGCGCGCTGAGCAGCGCACTCAGGCACATCTCGCGCACGTCCCCGCGCGTGAGGGTCTGGTCAGGGTCGGCAAGCCATTCGACGCAGACCGCGCGCACGAACGCAAGCCAGCCCGAAAGCGCGATCGAAGCGCGCACCCGCTCACGACCCTGCAGCCCGCCGGCGTCGAGCATCCGCCGGCGCAACTCTGCCAGCTCCTCGGAGATGATGCCCTCGATCGCGGGATCGCCTGCGAGCGCGCCGCGGTTGGCAACGAGCACCGTCCGCGCGTTCTCGACGAAGAAGTCGAAGTGCGCGTCCAGCCCCGCCAGGACCTGCTCGGCGAGCGTCAGGCCAGGCACGAGTTCGCTGGCCGCCAGTAGCCGTTCGCTTGCGCGGCGATAGACCGCGGCGAACAGATCGCGCTTGGTCGGGAAGTACCGGTATACGAGCGCCCGCGAGATACCCGCGATCGCGGCGACGTCCGCGATGTGCACCTGCTCGTAGGGCCGTGCCGCGAACTGCTCCGCGCCGACGTCGAGGATCTGATCGCGACGCGCCGCCGGCACCAGCCTGCGTCCCACGCCCGATGCACGTCCCACGCTCGATGATGCCATCCCCACACTATACTTGACACGTGTCTAACAAGCAAGTAGCCTACCGCGCACAATGCCGAGCAGCCTCGCCGGATACCACTACGACTACAACGACTCCTTCGCAGCCCCACGAGCCGCAGTCGACGACCGCACCCCCGAGCAGTGGGCCCGCGCGGTCTTCGAGGGCACGCCCCGGCCCGTGCGCTGGTTCCTCGTGAGCGGCTTCCGCTACGGACTGGGCCTCAAATTCGGCCCCCGGCGCTCGACCGAGCACGTCCTCGGCTGGGCGATCATCGACAGGTCACCCGACTTCCTCACGATCGAATCGCGCTCGTGGTTCCTCACCTCCCGCCTCGTCTTCCGGATTGAGACCACATGCGTCACGCAATCCACATACGTCCGCTACGACCGACGGATCGCCAAGATCATCTGGCCACCCATATCGATCCTGCACCGCCAGATCGTCCCCCGCATACTGCGGCACGCGGCCAGACGAGCGCAAGCACCACATCCCACGGCCTGACCCGGCGTCGCAGCCAAGGCCAACTACAGCGGCGTCAGCGTCTACCGCCTGCAGGACATCGCTGATGCACTCAGGGTCAAGATGCACGACACCATCACGTACAGCAGCGCGGCGTAGACCTGAACGAGCGTTTCGTCAAATACAGCCTTCAACCAGAAGTATCCTCGTTCATTCTGGCTATGAGCTTTTGACGAAGGTCGTTGAGGCCTATATCGCTATCAGGGCCGTCCAAGCGCCAGGCGTACCAACCGTCATAAGCAGGGATACCCGCAGCGGCCTTTGCTGCCCGAGATGGAGTCGCGAAGCTGTGCCCGTCCTCGAGTTCTATAGCGGCATTCTCGGTTACGCGCGCCTTATAGTGTGCACCCAACCGGGGGCGGTCCCATCGGAGCGCATCCCCGGGCGCCAGTAACTCCGCTTCAATTAGGTCGGCAATCGTGACCCTCCGACCATCGATCAAGGTGGGCGTCACAACGGCACGAGAGGGGTCAGTAATCACTGGAATCTCCGGCTCGTGCTCCCCTCCAATGTTGACAAACCGCCTGGCTTGCGCATCCTCGTAGATCGACACCTCGATGACCTGAACTGGCAACCCATGCTCGACCAGAAAGTCGAACGCCGACTGAGTGCGCCCATGAAAACTATGCGCAATGAGAGCTAGCTTTGGCCTCCGAACAATTACGGCAGGAGCCGAATCCCCTGTGAACTCCTGCCAATCGCTGAAGAACGCATTGGGTCCGCGGTGATACATGCCTGCCAGCTCATCAAGACTGGTTGTTCTGGCCCATCCTGCATACTCCAGGCATTGAGCCAGTTGTCCGCGATCAACGTCGCGCTTGACCTCAATGACGACTACTCGGGCGTCACTTGACAAAGCGACGACGTCCGGTCTGCCACCAGCCGCGAGCGTAGGCTGGCGGGCGACTAGGAGCAGCGATTCGCCGAGAAACTCATCAGGGTTAGTCCAGAGAAGGCTCTCGATCTCGTGCTCGTAGAGCTCAGCGCCACCCACCAGGCGACGGAACGGGGCGAGATCCCCAGAGGATCCGATCTCATAGAGCGGCATCAGACGGATAAGGTTACAGCGCCACGTCGTCGATCATCCATCAGCAGGACGAGATTCGAACCGCGACCTCAGCTTATGAGCCCATTAAGGGTGTTGTCGAGATCGATGCTTTTGCCGGGCCCGCCTCGCATCCGCGATGCCGCAACTCCTCAACCACACCGTCAAACCTCTTCTTCACCTCCCCGCGGAGAGCTTTGACCCTCGGACGGCTCACGCCCAGCTCATCCGCAACCTCGGGCACCGTCAACGCAGGCGCATCCGTGTACACGGTCCGCTTCGCTTGCTCGAGCACGCGCTCCGCCACAGCCACATCGCCACCCGAAAGGGCGTGGCTGGCGCGCCCACCCGGCGAGCCTCACCAGCTCATGTTCACGCGGCCCAGCGCGGGCGCAGCCTGCGGCTAGGCCGCTCGCAGGCGGTAGCGACTGGAGCGCCCGCCAAGCGATGCCACCTCTTCGGCGCGGTTGATCTGCGCGAGGAAGCTCGCGAGCGGATCCTTTCCCCGCGCCCGGTAGCCGGCCGCGCACAGCAGCGCATACCAGCCAAGCTGGCGGAGCTTGCAAATCGCGCAAAGCGCTAGCCGCCGGCCTGACGGGGGGAGGAGGACACTCGGGCGAGCAGGGCAAGGAGAGGTCGCTCAGCTCTTGGTGATCTTGGTGCCGGCGAGGCCTGCAAGGAGTTGGGCCGCTGTGGTTTCGAACCGGTCGACCGCACCGTAGGGTCGCGCCACGAGCATGGCACCCTCGAGGCCGCCGATGATGCTTCGGGCGGTGTCAGCGGCTGTGTTGCTGAAGCGCAGGCTTCCATCCTTGCGGCCGTGTTCGAGGACTAGCGCGAGCCACGCCTCGTTGTCGTTGAGGAACGCGACCACGGCGTTGCGGATTGGGCCAGGGAGAGTCTGGTACTCGGCGGCGAGCATGCCGCAGAGGCACATCCGTTCTTGGCGCAGCACTTCGGCGTACAGGTTCGCGTACGCGTCGAGCTTGGCGGGGGCGAGCGTGAGGTTTGCGTCAATGGCTGCGAGCGCGTGCGCGAAACGCTCCGCGTAGCGGACGATGAGGGCCTCGCCCAGCTTGGCCTTGCTGGGGAAGTGGTAGTGGAGACTGGCCTTGGTGACGGAAAGCTCGGCGGCTACGTCCGCATAGCTGAAGCCGTTGAAGCCGCGAACCTGAACAAGTTGTTCACCGACGTCGAGGATGCGCGAGCGCGTGCTCGTGGGCCGCTGCTCGACGTCAGACGCCCCGGGACCAAACCTCGTGTCGTGTGCTCTCACGGCCATTTGAAGCATTCTCGCAGGCGTTCTTGAATTCTTACCTATTGGTAGGTAGGATAGCGAGCCACAACGACGAATGGAGGAGCTATGTCTCGCAAGTACATCGACTGCCGTGAGATGCCGAGCGACAACAACTGCGATCTGGCGATGGCGGGAAGCGACGAGCACGTCCTCGACGCAGCCGTCGCCCACGCGGTGACGGCACACGGACACGAAAACACGCCGCAGCTGCGCGAGCAGATCTCGCAGATGCTCAAAGACGAGGTCCCAGGCGCGATCGCCTAGCTGACCGCCAACCTGAGCATTTGAGCCCGACGTAGGGTCGAGGGCCCACACGAACTGGAAAGGGGGAGACATGATCTGCACATTGACCGCCCGCCGCCTGAAGCCCGGTGCCTACGATGCATTTCGCGCGGCATGGGATCCGGGTGACGCCGCCGCAGAGGTGATCGAGCGCTGGCGCCCGATCTACCACGTTCGCGACGTAAACGACCCGGACGTAGTGATCTCGTTCGGCTTCTTCAACGGCTCATTGGAGGAGCTAGCTGAAGTCCAGGCTCAGGCCGGCCGAGGCGACCAGGTCGCCCGCATCGCGCAGAACGTCGAGGAGGTGCTTCTTGACGGCGCCTACGAGGTGGTCGAGACGCTCGGGTGACCATAGCCTCTAACGATCGTTGACGCCGCATGCATTCTCATAGGACAACAAGTAGAGGTCCGCGCCCGGCAACACGACACAGCCCCTCAGTGCTTTAGCGACGCCGTCGCTGCATCCACGAGCGCGTCCGGAAGCCCAGACGGACGACCGCTCCCGAAACGAGAGCGACACTGCCACGCCGGTTCTGTGCCTGTGGGTGTAGCATCGGTTGATGGGTGTTGCGGAGGAGTTTCGTCGGCGGGCGCGAGCGACGTGGGCATCGGGTGATTGGGATAGCTTCTCCCGGCTGGTCGAGCCAGTTGGTGTCCTCGTGCTCGATCGGATCGGGGTTGAGCCAGGGATGGATCTGCTCGACGTGGGGACTGGCAGTGGCGGCAATGTGGCGATCCCGGCCGCGCTGCGCGGGGCCACGGTGGTGGGCTGTGACGTGACGCCAGAGCTGTTCGAGCATGCGCGTCGCCGCGCCGCTGCGGCCGGCGCCAAGGTCGAATGGGTCGAGGCCGACGCGCAAGACCTGCCGTTCGGGGACGCGAGCTTCGATCGCGTGACGTCGACGTTCGGTGCGATGTTCGCGCCCGATCACGTACGCGCGGCCGCAGAGCTGGTCCGGGTCTGCCGGCCCGGGGGGCAGATCGCAATGACGACCTGGGTCAACGACGGCTTCGCCGGCGAGCTGTTCAAGCTGACGGGCTCGTTCATGCCGCCTCCGCCGCCAGGCGTGCAGCCGCCGCCGCTGTGGGGAGTCGAGGAGCACGTGGAGGAAGCGTTCACCGCCGCCGGCGCCGCGGCTACGATCGAGCGCGAGACCGTCGACTTCGACTTCCCGTCGGTCGAGGACGCTGTGCAGCGCTACGCCGAGGATTTCGGGCCGTTCGTGATCGCCCGGGGAGTTCTCGAGCCGCAGGACCGCTGGGTGGAGTTCCTGCGGGCGTTCGCTGACCTGATCCGCCGGTTCAACCCCGCGAGCGACGGGACGGCGAAGATCCGCTCTGACTATTTCGTGATCCGCGTCGAGCGTTGACACACCGGCACCTCTCGCGCCCCTCGCCGCTGTGGGAATCTGCCCGCGCCACCTCTGCCGACGCCGAGCCCGCGCTCTCGCAAGGCGGGTAAGCCTCGAGGCGCGCATCAGCACGCGTGCGAACAGTAGGCAGTAGGCGCAGGAAAGGAGATCCCGTCCACCGTCACGCCGCCGCGGCCTTGATTCTGATATCCGGAAAATCCTGGCAAGGTTTCCATGGTCCGATTCAACAGATTAGTAGCCTTGAATGGCATGTTACCCCTCGGGACGCGAGCTGATAGTCGAACATTCGTTTAGAATCGCATGTAACCATCAAGCGGCTCTCCTGGCGTTACATTTCTCGTGGGTGCATCTCCCTGGCTGCATCCTCGTTCCCGCGGCGCCCGGCTCCCTCTCCCGGGCGCCGCGTTTGAACGAAGGGATGCGCGCTTGCAGGGAGCGCTTGAATGGCATGTTACCCCTCGGGACGCGAGCTGATAGTCGAACATTCGTTTAGAATCGCATGTAACCATCAAGCGGCTCTCCTGGCGTTACATTTCTCGTGGGTGCATCTCCCTGGCTGCATCCTCGTTCCCGCGGCGCCCGGCTCCCTCTCCCGGGCGCCGCGTTTGAACGAAGGGATGCGCGCTTGCAGGGAGCGGAGACGCCACGTGGTCGTGCTGGGCCGGGACGGAGGCCGACCGGTGGTGTTCAGGCCGCGACCCAGCGCTTGGCGTCCTCGAGCTGCTCCCCGACGACCGTGACCGCCACCGCCGGGGGGAGCACGATCGCGGTGAAAGGAAGCCTCGCCGCGGAAATGAACTACTGCACCGTCAACGTCAACGTCACCTCTGCAACCGCGGGCACGTACACCAACGGCCCCGCGAACATCTCTGAAGAAACCGGTATCAACCCGCCCGCGCCCGCGACCGTGCAGTTCGGGGAAAACGCCGATCTGCAGATCGAAAAGACGGCCACCCCAGACCCGGCGAGGCCGGACACCGACGAGACATTCATGTTGAAGGTGACCAACCACGGCCCGAACACCGCCGCGAACGTGCTCGTCTCAGACCCCCTGCCCGCAGGGCTGACGTTCGTGTCGGCGAGCTCCGACTGCAGCCAGTCGGGCGGAGAACCCCTGGTCAAGTGCACGCTCGCCTCGCTGGAGGTGGGCGAGTCGGTCACGTTCTCGATCGTCGCGCACATCCCGGACACGGCGAGCGAAGGCATCGTCAACACCGCGACCGTGACAAGCAGTACGCCGGACCCCGACCCGTCGAACAACGAAGACACCGCGTCGGTACCCCTCGCCGAAAAGGAAGACGCCGACCTCGCGATCGAAAAGGTCGCGTCACTGAAAGAAGTGACGGCGGGCGGGCAGGTGAGCTACACACTGACCGTCACGAACAAAGGTCCGCACGCCGCCACCGGCGTGACCGTCACCGACCCCGTGCCGCCTGCGCTGAGCGTGATCTCGGCGCAGCCCAGCCAGGGTAGCTGCGACACAACCACCGGTGTGCGCTGCGCACTCGGGACGATCGCAAACGCAGGCAGCGCGCAGATCCTCATCACCGCGAACGTCGCGGCAGACGCCCATGGAACGCTCACGAACACCGCGGTCGTAGCCGGCAACGAGCCCGACCCCGACCCTTCCAACAACACCTCTACCGCGACGACGCCCGTGACGCCGCTCACTCCCCAGCCGCTGCCGGACCCGCCGGCGCCGCTCATGCCACTTCCGGTACCGGCCCAGCCCGTCTCCGACCTGGAGATCGTCAAGCACGTCGACCACAGCACCAGCCACCCGGGCCGGTTGTTGAAGTACACGTTGCGGGTGACAAACCACGGTCTCGATGACGCGCCCGACGTGCAGGTCACCGACAGCTCCAACCTCGGTCTGCGGATCGTCTCCGTCCACGCGACACAGGGGAGTTGCACCGTTGCGCGCCCGATTCGCTGCTCGCTAGGGACGATCGACCGTGACGCCAGTGCGAGCATCACGGGACTTGCCACGGCCGAACATACAGGTACCGAGCGCAACACGGCCAGCGTCACCAGCTCGAACAGGGATCCGAACCCCAGCAACAACCAGTCAAGCGCCGAAACGAAGATCCTGCGTGGACATAGACGCCCACCCGCGCCTCCACCTCCGGTCACCGGCTAGGCGCGATGGCCCCCTCGACCTCACCGCGGCCGAGCCGTCCGTCTCAGCGAGCGATGCAGCGGAAGCCGATGTGGCTGGTGGAGGTGTCGATCGCCTCGGGCTGTCGCGCGGCGGGGCGGTAGCGCAAGCAGTAGCTCGGTGCGCAGAGATGCGAGCCACCCTTGATCACGCGGCGAGGAATGCTCGCCCCGGGATGTTCGAGGTCGTAGCTCCTGCCGGGGGTCTCTATACGTAGGTTGACCGGCGGCTTGCAGCACGCGCTCGGGGTCTCCTCCGCGCCCGGCCCGCGGGTTGCGTAGTAGTCGCTGGTCCACTCCCAGACGTTGCCCGTGACGTCGTGCATGCCGTAGCCGTTGGCGGGGAAGAGACCGACCGGTGAGGTGCCGCGCCAGCCCTTCGCGCCGGTGTTGCGCCACGGGAACTCGCCCTGCCAGTGGTTTGCCATCAGCTCGCCGCCTGGGCGCTCCTGCTCGCCCCAGGCGAAGATCGCGCTGTCGAGCCCGCCGCGTGCGGCGTACTCCCACTCAGCCTCGCTCGGGAGCTGCTTGCCGGCCCATTTCGCGTAAGCCTGGGCGTCGTCGTAGGCGACGTGGGTGACGGGGTGCTCGGCGCGCTGAGAGTTCTCGCTTTTTGGTCCCCAGGGATGGCGCCAGTTCGCGCCGGGCACGTAGGCCCACCAGCGCGTCGGGTCGTTCAGCGCCACCGGGCCGGGCGTGGGATGGAACACCACCGATCCCGGGTGCAGGAGCGAGGGGTCGGCGTCGGGGTAGACGGCGGGATCGGGTGGTTGCTCGGCGAGCGTGAGGTATCCGGTCTCCTCGACGAAGCGCGCGAACTGCGCAACCGTGACGGGTCCGCGGTCGATCGCGAAGCCGCTGACCTGCACCTCGCGGACCGGCGCCTCTTCGGGGTAGAAGTCGGCCGAGCCCATCCGGAAGCGGCCCGCCGGGATCTCGGTCATGCCCTCGCGGCTCATCCCAACCCGATGGTAGACGCCTGGCGCTGCAGTGCTCTCACCCCGGGAGGGTGAGGGCTGCTCACCCCGTATCGGTGCAGGCTTGCTCTGCCGGAGTTCTGCGTCTCACGAGCGCTTGAGAAGCGGGACTCCGATGGTGCTGCCAAACGTTTTGTTGCCCGGTCCACCCACTTTTCGGGATGGGCCGTTCAGCTTGAGAGCCCGAAGGAGAGTGAGTCCATGTCCAGGCCGTTCGGAGGCACCATCAACCTCGACATCCGCGACTCCGAGGCGGACTGGACGCCGTTTGAGCCTCCGAAGGCCCCCGATGGCGCACCCAACGTTCTGTACATCGTGCTCGACGACGTGGGCTACTCGGCGATGAGCTGCTACGGCGGGCCGATCGAGACGCCGAACATCGACAGAATCGCCTCGAAGGGCGTGCGCTACACGCAGTGGCACACGACCGCTCTGTGTTCGCCGACGCGCTCGTGCCTGCTGACCGGTCGCAACCACACGCGCAACAGCATGGCCTGCATCACCGAGGCGGCGATCGGCTTCCCCAACGCCAGCGGCACGGTGCCGCCCGAGAACGGGATGCTGTCTGAGATCCTCGGCGAGCGGGGATGGAACACGTACATGGTGGGCAAGTGGCATCTGTGTCCGACGGACGAGATGAACCTCGCGTCTACGCGCCGCAACTGGCCGAGCGGCCGCGGCTTTGAGCGCTGGTACGGATTCCTGGGTGCCGAGACCAACCAGTGGTATCCCGACCTGGTCTACGACAACCATCCGGTTGACCAGCCCAACACCCCCGAGGAGGGCTACCACCTCACCGAGGACATCACCGACAAGGCGCTCGAGTTCATCAAGGACGCCAAGGCCGTCGCGCCGGAGAAGCCATTCTTCCTTTACTACGCGCCAGGCGCCTGCCACGCACCCCATCACGCGCCCAAGGATTGGATCGAGAAGTTCAAGGGTCGGTTTGACATGGGCTATGAGGCGATACGCGAGCAGACGCTCGCTAGGCAGAAGGAACTCGGCATCGTGCCAGCCGACACGGAGCTGCCACCGGTCAATCCGATAGGAACGCCCGAGACGCGTTCCAGCGCCGACGGCAAGCCGTTCCCGGAGTTCGACACGACTCGACCATGGGATTCGCTGAACGACGAAGAGAAGCAGCTGTTCGCCCGGATGGCCGAGGTGTACGCGGGCTTTCTCGGACACGCCGACCACGAGATCGGACGGGTGCTCGACTACCTCGAGCAGAACGAACTGCTCGAGAACACGCTGGTGGTCGTGGTGTCTGACAACGGGGCCAGCGGCGAGGGCGGCCCGAACGGCTCCGTAAACGAGATGAAGATCGCCAATGGGGTCCCCGACGACCTCGCGGCGAACCTCGCCCAGATCGACGACCTCGGCAGCACCAAGACCTACAACCACTACCCGACCGGCTGGGCGATGGCGTTCAACACGCCATTCAAGATGTGGAAGCGTTACGAGTTCAACGGCGGAACCTCCGACCCCTGCATCATCTCCTGGCCGGCCGGAACGAAGGTGCGCGGCGAGGTACGCGAGCAGTACTACCACGCGATCGATCTCGTCCCCACGGTCCTCGACGCCCTCGGCGTCAGCGCCCCCGAGTCTGTCAAGGGTCACGTGCAAACGCCGTTCGACGGCGTCAGCATGCTCGACAGCATCGACGACGCCTCCGCCCCGTCGCACAGGAGGACGCAAGCGGGTGACTCCCCGCGTGCTCTACGCAGCGGCCACCATTGTGGTCGCCGCGACGGCGATCGTGCTCGCCTACTCGGACAGCGTTGTCCTCGACGCGATCGCACTCGTGGCTTCGGGCGCCGCCTGGATCAGCGGCATCGGGCTGCTTGCCGCGGCCTACCAGACGCAGATGTCGCCCTGGGTGAAGGCGCGAGGCATGTCCTACTACCTGGTCGCCTTCCAGGGCTCCAACGCCGTCGGGGGCCTGGTGTTCGGCGCCGTGGCACAGGCGAGCAGCGTCGCAGACGCGTTCCTGGCCATCTCGGCGTGTCTGCTCATGGGGTCGATTTTGAGCTGGCGCCTGGCACTGCCGCGAGCGATATCTGCCGAAGTCGAGGCCGCGGAGCCGTGGGCACTGCCGGAAGTGCAGAACTCGGCGGCCGGGCCGGTCATGGTGACCGTCACATGGCCCGTTCAGCCTGAGCGCCTGGACGATTTCCTGGCGCTCGCGGGGGAACTACGTCGACTGAGGCGGCGTACCGGCGCCGGGTCCTGGCGTCTGTATCACCAGGCGGAGGACGAGTACGAGCTGCTCGAGACCTTCATCGTTGGCTCCTGGGCCGAACACGAGCGCCAGCACGCCCGGATGTACCCCGCTGAGACGGCCGTGATCGATCGACTCGAGCAAACCCTGCTCCCAGGCAGGCCGAGGTTCGTCAATCACTCGCTCGCCGTCGGCACACGACATCGACTCATCTCAAATAACGATGGATAGGATGACACGATCATGCTGGGGCGGTAGTCTGCCACGCAGCGCTGCGCGGCAGGAATCTCAGTCCAAGCGAAAGACCCCAGGTAGAGGTGGCTCCCGCGAGGAAGGGTGGCAGGGCGGTATGAGGCTCGGACACTGGATCGTTCGGAACCTTTACCGATAGCTGGCGTCCCAATTCGACGAAGCCAAGACGCCGGCCGAGGCCCACTTCATCTGCACAGTCCACAAGCCAGGGGAGAACGAGCAGTCACCACGCTGAGTCGCTGGCGCTTATCAGATCTCCTATGCCTGTAGGACGACGCGTATCAGTGGTGGGCTCGTCGGGTGGGTGCTGCCTCCGAGGGGCTCTGAGGTGACCATGACTTCCTTGACTCCGTGCAGGTTGTCCGGGACGGCGACCGAGCCGCTTCCGCGATTGGTGACGCTGAAGAGTGCGTCGGTCGGTTGGGGCGAGGCGCCGCCGCGATTGAGCCAGACCTCGTAGATATTGCCGAGCGCTGGTTGGGGCATGCCGGAGACCACGAGGTTCGAGCGATTGTCGATCTGGTACAGAGATGCGTGCGCGCCCTGGATGCTCGTGGCGATCTGGGCTGAGATCACACGCTCATGTGGTGATGAGCCGGAGTTGATCACGATCGCGGCGGCCGCTGCGCAGGCCGTGATTGCTCCTGCGATGGCCAGCGTCATCGGGCGTGATCGCCAGCGGTTTGCGCGCCTTGGTAGCCGGTCGGCCTCCGGGCCAGCGGCGTTCAGCAGCTCTGCCTCTGAGCGGGCTGTCGCGAGCACGCGCGCCACCAGCGCTCGCGGCGCGCGCGCCGGGGGCACGGTGGTGGGCAGCGTATCTGCCACGGCCTGCAACTCGGCGACATCCTCCTGGCAAGTCGTGCACGTCGCGAGGTGTTCACGGTATGCCTCTGGTTCATCGAGCGCGCCGAGGACATACGCGGCGGCGTCCACGTGCTGCGCACAATCGAAGTCTGGGTTACGCGAGCTCATGTACCGACCTCCCGGCCGCGAGGACGACCTTCAGCTTCTCAAGACCCAGGCGCATGCGTCCCTTGACCGTCCCGAGCGGTGTGTCGAGCATCGAGGCTATCTCGGTCTGGGTGAAACCACCAAAATATGCGAGTTCGATGACTCGCCTTTGCTCGCTGGGCAACTCGTCGAGCATCCCGCGAACTTCTTGAGATGCGACATTGGCGATCGCCTGACCGTCAGTGCTCTCGGGCGCCTGCAGATGTTCCTCGATGGTCTCGTCGCTGACCCTTCGGCGCTCGTGGACGCTCACTCGGCGCAGCGTGTCGACCGCGCGGTTGTGCGTTATCCCCAGGGCCCAGGTGCGCACGCTGCCGCGTGCACGGTCATAGCGCGCGCCGTTGCGCCACAGCGCCAGGAAGGACTCCTGTGCCACGTCTTCTGCGAGTGGGCGTGTCCCGCACATGCGGTAGGCCAGCGAGAACATCGCGCCTGAGTGGCGCTCCAGAATGACCTCGAACGCGTCGGCGTCGTTGCGGGTGGCTAGCTCCATTAGCTCCTCATCGGCGAGCCTGCGTAGACGATCACGGGACATCAGCTCACTCTACGCACGCGGGAGTCACCGCGGATCATCGATCGCGTGGGCGCTGATCGGGATCGGTCACGCGAAGCTGCCACTGAGCGATTTGCCGGTCTTTGATCCGCTGCCGTGCCGGGGTGCGTATAGGGGGGTCAATGGCGCGACTGCGATACCACCGGGCGCCCCGCAATTCGGCAAACGACAAGGAGAGAACTATGAGCTACCAGATCAATCTTGACGAGGTCGACGTTGACGGCGCGATCAGCGAGGCCGCCGAGGAGGTTTCCGGCAACACGCGCCTAGGCTTCCTGAAGAAGACAGGTGTCGGTGCAGTGGGCGTGATGAGCGGCGGCGCTGTCCTTTCCGCACTGGCGCCCAGCGCTTTCGCAGTGTCCGGTTACGGGCGTCCGCCTGCCTCCTTCGGCAAGGGCGATGTCGGCATCCTCAACTATGCCCTCACGCTGGAGTACCTGGAGGCTGCGTTCTACAACGGCGCGGCCGCCGCGAACATGTCGCTCGCCCCGCAGACAGAGGCGTTCCTGAAAATCGCCACCAGGGACGAGAACGCACACGTGGCGTTCCTGAAGAAAGCGCTCGGATCGAAGGCCGCGAAGGAACCGACGTTCAACTTCAAAGGCGCTAACACGAGCCCGGAAATGTTCATGAAGACCGCTCAGGTGCTCGAGAACACGGGCGTGCACGCGTACTCCGGCCAGGCGCTGAACATCAAGAGCGCCGCCTACGTGAAGGCCGCTTTGTCGATCCTCACGATCGAGGCGCGCCACGCGAGCGTGATCGGCCTACTGAACGAAGGCGCCGCTCCGTCCGGCACAGAAATGACCCCGAACGGCCCATTCGATACGCCGCTGACGGCCGCCGCGGTGCTGAAGGCCGTCGAAGGCACGGGCTTCATCGCCAGCCTGAGGGTAAAAGGCGCTCACGCCGCCGGACGGGCCTTATGCCGTCTGACGGCGCGTGCAGTCTCGCGCTCTGTTCCAGAAAACCGAAGCGAGAGCGGACTGCGAATGATCCGCAAGGCAGGTCACAGGCGAATAGATGCAAAGCCCTTGCAAGCACTCAACTTTTGGAGGTGTCCCGGGATGTCAAGTCCACCGAACGAGCAGTCCGAGCAGTCCCTGCCGCAGCCGGCGGGGATCGTGGAGCGCTTGGTGCGCGACGATGTCGATCGCAAGCGGTTCTTGAAGATAGCCGGCGCCGGCGCCGGCGCGAGCTTCGGCGCGTTCGTGTTGGCCGCGTGCGGTAGCAGCAGCAATACAACAGCTTCGACTGCGGCGAGCACGGCGAGCAGCACGTCTTCGAGTGCGACGGGCGACATCGCGATCCTGAACTACGCGTTGACGCTGGAGTACTTGGAGCGTGAATTCTATGCGAAGGTCGTGGCGTCGGGGTTCTTCAGCGGGAAGGTCGGCGGCCTGATCAAGGAGTTCGGCAGCCAGGAGGCCATCCATGTCGACGCGCTGAAAGGCACTGTGTCGAGAATGGGCGGGACGCCCGTGGCGAACCCGAACGGCAAGTTCCCGATCGAAAACGCCGGCCAGGTCGCCCAGCTGGCGTACATGGTGGAGAACCTCGGCGCGGCGGCGTATCTGGGGCAGGCGCCGAACATCCAGAGCCCGGAAGTGCTCGCCACGGCGCTCTCGATCCACTCGGTCGAGGCGCGTCACGCAGCAACCCTTGGCACGCTCGTGAAGAAGTCGCTGACCCCGGATGGCGCGTGCGCCAAGCCGGATGACATGTCAACGGTGCTGGCGGCCGTCAAGCCGTTCCTGGCTTGAGCGCTCATTTGAGAAAGGGAGCTGAAAACAATGTCCAACAACACACTTGCTAAGAACACGCCGCTCGCCAACTCCGAGCTGGTGGCTGTCGAGGTCAGCGGTATCACCCGCTCTAGCTTCATTCTGCGCGGCGCGCTGGCCGCGGGCTCGTTCTATGGGCTATCGGCGGTAACGCCGTTCGTCTCCCAGGCGCTCGCGGAAGCCGCCGGCGGCGACGCTGAAATCCTCAACTTCGCCCTGACGCTCGAGTACCTTGAGGCTGACTTCTACAACGTCAAGGGCAAGCAGGTCGGGCTCTCAGGTCAGGCCAAGAGCTACGCGACGCTGTTCGGCGAAGAGGAGCAGGACCACGTCATGGCGCTGACCGCCGCCATCAAGCAGCTTGGCGGAACGCCTGGCGCGAAACCGACGTTCGTGTTCCCGGTGAGCAGCGAAAGCACGTTCCTGGCGTTGGCCTCGGTGCTCGAGAACACGGGTGTCGGCGCATACAACGGCGCCGCCCCTTCGCTGAAAAGCAAGCAGGTGCTGGCCACCGCCGGCAGCATCGTGCAGATCGAGGCGCGTCACGCTGCCGCCATCAACCTGCTGATCGGCATGAGCCCCACCCCAAACCAAGGGTTCGATGTGCCGCTCACCAAGACGCAGGTTCTCGCGAAGGCGGGCCCGCTGATCAAGAAATAGCAGCACGGGAAGGGTCGCCAGGTTCGCGTGCGCCCTTCCTCGAGCCGCACCTAATACGGCCCATCCGACAGGGATGGGGCCAAACTCAGGAGGTAACCACACCATGGGACTCGACAATCCAATCCACATCGCGTTTCTGCTGATCCTGCTGCTGCTCGTCTTCGGAGCCAAGCGGCTGCCGGAGATGGGCCGCTCGCTGGGAGACGGCATGCGCGGCTTCAAGGACGCGCTCAGCGGCGAGAGCGCCCAGACCACCTCACAGCCCATGCCCCAGCCGGTGCTGGCCAGCCAAGAGCAGCCGACACCGATAACAACACGCACCCCGGCCGCGGCCCCAGTTACCGAGCCCGGGCCACCGGCCGCCGCCTGAAAGCCCTACGAGTACCGGAGGTATCATGGCAGTCGCTGTTGGCAGCATCGGGCATGAAGACCAACTCAGCGTGGTCGACCATCTAGAGGAGCTGCGCGGTCGGCTGATCGTCTGTCTTGCCGTGATCGCGGTCGCGTTCGGCTTTTGCTTCTGGCAGAACCATGCGCTGCTGAACATCATCAACAAGCCGCTCGCTCACGAGACCCAGAAACAGGTCAAGGCAGGTAACGGCCCGCTCGGCTCCACCTACACCGTTCAGCAGAGCGCCCGCACCGTGGCCACACAGCTACAGGTCGTCGTGCGGGCGCTCGAGCGTCCCGGCAGCGGTGCGTCGGCGGCGACAAAGGCCTCGCTCATTAGCGTGGAGCCCGTATTGAAAGGCGCGATCGAGCATCTGTCGGCCGCTCCGCAGGGCAACAAGCCCGTCACCCTCGGGATCGGCGAGCCGTTCACGACGACGATCGGGATCGCGTTCATCTTCGCCATGATCCTCTCCCTCCCGGTAGTGCTCTACGAGCTCTACGGTTTCCTGCTGCCGGCGTTCAGTCCAGAGCAGCGACGCATCGCGACCCCGCTGATGCTCGCGATCCCGTTCCTGTTCATCACAGGAGTTATGTTCGGCTACTTCATCGTACTGCCCGCCGCCGTGCGCTTCTTCCAGAACTTCAACAGCGGCGAGTTCAACGTGCTCGTGCAGGCGAGCCAGTACTACCACTTCGCCGCCGTGATCCTGCTCGCGATGGGACTCGTCTTCCAAGTCCCCGTCGGCGTCCTTGCGGCCACCCGCGCAGGGATAGTCACGACCAAGCAACTGCGCCACAACCGCCGCTACGCGATCCTCGCCTGCGGAGCGGTCGCCGCCTTCCTACCCGGCGATGCGATCACGCTCATCCTCGAGACCGTGCCCCTATACCTACTGTTCGAGCTGAGCGTCCTGCTCGCCAGGATCATCGAGCACCGCGAGAGAGCGCGCGCGGCGCGCCCATAGAAATGCGAAGGATGTTCCCCGACATTTGGAGGATCTCACCTAAAGCGCATCGTCTTTCCCGCCGTCATCCTCGCGGTCACTGCGAGCATCGCCGCAGTCGCGATCGCGGCCGCCAACCCTGACCGAGCACACGAGCAGGGTGGCCAAGGTCGCGGTGCGTCATACCGGCCGCGGGAACATCCTGGTCTCCTCCTCCGGCTTCACGCTGTACGAGTTCACCCGCGACGGTCCCCATCAGGACGCCTGCGTGAAGATAAAAGAATGCCCGGAACCTGGCCGGGCCTGGAGACCACCGATGCCCTGCCCCGCACCGGAGTGGACGGCGCCCGAGTGCGCTGAGCGCGGGTCCTGGACAAGCCGATGCGGTTCTTGTCAGGCCAGCGAGCGGCCAGACGCTGCGAGAGCATCAGGATCGTCCAGCAGCCTGTCGAGAATCGCCTCGTCGCCCCGAGATACGCTGCGCCTTCAGAGGGGCCGAGCAATTTGGCTCTATTGCTGAGGATGCGGCTCGCGGCTGATTTGCCGATGTCGTGGAATGGCGTGGGGCATGTTTGCACTTTGTTTGCACTTTTGGTCGACCATCTGCGGGCAGGTCATGGTTCGCCAAAGACGGGGGTCATGTCCGCCCCAGCGAGCTTATGATCCGGCGGGTGGGGGAACCGAACTTCTACCCGATCGTCGTCTTCGACCTTGACGGGACATTGCTGCGCGGCACGAGCGTATCGCTGCTGCTCGCCCAATGGCTCGGACAGACTGAGGAGATCGCGGAGCTTGAGCGGGCGTTCCACGCGCATGAGATATCCAATAGCGTCGTGGCAGACACATCTGCTGGATGGCTCGCGGGGCGCAGCACGGCCGACGCATGGCAAGTGCTCACGGAGGGCACCTGGATCCCTGGGATGACGGAGACCTTCCAGGCACTCACGGCGACGGGAGTTAGCCTGCTGCTGGGGACGATCACCTGGAGCTTTGCGGCCAAGATGTTGCGGGAGCGCTATGGGTTCGTAGCTGTCAGCGGGACGGAGATGGGAGCGTCCGATGGGGTCCTCTCCGGCACAGTGACCCGCTACTTCGATGAGCATGACAAGGTGCGTTTCGTGGAGGACTGGTGTGCGCAGAACGGGTTTTCAATGAGCCAAGTCGCTGCGGTCGGCGACTCTCGTTCGGACGTCCCGCTCTTTCGCCGTGCCGGCACATCGATCGCACTGAACGCCACGCCCGATGCGCAGGAAGCAGCAACCCACACCCTCGACACCGACGATCTCCGCGATGTTCTGGCGCTACTTCAGGCGACGAGCGACGATCGAACGGTCGAGTGAGACTACGAGCTCCATCTATTGACTACCGCGAGATGCCTGACCGTTCCTGGAGTCCCACCCGCGACCCGCTACGCCTGCGGCGTCTGCTCCCCAACACGGGCTGGCTGGTACGAGCCCCGAGGCGCGACACGACTGATCGCTCCGTCGAACGTGGACGCTGACAACATCCAGAACGCACGCCACGGTGTCCTGCTGGGAGTAGTCGAGTCACGGGGCAGCAGCTCGCTTCAACTTCGGTCTATCAGATGGGAGCTCAGGCCACCGCTCGACGCTCAGGCCGGGCCACTCGTGAGTCCAGCGTTCGGCCTTGCGCTCGTAGACCTCGCGCGGAGCCAGGACTGGGTTTGGTCGCAGGCGTTGGTTGAAGAGGTCGTCGTAGCCGTGGGGTGCATACACGTCCAGCTCCCCGGCGGAGTCTCGGGTGACGGCGTAGCAGCAGGTGGTGGAGGCGAAGTGATTGATGGCGTCGCGACTGCTGTCAAAGGCTTTGGCGGGGACCCCGAAGTGCTCCTCGTACCACAGGTGCACTCGCGCCTCGTTGCAAACCTCGACGGTGACATCGAGATCGGCGAACAGCTCGGCCGCCCTCCCGATGACGACATCCTGGGCCTCAGAGGACAGGTCGCGGGCGTCGAAGTAAAACAGGTCGTAGTCATCGATCCCTGTTGCGGGCTCGCGGCCGTCCAGCACGTTCCACACCGTTTGGAACACGGCGCCCGCCGTGAGCCACCAGTCGGGCAACCCCAGCGCAGGCGCCCGGTCGAGGATCACACGGATGTTTGCATTCCGCAATACGTGATCCAGGAAGCGGTCTCGCTGATCGCTCACTCGCACAGACCTTTTTGCACTTCTGTTCACACCCCCGCCTCCAGCGCCCTACCAACTACCCCAGAAAGCACGAAACCCGCTCAACTGAGCGGGTTTCGGAACGATCCGCTCCCATTAGCGACCTCTCAGTGCCCATCGGACGAACCGTCCCCGGCAGGCCTGGATCGTAGCACCCAGCGCGGCTTGGGAGCACCGGGGCGCTGAAAGGCACGTCCCCCGCCCCCTTAGTCGGCCTGCGGTGCCCCGAGGCCCAGAGCGCCCTGAGTGCGCCCACGGGCGGCACGCGCCGCCTGGCGACCTTCGGGTTCCTAGCTAGCTCAAGCCAGTCGCGGTAGGGCACATATGCCGTATATTCAAGCCATTTTGGTGCAGTAGATCGAGTTAGGCAAAGCTGTTTGGGGAGGAATCTCGGGAGGAAATATCCGTCCGCACGACGCGCTACGGTTCTTGAGTCCACACCGCTCACCCGCGGCTCGGCCACCCCCACGGAAGGAGCCCGTCATGCCACCCGCAACCCTCGATCCGCACGCTTCGATCAGCGGCCACGTGTGGCTGTACGAGGGCAAGCGGCGCAACACCTGGTGCGCCAAGTGGCGCGACCAGCACGGACAGCACGAGAAGCGCCTCGGCACGGCATGGGCCAGCAAAGGGACGCCTCCGCCGGGCTTCCTGCGCCAGCGTGACGCGCAGGCGCTACTCGACGCGCTACTCGTCGACGCGCGCCGGGGCCAACTGCGCCAGGAGCGCACCGGCGTCACGTTTGCCGATGTCGCTGAGGAGTGGTTTGAGCGCGGGCGCTTCGAGCGCGACTGGTCGGCCAGCACGCAGGTGGACTATCGCTCGGTGCTCGACGCACATCTGCTGCCCGAGTTCGCCACCAAGCGCATCGAGACGATCACCACCGAGCAGATCGAGCGCTGGCGCAACCGTCTCGCCGAGGGCGGCACACGGGTCCGGCACACCGTCAACAAGATCGTCACCCAGCTCCACGCGATCTTCCAGCACGCCGTCGATCACCACGGCCTGATCCTCAATCCCGTCGCCAAGGTCAAGCGGCTGCGCGAGTCCTACGACGCGGCCCGCTTCGACTTCTACTCCCCCGAGGAGATCGAGCAGCTCGTCGCCACCGCCGCCGCAGGCGCCCACCGCGACCCCAGCCGCCCGGCCGTCAGCGACACCGAGCGCGCCCTACGAGCCGCCGAGGATCGCCAGGACGCCGCGATCTACCTGACGGCCGCGCTCAGCGGCCTGCGCCGCGGCGAGCTGCTCGCGCTGCGCTGGGAAGATGTCGACTTCGAACAGTCCTCGATCCGCGTGTTCGAGGGCTACAGCGCCAACCGCGCCGGCAAGCCGAAGTCACGCAAGTCGCGCACGCTCCCGATGGTCGACAAGGTCGCCGACACGTTGGGCGCCCTCAAGAAGCGCGGTGCCCACACCGCCAAGGGCGACCTCGTATTCGTCAGCCGCGAAGGCACTCACGTAGACGGCTCCGCCCTGCGCCGGCGCTACCACGCCACACTCGACGCCGGGGGCCTGCGACGGCTGCGCTTTCACGATCTTCGCCACACCTTCGGATCGCTGAGTATCAACGTCGCCAGCATCGTCCAGGTGCAGGCGTGGATGGGTCACGCCGACATCCAGACGACCATGCGCTACCTGCACCACAAGAGCCGCGCCGACGACGCGAAACTGCTGTCGGCAGCCTTCCGACCCAAGAAGCGCAAGCCCGCCGCCAAGCGCCCTACTGCCGCCAAGGAGCACAGGCCGCGCGAGCACGCGACGGCATGAGTACGCAGCCCGCTCGGCATATCCCCGTCCGCCCGTTAAGAATGGTCGATCCTCGCGACTGACGCCAGCGTCCGGCGTGCCGGCTCTAGCTCGAGACTGTGACCGTGTGTCCTGGGCCTTCCAGCTTGCGCGCCTGCCCAACGCTGATCGTCTCTCCGGGTGGAGGTGGAGAGATAACGAGCGGAACTTGAACCGCCGTGATGTCCGTGGTCTCTGTGAAGTGGGCGTGCTCGGCACTCTGCGACAGGGTCACTCGTAGCGGGAAGCCGGCTTCGCTCAGGAAGATCGTTAGCTTCGTGAAGACCGGATGCTTCTCAAGATTCCGCACGTCTTCCACCGTAAGGCCCCGGATCAGGCGGAGAGGTTCGACCTCGGCCGTGAACTCGGTGGTTGCTTGTCCGTCAACTGAGACTGGGCCGAGCACCGCGACGGAGCCGACAGCCGTTGTGAGGAGGTTGAACAGTTGCGCATAGCTGCCTTCACCGCCAACGCTCGCATCGCCAGGGCTTGCAAAGACTTCGAGAGGGCTGGAGTAGGATGGAAACGCGCTGCCGTCGGCGCCTTTCCTGCGAATCCAAGCTCGGCGCGGGTGCTTGCGCGCAATCTCCCGCGAGTAGTCGTATTCGGTGGAGCCGATCTGGATCTGGATCGGCTTGCCTGTATTGACGTCGATCACCTCGGCCTGGGGCGGAGAGATGCTGACCTCTCCACTGATGTTCTCGTCCAGCGACACCGACTTCTCGCGCCCAACGGGCTTACCGTTCGTTTCGTTGACAATCGTGACGGCACCCCGGCTGATCTGCGTATAGCGCTCACTGTTGACGTGGAGCTGCTGCATCTTCTGCTCCAGCGCTTGCAGCTGTGGCGGCAGCGTTGCTCCGAGCGCATTTGGCACAGGGGACGACCGCACCGCCAACCCAGCGGTGTCCGCGATGCCTCCTGCCGGCGCCGCCAGTGAGGACAGCACCAGCAGAGACACCCCCGCTAGCCGCATCCTCACTCGCTCCCATACCTCGTTCAACATTGGAGCCATGCTACCTGCCCATCGGCGACGTTCCAAGACTCGATACTTGCCCGCAGCGTGCGAGCCCTCCCGGTGTCGGCCGTCGTTACTTCGCTCAGGCTAGACCGCTGACGGCTCACGCAGCGCACCAGCACCGCGAAAAGCCGTTGCTCCTATGTCAAGGGATTGTCGCTCGTTGCGAGGATTTGTTGGTGGTCTGGTTCGCCTGTGGACATGGCGCCCTGACGGCTGCGCCGCCAGGGCTTGGACAACCCCGCGGGTTGCCCACATGACCACAGGCGCGACTACTGCCCTGGGGCAGCGCCGGCCTGGGTTGCTGGTGGCTGTAGGAGAAGGGTGTGGAAGTGGCGGGCGAGGAGGCGCTTGAGGCATCTGAGGGCCTCCATGCGGTTCTTGCCTTCGGCTTCCTTGCGTTGGAGGTAGGCGCGTGTGGCGGGGTCCCAGCGTCCGCGGGTGATCGCGATGACGTGCAGCGCGCGGTTGATGCGGCGGTTGCCGCCGCGGTGTAGGCGGTGGCGGTCGGTTCTGCCCGAGGACACCGGGATCGGGGCGACGCCGGCCATGCGGGCGAAGTGCGAGTCGGTGGGAAATCGCTCGGCGCCGGCGGTCTGGCCGATGAGGATCGCGGCGGTAATGGTGCTGCACCCGGTCTCAGCGAGTAGGTCGGGGCGGTGCGCGGCTACGAGGGTGTGCAGCTCGCGCTTGAGGCGTGTCGCCTCGCGTGAGAGCTCACGGATACGCCGGACGTGCTCCTTGGCGATCCTAACCCTCGCGGAGGCGTCCATGCTGCGCAGGCGCCTGGCGACCTTTTCGAGCTGTCCGGGGTAGTCCATCTTGCGTGGGGGGATGCTTGCCTCCAGTGCGGGGTCGAGGATCACAAGGTGCCAGCGCAGCTGGTTGGTCAGGCGTGTGATCTCGTGGACGTGCCCTTCGCGGTGGTCGCACAGCAGCCGGATCTCCATCGCGGCCTCGTCCAGGAACGCACCAGGGAACCTGTCGATGCCCTCTCGCAGGACGGCCCGGGCGACTGAGCGTGCGTCGATCTGGTCGGACTTCCCGGCCTCGCGCTCCCCGCGGCGCGAGACGCCCATCAGCTTCGGCGGAACCCTCACAACGCGCTCACCGGAGGTCACGAGCGCGCGCTCGAGGTGGTGGGATACATGCCGGCAGTCCTCCAGTGCCCACACCACATCCGAGTCGAGTTGCCGCGCCCATTGAAGCGCTTGGCGGTGCCCGCCGTCGTCCGCGGCGATCTCGCGCTCGCCTACGACTTGGCCGGTTCCAGCGTCGACGGCGGCGAGTGCGTGGGTGCTCTTGTGCGTGTCCGCTCCGATCACGATCATCCTGTTCGGTCCCTTCGTTGGAGGTGATGAATGTGGACCTCCGGCGGACAGTTCTGAGTTGGGGCGGTTGCCACGCTCCTATTAGGTCACGCCGGTGATCCCAGGCTGGCGGTGGGCGACACAACGGCATTGAGGTCAGGCACTTCGCCGACAAACAGACTATGAGTCAGCCCACCGCCGGCCCGGACCTAACCCGGCCGATCGGACGCCAACACCACGGCCCAGAAAGCACGGTCTCAGCAAGCTGAGACGACACCAATCTGAGCGCCAGTGCACGACGCCGCCACCCGGCATCTGCACCTTCGCACTCAGACAGACTAGATGCACTGTGGCAGAGCGTGACACTTGGGAGTGGTACATTTTGAGCCATGATGACGGCTGCGAGCATCGGTGCTGGGCAGGCTGCTGGCTACAGCGCGTATCTGGAGTCGCGGACGGTAGCTCCGTCGCGGGGCGACTACTACCTCTCGCCCGCTGGCGAGCCGACGGAGGCGCCGGGCATCTGGCACATGCTGGACGGGACGCGGCAGACCCTCGGCCTGGAGGTCGGCGAGGCGGTGCGCGCGGAGCGGCTCGTGGCGCTGATGGAGGGTCGGCATCCCGTGAGTGGCGAGTTCATCCGCAGGGCGGGTGCCGATGGCCGGCGGGCGGGCGGGATCGACTTGACGTTCAGTGCTCCCAAGTCTGTGTCGGCGGTGTGGGCGCTCGGCTCTGAGGATCAGCGCGCGGGCGTCGAGCTGGCGCACGGGCGAGCGGTGTCGCGTGCGCTTGAGCATCTGCGGCGGGAGGTGCCGGTGGTCCGTGAAGGCGCAGGCGGGCAGGTCGTCTCGACAGCCGGCGATGTCTTGGCGGCGGAGTTTCGCCACACGACCGCGCGGGGCGTTCAGGGTGGCGGTGCGCCCGATCCGCAGCTCCACAGTCACGTCGTCGTGACGGGTGTTGTGCGCCAGGATGGGCAGTTCGCGGCGGTCGCGAGCCGTCCGTTGTTTCGTGCGGCGCGAGAGCTGGGCGCGTTCTACCGTGGCGCACTCGCGCAGGAGCTACGACAGCAGGGCTATGAGGTCGTCGCGGGTACCGGGCGTGACGGGCGCTACTTCGAGGTCGCCGGCATCTCGGAGAACCTGCGCGACGCGTTGAGTGGTCGCAGCCGTGAGGTTTGGTTGGCGGCGGAGCGTTTCCGTGCGCGCTACGGCCGCGCACCGGAGCGCGACGAGCTGCGCAACGTCAAGCTCGAAAACCGCAAGGCCAAGACGCCGCAGAACCGCCCCGAGCTACAGGCCACCTGGGACGAGCGCGCGGCGGGCCAGCACGTCGACCGCGCCGACGTGGAAGCCCTGCGGTCTGCGGAGCCGGGCGGTGTGCAGCGCGCCGAGCGGGCCGGCTGGCAGGAGCGGGTCGAGCGCTCGCTGACAGCGCAAGGCGCGACGTTCTCCGAGCGTGAGCTGCGCGCGAGTGTGCTTGAGCAGGGCGTCGGGGAGCTTTCACCCGAGCGCGTCTCCGAGCACGCGCGGGAGCTGATCGCTGCGGGTGAGGTGATCGAGCTTGAGCAAGGCCGCATGACCACCCGAGAGATCAGAGGGATGGAGCAGGCGATCGACGCGAGGGTGCGTGACATGGCGGCAAGCACCGGGGCTGCGGTGAGCGATCAGGCACGTGCGGCGGCGCTGGGGGAGGTAAGCGAGCGGATCGGCAGTCCGCTGAGCACCGAGCAGCAACAGGCGCTTGGGGTACTCGGTGGTCGGGAGCGAGCGGCGGTGCTGGTGGGACAGGCGGGCGCCGGTAAGGGAGTTGTGATCGACGCGGCGGTGCGCGCCGAGCTGCACTCCGGGCGTGAGCCGTTGGGTGTCGCGGTGGCTGGTGACACGGCCGAGCGGCTCGGCCGCGAAAGCCCAGCCCTGGAAGGCCGCACGATGACACTGGACTCACTCGTCGCGAAAGCCCGCACAGGGAGCCTCACCATCGATCAGTCAACCACGGTGTTCTTTGATGAGGCCGGGATGGCTGACACTCGGCGCCTTGATGCGCTGAGCGATGTCGTCTCGCACTCGGGAGGAAAGCTCGTGGTGATCGGTGACGCACGCCAGCTCCCCGCGATCGGCGCGGGCGGCCTGTTCAAGCGGCTGGCCGACTCCGCGCCGACGGCGCGTCTGTCTGAGGTGCGTCGCACGAGTGACCCGCTGGAGCGCCAGGCGTGGGCGGACCTACGCGCGGGCCGCGCCGAGCAAGCGATGGCTCACTACCAAGCCCGCGGACAACTTCACTTCGCAGACACCCGCGAGCAAGCACTGGAGGTAGCAGTGAAACAGTGGGACGAGCTGGCCGAGCGCGAGGGCGTGCAGCAGGTCGCGCTTATGTCCGACGCGTCAACCGGGGAGATCGACCGAATGAACGCACGCGCCCAACACCTACGCGCCGAGCGCGGCGAGCTAGGTGAGCAAGAGGTGTCGTTGCCCGGTGTCGCCTACGGTGTGCGCGAGGGCGACAGGGTCGCGTTCATCGCCCAGCACCGCCCCGAGGGTGAACGGCGGGTGGAGAACGGCACCCGTGGCGAAATTGTCGCGGTCGATGTCGATCAGCAGCGGGTGAGTGTGCTCACTGACGGCGTGCGTGAGGTGACGCTGGCGGGTGAGGAGCTTGAGAATGTGCGGCTCGCCTACGCCCAGCACCTATACCGCCAGCAGGGCGCGACCGTACAGCGCGCGGTCGTCGTGACCGGCGGATGGCAGACAAGCCAAGAGGGCGCCTACGTCCAAGCATCACGCGCACGCAACGGCACCGACTGGCACATCGCCAGAGACGACCTCGGGACAGAGGGAGTAGACGCTGATCGAGTCGGGCGCCTTGCCGAGCTGATGCGTGCCTCACGCGCCCAGTTCCCCTCCCTCGCGTTCCGCGCCCTCACCGCCACCAGCCCGGGTGCGGATGTGGGCGAGGAACTCCAGCGCTCCACCGCCCGCCAGCTCGCACCCGACAGCAGCCTCGATCGGGATGCGGGAATGGGCGCCGGGCTATGAGCCGCGTCGCGATCACCCTTGATGAGCACGCGCTCGCGGAGCTTGGTCGGCGCGCGCAGGCCAACGGCGAGCCCGTATCCAGGACAGCGGCGCGGCTCGTCCGCGACGGGCTGCTCAGCACCCAGGCACAAGCTGGCGGCGAGCCCGCTCCGGCCACCGCAACCAGGCCGGCAGAGGGTCAGGACACGGGATTGCCGGGATGGCTTGAGCCACCCGACAAGCGCGAGGTCTGGAGGCGGCAGCTTTGGGCGGCGGTCTGCGCGCTCGCCGAGCGCTACCCCGGAGTGTTCTCAAAGCTCGTCGCCGACTGGTGGACAGACCGCGCGCTCGTCGAGGTACTCGGCGCGCTCAGCGCGTGGCGCTCCCAGCTCGACGCCGGCCAGACCCCGGACCCGCGCGCCGAGCTGCTGTTCCACGACCGCCTCGAGCTGCTCGAGCGCCAGCTCACCCATGCCAGCGACCCGACCGCCGCACGCTTCGCCGGCGGGCCACCACCGTCCGAGTGGGTAGCCAAGTAGGAGCCGAATCCAAGAGGCTCCGGGTAGTGGGCTAGTTTGAACTCGCGGTAGTAACGTCCTGGGGATGGGTACCAATCCCTACCCGACCGCTGGCCCGACGGGCGAGGAGTCCCGCGAGTCACGCGCCGCGAGGAAGGCAGCCCGGAAGGCTGGTCGTGAGCGCGCCATACGGCGTCACCGACGCGCGCGCGCCGAGCTGGATCGTGTGTGGGCCGCTCTTGCGCAGGTGCGCAGCCTGCTTCCGGGCGCCGGGCACAAGCGCAGGTCAAACTGACCCACTACCCGGCTCCGCCACCGACTGGCAGTTGCGGCGTCGCCCAAGGCTCCATGACCTTGCGCAGGAAGTTGAAGACATTGGCGAGCTGTTGAAGTGTGATGCGCGCAGGCTGGCCCTGTAGCTGTTCCTGATACACGGCTTCGCCGTCGGGGTCGGGCTGGTTCGGTTCTGGCAGGTCGCTCGCTGATCGCCATCGCCACTCGCCCAACGGAAACGGGAGGGCTCTCGGAAGCTGCGCGCCGGGCGTAGCTTCGAGTGCATCTGACCACTGATGGTGTACCTGGTTACGTGCAAACCGTACACCGCGCATGATCTCTGCTCCCAAGACCCTTTCGCGCCACTCCCAGCCGAGCGATTTGCCTTCGGGGCTCCAGTGCTTGCGAGTCCGGTCATCCAGCGCCACCGCCCAGTTGAGCGCCTCAAAGAGCGCCACGAACGTCTCTGTTGGGCCCCCACGGTTTACTGCTGCCTCAAACCGCAGCACAGCCTGCGCGAACCCCTCGAACATGGCCGTGAAGGTCTGGATATTTTCGTCATCGGGTTTCATTCGCGGTTGAGCGTCGGGTCGATCATGAGTCCTCAGCTTGGTCGAGGTCGTCGCTGTCGTCGCCCGCTCTGCCGGTGGCAATCTCACGACGCACAGCACGTTCCATCTCCGCAAGACGGACGGCCAGCATCGTCATTACGCCTGCTGCCTGGTTGGTGTTTCGGCCATAGCCGCCGCTGGGCGCACTCACCTTCCAGATCAGCCCACCGAGATCATCCCTATCGATGCCACGAACCTCGATCCGTACATCAAGCGTCCGGTTGGGTGCTCCTTGCTCCTTGCTCGTGAGCGTCAACGCCTCTCGTAGCCTTGAAAAGTCGAGTGCCAACGGTCTCGCTCCTATCGGTAGTGAGATGACAGGTTCCCTCATCTAGATCGAGGCGGCGCATGTCGCGCCCACCGCGATCAGATCGACACTGACGCTAGTAGACGTGTCCGCAAGTCTTGCGGTTTATCGGAAGGGATAGCGGTGCGCGCGCGGAATTATGTGTCGTGCCGCGGGTCAGCCAGCATGTGATCGAACTCTCTGAGGAGGAGCGTGTCGAGCTGGAGCGGCGGGCTTGCACGGTCACGCTGCCGTTCCGTGTGGTGCAGCGGGCGAGAGTGATCCTGTATGCGGCGGAGGGGATGCAGGACATCGATATCGCCGGTCGGCTGGACTGCTCGCCCGACAGCGTTGCTCGGCGAAGATCCCGGTTCTGCGCTGAGCGGCTGGATGGGCTTGAGGATCAAGCGCGGTCGGGTCGGCCGCGTCGTTTTCCCCCCGGAACAGGTCGCCGAGGTCAAGGCGATCGCTTGCGAGCTGCCGCGTACCCACGAGCTGCCGCTCTCGCGCTTCTCCCGGGTTGAGCTGCACCGCCTCGTGATCGAGCGTGGCGTGACCGAGGCGTCCGCCTCGACGATCTGGCGCTGGTTGCACGAGGACGCGATCAAGCCGTGGCAGACACGCTCCTGGATCTTTCCGCGTGACCCCGATTTCGCCGAGAAGGCTGGCCGCGCGCTGGACCTCTACGCCCGCGTGTTCGACGGCAAGCGGCTGCGCCCGGACGAGTACGTCATCAGCGCCGATGAGAAGACCCAACTGCAAGCGCTCGGCCGCCCCCACGAGACGATCCCGCCCGGGCCGGGGCGGCCGGGGATGGTCGAGTTCGAGTACCTGCGCGGCGGGACGCTCGCTTACCTCGCCGCGTGGGACGTGCATCACGCCAACCTGTTCGACCGGGTCGAGCAGACGACCGGGATCGTCCCGTTCGGACGGCTCGTGGACCAGGTGATGCAAATCGAGCCCTACCGGTCAGCGCGCACCGTCTACTGGGTTGTGGACAACGGCTCCAGCCACGCCGGCAAGACCTCGGTCAAGCGGATGGCCGAGGCATACCCGAACGCGAGGCTGATTCACCTCCCCGTCCACGCTTCGTGGCTGAACCAAATCGAGATCTACTTCTCAATCGTGCAGCGCAAGGCCCTCACGCCCAACGACTTCGCCACCCACCCCGAGTTGGCGAGACACCTGATGGATTTCGGCCAGCACTACCGCACGCTCGCCCAACCCTTCCAATGGACCTTCACCCGAGCCAAGCTCGATACCGTGATCAAAAAGATCACTCGTCACGAACCCCAGCCCCTCGCCCTCGCCGCATGAGCCGCATCACTTCCGGACGGCTCCACTAGCCGGGTAGGAAGCGGCTCGCCATAGGAGTCTCCGATTCCCGTCTCAGCCGCCCGACGGCACAGCCACTCCACAGAGCCGCTCGCGCCCCGCGCGGCACAGTGCCGGCCAGTCGCAGTCGGTGAGGCCGGGGGCTCCGGGGAACAGGTCGACCCGGATTGGCTCCCGGCCTTGCGGTAGCGCGAGCGCGTGGCCTGCGGGCATCGCGCGGAGGTCCGCTGGTTGGATGACTCGCTCGCGCTGCTGGGCGTAGGAGTAGCTGTCACCTCCGGTGTAGGTTCTCCCTGCCCGCTCGACCTGATGGGAGGTTGAGGTGTTCTCGCTGACCTGCGGACGCCACACGAGCTGCTCACCGCAGGCATCGGAGACGAGCTGCGCCGTGTAGGGATCAGCGACCCCGGCGAGCACCAGCCGAAGCGCGGGCGTCGACCACATCGTCGCTGTCTCGTGCTCGCCCCAACGGGCGCGTGCCTGGCTCATGTCCTGGACACCCAGCACCGGCACGATGCCCTGCTGGATGCCCTCACTCAGCAAGCGGGGGAGCGAGCGGATCGGCGCGATGTTCGCCACCTCATCCAGCGCGAGTAGCAACGGACGCTTGAGGCGCCCGGTAGGCGAAGTGATGGCAACGTCGATCGCCTGCGCGCACAGAGCATCGAGGAGCGCCGCGATCAGTGGCGCGAGCTCCTCCTGGATGCGCGACGGGGAGACGACGTAGAGGGTGCCGTTCTTGGCGATCAGCTCGCCGAGGTCGATCTGCGGTGTGAGGGCGGGGTCGCTGGATGCGCGGACGGCTGCGCGAGAGGCCCACGCGAGCGCGACCTGTGCGGTGCCGAGCACAGAGGTGCGGTAGTCCCCGACGGCCTGCGCGGCGACACCGGATAGCTCCTCCAGCGCGATCGTCGCATCTGCGCCGCGGAGGATCTCCGCGGGCTGGGAGAACTCCGAGCGGCCAAGCCATCCACGAGCGCGATCGATCCCGCCCCCAGAGAGCGCGGCGGCATGGAACAACGGAGCCAACAGCGCGCGGGCCGCGATAGCGAAATGCTCGCCGTGGCGGACCGTCTCATCCGCGGAGGCCGGCGAGAGCAGAGCGGCGGCGACCTCGACCGCGCCCTCCCACGTCTGACAACGTGAGAGCGGGGAAAACCCGACACTCGCCTCGGCGTGCCCGAGCGAGCCGGTTGGGTCATAGACCGCAACCGGGCCGATCCGCGAGCGGTGCCCGGCGCTCGCCAAGATGTCGCCCTTGGTCGAGGTGACAAGCGCCGGACCCGCCCACGCGGCGAGCGTCGGTGCGATCACTTTCCGTGTCTTGCCCGACTTCGGTGGCCCGACGATGATCGCCGCGCAGTCCGGTGGCGTCCGCAGAGCACCATCCTCGGCGTGCCCAGCCCAAACACTCGTTCCAGCCGTCGACGGTGCAGTGCGAGCAACCCACGGGTCATCAGACTCCGCGGGCGGCAGAGCGCGCGCACGGCTCGACTCGTTCGCACCGCCTATGCCCCGGACGAGCCACAGGCCCGCGGCTGCGCACGCGGCGAAACTCGCGGCAATGAGCAACAGCGCGATCACGGCCAACGCGGAGGTTTTGGTGGCCGTCGCTCGCGGACCAATGGCGGCGCGCAGCGGTTCGGGGTCGCCCGGCGGGCGTGGAGGTTCCCGCTCACGGCTGCGGACGTTCGGCGCGAGCACCATGCCCAACGCGAAGCAGCAGGAACGCGACGAGCCCCATCACGATCGGCGAGGCGGCAAGAATCGCATGCAGCGGATACCGCGGGCCGATGCCCGCCGCGCCATCAAAGCCGCCGTGCGCGTGCTTCCACGCCCTCGTCGTAGGGCCAGCCCACACGTCCCAGCAGAACCACAACAACAACGCGAGCAGCCCCGCGCCCTTCAGCCTCGCCGGCCAGCGCCACCCGTCCAGCTCGACCGGGCGCAACACACGATTCATCGCCGCCGAGCACAACGCCCACGCAAACACCGGCACAAACACCGGCGCCGACCACCAGCCGAACCGCAAGCCCACCGCCGAGAAGACCACGCGCAACGCCAAGATCAGCAGCGCCGCTACGGAGCCGAACACGAGCAGCGCCTTCAACCGCGCGTCCTGGTCGGCTTCCTTATCCGCACGCGAGCGGCCAGCCAGCAACGAATCCGCCCAGCCCGGCGGACGATCCAGCCGGCCCCCATAGTCACGCGAGCGACCACGCCCCGGATCGCTACCCATCACGCCCACCTCCCTTTGCCTTCGGCGCCTCCGCCAAGCTCGCCAGCAACGCCGCCTGTGTACTGCGCCTAAACGCTGGACGCGCCGTGCCCGCCGTCCGCGTGCCCGCGTGACCTGCCGCCTGCCCGCGCGTGCTCGCGGCCTGCGCTGCGAGCCAGTCTTCGAGCATCGCGCGGGTAAAACGCAGATGCCTCCCAACTCGCAGGCAGAGCAAACGCCCGAGCCGCGCCGCGTCGCGCACCCATGACACCCGCACGTTCAACAACGCCGCCGCAGCCATGCAATCAAGCAGCGGCTCCGACAACGACACCGTCTCGCCATCGCCGGGCATCCCAGACTCCTTTCCTCGCGTCCGCGCGAGCCGACCCGCCATGCGGGGGTCAGACTGCGCCGGCCTCACATTCGCTTTACCAGCCACGACTCACGCTCCTCTCGCTCAAAAAAGCCCGACACCTCTATGTCGAGAGCCGAGCTGCGATGCCCCTACGCAAATTGATCGCATCCGGCCCTCTCTCTGGTTAATGACCCCAACTCCGCTGAAACGGCCATGTAGTTTCTTCAGTGCCTGTTGGGCCCTGTGGAAAGCGGGCTGACCGGCGCGTAGCGGAGCCCGTAGGGTGCAGCGAAGCGGCGGTCATGCAGTGGCGTCCGGTGCCCCGTTGAGGGTGTGGCAGACGACGGGATGACTCGATTAAAACGGCTGGCCCCGGCTGGATGCCCTACGTTGGATTTGTCTCCCGTCGCCTGCCACGGACGCCGCCATGACTTCATAGAAGCGTGCTGCTTGCTCGACATGGCTTTGTCTGGCGGCCTCCACATCACGAGCGCCAACCAGCAAATAAGGAGACCGGAATTGATGATTGCAGTAGGCGTGGACACCCACAAGCACCAGCATCTCGCTGTCGCCGTGGACGCACTCGGACAACTCCTCGCAGAGATCACGATCACCGCGACTCTCGCGGGATACCGCGAGCTGCTCGCGTGGCTCGGCGAGCTCGAGGGAGAGATCCGGATCGGGATCGAGGGCGCCGGCAGCTACGGCGCCGGCCTATGCGAATATCTCCAGGACAACGGCATCACCGTGTTCGAGGTCGAACGGCCCAGGCGCCGCGAGCGACGCACCGGCAAGTCCGACCGGCTCGATGCGCTGCTTGCCGCAAAGAAGGTCCTCACCAATGATGGGCTCTCTACTCCGCGAGGGCACGGAAGGCGCCTGGCGCTGCAGATGCTGCTTGTCGCTTACCGCTCCGTCATCAGCGAGCGCTCACGCCTCTACAACCAACTCCAGGCCCTGCACGTCGGCGCACCAGCCACGCTACGGGAAAGGATCGGGCCCGCAAAGAACGGCGCGAAACTCGCACAGCGGCTCACCGGGATGCGGACCCGCCCGAACGCCAGCCTGCAAGAGAACACCACTCTCCGGGTGCTGCGCGACATCGCCAACCGCACCCGCGCTCTCGACCAGCAAGCCCAGGACTACAACCGTCAAATCGACACGCTCACACGCGAACTCGCACCAGCACTCATGGACGAACCCGGCGTCGGGCCGATCTGCGCAGCGAAGCTCATCGCCTTCAACCCTGCTCGCTTCAGGAGCGAGGCAGCGTTCGCACGCGCCAACGGCACAGCACCACAACCAGCTTCCTCCGGCAAAACCGTCCGTCACCGCCTCAGCCGTGGAGGCGACCGGCAAATCAACACCGCGATCTACACGATCGCACTCTCACGCTCCGTCCACCACCCACCCAGCCGCGCCTACATCCAACGACGCATCAACGAAGGAAAGACCAAGCGAGAGGCCATGAGATCCCTCAAGCGATACCTCTCCCGCGACCTCTACAACAAGCTCACCAACACACCCTTGACAACATAGAAGCATCCACGCAATTTGCGGACGGCGCCAACAGAGCGCGCCGGCCATGCCCGCGACGAGCCCTCCAACACCACACCCACACCCGTTGCTCGCGCCTTCTCATGCCTGTACATGTGCGCGGGCGCGGCAAACCGGCCAAGAACTTGCTCGGGGCGGCAACGCCGCACGCATCTGAACCGCCAACGCCGTCAACTGCTGCACCGAGGGGCGGTAGATCGCCAACCGGCAAGCTCGGCACTCGTGGCAGCCCGAGCTGCAACCGCAACCCTCAGACAACGCTACGGATTGCGGCGCGGTGGCCGCCGCTACCTGCATCGGAGGCGTCGGGCTGCGCCCTCCTTGTTACAGACACGCCCTCAGACCGATAGCGCCATCGGCGGCAGGGCTACAATCGAGCGCGCTATGCGTACATCGACACCTGCCGCGCTGGATGGAGCCACAGCCGAGGAGCGGCGAGGATGAACGCCGTCACCGCAGAGGCGATGATCGACCGCGCAGGCCGTGCGCTGATCGACGCTGCGCCAGCGCCGGCCAAGGTGATCCTGTTTGGCTCACGCGCCCGCGGCGAGGCCAACGACGGCAGCGACTTCGACTTCCTGGTCATCGAGGAGACGGTCCCGGATCGCCTCGCCGAGGCCGTCAGGCTCCGCGACGCTCTCGGAGACTTCAACGCACCCGTCGACGTGATCGTCATGGACGCAGCGCTAGCCGAACGGCGAGCGAAGGTGCGGGGCACGATGGTGCACCGAGCCCTGCGCGAGGGTCGTGTTCTCGCCGAGTCCTGAACAGATCGAGTACGCCGAGCTGCTGCTGCGCCGGGCCAACGGCGACCTCGAAGCCTGCCGCGTGCTCGCCGACAACGCAGACATCGACGACAACATCGTCGGGTTCCACGCACAGCAGGCGGTCGAGAAGTCCATGAAGGTCGCACTCGTGCTCGCCGACGCCGACCTCCCCCTCACCCACGATCTCAAGTTCCTCGTGCGTCAAGTACGCGAGACGGGCACAGAGCCTCCACAAGACATCTCGGACACCGCGTGGCTCACCCCCTGGGCAGCCGAACTGCGCTACGACGAGCCGATCGCGTTTGACCGCACCGCCGCGCTCGCAGCGGCCGAGAACGCAAGCGGCTGGGCAGCGTCGCTGCTCGCCGATGCGAAGCGCCCCCAACCCGAGCCCGATCCTGGGAGGAAATCTCGGGAGGAAGCTCCACCAGCGCCCGAGTCCTAGAACCACGAAAGCCCTGGATTTCCAGGGCTTTCGCTGAGTAGCGGGGGAACGATTCGATCCTAATTGCGACCTCTGGCCGCTAGAGCAAATCGCCCCCTCCTGGCCTGGATAGTAGCGCAGCGACGCGCGGAGATTCCCAGCGAGAGGCTTCGCAGATGCCGTGAGCATCAACCGTTGCGGCCTGGCGCCGGTCAGCCAGTCGCCAGTGATCAAGCTGGAGTGCCAAACGCCGCCGGCAGCCGAGGCTGGGCCGCGACCATGAGCGCGTCGTACGCGCTGACCAACTCATCGGCCGCCTTGCCTAGCTCCTGACGGCGCTCCTCGAAGCGCTCGTAACGCTCGCCCTCCGGCGGATTGTCGCGCCGCCATTCGGCGTCGCCCAGCGCGTAGGCTTCCTCCACGGTCTTGTGCGCCACGCCGTACAGCGCGCATTTGCCCATCAGGCCGTCCACAGCGTTGATCAGCCCGGTGCGCAGCGCCTCCAACTCAGGATCGAGGAAGCGGTCCTCAACAGCGTTGTGGTTGTAAAGCATCTGCATGAGCCGATGCGTCTTCTGCCCGTACCACACCCCGCCGAAGTCAACGTCGCGCCAGTAGTCGATGTCTGTACGAGGCAGTGTCTGCCTGATCGTTCGCAGCACACCAACGTCGTGCTCTGCTCGCCCCGGAGCGGAGCGTTCCTCAAGCTCGGTAAGACGGGCTTTGGCGTCGCTCTGGGCATACGATACAGACCGCTCCTGCCGGAGAAGGCGAAGAATCAGCAAGAGTGTTACCAGCAGCGCGAGGGCGACGACGGCAAGCAGGATGACGAGCCAGAAGGGATATAGCCATTCGGCTGCGTCACGGATGGCGTGCCGGAAGTCTTTCGACACCACGGTGCCGATGCCGCCTGCTACTGCTAGAGCGCCAAGAAGCAGCTTCCACGCCCACCCGACGAACTTGGCGAAGCTGCTCTTTCTTTGGTTCCGCACCATGCTGACTACCAGCGTACGTTGACTTCTCACGCCTCGCGCTCGCTCGCGCCCAGCGCAGAGGGCTGATTCAGCTCCCGTCAGTCCATCATCACGGTCGTGAGCACCTCTCCGGCGTCCGTGAGCTGGGCGTCTACCACCCTGCCTACCGGCCCGCCTGCGGAGTCCAGGGCGAACTCCTCGAACCCCCAGCAGCCACCCAGACAGAGATCACACGACAAACTGGCGCCGGGTTTGAACGCCTCCGGCCCGAACTTCTCGGCGATGGACTCGTTAGACAAAGGGATCGCGAGCAGACGCGCCTCAGGGCTTGCGGGCCGCCGAACGAAGCTCACCTCGCGGCCGCGCATCTTCGTGACGATTTTCGTGACGCTCACTCGGTAGAGGCGGTCTACTCGATGGCCGCAGACCTCCTCCATACACGCCGGGCAGTAGCCGGCGGGACTGGGCCCGCCCCGAACCCAGTACGCCTTGTCCGGCATATGTGGGCACTCCGAGATATCGCCCCCACAGATCGAGCAGATCAGGATGCAGGTGTACCCGGCGGAGAACCCCATGCGCTTGTGTGCGATGTCAAGGGAGCACCGCTGAGAGTAACTTTTGCCATCGAAGTGAATCGAGCAGCCGAAGCGCTGGCGCGTCCACTTCCCGATTTTGTGTGCGAGGCGATGCTGAGCTTCCTCCAGCTCTGTGTCTTCGGCCCACCAGAAGGCGCGGACCGCAGCGTCTATGGCGCGCCGGGCCTCCTGCTCGGCGGCTGGGGATGCCTGACCCGCAAGCCGCTGGGCGGCTTGGTAGTGGCGATTCGCGGCCGCCCGATAGCCCCGGACCCGACTGACCATGTAGTCACGGCGAAGATCTCCCGCGTCCCCCGCCTCGCTGCCCTCCTGGGGCGCGTCAGGCGCATCGATCGGGATGCCGTCCCTCTTGGCCTTCTTGGCCTTGGCTACTTCCCGCGTGTGCTTTCTACTCGACTTGGCCATCACCCTCGTCCAGCGGGGCGCCGTTACGCCGCTCGGACTGAAGCGACTTGACGGTATCCGCGACCTCGGTGCCCGAGCCTTCCACCTCGAACCATTCCCACTGCGTCCCTGACGGTGTTTTCGCGCATCGCGCAAGACGCGCCCGCACCCTGGCCTTCCGCCGGCCGAGCACAGTGGCGATCGCAGCCCATCCGGCGTTAGTCGCGATCCCAGCGATGAGGTCAACCTCCAGAGGGGTGAGGGCCTTCTCGCCGATCCACTTTCGTGAACCAGCGTCGTGCTGGTATTCGGCGGTCGCCCCGGCGGCACGCAACTCCTTGGCGACGGTCACAACCGAGTCGTCATACAAACCCTGTCCATCGTCCGTCTTTCGCGGGAGTATCAGAACGTCGGCCGGCAGCTCTGCTGGCAGAGTCACATTGGGAGCGCTGATCGGTTCTGCGGCAACGGCCATGCGACCCATTGTCGCATCAGCCACTCTTGATCCTCAAGCCCCGCACGCCGCCGCCTTTTCGCGGGTACGTCGCGTGCGGGTGGCGCATCGAGGCTTCTAGGCCAGAAGCTGCCGGTCGGTGGGATTCCCGACGACCTCGAAGTCGAGGCTGCATCGCCCGCCCTCAGCAACTCGAAGCGTCGGATGCACCCCCACCTCCAAACCGTCCTTATAGACCCACGTCTCGGCGAGGATCGCCCAGCCCCGCGCGGGCACAGGCTCGCCCGGCTCAAACAGCATCGGCGGGTGGGAAAGGTTCTGGATTCGCCACCGGCCTGGCCTCGTGTTGTTGTCTAGCGTCATCGCACGTTGACGGTGGCGTTGATGGATCCGCTTCCGCCGTTCAGGTCGAGTGCGAGGTTCCAGTGCCCGGTGCTCGGGACCACGACGCGGGCTGGCGACTGGACCGCCCAGCCGCCGTACTCATTGAAGTTGACTTCCCGCTTGTAGAGCGAATAGTTGGTGTCGTCGAGAAGGCGCACGGCGGCCTGGTTGTCTAGGCCAATCTCCACCACCGCGCCTCGGCTCTGCTGGCCTAGGTCGAAATACAAGTGCTCGGGCATGGCTGGTACTCCTTGTAGTCGGTATTTGCTTGAGCTTTCGGGCCTCGTGGCGATCCAACGCCCAGATACCACCCTGGGCTGCCACTTCGACACCGCGCATACGACTATCAGTCAGAGAGGACGGAAAAAAAACCCCGCCGAGAGGAGGTGGTAAGGCTCCCGCTCGACGGGGCAAGCTCATACAACCCGACGGTGCGTAGTTGTATAGCAACGGGCCGACGTTAGCCTGCCGCGTCCTCGACGGGCGCGTCCAGCCGGCAGGGCTCCAAGCTATGACGAGCGCCCGGCTCGGCGCGCAAGAGTTTCCGCCGCAGGCTCTGCTCTGATCGCTGGCAAGCCCAAAAACCGATTCGGCCGGGCGGGTGTTGACGCACCCGCCCGGCCTGTAGCACCGAAGCAACCACCTTCGATGCCACGCCTACCGTAGGGCTATCTGCGGATGATCCGGTGTGCTCGCTGGCGAGTTTTCGGTGCCCGAAAGGAGGCCGAATGAGCACAACGTCTGCCGAACCCGCTACCACACGAGCCGGGCTGCCCGAGCACTTCGCCCCGCACTTGCTCGATGCTCCGAGTGCGCGCTCGACCACGAGCAGGAGCCCGGGTGTGCTGCTCCTCTACGGCGAGGAGCACGTGAACCTGGCGCTGGCCGACGAGTTGGCACTCGATGGCTATGAGGTCCGCCGCGCCAGCGACCCCGAGAAGCTACGAGCGGCGTGCGACGCCTGCGAGGTCGACCTCGTGATCTTCGGGCGAGCTACGCGCCGGGGTGCCGGGCTCGACGTGCTCCGCCAACTGCGAGCGGGAGCGCTCGCCCCCGAGGTCAAGCCCGGTCAACGCGCGCTATGGATGAGCCCAAACGGGGAGCTGGGCGACGTGCTGCGCGGGTTCGACGCCGGAGCAGACGACGTGCTCCGCGCCCCCTTCGCCTACACCGAGCTTCGCGCCCGCGTGCAAGCACTCGTGCGCCGAGACTCTGCGGGGGACATTCCTGGCGTGATCGAGTACCGCGAGCTTCGGATCGACACCGCAGCGCACGAGGTCTCGGTCGGTGTGATGCGTGTCGGCCTGCGCCGGCTGGAGTACGCGCTGCTCGTGCATCTTGCGCGGGAGCCCGAGCGCGTCCGCACCAAGGATGAACTGCTGCGAGAAGTGTGGGGCTTCCGCTCCGCTGGCACGACGAGGACCGTGGACTCGCACGCCTGCCGGCTGCGACAAGCGCTTGCTCGCGCGGGCGCCGAGGATTGGGTGCCTGCGACCCGTGGCGTTGGCTACCGCCTCGCCCCAAACTCACACGGTCGCCTGCTGGCGGCATAGGCCCGATGCCGGGGTGCGTTACATGACCGTTGCGTCCTCGTGCCGGCCTTGCGCACCGCGCCCACAGAGCACGAAACCCGCTGTATACGTGTGGATACGGCTCTAAACAAGATGGCCCCGGCGCGAGGCGGCAACCCCGCCCGGGACCGTGACACAGGAGGTTGAATCTCCCATGCACGACCAACGTAGCTCAGTCGAATCCGAAGCGAACGCCTGCCTCGACAAAGCCGTCCTCGAACTCATGCTCGACAGCGACCGGCAGCGACCGTGGTCAGAAGCCGAGATCGCCCGCACGATCAGCACCCCCGGCAACGTCCCCGCGAGCCTCAAGCGCCTGCGCATAGCGGGCCTCGTCCACCGCTGGAATGACCTGGCGACCGCCTCACACCCCGCCGTGCGTTTCCACGAGATCACGCAGTCGCCCAAGGACCCGGCCTCAGAGCGCGAGCGCCACTGGGACAAAGCAGTCCTCGAATCGCTGCTGGTACGTGACAGCGAAGGGCAGGGCCCGCTCTCTGAGCAAGATCTCCGCTACGCCTTCGGCGCAAAGAAAAAGAAGCAGAAGCTCGCGATCACCGACGCGCTGAGCCGTCTGGATGGCGCCGGGCTCATCGAGCGCCGTGGCGACCGGGCCATCGTCTCGGAGGTCGCCAAGATCTTCGACCAAATAATGACGCTCTAGCGTCGCCGCGCGAAGCCATGCACGTCACCGAGCTTGACCTGAGCCCGGCCGCTCTCGCCTGCCTGAAAGCAGCCGACATCCATCTGGTTGACCAGTTGCTTGAGCACGGAAGCGGCGACCTAATCCAGCACCCCAAGTTCAGCAAGGGACTTGAGCTGTACGAGATCGTCTGCGAGCTACACCGCCACGGCCTCACGTTCTCCCGATACGGACAGCACGTCCAGACCGAGCGCGAGCGCGAAATGTTCCGTCTGCGCGCGGTTGCGGGCCTCACCCTCGATGAGATCGGAGAGCGATTCGACCTCAGCCGTGCGCGCGTCCACCAGCTACTACGCCTGCACTTCCGCCTGGACGTAGTACCCCCCGCCGCGACAGCACGCCGACCGCCGCCCCCCGGTATGCGCAAGCACACGCTCATAGAGCGCCGCCGCCTGTACCTGCTCGCGTGCCTCGCTATCAAGCGCCACTACGGCCGGCCCTTGACGCTTGAGGTTGTCGCCAAAGCGCTCGCAACTTCTCCTCGCCAGATACAGCGCGCCTTCGCCCAGTTCAGCGATAGCACCTTCCATGACGAACTCACGGCCAGACGGATGACCGCCGCCGCCGAGCTGCTATCCCAGCCCACGACACCGGTGCGCGACGTGGCGCTACAGGTCGGCTACCGCCAACCGCCCCACTTCGCCCGCGCGTTTAGGGGCTGCTTCGGGGTTTCACCGACCGGCTTTCGCACCGCCAGACAAAGCGCTGGATGACTCCGCGCTCACCGAGCGCACGCGACCGCCTGACGATTTACGCTTGCGGTAGGTAAGGCAATGCTCAGTACGCATCCGCCGATCAAGGGAGTTGTCACCGTCTGTTGGCGGCGGTAGATAGCGGCTACCGCTCGGTATGGGACGTTCGAGTCGATCTATACACACCATGCCCTGAGCATCAGCTAGCCCGTCTACGATACTGCTCACACTCACAGTCGCGCTACGTACCGTGGCATCAGCAACAACCACCGTCATATAGCCGCCCGGTCGTAGTACCCGTCGGATCTCACTAAGAACCGAGCCGAAGTCGTTGATGTAACGGGACACAATTCGTCCGCCCCGAGTGTCCAATGCCGACGGACACACGCTGTCAAGGATTGCGGCGTACTGAGGTTCAACATCGTCGCCGCGCTCACTGCCGATCGAGTCAGTGCGGACCTTTCGCAGTGACCTGACTGTGTACCCCATCCAAATAAGACTCAATCTATGACCACGCATATAGTCGATGGCCTGAAGATAGGGCGGTGAAGTGATCACCGCATCAACTGAATCGTGGGGAAGCGAGAGCCTGCGTGCATCGCCACGCCGCAGCAACAGCTCTTTCGCTCGCACCCGTCGCTCGCTGAGCGCCTGATGACGCCGCCCTACCGCCTGCGCAGCATCGACAAATTGCTCGATCGGATCGAAACTAGCCCGCTCGCGTACCCGATGCGGCCTACTGTGTGAAACGTCTCGCGCCCGTGATGCTCCAGCGTCCTTGGTGATAATAAGCCTGCTAAAGGCGCACCAAAGTGGGCGGCGAAAGATCGGCGCAGCTTGGACGATATGGGTCGCGAGCGCACCGAGATGGCGCTGCGTCTCTGGATCAAACCAATAGTCGATGAACTCTTGGCTCTCTGGGTCACTGTGTATGTACGGTCGGTGCCGACTGGCGCGTGCCCACTCTGCAACTTGCTCTGCTGCCCGAATATAGGCGGGTACACGCAATGAGCGTCCGTTGGTCTGAGCGATGAGAACGGCCAATGGGTCCTTATCAAAGCCGATCGCCTGGTAGCCATGTAGAGAAGCGAGTACCGGGATAGTGCCTGAACCCATCATTGGGTCGAGAACTACTTTCGAGCGTCCTCTGGTTCGCGGCAGTCGGCGCAAGGCCAGCTCGGGCGCCATGCGGGCCGGAAATGGGTGTACCGGCAGCGCGAGACTGGTCATGCTTCTACAGAGTTACCGTTGCCATTACCCAGCGCCGCGCGAAATGTGCCAACTACGTCACTATCCAGAGGCCCAACTGTTGCTCGAAGCTCAGCCATCACCCCATCGACTGAGGCATTTAGCGCAAACCGTTCGTCCGCCTCGAACCACAAGCCATTTGGTGCAAGTGCGCTGAGACCTCGCAGCATCGCCGTTAGTGGCCTGATCGCGATATCAATGTTGTGTCGCATACGGAGGGCGGTGCTTAGGGTGGAAACGTCAACAGCGTCCTGGCGATCACTGAGCTCACGTGTCAAATCGAGGATCTGCTTCACGGGTGGCGGGGCCGGTGCATCCGACGCGACAACTGTATCGACGTACTCTCTAGTTGCAGAGGGAGTACGCAACATCAACAGCTCACGGAGCGTCTCGGGTGTAACGGCCCGAAATGGAAAGGCATCAACAAGGCGAGCAAGATCGTCCACTGTAATAGGGGTAATCTCGCTGTTTGTGCAATAAGTCTCAATCGAACTGTTCTCGGTCGCGCTACCCTCGAATCCAGGTGCAACGAGTAGTGTGTAATTCGCTTTATGCCGTACCCGGTGCTTCTTGAGCGCGTCGGTATTGGCCGTCGCCGCCTTGATCGCCTCGTGCTTTGAGGACTTCGAGTCGTATGTCAGTGAATAATCGGTCGTTCCACCGTCGATCTCACGTGCCCCCAGGTGTGCGCGGGCAATACCATCGGGCTCGCCTTGGCCGCCGATGCGCGTAACCTCGAAGCCAAGTGTCTCAAGAGCGTCGGCTACAGCGTCCTCGAGCTCGTTCTTGAACCCCTTTGCGTCTCGTAGTTGCCGAGCGACGACGGGCGCTGAACGCGGATGGATATTTACCAATGCCCGAAGAAACTCATCACGCCTATTCAGGATCTTCACAACCAGAGCCGGCTCGATGTCCTCATCCACCATGTACACCTGCGTCAATAGCTCCGTCACACCGACGAGACGCAGTGGCTCCGCAGCACCGTGAACATCCAAATAGTTACTTACAAAAGGATGATTAGCATTGACGATCGCAGCGCGCTTGGCAACGTCGTAGCGGACAAGCGGCTTCTCGTGGCCTAGAGGCTCGATGAGCACCCTCTGTAGCAATGTGTCGTGAGACTCGATCGCCTCACGCGCATTGCTTAGAGCCTCATCATCGAGAGCCAGCAGCGTAGTGAGCGCTGTGTCACCTTCGACAGCTCGTCGCAGGACGCGGCGTAGAGGCGCAGTCGAAAGGGCCGGAGGTGGAGCCGCGATCCTCTCAGCAGCGGCGAGCAAGTCCTTGTCGCCCTCGTCTTCGAGCTTAGAACGCACAGTGCGCGCACGGTTGAAGACATTGAGAAGGTACGCCTTAACCTCCTTTAGGGCTGCGGACTCTTGGATGCTCTCTCGCGGGGAGGCGATATAGGCGTCCAGGCCGTCCGCCAAGACATCCATCCGAAATCGCGTTAGGACCCCGTGGTGCAGCTCTACGTCGATGCCGAATGTCTCGTCATCCAAGTTTACGAGACGACTGCGGACCTTTACAAAGAAGCCATGACTTCGGCCCAGCTCCTCGGACCTACCCCGCTTTAGTGAACTCTCGAACAACTGTGCCTTGCCCCGAATAATGCCGGCCGTATCGAGCTGCACACCTGGCCCACCGTCGTCATTAATGATCTTTGTCTTATACGGCCAGTTCTCCAGGTTTGAGTCGTCCTCTCCTATGACGAACTCCCAGTCAACGGTTCCCTCCGCCTTGCTCGACTCTAGCTTCTCTCCATTGAACCAAAGGAGAAACTCATTGCTTAGCGGGAGCGCTGAACGTAGGATCCAGCGCAGTCGCCCACGTTCTATCTCCTGGCCGCGCTGCTTGAGTTGACCAAGGATCGCTGCCGTCCATGAACCAGCAGCGTCTTTGCCAAATAGGCTCGCAGCCACAATATCCTTCTCGCCGAGCACGTTCTTGACGGAAGCCTGAGCCTCTTTTGCCGTCAAACGCACGACTTCCAGTGCCATCGGGGTTGGATCACTCATCTGGCCCGTTGCGCGCCCATAGTCCATCGTCACTGCGAGGTACTTTCCGCCCTTCTTGCAAACGTAGGTAAGCTGCGTCGCGAGCACGTAGGTAGCGAGCTTCCCAATTCCAAACTTCCCTATCGGTAGGCGATCCAAGTTCATGGTTTCTTCACCAGAGTCGCCGCGCTTAGATGAGACACCTATCTCCCAAAGCTCCTCAAAGCCACCAATATCCATTGAGATGCCATCGTCGATGACGGCCAAATAAGCGTCTGGAGAGTTCAAATCGTCGGGTACGCGCACCCAGACGCGCCTCGCGCCGGCGTCATAGGCATTAGAAACGAGCTCCTCGAAAGCCTTATTGGGAGACGAGTAGAGCCCCATCGAGAAGCGGTCGATGATGCCGTATGAGAGACGAACGTCGATCTCGCCCTCGCGCGTACCGCCCTGGATGAAGTCCGCCGGTCCGACCTGAGGTATCTCGCGCGCGGCGGTGCCTTGGACGCTCACGATGTCGAGACCCCCTGCACCGAGAGGCACAGGTCGCGCGGCATTGTCGCTAGCAGCTGACGCTCCATCGGTCCAGGCTATCGGGCCATGCCTGTGAGCGCAGCCACGGCGCCCAGTTCACGCGGCCGGACCGAGCGAGCTTGTTCAAGGCAACGAGGCAACCGTCAGCTCAGATCGTATCCAGCGGGAGTACGCCGCAGTCCACGAGACGCTCCTGAAGCTCGCGCCGGTCCGCACCACGATCGCGCCTAGCGAGAGGCGGCCTCGATGCCCACTCGATCTCTAGGACGGTGTATCCCTGCTCGCGAGCAGCTCGGCGCTTGCGGTCATCGTAGATGCGTCGTTGCCGTCCACGGTCCACGCCGCTCACGGTAACGACGCCGGGCTTGTCCCAGAAGCGCACCGGCAGCCGATGCTGCTCCTCGTCGACCTCCACGATGAGCTTGCGGGACTCCCAGGCCGCGTCGAAAGGCAGCCTTTCTCGACGGCGCGTCTTTTCGCTGAGGTCGCCGAGAGCCCAACCGAAGCGCGCCTCGCGTCGGGGCATCTCCTGAAGGATCTCCGCGAGGAGACCGACAACATAGTCCGCAGCTTGTCCCACTCCAAGGAGTCAAGCAGCCTCGGCTGACGGCTCCCAGCCCAAGATGAAGACATCCGTCTGAGGGTCCTCGCCCTGCTGTTCGCTGACGGGCTCCTTGCCCGCCTACAGCACTAGTCCGGCCTGCCGAATAGTCCTTGAAAGGGGACGTGATCGCGTATGCGCTGGAATAGCCGTCGCTCCGGTACGGGGCCGTCGTCCGCGACGGCTTCCCCGCCCCTGGATGAAATTGGTTGTCGCGCTGAGGCGCCAGCCCGCATTAACGGGGTGATGGCATCTCCTGCGCAATCCGCCGTGATCCCCCGGCCCGCCGGGCTGCCGCTCGTGCGGCGCGGCCATACACGCTGGCTCGTGCGGGCTCCGGGCCGGCAGGGCGCGCTGTCCCCTGAGGAGGCGGCGCACGCGCTGAAGGCGAAGCGCGCGGAGCTTCGCAAGCGCCTGGACTGGCGGCGCGACGTGGCGGGGATGCCCGCCCATGTCCGCGATGAGATCGTGGACGAGGCGATCGGCTTGGTCGTGATGTCCAGCAAGCCAATCCGTAGCGAGGAGCACCTACAGGGCGCGTTCTGGGCCTCGATCGGCTATCTGCTGGTCGAGTATCGCTCCGGTCGCCGTGACCTGCACGTCGGCTCCCGCCGCCGCGTGGACTTCGAGCCCATCGCCGAAGTGCTCAGCGACGACAGCGAGCCCTTCGACTTGGTTGCCGCGCGTGAGCGGATCGCCACGGCCGCCGACCTCATGGCGCAGCTCGACCCGTTCGAGCAGCGGGTAGTCGCGGTGATGGCTACGCATAACCTCGGCGTCAAGCGCGCCGCGAAGGCCTTGGGCGAGCCGATCAAGACCGTGCTCGCCGCGTCGCGTAGCGCGCAGCGCAAGCTCGATCACGTCGCGGCAATCACGGCCGCCGGGCGTATGTGCGACTACCGCGAGCAGGCGATCCACGCGCACGCTCACGGGACCGCAGAGGCCGAGCAAGAGAAGATCGCACGGGCGCACCTCGCCGCATGTGCTGGCTGTCGATCCTCCTACACCACCCTCTTGCGGGAGATGAGCGGCCGGGAGTTCCAGCGCGCCGCGAGCGCAGCTTTCTTGCCGCCGCCGATGCTCGCCGCCCACCTACACGGCCGCTGGATCGAGCGACTGATCTCCCTGCTCTCAACGGGTCGCGTGCCGAGCGGAACCGCGACGGCCGAGCGCACGGCCGGGGTGCTCGGTGGCGGCGGGCTGGTCAAGGCAGCCGCCGCGACCTCTGCCATCGTGATCGCCGGTGCCGGCGTGGGCGCGAGAGTTGTCCACTCCCTTGAAGCGCCCGCGCCCGTCCACCACCATCACAAGGTCGCTACGCACCCGGCCGCGAGCACATCCGCAGCGGGTATCGCGCCGACGACAGTTGCCGGCGGACTGACCTCCACACGGACGCCGACCGCTCCGCACGCCGCCACCCCGGCCCGTGCCAAGCACCATTCGACACCACCACCGAGCCACGACCTCGAATATCTCGCGCTCGGCGGAGGCACGGGCGAAGGCACCGCCCCACAAAAGCCTGTGGCAGTAACAGCGAACACCCACCCATCCGGGTATGTCGAAGAATCGCCGCCACCCTCACGTAGCGGCGGTGGGAGCAACCTGAACTATCTAGGCAAATGAGCGCAAGCCACACTGGAAAGGAATCCAAACAAATGACTCTCAAACCCACCCGTAGCCGCGCTTGCCTATATGCGGTCGCGCTCATATTCACCCTTGCGCTAGCCCCACCGTGTATCGAGTCGCAGGCTGCGCTTGCGTCGGTCGCCCGTGACGCTCAGCCGGCGAGCGAACCTGCCCCCTCCGGGCATCCCGGTTACTGGGCGCAAACCTCTTGCTCCGAAGGTAACGAAATCGCCTACACGGAAGGATGGCGGACCGAATCGACTGGCGGATACCCCACCATGTACGGGTCCATCGACACATGCTTGGAGCTGGGTGGTGCGATGGAAATGAGAGACGAAGGCTACCGCGACTCAACCCCTGAAAGTGGGCCAATGTTCATCTACGAAACGCCGCCGGTTTCCTACATCGCCGGTGGCGTACTGAAGGTCCGTCTGAAAGCGCCACACGGCGAGGTCTACATCGCCACACCACAAGACAAACTCGATGTGCAAGACGAACTACTGAACTGCAGCACCCTATGCCCGAGCGCCGAAGAACGAACCATCAACATCACCCATACCGGCGGCTGGGAGCTATTCGCGGGCGCGATGTGTCTCCCCGAACCTGAAGCCAGCACTTGCCCGAACGGAGGCGACGCTGAACTGGCGATCAAGAGCGCCACGATCATGCTCAAGAACGAATCGACGCCGACCGCAAGCGGATTCGCCGGCAGCCTCGCGGGCAGCGCTCCCGTGAGCGGCAGCGCAAGCCTCACGTTCAACGCGCAAGACACGCAGGGTCCGGGCGTCTACCGCGTCGTCGCACAGATCGACGAACAGACTGTGTGGTCCGGCACACCCAACCTCAACGAAGGCAAGTGCGTCGCGAACGGCACCTATTACAAAGCACTGAACTTCCGTTGGCGTCAGCCCTGCCCGCAGGAAACGGGCGTAAGCCTCGAAGTCCCCACATCCAGCATCGCCAACGGCCAACATCAGCTGGCCGTCGATGTCGAAGACGCCGCCGGCCATGTAAGCACCGTCTACCAAAAGACGATTACAGTCGAAGACCAGCTCGCCTCGACTACCGCCCCACCCACGACATCCAGCGTACCCTCCGCCGCCACAGTGGCCCCGGAAAGAGGCCCTTGCAACGGCAGCCCATGTGATGAAGCCGCGAAGCTCACGACGACCGCGCACGAGCCCAGCACGCTCACGCGGGCTCTCGGCCACTCGGCGATCACTCTCACAGGACGCTTGACCACGCCAACGGGCACCCCGGTCAAAGGCGCGCAGGTGCAGCTTCTCGTACAGGTGACGGGCTCTGCATCTATGGTCCATATCGCGACCGCTACGACTGGATCGGATGGCAACTGGGCACTCAAGGCCCCAGCAGGACCATCGCGGCTACTACAGGTCGCGTTCTACTCGCACACCCTTGACACCATTCCGGCTTCGACCCTCGACTTTCACGAGAACGTCCAAGGCGCGGTGTCGATGCACGCACCACGCCGAGCCCGGCTCGGCCGGACGGTCGTGTTCACCGGCCAGATCGCAGGTGGCTATGTGCCGGCTGGCGGGGAGTCCGTGCAGATCGAGATCTTCTACGGCGGACGGTGGCGCACCATCGAAGTGCTGCCGACCAACAGCAAAGGCCGTTGGGCCTACAAGTACGTGTTCTCGCTCGGGGTCGGTGCGTCCTATCTCTTTAGGGCAGCAACCGTCCCGAACGCCGGCTACCCGTTCCTCTGCACCCACAGCAAGCCGGTACGAGTGACCGTTCAGCGCTGACGCTGCGTGCCCGTACTGGCACGCAGCCCGGATTCAGACTTACGCCCACCGTCACCACGGTGGGCGTAAGTGTTTAACGCTATGGCTCGCGTATTCGTTGTCTCTCCGGCGGCGGTGCTCGCATTAACAATCATGGACCCGTTTTCTGAGAGCGAGTGGTTTGACGATGACCCTCCGGCCGATTCGCTGCCGGGCGCATCACCGTCGAGCCCGGGGGAGCAGGCGAGCCCGCCGGCACCTTCGGCACCCGCGCCTGCGGTGACCATTGCAGATTGGCTGGCGGCCCGATGGCTGGTGTGCTTGGCAGGGGTGCTGATCGTGCTCTTGCTCGCCGTGGTCGTCGTCGAGCTGAGCTATCCCCGTCCACGACCACAAGCCCACGCTACACGAGCGCACCATCACTACGCAGGACCCAAGCGTCGGCATCAACGCAGGCACATTACATATGTGGTTCGGCCTAGTTCTGGAGCGCCGCCCACTGTCGTAAAGCGGCCCAGTCAGCCGGTCGGGCGTCCCAGTGGAGCACGACCCGTCGGTTCCGAACGTCCCGTCGCGGCTGGACAGGTCGGTAATACGGAACAGTTCGCTTATCTAGGTCGTTAGGGGTCTTGAGATGAGTCCGGCTTGGTCTGAGTCTGTGGTCGCTCTAGTGACGGGTCGCCTTACCCTTCTCGCTGATCCTACCCGTGTGCAACTGCTGGTGCTGCTCGAACAGCACGAGAGCACTGTGCAGGATCTGTCGAGCAAGGTGGCTTGTACGCCGCAGAACGTTTCACGCCACCTGAGTATCTTGCATCGGGCGGGTATCGTCGCACGCAAGCGTGATGGGACTTCGGTGTACTACTCGCTAGCGGACTTCTCGACCTGTCGTCTTCTCGACCAGGTTCTCGCGAGCATCACCGGCCAGATTGACGAGCTGGCCGACGTTGTGAAGCTCGCCGCATAGACGCCACGCACAGCGTGGTCGTGAGCCCGGTGTGCATCGGAGGGATGCGTGCTGGGCTGTCGCAGGCTGCTTATGAAAGCGCTTGCTTTCATATTTGATGTAAGCAATTGCTTTCACATGATGTGCGCTTGTGGTTGTTTGGGCGTGCGCCGTCTACCGTCGCCCTATGACTGTTTTCCGTAGGACGACAACTAGTGAAAGTCAGCCCGAGAGTGTTAAGCGGCTGGCGCGTTTCGCGGGTCGTGTGTTGTTGTGGGGCTGTGTGCTGCTGCTGCTGGTTCGCGGCATCGCCTCCTACTTCGACACCACTTCCCGCGTGCCCACAACGACAAGCGGTGTGACGGTGACACAGCCCGTCAGCACCGGAACCTCGCAAGCGCAGAGGAAGTGATTTGCATGTCACACATACGGCGTATCGGCCTGTGCTGTTTGCTGGCGATCTACACAGTGGCTTTGCTCCCGGCCGTCGCTCTCGCGGCGGGTAACGATGTTGGTGCGAACGTCGGAGGCCTTCTCAAGCATTACGCGGGGGAGCTTTACGGCGGGATCGTCGGCGTCATCAGCTTGATGTTTCTCCTAAACCGGCGCTACACCGAGCTGGCGGTGTTCTTGTTCGCCGCGATCGTTGTCGCGTGGATGGTGTTCGCGCCGTCTGACATCGCCAAAGCCGCTGAAGGCATCGGCAAACAGGTCTTCGGGTGAGCCGCGAGGAGCTGATTGGCGATGAGTGATTCTCCACACACGATCCGCTCTTACCAGCGGATATTCAGGCCCGACCGGCGTATCTACCAGATCGACGGTCGGCGCCTGCCGGTCCCCGGCGGCGTGCCGCTTGAATGGCTTGGCTGGGCGTTCGCCGCACTCGTGGCGATCCTCGTGCTGAGCCAGCGCTCGATCCTGTTCGCGCTCGTGCTCGGCGCGATTGGCGGCCTGCTTGGTGCAAGCTCGCACGGCTGGCCCGGTGCGCTCATGGGTGCGCTCGCGGGGTTCGTGGCAACGCTGCTGGCGGGCGTGGTGTTGGGGTGGCTTGACTGGCCGCTGCGGCTGCTGATCGCGCCCGGCATGGTCGCCACTCTTGCAGGTCAGGCCTCCCCGGACGGGCGGCCCGCACACCGCTATCTGACGTCGCTGCTTTCGCTGCGGGCACGCGCCGCGCGCCGATCGCTTGATCGCGCTGTCTGCGTGGATGGCGAGGCGCAGGTGTGGGCGCCGCAAGTCTGGGTCGCCCCCGATGAGCACGCGCCCGTGCTTCACCACGGAAAGGTGCGAGGCCCGGCGCGGCTCGTGTTCGCCCGCCCAGTCGCCGTGATTGCCGGCCGTGGCCGGCTGATCGTCAGGCACTCCGAGGGACACCGGCTGCGCAACGGCGAGCGGCTTGCCGAAGTGATCGAGCTGACTGACGGCCAGGTCGCGGAGGTCCGGCCATGACCTTCCCGCTTCGCTACGCGCACGGCAACGTGCTCCTCGGGCGTGGTGGCGAGCCCGCCGGCCTGTACCGGCTGGCGATGACCTCCTACCCGTATCTCCCTACCGGGGAGAAGTGGTCGCTACAGCGCCGCCTACAGCGACTCGCGCACACGATCGCCGCCGACTTCTCTGTGTGGCGTGTCCACCGCGCCTACCCGGCCGAGCGGTACGTCGCTCACACCGAACGGCTGCTCGATGACCGCCACCAGAGCGCCGATGCGTGGCGAGCGTTCCTCGCCGGGCACGAGCGGCGGCTACATGAACTCGGCTCGCACACCCCGGAGGTGTACCTCGCTGTCTCGCTCGCCGGCAACCGACCAACGGGTGTCGGGTCGGGGCTCGTCAGGAGCGTCGATCGTGTTCGCCGTCGTGTCGAGGAGCTGTCCGGGATCGGTTCAGCTTCGCCGATCCCGGCCGGCGAACTAGCGGAACTTGCCACCCGCGAGCAGCGCGTGTATGAGCGAGTGAATGGTGTGATCGGAGCGCGGCGCGCGAGGACCGCCGAGCTTCAATGGCTGCTACGCCGCGTCGCGTGTCGCGGGGTAGCCGAGCCCGAGCTTGACTATCATTGGCAGCCTGACGCCCTCATCGTGTCGGCGCCCGGTGGCGGCGCGGCGTTTCAGCCGCTCGGCCATGACCTTCAGCGGTGCGCGAACGCCGCGATCACTGAGCAGAAGCAGACGCTCATGGTGGACGGTGAGCAAGGGCGTTGCTATCAGGCGATGCTCACGCTCGGTGCGCTCGCTGACGCACCCGAGTTCCCAGGCGCGACCGCCGAGGCCCTGTTCGCCCCGTTGGAGGCGGTCGGCTTCCCTGTCGATGCGTGCCTTCACGCACAGTGGTTGGGGAACCGGCAGGCGCTCGCGCAGGTGCGCAAGCGGATCGCCGACGTTGAGCACGCCTATAACGAGCAGGTCGAGGGTGCCGCGCACGGCCCGAGTCTCATGGCCGGCGCTGACCGCGTTCTCGCACGCGAGTACGAGGCGCAGCTACAGGCAGGCGGGCACCCGCCGATGCTCTACGCGCAGATCGGTCTCGCCGTCGGGGCTGTCAGCGAGGAGGAGCTAGAGCGCCGGGTCGCTGTGCTCAAAGAGCAGTACGGCGACATCACCCTGCACCGTCCCGCCGGATTGCAGCACCAGCTCTGGCTCGACCACCTACCGCGACCGGACGGGTGGGCGTGATGCGCGACTACACCCAACAGCTCACCGTCGAGCAGTTCGGGGCGCTGGTCCCGACCGGGAGCCGGATGGTCGGCTCCCAACGCGGCCCATACCTCGGATACACCCCGACCGGCGCACCCTTGCCGGTCAGGTTCGATCCGACGCAGGCACCGAGGGAAGACCGCGCCTCAGCGGTCCTACTGATCGGCACCTTGGGGTCCGGCAAGACGGTTGCGGCAGAGGCGATCGAGTACGCCGCCGAGCGTCGCGGGTCGCTCGTGGTGGACTTCGACCCGAAGCCCGACCACGCGCTTCACCTGCTGCCCGAGCTTGAGGGACGGGTGCAGGTGCTTGAGCTTTCCGGTGACCCCGCGCAGCAAGGCAAGCTCGACCCCCTCGCTATCGGCCTCGAGGACTTGCGCGAGGAACTCGCCTGCTCCTATCTGCTTGAGCTCTTGCCCGGCAACACGGCCTCGTGGGAGAACGCCGTTTCGCTCGCGGTCAAGGACACCGTAAGCGAGGGATCACGCAGCCTCTCCCGCGTCGTCGAGCTGCTGCAAGCGAGCGAGCGCGCCACCGCACGCGAGGCCGGCGAAGCGCTGGAAGTGATCCGCGACTTCGGCCTCGCACGGCTCGGGTTCGGTGGCGGTGAGAGCGCAGACATTCAGGTTGACCGGCCGGTCACGACGATCCGTATGCCCGGCCTGTCGCTCCCCGAACCCTCAGCGGCCCGCGACACCTACACACGCGCAGAGCGAGTGTCCGTCGCCACGCTCTCTCTAGTCGCGGCGTATGCACTCCAGTTGATCTCACGCGACCGCTCGCGGCACAAGGTCGTCGGCCTGGACGAGATCTGGTTCCTGCTCGCCTCCCCACAGGGACGACAAATCATCAACCGGCTGGTCAGGCTCGGCCGCGCGTTCAACGCGACCTTGCTCTTGGGGACGCATCGCATTGGGGACCTCGGAGACCTCTCAGACCTGATCGGCGTCGTGTTCGTCTTCGGCCAGGACTCCGACGACGCCGCCAAGGCCGCGTTGCGGTTCATCGGACTTGAGCCCACCCGCGAGCTTGTCGGCCGTGTCCGCGAGTTCCGCGCCGGGCGCTGCCTCATGCGCGACCTGCACGGCCGCGTCGGCGAGGTGCAGATCGACCTCGTCTACCCACACCTGCTGCAAACGCTCGCGACCACCCCACAACAGACCGGAAGGAGCGAGGCATGAAGCCCGCCATTCTCCACGCCCTACGTCGTCTGACCTCAACGCGGCGGCGCCGGGTCGCACTCCTCCTCACCCTGACGGCGGCGTTCGTGCTGCTCGCCGGCCCGCGCGCAGGAGCGAATGACGTTTACAGCAACATCGGTCCCGCGCCCCAGCTCCCGGCCGGTGGGCTGGTCGATCGTTACCCGTTCACGAGCTACCAGCTCGACCAATACTTCCCGGCGGTCAGCGCCGGCCTGTTCAGCGGCGTGGACGTCTCCGGTGTGCCGCCGATGATCGCGTTCTTTATCGCGCAGGTCATCTGGCTCATCACCGCCTTTCTGGCGAACGTGGTCATCACTCTTTTCGCGTTTGCGTTCAACCTCGACCTTGTTAACGGAAACGGCACCCCCGGCTCCGGTGCGCTCACACCCGTTGCGAGCGCAATCCACAACCTCTACACAAACACCTTCGGTGCGCCGTGGCTTGTCGCCGCGATCGTCCTCGCCGGGTGCTGGGCGATGTGGAAGGCCCTCGTGCAGCGCCGCTACACCGAGACAGCCGGCGCACTCGCCGTATCGCTGCTCTATTGCGTGCTGGCGATCGGGATAGTCACACAGCCTCAGCGGACGATCGCCCCCGCAAGCAAGCTCTCAAACCAGCTATCGACCGCGCTGCTGTCACTCACCAGCCAGGGCAGCATCTCAGGCGAACAACAGGCGAAGACCGCGGCTAGCAACCAGCTCTTTTCGTTCTTGGTGCTGGACCCGTGGACGGTCCTTGAGTTCGGCGGGATCGAGCACTGCACAACCAACAGCGGCCACTCGGTTGCTGTCCGACCGTTGAGCGGTAACGCCAATCAGGACGCGCAGCTCGCCGCGCAGCTCGAAGCGGGCACAGAAGTCCACGCGCAGGGCAAGACGTGCATCAACGACCGCAACAAGTACGCCTCCCACTTCCTCGCCTACGAGTTCCAGAGCAAAGAACGCAACAGCGAGCACGAAGCCCTCGAAAAGGGTGACACCGGGGACCTCCCGTCGTCTGACCCCGGCAAGCGCAACGGGACCTACAAGCTCGGAAAGGCAGACGAGCCCGCCGCCGAAGCGATGGGCAAGGGCGGCCAATACCAGCGGATGTTGCTCTCGATCGTGATTCTGCTCGGGGAGCTAGGCGCGTTCCTGCTGCTCGGGGCGCTCGCGCTCGGGGTAATCCTCGCCCAGCTCCTGCTACTCCTGCTGCTCTCGTTCGCGCCGGTCGCGTTGCTGATCGGGATATTCCCCGGACGCGGACACGACTTTTTCCGCGCGTGGCTCTCAAAGCTCGCGGGCTACCTCGCGCGGAAGGTGATCTACAGCCTGATCCTCGCCGTCACGCTCGCTGTCAGCCAAGCCCTCGCGGACGCCACCTCGAACCTCGGATGGCTACTCGCGTTCGCGCTTCAGGCGACGTTCCTGTGGATGGTCTTCATCCAGCGCGAGCGGCTGACAAGCGACCTGCTCGCCGCGACCGCCGGCACCAAGGCCGCGCGCGACGGTAGCCGTCTACAGACCCTCTACTACGCCACCCGCCTCACACAAATGGCACGGCGGCGCAAACCGACCCCGCCACCCCCGCCGCCACCGGGCGGGTCACCGGGCGAGTCCTCGCCGTCCCCCTCGCCTGACCCAACGCCAACCGACACACCGGAGGAGGAGCCCACATGAGCTTCCGCATCGAACAAGCCGACCCGCTCACCCTCCTGAGTGAGCTACCCGACCAGTGGGCCCAGACCTGTGTCACCAGCCCGAGACGAGACGCCACGATCTCCTACCTGCTCGCCGTGCTCGATGAGGTTCACCGGGTACTCCGCGAAGACGGGACGCTCTGGCTCGCGCTCACCCGGGGAGGCAACTCCCACCACCTGAAGGCTGCGCTCAAGGACACCCGTTGGGTTCAGCCGCGCCCCGCGAGCACGATTCCAAGAGGAGTCCTGCTTCTCACAAAGCAGCCCGACTTTCTCTTTTACCCACCGCCTCCAGCGGGAGCGGGTTCGCCTCAAAGTCCGCTGTGTGCCCGGTATCCCGTCGCGCAGCGGCCGGGGCGAGGCTGCCAGCGCTGCCCGAGGCCTCGTCGCGCGTGGTGCGTCCCGTCGCCCGGCGCCGCCGGGATACCGCCACGCGAGGTGATCGAGTGGTGCATCGTTGCGAGCACCGTCCCGTGCGCGTGCGGGGTATGTGGAGCGCCGTTCAAGCACACCGAGCGGTGTAAGCGCTGGCAGGCGACCTGTACCCACAAAGACGGGCGGGGGCGCTGTCTCGTGATCGACCCGTTCTGCTCCACCGGCGAGACCGGGATCGTCGCGGCTCGCCGTGGTCGTCAATACCTCGGGATCGACCCCAACCCTGCGCACGCCGACGCCGCCCGCAGGCGACTCGCCGCGCTACTGGAGCACCGGCGATGAGTACGGCCGCGTGGATGCGCCGGCAGCGCGACCGGCCGATCGCCGAGCACGAGCGCCGCACCGCGATGGCCGCTGTCGTCGTGATCCTCGGCGCGGTCACGGTGCTGCTCACGCTCACCCAGCCGACCGGCCAAGCTCTCTACCAACCTCGGAGCACCCCGCTCAGCCCGCCACCGGTCGCCGCCGTAAGTCACACGAGCGCGCCTGCGCTCGAAGCGAAGCAGACGGCCGAGCGTTTCCTCGCCGGCTACCTCGGCTACGTGTATGGGCACACCCCGGCAGTGCAAATCGAGGATGCGACCCCGGGGCTGATCCGTTCACTACAGGCGCACCCCCCGCGTGTCCCGCCGGCAGCGCAAGCGCGCCGCCCACGAGTCCTATCGCTGCACCTCGCCGCCGCCGCCGGCTCGGCCGGCGAGGTCACGGTGAGCGCGGTGGTCAACGACGGCGGCCTCATCGACTACTCGGTCGCGCTCGTCCTCGTATCCGAAGGCGGGCGGCTGCTCGTCACCGGACTGGAAGGCGCGTGATGCGCAAGCCGTCCGGCAAGGTGATGTGGTGGCTCGCGGCCGGGGCTGGCAGCACAGGCCTCGCGCTGCTCGCGATCTTCGGCATCGCCGTCGCCGTGCTCGGCGCGAGCTTCACCGGCTGCCAGCCCGGCAGTGAACCGGCGCTCGCGTCCACCGGACCAACCCCTTCCGCTTACGCGCTTCAGAGCATCCCACCCGAACGCCTGCGCCTCTACCAGCAGGCCGGCAGCAAGTTCGACATCGACTGGTCATTCCTCGCGTCGATCGGAGCGCAGGAGTGCAACAACGGAGAGTGCGCCGGCACCAACAGCTCAGGGTGCGCCGGGCCAATGCAAATCGCCTACGTCCGGGGGAGCGCTTGCAGCCCCGGCGCCGGCCCGACGCTGTGGGAACGCTACGCCGTCTCCGCGCATCCCGGCCACGCACCCGACATCAACGATCCGGCGGACGCGATCTACACCGCCGCGCGCATCCTGCGCGAAGACATGCACGCCCCCGCGACCGGCGGCAGCTACGCCGAATACCGCCAGGCCGCTTGCCACTACTACGGGGCGTGCTCCGACAGCACCGTGAGCTACGCGGACGAGGTGATGGCCCGCGCAGTTCAATACGGGTTCACCGGCACCGGCTCCCCTTCCGCGACCAGCCCGCCACTCTCGCAGCCAGTCTCAAGCAGCGGGTGCAGCGCGAGCGCGTTCGCTCCCGAAGCGGCAAGCAGCTCGCAGATTGTCCGGGTCGCTGAAAGCCAGCTCGGCCAGGGCGAGCACCCCGAAGGATCACAGTGCACGATCTACGGGCCGTGCGAGGAGTGGTGCTCGCTGTTCGCCGCATGGGTGTGGCAGCACGCCGGGGTGCCGCTCCCCGGCTCCACGGCCACCTATGGCTACTCCGGGTCGCTCTACACCTGGGCCCGAGAACACGGCGGCAGGGTGCTCCCGCCGACCGCGACACCAGCGCCGGGCGATGCCGTCTTCTACGGCACCGGGCCGAGCGAAAGCGCGCACGTCGGGATCGTGCAGCGCGTCTACCCCGACGGGCAGATCACGACCATCGAGGGCAACTACGCAAACCATGTCGCCATCGTCGGCCCATTCCAGCCCGCCCGCGCGACCAGCGCGGGCGAGGCCGCCCCCATCTACGGCTATGCACAACCGCCGAGCACGCCGGGTGGGCGAGCGGGATGACTGTTCCTTCTGAGTTCCGGCTGTGGTTCCGGCTGCCGTTCCGGCTGTGGTTCCGCCTGTGCTTCACTCCGCGCCGCGACCGGATCGCGGGTTTCCCGCTTGGTTATGCGGGATTGCGCGGCTCTCGGTTTTTCGACATCTCTATATGTACTGGTAACTCCCTGTGACTCGCCGCCCTTCACAGGACGCTCGGCCGCTGGTGGCTGTCGTGGGAGTGCTGGCACTGCTGGCGCTGTTGCGTAACCGTTCGCTGCCCGCATGGGTCGCTCAGCACGGCGAAGCGCTCATTGCGTATGTGGCTGTCCCGGCGGTGCTGGTGTTGCTAGCGGCGCTCACGTGTCGTGTCGTCGTGACTCGTCGTTCGCTTGCCCGGCGTGCGCGGCTCGTCGTGCTCGCCCCCGACTCGTTCGCACCGACGCTTGACGGCGTGCTTCGTTGTGCCGCTCAGCTTTCCCGTGTCCGGCGGCTCGTTGGCGGCTGGCTTGATCCTCGCGCGAGCGCCGTGCGGGTGCTGCTCGACAGCAGCCGCGACGGGACGATGCGCTACTCGCTCGTGGTGCCCGAGCGCGCCCTGCCCGCGATCCGCTCGGCACTCAGCAACTACGACCGAGTACAAGTCCGCCGCGCCGACCCGGAGCCCCCGCTGCGGGAGGGCGGGTGCGTGATGCGCGCCGAGCTTCGCCTCGCCCAACCGAGCAGCGAGCCGCTTGCGCACCTGTCGCTCGACCCTGACCCACTCCAGAGCTTCGCACGCGCGCTCGCCAGCCTCGACCCCGCGCGGGAGCGCGCTGAGGTCGCGGTCGATCTTCTGCCATGCACCGCCGGGGCACGGCGACGGCTCAGGCGCCGGCTCCTCAGACAAGCACGCCGCGATAACCCGACCGTCCCCTACAACAGCGGCGGGGTGCTCGACGTGTTGGCGGGCGGTGGCCGGCAGGTTGGTCGTCAGCCGGCTGCCGATGTTGTGGAGCAGCGAGCGCAGCGCGAGCAGATCGCCGCGAAGGTGCTCCAAAACGAGCCGCTGTTTCACATGCAGGTGCTCGTGCGCTGCCAAGCCCCGGTGAAGGGCATGGCCGCCGAACGGTTGCAAGGGCTCCTCGGATGTTTCGATGCCTGCGCCGCCGCCAACTCTTTCCGTGTCGTCGGTGTGCGGCTGCTCGGCCTCGCGTTCCTCGGCTCCGATTTGCCCGGTCGGCGCTCGTGGTTTGACCGGCGGATCGACACCGGCCTGTTCCGCCCCGCCCGTCAAGGCGTCGTCAGTGCCCGCGAGGTCGCGGGATTCTTGAAGCCCCCGACGATCAACTGTGCGGCACCGGACGTGCTACGCCTCGGCGCGGCCGTCTACCCGCCGCCACGCAACCTGCCGGAGTACACGGGGCAGCGCGATGTGCTTCCCCTCGGTCGCGTGACCGGAGAGCGGGGGCAGCGGATCGTCGGGCTGCGGCTCGCGGACACGTTCTTTACCTACACCGCCGGCAGAAGCCGGTGGGGGAAGACCGAGCTCGCGATCACCCAATTCTTGAGCTTGGTTCGCTCCGGGCACGGCGGCATGTTCCTCGACCCGCACGAGGACGCGATCCGGCGGATCAAGAGCTGCCTCACAGAGCCCGAGCTAGCCAACCGGATCATCGAGCTTGACCTTGTCGGCACCCGCTCGCGGGAGGGACAACCCGGCTGGAACCTCCTCGCCGCACGCGGCCTCTCCGACGACGGCAGGGAGCGGCGGGTCGAGGCGATCGTGGACTCGTTCGCCTCCGCTCTCCAGTGGGGCGAGCGGAACAACCGCGCCCTCACTCTCACCACGCAGGCGACGGCAGCACTGATCGAGCTATCGACGGCCCTTCCCGCCGACCTGCAGCCGACGATCTTTCAGATACCGACGTTGCTCGGCAACCCCGAGTGGCTAGAGGCCATCCTGCCGTACCTCTCCGTGCCGCGCCGCCAGTTCTTCTCAGAGCGGTTCCCACGGATGGCCGAGGAGGCGATCACCCCTGTAACGAATCTGATCGACCGGCTGCGCTCCTCCACCCAGCTCGCCGCGCTGCTCGGCTCCCAGCACACCACCTACGACATCGCCAAAGCGATGAACGAAGGGCGGATCGTGCTCGCGTGCCCCGGCGCCGGAGGCGCCCGCGATCGGCTCCTCGCAAACCTGCTCGTGTTCGACCTGTTGCACGCCGCGAAGGGCCGAGCGCACATACCGCCCGACCGCCGCCGCGAGTTCTACGTGTTCCTCGATGAGGTCCAGACCTACGACGGCGCATCGTCGGGGAACCTCGCTGCGCTATTGGAGCAGACAGCGAAGTACGGGGTCCGCGCAACCCTCCTGAATCAGAATCCCGAGCGGCTGACCAGCGCGACGCTGAACGCGCTGACGACCAACCGCTCGCACCTGATCGCGACCGCGCTAAACGCGCACGCCGCCGCGCTCATCGCCCGCGAGTGGGCCTCCGACCCACCAGCCAACGCGATCACCGGGCTACCGCGCCACACGTTCATCGTGCAGGCCACCCACCACGGCGAGCTGACCCGGCCGTTCCAGTTCGAGAACCTGGCCGTCACCGACCTGTTCGCCGACGCCCACCGGCCCGAGCAAGTCCCACACATACAGCCCGCGATCGACCAGGCATCCGGCCGCGCCAACGCCGCCGAGACGATCCGGGCGCTTGACACGCTCGATGAGCGCATCCGCGCTCATCTCACAAGCAAGGCCAGCGGCACGGCGACGGCGAGCGGGCCGGAACGCTCTGCGATGCCGAGGCTCCCCGACGCCGAGGACACGGAATGAGCCGCCCGGCACCGTCCGAGCTTGGGGCGCTCCCCGTCGTCGCGGTCGAAGTGCTTGAGAGCCTGCACCAACACCGGCTGCTCACCGCGCGTCAAGTCCACGCGCTACACACCCCCAACTCGACGGTACGGTGGACGCGCCTCGTCCTTGCGCAGCTCACCGGACGTGGGCTCGCCGAACGGGTGAATGGGCCGCGCGGTAGCGGGTTGTGGTTCCTCACGCGACAAGGTGTGGACACGATCCACGCGGCCGGCACGCTCGCTGAGCCCCGGCGGCGAGTCACCACGCCCGCCCAAGCGGCAGGCCCGTTGCGTTCGCATACCCTCGCGGTCAACGACACCGGGATCGCGTTCGTCAAGGCCGCGCGCGAACGTGCGGGGGATGACTGCGGCCCGCTGTCCTGGCGCCACGAGATCGCCCACCCCTACGTCGCTGGACGTGGCCGCAACGGGACGCACCTGCTGATCGCCGACGCGCTCCTCTCTTACCTGCAAGCCGCGCCGGATGAGTCACTGATCCTGCACCAGCGGTTCATCGAGCTTGATCGGGGCACGATCCCGCACGAGCAGCTAGCAGCCAAGCTCGCGGGCTACGCCCAGCTACGCCAGTACACGACCGCCAAGGACACGCCCGATGGTCCGCTCTGGCGCGCCTACTACCGCACCTTTCCATCTGTGCTGGTCGTGCTCGCCGATCAAACCTCAAACGCGGCGCGCAGGCGTATTCAGAAGACGATCGCGCTGTACCGCTCCGACCCCTCACAAGGCCGCTACGGGACCGTACCCACCTCTTTCACCACGCTTCCCGAGCTAACCGCGCGCGGCCCGTTCGCGCCGATCTTCATCCCCGCCGACCAACCAGACCACTTCACGGACTGGCTCGACCACACACCCACCAAGACCACTGAAAGGTGAACCACAGATGCACCCGCAGACTACAACCACACACTCACTCCCAACCCGTCGTCGCGTACCCGACCAAGGCTGCCCGGCGACACCCCAACGCCCACGACGCCGAACACGGGTCAGAACCCGTGCGCCGTATCGCACGGCCAATCTGCCGATCGCAATTTGGCCTTGCGCACAAACGACGAGCCAGTGGCAGCGCCACAGTCGTTACCTCCCCGAGTCCAACCGCCACCCCGGCAAGATGCTCCCCGCGCTCGCGCGCCGTGCGATCGACGCCTACAGCAATCCGGGCGACCTCGTGCTCGACCCGATGTGCGGGATCGGCACGACACTCGTGGAGGCAATTCACGCAGGCCGCCGAGCAGTCGGCGTGGAGCTGGAGCCCAGATGGGCGAAGCTCGCACGCGCCAACATCGAGCACGCCCACGACCAAGGCGCAAGCTCCGCCGCGCACGTCATCGAAGGCGACGCACGCCAGACGCCGCGTCTGCTCACCGACGCACAGCATCGGCAGGTCGACCTCATCCTCACGTCGCCGCCCTACGCCTGCCAAGTCGCGGATGTGTCCACCGAGAACCTGATCAGCCATAGCGGGTCGATCCGCCGCGAGGACACAAGCAACTACAGCCCCGACCGAAGCAACCTCGGACACGCTCGCGGTGACACCTACCTCGCCGCGATGGCCGAAGTCTATGCGGCCTGCGCTGCCGTCCTGAAGCCCGGCGGATTCCTCGTGCTCGTCACCAAGGACATGCGCTCCGGTGGCGCCCTGCACAACCTCAGCGGCGACACGATCGCGCTCTGCGAACGCCTGGACCTGCGCTATTGGCAACGCATCATCGGTCTACTTGCCACGATCCGCGACGGCGAACTCGTCATGCGCCCGTCGTTTTGGCAGATGCTCCACGCCCGGCGGGCGCAGGCAAGAGGCGAGCGCACACATATCGTCGGGCACGAGGACGTGCTCGTCTTCCGCAAGCCGAACCTCCCGACGGCACAGCCCACCAGCGTGCGGAAGGCCGCCTGACAATGCCCCCGACAAGAAAGGCTCAACCGACCAAAAGCGCCCGCCGCGCCTGCAACCAAACCACCCGGCGGGCTCCCGCTGTCAGGACCTTGAGATCACGGCCCGGCTCTGCTCTGATCGGCAGCGCCGATGCTTCACGACGATCACGAGACTCCGAGCAGTGCCACGGTCGCCCGGACCCGGCTTCGGACGATCCACTCGACAGGGCTCAGATCGTCGTGTCCATCGAACACACGACGCCTGGCAGTCCGCTCGATGAGCAACTGCGCCGCGAGCAGACCCGCGCGCTGCTCGACCTCCTGGCGGACCACGCCACCCGCCAACGTGCGCGCCTCGATGCCGCTAACCGAAGGGAACCGAGCAATGACAGCAAGTGAAGTCACCACCACCGTCACCGGGTCAGTAGCCCACGCGCTTCTAGCCCGTGCGGGATTTGAGAAGGATGAGCGCGGACGCTGGACCGCACCCGATGGACGCTGGACGTGGGAAACCGACGAGGCGCTGATCTGGGCCATCGTCAGACTTGCGGAGGAGGACGCATGATGCGCTTCGCGTGGTATGGCCGCCTATCCACCAAGGACAAGCAGGACCCAACCATCTCCTTCCCTTCGCAGCGGGAGGCGTGCGAGCGCAAACTCGCCGAGCTGAACGGACGGATTGTCTGTGAGTTCACAGACCAAGAATCCGGACGGCGCGATGACCGTGAGGCTTGGAGTGAATTGGTGCGAGAGGCACGCGACCGCGACACGCGACGTTTTGACGGCGTGATCATCTACTCAACCTCGCGGCTGGCGCGTGACCTTTTCCATGCGCTCGCGTTCGAGCGCGAGCTTGCCCGTGCGGGCGTGCAGGTCTACTACGCAATCGCAGCCGGGGATCAGACAAGCCCCGAGGGGCGTCTCATGCGCCATATGTTTCAGGCGCTCGACCAGTTCGAGGTCGAGAAGCTGGGGCGAGAAGTACGACGAGGGCAGACCGAGAACACGAAGCAGGGCTACCGCAACGGCGGCCGGGCACCGTACGGCTACCGGCTACGGCGTGAGGCCCACCCCGACCCGCGACGTGCCCGCGCCGGTGATCACAAGAGCCGCCTTGAGCCCCACCCCGAGCAGGCGCCGGTCATCGTTGACATCTTCAAGCGCTACCTCGGAGGGTCCGGCTTTAAGGAGATAACCAACCATCTCAACCAGCCGGGAGGGCCGCCCCCACCGCAGCACGTGGACTCAAAACGCAACACCGCCGGCAAGTGGTCAAAGACCACGATCCGCTGCATCCTCGAAAACCCCGTCTACACCGGCCGGCTCTACTGGAACCGCCTGGACTTCCGCCAGACAAAGCTCGGCGAGGGACCGCTGATCCGCCGCCCCGAAGAGGACTGGATACAGGCAGAGCGCCCGCACGAGGCGCTCATCCCCGAGGACTGGTTCGCCCGCACTCAAGTCGATATGGCCGGACGCCGCACCCGCCAGAGCAACCAGCGACGCCGCCCACAACAGCGCTTCTACCTACTGCGCGGGATCGTGCACTGCGGCACCGGGCACAACCCCCTGCGGATGCACGGCAAGGAACGCAAGGGCATCACCTACTACGCCTGCGGCTACCGCGCCGCCTACGGGGACAACGCAGCCGAAGCCCTCGGACACGGCAAGTGGCAGTACATAAGGGAGGACCGCCTCACCGAGATGATCGACCGCTTCTTTGCGACCTACATCTTCGGGCCGAACGCCGTCGCGCACTTCCGCGCCCAGCACGCCGCCCTAGCGCCATCCATCGAAGACGAGAGCGCCGAGCAGCGCGAGCGGCTGACCTCCCAGCTCTCAGACCTCGACCAGCGCATCGAGCGCCAAATCGCCGCCATCGAGTCCGGCGTCGATCCCGTGCTCGTGGGCGAGCGTATCCGCGCTCTCAAGGGCGAACGCCACCAAGCCGAGACAGCGCTCGCGCAAATGGACCTCCAGCAACGCCAGCGCACCGTCCTCGACCTTGAGGACGCCTGCGGCGTGCTCGACTCGCTGCCCAACCTCGCAAAGCCACTCGCCAAAGCCGATCCTGAGTTGCGTCGGCGCGTCTACGAAGCGTTCCACTTCGCCGTCGAGCTTGACCGAAACAAGCCCCAAGTACGACTGAAGGCGCTCATATCGAGCGCCTTCAGCACAGCAAGCGACCTAGACGACTTTGCGGGCATGGTCGCAAATAAGGCCATAGCGGGGGCAGGATTCGAACCTGCGACCTTCGGGTTATGAGCCCGACGAGCTACCAGACTGCTCCACCCCGCGGCGGACTCACCAGATTAGCAGAGGATCTGGAGGCCAAGGCGATGAGGTACCTCGCCAATGCCGCTCCGTTTGCCCGCTTGCGCATGCCCCCAGCGCGCGGCGCACACCTGGACGGGTCCCCGCCACGTGCGGCACCCCACCCGGGCTCCCACACGCCGCCCCCCGCCTCTCCGGGCCGGCCGCTCTGCGGCAACGGCTCTCTCCCTACCCCCGGCGTCCGGGTGCCGCGCGCGCCGCCACGTCCCGTACCATCCTCGCCCATGCGCGTCGCCGTGGTTGACGTCGGCACCAACTCCACCCGTCTGCTGCTCGCCGAGGTCGAACCCGACGGGTCCGTCGCCGAACTCGTGCGCCTCTCCCGCGTCACCCGCCTCGGCGCGGGTGTGGACTCAGCGGGCGGGCTCTCCCCCGAGGCGGTGGAGCGCACCTGCGCCGTGCTCGCCGACTACCGCGCGCTGATCGATCGGCATGGCTGCGACGCTAACCTCGCCGTGCTGACCTCCGCCGTGCGGGATGCGTCCGACGGGGCCGCCTTCGCCGAGCGCGTGCGCCGCGACTACCGGCTGGATGCACGCACCCTCTCCGGCGACGAAGAGGCCGCGCTCACCTTCCTCGGGGCGATGTCCGACCGCGAGCCCTCGCCGGAGCCGACAGTGGTGATCGACATCGGCGGCGGGTCCACCGAGTTCGTCGTCGGGCACGACCACACCGCGGGCTTTCACGTCTCGCTGCAGGCGGGCGTAGTGCGCATGAGCGAACGTCATATCCATTCCGACCCCCCCGCCCCCGCGGAGCTGCAGAGCCTCGCGCTCGACACGCGCTCGATCTACCTCGATGGCCTTCCCCCCGAGGCGCGCGCCCCGGTGCGGCACGGGATCGCCGTCGCCGGCACCGCCACCTCAGCGGCCGCGATCGACCTGGAGCTCGACCCCTACGACTCCGCGCGCGTGCACCGCCACGTGCTGCTGCTCGCCACCGTTGAGTTGCTCCTCGCCCGCCTCGCCGCCATGACCGAAACCCAGCGCCGCCATGTCGTCGGCTTGCATCCCGACCGCGCCCCCACGATCGTCGCCGGGACGATCCTGCTCGGCGAGGCGATGCGCGCCTTCGAGCTCGACCGCGTGGAGGTCTCCGAGCACGACATCCTGCGCGGCGGGGCGCTGCGGCTGGCCGGACTTGGGTGAGCTCACGGCGCCTGCGCGGGCGCGAGCTCCGCCGCCCACCCAGGTTATTTGATGGACGCCCTCTCGCGATCGCGCTGGAGGCGTTCTGAGGGCCCAGGGGGCCACACCGACGAGGCTCGACCGAGTAGAACTGACCCACAAACCCTTCCAAAGAGTGGCGCAAATGGCCGATCTGAAATCTTTTGGGATTGGGGTTGCATGGGATTCCGATATCCGATACACTGTTTTGCGAGGAGGTGTAGGCCGCTGTGTCTTACACTCCTCAGCCGGTCCATAGACCTGGGCGAACATGCCGAGTGATCGGCATCCCGCCGTCCGGGTCACCCTACCCCCGAGGCCTCTGAGGAACGTACCCCTGCCTGTCCCTCGAGGCCTACCTGAGGAAGCCGCCCCCTGCCGGGCGGCTTCCTCGCTTTAAGGGCCTACGCGAGGTTGGACCGGCGCGGGTACGCGACGCTCGGGTCTGTCAGCACGTTCACCAGCGCCGGGCGGCCCGCCCCGAGGGCTCGCTCGAGCGCGCCGCGCAGCTGCTCGGGGCGCTCGACCAGCTCGCCCTCGCAGCCCAACGCCTCTGCCACCAGGTCGTAGCGGGTGCCCGGCCGCAGGTCAGCCGCCACCGAGTATCCGTACACGAGCTCCATCGGATGCTTCTCGAGGCCCCACACCCCGTTGTTGCCGATCACACCCACCACGTTTACGCCGTGGCGCGCCAGCGTGTCCCACTCCATTCCCGCGAAGCCGAACGCGCCGTCGCCGAGCAGCAGCACCACCTGGCGCTCCGGCCGTGCCAGCTTCGCCGCCAGCGCATACCCCGGCCCGGCGCCCAGGCACCCGAACGGCCCCGGGTCCAGCCAACAGCCCGGCTGGAAGCTGTCCACCACGCGGCCGGCGTAGGAGACGAAGTCGCCGCCGTCCCCGATCACGATCGCGTCGCGATCCAGCACCTCGGCCAGCTCGGCGTACACGCGCAACGGATGCAGCGGCGCCCTCGCGTCCTGGAGCTCCGCCCGCTCGCCCTCGCGCAGCCCCGTCTCCGCCGCGCGCAGCTGCGCGATCCACCCGCCGCTCGTGCGCTCCCCGCCCGTGGCCGTTGCCGCCGCGCGCTCGCCCGCCGCGCGGCGCAGGTCGCTCAGCGTCTCGCTCAGTCCGCCATACAGCTCCACCACGGGCTCCCGCGGGGGCCGGCGTTGGGGCTCGGCCACGTCGATCGTCACAATCTTTGTCTCCTCCCCGAACGCCCCCCCGAAGCCCAAGCGGAAGTCCATCGGCACCCCGATCACGAGCGCCACGTCTGCCTCCCGCAGGGCGCGGCTGCGCGTGCGCGAGAAGTACAGCTCGTGATCGGCCGCCACGCAACCCCGCGCGAGGCCGTTGAGGAATACCGGGATACACAGAGCCTCCGCCAGCTCCCGCAGCGCCGCCTCCCCGCGGCCCCAGTAGAGGTCGGTGCCCGCCATGATCACCGGGCGCTCCGCGCCTCCCAGCAGCCGGCCGGCTGCCTCCACCGCCGCCTCCGGAGCCGACCGCAAACGGGGAGCGCCCGCACGGCCCGTCGGCGCCGCCGCGAACCCTCCCCCCTCCTCCTCCCCTTTTGCGCCCGCTCCGCCGCCGCTCCGGCGCCCCGCAACAGGCTCCTGCGCCTCCATGAACACGTAGTCCATCGGCAGATCCACGAACGCCGGGCCGCCGTGCGGGGCGAGCGCCGCCGCGAACGCGTCCTCCACCAGCTCGGGGATCTCCGCCGCGCTCCCCGCCGTCGCCGCCAGCTTGGTGAGCGGCCGCACGAACGGCACGTGGTCGATCTCCTGCAGCGAGCCTTGTCCCCAGCGGCCCGCCGGTGCACGCCCGCCGAGCACGACGATCGGCGAGTGGTTGGCCTGCGCGCTCGCGATCGCGCTGAGCCCGTTGGTGACTCCCGGCCCCGCCGTCAAGGCGCACACGCCCACCTCGCGCGTCACCTTCGCCCAGCCCTCCGCCGCGAACGCCGCCGTCTGCTCGTGGCGCACGTCCACAATCTCAATCCCCTCCGCGCGGCAGCCGTCGTAGATCGAGAAGAGGTGCCCCCCGGACAGCGTGAACAGTCGGCTCACCCCGTGCGCCTTCAGGCGCCGCGCGACCAAGCGGCCGCCGTGAAAGGAGGTCGTGTGCTCCTGCGGCGGTGAGGTGCGCTCCGCGTCCATGCTCGCTGCGACTCTACCCGCTGCCTGCCCGCAGCGGGAGTGCCCCGGTGGGAGTCCAACCCACAAACCCGTCGCGGCGCCGATCGGGTGGACGTAGGTCCGCAGCGTGGCCTGGGTCGGAGTGTCCGGGTCGCGGGTCGCGTGTGCGGAGGTCGCAGCCCACCGCCGACACCGCCGAAGGGGCCCGCCTCGGATAGAGTTGCGCCTCATGAAGGCGGCGGTGATCTACGAGAACGGTGGCCCGGACGTCCTGCGCTACGAGGACGTACCCGATCCCAAGTGCCCTGAGGGCTGCGTGCTGATCGACGTCGAGGCGATCAGCATCGAGGGCGGAGACCTCCTGGCTCGCGCCGGGTCGCCGCCGGCGTCGGTCCCGCACATCGTGGGGTACCTCGCCGCGGGCACAGTCGTCGGGGTCGGCGCCGGCGTCGGCGATCCCGCGGTCGGCGACCGCGTTGTGACCCTGAACACAGCGGGCTCGCACGCTTCCAAGCGGGCTGTTCCCGCTATGTCCACTTGGCGGATCCCCGACGGGCTGGACGCAGCTCGCGCTGCGTGTGTCCCGGTCGCGTGCGGGACCGCCCAGGAGTGCCTGTTCACCGCCGGCAACCTCCAAGCCGGGCAAACGGCCCTGATCCACGCCGGAGCCGGAGGGGTCGGGATGGCCGCGATCCAGCTCGCCAAGCAGGCCGGCGCGACAGTGATCTCGACCGCCTCGAGCGACGATAAGCTCGAACGTCTGACTGAGTTTGGTCTCGACCACGGGATCAACTACGCCAGCGAGAACTTCGTCGAGCGAACAAGGGAGCTGACCGACGGGCGCGGCGTTGACGTGATCCTCGACTCGGTTGGCGGCCAGAACCTCGTGGATAGCGTCGGCGCGCTCGCCTACCGCGGGACGCTCGTCAGCGTTGGGGTAGCGGGCCGCGCCGGCTCGAACATCGAAGCGAGGAGTCTGTGGGCGCAGAACAACACGCTACGCGGTGTCTTCCTCGGCGGCGCCTTGCTGAACGAGTACGCCCGTGTCCACACACTGATCACCGATTTGTTCGAGCGAGTTGCGAACGGCAGGCTGCGCGTCGAGATCGACCGGACGTTCCAGCTCGCCGATGCCGTCGCCGCCCACGCGTACATCGAGAGCCGCCAAGCCTTCGGTCGCGTCGTGATGTCGCCGTAGGCGTCGCGCCAGTCTGGCAAGTCTCCCGGATCGCCGTCCTGCTCCCCGCGCGCTGCCGACGTCACACCCCCGGTCGCGCCAGCCTTGGGTTCCAGATGACCTCCCACAGGTGCCCGTCGAGGTCGCGGAAGTAGCCGGAGTAGATGCCCCATGGGCGATCGTGCGGCCGGTCGGTGAGCGTCGCGCCGGCGTCCTCGGCCCGGGCGAGCAGAGCATCGACATCTGCCCGACTGGGAACCACGTGGCCGATGCTGAACTCGCCGCTCTGCGCCGAACCGGGCGCAATGTTGGCATCCTTCGCGAGCTCGCTCCGCGGATACAGCATCAGCATCAGCCCACTCGCGAGCTTGAACATCGCCGCCGCTCCCGCCGGCGTGAGATCGTCGCCGGGGTACTCGGTGCCGACCAGCTCGCCCGATTCGAGGCCGAGGCCGTCGCGGTAGAACTCGAGCGAGCGCTCGAGATCACTCACGGCAAGGGTGATCAGGTCTATGTTGGGCTCCATCTCCTGCCTTTCCGTCGGCGCCCGATGAGTCTTGCCTCGGGCGGCGGGCTAATCTCCTGGACCAACGAATAGGAGGATGACATGCCGACGATCGACCGTGTGCACATCGTGCGCGAGACCTACGGCGCCTACGAGTCTGGCGACCGCGCAATGGTGGACCCATGGCGAAGCTGATCTACTCGGCGATCACGTCGCTCGACGGCTACGTCGAGGACGCGGAGGGCAACTTCGACTGGGGCAGACCGGACGATGAGCTGTTTGCGCTCATCAACGACCTCGAGCGGCCAATCGGCACCTACCTGTACGGGCGGCGGATGTACGAGACGATGGTGTTCTGGGAGACGGTCGCCACCGGTGCCGACCAGGCGGCCGTGGCGCGCGACTTCGCTGCGATCTGGCGCGGTGCAGAGAAGGTCGTCTTCTCAAGGACCCTGCAGAGGGCATCGAGCGCGAAGACGCGGATCGAGCGGGAGCTCGACCCCCAAGCGGTCCGTCAGATGAAGGAGGCGGCGGGCAACGACATCACGATCGGCGGCGCCGAGCTTGCCGGCGAGGCGATCCGCGCCGGCCTCGTCGACGAGTGCCACTTGTTTCTCGTGCCGGTTCTCGTGGGGGCCGGCAAACGCTCACTGCCGGGCGGCGCCCGTGCGCAGCTTCACCTGCTGGACGAGCGGCGCTTCGGCAGCGGCGTCGTTCACCTGCGTTACCGCATTTGAGCGGCAGGTCGCATACGACTCGTTGTCCGTCAGCTGCTCGATGTGCTCGAGCGTATCCCGATCAAGCCCATCCGGGCTAAACACGCGCTCGGCGAGCCGCCGCCGCTCGGCGCGTTCCTCGTCGCTCAGCGCGGCTTCTCGAACGTGGCGCCAGTGACAGCCGCAGCAGGCGTGTGGAGCCCTGTTGGTCGTGGTGGAGGTAGGTGATGGCCCCTCCGCTTGAGATTTGCTCGATGGGCACGTCTCCGGGTCCGTAGATGCTCTGTTGGTGGTGTCGCTGAAAGTAGTGTGCGCAGTGCCCAGGTGAGCCTACTTCCGCGTTCGGGTTCTCCAATAAGTAGGCACGCCAGCGATGTCAGCCCGGTGCAACAATGCCGTCGCGCTATGTCAGCTGCCGACATGCGTATGAGTGCACCAGGATCGTCGTAGAAGTCCTATTTCCATGAGACGGTCATCGCCGGCACGGTCACTTTCTGATTGCCGGGAGGCGAGACGTTGCTGAGGTTGACTTCGATCGAGAACGTGCTCTTGGATTCGTCCCACACGTCGGTGCGTCCTTCCTTGTTGCCGGCGAGGACGTGGAGGATCGGCGCGGACTGGGTCGCGCCTGGGCAGATCGGGTTGGGGAAGCTGGTTTCGAGTTTTGGTTCCTGCGCGAAGGAGGGGATAAAGATTTCGATCGTGATCGTCCCCGTGCCGCCCGGTGAGAGGGGGCATTCGATGTCGAATGGGGCCGAGGACTTTTTGCCCGGCCCGCTGACCTTGACGGCGTGGGTCACGTCGCTTTTGTTGCCGTTGGCGTCGGTGACTGTGAGCGTGACGGGGTAGATGCCGGGTTCCGAGAAGCCGGCGCCGGCGGTTAAGCTTGACGCGCCCGTGATGGAGCCCGCGGAGCCGCCCCCGTAGGCGGGGAGTCCGAACGTCCATTCCCAGTCGGTGATCGTGGAGCCCATGTCGGTCGAGGAGCTGCCGTCGAAGCTCACCGCCTGCCCGGCCTTCGGCGCGCTCGGCGGTTCGTAGGGTCCAAACGTGAATGCGGCCTGCGGAGTCGAGGATCCGCCCGTCGTGGTGCCCCCAGTGCTTCCCCCGGAGCTTGAGCCTCCGGTCGAGCCCGTGGTGGTGCCCGCGCCGCCACTTGTAGCCACTGGGTGGTAGAACGACGGGGGGTGCGTCAGGCCGCTGAGCGCTGCGACGTCTCCGTCTTCCTTGGCGTGGTCGGCCGCGTACTTAAGCGCGCCCTCGAGGTTGCCGTCGAACAGCAGCAGCGTCTCCGCCGAGGATGTCAGCGCTTCGAGGGCGCGTGTGAAGCCGTCCACCCAGCTTCCCGCGTGGTAGGGGTCGGGCGTGGTGTTGGTCTCTTCTTTGCCATTGACGATGTAAGTGTCCAGATAGCGCTTGCCGGGCTCGCCCGCGGCAGCGGCAGCGGCGAACATCACGACGTTGGGCTCATCCCGCACGACTTCTTCGAAGCGTCCGGCGAAGCAGGAGTCCACGAGCAGCTTGAAGTGGGCTTCCTTATGCGCCTTGACGATTCCCGCGATGTCACTCGCGGTCACGATCGGCACACTCACAGGCTCGGGGTCGTCCTCCGGCGTGAGCGTGGTGTTGTGCGCCATGTCGCTCAGCGGATCGCTGTTGACGATCACCGCGCCCTGGGGGTAGGTGAAGCGAACCGGCTCGCCGTCCACCATCGTCGTCCCCGGCCCCGGGAGACCGTGCCCTGCGAGGAAGATCAAGACATCGGTGCAGCCATCCGCGATCGCCTTGGAGACTTCAGTGGCGAGGTTCTCGCTGTTGGTCGCGTTATACGCGGGGATCCCGTTGTCCTTGGCCACCGCCGCCATCGCCGCCATGTCCCCGCCGAAGTTGCTCAACGTCTTTTCGCCCCGCAACGGATCGTGGCGATCACCGATCAAGACGGTGCAGCTCCCGGGGAACGGCCCGCCCGCGGCCGCACGCGCCGGCAGCACGCTGAAGGTCCCCAACGACGTGGTCGTGGCCGCGTGATCGGCGGCCTGCGCGCTCGCGGCCCGCCCGCGGGGCTTCGGGTAGACGGCGTAGCGCGGGTTGGTCTCGGCGCTGACGAACGCCGGGACGTGACCGTCGAGCAGCGGGTAGAAGTAGAGCGTCTGCTCCTCCAGCACCCTGCCGCTGCGAGCGTCTATCAGCAGCAGGCGACTCGGATGCTCGTAGTCGCTGCCCGGTTCGAGATCCTCCCAGAACAGCCATGCGCTACGGCCGATCCTGCGCACCCGCTCCCGGAAGGACAGCTCGTCCCCCAGGCGCCCCTGCTTGGTGGTCAACCCGATCGGGTCCGCCGGAACCCCAGCGCTGAAGACATAGTCGCTCGCCTTCAACGGCCCCGGCAGGCCAACGACGACCGCGCCGGGAGTACGCCCCGGGTCCAGCACTTTCAGCGCGATCCGCTCAGCCCGCGCACGCGCGATCGCCCCAGCGGGCGCCGCAACCACCAAGCCCAGCAGCAGCATGACCGCCACCGCCAGCGTCCCCCTCAGTCTGATGCCTGCGCACGACACCGCCACCGAGTCTAATCTCCGCTTAGGACACCCGCTTCTGACCCCGATTGGACCACGCCGCCGTCGCGCATCGACGTGCTGGCCAGCGCCATCCACGAGCTGCGCGTGAGGCACGAGCGGCGCCCCACGGGGCCTCGTGTGGCCCATGCGGTGGCCCACCTGGCCCGGCCACCGGCCATCGCCGGCCAAGCCCTACACGCCGAAGCCCGCATGCTTGCAGGCGGTCGAGCAAATGCCCGGGGTGGGAGTCGAACCCACAAACCTTTTCGAGGCGCCGATTTTAAGTCGGCTGCGTATGCCGTTCCGCCACCCGGGCGCGGATGCCCTTGCTCCTCTCTGCGACTACCCGCAGTCTACGAGAGCAGCAGGCGGGAGCGCCCGTGGGCCAGCCCCTCGAGCTTTAGCTTCCCTTGGTCATGCGCGGGTAGAACATATGCAGAGCGCCACCGGCGTCCTGCAGCCGCAACTTAAGCGGTTGGTACCGTGTCTATAAGGGCAAAGCCGCAGCGATTGGACCACCGTGGAGGTCACCGCACTAAAACCAGGCGTCGCACCCGGCCTACGAGGGGCCAGCCCACTGCTGCGCCTGCAGCCGGACGAGCGCCTGATTGCGCTCACGCGCCGCGGCCAGCACGCCGCCTTCGAGACGCTCTTCTCGCGCTACCACTCGCGGCTGCTGTCCTTCTGCCGGCACATGCTCGGCTCGCGTGAGGACGCCGAGGACGTGCTGCAGGAGGTGTTCGCGGCCGCGTTCAACGCGGTGCTGGCTGACGAGCGCCCGATCAACGTGCGGCCGTGGCTGTACCGGATCGCGCGCAACCGCTCGCTCAACCATCTGCGCCGGGCCTCTGCGATCGGGGTGGATTCGATGGACATCCACTTCGCCGAGCACGGCCTCTCCACCGGCGATCAGGTGCTGCGCCGCGAGGGCTTCCGCCAGCTGATCGGCGACGTGCAGCAGCTTCCCGAGACCCAGCGCACCGCGCTGCTGCTGCGCGAGATCGACGCACTCTCCTACGAGCAGATCGCACTCACGATGGAGACCACCGTGCCCTCGGTGAAGTCGCTGCTGGTGCGCGCCCGCATCTCCCTCGCGGAGGCCGCCGAGGCGCGCAAGCTCAGCTGCGATGAGGTGCGGGGTGAGCTGGGCGAAGTGGCGGAGGGTCTCGTCAAGATCAGCCCTCCCGCGCGCCGCCATCTGCGCGACTGCGAGCGCTGCCGTACGTTCCGCAAGCTACTCAAAGACAACAACCACGCACTCGCCGCGATCTTCCCCGTCGGGCCGCTGCTACTGCTCAAGCACTTCGTGCTCAGCAAATTCGGTGCCTCCTCCGCCGCCGGCCACGCGGCTGGTGCTGGGAGCGCCGGCGCCGGGGTGGGCGCCGCCAGCGGAGCGACCGGCGGAGCCGGCGCGGCCGGCGGACTGCTCACGGCGGGTGCCGGGGCGGGGGCCGTCGGAGGTACGAGCGCCGCGGGCGGCCTCGTGACCGCCGGCGCGGGAGCGATCGCGACAAAGGCCGCCGCCACGCTGGCCGCCGCCGCACTCGTCACCGCCGGCGCGGTCGCCGTCAGCCCAAGCCACGTCCGCCGTCACCACTCCACACCTTCGGCGGTCGCCTCGGCCGCCCCCGTCGCACTCACCCACAGCGCCGCCCCGCTGGTCGTGCGCTCGGTGCCTCAGCCGATCAGCGCCGGCGCCCACGTCGCCGCCGCGGCCGGCGCCTCGCAGCTCGCCACGCGCCGCCTCCACCGTCGCCCGCCGCTCAAGCCGAGGTCCGGCGCGGGCGCCGCAGGTAGGCGTCTGCATCCACACACTCCCACCCCGACCAATGCCGCGGACCTGCCCCCCGTCGTCAAGCCGCCCGTCTCCGTGCCCGTCGCCCAGCCGCCGGTCACGCCGCCCGCGGTCGTGCAGGTCACCACCGAGACGACCGCGCTTCCGTCCACTGGCACCACGACCAGCACTCCCACCCAGCCGGCCGCGGCCCCGCCCGTGACGAGCACAACGCCCACTACCCCGGCGCCGCCGGTCGAAACGGCGCCGACCACCACGGAACCGGAACCGGCCGGGCCCGCCGGCGGCGAAGCGCCCGAATCCGGCGCCTCGGGCGCAGAAGCCCCGGGCGGCGCCTCTCCGACCGAAAACGCCACCGGCGGCGTCCCCCGCAGTAGACCTATTCCAGCGCGAACGTCCCCAGCGGTTCTTCCAGCGCGCCTTTGACGCCCACGTCGAGCGGAGAGGTCACCTGGTGGTTGCCGGCGACCGTGGTGAGCATCGTGATCTCCAAACCCCGGCGCGCGCCCGGCTGGTCGGGAAGCAGCAGCACGTTACGCCCGTACATCTCCCGCTCCTGCACGGTGGTTGTGTAGAAGACGTTGTACGTGGCATAGCTCGACACCGCGTCGATCTGCGTGCTGCCCTGCCCGCGCAGCACGAACCCGCTCTGGCCCGGAACGCGAGCGCCAGCGAGGCGCTGGGTGTAGCCGGACGCGTACATCGCCAACGCCGCCCCGAGCGCACCGTGGTAGGGGGGCAGCACGAAGGGACCGACCGCGAAGGAGTCCTCCAGCCGGCCATCCACCACGCGCTGCACCTTCGCGTACCCACCGGGGGTCGGGCTTGTCCGGTAGAGCCCTGCGTAGCTGAAGCTGAACGGCACCGGTCCCCCGTGGGTGACCGTCGGGCTGACGAGCGTCAGCGCCGCACCCGCGATCACCGCCACCAGCAGCGCGGCGACCGTGACCCACAGCAGGCGCGCCCCCACCGACGCACGCCGCCAGCGGGGCGCGAGCAGCTCCCCGAGCGTGGGGCCATACTCGCTCTTGAGCGGCAGCGCGGGCATCGAGCCTGAGCCTATCCCAGCACGGAGCGTGGCCCCGGGCGCTCGCGGCGGACGCCGGGCCGTCGTCGCGCCGCGGCCCGGGCGAGCGGCCCGCGCCTACCCGAGCCCGATTACCTTCAGCCGCCGGCTCAGAGCGGTGGCGGCGAATTCGCGGGTTTCGGAGATCCGCACCCCGAGCAGTTCGATGTCCTCTTCGGTCTCGTCCATCCACTTCGGTCGCAGCACGCCCTCCGCGGCCGGCGCGACCTCCGCAAGCGTGCGACCGATCGCCTGCTTGTAGCGCTCGTCCTTCAACGCCATGTCGCGCAGGAAGCGCGCCCCGAAGGCGACGTGGCGGTGCTCGTCGCGGGCGACGTTGATGAAGCCTTCGACGAAGGCCGGCAGCGTGCCGACGCGTTCGTTGTAGGAGATGATGAAGTGCTGGCCGGTGAGCGCGAGCATGCCCTCGATCACCATGTGGTAGATCGTGACGGCCTCGACCAGCGCCTCGGTGTCCTCGGGCTCGCGCGCGAGCCGGTCGACGCGCCCGCGCAGCAGCTCGTCGAACAGCTCCTCGAACTCGGGGTTGAGGTGCTGGCTGGTCTCGGCGAGGCGCCCGCCCAGGTCGTCAGCTTCGAGCACGCCTACCTCGGAGTAGAAGCGGTCGAAAAACGCGACGTGGCGGGCCTCGTCGGCGATCTGAGTACAGAGAAAGATGCGCATGTCCTCGTCGGGGCACGCCCGCATCATCGGGCCGAGCTCCGCGGCGACGCGCTGCTCGCCGACGAAGAACGAGGAGAGCCCGTACATCCGCGCGTAGCGCTCCTCGGCGTCGATGCGCTCGTGCCAGTCGATCCGATCCTGGGTGAAGTCGAGGTCCTGCACCGCCCACTGCTGGCGCTCCCACAGCGAGTACAGCTGGCGGTAATCCAGCAGCTCTACCCGGCCGCGGTCACCGGCTTCGGTGAGCGCAGGGTCGCTGGTGGCGCGGAAGTCCTCGCGCTCACCCAGGCTCGTGGCACTCTGCCCCGGAGGGCTCTGCACCTGCTGTGCGCCGCCGTCGGACACTCGCTCAGCCTACACCATCCCTGGCCGTCCAGCCAGAATCACTCACCGACGGAGAACAGCGCCTCCAGGTCGTGGCGAGAGTAGGCCTGGAAGGCAACCATCGTCTGTGTGCGCGAGACCCCCGGCAACGTTGTGATCTGCCCCGTGACGACGTCGGCGAGCTGCTCGTGCGCAGCGACGCGGACGATCGCGACGAAATCCCACTCGCCCGTCACCGAGTAGGCCTCAGCGACCCCCTCGATGTCGGCGAGCGCACCCCCGAGGGTGGAGAGGGCGTCGCGTTCGGCCTCGATCAGCACGACCGCGTGGGTCATCGTGTGGGTCCGCGGGGCGTGGCGATCGCAGGTGGGACGATGGTGGTCATGGCGTGTGCGACTCCCCCGGGGCGAGCACGACCACCTGCGAGGCGCCGGCGGCCTCCACGTCGGCCTTGAACGCCTGCACGTCGGTGTGGATCGGGGGGAAGGTGTCGTAGTGGCAGGGGATCACCTGCTGGGCACCCACCAGCCGCGCAGCCTCGACGGCGTCGAAGCGGTCCATCGTGTAGTGGCCGCCAATGCACATCAGCGCCACGTCGATCGGCTGGCGCCGGCCGACGAGGGCAAGGTCGGAGAAGAGCGCGGTGTCGCCGAGGTGGTAGACGACCTTGCCGCCGAAGCCAACCACCAGTCCAGCCGGGACGTTGGCGGTGCCTTTGGGGGTCGTGGAAGTGTGCCAGGCGGGCACCAGTCGCACCCACCCCCAACCGCGCTCCACGGTGCCACCGAGGTTGGGGTCGCTCACGTTCTGCACGCCGTCCGCGGTGAGCTCGTTGGCGATCTCCACGACCGCGACCACGTCGGCGCCGCTGCGCTTTGCGATCGACACGGTGTCGCCGATGTGATCGACGTGCCCGTGGGTGAGCAGGATTGCGCTCGGGCTCAGCTCCTCGGCGGCCGCCGCTGCCTTGGGATTGCCGGTGAGGAAGGGATCGATCAGCACCGTGGTGTCGCCATCGCGCAGCTCGAAGGCCGCGTGGCCGAGAAAGCGGATCTCCATGTTCAATATGCCTCTCTGGGTCGTGTTGCTTATATCTAGCGCTTACGCCGCCCCCGCGCGAGCGCTGCTGAGACCGTAGCCCAACACCAGCCCGACCGCGGCGCCGGTGACGCCCGCTACCCAGCTCGCTTCCCAGCGGGCGAACGGCATCGCCAGCAGCACCGCCGCGATCGTCGCCGTGCCGAGCAGGTCGCCGTCGTAGTAGCGCTTGGCGCGGGCGGCGCGTAGGTCGGGGACGGCCCACGCCGCGAGCAGCGCGAGCGCGCCGGCGTTGGCGCCGGCGACGACCGGTAGTGGGTAGACCGCAAGCGCGACGAGCGCGCCGGTGGCGCCGGCGCCGAAGAACGCGACGAGCACCGGGGCGGGGCCGTGGCGGCGCTCGAGCAGCCAGCCGAAGATCGCCACCGCCAGCACCGCGGAGAACGCATATACACCGGCGTACAGTTCGCCCGCATAGGCGAACTGGGTGGTGAGGAGCTTCCACCAGTCGCCTCGCAACGGACCCAGCACGACCAAGTGGTAGAGGCCGAGGTAGCCGCCGCTGGTGAGTACCCACACCACGCAGCTGGCTGCCACCAGCGCGAGCGTGGCGTATGGCGGGGAGTCCGCACGCACCCCGGCGATCTCGCCCCGGCGCAGGCGCCCGAGCGAGGGCACCGACAGCCGCGCCCCGTGGGAGGCGCGCTGGGGGGTGTGCTCGCGCGGCAGCTTGGGCGCGCGCCGGCGCAGGCGGGTGCCGCAGTAGGGGCACTCGGTGACGTAGGGGCTGACCTCCGACCCGCACTGCTTGCACACCACGAACAGATCGGCACCCGAAGACATCGCCGATCCATTCTAGGGCCCTCCCAGCTTCCCTCGGCGGCGCCTCGGCGGTAGAGTCCGGGCATGACCTCACTCGGCTATGACAAGCAGCTCTACATCCTCGCGTTCGACCACCGCGGCTCCTTCCAGAAGAAGTTCTTCGGCATCGAGGGCGAACCCGACCCGGAGCAGACGGCGATGATCGCCGACGCCAAGCACCTCGTCTTCGAGGGTATGCAACAGGCGGTGGCCGCCGGCGCCGACCCGTCGGTGACAGGGGTACTAGTGGACGAGCAGTTCGGCTCGACCGTTCCCGAGGAGGCCCGCGCGCAGGGCCTGCGGCTGGCGATGCCCGCCGAGCGCTCGGGCCAGGAGATGTTCGACTTCCAGTACGGGGAGCAGTTCGGCGAGCACATCGAGCGCTTCGACCCCGACTTCACGAAGGTACTGGTGCGCTACAACCCCGACGGCGACGCGGAGGGCAATCGCGAGCAGCGCGAGAAGCTCAAGCAGCTATCCGATTGGCTGCACGAGCACGAGCGCAAGTTCCTGTTCGAGCTGCTCGTCCCCGCCACGCCCGCCCAGCTCCAGCAGGTAGGCAGCGATGGCGAGCGCTACGACGCGGAGCTGCGCCCCGAGCTTATGCGTCGCACGATCGCCGAGATCCAGAAAGCGGGGATCGAGGTGGACGTGTGGAAGATCGAGGGCGTCGACGCGCGCTCGGACTGCGAGATGCTCGTCGCCCAGGCCCGCACCGGCGGGCGCGACGGCGTGGTATGCGTGGTGCTGGGCCGCGGCGCAGACGACGCGAAGGTCGACCACTGGCTCGGGGAGGCCGCCCCGGTGGACGGCTTCGTGGGCTTCGCGATCGGGCGCTCGATCTGGTGGGACCCGCTCAAAGCGTACGTGGACGGCAAGATCGAGCGTCGCGCGGCGGCGCAGCAGATCGCGCAGAACTACCTGCGCTTCGTCAAGGTGTACGAGCGCGCCGAGGGCCGCGCCCCGGTCGGATAGGGGCTGGACGGGCCCCGGGGAGTAGGCTGATGGCGATGCAGGCTTCGAAAATGAGGCGCAGCGTCGCGGAGATCGAGGAGGCGTTCGCCAAGGAGATATCGCTCGACCGCCACCGCCGCGACTCGCTGCGCCGCACCGCCGAGCAGCGCGCCCTGAAGCGTCAGGTGCAGCGGCGCAACAAACGCGGCACGGTCCGCTTTGCGCTGCTGGTGCTGGCGCTGATCCTCACGGCGGTGGTCGTCACCGTGGCGATGTTCTTCACGCTCTACCAGCTGCTGGGCAGCTAGCTAATCCTTCTCGCCCAGCCCTTGGATGGCGTCGTCGACCTCCGAGCGGACATCCTCGCGAGGTTTGCCTTCCCCCTGCTGACGCTGGATCTCGATGTAGATCTCGGTCCGGAAGACCGGCACGTCGGGAGGCGCCTGGATGCCGATGCGCACCTTCTCCCCGACGACCGACAGCACCGACACCTCGACATCGTCGCCGATCATGATGCTCTGATTGGTCTTGCGCGTCAGGACCAGCATTCCGTGCACCCTTCCGTTTCGGGCCGACGGCAATCGGCACGATTACCCGCAGACCAAGCCTTCAACCAAGCATATAGTCCGAGAACCCGAAAGGGATCTCCTCCGGCGGCTGATCGGCCGCGCCCATATAACGCGCTCAGCCGCAGATTTCTGCCGCAAGGTGGTCAAAGCTACGGATCTCTGCTCATCGCCCGCCGCTGTCGGGGCGGTCGGCTGGTGCGGGAGAAGCGTCTCGCACTCGCAAGCGACGCCTGCCGAGGCGATCGAGCACGTCCATGCGCTAGTCTCCCGGACCGTCCATGCCACGCAAGTCGCTACGCCCACAACTCAACCAGATCCGCGCCTGGGTGCGCCAGGGCCGCACCGACGCGTGGGTCGCCCATCAGCTCGAGGTGACCGTGCAGGAGATCGAGCAGTTCAAGCGCCAGAACGACCTGGTGGGGGGCGAGGAGGCCGCGTCCGGCACCGCCGCAGCCGACTTCAACGAGGAGATCGACCTCCGCGCCGAGGACGACGCCCTAATCGCCGCCGAGCTCGAGGCAGCCGCACTGGAGGCTGAGCGCGTGCGCGCAGAGGCCGAGGCAGCGGCGGAGCGCGAACGCGCCGAACGTGCCGAGCGCGCCGCTGACGAGGAGGGGGCCACCGACGAGGAAAGGGCGGACGAGGAGGGGGCGGACGAGGACGAAGAGGCGGAGGCGCCGGCACGCCGCCGCAGCCGGCGTGGAGGACGCGGCCGGCGACGCCCAGCCGCGCGCGGCACCGCCCCCCTGGAGGGCACCTTCGACCACGGGGAGGAGGGCTACGGCCTGTGGTTGGACCCGGCCGTCCAGGACAATCCGATCTACGCCGAGCACTGGGCCGGCCACCGCCCGGTGGAGGTCGTCATCGAGGAGGACCAGATAGTCATTCGTCGTGTCGGCGGCGAGGACTAGGACGCCGCTGGGACTGCGCTGGCCGATCGGCGAGCGCATCTGATCGCTGATCGGTCTGCGTCCTCGGTCGCTCGCGTACCGAAGCCGAGAGACACGCGCCTCCGGCGCGAATCCCCCGTTTCGGCCAGCATCCCCGTTTCGGCCAGCACGCCACGCGGGGTGGGTGGGTCCTGACCATTTGCCTCGCTTGCCCAGCGACGCCCTAGAGCGCTAGTTTCTATTCAGCAGCCACCTGCCGCCCTCCGGCGTAATCCGCCGCCTCGCGCAGGTAGCGTCCGAAGGCGGCGTCCACGACGATGCCCGAGTCCCACGCCCACGGGTCGGCAGGGGCGGCGTCCATCGCAAGCTGCAGGCACCACGCGGTGCCACGCTCGTACAGCTCGGCGAGCTCCTCCGCCGAGAACCTGCCGCCCAGGCGCCGGCGCAGCTCCGCCACCAGCGTGTCCACCACGCGCTCCAGCAGCAGCCGACGCTCCGACGGCGCTCGCTCGAGGCGGCGCTGGCCCTGGCGCCACTGGTGGATCGCGTTCTCGAAGCCCGGCACGGGCCGCGAGGGTAGCAGCGCCCGGGACCCAGCCCTCCCGGGAGGACCCCGAGGCCCATCTCGGTAGGCAGCGTGCGGGCCTATCGAGAAAGGCCCTCAGTTGGAAGGCAGGCCCGTGATCACGTAGGTCTGCTCGCCGGGGCGGACCATCCCGAGGCGGCGGGCCTGCGGCACGAGCGTCGCCGGGCTGGTGAGCGAGGCGCGCTGCGCCTCCAGCGCCGCGTGCTGGCGCTCGAGCACCGCCAGCTGGGCGCTGTCGCCCCGCGCCTCTTTCCACGTCGACACCAGCGAGACGCCGGCGCTCAAGTAGAGGTACAGCAGCGCTCCCAGCACGCACAACATCGCCATCCGGCCCAGGCGGTCCCAGCGCACGCGCGTGGTCGATCGCATCCCTCTCGCATTCGCCCTCCCCGGTCCAGCTCCTGCAAGCTGGGCGAACCGTCAGCTGCGAAAGACCGAGCGCCCGGGGAACTCGGCGTCGGCGCCCAGCTGCTCCTCGATGCGCAGCAGCTGGTTGTACTTGGCGGTGCGATCCGAGCGCGAGGGGGCGCCGGTCTTGATCTGCCCGCAGCCCGTCGCCACCGCGAGGTCGGCGATCGTCACGTCCTCGGTCTCACCCGAGCGGTGGCTCATCACCGCCGTGTAGCCGGCCTCGCGCGCCAGCGCGATCGCGGCGAGCGTCTCGGTGAGGGTGCCGATCTGGTTGACCTTGACGAGGATCGAGTTGGCGACTCCCAGCTCGATCCCGCGCTGCAGGCGCTCGGTGTTGGTGACGAACACGTCGTCCCCGACCAGTTGCAGGTGCGCTCCGACGCGCTCGGTGAGGGCCTTCCAACCGTCCCAGTCCTCCTCGGCCATGCCGTCCTCGAGCGAGACGATCGGGTAGCGCGAGGCGAGCGTGGCCCAGTAGTCGGCGAGCTCGGCGGCGCTCAGCGTGCGGCCCTCGTGCTCCAGCACGTAGGCACCGTCACGGTAGAGCTCGCTGGTGGCGGGGTCCAGCGCGATCGCCACGTCCGCGCCGGGCTCGTAGCCGGCCGCCTCGATACCGGCGATCACCATCTGCAGCGCCTCCTCGTTGGAGGCGAGGTTGGGCGCAAAGCCACCCTCATCTCCGCCCGCTGTGGAGAACCCACGCTCGTGCAGCGTGGCCTTCAGCGCGTGGAACACCTCGACGCCCATGCGCAGGCACTCCGAGAAGCTCTCGGCGCCGCACGGCACGACCATGAACTCCTGGAAGTCCACGCTGTTGTCCGCGTGGGCGCCGCCGTTGAGCACGTTCATCATCGGCACCGGCAGCACGCGGGCGGCCTCCCCGCCGAGGTAGCGCCACAGTGGGAGACCCTCCTCGGCCGCCTGGGCGTGTGCCGCCGCGAGCGAGACGCCGAGGATCGCGTTGGCGCCCAGCCGCGACTTGTTGGGGGTGCCGTCAAGCTCGATCAACGCCTTGTCCAGGCCGCTCTGGTCGCCGGCGTCCAGACCCCGCACAGCCGCGGCGATCTCGCCGTCGACGCCCGCCACCGCGCGGCTCACGCCCTTCCCGCCCCAGCGCTTCCCGCCGTCGCGCAGCTCGGTCGCCTCGAACTCGCCCGTGGAAGCCCCCGAGGGGATCGCCGCGTGGCCGTGGGCGCCGGAGCGCAGCGCGATCTCCACCTCGACCGTCGGGTTGCCCCGGCTGTCGAGGATCTGGCGGGCGTGGACTCTGTCGATCTGGCTCATCGTGGAGCCCGCCGCTCACTCACGCCGAACGGCTCGCGCCGCCCCGCACGCTAGTTGGAGGGCGCGGGGACCGGGGTGGCCGGCGTGGTCTTCGGCGCTTTGTACTGCTCGCACCGCTGCATCACGTAGCCCGAGCGGCATTCGGTGCGTGCCTTCCACTTCTTTTCGAATTCCTTGACGAACTTGGTGAGCGCCGTCTGCTGCTGGGTGGAGGCGAGCTGGCTTTTGACCGTTTCCTTCACCTGCGCGAGGCTCTGCTGGCTGGAGGGGTGGACAGCCTTGACTTCGTAGATGTAGTAGCCGAACGGCGTCTTCACCGGGCCGCCGAGCACGTTCGGCTTGGCCGCGAATACGGCTTCGCTGAGCGCCTTCTGCTCCTGGCCCTTGACTACGCCTTTGATTTCGCCGCCGGTGGTCTTGCTGGTCGGGTCGATCGACTTGCTCTTGGCGACGCTCGCGAAGCTCTTGCCCGATTCGATTTCCTTCTTCGCCTGCTGGGCCTCGGCTTCGGTCTTCGTGAGGACGATCCGCAGATCGCGCGATTCCGGTTTGCCGTACGTGGACTTGTGTTCGTTGTAGTACTTGGAGACAGCCGCTTCGTTCACGTTCTTCTTGGCTTCCTTGGCGACCTTTTCCTGGATTTTGGTCGTGAGCTGGCTGAGCTTCACGCGCAGCAGCAGGTCGGAGACGGTCTGCCCGGTGGTGGCGAGGAATTTCTGGAATTCGGCTTCCTTGGGGAACTGCTGCTTCTTGAGTTCGTTGAACTTCTTCTCGACTTCCTTGTCGCTGAGCTTGATGCCCTGTTCTTCGGCCTGCCCGATCACCCAATCGGCGCTGACCAGGAAGCCCAGTGTCGTCTGCTGCAGCGCTTTGTACTGCTGTTCGCACTGCGACTTCAGCGCCGCTTCGGTCTTCGGCTGCTGGCCCTTGGCGGGCTTCGGTTCGATTTCTTTGAGGTGAGCGATGCAGTTGGTGTAGCTCGGTGGGTCGGGCACGACCGCTTTGGGCGCTTTCTGCCCCGGTACCGCCGCCGCGCTCGCGGACGCCGCCACCCCCATCCAGTGTTCGAACGTCGCTTTCGTGATCGGCTGGCCGTTGACCTGCACCACGGCGTCGCTGGGGATACCGCCACCGCACGCGGCGATCCCCACAGCGGCAAAGAAAACGGCGCTCAGCGCCGCGACCCATCGAGTTAGTTTGAACACAGAGAGGGCACTCTAGCGAAAATTCATAAGCGGCGTTTAAGGAGTTCTTCAACTCCCGGTCAAGACGGGCGCCGGCGGCGCCGCGGCGTGTCTCCGACACCGATCGGGGGCACAGGTCCAGATCCCGCTCATGCCGCCTCGCGCACGACCGACAGCAGCACGTCAGCGGCGCGCACCACGGCGGGGAAGCGCTCGGGGCCCTCGCGCGGGACGCGTACCGACACCTGCGATTTGCCCGACTCGTACAGCGCCTCGGGCAGCTGCTCGCGCAGGCGCCGAGCGCGGGCGGAGTCGAGGTCGATCGGCGTGACCGCGAGGCGGTCGCCGCGGAAGCTCACCGCGCGCGCTCCCGCCTGGCCGAGCTTGATGCGGGCTCGCTGCAACGCGAGCAGGTTGGCGAGCGGCTCGGGCACGGGGCCGAAGCGGTCCTCGAGCTCCTCGCGCAGGCGCTCGACGTCGGCCACCTCCAGCGCGCCGGCCACGCGGCGGTGGATCTCGATCTTGGCCTGCTCGTAGGGGACGTAGTCGGGGGGCACGTACGCGTCGACGTTGACGTCCAACCGCACCGGCTCTGGCAGCTCGACTCCATCCTCGCCCTCGACGGGGCCGGCCTCGCGGACGGCCTCGTCAAGCATCTGCATGTACAACTCAAAGCCGAGCGCCGCCACGTGCCCGGACTGCTCGTCGCCGAGCAGGTTGCCCGCCCCGCGGATCTCCAGGTCGCGCATCGCGATCTTGAAGCCCGACCCCAGCTCGGTGTAGTCCGAGAGCGCCGAGAGCCGCTGCGCGGCCTCCGGCGTAAGCGCTGCCGCCGAGTCGTACAGCAGGTAGGCGTAGGCGCGCTCGCGGCTGCGCCCGACGCGCCCGCGGATCTGGTAGAGCTGGGCGAGGCCGAACACGTCGGCGTGCTCGACGATCAGCGTGTTCGCCTGGGGGATATCGATGCCGGACTCGATGATCGAGGTGCACACCAGCACCTCGGCGCCGCCGCGCAAGTAGTCCATCATCACGCTCTCGAGCTCCCCCTCGCCCATCTGGCCGTGCGCCACGGCGAAGCGCACCCCGGGGCACAGCGCACGCAGGCGCTCGGCCGTCTCGTCGATCGACTCCACGCGGTTGTGCATGAAGAAGGCCTGCCCGCCGCGCTCGTGCTCGCGCAGGATCGCGCCCCTCACGAGCTCCTCCTCGTACTCGCCGACGTAGGTGCGCACCGGCCGCCGGCCCTCCGGGGGGGTCTCGATCACCGAGATGTCGCGCAGCCCCGCCAGCGACATCTGCAGCGTGCGAGGGATCGGAGTGGCGGACATCGAGATCACGTCGACGCGCAGCTTCAGCTGGCGCAGCAGCTCCTTCTGCTTGACGCCGAAGCGCTGCTCCTCGTCGACCACAAGCAGGCCGAGGTCCTTCGCGCGAACGTCGCGCGAGAGCACGCGGTGGGTGCCGATCAGGATGTCCACGCCGCCCTTGGCGAAGCCCGCGATCGCCTCCTTCTGCTCGGCGGGGGTGCGGAAGCGGGAGACGTGGTCGATCGTCACCGGGTAGTCGGCGAGACGCTCGGAGAAGGTGCCGAAGTGCTGCTGGGCGAGGATCGTCGTGGGGGCCAGCATCAGCACCTGCTTGCCCTGCGTCGCCGCCTTGAACGCCGCGCGCAGCGCCACCTCAGTCTTGCCGTAGCCGACGTCGCCGCAGATCAGGCGGTCCATCGGCCGCGGCGCCTCCATGTCGGCCTTCACCGCCTCGATCGCGTCGCGCTGGTCGGGGGTCTCGGTGTAGGGGAAGCGCTGCTCCAGTTCGCGCTCCCACTCGGAGTCGGGCTCGAAGGCGTGCCCGGCGCGCCGGCGGCGCTCGGCGTAGAGGGCGAGCAGCTCGCCCGCCAGCTCCTGTGCGGCGCGGCGCGCGCGCGACTTCATCGCCTCCCAGCGCGAGCCACCCAGTTTGGAGAGCGGAGGGTGCTCGCTGCCGGCTCCGAGGTAGCGGGAGATCTTCGCGAGCTGTTCGGTGGGCGCGTACACGCGGTCGTCGCCCTGGTATTCGAGGTACAAGTAGTCGCGCGTGACGCCCGCCACGGTGCGCGTCTCGAAGCCCGCGAAGCGCGCCACGCCGTGGTCTTCGTGGACGACGATGTCGCCGGTGCGCAGCTCGGTGAAGGAGCGCAGCGCGCCGCGGCGGGGCCTCCCGTCGGCGCTTGCCTGCGGCCGCTCGGCACGGCGGCGGCGCAGCAGGCGGTGCTCAGGGAAGACAGCGAGCTTCAGCGAGGGCGCGATAAAGCCCTCGCGCAGCGAGGCGGCCGCGAAGCGCAGGGATGCCTCGATTGGCGCCGCCGCCACATCGACCTCGCCACCATCGTCCAGCCACGCCGCTTTCAAACGCGCGAGGTTGTACGCCGCGCGCTCGCCCTCGCCGCGGTGGGGGAAGGTGACGACGGTGCGGTAGCCGGAGCGCACGAGCTTCTCCAGCTGCGGCTCGGCCTCCGCCAGCGAGCGCGCGGCGGTGTCCGCGGACTGCGCGCGCAGCTCGATCTCCTGGCCACCTGCCAGCGATGACAGCCAGATGCGGGTGCGTTGCGCAAGCACAGCTTGGATCTCGTCGGGGCTCACGTACAGGTGGTGGGCGTCGGCGTCGTGAAAGGCCGCGCACACGTCGCCCCAGTGATCCTCCAGCGCTGGATCGAGCTCCTCCTCGGCGGCGACGATCACCTCGGTCGCTCGCCGACCAACCCCTCCCCCTCCTCCTCCCTCTTGCTCCTCTCCGCCGACCGAAGCGGGGGGACACTCGGCCAGCAGCGCCCCGAAGCGCTCGACCGGCAGGAGCTCGGCGATATCTGGGCGCTCGGCGGCGTCCTCCAGCGCGGCGATCTCCGCCAGCTCGCGGTGCTCGGCGGCGAGCTCCGCCGCGGGCGCGATCTCGACCTCCTCCACCTCGCCCAGCGAGCGCTGCGTGAACGTCGAGAACCAGCGCAGCGATTCGATCTCCACGTCGAACATGTCCACGCGCACCGCCCGCTCCTCGGTGGCGGGGAAGATGTCGAGGATCTCCCCGCGCATCGCAAACTGTCCGCGCTCATCCACCTGGTCAACACGCTCATACCCTGCCGCGACAAGCTCGTCCGCGCACTCGTGCAGGTCCAGCAGCTCCCCCCGGCGCAGCGTGAACGAGCGCGGGCGCAAGGCGGGATCGGGCACCTTCTCCGAGAGCGCCACCGCCGAGACGACGACGACTGGAGGCCCGCCCACCCGGTCGGCATTCACTGCGAGCAGGGAGTCGAGTGCGGCCACCCGCAATCCGATCAGGTGCGCAGGGGGGGTCAGATGAGACTCGTAGGTCACCCCTCGGGAGGGGTAGTACCGCACTCTGCGCGGGTGAAGCCATGCACGCAGGTCCGATGCAAGCTCGCGCGCTGCTCGATCGTCGCCGACCACGACCAGCGTTGGCCGTGCCCTGCCACTCTCCGCCAGACCCGCGATCAGATAAGGGCGCAGCGAGGCCGACACGAACGCATGACCTCCCTCGCGCGCCAACCGTGCTGCGCCAGGGTCGTCCTGCACCAAGCCCAGCAGCGGGCGCAGGCTCATTGTGGGCCACCGGCGTTCGCCGACGTCCCCCGTTGGGCGTACCCGGCCGGCCCCCGAAGACACTCCCATGCCCCCACCCCGCGGCCCCCCGAGGGCCGCTCATCAAACCGCATTCGACCCCTCCTCGCCCACTAGACGCTCGACTTCATCCGCCGCGCGGGCCACCAGCTCGCGCACCTCCTCGGGGGACTCGCGGAAGCGGCCGAGCACGTGCGCGGAGACGATCTCCGGGTCGGTCGAGCCGGGGCGGCCGACCCCGACGCGCACCCGCCAGAAGTCCGCCCCGCCCAACTCGTGCCGCAGCGACTTCAGCCCGTTGTGCCCCGCCAGGCCGCCGCCCAACCGCGCGCGCACCTCGCCGAAGGGGATGTCGATCTCGTCGTGCACCGCCACCACGCGCTCCAGCGCAAGCTTGTAGGAGCCGCGCGCGGGCCCGGCGGAGCGGCCGGCCTCGTTCATGAACGTCTGTGGCCATAGAACCGCCACGCGGGGTCCTCCGGGCCCGGCCCGGCCCTCGGCGAGCAGAGCGCGGAAGCGCGGCTTGGCGCGCTGCAGGCCCCACCGCTCGGCGAGGGTGTCGGCGACCATGAAGCCGACGTTGTGGCGCGTGCGCGCGTACTCCCTGCCGGGGTTGCCCAGCCCCACGATCAGCCAGTCGGCGGGCGGGCCACCGGAACCGCCGTGCGAGCGCCTGCCGGCGAATGGCCGCGGCAGCGAGCGCCGCAGTGTCTACTCCTCGGCGGAGGCGCCGCCCGCGGCGCCCTCGGCCTTCTCGGCCTCGCCGACGACCTCGGTCTCCGCTTCGATCTCGGCTGCCGTCTCGGTCTGCAGGCGTGGCGGGGTGAGCGTCGCCAGCACCGTCTCCTCCGGCGCATCCAGCAGCGTGACACCTGCCGGGGGCGTGACCGCCGCAAGCATCAGCGTCTCGCCGATGTTCATCTCCGCGACGGAGTGCACAATCGACTCCGGGATCCCCGTCGGCAGCGCTTCGATGTTCAGCTCGCGCGTGATCTGCTCGAGCACGCCGCCTTCGCGAACGCCGGGGGACTCATCCAGGCCCGTCAGCTCCAGCGCAACCACTGCCTGGATCGGCCGGTCCAAGCGCACACGCAGCAGATCGACGTGCACTGTCTCCCCCCGCACCGGGTGGCGCTGGGCCTCCTTGAGCACGACCGGCGTGGGGGTCCCGCCGTCGACGCTCAGGTCCAGCACCGCTCCTGCCCGCGCCAGCGCGAGGCGCAGCTCGCGGGCGTCCACCTCGAAGCTCAGCGGCTGCTCACCGCCGCCGTAGAGGATCCCGGGCACGCGGCCGTCACGGCGCGTGCGCCGTGCCTTTCGCGAGCCATCGGGTTGGCGGGCGCGCACGGCGAGCTGAGTGGAGGTCTGGTCGGGCATGGCGGGGAGAGGACTTTAGCAATCGCTCGATTCGGAGCCCCCCGGGCGGTGGGGGTGCCGGAGAATCAATTGATTTTTGGACCCATACAAATAAGAATCAGACTCAGTCTCATTTGTATGGGTCGGGAAAAGTATGTTTTGCGCAGACCAGCTGGTAGATGTCCAACGGCAAAGATCAATCAGCCCCGGCAATCCGCGGTGGAGCCGATCCGCGGGCCGACGCGCAGCAGCGAAACGGAGATGCCCGTGAGGAAGTCGCCCGAGCGGCGGACTTGCACGCACTGCACGACCGGGTAGCGCCCGGTGACCTTCCACGCCACGCGCGTTTCGCCGACGGAGCCGCCCAGCGAGTGGTTGGTGGTGGACTGCGTCGATAGTAGTTCCACCGCCCCCGGCCGCCGCAGGCTGGCCGCGTCCGCGCGCACCGTCGCGACGCACGAGGGGCTGGCGCGGCAGTCGGAGAGCTGCGCGAGCATTTCCCGCACGTCGCCGCGCGCCTCGGCCTGCATCAGCGCCCACTCGTGGTCGCGTTCGACGTTTTCCGTCGAGAGGTAGCGCGCGAGCACGCCGCTGATCGTGAGGAACAGCAGCACTCCGACCGCGATCAACACGATCCGCGTGCCGCGGGAGAAGCGCCGCGGGCGTTGATTGCGCCCGCCGGGCCCGGGTCCTGGCGCGCCGTTCGCACCAGCCCCCACGGCGAGATCGGGCCGGGACATGCTCAGAACAGCTGGTTCTCGCCGCCGAACACTTCGCTCACCGAGTCGTCGGTGAAGATCCGCCGGATCGAGTCGGTAAGCAGGTCGGCGCAGGGAAGCACGCGGATGTTCTCGGGGCGCTCGGCGGGCACAGGGATCGTGTCGGTGACGACGATCTCCTTCAACCCCGACGCCACGAGGTTCTCGAAGGCGGGACCCGAGAAGACCCCGTGGGTGGCGGCCGCGTAGACGCTCTTGGCGCCCGCTTCATAGACGGTTTGGGTCGCCGCCGCGAGTGTCCCGGCGGTGTCGATCATGTCGTCGACGATCACGGCGTTGCGGCCTTTCACGTCGCCGATCACATACCCGATCTCCGCGACCTGCTGGGCGGGGCGCTCCTTGTCGAGGATCGCGAGCTCGGCGCCGATCTTGGAGGCGAACTTCTTGTTGAGCTTCACCCGGCCAGCGTCGGGCGCCACCACGACGAGGTCGGAGAGGCCGAGGTCGTCGAAGTACTGGGTGAGCATGAACAGCGCGGTCATGTGGTCGACCGGCTTCTGGAAGAAACCCTGGATCTGGCCGGCGTGCAGGTCCATCGTCAGCACCCGGTCGGCGCCCGCGGCCTCCAGCATCCGCGCCACCAGGCGCGCGGAGATCGGCTCGCGTGGCGCGGACTTCTTGTCCTGGCGGGAGTACCCAAACCAAGGGGTCACGGCGATCACGCGGTGCGCGGAGGCACCGACGGCGGCGTCGATCATGAACAACAGCTCCATCAGCGAGTCGTTGGCCGTCACCCCGGTCGCGGGGTTGCCGCAGGTGGACTGCACGATGAACACGTCCGCGCCGCGGATCGATTCGTCGTAGCGGCAGTACACCTCACCGTTGGAGAACGTCTTCAGCGTCACCGGGCCGGGGTCCATCTGCAGCTTGCCGGCGATCGCGACCGCCAACTGCGGGTTGGCGCGCCCGGCGAACAGCATCAGCCGCTTGTTGTAATCGATCGGCAGGCTCGTCGCGGCGCTCGCGCGCGTGTCCATCGCGCTGCTCATTGCTCCTCGGAGTGTAAAGGTCCGCGACGCGGCATCGTTATCTGCGCCCGCTCGTCCTCGCGCCGCTGCGCGTACCCCTCAAGGTTGTGCTGGCGCGCGCGCGCCACGCCCAGCGCGCCGGGAGGGACGTCCTCGGTGATCACCGAGCCCGCCGCGGTGTAGGCATCGTCACCGACAGTCACCGGGGCAACGAACGCGGTGTCCACCCCTCCGCGTACGCGCTTGCCGATCGTCGTGCGGTGCTTTGCGTGGCCGTCGTAGTTGGCGGTGAGCGTGCCGGCGCCGAGATTGGCGCGCTCGCCCACGTCGGCGTCGCCGATGTAGGAGAGGTGCGGAATTTTCGCGCCGGGGCCGATCGCGGAGTTCTTGACCTCCACGAACGTCCCCACCTTCGAGCCCTCGCCCAGCACGGCGTCGGGGCGCAGGTAGGCGAACGGGCCCACGCTCGCCCCGGCGCCGACCACGGCCCGCTCGAGCCACGAGACCCGCACCGCCGCCCGCTCGCCGATCCGCGAGTCGATCGCCGTGGTGTGCGGCCCCACTGTGGCGCCCGCGCCTACCTCAGTGACCCCGCGCAGCGCGGTGCCGGGCTCGATGCGGACATCTTCGCCGATCTGCACATCCACGTCCACCCACGTGGCAAGCGGGTCCACAACAGTCACCCCGGTGCGCATGTGCCGCTCGAGGATCGCGCGCTGCGCGAGCGCCCGCACCTCGGCAAGCGCCACGCGGTCGTTGACGCCGAGCACGAGGTGTGGGTCGTCGACCGCGTGGGCTAGCACCGCGGCGCCGTCGGCGCGCAGCAGATCCAGCACCTGCGGCAGGTACAACTCACCCTGGGCGTTGTCGGCGCTCAAACGAGGCAACGCCTCCAAAAGCGCCTCGCCGGCGAACGCGTAGATGCCTGTATTGACCTCGCGGATCTCGAGCTCTGCCGCGGTGGCGTCGCCCTCCTTCTTGGTCTCGACCACCCGCGCCACCGCGCCGCGCTCGTCGCGCACCACGCGCCCGTAGCCGCTGGGATCGTCCAGCACCGTGGTGGCCATCGTCGCCGCCGCTCCACCCGCATCGTGGGCCGCCACCAGCTCGGCAATCGCCGCAGCGCTCACCAGCGGCACATCGCCGCTCAGCACAACCACCGATGCCGCGGGATCGATCGCCTGCGCAGCCGCAATCACCGCACCGCCGGTGCCGTTGGAGACGGGCTGCACCACCAGCTCGACGCCGGCCGGCAACACCTCCGCCAGCGGTCGCGCCGGCGAGTCCACCACCACCACCTTGCCAGCTCCGGCCTCCAGGGCCGCGACCACCGGCCACAGCCCCATCGGCCGGCCGCAGAGCTCGTGCAGCACCTTCGGCACAGCCGAGCGCATGCGCGTCCCCTGGCCCGCGGCCAGGACAACAACTGTCGGTGCGGTCATAGCTCACACCATCGGCATTGGGGGGCAGTCACACCAGTCCTCCTCCAGGATCCCCGGCCGCGCGGCGCGAACGGAGGAGTCGTTCATTCCATCGTCCTCCCCTCCGGGGATCCCGGCCGCGCGCAGCGCGGTCGGAGGGGGTCGCGTAGCGGAGGCATTGGGGGGCAGGGACTCGAACCCCGATTCTCAGGACCAAAACCTGATGTCCTGCCATTGGACGACCCCCCACAGGGTTGAGATCGCCTACGCGCAGACGCGTAGCGGCAGAAGTTGTTGCAAGGGCCCTTTCACCTGCAAATCGAGCATCTCCTCTATCTTACCTCAACCCCGCCGCCCCGACCCCCGCGGCACGCGCCCGGCGCCGGCGCCGACCTCCGAGGCGGGGCCGCCGGTGTGAGCGATGCCGAGCACACGCATCGCCTTCAGTCCGAGCGAGAGCTTCTCGCGGCCGTCGCTGGAGCCGACGTCCAGCCCGGAGAGCTCGCGCACGCGCTCCAGGCGGTAGTAGATCGTGTGGCGGTGGGTGAACAAGCGCTGGGCGGTGCCCGCGACGTTGCCGTCGGCGTCGAGGAACGTCTCCAGCGTGCGCACCAGCTCGGTCTCGTACTGCTCGTCGTAGGCGACCAGCGGCTCGACCGTCTCGGCGTAGAAGCGCTGCAGCTCGCGGGGGTTGTCGCTCATCGTGGAGAGCAGCAGCCGGTAGGCGCCGGTCTGCTCGAACGCCAGCGCGGGGTGGGCGGGATCGAATCCCCCGCCCTCGGCGACGTTGGCGGCGAGCAGCGCCTCGCTGGCGGCGCGCGGCAGGTCGGAGGGGTCCTCGGCGATGCGGCTGCGGCCGACCGCGAAGGTGCAGCCGGGCAGCCCGGCCTGCAGCTCGCGCAGCACCGAATCGGCGGCGCGCGCGGCGACCGCCTCCTCGCCGCCGGGCACCAACAGCAGCACTTCCGCACCGGCCGCGCCGCCGCCCACGCCGACCCAGCCCTCCGGGCCCGGCGCCCTGCCGCGCGCCGCGGGAGTGCCACCGGCGGGGCGCGGCGACGCGCCTCCCTCGCGCTCGGTGAGAGCCGCGATCGAGCGACTCACCACGGCGCGGGCGCCACGCTCGGCGACCGCCCGCACGCGCGAGCGCCAGCCATCCTCGGTCGGCGCCTGGGGGTGGGCGCGGGCGACGATCATGCTGGCGCCGTCCTGGAGCTCGAGCGACAGCTCACGTGCGCGCGCCAGCAGCTCCTCGCTGTTGCTGAGCTCACGGGCGAGGATCGCACGCAGGAAGTCGGCGGCCGCGTTCTCGGAGGCACGGCCGGGCGCACGCACGCGCTCGACCTCGGAGGCGATCATTGTGACCAGCAGCCGCCGCATCGAGGCGGAGGGCTCGGTGCGGGCACGCACGTGCAGCGACCCCACCACCGCGTCGGCGACCCGCAGCGGGATGCTGCTCACGCCGTCGCCGCCCGCCAGCAGCGAACGCTCCTCCGCGGGCGAGCGGGCTGCCACCGCCAGCGTCCCACCCTGCGCATCGGTGACGGCGAGGCTGGCGTCGAGCGCGCGCGCGGCGGCGCGCACCACCTCGGGCAGCCCGGCGCCCGACTCGACTGCCTCGGTGACGGCATCGAGAGCGGAGAGCTCGGCCACGGGCTAGACCCAGAAGTAGACGACGGCAAGCCCGCCGGCCACGCCGATGCCGACGAGCACCGCGAGCACATACAGCGAGAGCACGCTCGCCGCCACGCGCTCCCAGATGCGCGAGTACGCCGACCAGGCGGGGGCGAGGATCAGACCGACAAACAGCGCCAGGCTAAACACCGCCGCGCAGGCGGCCACCAGATAGGTGACATCGGTTTCGGTCATCGGGCTTCTAATTGTTACCTACTGGGAGGCTGCCCGCCACGACCGCCTCCGCGGCGAGCGGCGCGGGCACGCGCTCGGCCAACGCGCGGGTGGCCGCGCGGGCACGGGCGGGCCCGCGGGACCCGGCGAAGAGCCCCAGCACGGTGGGGCCGGACCCGCTCACAAGCGCCGCATCGGCGCCTGACTCGCGGGCTTCCAGCAGGGCGGCGTCGATCTCTGGGCAGAGCGCGCGGGCGGCACCTTCGAGGTCGTTGTGCAGAAGCTCCGCAGGCGGTAGGGGGGAGCCGTCGGCGAGCGCGTCGGCGAGCGCGCGGTGGGCATCCTTGAGCTCCGCCCGCTCCCGCGCGAGACCCATGCGATCAGCCTGTGCATATACAGCGGCGGTGGAGAGGGGTTGGGCGATCGGCAGCACGAGCACCCCCAGCGGGACAACGGGATCGGGCAGCGCTTGCAACAGCTCCCCGGCCCCGCGGGCCAGCCATCGCCCGGGCTGCACCTGCGCGGGCACGTCGGCGCCGAGCGTGCGGGCAAGCTCTTCCAGCAGCTCACCGTCACCCAGCCCTGAGGCGGCGGCGGCGAGGCGCAGGGCGGCGGCGGCGTCGCCCGAGCCACCGCCCAAGCCGGCGGCGACCGGCGTGCGCTTGACGATGTGGAGCTGCAGCGGCGGAGCATCCCAGCCGGTGGCGGCCCGAAACGCGGCGAGCGCGGCGGCGGCGAGGTTCTCCGCGGGCGGGGGGGGCGGGTCCCCCAAACCCGGACACACCACGACGTCGCCGCTCGCGCCGGGGTCGGGGGCGGCCTGCAGTGTGAGCTCGTCCGCGAGCGAAATCGACTGCATCACGGTCGTCAGCTCGTGGCGGCCGTCCGCGCGGGTGGGGCCGAGGAACAGACCGAGGTTGATCTTCGCGGGAGCGAGGGCATGGAGCGGCAGAGGATTCATGCTCCGAGGATGCTTCCCAGCACGCCGAACTGCTCGGGGGAGAGCCGCTCGGCGCGCACATCCAATGGGAGTCCCATGCTCGCGAGTGCCGCGCGCACCTGCTCGCGCTCTGCCACCCCGGCCAACGCCAGCGAGCGCGCGAGCGCCTTGCGACGGTGGGCGAAGGCACCGGCGACGAGCGTACGCAGTGCATGCGTGGCAGCAGGCCCGGTACGTGTCAGCTCGACCAGCACGGAGTCCACGTTGGGCACGGGGTGAAAGACAGTGCGGGGAATCGCCCGCGCGACGCGCACGCGGCAGGCAAGCTGGGCGAGCACCGAGGGCACCCCATAGTCACGGCCCCCCGGAGCGGCGGCCAGCCGCTCGCCGACCTCGCGCTGCACCATCGCCACCCAGTGGGCGACCGTGGGCAGCTCCTCGATCGTGCGTAGCAGCGCGGTGGCGGCCACACCGTAGGGCAGGTTGGCGATCACCTTCGTGGGAGCGGGTCGCATCCTGGCGAGGTCCACCGTCAGCGCGTCGCCCCAGTGGAGCGTGACACTGGCGAAGCGCGCTACGGCGTCATCCAGCGCGTCGCGCAGACGCTCGTCGATCTCGACCACGTGCACATGCGCGGCGCGCTCAGCGAGGTACTCGGAGAGCACCCCCACGCCGCCGCCGATCTCGAGCACGACGTCTGCGTCGGAGAGCTCCGCGAGGCGCCCGATCACCCCGAGGATGTTGGAGTCGATCAGGAAGTTTTGCCCGAGCTCGCGGTCGGGGCGCACGTCGAACTGGCGCAGCCGGCGCAGCGTGGGCTGGGTCGGGAGGGTGGGGTCGTCCACCATTGTGCCACTCACCATCCGAACACGCGCGCAGCGGTGCCTCGCACGGCCGCTCCCAGCTCGTCCACCGACACACCCCGCAGCTCGGCAAGGAAGGCGGCGGTGTGGGCTACGAACGCGGGCTGGTTGGGGTGCTTGCGCACCGCCTGCGGCGTGAGGTAGGGGGCGTCGGTCTCGATCAGCAGACGCTCGTCGGGTACCCGCCGCGCGGCAGCGGCGAGCTCGGCGGCGTTTTTATACGTCACGTTGCCGGCGAATGAGATCGCGTAGCCGCGCTCCAGGCACTCGTCCAGGTGGGCGGGCATCGAGAAGCAGTGCATCACCACGCTCACCCCCTGCGCCTGCGCGGCGAGCTGATCGAGTGTGTCGAGCTCGGCGGCGCGCGTGTGAATCACAAGCGGCTTGCCCAGCTCCCGCGCGAGCTCGATCTGCGCGGCGAACGCGCGCTGCTGGTCGGCGCGGGGGGCGTAGTCGCGGTAGAAGTCGAGCCCGGTCTCCCCGATCGCCAGGCAGCGGGGGTGGGCGGCGAGCGCACGCAGCTCCTCCAGGGCGGTGTCATCGAAGCCGGTCGCGTAGTTGGGGTGGCGTCCGACCGCCGCATACACCTGGGGGAACGCCTCCGCCGCCGCCAGCGCCGCGCGGCAGGAGTCGCTGCCCGTGCCGACGGTGAGGATGCGCGTCACCCCCGCCTGCTCCGCCGCGGCCACCAGCTCCGGGTTGGGGGGCTCGCAGAGGTCCAGGTGGGTATGGCTGTCGATCATCGTGTGAGATGTCCGCGTGTCTTCTTTTTTGGGATGGGGGGTGGGGTGGCGTTGCGGGGTGACGGGCTCACGGCTTGGGAAAGAGCGGTTCGAGCTCGCCGACGGGAGCCGCGGGGGTGGAGCCCGTGCCGAGGCGGGCGGCGGCGAGCGTGCGGTCCTCGGCGCCCAGTGCGTCCAGCAGTTTTTCGGTGCTCGCCGGCAGGTAGGGGACGAGCAGCAGGCTAACCACGCGCACTCCCTCGGCAAGCGAAGTGAGAACCCCATCCAAATCCCCCTGCTTCTCCTCGTCTTTCGCGAGCGTCCACGGCGCGCGCTCCTCGACGTAGCGGTTCAGGCGCCGCACCCGCCGCCAGATCGCATCCAGCGCCTGCGTGAGCTCGGCGCGGTCGAGCAGCTCGCACACCTCATCGGCGAGGCCCTCGAAGTCGCCGGCCAGCTCGGGGTCGATCGGCGCCGCGGGCAGTACCCCGTCGCGGTAGCGACGCACCATCGCCAGCGTGCGGCTGGCGAGGTTGCCGTACTCGTTGGCGAGCTCGCTCTCGTAGCGCTGCTCGAAGGCGGTCGTGGAAACAGATCCGTCCTGGCCGAAGGAGACGTCGCGCAGCAGGTAGAAGCGCAGCGCGTCCGCCCCGAAACGCTCGATCACCGCGAACGGGTCGAGCACGTTGCCCAGCGACTTGCTCATCTTCTCGCCCTCCATCAGCAGGTAGCCGTGGACGAACAGCCGGTGTGGCAGCTCAAGCCCGGCGGCCAGCAGCAGCGCCGGCCAGTAGATCGCGTGGAAGCGCAGGATGTCCTTGGCGATCAGGTGGTAGTCGGCCGGCCAGAACGTGGATACGAGGTCGGTAGTCGCGCCGATAGCGGGGGCGGGATTCGAATCCCCCGGCGCCGGCGCGTAGGAGAGCGCCGAGTAGTAGTTGAGCAGCGCGTCGAACCACACGTAGAAGACGTGCTCGGGATCCCACGGCACCGGCACGCCCCACGTGAGCTTGTGGCGTGTGAGCGGCACGTCGCGCAGGCCCGAGCGGATGAACGCGAGCGCCTCGTTGTAGCGCGTGCGCGGGGCGACGAAATCCTCACGCTCGGCGTACAGGAGCTCCAACTGCTCCTGGAAGGCGGAGAGCTTGAAGAAGTAGTTGTCCTCCTGTTCGCGCACCAGCTCGACGTGGTGGATCGGGCAGCGCTTGCCCTCCTCGATCTCGTTCTCCGCCTTGAAGTCGGCGCAGCGCGGGCAGTACCACCCTTCATAGGTGCCCTTGTACACGTACCCGTTGTCACGCACCCGCGCGAGGATCTCCTGCACCTTCGCCATGTGCTGGGGATCGGTCGTGCGGATGAAGAAGTCGTTCGACGCCCCCAACCGCGGCGCCAACGCGCGAAAGCGCTCGGCGTTGCGATCGGCCAGCTCCTGGGGCTCGATCCCCAGCGCGTGCGCCGCATCCGCCACCGGCTCCCCATGCTCGTCGGTGCCGGTCAGGAAGAACACCTCCTCGCCGCGCTGGCGATGGTGGCGCGCCAGCACATCGGCGGCGATCGTGGTGTAGGCGTGCCCCAGGTGGGGGGCCGCGTTGACGTAGTAGATCGGGGTGGTTACGTAGAAGCTCATCTGGCGGGAGGGGGGTGGTCGGGAGGGGAGCCTGGCCCCCCTCCCGCTAAGGACATCGCCCGCCCAGGCTACTCGCTCGCCTCCTCCACCAACTCGCGATAGAGCTCGTTTGCGCTCGCTCCAGTGAGCCTGGCCACTACCCCGGCCGCCGGACGCGCCCGGGCGCCCGCCGACACCAGCTCACACAGCGCCGCCAGCGCCTCCTCGCGGCTCGCCGAGTTGAGCCCCACCCCGTCCGCGGGGCCCACGACCAGTGCCACCTCCCCCCGCGGGGGATGCTCCCCGTAGTGGGCCGCCAGATCCACGGCACTCCCGCGGCGGACCTCCTCGTGCAGCTTGGTCAGCTCCCTGCACACCGCCACCGGCCGCCCGGGGTCTCGCTGGGCGAGCAGGTTGAGGGTGGCCGCCAAGCGCCGGGGAGACTCAAACGCGACGAGCGTCGTCCTGTCAGCGCCGAACGCCTGCTCCAACTCCGCCCGCTTGCGCGGGAGGAAGCCGATGAAGCACCAACGCTGCACCGGCAGGCCCGAGGCGACCAGCGCACTCACCGCGGCGCTCGGGCCGGGCAGCGCCTCCACTGGCACCCCCGCCGCGATGCTCGCCCGCACGAGCTCATAGCCTGGGTCCGAGATCAGCGGCGTCCCCGCGTCGGACACCAGCGCCACCGTCGCCCCCGCCCGCATCCGCTGCACCAGCTTCGCCGAGCGCTCCCGTTCGTTGTGCTCGTGGAAGCTGAGGAGCTCATGCGGCTCGATTCCATGCCGGCGAAGCAGCACGCGCGTGTGGCGGGTGTCCTCGCACGCAACCACATCCGCCGCGCGCAGAGCCTCCAGCACCCGCAGCGTCACATCCTCGAGATTGCCGATCGGCGTGGGGCACACCACCAGCCTCCCCTCTGCAGGCGCCCGCCCAACGTACCCAACGTGCGCGTCCTCCCCCGGCATTGGGCCAATATAGAGAGCGTCGATGCCTCGGGAGAGCGACCCCAAGCCGCAGTACACCCGCTACCGCGCGGGCCGTAAGCTGCTGCGCCCTGGCGAGGGGAAGGCGGGCGGGAACGGCTTGGTGGAGCCCGCGCGGGGCGGTGGAGGCAACCTGTTAGAAGACGGTCGAGGAGGCCCTCCGCCTGGTCAAGGAGGCCCACCTCCGCCCCACCGACCCCGTCGCCCGGGCGCGGCGGCACCCGGCGCGCGGCTCTCGCGGTGGCGGCGGGTCACCCCCAAGCGCGTTGCGCTCGGGCTGCTTGCGACGATCGTCGGCTGGCTGGCGCTCTCGCTCGTGCTGTTCCTCGTCAGCTCCCACTTCCGGCGCGTCTCCCCGCCGGCCAATGTGGCCGGCCAGCTTGAACCCGCGGGTTTCCTGCTCACCTCCGCCAACAACATCCTCGTGTTGGGCTCCGACAAACGCCAGAAGGACTCAAGAGAACCGGGCGCCGACCCCAACGGGCCCAGTCGCTCGGACTCGATCATGCTGATCCGCACCGGCGGTGGGCACGCGGCCCGCCTGTCGATTCCCCGCGACACGGTGATCGAAATCCCCGGGCACGGGCTGCAGAAGATCAACGCCGCCTACGCCTTCGGCGGGCCCGCGGAGTCGATCTCGGTGATCAAGCACTATCTCGGCATCCCGATCAACCACCTGATCGAGGTCAACTTCGAAAACTTCCCCGAACTGGTCGAAGCGATGGGCGGCATCACCTACACCGGAGGCTGCGTGGTGTCCTACCTCGACGGCGGCTCCGCCGACGGCGGCTTCACCCTGCGCCTCTCCGCCGGCACCCACCACCTCGACGGCAGGGAAGCGCTCGCGCTCGCGCGCACCCGCGAGAACCGCTGCGCTCCGCAGCAGACCGACCTCAACCGCGAGGAACGCCAGCAGAAACTGCTGCTGGACATGAAGTCGCAGTTGCTCTCCTTCTCCAGCTTTCTGCGCCTGCCGCTGATCTCCTGGAGCGCCCCGCCCACGATCATCTCCGACATGAGCGGCCCCGAACTGCTCGCGCTCTTCGGCGCCTTGGAGATAGGCGGCACGCCCCCCACGCGCCTGTTGGCGCCCACCGGCCAGATCACGCTGCCCGACGGCGAAGAAGGCCTCACGGTCTCCGCAGAATCCAAGCGCGCCGCGGTGGCGCGGTTCATGGCGGGATAGCCACGCCTGCCCGCCTCGACCTGCCTGCCAGGCCTCGGGATCGGACGCTCAGCCCTTGGCCGCGACCGGCTCGGGCTTCTTCGCGGAGGAGCCCTTCTCGGTCTTCGGCTTGCTCTCCGAGGTTGAGCCCCCCTCGCTCGACGAGGAGCCCGTCTTATCCGCCGAAGAGGAGTCCGAGGAAGAGGTCGAGTCACTGGTGGAGGAGGAGCTCTCTGCTGCCGCCGCGTTCTCGCGCTGGCGTTTGCGGGTGCCGTAGTCGGTGTTGTAGAAGCCCTTGCCCTTGAAGTGCAGGGCGGGCGCGTGCAGCACGCGCTGCACCTTCACGCCCGTCTCGGGGTCCTTAGTGAGGGCTTCATCGGAGAAGGACTGAAGAACCTCGAAGGTGCTCCCATCCGGGCGGCGGTACTCGTAGATCGGCATTGGCACTCGGATTATAGGAGTGCCAGGCTAATCCGCCAACAGCGCCCGCGTACTGACGATGCCGGCGCGGATCGTCTCGCTGAAGTCGCGGTCGGGCTCGGTGAGCATCCGCAGCGCGAACCCGTCGCCGAGCGAGAAGAGGATCTCGGCGACCGCCTCCGCATCGGCGTGCAGGCGCAACACCCCCTCGTCCTGGGCCACCGTGAGCATCCCCGCGACCTGCTCGCGCATGGTGCGCATCAGGTTGGCGTACTCCGTGGCGACTTCGTCGTTGCGCCGCGAGAGCGTGAACAGCTCGAACAGAAGCGTGATGAAGTCGGGGTCCTCGCGAATCGCGTCCTGCAGGTGCTGCGCCATCAGGCCGATGAAGTCCTCGGCCGTCTGCGCCCCCGCGAGCTGCTGCTCCAGGCGCTCCAGTCGCAGCTGGCAGTCGCGCCGCACGGCCTCGGCGAGCAGCCGCTCCTTGGTGCCGAAGTAGTAGTGCAGCAGGCCCCGCGACACGCCCGCCTCGCGCGCGACGCGTTCGAAGGTGGAGCCCGCCGTCCCATGCTGAGCGACGCTGCGACGCATCGCCTCGACGATGCGCTGCGCACGCTCGCCCGAGAGCGGCCTGGCGCCCCTGCTGCGCGTGCCGCTCTCCACGACGGAAGCCATCGTCCTCAGGTGCAGCCGGGCCGCCGGTGAGGTGGCCTCAGGAGGCGGGCGCCCCCACCGAGCTCGGCGCCTCCTGCGCCGGCATCGTGGTCGAGCTGTAGTCGAACTCCTCCTCGGCCCCGAACAGCAGGTCGAGCACCTTCGAGCGCAGACCTTCGCTGAGCGCGAGCGCGAGCACGCCCGCGACGAGCGCAAGCATCAACGTGCGGCCGAAGCCCCCACGCCGGCGCTTGCGCTTGGGGGGCTCTTTGAGCGCGGCGCCGGCGTCGCGCAGAGCGCCCACCGCCTCGGCCAGCTCACGCTGGAGCCTGCGATCCTCGAACAGCGCCTTGGTCGCCGGCTTGCCGTTGCTCATCCGCCCGTAAGCGCTGCGCGCGGCGAGGTATGCCGCGAGCAGGCTGCCGCGCAGCTCCTCGTCCTCGATGATGCGCTTCACGTACTGGTTGCCGTGGGCGGCGCGGGCCGCCGCCGAAGCCTTGCCGATGCTCTCTTTTGCCGCCATCCAGCCACCGCCTCTACTTGGAGCTTGTACCTTGGGTCCACCCCAATATACCCCTCCGGCGAAACGCTATGCGTGCAGCGCGGCCTGTTCCTGCGCGGTGGGGAAGGCCCAGGCGGAGCGCGAGCGCTCCTGGCGGAAGACGAAGCGCAGCTGCGGCGGCGGTTTGAGCTGGGCGGCGTGGGGTCGAAACGTGGCGCACGGCTCCGATAAATCGAGCGCACAGAGCATGTTGCGCTTGAAATAGCATTCCTCACACGTCACCTTGCGGGCGGCGGCACGCGCGCTGTTCTTTCCCTGCGCCAAGACAGCTCCCCATAGCTCGAGTGTTTTCGACACCTCGCCACCCGCTGGGATGGCCGAGATGTGACGACGGCCGGGATCAAAGCACCCGCCGACGCTCCGCTCAAGGGGGCTTCTCGCAAATCGCAGGGAAAAGATTTTTTTACCCGCAAAGAGCCGCTGTGACGTCACTTTCTTGTGACAATCCCTTGGATACGCCGCATTTTCCGAGGTTCTACGCCGCTCTCAACGGACGAACCCGAGCGCTGCGCCCGCGCGGTCGGCGTTGTGGCGGGCGATCACCGCCTGAGGATGCCTCACCCCGCCAGCCCGAATGCCGTGTCCGCGCGGTCGGCGACGTAGCGGGCGATCGCCAGCGAGGAGGTGGCTGCGGGCGAGGGTGCGTTGCGCACGTGCAGCGCCCGCTCGGTGTCGGAGAAGACGAAATCGTCGACGAGCTTGCCGTCGCGCCCAAGCGCTTGGGCGCGAATACCGGCGAAGGCGGGCTGCACGTCGCCGACCTGCAGATCCGGCACGTAGCGAGCGGCGGCGCGCACGAAGGCCGAACGCACGGCGGCGTGGTGCAGCTCGCTCACGCCCGTCCTCCACCAGTTGGCGAGCATCCGCCAGGTGCCGGGCCAGGCGAGCGTGTCGAGCAGGTCCCGGCCGTTGAGCGTCGTGAGGCTGTAGGCGTCGCGGGCGCCGACCATCAGAGCCGTTGGCCCGATCAGCACGTCGCCGTCGATGTGCTTGGTCAGGTGCACGCCGAGGAACGGCAGCGACGGATCGGGGACGGGGTAGATCAGCGAGCGAACCAGCTCGCGGCGCGCGGGGGCCAGGCGCAGATAGGCGCCGCGAAACGGCACGATGCGCGGGTCTGGATCGGCGCCGGCGGCAACGGCGAGGCGGTCGGCCCAGGCGCCGGCACAGAAGACCGCGTGGCCGGCCTCGGTGACGCCGTGCGCGTGCGCAAGGCGCAGCGAGCGTCCCACCACGGAGACCCCCTCGACGCCGCGGCTCCGCGTCACCGTGGCGCCGGCGTCGAGCACGTCCTGTGCGTATGAGCGCGCGACCGCCGCGAAGTCGGCGATGCCCGTGTCGGGGGAGTGCAGCCCGGCGATCCCTCGCGCGTGGGGCTCGAGCGCTTCGATGCCGGCGGCGTCGATGCTGCGCAGCCCGGCAACGCCGTTGGCCTTGCCGCGGCGTTCGAGCTCGTCCAGGCGCCCCAGCTCGTTCGCATCGGTCGCAACGATCACCTTCCCGCAGCGCTCGTGGGCGATCCCCCGCTGCTCGCAGTACTCGTACAGCTCGCGTGCGCCCTCCACGCACAGCCGCGCCTTCAGCGAGCCCGGCTGGTAGTAGACGCCGGCGTGAATCACCCCGGAGTTGTGGCCGGTCTGGTGCATGCCAAGCTGCGCCTCGCGCTCGAGCACGGACACCGACAGGCGTGGGTGTCGGCGGGTCAGCTCACGGGCCAGCGCCAGGCCGACGATCCCCCCGCCGACGATCGCCAGGTCGCAGCGGGAAGGGGCTTGCGAGGTGGGCTCGGTGTCTGCTCGCGAGGCGAGCTCAGTATCCGACGGCGGCACGCGCGTCATTATTGCCGTTTAGAACGTCTTTCAAAATAGACGGCACGCCGGATACGTCCCTGGACGCACCGTCTATTTTAAAAGACGTTCTGATGCGCATTCTCCTCACGGGCGCCAGCGGCTTCATCGGCTCGACGCTCGCCCCCACGCTGCTGGCTGAAGGGCACGAGCTGCGCGGACTGACGCGTGATCCGAAGGGCGCGCGAGCGGCCGCGCTCGCCCACGCTCCGGGGATGGAGATAGTCCGCGGCGACGTCCTCACTGGTGAAGGGCTCGCGCGCGCGCTCGCCGGCACAGAGGTCGCCTACTACCTGATCCACTCGATGGAGAGCGGCTCCACAGGCGCCTCGACTCCGGGCGGCTTCGCCGCGCGTGAGCGCCTGGCGGCGAGAACCTTTGCGGCGCACGCGCAGCGCGCGGGCGTGGGACGGATCGTCTACCTCGGCGGCCTGCTGCCGCGCTCCGGCCCGGTCTCGCCCCATCTGGCAAGCCGCGCTGAGGTGGAGGAGATCCTGTTCGAGCATGTTCCCGGTTCCGTCGCCCTGCGCGCTTCGATCGTGATCGGCGCGCGGTCGCGTTCTTTTCGCCTGCTCGTGCGGCTAGTTGAGCGCATGCCCGTGCTGGCGCTGCCGGCGTGGCGCCGGTTTCGCACCCAGCCGATCGACGTGCGCGACGCGATCGAGCTGCTCGCCGCCGCCGCTCGCAGCCCGAGCGTGGCGGGCCGCACACTCGACATCGGCGGACCGGAGGCACTCACCTATGAGGAGCTGCTACAGCGCATCGCCGAGCTGCTGCTGCTGCCCCGACCGACGCTCGGATTGGGGGTAACGATGACGCCGCTCACCGCCCACCTCGCGGCCGCGCTGGCGGGCGAGGACCCCGCGCTGGTGCTCCCGCTGATGGAGGGACTCCAGGCAGATCTGCTGTCCGCCGACGACCACGCCGCCGAACTGCTGGGAGTGCGGCTGCACTCCTTCGACGATGCCGTCGAGTGTGCGCTGCGCGAGTGGGAGGCGGCCGAGCCGCTCGCCGCGCGATGAGCGTCGTCTGCATCTCCACCCACATCGCCGCCCCTCCGGAGGAGGTGTGGAAGACGGTGATGGACCCCCTCCGCCTCAGCGAGTGGGTCACGATTCACCGCGCGCTGCGGTCGGCCGACGACGGGCTTGTCGAGGTGGGATACGAGATGGAGCAGCAGGTCCATTTGCGGGGAGTGAGCCTCGACGTTCACTGGCGTCTGGTGCAGTGCGAACCGTGCAGGCTGGCCGTGTGGGAGGGTCGTGGGCCGGCCCGCTCGCGCGCTCACACCGAATACGTACTGCGCGCCGATGGGGATGGAACACACTTCGAGTATCGCAATGAGTTCCGCCCTCCGCTCGGACCGGTGGGAGCGCTCGCCTCGCGCGCGCTGGTCGGGGGAATGCCTGAGCGGGAGGCCCGGCGCACGATCGAGTGCCTGCGCGAGTTGCTCGAGGATGGCAAGGCCGGCGCTCCGCAGGCCACTCGGCGGTAAGAGAACGTAGGCCGCACCAGTGCCCACCGCTTGCCCGACGTCACATCGATTTCCCTCCAGCATGACAGTCGGCTTGCGCTTTGATACACCGACCTGTGAATGTTGTAAGGTAAACTCAACAAACCGTGATGAAATCACGCAATCCGAGTGAACAGGATCCACTGTGACCGACTTCCTTGACGAGAAGCACCGAGAGATCACCGATCGGCTGGCCGAACTGCAGCCGCTGGTAGAGGAGTACCAGCGCCTGGAGGCAGCCGTCGCCGCGCTCGACGGCTTGGGCAGGTCGGCCGCCGCGCCCGCCGCTGCCGCACCCAAAGCGGCCACCAAAGCCGCCGCCAAAGCGGCCAGCAAAAAAACCCCCGGCCGCCGCGGACCGGGCCGGCCGCGCGGGTCGAAAACCAAAACCAAAGCAGCCGCCGCCCCCGCGAAAGCGGCAACGGCAGCAGCGCCGACGGGACGCGGAGGCGCAAGGCGCAAAGCCGGCCGGCGCAAAGGCAGCGGCACGCGCGCGGCGCAGGCTCTCTCCTTCGTGCAGGAGCAGGCCGGCATCACGATCCCCGAGCTGGCCGCCCGCATGGGGATCAAGCAGAACTACCTCTACCGCGTGCTGCCGATCCTCGAGGAGGAAGGCAAGGTCACTAAGCAGGGCAGGGGTTGGCACCCGAAGGGGTAGTCACGTCGTCCCAGGCTGCGTCCCCGATCGCTCACCACGCACGCCACGCGTGGGTGGGTGGGGATCGGATCCTTGCCAGGAACGACGATCCGTCGGCCTTGGCGTAGTCGCGCAAATTGGCCGATGGAACACCAGATGCAAACAGCCCCGGCGTGCTGACACGCCGGGGCTGTTTTTTGGGGTGATTCGACTGAGACTCAAACTCAGATCAAACCGAGCTCCTGCACCGCGGTGCGCTCATCCTGGAGCTCATTAACGCTCGCGTCGATGCGCGCCCGGGAAAACGAGTCGAGGTCGAGACCCTCCACGATCGACCACTCACCACCGGCGCACGTGCAGGGGAAGCCGCAGATCAGGCCCTCGGGGATTCCGTAGGAGCCGTCAGAGGGCACGCCCATCGAGACCCAGCCTCCGTCGGTGCCGAGCACCCAGTCGTGCATGTGATCGATCGCCGCGTTGGCGGCGGAGGCTGCCGAGGAGGCGCCGCGCGCCTCGATGATCGCGGCGCCGCGTTTGCCCACGCCGGGCAGGAACCCCTGTTCGATCCACACCTGGTCATCGACTGCGTCAGCGGCCACCCGGTCGCCGACCTTGGCGTGGAACAGGTCGGGGTACATGGTGGGCGAGTGGTTGCCCCACACGCCCATCTGGGAGATGTCGCCCACCGGAGCACCGAGCTTCGCCGCGAGCTGTGCGATCGCGCGGTTGTGGTCGAGGCGCAGCATCGCGGTGAAGCGCTCGCGCGGGATGTCGGGCGCGTTATTCATCGCGATCAGGCAGTTGGTGTTGGCGGGGTTGCCGACCACCAGCACCCGCACGTCGGGCGCCGCGACTGCGTTCAGCGCCTTGCCCTGAACGGTGAAGATCTCGCCGTTGGCGCTGAGCAGCTCGGCGCGCTCCATGCCCTTCGTACGGGGACGCGAGCCGACGAGCAGCGCGATGTTGGTGGCGTCGAAGGCATCCGCCGGGCGGTCGTGCAGGTCGAGGCCGGTGAGTAGCGGGAAGGCACAGTCGGTCAGCTCCATCGCGACTCCCTCCAGCGCCCCCATCGCCTGCGGGATCTCCAGTAGGCGTAGATCGACCGGCTGCTCGGGTCCGAGCAACTGACCCGAAGCGATGCGAAAGACGATGCTGTATCCGATCTGCCCGGCGGCGCCGGTGACGGTTACTCGTATGGGTTTGCTCACGACTTCATCTCCTGTTTGAGGTTCTCGTCGATCGACGCGAGGAACTCCTGCGTGGTCTGCCACGGCTCCTCAGGACCGATCAACAGTGCGAGGTCCTTGGTCATCTTGCCGCTTTCGACCGTCTCCACGCAGACTCGCTCGAGCGTCTCGGCAAAGCGCGTCAGCTCGGGTGTGCCGTCCATTCGCCCCCGCGCGGAGAGCCCGCGCGTCCACGCAAAGATCGAGGCGATCGGGTTGGTAGAGGTCGGCTTGCCCTGCTGGTGCAGACGGTAGTGGCGGGTGACCGTGCCGTGCGCGGCCTCCGCCTCGACGGTCTTCCCGTCGGCGGTCATCAGCACGCTGGTCATCAGCCCCAGCGAGCCGAAGCCCTGTGCGACGGTGTCCGATTGCACGTCGCCGTCGTAGTTCTTGCAGGCCCATACGTAGCCGCCTTCCCACTTCAGGGCGGCGGCGACCATGTCGTCGATCAACCGGTGTTCGTAGGTGATGCCGGCGTCCTGGAAGTCGGACTCGAACTCGCTCGCGTACACCTCCGCAAAGATGTCTTTGAAGCGTCCGTCGTAGCGTTTCAGGATCGTGTTCTTGGTTGACATGTACACCGGATAGCCGCGCTCCAGCCCGTAGCGCAGCGAGGCGCGGGCGAAGTCGCGGATCGACGCATCGAGGTTGTACATCGCCAGCGCCACCCCGCCGCCGGGAAAGTCATACACGTCGAGCTCGATCGGCTGGGTGGGTGGGTCCCCATTCTTGGGCGTGAAGGTGAGCGTCAGCTTGCCCGCGCCGGGCACGACCATGTCGGTGGCGCGGTACTGGTCGCCAAACGCGTGGCGGCCGATCACGATCGGCTTCCTCCAGCCGGGCACCAGACGAGGGATGTTGGCGATCACGATCGGCTCGCGAAAGATGACGCCGCCGAGGATGTTGCGCACGGTGCCGTTGGGCGAGCGGTACATCTCCTTGAGTCCAAACTCCTCCACCCGCGCCTCGTCGGGGGTGATCGTCGCGCACTTGACCCCGACCCCGTGGCGCTTGATCGCCTCGGCCGCCTCCACCGTCACCCGGTCGGCGGTGGCGTCGCGGTGCTCGATGCCGAGGTCGTAGTACTCGAGCTCGACATCCAGGTAGGGGAGGATCAACTGCTCCTTGATGAACGACCAGATGATTCTGGTCATCTCATCGCCGTCGAGCTCGACGACGGGGTTATTCACCTTGATCTTGGCCATGGGCAGGGTCCTATCGAGAGCGGAGGGATTGGGAGAGCGGAAGGCTTGGGGGAGGAAAAGGAGGGGAGGAGGGGGAGGTGTTGCAGAGAAGATTCGGCGCGGCGATGCTATCGCGGGGGAGTAACCTGTCACGTGATGGCCACGGCAACAAAGACAGAGGCGGTCGCGGGCGCCGCGCCGTGGAAGACCCACGAGGTCGCCAACCAGGCGCCGCCGCTGGAGGGCGTGGACGTCTTCTCCAGCAACCTGCCCCTGGTTGAGGCGCTGGAGCGCGAGGGCGGCGGTTGGGCGCGGGAGCGCGCCGCCACACTGGGCCGCTTCGTCGGCGGCCTTCCGCAGCAGTTCTGGGGACGCCTGGCAAACGAGAACAAGCCGATCCTCCGCACGCATGACCGCTACGGCAACCGCATCGACGAGGTCGAGTTCCACCCCGCGTGGCACAAGCTGATGCAGATGGGCGTGGAGAACGAGCTGCACTCGCTGCCGTGGACGAGCTCCGAGCCCAGCGCGCACGTCGCCCGCGCCGCCCTGTACATGACCGCGATGCAGGCCGAGGCCGGCTTCGCCTGCCCGATCACGATGACCTTCGCGGTGGTGCCGGCGCTGCGCGCGCAGCCGGAGTTGGCGGCCGAGTGGGAGCCGCTGATCACGGCCACGACGTACGACCCGCGCCTGGTGCCGGCGAGCGAGAAGGGCAGCGCGATCGCCGGTATGGCGATGACCGAGAAGCAGGGCGGCTCGGACGTACGCGCCAACACGACCGTCGCGCGGGCGCTGAACGGCGGGGGTGCCGGGGCCGAGCACGAGATCACGGGCCACAAGTGGTTCTGCTCGGCGCCGATGTCCGACATCTTCCTCGTGCTCGCGCAGACCGGCGAGGAGAGCCCCGCCGCCCCCTCCTGCTTCCTGATGCCGCGCGTGCTTCCCGACGGCAGCCGCAATGCCTTCCACATCCAGCGCCTGAAGGACAAGCTCGGCAACCACTCCAACGCCTCCAGCGAGGTCGAGTTCCACGGCGCCTGGGCGCGAATGGTCGGCGAGCCCGGCAGGGGCGTGCCGACGATCATCGAGATGGTCGGGCACACCCGCCTCGACTGTGTGATCGGCTGCGCCGCGGGGATGCGCGCCGGGGTCGTGGCCGCCACCCACCACGCCGCGCACCGCAGCGCGTTCGGCAGGCCGCTGATCGACCAGCCGCTGATGCGCAACGTGCTGGCCGACCTGTGTGTGGAGTCGGAGGCCGCGACGATGCTGGCGCTGCGCCTCGCGCGCGCCTACGACGAGGCTGGCGCCGAGTCCGGCGCCTCCAGCGACGAGCTGAGCGACGTGCATCTCTTCAAGCGCCTGGCGACAGCGGTGTCGAAGTACTGGGTGTGCAAGCGTGCTCCCAACCATGCTTTCGAGTCGCTGGAGTGCCTCGGCGGCAACGGCTATGTGGAGGAGTCGGGGATGCCGCGTCTCTACCGCGAGGCGCCACTGGCGTCGATCTGGGAGGGCTCGGGCAACGTGATGAGCCTCGACGTCCTGCGCGCGCTGGTGCGCACCCCGCGAACGCTTGAGGTGTTCCTGCACGAGCTCGAGCAGGCGCGCGGCGCCGACCGGCGCCTGGACGACCACCTCGATCGCCTCAAGAGCCAGTTCTCCGACCCCGCCACGCTCGAGACGCGCGCGCGGCGCGTCGTGGAAAGCATGGCGCTGGCGTTGCAGGGTTCGCTGCTGCTGCGCTACGGCGCGCCCGCCGTCGCCGACGCCTTCTGCGCCTCCCGCCTCGGCCGTGACGCCGGCCTGGAGTACGGCACGCTGCCCGCCGGGACGGACTTCGAGGCGATCATCGCGCGCGGACGCGTACAGGCGTAAAACTGAAATCCACTGCTCCGGGCCGCTCGCGGCCTACCATTGAGGCCTATGCCCGTCCGCAGGAACTTCCAGCTCGCGCGTGTTTTCGGGATTCGCATCGGGGTGGGGATCAGTTGGTTTGTGATCCTCGGCCTGATCCTGATCTACTTCGCCGACACGCTCACCCCCTACTTCCACGAAGTGCTCGGGGGCTCGCGCACCACCGCCTACCTGGTGATGGTCGCGATCGTGCTCTCGTTCTTCGCCTCGGTGATCCTGCACGAGCTCGGCCACGCGCTGGTGGCCCGCCGCAACGGCGTCCCCGTGATGGGCATCGAGCTGTGGGCGCTCGGCGGCACCACCCGCACCGGCCCGATGCCCCGCGCGGGGGTGGAGCTGCGGGTCGCCGCTGCCGGGCCGCTCGTGACGCTGGCCGTGATCCTGATCAGCACCGCGCTTGGTGTCGCGGTGGCGAGCAGCCACCACTTCTTCGCCCTCGCCGCCGGCAGCGGCGGAGTGCTGACGACGCCCGTCGTGCTGTGGCTGAGCTGGCTGGTCACGCTCAACGTGTTGGTGCTGATCCTCAACCTGATCCCTGCCTTCCCGCTCGACGGCGCCCAGATCGTGCACGCGCTGCTGTGGTGGCGTACCGACGATCGCAACCGCGCCACCGGCGTGGTGGGACGCATGGGGCAGGGCTTTGGGGTGCTGCTCGGCGCCGCCGGCGTCGGCGTGCTGGTGGCGCTGCACGACATCAGCGGCGTGTGGCTGGCGTTCATCGGCCTGTTCGTTTACCAGAGCGCCACCGGAGCGGTGCTGCAGGGGACGGTCAACCAGCGCATCCAGCGGCTCAAGGTGGCCGACGTGATGGACACCGAGCCGGTGACGATCCCCGCCGAGACCGGGCTGCTGGACGCCCAGGAGCTCTTCTTCGGGCGCTACCGCTGGCCGTGGTTCGCGGTCGTCGATCCCGCCCGCCACTTCCTCGGCGTGGTGCGCTCCGAACGCGTGGACGCGGAGATCGCCGCCGGCCGGCCCGCGTTGCCGGTCAGCGACGTGCTGGAGGAGAACCTGCCGGTCCGCATCGAGCAGGACCAGCCACTGGAATCGCTGCTGCGCTCCGAGGGCCTCGGGCGCCTGGGAGCGATGGTCGCCGTCGACGACGACGGTGTGCTGCGCGGGGTCGTGACCGTCGCGCAGATTCGCCAGGCGCTGCGCCCGGCCGCCGGAGTTTGAGCGACAAGCGTGAGTGCCGCGCGCACCCATCACAGCGAAACAGCACCTGTGCGTCTAAGAGGGTGGCGCAGCCGGCCGATTAGGCCGGCGAGCCGGGCCCTTCGCTTTTTTAATAGAGTCCCGGCCGATAGCAGGGCCACCATCCCTCTCCTCTCACGCTCCAGGGAGCCATGCCAGCACACGACGTCTTGATCATCGGCGCAGGTCTCGCGGGCCAGCGCGCGGCGCTCGCCGCGGCGCAGGGCGGCGCGAGCGTGGCGATCGTGAGCAAGGTCCACCCGGTGCGCTCGCACTCGGTCGCCGCTGCGGGCGGGATCAACGCGGCGATCAGCGTGGATGACGACTGGCACTCGCACGCGTACGACACCGTCAAGGGCTCCGACTTCCTCGGCGACCAGGACGCGATCGAGATCATGTGCTCGGAGGCGCCCGCGGAGGTCATGCACCTGGAGCACATCGGCGTCACCTTCCACCGCAACGAGCAGGGCCTGCTCGACCTGCGCGCGTTCGGCGGCGCTTCGATGAAGCGCACCGCCTACGTCGCCGACATAACGGGACAGGCGATCCTGCACGTGCTCTACGAGCAGCTCGATGCGCCATCACGAGACGGTCGAGCGCTTCGAGGAGTGGTTTGTCACCTCGCTGCTGCGCGACGAGGCCGGGCGCTGCTGCGGCACGATCGCGCGCGACGTGCGCTCCGGGCGGATGGAGGTGTTCCACGCCAAGAACACGATCCTCGCCTGCGGCGGCGCCGGGCAGGTGTACAGCCCGACGACCAACGCGCTGATCGTCACCGGCGACGGGATCGCGCAGGCCTACCGCATCGGCGCTCCGCTGATGGACATGGAGATGGTGCAGTACCACCCCACCACGCTGGTCGAGAACGGCCTGCTGATCACCGAGGGGGCGCGGGGCGAGGGCGCGGTGCTGCTCAACTCCGAGGGGGAGCGCTTCATGGAGCGCTACGCCCCCAACAAGCTCGACCTCGCCTCCCGCGACGTGGTCTCGCGCGCCGAGCAGACGGAGATCCTTGAGGGCCGTGGCGTGGGTGTGAACAAAGACGGCATCTACCTGGACATCACCAAGGTGCCGCGTAAGCGCACGCTGGAGGCGCTGCGCGAGATCGTCAACATCGGCAAGGACTTCGCGGGGGTCGACATCACCCGCGAGCCGATCATGATCCGCCCCGGCCAGCACTACATCATGGGCGGAGTGAAGACCGACGTCAACGGCGCCACGCCGGTCGAGGGCCTGTACGCCGCGGGCGAGGTGGCGTGCGTCTCGGTGCACGGCGGCAACCGCCTCGGCGCCAATTCGCTGCTGGACACGCTGATCTTCGGCCGCCGCGCGGGCGAGCACGCCGCCGCCCGGGCGCTGAGCATGCCAATGCCCACCGCCGCCAACGGGCAGTTGCAGGATGACGTCGCCGCGATCGAAGCGATCCTCGCGCGCGGTAGGGATGGGAACCCCACCCGCCCCCGTCGCATCTCGGAGATCAAGCGCGAGCTCGGCGAGACGATGAACCAGTACGTCGCGGTCTACCGCGACCAGGAGGGTCTGGAGCAGGCGCTCGGCGTGGTGAAGCGCTTGCAGGAGCAGTCCCAGAGCGCCTATGTCGACGATCGCGGCACGGTCTTCAACCAGGACGTGCTCGGCGCGCTCGAGCTGGGCTACATGCTCGACTGTGCCGAGGCGACTGTGGTCGCGGCGATCGAGCGCAAGGAGTCGCGCGGGGCGCAGTTCCGCACCGACTTCCCCGAGCGCAACGACGAGGAGTGGCTCAAGCACATCGACATCTCGCTCGGCGCCGACGGCGCTCCTGAGGTCAGCTACTCGCCGGTGACGATCACACAGTGGCAGCCCGAGGAGCGCAAGTATTGATGACCATGGAGCTCCTCCAGTGGGCCCGCTCCGAAGCGCGAAGCCCCATCCAAATCCAAATAAAAAATCCGGGGAGGTGCTCCGCTGATGGCTGAGACCCACCGTCCGCCTGAGCAGTTCAAGCTGCGGGTGCGCCGCTACGACCCGGAGTCCGGCGAGGCTCCCTACTGGGACGAGCACACGGTCGAGCTCGAGCCCCACCGCTCGGTGCTGGAGGGAATCCTGCAGGCGAAAGCCCGCTTCGACGGCTCGATCGGGATCCGTTGCTCCTGCCGCGCCGCGATCTGCGGATCGTGCGGGGTGCGCATCAACGGCGAACCAGGCCTCGCCTGCCACACCCACCTCGACCACGCCCGCGCGTCCGCCAAGGACGGGGTGATCGAGATCGAGCCGATGGGCAACATGCCCGTGATCAAGGACCTGATCGTCGACATGGACGCGGTGCACTGGAAGAAGATCCAGCGCGTCACTCCCTGGCTGCTCGCCAAGCAGCCCGTCCCCGAGCGCGAGTACGTGGTGACGAAAGACGCGATGGTCGACGTCACCCAGTCGATGGCCTGCATCCAGTGCGGCGCCTGCGTGTCGGACTGTCTGGCGATGGAGGTCGACCCCGGCTTCATCGGCCCCGCCGCGCTGGCCAAGGCCTACCGCTTCGTCGGCGACCCGCGCGACGATCGCCAGCGCGAGCGCCTGGTGGACCTCTCCGAAGACCCGCAGGGGATCTTCGACTGCACCCACTGCTTCAAGTGCGTGGAGGCCTGCCCCAAGGACGTCAACCCGATGGGCCAGATCATGCGCCTGCGCCGCATCGCGATCTCCGACCAGCACATCGTCGACGCCAACAACGGCGAGCGCCACGAGGCGGCGCTGACCACGCTCGTGCGCGATTACGGGCTGCTGCACGAGGCCGAACTGCCGCCCCGCTCCTACGGGGGCAACTCGTGGTTCGGGAAATTCCATCCCGCGGCCGGCAAAGAGCTGCTCTCGCTGCTGCCCACCGCCGTCAAGGCGATCGCGCGCGGGAAGATCGGCATCAAACTGGCGCTGTTCGGGCACAAGATCCCGCCGGCCGACCTCCAGGCCGTCAAGCGGATCTACCAAACCGTCGAGAACCGACCCGAACGGTATGAGCTCAACCTCTACATCTCCGGTGAGGACGAAGACCAGGACGACGCCGCAGGGGTGGTCGCAGCCGTTGCGGTGGGCGGCGGCGGGCTGGAGGAGTCCGGCGGTGGGGGTCCGGCGAAGTCATCGACGGAAGGGAGCGCAAGCTGATGAAGGTCGCCTACTGGCCGGGCTGCGTCAGCCGCGGCTTCACCCCCGAGCTACACGGCTCGATGGCGCGCGTCGCCCCCCTGCTGGACATCGAGCTCGTCCAGCTCGACCGCGCCAACTGCAGTGGCTGCGGCGTGATCGCCGAGCACAACCAGGAGCTCGCCGACACGCTCAACGCGCGCACCTTCGCGCTCGCCCAGCAGGTGGACGGCGCGGAGCTTATGATGAACATCTGCTCTACCTGCCAGGGCGCCCAGAGCGAGTGCCAGGAGCGCCTCGACGCGAGCGCCGAGTACCGCGCGCACGTCAACGCCACACTCGCCCCCGAGGGCCTCTCCTACGAGAGGGGCCTCACCAACAAGAACTTCCTGTGGCTGCTGGTCGAGGAGATCGGCCTCGACGAGCTGCGCTCGCGTGTGAAGCGGCCGCTCACCAATCTCAGGGTTGGCCCCTTCTACGGCTGCTACATCGTGCGCCCTCGCAAGCGTCTGGGCATCGACGCCGAGACCCCCCGCGACCACTATCTCGAGCAGGTGATCGAGGCGCTCGGCGGCACCGTGATCGAGTACGCGGGGATGCGCAAGTGCTGCGGCTTCCCGATCGTCACGATGAACAAGGAGGCCTCGCTGAAGCAGGCCGGCCGCCACCTCGGCGACGCGGTCGACGCCGACGCCGACTGCCTGGTGACCCCCTGCCCGCTCTGTCATCTCAACCTCGACCTGCAGCAGCCCGCCGCCGAAGGCGTCGTCGCCCGCGAGCTGCGGATGCCGGTCCTGCACCTCCCCCAGCTGGTCGGCCTCGCGCTCGGCCTGGCCCCCAAGGAGCTTGGAATGAACCGCCACGTCGTGCGGCCCACGTCGGTGATCGACTGGTCGGCGTCGGTCGTCGGCGCAGCTGCGTAGTCTGCGCCGGGTGAAGATCCTCACCGTAGTCGGCAACCGCCCTCAATTCATCAAGGCCGCCGCGGTCTCGGGCCCACTGCGCGCGCGTCATAAAGAGCTCTTGGTGCACACCGGCCAGCACCACGACGACTCGCTCTCGGCGGTCTTCTTCCGCGAGCTGGGGCTGGCGCGGCCGGAGCGCGAATTGGGGATCGCGGGAGGGTCTAACACCTCGCAACTAGAGCGAATGCTCGGTACGCTGGAGCCGCTGCTCGCGCAGGAGCACCCCGACGCGGTGCTGGTGTACGGGGACACCAACTCCACGCTCGCTGGCGCGCTCGCCGCAGCCGATGCGGGCGTGCCCGTCGTGCACGTGGAGGCCGGAATGCGCTCGTTCGACCGCGCGATGCCCGAGGAGCGCAACCGCGTGCTCACCGACCACCTCTCCGAGCTGCTGCTGTGCGCGTCGGACGCCGCCGCCGAGAACCTGCGCGCGGAGTCGATCGCCGGGTACATCGAGGTGGTCGGGGATGTGATGGTGGACCTCGCACTGCGCCTGCAGCCCGCTGCGCGTGCGGACACGAGCGCACTGACGGCCCACGGTGTGCGGGCCGGCGAGTACCTGCTGCTCACCGCACACCGCGCCGGCAACGTCGATCCGCCCGCGCGCCTGCGCGCGCTGGTGGAGCTCGTGCGGGCACTGCCGCCGCCGGTGGTGTTCCCGCTGCATCCCCGCACGCGCACGCGCCTGCGCGACGCGCGGCTGCTGGAGGAGGTGTCAGGAATCGAGGGGCTTTGCATCTGCGAGCCACTCGGCTACGGGGAGCTGGCCGCGCTGCTCTGCAACGCCCGTGCGGTGCTTACCGACTCCGGCGGGGTCCAGAAGGAGGCATACCTGGCGGCGGTGCCCTGCATCACGCTGCGCGATCGCACCGAGTGGGTCGAGACCGTCGAGGCAGGTTGGAACACGCTCGTGGATCTCGAGCCCGCGGCCGCCCTCGCCGCGCTCGAACGTGAGCCGCCCTCGGAGCGGCCAGAGCTGTACGGAGACGGGCACGCGGCCGAGCGCTGCGTGCGGGCGATCGATACGCTCGCCTCGCGATGACGCGCTCGAACTGCCCTGCTGCGACCCTTAGGTGGGCATGGAGGCCCACCGCCCACGCGGCCGGTGCCCAAATCGCGCACGCGGACGATCCCCAATGAATGACAGCGGCTCCACCGAGGCAAGCGGGGCTCCCATTCGGGTTGGAGTCGCCGGCCTCGGCTACTGGGGGCCCAACCTCGCGCGCAACCTCGCTGTGCTCCCCGGTTGCGAGCTGCGCTGGCTGTGCGATTCGTCCGAGCAGGCCCGCGCTCGGGCGGCGCAGCAGTTCCCCGGCGCGCGCGTCACGGGGGAGCTGCAGGAGCTGCTCGACGACCCCGAGCTCGATGCGGTGGTGCTCGCCACGCCGGTGCCCTCACACGCCGAGCTCGCCGTGCGGGTGGCCGGGGCCGGCAAGCACTGCTTCGTGGAGAAGCCGCTTGCGACCACCGCCGCCGACGCGGAAGCGGCGGTTGCCGCCGCCGAGCGCGCCGGACGGGTGCTGATGGTTGGCCACCTGCTCGAGTACCACCCCGCCGTCGATCGCCTGCGCGAGTTGATCGCCGGGGGTGAGTTGGGCGAGCTGTACTACGTGTACGGTAATCGCTTGAACCTCGGCAAGCTGCGCGCCGACGAGAACGCGCTGTGGAGCCTCGGCGCGCACGACGTCTCGGTGATCCTGTCGCTGATCGACGAAGAGCCCTCCGAGTGCGTCGCGCACGGGCGCTCCTACGTGCGCGAGGGGGTCGAGGACGTCGTCTTCTGCTACCTGCGCTTCCCCTCCGGGATCGTCGCGCACCTGCACCTCTCCTGGCTCGACCCTCACAAGGAGCGGCGCCTCACGGTCGTCGGCGCGCGGCGGATGGCCACATTCGACGACATGCAGCTGGAGGGCAAGCTCACACTCTACGACAAGGGCTTCGACGAGGACACGCGCTCGTGGGGGGAGTACATCGCGCGCTCGGGGGCGATCTTCTCGCCGCAGATCCCTCCCGTCGAGCCGCTGCGCGTCGAGTGCGAACACTTCGTCGAGTGCCTGCGCACCGGTGCCGCACCTCGCTCCGACGGGCACTCCGGTTTGCGCGTGGTGCGCGTGCTCGAGCAGCTGCAGAGCTCGCTCGACGGCTGACCTGTACGGTACGCGACCCCATGCGCCCCACCTTCGACCTGCAATCGCACTCGCTGCACTCCGACGGCGAATTCGCCCCCGCCGAGGTAGTGCGCGCAGCCGCCGCCGCGGGCGTTGAGCTGCTGGCGCTCACCGACCACGACTCGGTCGCGGGCGTGCAGCAGGCCTTGGAGGAGGGCGCACGCGCGGGCGTGCGCGTGATCCCTGCCACCGAGCTCTCCTCCGTGGACGAGGCCTATGAGGAGCTGCACATCCTCGGCTATCTCGTCAACCACCACGACGCCGCCTTCGCCGCCACGCTGGAGGACCTGCGCGGCGACCGCGAGCGGCGCGTGCTGGCGATGGCCGACCTGCTGCGCGCGGAGGGCTTTGCGCTCGACGACACCGAGCTGCGCCGCCGCCAGGCCGCCGGCGACCCGCTGGGGCGCCCCCATCTCGCCCATGCGCTGCTCGACCACCCCGCCAATGCCGCCAGGATCGCCGACGAGGGGATCGGCAGTCTGAAGGAGCTGTTTCCCCGCTACCTGGTGCCTGGCGTGCCCACCTACGTCGCGCGCACGCGCCCCACCGTGGCGAAGGCGATCGAGCTGATCCACACCGCCGGCGGCGTCGCTGTATGGGCGCACCCCTTCTGGGATGTGCAGGAGCCCGAGACAGTGCGCGCGATGCTGGAGCGCTTCGCGTCGCTCGGGGTCGATGGCGTCGAGGCCTTCTACCCCACCCACACCGCCGCGCAGGTGGGGCTGCTGTGCGAGATCGCCGCGGAGCTCGACCTGCTCACGACCGGCTCCTCCGACTTCCACGGCTCCGAGCACAAGACCTTCTCCGGCTTCAGAGCGTTTGAGCTCTACGGCCACTCCCCCCGTTTGGGGCCGCTCGCCGCCGCGACCCCCGCCGCCTGACGCCGTCAGGCCGGGCGGGCAGCGTTGTGGCCGTTGCGGGCCGCTGGACACAGCGAGCGGATCTCCAGTAAGCGCATGACCTGCTCGACCGCCTCCTCGACCGTCTCCTCACCCGAGCGCACCACCAGGTCGGGGTGCTCCGGCGCTTCGTAGGGGGCGCCCACGCCCGTCATTCCGCGCAGCTCACCCGCCCGCGCCCGCGCATACAGTCCCTTGGGGTCGCGCGCTTGGCAGAGCGCCAGGGGAGCATCCACGAACACCTCGATGAACTGCAGACCCGCGTCGGTGTGAAGCATCGCCGCCGCCTCGCGGTCGGCCAGGTAGGGACTCACCAGGCTCACCAGCGCGATCGATCCCGACTCCGCCAGCAGCTTTGCGACGTGGGCGGTGCGGCGCACGTTCTCGCTGCGCGCCCGCTCGTCGAAGCCGAGGTCGCCGTTGAGCCCGTGGCGCAGGTTGTCGCCGTCGAGCAGGAACGCCGGCCTGCCGGCCTCCACCAGCCCCTCCTCCACCGCGCTCGCGAGCGTCGACTTGCCCGCCGCCGGCAGCCCCGTGAACCACACCGTCGCCCCCGCGCACCCCAGTGCCTCCCAGCGCCGCTCGCGGGTGAGCGCCGTACGCTGCCAGCGCACGTTGGGGCTGCAGCCGGCCACCTACTCCACACCCTGCCGCTCGAAGGTCTCTTCGACGCGGATCGTGTCGGGGCCGGAGAGCTCAAACGCGGCGTGCAGCGCGCGCACGACCGAGTCCACGCGCTCGCGCGGGATCACGCTCGAGATCCTGATCGGCGAGGTCGTGATCATTTTGAGGTTGAGGCCCTCGGCGGCGAGCACGTTGAACACCTTCGCCCCCACGCCCGGGTACGTGCGCATGCCGGCGCCGACGATCGACACCTTGCCGACGTCCTCGTTGGCCACCAGCTCCGCAAACGCCTCGCCCGTCAGCGGCTCGAGCGCCGCGCACGCGTCGCGCACGCGGTCGCGGGGGATCGTGAAGGAGATGATCGCGAACTTCCCTTCCCCCATGGCAGGTTCTGCTCGATCATGTCCACCTCCACGCGGGCGTCGGCGAGCGCCGTGAAGATGCGGGCCGCCATGCCCGGCCTGTGGGGGACGTCGTTCAGCGTGATCATCGCCTCCGAGGTCGAGTATGTGACGGCTGTTACGACAGGTCTCTCGGCACGGTCCATGTTCTCTCCTTCCGACACCACCACGGTACCGGGACGGTCGTCAAACGATGAGCGGCAGTGGATGCGCACGCCATGGTTGCGCGCGTACTCCACCGAGCGCAGTTGCAGCACGCCCGCGCCGGAGGATGCCATCTCCAGCATCTCCTCGAACGTGACCACGTCCAGCTTGCGCGCGTCGGGCACCACCCGCGGGTCGGCGCTGAACACGCCGGGAACGTCGGTGTAGATTTCGCACACCTCCGCGCCCAGCTCGGCGGCGACGGCAACCGCGGTCGTGTCCGAGCCGCCGCGCCCCAGTGTGGTGACATCCTGGGTAGCGGTGGATACACCCTGGAAGCCGGCCACCAGCACGATCTGGTCCTCCTCGAGCGCCTCCTTGACGCGGTCGGCGCGCACCTCGATGATCCGGGCGGAGGTGTGCCAGCTGTCGGTGACGATCCCCGCCTGTGAGCCGGTGAGCGAGATCGCGCGGTGGCCGAGGTCGCGGATCGCCATCGCACACAGCGCGCAGGAGATCCGCTCGCCGGCGGACAGCAGCATGTCCATCTCGCGCGGGTCGGGCGCCGTGGAGACCTCCGCGGCCATCGCGATCAGCTCGTCGGTGGTCTTGCCGCGCGCAGAGAGCACCGCCACCACGTTTGCTCCACCCTCGCGGCGCTCGACGATCCGCCGCGCGGCGCGCTTGATCCGCTCGGCGTCGGCGACGGAGGTACCGCCGAACTTCATCACGACGATGTTGGACACGCACGGAGGATAGGACCTCTCCCAAAAAGGTGGCAGCGGAAGAAATGGCGCTAGTGCCTATCCTTAGGTCAATGTCAATGAGCAATCGACCCGATAGGGGGTAGGGCGTGGCCTACCGCACAAGCATCTTCATCGACTTCTGGAACTTCTCCCTGCAGTGGAGAAACCGCGCCCACGGCGATCTGATCGACTGGCGCAAGGTCCCCGCGGAGCTGCTCGGCGAGAGCGAACGACAACTGCAGCTCGCCGGCTTCGGCGACGCGCTGCACCTCGAGGAGGCGTTGGTGTACGCCTCCTACGACGAAGACGACCCCGGCAGGAAGCTGAAGGGCTGGCTGGACGCGTTCCTCGACAAGCAGCCCCGCTTCCGCGTCACCACCCGCGTGCGCCGCTCCAAACCGCGTTCGGTCTACTGCAGAGCGTGCGAGCACTCGATCGAGAAGTGCCCCAACTGCCAGGAGACGCTGCGCTGGTCCACCGAGAAAGGCGTCGACACGGCGATCGTCACGGGGTTGCTCTCGCTGGCCGGCGAGGGTGCGTTCGACGCGGCGGTGCTCGTCTCCAGCGACACCGACTACCTGCCCGCCGTCGAATGGCTGCAATCGCGCGGCTTCAAGGTGATCAACGCCACCTGGGCCAACCACGGGCACGAGCTCGCGCGGGCCTGCTGGGCCTCGTTCGAGCTCGACGCGATCGTCTCCAAGCTGCGTCAAACGAGCCCGCCGCGGCCCGCCGCCCGCCTCGATGAGGGCGCCGCCGACACGCTGGTAGAGGAACTCGTCGAGGACCCCTGCCCGCCGGCGCTGGCGGAGACGCCCGACGGGGACGGGGCGCTACACCGCACGACGACCTGAGAGCGCCTTGCCGAGAGTGACCTCGTCGGCGTACTCGAGGTCCGACCCCACCGGCAGGCCGCTCGCCAGGCGGGTCACCCGCAGCTCGGGGGCGCGCTCGTGCAGGCCCTGTGCAATGTGCAGCGCGGTCGCCTCCCCGGTGGTAGTGGGGTTGGTGGCGAGCACGATCTCGCGGACCTCCGTGCCTGCATCCGGTGTCCCGTTTACGCCCGCCGAGGACCCGGCCGGCGAGGTAACCACGCGAGCGTAGAGCTCGGCGATCTTCAGGTCCTCCGGGTCGACCCCGTCGATCGGTGAGAGCGCGCCGCCGAGCACGTGGTAGACGCCCTCGAATTCGTGCGTGCGCTCCATCGGGATCACGTCGGAGGGCTCCTCCACCACGCAGATCACGCCCTGGTCGCGGCGCGGGTCGCGGCAGATGCGACAGCGCGGCTCGTCGGTGAGGTTGAAGCACACCTCGCACAGCCCGATCCGCTCCTTCACGTCGAGAATCGCCTGTGCCAGCGCGGTGGCGTCCTCGCCGGAGGCACGCAGGACGTGGAAGGCCAGCCGCTGCGCCGTGCGGTTGCCGATGCCGGGCAGCTTGGAGAGCTCGGCGACCAGCTTCTGGACGGGGGGCGCGAAGGTGCTCATGCGCGCGACACGGCACTCATATCCAGGGTGGTCGAGTCATCGGTGCCACTGCGAACTGGAACCCCACCACGAGCCCTACAAACCCGGCAGCCCGAGCCCACCGAGCGCGCCCAGATCGAGTCCCCCGGTCGCGCCGCCCATCCGCTCGGCCGCGAGCTCTTGGGCGGCGCGCAGCGCCTCGTTGACGGCCGCCAGCACCATGTCGCCGAGCATCTCCACGTCCTCGGGGTCGGCCGCCTCGGGGGCGATCGTCACCGACCGCACCTGCAGATCGCCCGACACCTGCACCTTCACCACGCCCCCGCCCGCCGCCGCCTCGACGGTCTCGTGCTTGAGGGACTCCTGGGCCTGCTCCATGTCGCGCTGCATCTTCTGCACCTGCTGGAGCATCTGCTGCATGTTGGGTCGCTTCTGCTGGGGCATCGTGCTCGCTCCTTACTCGCTTTCGCCGATCGTCTCGCCCGCACCGACGAGCTCCTCCGCGTCGAGCTCATCCTTGAAGCGTGCCACCCACTCCTCTTCGCTGCGTGGCGCCTGCACGCCCTCTCCCTCCGCAGGTGGGGGCAGCTCCTCGCGCAGCTCGTACACCACCCGCAGCCGCTGTTGCCCGGTGAGCTGGCGCAGCGCCTCGGTCACCGTCGCGCGGTGGGCGTTGTCTTCGGCTTTCTTCTTCAGGAACGACGCCGACGCGGCGAACGCGACCGTCAGCTCCTCTTCGCTCAGGGCCACCGCCCGCGCGTCCTTGAGCACGGCGCTCAACAACTTGTTCTCGGCCCCCACCAGCTCCACCACTGCCGGCCACAGCGTGTCGAGCTCTTCCACGCCTGCCACCCGCGCGGGCTCCTCGCTCGGTAGGGGCGCCGCCGGCGGCGGCGAGGGGGCGCTCTGCGCCGCGGGCCGCTCCGACGCGGCGACCGCCAGCAGGTCGTCGGCCGGATGCGGCGCGGCCGGCTCCCATCCACCTCCATCCCCATCCCCTCCTCCCGCCAACTGCCGCTCCAGGCGCTCGATCCGTGCCAGCAGCGCCTTCAGCGAGCCGTCGGTCTCCGGGCGCGCCGCCTTCACGAGCGCCAGCTCCAGTTGCGTGCGCGGCTCGCCGCCGGCCTTCACCGCCTCGAGCGCCCCGCCCAGCTGCTCCAGCAGGCGCACCGCGAGCGCTTGCGGCACCCGCTCCGCCTGCGCCTGCAGGCGCGCGTCCGCCTCGGCCGTCAGCGACAGCTCGGCCGGCACTTCCCCGAGGGTGTGCACCACCAGCAGATCGCGCGCGCGACCCTCCAGATCGGCCGTGAACGCGCCCGCGTCTCTGCCGCCCTCCGCGCAGCGCGCCACCGCCAGCAGCACCTGCCTGGCACTCCCCTGCGCCACGGCGTCGATCGTCTCTTCCAGCAGCTGGGAGTCGGTCACCCCCAGCACCGCGAGCACGTCCCCCAGCACGATCTCCGGCCCGCTGTAGGTGAGCAGCTGCTCGAGCGTCCCCAGCGCGTCGCGGAAGCTGCCCGTGGCCGCGCGCGCCACGGCGGCCGCCGCCTCCGGGGGGATCTCGATCGCCTCGGCCTGCGCGGCGCGGCTCACGACGCCCGCGATCTGCTCGACGGTGGGGCGCTGGAAGTCGAAGCGGTGGCAGCGGTCCACGACCGTGGCCGGCACCTTCTGCGCCTCCGTCGTGGCCAGCACGAACACGGTGTCGGGCGGCGGCTCCTCCAGCGTCTTCAGGAACGCGTTCCACGCCGCCTGTGAGAGCATGTGGGCCTCGTCGAGGATGTACACCTTGGAGCGCCCACTCACCGGTGCGAAGGCGACGCTCTCGCGCAACTCACGGATGTCCTCGACCGAGTTGTTGGAGGCAGCGTCCATCTCGATCACATCGAGTGAGCGCGCGGCGGCGATCGCGCGACAGGACTCGCACTCCCCGCACGGCTCTGTGGTCGGTCCGCGCTCGCAGTTGAGGCAGGCCGCGAGGATCTTTGCCATCGAGGTCTTGCCGGTGCCGCGCGAGCCCACGAACAGGTAGGCGTGGTGCACCCTCCCACGTTCCACCGCGCCCCGCAGCGTGCGTACCACCGGCTCCTGGCCGACGACGTCGGCGAACGTGCGCGGGCGGTTGCGGCGGTAGAGGGACTGCTGCTGTTGCTGTGGCTGATCGCTGTCCGGCACCCTGGGGCTGAGTCTATCCGGCCGCTCTCGGCGCTCAGCGGCTAGCGTGCGCACCTGTGGCGCCCCCCACCAAAAAGCTTTCCGAAAGCCCCCCAACCACAGCCCGGGCAGCCGAGGATATGCCCCGGGGAGCCGCCGAGGGCGATGTGCAGGGCAGGCGCACCGATACCCGCCGTCTTCCCGCCCGCCTCGCCACGCCGCTGGCGATTGCGGCGGGGGCCGTACTGCTGCGGGTCGCAAGCGGCGTCGGGTTCGCCAACTACGACACGTTGTACGCGCTCGTGTGGGGGCAGCGGCTGACGCGCGGGGAAACCCCGCAGTACGGGATCCCGATCGCGCCGACGCCCCATCCGCTGGTCGAGGCGCTCGGGGTGGTGGTTGCTCCATTCGGCCCCCACACTGCCTCGCAGATCACCGTCGCCCTCGGCTTCCTCGCCCTCTCGGCATGCGGGTGGGCCGTGTACCGGCTGGGCGCGCTGTGGTTCAACCGTCCCGCTGGCGCCGTCGCGGCGCTGCTGCTGCTGACGCGCCTGCCGATCCTCTCCTACGGGGTGCGCGCCTACGTGGACGTCCCCTACCTGCTGCTGGTGCTGAGCGCGCTGATCGTCGAGACCCGCCACCGCCGCGCGGGCGCGCCAGTGCTGGCACTGCTGGCACTCGCCGGACTGCTGCGACCGGAGGCGTGGGCGTTCTCGGGGCTGTACTGGCTGTACCTCGCGCTGCCGACCGTGCGTGCTCAACGGGGCGCCGTCGCGGAGACGCCGGGCACCCCCAGCCAGCTCGGCGCCGTCGCGGAGCCCCCGCACGCGCCCGGCGCCGGCGCCGCGCGCACTCCCGGCCAACTTGCCCGCCTGGCGCTGCTGGCCGCGGCCGCCCCGATCGTGTGGGTGGCAAGCGATTGGCTGGTGACCGGAAACCCGCTGTGGTCGCTGACCAACACCAGACACACCGCTGAAACGCTGCATCGCGAGACGGGGATCGGCAAGGTGCCCGAGTACATCCCGCGGCGGATCGGCGAGATCCTGGGGCCCTTCGTGCTCGTGGTGGCCGCGCTCGGCGGGGTGCTGTCGCTGGCGTGGCTGCGCGCCCGTGCCCTCCCCGGCGCGCTCGCAGGCGTGGTGGCGGTGGGAGTGTTCGCCGCCTTTGCGAGCGTCGGGCTGCCGATCGACACCCGCTACGCGTTCCTCGCCGCGGCGATCCTGTGCGTCTTCGCCGGTGCGGCCGTGTGCGGCTGGATGGAGCTGCCGCACGGCGACCCCCACCGGCGTTGGTGGATGGCAGCGGCGGCCGTCTCGGTGGTGGCGTTGCTGGCGTCGATTCCCTCGCAGTACCGCTCCGACCACCGCGAACTGAACGAACTGGGCCGCCAGCAGCGCATCCAGGACGAACTGACCGCGCTGGTGGACGCGGGTGCGATCGCCACCAGCTGCGAGCCGATCGGCGTGACCAACCACGCGCCGGTGCCGCTGCTGGCGTTGTGGCTGGAAACCCCTCCGAGCGAGATCGCCAACCTCCAGATGCAGAAGATCGCGCACGGCACCTTCGTGGACCCAGCCAACGCCGAAGTCCAGGAACACTACATCCTCGACCTCAACGACCCACACCAGCCGGTCGCGGTCCCCTCCGGCTTCACGGCGACCCACACCAACCGCTCGTGGCGGATCCTCCAGCGTTGCCGGTAACGGACCGTGCACCCCCCGTCGAGGCTCCACAGCCGATCGCCGATCGCCGCTCGCGACTCCGGATCGGGAACGCCCGCTGCGCCTGCCGGGGATCGCTTAAGGCTGCTTCCTTCCGGACCTGACCTGGTTCACAAGCCGACACCGCGCGGGGATCCGAGCCATCGACGCCCCAAACGGCGGAGCGACCGGAGCGAAACGCCCCTCGGGGGGGAATTCAGCCCCGCTAGAGCGGATTGCGGGTGCAGGGCACCGCTACCTCCCCGCCTAGCACGGTCCACCGTGGATCCTAGCGCGCGGGGAAGTCCGGCGAGCTTCACCGCCGAAGGGCAGACGGGGCGACCGCCCGATTCCTCCGAAGGGCGGACGGCGCGCGCGCGCCCGCTCAGGGCGCTCGGGCGGCTCCAAAGGGTGGTGCACCACAAATGTGTCGCGTTCCGTTAGGCTGCGCAACCGTGATGAACCTTTCCAAACTCACCTTCCCCCGCCGCGTCCTCGGCTTGGCGACCATCGGCGCAGCAGCGCTGATCGCCGGCTGCGGGTCGAGCGGCTCCAGCACGATCGCGGTCGGCAACGAGTCCACCGCGGCGAACTCCGTCGTCGAAAAGACCCCCGTGTCCACCACCGGCACCACGCCTACCAGCGGACCGCTCGCCACCGAGCCAACGATCACACCCCCCAAGGGCCCAGCCCCGACGAAGCTCGTGACCAAAGAAATCATCCCGGGCACCGGCGCCGCAGCGAAGGCCGGGGAGTCGGTGACGGTCAACTACGTCGGCGCGCTGTACAGCACCGGCAAGGTGTTCAACGCCTCCTGGGAAACGAAAGAACCCTTCACCTTCACACTCGGCGAGGGCCAGGTCATCAAGGGCTGGGACGAGGGCGTAGTCGGTATGCGCGTAGGCGGCCGGCGCGAGCTGATCATCCCCGCCGAACTGGCGTACGGCACGAAAGGGTCGCCGCCCAAGATCCCGCCGAACTCGCCGTTGATCTTCATCGTCGACCTGCTGTCCGCATAAACACCGGAGCGAGGACGACCTCACGTTTCGCCCGCCTCGCGGCGGCGGCGCTCGTAGCTGGAACCGCCGCCGCGGGAGCGGCGGGCTGTGGCGGGCACCGCCCGCGGCCGGCAGCATTGCGGGTGGAGCGCGCCGACCTCGTGCAGCTGGCGCACACCCTGCAGCGACTGCAGAGCCCCACCGCCGCTGAGGTAGCCGCTGCCCGTGCGGCATGGCCGTCGGTCGCGGGCGGACTCCCCAACGGCGTCGTCCCCGCGCTGCGCGTGAAGGTGGCCGCCGCCGAGCGTCGCGCCGCGACGCTCGTGCTGCCCGCGGAAGTGACCACCGAAGGCAGCGTCACCGGGCCCGCCGCTGAGCTCGCCGGCATGCTCAAGTCCTACGTCCGCCTCACCCAGCGTGGGTGGCAGTACCTCGCGGCGGCGCTGGCCGCGGGGTCGGGGACCTCTTCCACGCATTCGGCAGCTCACGCCCGCCGGTCAGCTCCGGGTGCTACGAGGGGAGTAGCGCCCGCGCCGGGGGGCGGGGAAAGCTCAGCGACCGCGCGGTTCCTGCACGCCAATGCGCCGCTCTACATCTACTGCGTCTACGACGGCCACTACGACCTGTCGCTGATCGGCAAGGTCGTGCAGAGCGCCTACCTCAAGCTTGGGGGCGCCCCCGCGTTCGGCGCCTCGCTGACGCAGAGCCAGGTCGAGGTGCTGGCCCGCGCCTACTCGATCCCCGCCACCCGTCTGGAGCCCCATCCGGCGCCTGGCGTGGTGGTGTAGACGGCCGGCAACCCCGCAGAGCCAATAGAATGAGGCGTGGAGGGCACGTAGCTCAGTGGGAGAGCGCTCGCTTCACACGCGAGAGGTCGGTGGTTCGAAACCACCCGTGCCCATGCCGCGTTTCCCCTCTCTTTAAGCCAACTCCGCTAACTGCGCACGGCTGACCAGGGGACCAAAATCGGGCCGGTGGGCCAAATGGTGGGCCAAAGTCGGTCTCGGGCAGCTACAAATCACGCTCTTCGGAATAAGAGGCGGCTCCTTATCGGCCTTTGCCGACACCTGCCATCGTCAGCACCACGAAGGACGGTACGTGTGGCTCCGTCATTTGGCTCCAACGCTAACTTTAGCGACTGGTACCGGCCAAAGGCACCAGTCAACCCCACGGGAATTCGAGTGAGCGAGTGGTCGTCCGGACAACGATAGGTCGCCGGTGCAAGCAGAGACAACGACTTTGGACAGCTACCCGGCTTGCCGCTGATCCGCAAAAGTAAAGCTATACTTGTCTTATGGCTGACAGACTTGCGCCTGATATTCATCAGCTGGAGGCCGAGGCATACCAGCAGAGCGGCTACTTCAATGCCCGTCAGGCTCGCGCCCATGGGGTCAGCCGACAGCTCTTGGAGCATCATGTGCGCCGCGGCCGCTTCGAGCGCGTGCGGAGGGGGCTGTACCGCATCCAGGGATACCCGACCGCCGAGCACGACGACATGCGCGAGGCGTGGATGGCGATCGGCATTGCCGATGCGCTCCTCTCTCACGAGAGCGCCCTGGCGCTGCTAGATCTCAGCGACACCATCCCCGACGTCGTGCACGTCCTTGTCCCGCGGCGGCACCGCGGGCTGCGTCGCCCGGGTGGCGTCGCGATCCACACCCGCCCCGACGATGAAGCCGTTGCCTCAGTCTGGCGCGATGGTCTACCCCTGACAACACCCGCGCGAACACTGCTGGACGTTGCCGTACGACTTCAGCCAGAGCAGCTCTCGACAGCGGTAAGCCAGGCACTCCGCCGTGGCCTGATCACAGCGGATCAGCTCCGGAGCGCAGACTCTCACCAGCGCGGCAAGCAACTGATCGAAGACGTGCTCTCGCAATAGAGCATCCATGAAGTACGCCAGCGCCATCGCCTTCCGCCAAGCGCTGGATCAGCGACTCAAGAACGAGGCCAAGGCTACTGGGCTCGGGATCGCCCGGCTGCGTAAGAGGGTCGCCTTCGAGCTATTTCTGCGCCGCCTGCTTTTCGTTGCTCCCAATCGCTGGGTGCTCAAGGGCGCACTCGCCTTGGACTTTCGCCTCGCAGGCATGACACGCGCCACCAAGGACATCGACCTCGGACGCGACGACGACGAGCAGGCCGCGATCCAGGACATCATCGCCGCACAGCAGCTTGAACTCGACGACTTCTTCACGTTCGCAGCCGCGAGAACCGACGAGCTGGGCGACACAGACGAGTTCTCAGCGGTCCGTTTCCATGTCACAGCACAGCTCGCCGGACGCACCTTCGAGCAGTTTGTCGTAGACATCTCATTCGCCGACTCGCTTTCGTGGACGCCGGACACAATCCACACCACATCGCTGCTCTCGTTCGCCGGCATCGAGCCACTCGCGCTCCCCGCTATCACCTTGCCACAACACCTCGCCGAGAAGGTGCATGCCTATACCCGGACGTATGGGCGAGCCGAGCGGCCGAGCACCCGACCAAAGGATCTCATAGACATCCTCCTGATCGAGGGCTCAGCCATGATCGACGCCGCGACTCTGCGACGCGCTTTGGAGCAAACGTTTGAAGAGCGCAACCTCCAGGCCCTGCCTGCCAAACTGCCACCGCCTCCGGATTCTTGGGCGGACCCCTACCGCCGTCTCGCCGAGACCGTCGATGTCGAGTCCAGCCTGCCCGATGCATTCGAGCGTGCCGCCGCCTTCCTCGATCCCATGCTTGCGGGGAAGGTTCATGGCCAATGGAATTCGCAGCGAGCCCGGTGGCTTCCGAGCACTGGATGACCGACAGCCACGATGCTGCCCCGGATACCTGGCGGTCGACCCTTCGGTTACCAGCCTCGTGCATCCTGTTCGTCGTTGAATCCGACGATGAGTGAAGTGTCGCTAGTGGGGTCTAAGCGTCGTGCCCGGTGTTCTAGCCATTGACACCATGCCTCGATGCGATCACGCTCAGCATCTGTCAGCTTTGGAAGCCGTTGGCGAAGTATCGCGGCGTAGTCCGCGAGAGCTTGGGCTTGCCGCCAGGCGTTGATCTCTGCCATCGCGCGGGTGACCCGAGCCTCCTCGATCCGCGCCAAGCGAGCACGTTCGGCGTGCAGCGCTTGCGCTCGTTCGAACTCTTCTTGGCGTCGTCGTGCGTTCTCCGCGGCAAGATCGTCCGCAACGGCGCGCTCTTCGAGCGAGCGGAGCACATGGCTCAGTGAGCCGTTGAGCGAGCGAGGGCTGTCGGTCCAGCTGGTGGGCCCGCGACCGTAGCTGTTGGGCAATACGAGCCGGAGCGTTCCGGTTGGCTCTTTGCGCTTGCGCTGCGGAGGAGGCATCTTGTGGGCGCGATCCTTCATCCACGAGTACTCGTTGCGCCACACCTCAATTTCTTCCTGTGTGAACGGGAGTGTCCGCGTCTGCTCGTGAACTTCGATCGGGTAATGGTGCTCACGGATCACGATTGCCACGCCAGGATGGGCGCGGTACGGATCCTTGGAGTACGGCTCGATGCTCCAGCCACGGCGTTTAGCGCCCGTTATAAGGCTATGGGCCAGTACCAGGGCTCGACGAAGCCGATCACGGCTCACGACCATGCGTACAACACCGGGTCGTTCGCCGACGACCAGTCGCCCGTCTAGTGCGGGACGCAGTCCCCGCGCTGCTGAGCGCGTAGCGCGGATAGATGGGTACGCTTGACGGAGATCCTCCGCGATAGCGTCGTCGCGGCTGGCGGCCGGCACGGGAGCAGGCTGCGGCGGATCGGCGCGGTTCGTTGGGGCGCGCCGAGTTGGTCGGGGTGTCTGCTTACGAGGTGGAGGTGGAGACACGAGGTAGGCACTGCCCGCCTCCGTGATTGTGGCGCTCCAGGTCCGTCCGCGGCCAGAGACTCGGATCAGACCCCGGCTGCGGAGGGCCGCGGCCGAGATACGGTGCGCTGAGCCGTCCATCACACCATCAGGGCAGCCATCGGCCACCCATCTGAGAACCGCGACCTGGGCTTCGTGCAATGTGTGGCCCATCTGGACGCAATTGTCTCGATACCGAATCTTTTTGGCCCACCGGGGCCGTTTGGTGGGCCAAATCCACCGGGAAACCCTGGTATCTGCGGGGATCGAGGCAGAAAAGATGCGAACCGCATTTGGCTTGTTAGAGCGGTTTCTGGCGTTTCTCCGGGCTTTTCCGAGCCGCTTCACACGCGAGAGGTCGGTGGTTCGAAACCACCCGTGCCCATGCCGCGTTTCCCCTCGATTTAAGCCAACTCCGCTAACTGCGCACGGCTGACGAGGGGACCAAAATCGGGCCGGTGGACGTTGCGTGCATCATCCAGGGCATGGATCCTGCCTCTCGACTGCGAACGGACTTCGCGCAACTGGTTGCGTTCGAGCAACACGACAGCGTCTTTGACGTGTTGTCCGAGCGCCGCCTGGATGGATATATCGAGCTGCGGGTGTGTTACGTCGGCGTCGAGGAGGAGGTCCCAGCGCTTCTGCTCGTGCCCGACGACCCCGGGCCGTTCCCGGCGGTTCTAGCGCACCACCAGCACAACAGTGAGTGGCATTTGGGCAAGAGTGAGGTCGCCGGACTGGCGGGCGACCCGCTTCAAGCGTTCGGGCCCTCGCTCGCCCGTGCCGGGGTCGTCGTGCTCGCGCCCGACGCCGTCGGGTTCGAGGACCGCCGCTACACCGGCCCTGGTATCGACGAGCGCGAGGACGACTGGCGTCAGTACTTCAATGAGATGGCGTACCGGCTGGTGTCCGGCCGGCTGCTGGCTACCACGGTGCTCGGCGACGCCGCTTGCGGGCTGTCGGCGCTGCTGGCGGACGAGCGGGTCGACGGCTCGAAGCTCGGCGCAGTAGGGCACTCGTATGGAGGCTACGTGACGATCCTGCTCGCCGCGCTGGACGAGCGCGTTAGGTTCGCTTGCGCCAGCGGCAGCGCGTGCAGCTACAAGCGGCGGATGCTCGATCGATCTGGGATCGAGTTCTCGCAGGCGATCCCGGGGATCCTCAACCTCGCCGACATCGATGGGTTTGTCGGACTGATCGCTCCGCGACCTCTACTGCTGTTATCTGCGACCGAGGATCGCTACTCGGCTGACGCTCCAGAGGCCGTGCAGGCGGCCACGGGTGCCTGGGAGGCTCGCGGCGCGCGCGAGAAGTTGGAGCACGTCCGCTACAAGGGCGGCCACGCACTCGCGCCAGAGCGCACCGAAAAGATCATTAGGTGGGTGACTGGGCAAGCCAACAGGTAACCAACGCGGCACGACGCACGCGGCCGCGTGAACTGTTCGATGTAGTCACCGGCGGAGTCGTCTAAACCCATCGCCGGCGCTGGGCTGACGCTCCCGATGCTGCTCGCGGTCGTGGAGGCAACCGTCATCTCCCGGCTGTTTCGCGCCCGCTCGATCTACTCCGCCCGGCTCCCGGGCACCTCGGTGGACGCTCACGAGGCGAGCTACGGAGACTGAGATCCGCGTCGTGCCCTCGGACCACGCCATCATCTAACCGACACGTAGGAGCACAGCATTAACATTCCATCAGGAGCAGCACAAGCATGAGCGGCGCAGACATCGGACTGGCCTTGTCGGTCTTCCTCGCCTGCGCTGTGGAGGCTGTCGAGGCACTGACGATCGTCCTCGCGGTCGGGACCACCCGCAGCTGGCCCTCGGCGATGAGCGGTGTCGCGGCGGCGACGCTGGCACTCGCTGTGATCGTGGCGGCGCTCGGGCCGGCGCTCACCTCCCTGCCGATCGGTGTCCTGCGGGTCATCGTCGGCGGGTTGCTGTTGATCTTTGGCCTGCAGTGGCTACGCAAGGCGATTCTGCGCGGCGCGGGACTGAAGGCCAAGCACGACGAGCTGCAGATCTTCCAGGAAGAGGCCGAAGCGGCGCGTACTGCCGGCGCGGGTCCTTCCGGCTTCGACGGGTACGCCTTCACGATCGCATTGAAGGGAGTGCTGCTGGAGGGTCTGGAGGTCGCGTTCATCGTGCTCACGTTCGGGGCCAACCAGCACCGTGTCCCACTGGCCGCCGCGGCCGCCGGGGTCGCCGTGCTGCTGGTCGTGCTCGCAGGCGTCGCGGCGCGAGCGCCGCTGGCGCGGGTGCCCGAGAACACGATGAAGTTCGCGGTCGGGGTGATGCTCAGCTCGTTCGGCATGTTCTGGGGCGCCGAGGGCGCCGGAGCGAGCTGGCCGGGCGGCGACGCCGCCCTGCTGGCGATCATCCCCGGGGTGTTGCTGGCCGCGAGCGCGATGATCTGGGCTCTACGCCGAGCGCCGGGACTGGCCAACGCCGAGCAGGCCATACCCAGCGAGACCCCCGACCGGACAGTGAGCGCATGATCCGCATTCGGCAATTCGCGATCGGTGTCTGGGAGTTCGTCGTCGACGATGACTGGCGGACAGCGCTCGGGGTCGTGCTCGCCCTGGCCCTGACCGCACTGCTGGCCGGCGCCGCGATCTCAGCCTGGTGGGTCATGCCGCTCGCGGTGATCGGACTGCTCGCGCTCTCGATCCGCCGCGCCGCGCGCGGTGCCTCGGGCTAGGTATGTCTGGGGGAACCAGAAACGCCACCTGGCCCGCTGCGTGACGGGGCCACGGTGGTGTTGGCAGTTCCTTCGTGACCCTCAAGCGCTTTGGCCATACGGCCATTGCCTGGGACGTCCACTCGGATGAGAATGCGCGCATGACGAATACTGTGCGCGTTCGGGCGGCGCAGGCGCTTGACGCCGACGCGATCGCCTTCATTTACAACGAGGGGATCGCCGAGCGCGCGGCGACGTTCGAGACCGAGCCCCGCCACGCAGCGGATTTCCATGAGCGCGTGGCTGACGAGCGCTTCCCGCTGCTAGTCGCCGAGTTGGGCGAGCAGCTCGTCGGTTGGGCCGGGCTTGGTCCTTACAGCGAACGAGCGGCGTATGCGGGGATCGGCGAGGCAAGCATCTATGTCGCGCGCAGCTCGCGGGGTCGGGGGGTGGGGACCGAGCTCTGCCGGCAGCTCGTAGAGGACGCGGCTGGCAGGGGCCTATGGAAGCTGGTGGGCAAAGTCTTCCCGGAGAACGCGGCATGCGTACGGATGGTCGGCCGCTGTGGCTTCAGGGAAGTAGGCGTGCATTATTGCCACGGTCGTCTTGATGGCCGATGGAGAGACGTGCTGCTGGTCGAGCGACTACTCGGCGACGCACACCACGCAGCCACCATTGGGGGGCAGGCATTGCGCTCTGGGCGCCCTGCGAGCGTCCGGAGCGATCCCTGCCCCACTGAACGGTTACGGAAACCAGTTGATTAGCAGGGATCTTTAGGAATGGAGCTAGGGGGACTCGAACCCCCGACCTCCTGGGTGCGATCCAGGCGCTCTCCCAACTGAGCTATAGCCCCGCACACGGCCCGAACAGCGGGTGGCCGTGGGGCAAGTGTAGGGCGTCGCAAAAAAAGGCGCCGGGAGGACCGCTAGAGTACGGATGCGCAATGGGGTTGTTAGACGATGCCATCCGCGAGCACCTTGAGCTTCGGCGCCGGCACGGCGCCGATCCGAGCGAGGTGATGAGCAAAGAACACGAGGCTCTGGGCCCGGCGGCCACCCGAGTGGGAGGCGCGTCGTCCCCGGCTGCGGACGACGACGCGCTCTTCACGAGAGGACCCTCGATGACGGCTGAAGACCGGCGGCCGGAGCAGCGGGAGGCTGGTCGGCCCTCAGATGCCCGATACCTCAGCCAGGAGACGGTTGAGCTGGACATGCGTGCACTCCTGGACGAGGACGCAAGTGCGGGCGTCGGCCCCGCGGCGCGCGGCGGTACGCGGTCGATGACGAGCGTCGCCCCGGTTCGGGCGCTGCGCTGAACATATAGACCGACGGGTCCCGGAGGCCCCAGGGGATCGGCCGCTCAGCCCTCGGGCCCAACGGGGGCCCGTTCCCCGCCCCTCCGACTTGCAGGGACGTCGCCTGCGGGGACTTGCGGTACTCAACCCTCCGACGTCTTGCTCGCAGGAGCTTTCGGTTTGGCCGCTTTGGTGCGTTTGCTCGTGGCCGGTTTGGCGCGGGTAGGTTTCTTCTTCTCGTCCGCCGGCGGCGCGGCGCTGGCGGCTTTCACGCGTGCGGCGGCTGACTCCACCGCCTCCTTGGGCGACTCCACGGGCTTTTTGGTGGTGCGCGATCGAGCTTTGGGTCGTGCGCGCGGCCCGGCCGCAGCCTTGGCCATCGTACCCGCCGCCTCGGGCTCGCTCTGCGGCTTCTCAGCGTCCCCCTTCGCGCCACCCGCCGGCTCGGGGGTGTCCACTGGCGATGTGGTGCTCTGCGCCGCCCCGTCCGCCGACCCGGTGACAGCCACCACCTCTGCAACACCAGCCGACTCCCTCACGCCCTCGGCGACGCTGACGGCCTGCGCGATGCTCTCCGCCTCGCTGGACACGGGGATCGGCACCCCGGCCGTCCCGGGCCTCGGCCGCGCGGCCGAGGCCCCCGCGCCCTTGGGGCCCTTGCGCTTGCGCTTGTTGTTGCGCGCGCGGCGCTTGGGGAAGTTGCGCAGCAACTCGCGCGCGAGCGCGGGGGGCTTGCGCGCCATCCGCGTGCGGGCACCGCGCAGCGCCTCTTCGGCCTCGGGGGTGTGGGCGAGGGCAGCGGCGAGCAGCGCGGCGGCGAGGCGGCGGTCCTGCTTGCGCGAGGCGTGGATCAACCGTCGCGCGTTGCGCGCGTGGGCACCGCCGGAGGAGTTAACGAGCAGGCCCAGCAGGCGCTTGGTCTCCGGCCAGCGTTGCACCGCGTACTCCTCGTGCAGCTCGCGCGTGTACTCCGCCAGGCGCCAGATCCACGCGCTCGCCTGGTCGCGGCGGCCGATGCGCCGCTCGACGAGGGCGCGCAGCATGATCTTCGAGGCCTCGCGGCGCTCCTCGCGCGACCATGTCCCGATCACGTCGATCGCGGTGTCGAACGCGTCGGGGTCGCGGCCGGCGGCGATGTCGGCCAGCGCGCGCAGCCGCAGCCGCGGGCTGGGGTTGCGTTGCACGGCGGTGATCAAAAAGCGGCTCTTGAGCTCCCCGCCGCGGTCGAAGTGCAGCATCGCCCGCGCGCGGCGCCACCCGGCGGCGGAGACGCGCGCGCCGGCGAGCGCCGCCCACACGTGCTGCTCGCCGTAGTCGAGGTTCTCCACGGCGATCCGCCACAGCTCGCGCTCGAACACGGCGAAGCGCCGCTCCTCCTCCGCGCACACGGGTAGCACGCGGCGCTCGACGCGCATCCGCCGCCCGCGCCCGCGGCGCACGGGGCCGACGACGATCGCACCGCCGCGGTAGACGTCGCGGTCGAGCAGCGAGTGCAGCGTCACCACGGGGTCGTCGTGCTTGGTCGCGGGGTGCACGAAGTCCACGACCAGCCCCGCCTCCTTGCCCGGGTTGCGGCGCGTCACGCGGCCCACGCGCTGCTGGTAGATGCGCTTGGAGGCCGTCGGCGCGAGGTGCACGCACACCGTGGCGCGCGGGCTGTTCCACCCCTCCGCCAGCAGCTGCGCGTTGATCAGCACGTCGATCTCGCCCCGCTCGTAGCGCGCGAGCACGCTCGCCAGCTCGCGCTTGGGGGTCTCGCCCGACACCCCCTGCGCTTTGATCCCTTCCGCGCGGAACGCCTCGGCGAGGTTGTAAGCGTGGCGCACGCCCGCCGCGTACACAACCCCCGGCACCCCGTTGAAGCGGGTGCGGTAGAGGTTGGCCATCGCCAGGTTGAAGGGCTGCTGGTCGAGCAGCTGCGCGAGCTCCTCCTGGTCGAACTCGATGTCGACCTCGCCCCGTCTCAACGGCACCTTGGCGATCGTGCGCACGCCCACGCCCGGCGGGATGCGCACGCAGCGCAGCGGCGCGATCACCCCCCGGCGTGCGGCCTGGGCGAGATCGAAGCGCGAGGTTTGCGTAGGGAACAGGTCGGTGACGTGGCGCGCGATCAGCGCCCCGGTGGCGGTCATGCCGATGAAGATCGGGCCGGTCCAGGCGCGGATCGCGCCGCTGGTCTTCTCGCCGAGCGCCGTGTGCGCCTCGTCGCAGATCACAATCGTGTAGGCGCTGGAGATACGCCCGGCGTTGCGCACAAACCACTGGTAGGTCTCGACCGACACGGGGCCCTGCGTGGAGTCCTCGCCCATGTACAGCGGGCGGGAGATGCGCCGCGAGTAACCGCGGTCGCGCAGCTCGCCGAGGAACTGGTCGACGAGGTTGCGCCGGTGGGTGAGGATCAGGATGCCGCCGGTCTGCGAGGCCTCGACGAAGCCCAGCGCCGCCACGGTCTTACCGGCTCCGGTGGCGTGCTCAAACCAGAAGCGCTTCGCCGCGTTGGGATCCTCGGGCTGGTCGGGGAGCACCTCCTCCTCGTCCTCATCCACCCAGTCGAGCGGCTCCTCGTCGCTCTCCTCGGCCTCCTCGGCGTCACTCTCGGGGAGCGGCTCGAGCTCGTCCTCGAGGTCGCCGAGCTCCTCCTCTTCGTCCTCGTCCTCCTCCGCGGCTGCGGCTCCCTCGTCGTCCTCATCGTCCGCGAGCCCAACTCCCGCCTCGTCGTCCTCGGTCGCGATCCGCTCCTCGACATCCTCCCCCTCCTCCTCCCCCTGCCCATCCTCGCTTGTCGCCGGCCGTGCCGAGCGAGTGGGGGCTCCATCGGTGGAACCCTTCCCGTTGCCGAGGATCGCCGCCGAGGCCAGCAGCTCCGGCGAGGCGGCGGCCGCGGCGCGGCCGTTGCCGTTTCCGTTGGAGCGCTCGGCCTCCGCCAGCAGCGCGGTGAGGGTGCCCGAGAGCGCGTCCACCTGGTGGGCGGAGAGCACGGTGCCGTCGCGCAGCCGCGGCTCCTGGTCGGAGAGCACTCTTTCCAGGCCCAGTAGCAGCGAGAACTCCCGCCGCCACGCCGTCGATGGGTAGCGGACGCGCCCCCCCTCGAGCTCCGCCAGCGCGGCGTCCAGCGCCCGCCGGCGGGGGGTTGGGGACCCGCCCACCCGAGCGAGTGCGGCGGCGGCGTCCTCTCCCTCGTGCAGGAAGCGCTCCCGCACGAACTCCTCCGCGCGCGCGATGTCGGCGGAGCTTGGGATGGACGCGACCGCAAGGGCCACTGGTGTGGACTCGGCCATAGAGGCAATGGACTTCGAGATGGAGCCGCCGCAGACTGAGAGTTCGGCGTGGCTCGGAGCGCCGGCCCCGCCGGCAGACCCCCGGATACCCGGAGCAACTTGGCTTCGAGTACATCCAAGATACAGCACTCCGCGGCCGGATTGAAGGGGGTGCTTCACATGCGCCATCTGGCATCCTCAGCGTGATGAACCCCAAGCACGTGGTCGCACTCGTTGGTGGGCTCGCCCTCGCGGTGGTGCTGGTCGTCGGTCTCGCGCAACTCGCGAGCAGCCCAGCCCCCTCGGAGACCCCGCCGGCGCAGCGGCTAACCCCCGCGCAGATGCAGGCGCGCCTGGTGGGATCGCCGGCGCCGCTGGCGGCGCTGCACGCGCAGGCAGACGAGCTGCTGGGCGGCAGCGCGAGCGCGCTGCGGGCGCGATTGGCAGCGCTGAGGGGGTGGCCGGTGGTCCTCGACAAGTGGGCCTCGTGGTGCGAACAGTGCAAGGCCGAGTTCGGCATCTTCCAGCGCGCCGCCGCCAACCTCGGGCGTAAGGTCGCGTTCATCGGGCTCGACTCCGGCGACACCTCCCGCGCCAAGCCGCTCGAATTCCTCCACTCCTTCCCCGTGAGCTACCCCAGCTACTTCGACCCCTCCACCCAGATCGGCGTGGAAGTTTCGGACTCCACGTTGGTGCCCGCCACGATCTTCTACAACCGCCGCAGCGAACGCAACTACATCCGCCAGGGCGCCTACCCTAACGTCGCCACGCTCGAACGCGAAGTCGAGCGTCACGCCATGGTGGGGTGAACAGGGTGCCCGAGATTCGCATCGACCCGCTCACCGGGTACAAGACGATCGTGGCGGGAGAGCGCTCGCGACGGCCGGGTGGCGAGCCGCGCTGCGTGCCCCCCGATCCGATCGACGTCGAGGCCGACCCGTTTGCGGAGGGCCACGAGGACCGCACCCCCCCGGAGCTGTATGCGGTGCGTCCACAGGGAGACCCCGCGGACTCCCCGGGTTGGACGGTGCGCGTGGTACCCAACCTCTATCCGGCGCTCACCACCGAGAGCTCCGATCCAGTGCAGGACCCACGACCCGACCTGTTTGCGGCGATGCCCGCCACTGGGGCGCACGAGGTGATCGTGAACGCGCCGCAGTCGGTGTACTCGCTGGCGGAACTGCCCGCGGAGCAGGTGGCGGCGGCCGTGGAGGTGTGGCGCGAGCGGATGCGCGCGCACGCGGAGAGCGCCTGCGTGCAGGTGATCGTCAACGAGCGGCGCGAGGCGGGCGCGTCGCTGCCGCACACGCACGCGCAGCTGTACGCGCTGGGCTTCGTGCCGGCCGACGTGGCGCGCGAGCGCGAGCGCGCGGGGGCGTACGCGACGCGCACGATGGGCAGCGAACTACTCGGGGATCTGGTCGCCGAGGAGGTGCGCCGGGGGGAGCGGGTGGTGGCGATCGACGACGAGGCGGTGCTGCTGGCGCCCTATGCCTCGCGGGTGCCCTACCACCTGATGCTCGCCCCACGCCGCCCCCGTGCGCGTTTCGAGCTGGAGGGCCCGAGCGGAGCCGCGCTGCTGCACGACGGGCTGCGCCGCCTCGCGCGCCACCTTGGGGCTAGCCCGCCGCTGAACCTGTGGGTACGCACGGCGCCGCGCGGGGCGGAGCGCTTCTGCTGGAGGATCGACGTGCTCCCCCGCCTCACCCACCTCGCGGGCCTGGAGCTCTCGACGGGGGTCAACCTCAACATTGTGGCCCCCGAGGACGCCGCCGCGCGCTTGCGCGAGGTGTGAGGGCCTCAATACGCTTCCAGGCTGCCGTGGGCCAAGCGATGCAAGGACGCAGTGAGCGAAGTGTGCGCCTGCACACGAGCGATCGAGGACGCCGCAGCGCGCCGCGTCCACGGTAGTCTGGCGCGATGCCACCGGTCGAGCGACTTGTACCCCGCTTCGCGGCGGAGCCTCCCCAGGAGGGGCTGCCGTACGGCCGCTGGGCGGAGCGCCTGCAGCGGGAGCTGCTGGAGGCGTGTTTGGGATTGACCGAGGAACATGAAGACCTCGGTGAGCCGGGGGAGATCGTGTGGTACCCCGACCGCAGCCTGGCATGGGCGCACATACGTGCCCGCCACCACGACCACCTCACGGGGGTACGAGCTGTATGGGTACGTGCGCTACGTGCCCGCGAGCGAGGAGGGTGGCGAGCCAAGCGACTTTACGGCGCAGGTGGACTTCACCGACCAGACTGCCGCCGCCAACCCGCAGTGGAGCCTCGATCTGTGCGACGAGGTGATCGGCGGCTGGCGCGGGCCGGGCGGCGACATGGCGGCGATGACGCTCGTGTGGGGCCGTCCACTGGTGGCGGGGGGCGTCATCGTCACCGCGGAGCTGGCCGACCTCGCGGTGGACCAGTGTGAGCTGGCCGACAACCGCTTCACGCTGATCGCCCCCGACGACTACCGCCACTACCTGCTGGAGATCAAGTTGTGGAGCCACAAGGGCAAGCAGCTCGCGAGCGAGTCGCTGTACGAGGGGGATGAGGAGGGGGAGAGGGAGGGGGAGGATGGCCCCGCTTCAGATTGACGGGTTACTGTCGATAAAAGGGGCATGTCGCGAGCGCGCGCGCGCCTCAGCCTGACCACCCAGGTTGCGCTGCTGAGCCTGATCCCGATCGTCGCGCTCGGATTCGTGCTTGCGCGGGTGCTGCAGCAGCAGATCGTGCAGCGCACGCTCGCCGACGCCGACCAGTCCGCGCAGCTGGTGGCCCGGCTGGGAGTCCAGCCGTGGCTCACCCCCCGCGACCTGCACGAGGGGCTCAGCGCGCAGAGCATCCACAGGCTCGACGAGCAGCTGCGCACACGGTCGGTGAGCGACCTTGCGCGCATCAAGATCTGGAGCGCGGCGGGCCGGATCGTGTACTCCGACGACCACACCCTGATCGGGCGCAGCCTCGGCGCCGACGACGATGACCTGCACGACGCCCTCGCCGGGCACCCTCATCCGGCCGCGGTGGTCACACCCGCCCCGCACACCGAGACCGCCGGCGAGGTCGGGTTGGGACGGCTGGTGGAGGTGTACGTACCGCTGCGCTTCGCCCGCTCCGGCCCCCCCGCGGGGGCCTTTGAGATCTACCTGAGCTACGCGCCGATCGCCGCCACGGTCAGCCACGACGAGCGCACGATCGCGCTGGTGGTGTTCTTCGGGTTAGCGCTGCTGTGGGCGATCCTCTTCCGGATCGTGGCGAGCGCGTCCGGGCGGCTGCGCCGTCAGGCGCGGGAGAACGATCGCCTCGCCCGCTACGACCCGCTCACCGGGCTGCCCAACCGCACGCTGTTTCGCGAGCGCGTCGCGCAGGCGCTCAGCGCACTGGCCGAAACGGGGACCGATTGGGGAGACACTCGCTCCGCCGAAGCCGGCACGAGCGCGGGGAAGCTCGCGGTGATGCTGCTCGACCTCGACGCGTTCAAGCAGATCAACGACACGCTCGGCCACGGCCCCGGCGACGCCGTGCTGCGCGAGGTGGCAGCGCGTCTGCGGGCGCAGCTTCACCCTGACGCGCTGCTGGCGAGGTTGGGCAGCGACGAGTACGCGATCCTCACCCCCCAGATCGAGGGAGTGGATGAGGCGCTTATGATCGCGGTGGCGGCGCAGGCGGCGCTACAGGCCCCGGTGACGGTCGCGGGGGTGGCGCTGAACGTCGAGGCGAGCATCGGCATCGCGCTGGCGCCCGATCACGCCAAAGCGACCGACGAGCTGTTGCAGCGCGCCGACGTGGCGCTCGACCGTGCGCGCGCGCGGCGCGGGCGCGTGGAGGTGTACGCGCCCGAGCGCGACCACTCCGGCGCGGAGCGGCTGGCGCTGCTGGGGGAGGTGCGCCCTGCCCTGGAGCGGGGCGAGTTCGCGCTCTTCTACCAGCCCCAAATCGCGCTGCGTACGGGGCGTGTCACCGGCGTGGAGGCGCTGCTGCGCTGGCGTCACCCGCGGCGGGGCATGATCCCACCGTTGCAGTTCATCTCGCTGATCGAGCAGACCGCGCTGGTGGGCCCGCTGACGCTGCACGTGATCGACCTCGCCCTGCGCCAGTCCACGCACTGGCGACAGGCGGGGTTGCAGTTGGGGATGTCGGTGAACCTCTCTGCGCGCAACCTCCACGACCCCGAGCTGCCCACCCAGATCGCCTCGGCGCTCGCGCGCCACGCGGTCCCGGCGGCGGCGCTCACGCTAGAGGTGACCGAGAGCGCGGCGATGGCCGACCCCGCCACGGCGGTGGGGGTGCTGGAGGCGCTCCGCGCGCTGGGGGTGGGGGTCTCGATCGACGACTTCGGCAGCGGCAACGCTTCGATCGCCTACCTGGCGAAGCTGCCGGTGGGGGAGCTGAAGATCGACCGCTCGTTCGTCACCCCGATGTGCGAGAGCGTCCGCGACGAGGCGATCGTGCGCACCACGATCGACCTCGCCCGCCACCTCGGGCTGCACGTGGTGGCAGAGGGCATCGAGACCCCCGACGTGTGCGAGCGCCTGGCCGAGATGGGCTGCGACACCGGTCAGGGCTACCTGATCTCACGCCCCGCCCCGGCGGAGGAACTCACCCCGTGGCTGATCGGCCACATGGGCGAGGACTCGCTCGTGGCGTCCACCGGTTGAGCACGTCAGGAGATCATGATCGTGGTTCGCGCCGGCGGGTCGCCCGGGTGGGCGCGGAACGTCAGCGTGTAGCGCCCGGCGGGCAGCGCGCGCCGCGCGCGCAGGGTCAGGCGCTCGATGCCATCGATTCGGTTCGCGGTGCCTTCCGCATAGAGGAGCCCGCTGCGCTCCAGAGCCACATGGGCGAGCTTGGAGGTGGTGAACTTAACCGTCGCCGTGACGAGCTGAGTCGAGCACTTCTTCTGGTTGACGTGCTTGGGTTTGCCGTGGACCTTGACGGTCTTGCTCGTCGTGGTGCACGTGACCAGCTCAATCTTCCCCGCGGGACCGGGCGGTCCCTGCGGGCCGGTGGGACCCTGGGCGCCAGTGGCCCCAGTGGCCCCCGGAGGGCCGGTCGGCAGAGCCGGCACAGGTCCGCCCGTGTAAGTGAGCGTGACCTGACCGTTGCCCGCGTTGGAGCCTAGGCTGCTGGACACGTCGAAGGCGCCCGTGCTAAAGAGATCGCTCCCGCCGCCGCCACCACCGGCAGCGCTTTCGCCGCTCCTGACGCCGCCACCGCCTCCGCCGCCAAAGAAGCCACCGCCACCACCACCGCCACCACCGTTCTGAGCGGCAACGCCCGCGCCCGCGCCGCCTTGGCCGCCCTGGCCAGTGCTGCCCGCAGGATCGGAGCTGTCCGCACTTGCCCCACCCGCGCCGCTACTCGTTTGGCTGCCAGACGCGCCACCGTGCGCATGGGTGCCGGCGCCGCCGGCCACGCCATCGTTGCCGCCGCCTTCGGCACCAGTCTGGAAGGCGCCGCACCCACCTCCGCCGGCGGCTATCAGCAACGGCGCGCCGCTCGCGTAGGCGACCGTCGAGGCGCCGCCTCCTCCTCCACCTCCAAACCCGCCTGTGCCGACGCCGCCGGCGGCGCCGCCTCCGACACCGCCCTGTCCGCCTTCGGCGGTTTCCGTGTCACCACCTGCTCCGCCGACCGTTATCGACATCGTGGATCCCGGTGTCACCGAGAACGTCGCCCCCAACTGACCGCCCTTGCCCGGTGTGCAGGGTTCGCCGCCCTCCCGGCCTCCATGGCCGCCGCCCGCGCCGATCGCGGTGACTGTGAGCTGGTCCACGTTGGCGGGGACCGTGAAGGTGCGTGAGCCGGGGGTCGAGGAGATCGTCGATTCGGCTGCCGCGTAGGTGGGGAGCGCTCCCCCGAGCACGATTGCAAAAGCCGCGAACAGCGATCCTCGTCGCCATATGCACAGGGGCGCAGCACTGATCGTCACGGGCACGGGATCCTCCTGAGTTGGTGTCGCGCCACCCTATACAAGGCACCGGCGCCTCTTTCGCGGGCGCGTTCGGGTGTGTCTCGAACCGGCTGGCCTTGCCACTGCGTCAAAAAACGGCCAAGAACCGATTCGCGGGGCGGGGGTGCCGGTACCCTGACGCTCGATGCGAGCGCTCTTGCAGAGAGTCACCCGCGCTGCGGTAAGCGTGGATGGCCGCGAGGTGGCGCGGATTGGCCCGGGGCTGCTGGTGCTGCTGGGGGTCGCCCACGATGACAATCCCGCCACCGCCGAGCGGCTGGCGGCGAAGGTGCGCGCGCTGCGGGTCTTTGCGGACGCCGAGGGTCGCATGAATGAGCCGTTGGGTGAGCGGGAGATCCTCTGTATCAGTCAGTTCACGTTGTACGGCGACGCACGCAAAGGCAACCGCCCGAGCTTCACTGCGGCGGCAGCGCCCGCTCACGCCAAGCCGCTTTACGAGCGCTTCTGCGACGCCGCCGGCGCGAAGCGGGGCGTGTTCGGCGCGCACATGGTTGTGGATCTGGTCAACGACGGGCCGGTGACGCTGCTGCTGGAGTCTCCGTAGGGCCCTCGACCTCCACGGCGGTGTCGCGGGCCTGGAAGAACTCGGCGCCCTCGATGCTGGTGTGCGGGACGATCCGCCCGAGCCACGCCGGCATCCACCAGTTGACGCGCCCCATCAGCAGCATCAGCGCCGGCACCAGCAGGCAGCGCACGACTGTCGCGTCGAGCACCACGGCGACGGCCAGGCCGACCCCGAACTGCTTGATGGTGGGATCGCCGTTGAGCACGAAGCTGCCGAACACGAACACCATGATGAACGCGGCGGAGGTGATCACGCGCGCGCTCGTGACCAGGCCGGAGACGACCGATGCGCGGTTGTCCTGGCCGGAGTTGACGTGCTCCTCGATCTGGCTGACGAGGAACACCTCGTAGTCCATCGACAGCCCAAACGCGGGTCCTCGGCGTTCTTGGCGGGGGACCCCAGCGAGACCGCGACGATCAGTGGCCCGTTGACGCCCGGTAGTCGGTTGTCAAGGCAAGTACGTATATTTCACCGATAGTTGGGCTCTTTGGCTAGCCCGGGGTCCAACGCCCTGCCGAGCGGCTCAAGCCCCAACGAGCTCGGCGTCGGGAGCTTCGGCGTGTGCCAGTTGAGCCGACTCCTCGGCGATTCGCCGCGCGGTCGCGTTCGCCCAGCCCGTTGTGGAGAGCAGTCCGAGCACGAGCACCGCCAGCCCGCAGCCCGTGACCACCCACCACGCGGCGTGGCTGGAGGCGACGAAGCTTGGTCCGACCGCGCCAAGCGCGGTCGCCGCAATCGCGCCCGCGATCGCCACCCCCAGGGTTTGCCCAACCTGACGCGAGGTGGAGGCGACGGCGGCCGCGACGCCGGCCTGCGCGGGGGGCATGCCGAGCACCGCGGTGGTCGTGATCGGCGGGTTGACCATGCCGAAGCCGATCCCGAAGATCACGTAGGCGGGCAGCAGCGAGTCAAGCGGCGTATGGGCGGTGAGCCCCGTCAGCAGCCCCCCGCCGAGCGCGATCCCGACCCCGCCGACGAGCAGCCCCGCGCGGGGCCCTCTCCGGCCGACCAGGCGCCCGGAGAGGGGTGCGAAGATCAGCGTCATCGCCGCGATCGGCAGCGTGTAGAGGCCGGCGGTGAAGGGCGAGAGGTGGCAGACCTCCTGCAGGTAGAGCGTGTTGAGAAACAGGAAGCTGCCAAGTGCCGCGAACGAGCAGACCGCGATTGCGCTCGCGCTGGAGAAGGGCACGCTGCGGAAAAAGCGCAGTTCAATCAGCGGTTCGGTGCGCCGCGACTCGTACGCGACCAGGCCGACCAGGGCCGCTGCCGCCAACGCGAACAGGGCGACGGTCTGCGTGGAGAGCCAGCCGGCCGAGGGCGCCTCGATGATCGCGTAGGTGAGCGACGCCAGCAACGCGATCATCAGCACCTGGCCGACGGGATCGAGGCGCCGCGGGCGCGGTGCGCGCGACTCCGGGACGAAGCGCATCGTCAGCGCCAGCGCGGCAAGGCCGACGGGGATGTTGATCCAGAAGACCGACCGCCACCCCGCCGACTGCACGAGCGCACCGCCGACCACCGGCCCCAGTGCCAGGCTCAAGCCAACGGCGGCCCCCCACATCCCGATCGCCTGCGCCCGCTCGCGCGGGTCGGTGAAGACATTGCGGATGATCGACATCGCCACCGGGTTGAGCATCGAGCCCCCGACCGCCTGCAGCATGCGAAACGCGATCAGCCACCCCAGGGTCGGAGCCGCGCTGCACAGCAGCGACCCGAGCGTGAACAGCACCAGCCCGGTCTCAAAGACTCGCCGCCGGCCAAGCCGGTCGGCCATCGACCCCGACAGCATCAGCAGACTTGCAAGCACCAGCGTGTAGGCGTCCACGGTCCACTGCAAACCGGACACCCCCGTGTCCAATTCGCGTCCGATCGACGGCAGCGCCACATTCACGATCGTGTTGTCCAACCCGACGATCAGCAGGCTCATGCAGCAGATCGCGAGGATCAGCCGCCGCCGCGCCCGGGATGGCTCCGGGGTGTGGTTCCCGACCGCGCCCGGGGCGCTCATGTCTGGCTGGTTTGCCCGTGCACGGGTCTAGCAATAGCAAGGTGCGCCGGCGCCAACCGAGCCACAACGGGGATGGGACAGTTTTCGATTACCAACCAGAGCCAAATCTCGGCTGTCGTCGGACGGGTTTGTACGCGTACCCGGTGCCTAATGTACACGCCAGAGGTCTGAGGCTACAACAGATAACGGATCAAACCGGTCCATTGCTCTGCCTTGCTGGAGTCCTACCGCCTGCGAGTCGTTTGCCGACGAAAATGGTGAACCACAAAACGCCTATGTCAAAAGCTGCAACCAATACCCATCCGGCCCAGTACATGGTCCCTCCTATCGCAAGGCGTTCAAGGGCCTCATGTTGAGGGTGGGCGATCAGCCGCCGCCACATTTCTACGATGCTGCGTACGTTCAGGAGGAGCAGAAAGGCGAACATCACGATGAGCAGTAGTCGGCGCACTGCCGAAAACATACCGCCGACTCGCCGACGACCTCAGCCGCACCGCCCTCCGGCATACGAGGACGAAGTGTAAGGCGGGCCGGGCCGGCTCGTTGAGGCATCGCGCGATCGTCGGTTCGTCCTTGTCGTCTCACCGCTGCTGCTCGCCGAGCTTGGGGAGGTGCTATCGCGACCCAAGTTCGCCCGTGGGGTGATGCCTACGTCGCTGGGTTGGGGCTCGCAGCGAGCACCAGCCGGACCCGCCTCAGCCACCCGTCCCCGGGGGTGCGCGATCACGACGACGACTTTCTCGTCGCGCTGGTGCACGCTACACGGGCCGATGTCCTGGTGTCCCTCGACCGCGATCTGCTCGATGCCCAGCTCGACGGCATAACGGTTGTCGATCCGGCCGTCTTGTCAACCGGTTGGCGCAGGCCAAGGGCTGAGACCCGTGCAGACAACGCTACGCCCTGCCATCAGGCCGCAACCTTGGGCGCATTTTGGTGTCTAACTGCGCGTAATGTGGCGCACAAGCGCTGCCTGGGGGGCAACTCTGCCCGAGGAGAAACATGACATCGAATGAGACGGAGTATCACCGGTGCGCCTCGCTCCCAAGGGGTTACGGCAGCGTGCGCGGTCGCGTCCCGTGAGCCGGGGGAATTGAGGTTGCGGGCGTAGCCTCCGCTTTGACCCTGAACAAGTCGAAGATGGAGGTACGCCCGCATGGAGAAGGTAGCCCCGAGCGAGAGGTTTCGCCAAGAGCTGGATGAGGTGCTGGCCGGTGTTGGCCAGGAGCAGGACCCGGTGGAGGTGGTCGGCCGTCTGGGAGCCCGTTTGATCTTGCAGCAGGCGCTGGAGGACGAGGTCACGGAGTTCCTTGGTCGTCGGCGCTATCAGCGTGCCGAGGAGACGGTCAGCCATCGCAACGGGCATGAACCGAGGACGATCAAGACGACGAGCGGCTCGATGGATCTGGAACGCCCGCGGGTCCGCGACGCGGGCAAGCTGGGGTTCGAGAGTCGGGTTCTCGGCAAGGGCGTGACCCGCACGCACGCCCTGGAGTCGCTGGTGATCAGCAGCTTCCTGCGAGGACTCTCCACGCGCGACGTGGAGGCGGCGTTGGAGGAGGTCTTCGAGGAGCCAATCGCGTCCAAGAGCACGGTCTCGCGGATCTGTGAGGATACCCGGGAGCGGTACCGTCGCTGGTGCGGGCGGCGCCTTGAGGAGCACGACATCGTGTACCTGTTCCTCGACGCGATCTACCTGAAGATGCGCCCCGAGGATCAGCCCGCGGAGGGCGTCCTGGTGTGCTGGGGTATCACCCTGGAGGGCCGCAAGGTTCTGCTGGGGCTGGCGCTCGGGAGCCGTGAGAGCTACGACAGTTGGCTCGCGTTCGCCAGGGACATGATCGCCAGGGGCCTGCGCTCACCAGCGCTCGTGATCGCTGATGGAGCACCTGGGATCTGGAAGGCAGTGCGGGAGATCTGGCCCGACGCTCTTGAGCAGCGCTGCACAGTTCACGCGTTGAGGAACGTCACCGCGAAGCTGCCCGGGCGTCATCACCAGGAGATCAAGACACGCTGGTGGAAGACCTTCGACGAGGCCTGCTCCCCGGGGGAGGCCCGCCAGGAGCTGCAGGGCATCATCGAGGACTACCGGGCTGCGTACCCCTCCGCGATGGCCGTCATCGAACACGACCTGCCCGCGTTGATCACCCACCTACGGTTCCCCTCCCAGCACCGCAAGCGGATCCGCACCACGAATCTCCTGGAGAGGACGTTCGTGGAGGTCCGCCGGCGCACCAAGGTCATCGGACGGTTCCCCGGCGAGACCTCGGCACTGTCACTCATCTGGGCGGTGTTGGAGCTCACAAGCCGCGGCTGGCGCGGCGTGAAGATGAACCCCAAGACCGTCGCCGAGATCGAGCGCCTACGCCGGGAACTGCGCACCACACCCACACATCCACCGGCCGAGAGCACCCAGGAGGTGATCGCCGCATAACATCCCACCCCAGCGGGGACTCACCCAGCCAATTCCCCCGGAACCTGGGACGCGACCCCGCGTGCGCCCCGCACGAACACGACGAAGGACGTCTCGCGTGGGCTCAGCCGTGATCGCGCTCACGACGATTTGCCTGGCTGCGTGTGCGCCGGCCGGAGCGGCGAAGGCCAGTCATCTGCACCGGCTCGTCCTACGCCTGCCGCACACTGCTGTTGAAACCGGTCGCACACACGGTCGATCGGTCTTGGGTTCGGCGACGTTCCAGGTCTCGACCGCCTGGAGTAGCGGCGGCCTGGCGCACGACGGGACTGTGGATGAGCTCAACGTCACCGTGTCCCCGAGCTGTACGGCGAGTATCGAAGTCACCACTTGGGTCGGCCAGCTGAAACGGTCGGCCAGACTTGAAATCGAAAGCATAATGAACTCCCGATACTCCATGTTCGCCCCGGAACAGCCCCTGCATGTGCCGTTCGTCACCGGCTACGCACCCGGCCGCCGCGGTCCACTCGGTCGCGGTCCAGTCAACGGCGTATGGCAGCTCGACGGCCCCGAAGCACCGTCCGGCAACGAAGAGTCGTCCGGAACACAGCCCGCAAGCCCAGGGACAAGCCCACTCTACGGGGTTCTCATAGCACGCCTCCACCCAGGTGGCCTGTGGGCGTCACTCACGCTCGGCGTACGCACGACATCGGCCTGCACCAGCACACTCTTCGACTCCTCCTCACCGGTCGCCCAAGAACTCGAGAGGATTATGCTGAACACGGCCTTCAGGGCAACCGCAAGCGCAAGCTAGCGGATCCCGCGGGCCCGTCCTGGGCTTTGACCAGTCCTAGCTGAGCATCGCGCCGCTGTAGCATGGCGCGATGCTCGCACGGGGTTTGGGGTGCCCGTAGTCCTCGCGCGCCCTCAACCACCGACTCGCGCCAGTTGGCGCTCCCGTGATAGAGGGGCGGTTCCAGCCCTCCAGGTGCTCGTTGGCGATGTTGAATGGGCAGCATTGGGCAGCGGCGAGGCTCAGGCACACCGGAGCGAGCTTGCACCGGGCGGTCGGCCAGCCCCTCAATCCAGCCCCATACCAGGGGATTCCCCCCAAGTGCCCCCGCCAGGAGTCGAACCTGGATCCACCGCTCAGGAGGCCGAATCCACTGAGGGCGGATCGGCTGTATCTAAAGGCGGCTGCTGGCGATTCGGCCGGTGGCCCCGATCCTGGATCGGGCCGGTTTGGGCGCGATTCAGCGGGGTTTGGGCAGCAGGATCGGGCTGCTGCCCAAACGATTGAAGCATCGGGGGTCGTGAGTAGTCTGCCCGAGCAATGATGCCCTGGAACCGATCGCTCCGTCCTCAGCGTAGGCAAGGCTCCTACGCCCAGCCCATCCGCGGACGCCTCGGATGTGGTGCCTGATGCCGCGGATCAGCGCGTTCTATGGGATCGTCGTGACGATGTACAGCAGCGATCACGTGCCGCCCCACTTCCACGCCCGCTACGGGGAGTACGAGGCGCAGATCGTCATCGACACCGGCGATCCGCTGGCGGGCCGATTGCCGATCCGAGCGCTGCGGCTCATTCGGGAGTGGACTGGACTGCATCAGGCCGAGCTGCGGGACAACTGGGAGCGCGCCCAGGCCCGCACGCCGCTCGCTAGCATTGATCCATTGCCATGAGCGACCTTCGTCTTCTTGCCCGGATCACCGCCGTCGAGCCGCTGGAGGGCTTCCGGCTGCGGCTGACGTTCACCGACGGCCTGGTCCGCGAGGTCGATCTCTCGGGCGATCTTTGGGGGCCGATGGCTGAGCCGCTGCAAGACCCCGCCTACTTCCGCCAGGTGAGCGTCGATCCCGAGCTTGGCACCGTCGTATGGCCGAACGGCTACGACCTTGATCCCGACGTGCTCCACGGCGATCATGAGCCGGTCGGTCGTCCTACGGCGCAGGCATCGCGGTAGTGCGCAGCACGCCTCTTCTCGCCGAGACCCAGCCGCTGGACGGATACGCCGTGCGCGTCCGGTTCGAGGACGGCACCACGGCCTCAATCCCGCCTAGTTGCAGGGATTGCTCAGCAGTGCCCCCGCCAGGAGTCGAACCTGGATCCACCGCTTAGGAGGCGGTTGTCTTATCCGTTGGACTACGAGGGCATAAGGCACCCCCACCACCGGGCGGGAGGCAGTTCAAAGGCTACCGCGGCGGATGCAGGGCGGCGAGGCGGTCGAGGTCCTCGCCGGTGAGGCGGTGGGTGATCCACTCGGGCATCGTTTGGGCCCGCAGGCCGTTGTAGAAGCGCAGCGCCGGTTCGTTCCAATCGAGCGCGGCCCATTCCAGGCGCCCTCCGCCACGCTCGCGCAGGCGGGCTGCTACCGCGGCCAGCAGCGCTCTGCCGACGCCCTCGCGACGGTGGGCGGGGCGCACGAAGAGATCCTCCAACCACACACCAGTACTGGCCAGGAAGCTCGAGAACGTGGGGAAGTAGAGCGCGTAGCCGACTACAACGTGCGGGCCTTCCAGCTCCGCGATCAGCGCCTCCGCCGCCGGGCGGGGACCGAACAGAGCTTCACTCAGCTGTTTCTCGGTCGCCTGCAGCTCATGCAAAAGGTCCTCGTACTCGGCGAGCTCGACGAACATTTCGAGCAGCTCGGACACATCGCTGTCACGCGCATCCCTGATGACCAGCGGTCGGGAGCGAGCTGACGGGCCGGATCGCTTGGAACCGCCGCGCTCAGCCATCACCGGTCGGGCCGCTGCGGGTAGATCTCGTCGATCGTGGTGAGCGCCACGTACTCGCCCCGCCCCTCGCCGAGCGCTGCCTGGATCGCCGGCCCTCCGCCGGCGAGGCGGTCGAGCACGCTGACCACGCCCGCTACCGTTAGGCCCTCGCCCCGCACGCGCTCCAGCGCCTCGATCGTGGAGCCCCCGGTCGTGACCACGTCCTCGACGAGCACGCAACGCTCGTCCGGGGCGAGCTGGGGGCCATCGATCCAGCGCTGCAGGCCGTGCTCCTTGCGCTCCTTGCGCACGATGAACGCCTTCGGGATACCAGCCGAGAGCGCCGCACATGCCACTGGGATCGCACTCACGGGAACGCCGCCGACCGCGCTCGCCCCCCACGCGCGGGCCTGATCGGCGACCAGCGCGCCGATCGCGGCGAACGTGTCGGGCAGCAGGATCGCGCGCTTGGCGTCGACGTAGTACTGCGCCTTGCGGCCGCTGGTGAGTGTCACCTCGCCGATCACCAGCGCATGCGCACGCAGATCTGCCAGTAGCTGCGCCCGCGCGGCTTGCAGGTTGCTCGTAGGTTCGGCCACCGTGTCCACCAGGGGATCTAATCTAGCTCGATGCTCTCCCGCCCTGCCAGCTCGTGTGCCTGTTCCCCCGTTCCTGGGTGGCGGCGTGTGGGCGGACGCGGCTGTTCGCCCTCGCGTAGGCGGCGCCGTCCGGGCGCGCGCGGCTGGTGAGGCGAATCCATGCTTGCCGTGCTCGTCACACTGCTGCGGATCGGCTCCCGGATCGCCTGCCTGATCGTGGTCGTCTCCTTCGGGCTGTTCGTCATCGACCAGACCGGCAGCGCGTCCACCCATCAGCAGGAAGCGCTGAGCGGGACGAATGGAGGCCCAGCGTCCAAACCGGCCGCGGCCCCCGCGAAAGAGGATGAAGCGCACAAAGTGATCGACGAAGTCGCCGGCAAGCTCACCTCGCCCTTCTCCGGGATCACGGCGGGCTCCACCAGCCAGTGGGTGATTCGCGGGGTGGGTACCCTGATGGCGCTGCTCGTCTACGGCGTTGGGCTTGGCTTTCTAGCGCGCTTCCTGCGCCTCAGGGTGTAGCCGGTCCCGGTGGCATGGGTCCGGGCTCGATCGCAGGGGGGCGGGCAACGCGCGTCAGGTCGAAGCGACCGCGGCCGGCGGGGGGGTGATCACTCCCACCCACCGCAGCGTCAGCCCAAGCAGCGCGATCGTTCCCAGCGCGGCGACCGTCAGCACCGGGATCTGCCAGCCCCAGCCCTCGAGGGCCCCGAAGGCGAGGCAGTTGTTGAGACAGTGTGTCGCGATGCACGGGTACAGCGAGCCGGTGTAGCGGTACAGCAGGCACAGCCCGAACCCGAGCGATGCCAGCGGAATCAGATCGACGACCGGCGCCGAGCCGGTATGCACGCCGCCGAACACCAGGCCCGTGATCAGCGCCGCCGGCCACAAGCCGCGCCAGTTGTACAGCGCGCGAAAGATGAAGCCGCGGAACAGGAACTCCTCGCAGATCGGCGCCACGACGCACGTCAGCCACGCGCTCAGCAGCAACAGCGTGGTGCCTTCGTTGGCACCCAGCTGTTCGAGCAGTTTCTCTTTTGTGTTGACGTTCAGGATCTCCGCCCAGATTGCGCTGAAGACCAGGAACGCGAACAGCGTCACGAGGATCATGCCGAGCGCCCACAGCCAGCCGAGGCGCGGGCTCAGCCAGCCGAGGCCGGGGCGCTGCAGCCCGAACTGCCATGCGCGCACCGTGCGCCCGCCGACTTTGGCGAGCAGCACCGCCACCAGCACGAAGGCCCCGTCCTGCACCACGGTGTCGACGATCTCCAGCCACCCGGGGATCGAAGAGGAGGTGATGCTGACCCCGAACAGCGCCGCCGGGATGTCCACCACCAGCCCTCCCACCGCCGCCAGCAGCAGCCCACCGAAGAGCGCCGCCGGCGCAGTCCACCACGGCCAGGTGTTCGCCGGCAGCCTTGGACCGGGCGGGCCGGGAGGCTCGCACGGCGCGGGAGCGCGATAGGGCTCGAGCGGGAAGAGGACGAGGTCGCTCTCGAGCTGGGGATGGGATGGGGTGTCGGGCTGGAGCTCCATGTGTGCGTCATCGTCGCCTGGGTCAAGCCAGCTTACGGTCAACGTGACCCCTTCACGCCACCGTTCTCGCCGCCCAACGTGCGGTGTCTTATCCGAGCAACGGTGGCAGCTCTACCAGCGAGGCGATCGTCGGCACGGCGGGGGGCGGTTTTGCGGGCTCGACGTCGTCGCGGTGCAGCAGCACCGCAGGGATGCCGGCCGCGAGTGCCCCGCGGACGTCCTGGGCGAGCGAGTCGCCGACGTGCACCGCCTGCCCGGGCGCGCACCCGGCAAGCGCCAGCGCGGCCGCGAAGATCGCTGACGCTGGCTTCGGGTGTCCCACCTCGGCCGAGGTGACCACGCCGTCCACCATCCCATCGAGGCCCACATGACGTAGCACCGCCGGCAGCGAGACGTCCCAGTTGCTCACAACCACCAGCGTCAGACCGCGGGCGCGCAGTCGCGCGAGGGCGGTGGACACGTCGGGGTAGGCGACGAACCGCAGAGCGTCCAGCATCGCCGCGGTCAGCTGCTCAAGGGAGAGCGTCTCTATCGTCTGCGCAGGCAACTGCGCACGCAGCACCTCCGCGCAGCGGCGGCGCAGATCCTCAAGTGTGTCCGCGTCGCGTCCCTCGTGGTGGTGGGCCCGGTAGTAGGCGATCTCCGCGCGGAAGGCGCGCTCGGCGTCGGCGAGCGAGAGCTCCACACCGTGAGCGTCGCGCAGCCGCTCCACCAGCGCCGGCCACGGGAGCTCGAGCGCCACCAGCGTGCCCAGCCCATCCAGCAGCACTGCGTCGATGTTCTCCAGGGCCATGTGCCGGACGCGTTTACGCGACCCAATGCCAGGTCGCAAACTCACCCACGAACAGCGCCATCAGTAGTGCCATAGCTGCCAATACCGGCAGGCGCGCTCGCGGCCGTTCCGCCAGCCACGCCCCCAGCCACATCGCCAGCGGGAACAGCACCACCTCAAAGCGTGGCAGCGACATCAGCGGCTGGGGCGCCACCGGGTAGGAGAGCGGCAGCACGAGCGCCGCCAGCACGTACGCACCGTACGCCAGCGGCAGGCGGCGCAGCACGCCAACCACCATCGGCACCGCCGCGAGCAGGAACGCGAACAGCATCACGTTGTGCCCCGCATCCACCAACGGGTCCCCGCCCGCCGCTTTGAAGTACACGTGCGTGCGCTGGAAGGAGAGCAGCTGGCGCACTCCATCGAAGGCGGCGCGCGCGCCATCCCATACGGCCACGTATGGACCGGCGAAGTGCCTGTTCCACGCCTCCTGCGCGTGGAACGGCAACAGCGCGCTGCCTCCCGCCAGCACCAGGTAGGCCATGTACGCGCCCACCCCCACCGGCAGTGCCGCCACCCACAGCGCGTCGCGGCGCACCGCATAGCGCGGTCGCCACCACGCGCGGTCGGGGAAGTCCGGCGGGCGGTCCTCCCGCGGCCCGTACAGGTAGAGCACCACCATCGGCACGACCAGCACCAGCCCCGCGCTGCGCGTGGCGCTCGCCAGTGCCCCCAGCACCCCAGCCCAGCCCCACCTTCCCTGGCGCGCGCACCAGAACAGTCCCACCGACAGCGCCAGATACAGCGACTCCGAGTAGACCGCTGAGAAGAAGAACGCCATCGGCGCGAGCGCCGTCACGAGCACCGCCAACCGTGCCACCGCACCGCGGTGGGCGCTGTGACCGACCAGGCGGCCGAGTTCCAGCGTGCTCAGGCGGTGAATCCCATACAGCGCCGCCGCCAGCACTACCAGCGAGAGCGCTACCCCCGCGGCGATCGGCGGGGCGCCCAGCTCTGAGAGCGCGCGTACACCGAGCGGGTAGAGCGGGAAGAAGGCCGCCCGTGAGCCGGTGCCAAACGAAGCGAGTTCGGGGCGGTAGCCGTAGTGGGCGATCACCAGATACCACACCGCGTCCCAGCGCGCGACGGGGGCCGCCAGCAGGTTGCCCAGCCAGCCGAAGCCGCTCGTCACGCCGGCCGGGTCGAAGGCGCTGCGTGCCCGCCCCACGCCGAAGGCAGCGACCGCGCCCACGCCTGCCACGAGCACGATCAGGCGCGAGACCCACAGCGCCCGCCAGCAGTCGCGCACTGCCGCCATCCGCGCCACGTCCGCCCGGAGCCGCGCATACCAGCCTGGTGTTTTGAGGACCTCGTAGGCCAGCGAGCTGGTGGTCTCGGCGCCCGGCGTATTCGGAGCGCTGGCCAGCGTCGCGGTGGCGAGCTCGCCCGCGCCGTCCACAACAGCCGTCTCGGCGGTGTCGCTGTTCATTTGTCGTGCGTCTGCGCTCGTTCAGCGCCGCAGTTGTGCGGGAGGAACAGACGTGCCTGGCAGGAAATCACAGATTGGGGCGGTACCCTCCCACAAGCAACCCCTCGCGCCCCCATCCGCATGTCCAGACTCGCACGCCAGCGCCGCCACCACCACCGGGGGCCCTCCCACATCCTGCTCATCGTCCTGATCGTGCTGGCAAGCGCGCTGTTCCTCGGCACCGTCGGCGCCGTGGCGTACGTGATCGCAGTCGCCGACTCCACGCAGGGCCTCGCCGGACGCCACCCGATCGTCGAAGGAGCCTCCTCGCAGGTGTTCGCCGCCGACGGTACGCGCCTCGGGTTCATCCAGTCCAACGAGCTGCGCTCGCCGATCCCGTGGTCGCAGATCCCCGCCAACCTCTCCAACGCCACGGTCGCGATCGAGGACCAGCGTTTCTACCAAGACGACGGCATCGACCCCACCGGGATCTTCCGCGCTGCCGTCAAGGATCTCGTGCACGGCGAAGCGATCCAGGGAGCGTCGACGATCACGATGCAGCTGATGCGTAACCTCTACCTCGGCGGCGACGAGCGCACGCTCAAGCAGAAGATCACCGAGGCGAAGCTGGCGCTTGAATACAACGAACACCACAGCAAGCGCGCGATCCTCACCAGCTACCTCAACAGCGTCCCGTACGGCACCGTCGGCGGGCAGACCGCGATCGGGGTGCAGGCCGCCTCGCGGATCTTCTTCGACAAACCGGCCTCCCAACTCGACCTCGAGCAGGCCGCGCTGCTCGCCGGGCTGCCCCAGGCGCCCTCGGAATACAACCCCTTCCTCTACCCCGCCGCCGCCCGCCAGCGACGCAACGAGGTGCTGGGCAAGATGGCGCAACTGCACTACATCACCCCTGCCCAGGCGGCCGCCGCCAAGCACGCGCCGCTGGAGATCCGCCACGGCGACTTCTACTCGGAAAAAAAAGAAGGCTTCTTCTTCGAATACGTCCGCCAGCAGTTGATCCAGCGCTACGGGCGCAAAACCGTGGAACGGGGCGGCCTGCAGGTACATACGACGCTCGACCTGCACAAGCAGGAACTCGCGCAAAAGGCGATCGCCGAGGTGCTCGACGAGCCCGGGGACCCGGCCTCGGCGATCGTCACGATCGATCCCCACAACGGCTACATCGAAACGATGGCCGAGTCCGAAAGCTACGAGCAGTCGCAATTCAACCTCGCCTCCGAAGGCCACCGCCAGCCGGGGTCCACCTTCAAGGCGATCGATCTCGCCGACGCGCTCTCACGTGGAGTGGACCCCAACACCACCTACTACCTCTCCCACACTCTGTACAAGGGCTGGCTGGCCGCGGAACCGAACTACGAAGTGCACACCTTCGAGGGCACCTCGCTGAACAAGTCGATCAATCTCGTGCAGGCGACGCTCGCCTCCGACAACACCGTCTACGCGCAGCTCGCCGCCGACCTGGGGGAGGAATCGATCACTGAAATGGCGTACAAGATGGGCGTCAAAACCCATTTGCTCGGCAATCCATCGCAGGCGTTGGGCGGCCTCGAATATGGGGTCACGCCGCTGGAAATGGCCGATGTGTACGCCACGCTCGCCGACGGCGGCTACCGCAACACGCCGATCGCGATCACCAAGGTCGTGTTCCCCGACGGCCACGTCGACTCCAGCTGGGGGACGCCCCACCGCGTGAAGGTGCTCTCCAATGGGGTCACCGCGGAGGAGACCACAATCCTCCACGAGAACGTCCTCAGCGGCACCGCGGTACGCTCGGCGATCGACTGCCCCACAGCCGCCAAGACCGGCACCACCACCGAACTGGTTGACGCCTGGCTCGACGGTTACACACCCGAATACGCGACGGTCGTGTGGATGGGCTACCCCAAGGAACGCGTCCCGATGACCGACGTTCACGGCGAAGCCCAGCAGGGAGGGGCGCTGCCCGCGGTGATCTGGCACGACTACATGGCCGCGGTGACCGAAGGCAAGCCCTGCGTGGAATTCCCCCAGCCGAACGAACCGCTGGTGTACCGGCCGTTCTTCGGCAAGTACGAGACCATGGACCAGTCTGGCGCGCCCGGCACGGGGCTGGAACCGAACCTCGGGCTTGGCGCCGGCAACAACGCTGCGCCGAACGCTCACGGCAAAGCTCGTCACGGCAGGGAAACCGCGGCCCCCGGCGGGGCCAAAGAAGCGCCGGCCGCGGGCGCCGAACCGCGCCCAGGTGGGGGAGCGCCGACGGAAAAAGCGCCGGCCGAACCCGTCACACCGAACAAAGCACAAGCCGAACCGGGTGCCGGCACCCCCAACGCCGGCGGCGGCTCGGGAGGCGCCACGAGCGGTGGCACCGCGCCACCGTGATGGCCGCCTGGTGCTAGGTTGTGCGCACTCGTGGCAAAGGAAGACAAGGTCGAATTCGAGGGCGAGGTGATCGAGGCGCTGCCGAACGCGATGTTCCGCGTAAAGCTCGACAACGATCACGTGGTGCTCGGCCACGTCGCCGGCAAGATGCGCCGCTTCAGGATCCGCATCCTCCCCGGGGACCGGGTCCGGTGCGAGCTCTCCCCCTACGACCTCGACCGCGCGCGCATCGTCTACCGGCACCGCTGAGGGCGTGTCCGGGAGCGCCCGGCGCGGGCAGGCCCGTCCTCGCCAGGCACGTTCGGAGGACTCGGCGGCTGTGCCCGGGCTCAGTAGTGAGCTCTCTCTGATCGAGGCGATCGCGGCCGAGCTGAATCAAGGCGGCGGTGCCGATCGCGGCGACGGCCGGGTGTTGCGCGGCATCGGCGACGACGCCGCCGTGGTGCGCGCCCGCGCTGTATGCGTGACCTCCGTGGACGCGATGATCGAGGGGGTTCATTTTCGTCTGGGGGAGAACTGGATGACGCCCGCTCACGTCGGGTGGCGAGCGCTGGCAGCGGCGCTCTCCGACCTCGCCGCGATGGGGGCCGAGGCAGGGGAGGCTTACCTGGTGCTCGGCCTGCCGTCGGGCTTCGGCAAGGACCACGCGCTCGAGCTGGTGCGCAGTGCTCACGATCTTGCGCGCGCGACGGGGACGGTGCTCCTCGGTGGGGACGTCGTCGCTGCGCCCGCGCTGATGGTGTCGGTCACCGCCGTCGGCTGGGCTGACTCCGAGCGGGAGCTGGTATACCGCGACGGAGCCAGGGTCGGCGACCTCGTTGGGGTTACCGGCCGCCTCGGCGGCGCCGGCGCAGGTCTGGCGGTGCTGGAGGGGCGAGCCCGCACCACCCCCACCGCGGCCACCGCGATGGCCCTGCGCAGTCCGGTGTCCCCCACTGCCGTGGCCGCGGCAGTGGGGCGGCTGCGCAACCCCGTGCCGCGCCTGGCCGAGGGCCGCGCACTGGCGAACGCCGGGGCACGAGCCATGATCGATCTCTCCGACGGCCTGGCGACCGACGCCGGCCACATCGCCCGCGCGAGCGGGGTGCGCGTGGAGATCGACCTCGGCGAGCTTCCCCTGGAGGATGGTCTGCCCGAGATCGCGGCCGAGCTGGGGGCGCCCGCGTGGCAGCTCGCCGCGGGCGCTGGCGAAGACTACGAGCTGTGCGTCTGCCTGGATCCCGCGGACTGCGAGCGAGCCGAATCGGCGCTCGCCGCGGTGGGGGGCGCGCAGGTCACATGGATTGGACGCGTGGCGCCGGCCGCGGACGGGGATAGTCGGACCGCGGGCGAGCTCACACAGGCTATGGGTGGGGCCTCGCAGGCTGAAGTGGTGTTGCTGGACGCAGAGGGGCGCGTCCAGCAGCTGGAGGGGTTCGAGCACCGCTGGTGAGAGCCGAGCCGGTCTGCGGGGGCCCTCGGGGATCGGTCCAAGCGACGTAGATCCGAGATACATAGGACTACCCGAATAAGCCGACGGTCAAGATATATCCACGACGTCCGATATTCGTGCCATGCGCACGTCACTGCTGCCGCTGGACTCGGTGCTAGGGCCGCGCGAGCGCCGCATCCTGGGCACCGTCACTGCGGTTCTGATCGCGCTCGTAGTGGCGACCGGCGCCCACGCCATATTCGGGGTCGGCGGGAGCTCCGTCGAAGAACCGATCCGCGACTGGCTCACCTCGGCCGTCTACATCCTCGTGGGGGTGATCGTGTGCTGGCGCGCCGTGCGCACCACCGAGTCGCGGAAATCGTGGATGATCTTCGCATTCGGCATCTCGATCTACGGCCTCGGCAACGTGCTGTGGGCAGCATGGATCGAACACCTCCCCAACCCGCCGATCCCCTCGATCTGCGACGGGATGTGGCTGACCCTGTACCCGTGCTGCTACATCGGGATCGTCGGCCTCGCCCGTCTGCGCGAGCGGCGCGTGCCGGCGCGGATGTGGCTCGACGGCATCGTCGCCGGGCTCGGGATCGCGGCGATCGGAGCGGCAATCGTGGTGCGCCCGGTGCTGGCGACGGTGTCGGGGGGGACGGCGGCGGTGATCACCGAGATGGCCTACCCGCTCTGCGACCTGCTGCTCGCCGCGCTGGTGGTGGGGGTGCTGGCGCTGCGCGGCTGGCGGCTGGACCGGATGTGGGCGATGCTGGGCGCCGGCTTCCTGGCGCTGGCGGCAGCCGACTGCCTGTACGCGCTGCAGGTGGCACACGGCGCGTCGGCCCCCAGCGCGCTGACGAACATGACCTACGACATCGGCGTGATGCTGCTGGCGCTCGCCGCCTGGCAGCCGGGGGCGGCGATCGAGACCGACACCGTTCCGAGCTCCGCGGTGCTGGGGATCCCCGCCGCGTTCACCGTGAGCGCACTGGGACTGCTTATCTACGACCACTTCAGCCGCCTGGACCCGATCGCGCTGACGCTGGCGATGCTGACGATGCTGTTTGCGTTTGCGCGCGTCGCCCTCACCTTCCGCGATGTGCGGGCGCTCGCCGAAACGCGGCGCCAGGCGATGACGGACGACCTCACTTCGATGCCCAACCGTCGCCACTTCCTGCGTTGCGTGCGCGACGGGATCATCGCCTCCAGGGCGACCGGAGAGAGCGTGGCGCTGCTGATCGTCGACCTCGACCACTTCAAGGAGCTCAACGACACGCTCGGCCACGACGCCGGCGACCAGCTCCTGCGCCAGGTGGGCGAACGGCTGCACGAGGTGCTGCGCGCCAGCGACACCGCCGCGCGCCTGGGGGGAGACGAGTTCGGCGTGCTGCTCTCCGATTCCAGCGACGGCGCGAGCGCCGAGCTGGTCGCGGAGAAGATCCTCAAGGTGATCGCCCAGCCCTTCCCGATCAAGAGCGTGGGCCTGCGTGTGACCGCGAGCATCGGGGTCGCGCTGTTCCCCGAGCACGCCGAGAACGACGAGCAGCTGATGCAGCACGCCGACGTCGCGATGTACGAGGCCAAGGCCGCCCAATCCGGGTATGCCTGTTATGCCCGCGAGCGCGACAAACACTCGCTCGAGCGCCTCACGCTCGCCGGGGAACTCTCGCACGCGCTCGAAGCGGGGGAGATCGAAGCTCACTTCCAGCCGAAGGCGGACGCGGGCAGCCGCCGCATCGTCGGCGTCGAGGCGCTCGTGCGCTGGCAGCATCCCACGCGCGGGCTCATTTCACCAGCGGAGTTCGTGACGGTCGCCGAGCAGGCCGGCCTGGGCCGGGCGCTGACGCGCAGGATGCTCCACCTGGCGCTCACACAGGCGCGAATCTGGCGCGATGAAGGCTTCGATCTGCACGTAGCCGTGAACACGACGGTGGCCGATCTACAGGACACGCAGTTCCCCGCGGAGGTTGCCGCGACGCTCGAAGCCCACGGGCTCCCCCCGGAGGCGCTCGTGCTGGAGGTCACCGAGAACATGGTGCTCGCCGACCCCGTGCGCGTCGGCGACGTACTCGCGCAGCTCGGCGAGCTCGGCCTCGGCCTGTCACTCGATGACTTCGGCACGGGCTTCTCCTCGCTCACTCACCTGAAGTCGCTGCCGGTCGGGGAGGTCAAGATCGACCGCTCGTTCGTCGGGCGGATGACCACCGACCCGGTCGACGCGGCGATCGTGCAGGCGACGATCCAGCTCGCGCACTCGATCGGCATCCGCGTGGTGGCGGAGGGGATCGAGGACCAGGTGACCTGGAGCTCGCTCGTGGCCAACCGCTGCGAGCTGGTCCAGGGGTACGCCCTCTCGCGGCCGCTGCCGGCGATCGACCTCGACACGCTGCTGCGCGCCCAGCCGCAGCCCGAAGGCGGGGGCGAGGAGATCGAGGTGGCGGGCGAGCGTGCGGGGCTCGACTCTGCGTTCTTGGCGAACGAGCACGGTGAGCAGGACCTGATCGATGGCGCGGGCGGGCTGGAGCAGATCAACGGCGAGCTCCACGAGGTGGACGGGCATAGCCAAAACGGCGCTGCGCTGAGCGCGCCATCGTCGAACGGGCACGGCGGCAATGGGCACAACGGCCGGCCCGCGAGCAGGAGCTCATCCGAGGCGCTGCGCGACCTCACAGGGCTGACCCGCTCGCACCCGATGATGGACGCCGTGATCGAGGAGATCGACGGGCGCATGATTCGGGTCGGGTCGCAGTGGTTGGCGGACTTCGCCTCCTGCAACTACCTGGGGTTTGACCTCGATCGCGAGATCATCGAGGCGGTGCCTGTCTACCTGGACGCGTGGGGCACGCATCCGAGCTGGTCGCGGCTGCTGGGCAGCCCCGTGCTGTACGAGCAGATCGAGCAGCGCCTCACCGCGCTGCTGGGCAGCGCCGACTCGCTGGTGTTGCCGACGATCACCCACATCCACCTCTCCACGATCCCGGTACTCGCGGGGTCGGGCGCGATCTTCCTGGACTCGCGCGCGCACAAGACCATTTACGACGGCTGCCAGATGGCGCGCGCGCACGGCGCCACCGTGAAGCGCTTCCGCTTCGAAGACCCCCTGCACCTCGACGAGCTGCTGCGCGGCGAGCGCGACGAGCCGCGACTGGTGTGCATGGATGGGGTCAACTCGATGACCGGCAACCCACCCGACATCCGCGCCTTCGCGCAGGTCGCTCGTGAGCACGGGGCGCTGCTGTACGTGGACGACGCCCACGGCTTTGGGGTGATCGGTGAACGCGGCCCCGCCGAGCGTTGCCCCTACGGAATGCGGGGCAACAGCATCGTTCGCTACTACGGCGAGAGCTACGAGAACGTGATCCTGGTGGGTGGCTTCTCCAAGGCCTACTCCTCACTGCTCGCGTTCCTCGCGTGCCCGACCGAGATGAAGGAGATGTTGAAGGTCGCGGCCGCTCCCTACCTCTACTCGGGGCCCTCCCCGGTCGCCTCGCTGGCGACGACGCTCGCCGGCTTCGACGTCAACGAGCGCCGCGGGGAGGAGCTGCGCGAGCGGGTGTGGAGGCACACCAGCCGAGTGCTCGAGTGCCTGGCCCGCCTGGGAATCTTCACCCCCAACCGCGCCGGCATGCCGATCGTCGAGGTGCCGCTGCGCGACCACGAGCGGATCGCGGAGGTGGGGCAGCTGCTGTTCGATCGCGGCGTGTACGTCACGCTCGCGGCCTACCCGCTGGTGCCCCGCGAGGAGGTCGGCTTTCGCGTGCAGCTCACCGCGGCCAACACTGACGCCGAGGTGGACACCCTGATCGCGGCACTGGAAGAGCTCGCTCGAGCTGGGCGAGCTGCGGTCCGTCGAACGGGAGAGCGTCCCAGCGATCGAGCAGGCGAGCGCCCCATCCGTCGCGCGGGCGAGCGCCCCACAACCCGAGTCGGTGGCATAAGTCGCCTGTGCAGCGGCCCCGCGCGCGCCAATGAAAATGCGCAATTTGCGGGAACCTGGGCCTCTCCCGTCAGACCTTGACGGGAACGTGATCGTGGGTAGGACATGATCGCCCGCTACCGCGCTCTGTTCTCCGCGCCGGGCGTCGGACGGCTGCTGGTCAGCTCGGTGGTGGGTCGTCTGCCCTCGGGCATGTTCTCGTTGGCGATCGTGCTGTTCGTCCACGGGAGCACGGGCTCCTTCCTGGCGGCGGGTCTCGCGGTGGCAGCGTTCTCGTTGGCGGGCGCCGTGATCGGCCCGCTGCTGGGAGCACTTGTCGATCGGTATGGACAGACGGTGGTGCTGCTGCCCGCGGCGGCCACCCAGGCGACGGCGCTCGCGGCGCTGGTGGTTCTCGGGATCGAGACCCCCGCCCACCCGCCGGTGGCGGCGATCGTCGCGCTGGCGGCAGCGGCGGGCGCCGCGCTGCCGCCGATCGGGGGCTGCGTGCGCGCGCTGTGGTCGGAGGTCGCCCACGGCGAGGAGCTGCAGACCGCCTATGCGCTGGACGCGACCACTCAGGAGACGGTGTGGACGCTCGGCCCGCTGCTGGTGGGCTCGACGGCGGGGTTCGTCTCGCCCGCTGCGGCGGTGCTGCTGTGCGCCGCGCTCACGATCGTCGGAACGATCTACTTTGCGACCTCGAGCATCTCCCGTGGCTGGCGCGCGCAGCGGCTGGAGCGCAGGCGGGGGAGCGCGCTGGGCGCCAGCCCCAACCTGCGCCTGCTGCTCTACACGGTCGTGCTCGCGGGCGTGGTGATCGGAGCGGTCGAGGTGGGACTGCCCGCGCTGGCGGTGGGGCAGGGCGCGCGCTGGTCCTCCGGCCCGCTGCTCGCCCTGTTCAGCCTCGGCAGCATGGCCGGCGGCCTGATCTACTCCGCCAGGAGCTGGACGCTCGCGATCGCCCGGCGCTACAGCGCGATCCTGATCGCGATGGCGCTCGCGGTCGCGCCGCTGATCGCGGTGCACTCGCTCGCCCCGGTGTTTGCGCTCAGCGTGCTCGCCGGGCTCTGCCTGGCACCGATGATCTCCTGCCAATTCTCGCTCGTCGGAGCGCTCGCGCCGGAGGGCACCGTCACAGAGGCGTTCACCTGGCATCGCGCCGCCACGATCGCAGGCATGGCGGGGGGGTCAGCGTTGGGGGGGTCACTGATCGACGCCCATGGCGCGGGCGCCGCGTTCGCCCTTGGTTGCATCGGCGTGGCGGCGGCCGCGGCGCTGGCGATGGTGGGACGCCGACGCATCGAACCGGCCGCCGCATCCAGCATGCCCGCATCGGGGATGGAGGCGCTGACGCTGCCTGCGACCACCGAGGGGCCAGTGCCGTTCACACTCGCCGCCGAGGCGGTGGCGCTGGCCGTGGAAGCATTGTCGCTGGCCGCAGAGGACTCACCTGCCCATACCGCCGAGCAGCCGGCGCGGGTCATGCTTGCAGCCGAGGCAGTGGCGCTCGCAGCGGACGCGGTGGCGAGCGCCGTGTGAGACGGCGGGGCGCCAGCGCTGCCCCCACTGGCGTCGTCTTGGTGAGGCGCGCAAACACCAGCAGCCGTTCGGCGGCGCTGAACAGGGGCGTGCAGGCAGAGAGCACGAGGCGGCTGTAGCCGGCGTGGCGGATCGCTGCGTACACGTCGGAGGGGAGAACGCTGCGCTGCCCCATCACCGTGTAGACGAAGTGCGCGTAGGGCATGTCCAGGAGGATCCGATCGCCGCGGCGCAGCTCGTCGATGTGGCGGAAGGGCGCGAGGAAGGTCGTGCGGTGGCCGGCGATCGCAGTGGTGGCACCCAGACCGGGGAAGCGCGTGCCCGGGTAGATGCTCTGCGTGTAGATGCCCGGCCCCTTCTCCAGTTCTTCGGTGCCGGTGCCGTACACCAGCACGAAGTCGGCGCCGATGCGCGGGATGCGGATGCTGCCGACCGCGCTGCCGAGCGCCGCCTGACGCGCGAGCTCACTCGCCAGGAAGGCGACGCGCCGGCGCTCGTCCACGAGCTCCAGCAGGCGCGCGTTCTCCCGAGCGGCGGGCTTGGCGTGTTCGAGCGTACGCAGCGTGCTCCGCAGGTGGTCCTGCTGCAATTTCGCATACAGCGCCGAGAACGGCTCCTGCCACACCAGCGTGACGCCCACGTCGAGCAGTGCCAGCGCCCCCAAGACGATCAGCAGCGTTGAGAGCGCCCGCAGCACGCGGCGCACGCGCGCAGGGCCCCGTCGGCCGTGCACGGGGGGGCGGGTGGTGAAAAGGATCTCGGACACAGTCACCGTCGCAGCGCGGACTCCGTCCCGCCCAGCGACCCCGGCCCAGCATAGGACAGCGGCCCGCGGATCCCGATCGGCTCGCGATCGCCGGGCCACTCATGCGGCTCGCCAGCGCCATCCTCGCCGACCTCGCCCGCGGCGAGCGCCACCAGCAACGCCGCGGCGAAACAGCCGAAGGCAACGCTCCACAACACCGCGCCCACGAGCCCGATGCGCCCACCAGCGAGCAGCAGCAGCGCGGTGTGCGCCACCCCTCCGAGCCCCAGGTCGAGCTGGCGAGCGTAGAAGGCCACCAGCAGCACGAGCGGCGCCCCGCCAAGCGCTACCAGCGCGAACGCCTGGATGCGAGCCCCGCCGACCCCGCCCCCTTCGGCACCCCACGCGGCCGGTGGCGCCGCGCCCGAAGCCGGGGGACGCGAGCCGCTGACCGATTCGGGGACACTCGCTTCGCTCGCATCCCCGAATAGGCCAGCATCCCCGTTTCGACCAGCACCAGCCACAGGTTCAGGGCGGGCACGAGCAGCAGCGCGGTGAGCGGATCAGACGCCCACACCACCACCGTCAGGCCCCCCAGCACGAGCAGCATTCCGAGCGCCGCGGCGCCGGCGTGTGGGCGGACGGGGAGCGTGAGCCGCCGCATCAGCGCCGGCCATGCCAACCAGGCGAGCACCAACACAAGCGCGCTCGCCAGCACCGCCTCGAGGGCGTGAGTGTCGAACGGGAGTGCCGCCGGTGAGACCGGCGGGCGCGGCGCGGGGATCGCGCCGAGGGAACCCAGCAGCGTCGCGAACGCCGCGCACAATAGGAACGGCAGCGCGCACGCCAACGCCCACACCACCCAGCGTCCGACCGGCACACCTCGCCGGCGCAGGCGCACGAGGCCGTCTCCGAGCACCGCCAGCGCCGGCAGCAGCAGCGCGGCCACCAGCAGGCGCAGCGCCCACGCGGGGATCGCCTTCTGCTGAATCGGCAGCCCCGTTTCCAGGCCGCCGCTGGCTTCGCCGCCGGCGACGGCAGGCCCGCCGTCCAACGCATACACCGCGGCGAGGGCTGCGCGCCCAAGCGCTTCCAGCCGCGCCGCGCTCACCGGTTCACCGGCCGGTGGAGCCTGTTCGCCGCCGGCTCCCACCAGCACTGCGGGCAGCCCGCGGGCGCTGAGCGGGCCCTGTTCGCCGCCGGCGAGCGGGAAGACGAGGTGTGCGAGCGTGGCGAGCGTCCCCGGGCCAGCGGTGGGCCCCCCGGCCTGCTGGGCGAGCGCCGCCGCGACCGTGCTCTGCAGCAGCCCCGGCGCCGAGCCGGCGGAGGCCGAGAAGGAGGCGAGCGGCGGCCCAGAGGAGCGCGTGCCCGCAAGATCGCCGAGCACCAGCGCGGCGTCGATCGGCCCCCCCGATCCCCCTTCGCCGGCGTGCCGTTCGCCGTTTGCTCCTTCGCTCGTCTCTCCCGCACCTGTCCCCTGCACACCCCCACCGCCCCCGGCACCGCCCACCACTTCTCCGGCGTGCGCGGCGAAGTCAGCCGCGCCGGCGTTCCCCCCGGAGCCGCCGCTAGTCGACACCAGCACGATCGCACGCTGAGTCTCGCTGGCGGCGAGCACCCGCGCGAGTTCGAGCAGCGCCGCTGTGCCAGACAGCTCGGCCTCCGCGCCCACGCCGGCGGCGTCGCGGTGGGCGAGGATCACGATCGGCGCCTCCCCGGTGGTGCCGGGTCGCTGCGCGATCACGGTGGTGAGCGTGCGCTCCCCTTCGATCGTCTGCGCGCGCACGCTGCGCGTGCTGACGGCGAAGCCGCCCTTGGCGGAGCTCCCCAACCCCCGTAGCGCCCCCGCCACGTAGCCGGCAAGGTCCCGATCACCGGCGCTCCCGGGGCGGCGGCTGGGGAACAGCTTTGCGAGTTCTTCCAGTTTGGCGAAGGCGCGCGCGCCTTCGAACGCGTCGGGAGCGAGGTTGGAGCTCAGCGGCGCGCTGCGCCCGGTGAGCGAGAACCCCGCGATCACCAGCGCGAATAGCAGCGGGAGAAAGGCTGCGCGGTAGATGCGTCCGTTGAGCACGCTGGCAAAACCATAACGCCAGCCACCCGCCGCAGGGACGTGCTGCACACCCCATCCGGCGCAGCCCATCCAAAATATCCACTCCCACCCGGCCATCGCCGGCGCCCGCACCCCGCACCCACACCCGGGGCGCCTGGAGTATCGGTATCGTGCGCGCGTGCTCCAGCCCGTCGCCGTCGGAACGAAGACGCTCACCGATTACACCCACATCTGCGGGCGCGACCTGATCGATGAGATCCGCGAGCTGGCGGAGCCGCTGCAGGGCAGCCGTGTGGTGCACGTGTCCGCGACCGCCTTCGGCGGGGGCGTCTCGGAGATCCTGTACACGCTGGTGCCGCTGATGCGCGACGTGGGCCTCGAATGCGAGTGGCAGGTGATCTACGGGCGCGAGGAATTCTTCAACGCGACCAAGTTGATGCACAACGCCCTGCAGGGAGCCCCGGAGGACCTCGACGAGGAGCAATGGGAGACTTGGAGGCGCTACAACGAGATGAACGCGCGCGAGCTGTCGGGCGGATGGGACGTGTGCCTGGTGCACGACCCTCAACCCGCCGCGCTGCACACCCTGGTGCCCGGCAAGGCAAAGGGCTGGGTGTGGCGCTGCCACATCGACCTCTCCACGCCCAACCCGGAGACGATCGCGCACCTGATGCCCTACATCGAGGACTACCCGCAGTCGCTGTTCCACATGCACGAGTACGTGCCGCCAGGGATGAACGGGCACGTCAACATCGTGCCGCCGGCGATCGACCCGCTGACCCCTAAGAACATGGGGCTCTCGCCGGAAGACGCCGCGTACGTGTGCGGCCAGTTCGGGATCGACGTGGACCGGCCGCTGATGTGCCAGGTGTCGCGCTTCGATCCGTGGAAGGACCCGCTGGGGGTGATCGACGCCTACCGCATGGTGAAGGAGCGGATCCCCGTCGCGCAGCTAGCGCTGGTGGGATCGATGGCCAGCGACGACCCCGAGGGCTGGGACTTCTTCAACGCCACGATCGCCCACGCCGACGGCGACCCCGACATACACATCCTCAACAACTTCAACAACGTCGGCGCGATCGAGGTCAACGCGTTCCAGTCGCACGCCGACGTGATGATCCAGAAGTCCACCCGCGAGGGCTTTGGGCTGACTGTCTCGGAGGCGATCTGGAAGGCGCGACCGTTCATCGGGGGCAACGTCGGGGGGATCCCGCTACAAGTCGAGGACGGGGTTACCGGCTTCCTGGTCTCCAGCACCGAGCAGTGCGCCGAGCGCGCTTATGAGATCCTCGAGGACCCGGCGCTGGGCAAGTCGCTGGGCAAACGCGGCAAGGAGCACGTACGCGCCAACTTCCTCACCCCGCGCTACCTGCGCGACTATCTGAAGATCTTCAACGAGCTGCGAGAGTCATGAGCGAGACACCGGCACAGCGAGCCCCGCTGGTGCTGGTGAGCAACCGGGGGCCGGTGACCTTCCAGGCGGGCGGCGAGGTGCAGCGCGGCTCGGGCGGGCTGGTGACGGCGCTGACCGGTCTGGCTTCGCACCGCGAGGCGGTGTGGATCGCCTCGGCGATGAGCGAGCAGGACTTGGAGGTCTCGCGCTCCCACGGTGGCGGGGCGTTCCCCGTGCGCTCGCCCGCGGGCGAAGAGTTCCAGGTGCGCCTCGTGGCGAGCGATCCCGAGGCGTACGACCGCTTCTACAACGTGTTCGCCAACCCGATGCTGTGGTTCATCCAGCATTACCTGTGGGACCTGTCCAACGCCCCCGACATCCGCCGCCACGAGATCGAGGCGTTCGAGTTCGGCTACAACGTCGTCAACGAGGACCTCGCGCGCGCCGTGGTGGAGGAGCTCGAGGGGACGCACGAGCCGGTCGTGATGGTGCACGACTACCACCTCTACACGCTCCCCGACCTCGTGCGCCGCGCGCGCCCAGACGTGTTCCTGCACCACTTCATCCACATCCCCTGGACGCAGTCGGACGCGTGGCGGGTGCTGCCCTCGCGGATCCGCGAGGAGATCTTCGCGGGCCTGCTGGCGAACGACATCATCGGCTTCCACACGCGCTCCTACCGGCGCAACTTCCTGCAGTGCTGCGCGGACCTGATGGATCTCGAGGTGGACTTCGAACGCGGCACGGTGCGCTACGGCGAGCGCGAGGTGTGGGTGCGCGCGTACCCGCTGCCGATCGACCACCGCGCAACCCGACGGATCGCCGCGAGCGAGCGCGTGCAGGCGCTTGAGCGCGAGTTGCTGGCGCGCCGGCGGGACTTCCTGATCCTGCGCGTCGACCGCGCCGACCTCTCGAAGAACGTGCTACGTGGCTTCTCGGCGTTCGACCTGTTCCTTGAGCAGCACCCCGAGTTCTCCGAGCGGGTGACGTTCATGGCCCAGCTGATGCCCTCGCGTACGGATGTACCCCAGTATGCCGAGTACCTGGAGCGAATCGAGGCGCTGGTGGCCGTGGTCAACCACCGCCACGGCACGCCCGACTGGATGCCGATCCAGCTGAAGCTGCGCGACGACTTGGAGGAGGCAATGGCGGCGTACAAGCACTACGACGTGCTGCTCGTCAACGCGATGTTCGACGGCATGAACCTCGTCGCCAAGGAGGGCCCGCTGGTCAACGAGCGCGAGGGTGTGTCGATCCTCTCCGAGAACACCGGCGCGCACGAGGAGCTGGGGGAGTACGCGCTGTCGGTCAACCCGTTCGACATCCAGGAGCTGGCGGACTCGATCTTCGCGGCGCTGACGATGGCGCCCGCCGAGCGCCGTCGCCGCGCGCAAGGGCTGGCGGAGATCGTCACCTCGCGCGATCCCGGCGACTGGATCGACGAGCAGCTGGCGGACATCCGCGCGAAGGGACTCTCGCGGTAGGGAGGATTGGGATGGGGACCCCGCCCGCCGAGCGGGCGGGTCTGGATGGGTCGCGCAACTCACCCCCAGTCCGTGTCGCGAACGAAGGAGCCTGGAATACCCTGTTATCATCCGCGCCCGTTCGTATGACCCTGCCTGCACCCACATACGACCTAGTGCTGCTGCTCGACGCCGAGGCCGAGGAGCCGGCGCGGGCGAAGATCCTCGCCGACGCCCGCGAGGCGATCGCTGCGCAGGGAGAGCTGCTGCGCGACGACGATTGGGGGGACCGGGCGCTCACCTACCCGATCGCCCACAAAGCGACAGCGAAGTACCACCTGCTGCAGTTTCACGCCGGCTCCCCGGAGTTGTTGCACGGCCTCGACCGCACGCTGCGGATCGCCGACGAGGTCGTGCGCTTCCGGATCGTCAAGTTGAAGCCGGGCACCCCGGACGCGCCGGACATGAGCGCCCCGGGCGCAAGCGCAGTGGTTGCACCTGCCGCGCCCACGCCCGAGCTGATCGCCGCGGCCGAGCCTGCCTGAGAGCCCGTGCGGCGGGCGCGCCGGTGGCTACCCGCCGGCGCGAACAGCGCGTAATACACTCGGGATCGTGAACCGTTTGGAGAGCAGCGATCAGTCGATCCCCCGCTCGGACGTGCTGAGAGCGTCCCCGCCGATGTTCGAGTCGCGCCTCTTGGACTTCTTCTCGCGCGTGCACCCCGCGGTGCCGCCGCTGCTGTTCCTGCCGGTGATCGCCGTGATGGCGGCTTGGAGCCTCGCGCAGCTGAGCCTGGCGGCGACGATCGGCCTCGCCGTGGCCGGATACGCCCTGTGGACGCTGTTCGAGTACTGGTTGCACCGACTGGTGTTCCACTTCGAGCCCGACCACGGCGTGGGCGCGCGCCTGCACTGGATCATCCACGGCATCCACCACGAGCACCCCAACGACCCGATGCGCCTGGTGATGCCGCCGGCCGTGAGCGTGCCGCTGGCGGTGATCGTGTTCGGCGTACTGTACCTGGCCTTCGGCGAACGCTACGCCCCTGGGCTGGCGGTGGGCTTCTTCACGGGGTATGTGGTGTACGACATGCTGCACTACTACCTGCACCACTTCGCCCCCAAGGGCCGGATAGGACGGATGCTGCGCGAGCGTCACATGCGCCACCACTTCCAGGACGACACGCGCGGCTTCGGGATCAGCGCCCCCTACTGGGACGAGGTGTTCCGCACCTCACCGCGCAGCCGCCGGGACTCCGAGTAAACCTCGCAACGAGCGGGATCGGGCGCAAACTGGCGGAAGTCCCGCCCGCGGGCAGGTCTAGACTCGGGAACTTCATCTGGAGATACGACGACAGGCCCCGCGATTTGAGGGGTATGAGACAGCCGAAAGGAAGATGAGCCGTGGCCGCAACCAACATCAACCGGGTCGTGATGACCGGCAACCTGACCAAAGATCCCGAGCTGCGCTCGCTGCCCAGCGGCACGTCCGTGTGCGAGCTGCGGATCGCGTGCAACACCCGCCGCAAGGACCAGGCCAGCGGGGAGTGGGCGGACAAGCCCAACTACTTCAACGTGAAGGTGTGGGGCGCGCAGGGCGAGAACGCCGCGCGCTTCCTCTCCAAGGGTCGCCCGGTGGCGATCGACGGACGCCTGGACTGGCGCGAGTGGGAGGCCCAGGATGGGACAAAGCGCCAGGCAATCGATATCATTGCCGACTCGGTGCAGTTCCTGGGTTCGCGCGATGACTCCGCAGGCGGTGGAGCCTTCGCCGGAAACGGGTCCTCGCAGGGTGCCGACACCCCCGTCAACGAAGGGGACTTCCAGCCCGCGCCGGTCGGCGCAGCAGGCGACGACGACATTCCGTTCTAAGCACAAAGGAAGGTAGAAACCAGTGGCAAAGGCACGGGGCCGCAGCAAGCCGGCCCGCAGACGAGAGAAGCGAGGCGGGCCCGGTGGCGGCCGGCGCAAGCCGTGCCAGCACTGCCGCGACAAGATCGAGCAGGTTGACTACAAGGACGTGGCAACCCTGCGTCGCTTCGTCTCCGAGAAGGGCAAGATCCGTTCGCGGCGGATCACGGGCGCCTGCCGCCGCCATCAGGCCCAGGTGGCGCGTGCGGTCAAGCGTGCCCGTGAGCTGGCGCTGTTGCCTTACGTAAACGAGGGTGGGCGCGACGACAGTCCGCGCCGCGAGCGTGGCGACCGCGACCGGGGACGGTAACAGTGGCCCCTCCCGCAAATCCCCTGTCGCCTGGATCGGCTGCAAACCTTCGCCTGCCTTTGTCCTCGGTCGGGTTCGTGGTGCTGGCCGAAATGGGGATGCGAGCCAAAGGCGCGTGTCTCCCGGCTTCGGTACTGTCCCCTCCCCGCGTCCGCGGCAGGCTCGGTTTTCGCTCGCCCAGACGCCAAGGGACTCACGGGAGGAACCACTAGGCCATGCCGGAGGCGATCCTCCTCAAGGACGTCGAGACGCTCGGCGAGCAGGGCAAGGTGGTGGAGGTGTCCAAGGGGTACCTGCGCAACTTCCTGATCCCGCGCAAGCTGGCCCAGCCGGCCACGCGCGGAGCGGTCGAGGCCGTCCGCCGTCGCCAGGAAGCCGAAGAGCGGGCCGAGCGAGAATTCGTCGAGCGGGCGGCCGCCAACGCGGCGCTGCTGAACAAGACCGTGCTGACGATCCCCCAGCAGGCGGGCGCCGACGGGCGCCTGTTCGGGTCGGTCTCCGCGCAGGACATCGCCGAGGCGATCCGCGAGGCGAGAGGCCTCAAACTCGATCGTCACAACGTGCACCTCCCCGAGCCGATCAAGAACGTCGGCACCTACATGGTCGTGGTGGACGTCGTCGACGATGTGACGGCGACCGTCAAGACTATGGTCGTGCCCAAGAAGTAGCCGACTCAGACGACCGTCCGCCGCATCTGCAAGCATCCTTTGGTGCAGGAGTTTTCCCTCGGAGATAGCGGGTTGTCCTCTGCGGCGCGGTGCGGCTTCGAACTAGAGTCGCGGCTATGAGCACCGTCGCCGCTACCAACGGGGCAGGCGCCTCCACTGTGGCGCTCGCCCCGCCGCACAACCTGGAAGCCGAGCAGTCGGTGCTCGGCGCGATCCTGCTCTCCGATCACTCGATGTACGCCCTCGTGATCGAGGAGGGGCTGCGCGCGGATGACTTCTATCGCGATCGTCACCGTTGGATTTACGAAGCGATGCTCGCCCTCTATGAGGAAAGCGAGCCCGTCGATGTGCTGACGGTCATCGAGCGCCTGCGTCAGACGGGCAAGCTCGATGAGGTGGGCGGATTGGCCGCCGTGGACGAGCTGACGGGGGTGGTGCCGGCCGCCGGCCACGCCCGCCGCTATGCGCAGATCGTGCGCGAGAACGCGCTGCTGCGACGCCTGCTGGCGAGCACGTACGAGATCCAGGAAAGCGTGCTCGGCCACCACGCCCCCCCGCGGGAGCTGGTGGAGCAGGCCGAGAAGGCGATGCTCGAGGTCGCGCGCGACGATCGCAAGCAGGACTTCCGCACGATCGAGGACGTGCTGCACGAGGAGCTCGACAAGCTGCACCGGCTCTCGATCGAGGGCACCTCGCTGACCGGCACCCCCTCCGGCTTCAAAGACCTCGACGAGATCACTGGGGGCTTTCAGCGCGGCAACCTGATCATCATCGCGGCCCGTCCCGCGATGGGCAAGAGCGCGCTGGTGTGCAACATCGCCGAGAACGCCGCGGTCGAGCACAAGCGCCCGGTGGCGCTGTTCTCGCTGGAGATGGCGGAGGCCGAGCTGGCCCAGCGCTTCGTCGCCTCGCAGGCGCGGATCAAGGGCGAGGAGCTGCGCAAGGGCCGCGTCTCCGAGCAGCGCTGGCCGAAGATCCTCACGGCCAGCCAGCGCCTGGCGGCGGCGCCGCTGTGGGTGGACGACTCCAGCGACGTGGGCCTCCTTGAGATCCGCGCCAAGGCGCGGCGCCTGCACTCCCAGTGCGAGGGCGGGCTGGGGCTGATCATCATCGACTACCTGCAACTGATGCGCACCGACAGTCGCTACGACAGTCGCGTCACCGCCGTGGGCGAGCTCAGCCGCGGCTTGAAGATCCTCGCGCGCGAGCTAGGGGTGCCGGTGATCGCGCTCTCGCAGCTGAGCCGCGCGGTCGAGACGCGCCCGGACAAGAAACCGCAGCTCTCGGATCTGCGCGAGAGCGGGAACCTCGAGCAGGACTCTGACCTCGTGATGTTCATCTACCGCGACGAGTATTACGACGAAGACTCCGAGCGCCCCGGCGAGGCGGATCTGCTGATCGCCAAGCATCGCAACGGCGCCGTCGGGAAAGTCACGCTGACCTTCCACAAGGAGTATCCGAAGTTCATGAACTACGCCGGCGAGCGTTACACACAGTAACGGCGTAAGCTGCTGGCGGAGTAATCAGCCAACCTGGGAGGAAGGCAATGATCATCGCCTCTAGCAGCTACCCGTTCCTCGAAGTGTTCTGGACGATGCTGATCTTCTTCGTGTTCGTGATCTGGATCTGGATCCTGATTGGGGTGTTCGCCGATCTCTTCCGCCGCCACGACACGTCGGGATTCGCCAAGGTTCTGTGGATCATCTTCATCGTCGTGCTGCCCTACCTCGGGGTGTTCGTCTACCTGATCGCCGAGCACCGCGGCATGGCCGAACGCGCAGCCAAACAGCAGCAATCCGCACAGGCGGAATTCGACAAGTACGTGCAGTCGGCGGCCGGGAAGGGCGACCCGACCGAGCAGATCGCCAAGGGCAAGCAGCTGCTCGACAGCGGCGCGATCACGCAGGCCGAGTTCGACGCGCTGAAGCAGAAGGCGCTGGCCTAGAAAGAACGTCTTCAAATAAGCGGTGTAGGGCGTTCCTGGGCCAAGCTGGGCGACGCGGGCCGAAACGGGGATGCGCGCCGAAGGCGCGTGTCTCCCGGCTTCGGTCGGCGCAGCCCGTGCTACCGATCAAAGATCGGCCAGCACGGGCAAGACGGACCGTGGCGATCCAGCGCCGTGCCCAGGTACGCCCTACCGGCCCCTACACTCCATGCGGCATGCCTGGCATAGTCATAGTCGGCGCCCAGTGGGGCGATGAGGGGAAGGGCAAGATCGTCGATCTGCTCGCCGAGCACGGCGACGCGGTGGTGCGCTTCCAGGGCGGCAACAACGCCGGGCACACGATCGTGCGTGACGGCGAGGAGTGGAAGCTGCACCTGATCCCCTCCGGCATCCTCTACGCCGGCAAGCGCTGCGTGATCGGCAACGGGGTCGTTATCGACCCGAAGGTGCTGATCGAGGAGCTCGACGGGCTGCGCGCGCGGCGCATCGACGTCAGCGGCTTGCGGATCTCCGCCAACGCGCACCTGATCATGCCCTACCACCTGCTGCTGGACTCCGCTGGCGAGGCGAAGCTGGGGCGCCTGCAGATCGGTACCACACGCAGGGGGATCGGCCCGTGCTATGCCGACAAGGCGGCCCGCCTGGGGATCCGCGTGCAGGATCTGCTCGACGAGAAGATCCTCAAGAAGAAGATCGTCGCGGCGATGGAGCCCAAGCGCCTGTCGCTGCGCCCGTTCGAGAAGGACCCCACGCTCGACCTGCGCACGATGACCGAGGAGTACCTCACCTACGGGCACCGGCTCGAGCAGCACATTGCCGACACGGCAAAGCTGATGTGGGAGCTGCTGGATAGCGGCAAGCGCGTGATCTTCGAGGGCGCGCAGGCGACGATGCTCGACATCGACCACGGCACCTACCCCTTCGTGACCTCCTCCAACCCGGTCGCGGGCGCGGCCTGCATCGGCGCGGGCGTGGGCCCGAAGGACATCGACGAGATCTGGGGGATCGCCAAGGCATACGCCACGCGCGTCGGGGCAGGGCCGTTCCCCACCGAGCTGGACGACGAGATGGGCGACTACCTGCGCACGCGCGGAGGGGAGTTCGGCACCACCACCGGCCGCCCGCGCCGCACCGGCTGGCTGGACCTCGTGGCACTGCGCTACGCGACCCGCCTGAACTCGCTCTCGGCGCTGGCGATCACTAAGCTCGACGTGCTCTCGGGGCTCGATCGGATCAAGGTGTGCACGAGCTACCGTGGCGCCGAGGGAGCCGAGTTCGACAGCTTCCCCTACCACCAGACCGTGCTGCACCACACCACCGCCAAGTACACCGAGCTGGACGGCTGGAGCGAGGAGATCGGTGAGTGCACGAGCTTCTCGGAACTGCCGACGGCGGCGCGGGAGTACATGCGCTTCATCGGCGAGCACGTCGGAGCGCCGGTGGCGCTGATCGGGGTGGGCCCGGGCCGCGATCAGGTCGTGTGGACCGAGGTCGGCCGCCAGACGCTCGCCGCGCGTAACGGAAACTCGCCGGATTAACCCTAGCCGCCGGTGTCCACGGGCGGTGTACTCGGCTTCAAGGATCGCTACGACGCCGGCCGCCGCCTGGCGGCGCTGCTGGAGCAATCGCGCCGCGAGCACCCGGTCGTGGTCGGCATTCCCCGTGGTGGGGTGCCAGTCGCGGCCGAGGTGGCGCGCGCGCTGGGCGCGCCGCTGGATGTGGCGGTCGTGCGCAAGATCGGCGCGCCGCGGAATCCCGAGTACGCGATCGGGGCGCTGGCGGAGGGGGGCGTGCACGTGCTCAGCGAGGAGGCCGTGCACGCACTCAGACTCACCGAGGACGCGCGCACGGCGTTGATCGCACAGGTCCAGGGCGAGTTGGAGCAGCGCCTGCGCCGCTACCGCGGCGCCCGCGCGCCGATCGAGCTCACCGGGCGCACGGCGATCCTCGTCGACGATGGCCTTGCGACAGGCCGCTCGGCGCTTGCTGCCGTGCGCTCGCTGCGCCGGCGGGGCGCCGCGCGGGTGATCCTCGCGGTTCCGGTGGCGGCGCGCCTGTCAGCGCAATCGCTCAGTGACGAGGCTGACGAGGTCGTGTGCGTGGAGATGCCTGACGATCTCTGGGCAGTCGGCTACTGGTATCAGGACTTCAACCCCACCACCGACGCGGAGGTCGCCGCGCTGCTCGCCGCGGGCTTACCCCGAGAGACATGAGGATTTGTACGGAGGTCGTCGGATAGGGGCTTGATTAGCGTTCGCACTTGTTGGATGTAAGTCATCCGTAGGCGAACAGAAGGGGCATTGTAGATGAGCGTGATGGGGGCGGTCTTCAATCTCAACCACCCGGCGCACACGGTGGACTGGCATTTCATCCACCTGTCGGTCGCGAACATCGTGGTCATCGGCCTGATGCTGATCGTCTTCGCCCTGGCGATCCTGCTCCCGTTCCCCGGCGCCGCCGCGCGCGATGCAGCGCGTCGCGGCGGAGGCGCATCATGAGCGCCGCCCCCACGACTCCCCCGACGATCCCGTCGAAATCGTGGACCGTCAAAGTCCGCGAAAAAGGCGTTGAGGCGCTGCCGCCCGAGAGACTTCTGCCCGACGGTCAGCCCACCTACGTGGCCTCCTGGATCTACGTGTTCGGGGTGGCCAGCATCGCCTCTCTGATCGTGATCATCACCTCGGGCGTGATCCTCGCGCTGAAGGGGCCGGCGTGGTGGCACGAGACAGGCGTGGGGCACTTCTTCAACAGCATCCACATGTGGAGCGTGGAGCTGTTCTTCTTCATGATGGTCGTCCACCTGTGGGGCAAGTACTGGATGGCCTCCTGGCGTGGAGGCCGCGGCCGCGTGTGGGTGACGGGGGCAACCACCTTCCTGGTAGCGGTGCCCTGCGCGCTCACCGGGTACGTATCCCAGCAGAACTTCGACGCCCAGTGGATCTCCACGCAGGCCAAGGACGCGATGAACTCGGTCGGCGTCGGCGCGTTCTTCAACCTCACCAACTTCGGCCAGATGTACAGCTACCACATCCTGCTGCTCCCGATCGCGGTCGTGGCGCTCGTGAGCGTCCACGTCCTGCTCGTGCGGCGCAACGGCGTGGTGCCCCCGTTCGAGCTCGACAAGAAGCTCGCGGCCGTTCCAGCCACAAGCCCCAGTGCAAACGGCTCGCCGCAGGCGTCTACTGGGGGGCAGTCATGAGCTTCTTCGGCCCCACGGACCAAACGCAGCCTTGGAAGGGCAGCTACGCGCCCTACGACCTGGTCAAAGAGCTGTGCATCGCGGTTGGCGTGATCGCGCTGCTGGCAGTGCTGCTCACCGTCCTGCTCTCCTCGCCCGACGACAAGCCCTCCACGATCGCTCAGTGGTCACACGAACTGCCGGCCGACTTTGCCACCACGGCAGCAATGGAGCTCGCCGGCACGAGCGGCACGGCCGCATACGGCCCCCCCTACAACCACAGCTCGGGCAGTGTGCAGCACTTCCTGTTCCTGCACCCGCAGCGCTGGCTCGGCGTCAGCCATCCGATCGACACGGCCGAGGACTACGTGGTCAAACCGCTGGAAACGATCCCCAACGATCCGGCGCTGCAGAGCGCGCTTGCCAAATACAAGGCCGCGCCCGAAACGCAGAAAAAGGAATGGTCTGCAGCGTACGCCAAGCCGCTTGAAGAATATTCGGAAGCGGTGGAAGAAAAGAAGACGCCGCCCAGCACGGTGTCGGTGAACACGAGCTCGGGCACCGTGACCGTCAAGATCAGCGGAGCCGGCCCGGTGCCGACGATGATGGCCAGCCTGCAGAGCCTCGCCCAGAGCGGCGGCCTCGAAGGCGGCCTGGTATCCAGCAGCCAGTTCTTCCAGACCGACTACACCAAGCCGCTGCTGTTCATGGCCGACGGCGGGCTGCTCGCTAAACGCGCCGAAGGACAGCACCTGCTCGGCGAGCAGTGGGGCCTGATGAACGAGACGGGCAGCTACCCGGGCCAGCCCTGGCTGTGGCTGTACGCGCTCTGGTACCAAGTCGAACCGATGAAGAACTCCCCGAGCGCGGACATCCAGGTGCTGCTGATCATGGGTATTCTGAGCCTGGCGTTTATCTGCGTCCCCTTCATTCCCGTCATTAACCGAATTCCCCGCTGGATCCCAGCCTACAAGCTGATCTGGCGCGAGCACTACAGTCGCGAGTAACGCCTGCGCCGCCGCCCATGGACCGAGCCGCGCAACATTTGCACGCCGACCGCGTCTCATGGGACATGGATCGAACAGATGAACGCCAGCAGCCGCCGCGCTGCAATACGCCGCGAGTCACCTGACCACGCGCGGTCATGTCACGCCGACCGGGAGTGGCTGTGCAACTGTCGGCTGCCGCCCGGCTGCACGAGAGCTCAACAGCAGGCTGAGGGCCGCAATCCACACAATCGCCGGCACGATGCCGACGATGTCCAAACCGCCCCCGAACTGGGTGAAGTTCCCTTCGCTGAAGAGCGGTATCGCGCTGCCAAAGGCAGCCACCGCCGCCAGCAGACCAGTGACGAGGAGCCTTACCGGCAGTAGCCGGCGTGCGGCCAGGCATGTGCCGGCGATCAACGTCGCAAAACCGAACTTGCTCATCTCGATGCCGGCGTTGCCTGCATCGGTGAGTCCGCGGACGAGGGCGTACTGGTGCTGACCAGCGATCTTGTAGGTCGCGCCGTAGAAGAACAACATCCCGACGAGCTGCGCACCGATCCCGACCAGCGCCCCACCCATAGCGGTGATCGCCAGGGCGTCATCGCCGCCCTCACGGGTCAGCCACGCCCAGATCGCTGCCAGGAAAACCAGCAGGGCGATGACAGCCAGCCCGGCGATGTACATGGCCACCAGCAGCTCTGTGCGGTGCGTGACGAGCGTGTGGGCGACGTGGCTGGCGCTGTCGTGGGCCTTCGGCGGCGCTCCCGGCAAGAACAGCGCCACAACGTCCAGTACGACGAACACCAAGCCGCTCAAGGCGATTGCCCTACCCTCGCTGAGGCGCTGCATGCTGCCTCCGATCGTTAGAGCTACATGCTAAGAAGCATGTATTACATACCAGATAGAATGTAGACTGTCAAGCCATGCCCCGCGCCAAAGGATCAGCCGCTCGACGGGACGGGCGCAGCGCCGAGCTCAAGGGCACCGCCCGCGAGCGACTACTCGACGCCGCGCTCGCCGAGCTCTACGAGCACGGTTACGCGGGGACATCACTGCAAGCAATCGCGCGACGGGCCGGACTGACAAAGGGCGCGATCTACTGGAGCTTCCGTGACAAGCGCGACCTGTTCCTGAACCTAGTCGAGGAGCGCTTGGACACCCCACTGCGCGCCCTGATGACGGTCACCGAGACCGCGCCCGCAACCACAGCCACGGCTCCCCTCGTCGGCCAAGGCGTGGCCCGCCTCCTACGCGAGCAGCCAGAGCTGCTGCTGATCGTCTACGAGCAGTGGGCGCTCGCCGTCCGCGAGCCCGATCTGCGAGACGGCTACCGCCACCGCCAAACCATCCTGCGCGACGCGCTCGCGCGAGCACTCCAGGCACGGCACGAAACCACAGGCGTCCCCCTGACATACCCCGCCCACGGACTAGCGACCGCGATCCTCGCCCTCGCCAACGGACTCGCGATGGAGACCCTGGTAGACCCCAAAGCCGTACCCGACGAGCTGCTCGGAGACATGCTCCAGCTCCTCTACGACGGCCTGACACTACGCGCCTCAGAACCCCAACCACGCCCGCCCGCCACCTGACCACCGTGTGCTCCAGATGCCCGGTGGAAACACGAGCACACTGATGTCGACCACAACGGCATGGCCGCCTACGCACGCAAACAGTGGCCGCCGCTGGGCGCACCAGACGCCCCCTTCGGACGGTGGGTGTCGCGCAAAGGGTTGCTCACGATCACACTCAAGAAAGTCTGGGGCATGCGAAGAAGTGCCTTAAACCCTCGGAGACCACCGGCCAGCTCGTTCAGCTCGGCCATGTGGCGCACGGCCTCCTCCGGCTCGTGAGGACGCGTGCTCGACCGAGCTCTCGTGCGCCGTCCTCTATGCGGGTGCGCGGAGCGCTGAGGCGTTCAGGCGCACGTAGTCGAGCGGCAGGCGCACGCCCTCAAGGACCGCCGCCGCGAATCGCTCACGGCGCTCCCCGGGCAGGCGCTCGAAGTGCGCCGCGAGTATCGAAGTGCGCACGAATGCATCGACATCATCGGGATATGTGGGGCGCTCCTCCAGCCAGCAGCGAACGTCGCTGAAGCCGGCTTGCACGAGGCGCCGTTCGGTCTCTCTCGGGCCCGCGAAGATCCACGGCGACCAATCCAATAGCTCCGGAGCGAGCTCGCGGGCGGCCGCCTGGATCGCGTCGCGAACGCGATCGATGTTGCCTTCTCCGCCGCACTGGATCTCGAGCACGCCGCCTGGCCGCAGGGCCCGGGCCAGCCGTGAGAAGAGGAGGTCGTGGTCTGAGACCCAGTGCAGTGTCGCTGTCGAGACGATCGCATCGACCGGCTGCTCTAGATCGAGATCCAGGACGCTCTGACACCACACCTGCGCGTGCTCGCCGAGGCGCTCACGCGCGAGCACCACCATGTCCGTGGAGGCGTCGATGGCCAACACCCGGCCTTCGGGCACCAGCGCAAGGAGCGCCTCTGTAACGCGCCCGGTTCCGCAGCCGACGTCCAGCACCGTCGCGTCGGCGGCGATGCCCGCAAGGCGCGCGAGTACCTCTGAGGCCCACGACTGCTGGGGCTCAGAGGTACGGTCATACGTGTTTGCGTCCCAGGGGGTGCCTACCACAGCCTCAGGCTATCGGGGAGGGCACGCGAGAACCGTGTCACCGCGACTGGCCGGGCACCCGCGAAATCGGCGGTGGCGAAAGGAATAGGCGTGTCCGGCAGCGGAGTGGAGCGACAGCTTTAGGTAGTCTGGCCTCGGCACACGCCTACTCTCGCCGGAGCGAAGCGAAAGTCGCCGCGGCGAACGTCGGGACGATCGCCAGTCGGTCGTCCAACTCAGGCCTCTCGTTGGCCACGCGGGGCGCCTCCTTTCCGCGCAAAGGAAGGTCGCCGTCGCCGCTCGGGCGATGCTCGCGCTGACACCGCGGGGCAGCCCGACACGCGCAGCCTGCCGCCTCTGCTCGATAGTGGTTCAGCCGACCTGGTACTTAATGTGTGTGACGCCGGGTGCGTCGACGGCCCGGATCTGCTTCAACTTGAGAGCCCCGCGCTGGAGCCCCTCGAACAGGCGCTCGCCGCCGGCCATGATCACGGGCGCGATCGAAATGTCGGCCTCGTCGACGAGGCCGACAGCCAGGTACTGGTTGATCACCGACGCGCCCCCAGCAAGCCAGATGTCCTGCCCCTGGACGATGTCCTTGGCCTGCGTGAGCGCCGACTCGATCCCGTCGGTCACGAAGTGGAAGGTGGTGCCGCCTATCATCTCAAGCGGCTCGCGCGCGTGGTGAGTGAGCACGAACACCGGATGGTGGTAGGGCGGGTCCTCGCCCCACCAGCCTGGCCACGGATCCTCGCCCCAGGGTCCGGTGCCGCCGCCGAACATGTTGCGTCCCATGATCGTGGCGCCGATGTTTGCGCGGCGCTCCTCCACCACCGAGGAGCTGACGTTGGTCTCGCCGCCCTGCTCGCCGTGCATCTCCCGGAACTCCTTGAGCGGGAAGAACCACTCGTGCAGATCCATCCCGCCTACCCCGAGCGGGTTCTCCTCGCTCTGCTCAGGACCTGCGACATAGCCGTCCAGCGACATCGTGATGCTGAGTCTCAGCTTGCTCATGTCAACCTCCTCTGTAGCTCTCGAATCTGCTTATAGTGACTGCCGCAGCGCCCTGAACTCATCGCCCCGCGGTTCCCGCCCGCCGTGCGCTCGGCATCAGCGAGACCTCCGGTCTGGAGCGAGCTCGGGCGTGCCGGCCAGGCCAACCTCTGGCCACCGGCTTAGGCGCGCGTTCCGTCGTGAGGCTTCCAACGTGAAGGGGTCCCTGTAGGTGGTCCAGGGTTTATGCGTGGTCTGGTTGGTGTTGGTTGTTCTCTTTCTGTGCGTACTCGGCTGGTGTGAGCCCGCCGAGGGCTGAGTGTGGTCTGTAGGTGTTGTATTGGATGCGCCAGTCCTCGATGATGATCTTCGCCTCGGTGAGGCAGGCGAACTCTTCGATGTTCAGCAGCTCGTCGCGGAGGCGGCCGTTGAAGGACTCAACGAATGGGTTCTCCCACGGGCTGCCGGGCTCGATGTACGCGGTCTGAGTGCCCGCTAGGCGACAGTAGTCCCTCAGCGTCCACGCGATCATCTCCGGGCCATTATCAGCCCGGAGATACTTTGGGGTACCTCGCTGTTGGACGAGTTGCTCGATGACGGTGATGACGTTCTCGGCGGTGCAGGTCCGGTCGACGCGGATCGCGAGTGCCTCGCGGGTGTACTCATCGACGATGTTGCAGAGCTTGATGCGGCGGCGGTCGGAGGTCTCATCGAACTGGAAGTCCACGGCCCACACCTCGTTCGGTTTGCCCGCTCTCAAACGCGCTGCCTGCCCGGTCGCCAGGCGGCGGCGCTTGCGGGTCCTCACAGGCCTTCTGAGGCCCTCCTGGCGCCAGACCCTTCTGGTGCGCTTGCGGTTGACCGTCCAGCCCTCCCGCAGCAGGATCTCCTGTGCTGTCTTCCACCCCCACCGCGGGTGCTCTTTGGCGATCTCCCGCAACCGTGATGCCAGACGCTGGTCATCGTCGCGTGGCGGCTGTAGCCGCTTGCGTTGTGTGGAGCGGTGTTGGCCCGTCACACGGCACGCGCGGCGCTCTGAGACCCCGAAGCGCTCCTGCAGGGTGCCGACGGCCCTACGCCGGCGCCCCGGGGTCAAAAGTTTCCCTCAGCCAGCTCCTTGAGCATGTCGATATCCAGCGCCTGCTCAGCAACGAGCTTCTTCAACCGCTGGTTCTCGCCCTCAAGCTGCTTCAAGCGCTTCGCTTCATCGGCCTTCATCCCGCCGTACTGCGCCCGCCAACGATTCCACGTCGCTTCGCTGACCTCCAGCTGGCGGAGAACCTCCACAAGCTCGCCGCCCTCGTTCAAGAGCCGTTCGCCCTCCCTGATCTTCCTGACCGCCTGCTCCGGCGTATGCCTATGCCGCTTCATGATCGTGTCCATCCTTCCATCCCATCACGGGAAACACGACCACGCATCCAACATGGATCACTTCATGGGGACCCCGTCAAACGAGCTATGGATGATCGATCACCGAGCACCCCACCAGGGAGGGCAAGGTCTACTGCTGCTGCATCGCCTTGGACGCGCTCTCACGCATGATCGTGGGCTGGTCGATCAACAGCTCCACAGGCGCCATTTGTTCACCAGGACAAACTATCGGACTCCGTTGGGGTCGCGTACCCGCGGCGCCAACCTGGGGTCGGTCAGCCGAGACGGCGGTCAGCGTGGCGTCGGGCTTTCCAGGCGATCACGGCCAGGTTGCCGCAGAAGAGGAACACTGGAAGGCCGACGAGCTTGACCCATCCGCCGACCGCGGCGCCGGCCGCGACCGCCACCACGGCGGCGGCGCTCAGAAGCCAGACGGTCCAAGGAGCCGGCGGCCGGCGCGCCCATCGTTCAGCGGCGGTGGCCATGCTCCGAACGGTATCGAGCCGGGCTCTCAGTGGCCGAGGCGCTGCGAGAACTGGGCAGGCGTCTCGATCGGCGGCTTGGTCCCGATCAGGTCTGTGAGGTCGCGGTCTCCCGAGACGAGCACGTCGACCTTTGCCGAGCGCGCGAGCGCGAGCAAGTAGTCGTCATCGGGATCGCGCGTCGAGATCGCCGGCGCTCCCTCTGGGTCCGGCGCCCACTCCGCGACGGCGAGCAGTCCTGCGAGAAAGCGATCTGCCGCCTCTTGACCGAGCGCATCCCTGAACGCCGGGCGTGCGAGCACATCCTCGAGCTCCTCAAAGAGCGCCATCGAGACGACCGGCTGCCAGTGGCCGTCGATCGCTGCCTCAAGCAGCCGCCCACAGAGGCCGTTCGGCGTGCGGGCCGCCGAGACGAAGACGTTCACATCGGCGACTGCCCGGGGAGCGTTCGTCACCCGGCGGCGCGACCTCGGCTCCTGGCAGCACGCTCGCGCCTGACCGCGCGAGTCTCGCTGACCGCCAGCGCCATCGACTGCTCATCGTCCAGGTCGTTCAGCTCTGGGCGGGCGCGCAATTCGTCAAGGAGCCGGCGCATGTCCTCGCGCGCGGCCTCCCCTCGCCCCTCCTCGACCACGTAGGCGCGCAACGCGTCCTCAACGAGCTGGCTCTCGCTGCGATGCGTCGCCACGGCGGTCATCTTCGTCGCGGTGAGCACACCCTCATCGATGTAGTACGTCGTCTTGCGTCTAGCCACGCCTCCCACGATAGCCAACTGGCGTCAAGCCGTCAAGACGCTCTGACCGGCCACGTGAGCGACCCGCACGTCGTCAGTCAAGGTCGCGCACGTGCTGATACTCGGGAGTGGATCGAGCACGCGGCTCCGCCTCGCGCGCAAGGAGATCGAAGTAGAGGACCGCCAGCGTGAGAGCCGCAAACGATGCGAGGATTGGAGTGCCCCCGCTTTTGTGGATCAGGTGATCTGCCCTGGGTTTTGTGGAGTGGCGTTTCTGGAGTCCTCCGGTGGTCAGCGAGGAGGAGGACGTGCCGGGCAGGTATTCAGTTGAGGTGCGTAAGCAGGTTGTCGAGCTCGCGCGGGCGGGCATGAGGGTCGCTTTAGCTCGCCGAGATGTTCAGCGTGGGCGAGGCGACGATCTACGGCTGGCTCAAGCAGGAGCGGATCGACCGGGGTGAGGCGTCGGGGCTGAGTACCGAGGGGCAGATGGAGTTTGCCGCGGCGAAGCGTCGTATTCGCTAGCTGGAGACCGAACTAGCTGTCTCGCGCAAGGTGAACGTGGTGTTCCTCGAAGGGGATCTGCCCTCAAAGGGCTCTACCCGGTGATTGAGTCCCTGGCCGGGCAGGGGTTCGACGTGCAGCGGGCGTGCGTGATGCTCGAGGTCTCCTCATCTGGCTACTACGCCTGGAAGGACCGGCCGCTGTCGCAGCGGACGCTCAGGCACGCATGGCTCGCCGGCGAGATCGCGCAGGTGCACAAGGGATTCGGGTGGCACCTACGGCTCGCGGCGTGTGACCGCCGAGTTGCGATATGGCCGCGGGATCACCGTCGGGCATAACCAGGTCGAGCTGGTCATGGGGCGCTTGGGGCTCCACGGGCTCCCGAAACGCCGGCTGCCCAGGGGAGCGGAGCCGTCGGCGCCCCGTTCGATAATGCGATGGTCGAGGCGTTCTGGGCTCGCATGCAGGTCGAGCTACTGAACCGCCAGCGCTGGAAGACCCGCGTTGAACTCGCCAGCGCGATCCACGACTACATCGAGATCTGGCACAACACCCGAAGACGACATAGCGCCCTGAACATGCTCACACCAACCGAATACGAGGTGAACCACCACGCAACAGCAGCGTGACCTGTGGACATGCCGGGCTGTGGACAGCAAAGCTGACCACAGCCCTTGGGCAACCCTACGGGCTGCCCACATGACCACAGGCCCAATACCCCCAATCAACCAACAACGACCGCCGGCCGATTCCAGACCACCGACTCCACGAAACCAGGCTCGCCGACTGCCCTGATCTCAATGACTTGATTCGATAGGAGGCTGAGCGTATGTCGTCCTCGGTCACTGTCGTAGTCCCAGAAGTGGTAGCGATCGGATTGATCGTGCGTTCTTCTGCTAGGCCCGAAATCCATCGGGGCGCAGACCCTGACAAGGTGCTGCGAGTCTTCCTTACTAAAGAAGGTCAGCCGAACCTTTTCTCGGAGCTCAAGTGCCGAGATGAAGACTTCGTGATGGGGGTGCATGGCGGCTACTCTAGACGACCAAAAGTGGCTTGACAGCGATAACGTCTCTGACTACTACTCCGGTATTTATTGACAATCCGAACTCGGCTTGTTGCCCACACGCTAACCCTGACGTCACAGGACGGTCATCGGTCCTCGGTTTGGCGCGAATACCTGCCATCATGGAGCCATGGGCGAGCACGCGCATGTCCAGCTCATCGGCGATATCAACGGCCGCTACATCGTGACCGAGCGACGCCCTAGTGGCGAGCTGACGCTCGCATCCGATACTTCTTGGGCGGCCATCGTCGAGCGCTCAGGGGGGCGCGAGCTGACCTCGGACGAGTCCGCTAAGTTCCAGCGCGAGTACGGGCCAGTCATGCTCCCGCCCGACGACGAGCCGTAGGACGTGGCGGGTACGGCGGCGCGCGGCTTCCCCGCGTACTTCGATCCCAATGCGTGGGACGAAGACCTCGCACGGACGACGGCTGCCGGCCGCGAGGCCGCCGAGGCTGCGAGGCGGGTCTACCAGCAGAGCGGGATTCCCTTCGAGCACCTGCGTGGCGTCGAGGCAGAGGGACGTGACGGCACCGTGCTGCCCGACCAAACCCCGACCCTGCAAACCGCTGGAAATGCGGTGTGTAAAGAGCGGGAGCGACGGGACTCGAACCCGCGGCCTCCGGCGTGACAGGCCGGAGTAAGCGTGCTGGAGCCAGTGTTTTCAGGGGTTTACGATCACTCAAAGTGGCCTTGTAAGAGCTGATTCTGGCCCGTGCGGTACTGAAAGCGGTACTCGCGGAGACGTGGTACTCGCGTGGTACTCTCCAAAGATCGTGCGAAAAGATGGTGGCTCGACTCACACCTATCCGACCGGCGCGCTGGTCGTGGTCGAGCGCGGCGACGGGCCGGTGTACGAGGCCAAGTGGCGCCGTGGCCGTCGGCAGGTCAAGCGGCGCGTCGGGCCGGCGTGGCTGGAACGCGGCGCAGGCGGCAAGGGCTGGCGCCCGCGACGCGGTCGGATGCCGGACGGGTTCCTTGACGAGAAGCGCGCGACCGTGCGAATGGCCGAGCTGATCGCCGAGCACGAGGAGCGGGAGCGAGCGATCGAGGCGGGGGAGCGCGAGCGCCGAGAGCAGGGCGTCACGTTCCGGGAACTCGCGGCAGAGTGGCTCGATCACCTGAAGCGCGAGCGCGGCGCGAAGCCCTCGACGCTGAGCGACTACCGCTACATGCTCGCCGAGCCGGGGACCCCGCACCAGCGCGGGAAGGGCAAGAGCCCCGGTCCCGTGATGGCGACATTCGGCGACCTGCCCGCCGCGAAGATCACAACCCGGCAGGTGTCCGCGTTCCTGCGCCAGCTCGACGAGAGCGCGGTCTCCCCTCGCACCGTCAACAAGCACCGACAGCTCCTCTCTGCGATCTTCAACTACGGGCGCCGCGAGGACACGCACGGACTGTCCGCCAACCCGGTGGAAGCAACGACCAAGCGCCGCGAGCCGCCGCCAGCCGTACTCGATTTCTACGAGCCCGAGGAGATCGAGGCCCTCGCCCAGGCAGCCGCCGATGGCGGACACCGCGGCCCACAGCCCGCGAACCTCGAACCCGATGAGATCGCGTGGCGGGCACGCGAGGACGCCCAGGACGCCGAGTTGTTCCGCCTCGCGTCCTACACCGGCCTGCGCCTCGGCGAGCTGCTCGCGCTGCGCTGGGAGGACATCGACCTCGGCACGCGGCGGATGATCGTCCACCGAGCCGTCTCCGCCGGTGTGGAGGGGCCGACCAAGAGCTGGCAGGCCCGGTTCATCCCGCTCGCCGACCCAGCCGCCGAAGCTCTCGTCCGGCTACAGGCGCGCGGCGACTACACATCACGCGAGGACTACATCTTCTGCTCGCGCCTCGGCCAGCGCCTCGATCCCTCTGCGGTGCGCAAGCGCTTCAAGCGCGCCCGCGACGACGCCGGCCTGCGGCCACTGCGCTTCCACGCCCTGCGCCATGCCGCCGGAAGCCTCGTTGCCCGCCACGCCGACGCCCGCTTCGTACAGGACTTCCTCGGGCACTCACGGATCACGACCACCGAGCGCTACATGCATGCAAAGGCACGGCCGGAGGATGTCGAGCGGGTCAACCTGGCCTTCGCTCTGCGGGCTTCTACAGATGCGCCATCTGGTGGGCCGATATAATGACCAAGCATATCGCCAAATATGCGGCCAACATACAGGCAAATAGTTCGCCGAATGTTGGGGTAGCTGTCGAATAGAAGGACAGACCGCCAACCCACCACCACAGAGGGAAACCATGCCGCAGCTCCGCTCAGCACCACAGGACGCGCATAGGAAAGCGGTCGAGTCAACGATCCAGGACGTTGTCGTATACATGCAGGAGGTGCTCGGCCAGAAGCTGGTCGCCTACATCGCCGGGGTAGCCGACCCCCGCACCGTGGGGCGCTGGGCGGCCGGCGAGCGCACACCCCGAGCAGAGCACGAGCAGCAGTCTGCGCTGCGCCTACCAGACCTTCCAGCTGCTGCTCGCCGAGGAGTCGCCCCACACCGTGCGTGCATGGTTCCTCGGACTGAATCCGCAGCTCGATGACCAGTCACCCGCACAGAGCATCCGCGACGGAGCGTTCCGCGACGTGCTCGTAGCCGCCAAGGCGTTCCTCGCCGGGGGATGAGTGGCACCGAGGCCGAAGGTCGTCGAGCCTCCGAAGAGCGGCCTCTGGAGAGTCGGCCGCTCACACACTTGAGAGCCAAGGTGCCACGTAGCCCAGACGGCCGGCGTCAGCGGTGAGGGAGATCGAGAACCAGCTCGATCAGCTCGCGCATTGGGAGGTTGTCACCCTGGAAGCTGCGCCGAGAGGCATGGACCAGCGCCCTTGCGTCCAGGTGGGTCGCGTCCCGTGAGCCGGGGGAATTGAGGTTGCGGGCGTAGCCTCCGCTTTGACCCTGAACAAGTCGAAGATGGAGGTACGCCCGCATGGAGAAGGTAGCCCCGAGCGAGAGGTTTCGCCAAGAGCTGGATGAGGTGCTGGCCGGTGTTGGCCAGGAGCAGGACCCGGTGGAGGTGGTCGGCCGTCTGGGAGCCCGTTTGATCTTGCAGCAGGCGCTGGAGGACGAGGTCACGGAGTTCCTTGGTCGTCGGCGCTATCAGCGTGCCGAGGAGACGGTCAGCCATCGCAACGGGCATGAACCGAGGACGATCAAGACGACGAGCGGCTCGATGGATCTGGAACGCCCGCGGGTCCGCGACGCGGGCAAGCTGGGGTTCGAGAGTCGGGTTCTCGGCAAGGGCGTGACCCGCACGCACGCCCTGGAGTCGCTGGTGATCAGCAGCTTCCTGCGAGGACTCTCCACGCGCGACGTGGAGGCGGCGTTGGAGGAGGTCTTCGAGGAGCCAATCGCGTCCAAGAGCACGGTCTCGCGGATCTGTGAGGATACCCGGGAGCGGTACCGTCGCTGGTGCGGGCGGCGCCTTGAGGAGCACGACATCGTGTACCTGTTCCTCGACGCGATCTACCTGAAGATGCGCCCCGAGGATCAGCCCGCGGAGGGCGTCCTGGTGTGCTGGGGTATCACCCTGGAGGGCCGCAAGGTTCTGCTGGGGCTGGCGCTCGGGAGCCGTGAGAGCTACGACAGTTGGCTCGCGTTCGCCAGGGACATGATCGCCAGGGGCCTGCGCTCACCAGCGCTCGTGATCGCTGATGGAGCACCTGGGATCTGGAAGGCAGTGCGGGAGATCTGGCCCGACGCTCTTGAGCAGCGCTGCACAGTTCACGCGTTGAGGAACGTCACCGCGAAGCTGCCCGGGCGTCATCACCAGGAGATCAAGACACGCTGGTGGAAGACCTTCGACGAGGCCTGCTCCCCGGGGGAGGCCCGCCAGGAGCTGCAGGGCATCATCGAGGACTACCGGGCTGCGTACCCCTCCGCGATGGCCGTCATCGAACACGACCTGCCCGCGTTGATCACCCACCTACGGTTCCCCTCCCAGCACCGCAAGCGGATCCGCACCACGAATCTCCTGGAGAGGACGTTCGTGGAGGTCCGCCGGCGCACCAAGGTCATCGGACGGTTCCCCGGCGAGACCTCGGCACTGTCACTCATCTGGGCGGTGTTGGAGCTCACAAGCCGCGGCTGGCGCGGCGTGAAGATGAACCCCAAGACCGTCGCCGAGATCGAGCGCCTACGCCGGGAACTGCGCACCACACCCACACATCCACCGGCCGAGAGCACCCAGGAGGTGATCGCCGCATAACATCCCACCCCAGCGGGGACTCACCCAGCCAATTCCCCCGGAACCTGGGACGCGACCTCCAGGTGCTCCCATGTGAGCGTATGCCCGGCGTCGATGGCGAGTTGGCGCAGAAACGCTCGCTGAGCGCGCCCGTTGCCCTCGCGGAATGGGTGGACAGCGTTGATCTCCGCGTAGTAGTGGGTGAGCCGCTCGGCGAACTGCTCGCGCGAGCGCCCACGAAGGTGCTGCTCGGCGGCGAGTTCCCCTAGCACATTGGTCGCGTAGGTCTCGATGTGCTCGGGCAGTGCGAACATGCTGCCTGGCTTGGCAAGCCGAACAGTTCGCAGCTCACCTGCCCAGGGGTAGATGTCCTGGAAGATAAAACGGTGGAACCCCTGTAGGTGGGGAAGATCGTAAGCGCCCGCCAGGCCGTCGGCGGTGAGCTGTGCTAGCCGCAGCGTAGTTGCCTGCGCCTCGTGTTCAGCCAGTGCATCAGCGTCCTGTGACTCCAGCAAGTTGCGCAGTACGTTCGTGCCGGGGTAAACATAGGGGTCGGCCACCGCGCCGCTCAACCTGCGGTCAGCGGCGTGTTGGCACTGGTTCTGGCTGACCGAGCAGGTGGGCGACGGACTCTCCGGCGGCGAGGCGCTGCGCAGCCTCGCCGAGCTGGTCGGTCTCGATCTGGCCATCGACCCAGCGATCGAGAATCTCCGTGACGGTTGCGCCGGGCTCCAAGCCCTCGGCGCGCACCGAGCCGAGGGCGTCTGCCGCTATGTGTGCCCGTGAATCCATAAGCGTCTTGTTCAGGATACCGCGGCTTCATGAGCCGGCTCGCCAGGCCGCATTCAGTTGCGGGGTCAGCGCCGCGATCGGCCCTCTGCTTCAACGGCTGCGGCCAGCTCGGTCAGCTTGACGCCGAGCGCATCGGCAATTGCACGCACCGTCGCCCAACCGGGATTCGATTGGGCAAGCTCGATCTTTGCGAGCGTCGTGTAGGACAAGCCGGCCTGGTGCGCAACGGCCTCCTGCGAGAGGCCGCGCTCGATGCGGAGGCGTCGCAAGACGGCGGCGAGCGCAGTGTCGATCGGGGCCACGGACGGCCAGCCTATGGGCCGTCCAGCCTATGGGCAATTGTCTTGACACCACAGCGTGTACACTATAGCCTTCTCGCATCATAGACATATGCGGGGCGCGCTGCTGGTGGCAGCCGCCCCGCGTGGCACCGGAAGCGCGAACTCCCGGCGCAGGCGCAGCGTATCGGTTGCGCATGCTCGCCAAGAGCGGACCTCCCGGGGCCTCCAAACACAAGGAGGAACCGAAGATGACCCCCACCCCCAACCAGTATCCCGACGGCGAGCCCGCCACGGAGCGCATCATCGTTTTGCAACTCCTCCGCAACGACCGCTCCGAATGGTGGCCACGCACGGAAGTGCTGCGCAGACTGCGCGACATCGACCCCGACGCGGTGCAGGGGTCCTTGGCGCACCTGGAGCGCCTTGGGCTGCTCGACCGCAACGGCGCGCGCTTCAAGGCGTCCGACGGACTGCGGTACATCGACGACACCCTCAACCTCATCGCCATCTGATGGTGGGCATAACGTTCGGGCAGCGCCTCCGCGAGCTTCGCAGAAAGCGCAGCCTCACCCAAGAAGACCTCTCCCGCAGGACACGCATCCACGCCCCCACGATTGGCCGCTTGGAGCGCGACAAGCGGGAGCCCCGCCTCAAGACGATCCTCCGGCTCGCAGACGGCCTGGGCGTCTCGCCCGGCGAACTATTGGACGACCTCGCCTGGCGCCAGCTGACCCCCATAGAGTTCGAGGAGCACTTCGGAGACCTTCCCACGGACGGGGAGGGCTGAGCATGTCTGCCGCCTACACCGTCGAGCGCGCCCGGATACTGAACGTGCTCGGAGAGAACCTGCGGAGCCTCCGCGTGCAGCGAAACCTCGCGCAGGAAAGACTCGCGGAAGTCGCCTCGGTCGATGCCCCGATCGGAGCCTGCCGCACGGCTTCCTCCACCTCGTCGCGCAAGAAGATCCAGCGCCGACCGAGCTTGCGCCCAGGGAGGACCCCGCGTCGGGCATATTCGAGCACGGTGGAGAGCGGCAGGTGGAGCAACTCGGCGATGTCGCGGCCGTCGAGGACATCCTCGCGCGTCAGCCGAGGACGGGTTGGGGTGGATCTGGGAGTGGTGCTCATCGAGCTGGGCAGAGAAGCGGCTTCTGTGTTATTGACCCTGAGCCGCCCAAAACGGCCATGTAGTTTCTGTGGGGCCTGCTGGGGCCCTGTTGGGGGCGGGCTGGCCGTCGTGTAGCTGGGCTCGTCAGGGCGTGGTTTGGCGGGGGCTATGCAGTGGTGTCCGGTGCCCCGTAGAGGGTGTGGCAGGCGACGGGATGACTCGAATAAAACGGCTGGCCCCGGTTGGGTGCCTTTTGTTGGATCTGTCTCCCGCCGCCTGTCACGGACGCCGCCATGACTTCATAGAAGCGTGCTTATCGCTCGACATGGCTTTGTCTGGCGGCCTCCAAATCACCAGCGCCAACCAGCAGATAAGGAGACCATGTTCATGATCGCAGTAGGCGTGGACACCCATAAGGAGCAGCATCTCGCTGTCGCCGTGGACGACCTCGGACAGCTCCTCGCAGAGACCACGATCACGGCCGACCTCGCCGGGTACCGCAGCATGGCGGAGTGGCTCGGCGAGCTCGACGGGGAGGTGCTGGTCGGGATCGAGGGCGCCGGCAGCTTCGGCGCTGGCCTCTGCGAGTACCTGCAGGGTGAGGGTGTGGAGGTGTTCGAGGTCGAGCGCCCACGCCGCCGCGAGCGCCGGTCCGGGAAGTCCGATCGCCTCGACGCGCTCATCGCCGCGAAGAAGGTCCTCGCCCGAGAGGGCCTGTCGACCCCCAGGGGCTCAGGGACACGTCTGGCGCTACAGATGCTGCTCGTCGCCTACCGTTCCGTAGTCGGCGAGCGCTCACGGCTCTACAACCAGTTGCAAGCCCTCCACGTCGGCGCACCAGGCGCCCTACGGGAAAGGATCGGACCGGCTCGCAACGGCGCCAGGCTCGCGGAGCGTCTCACCGGGATGCGAACACGCCCAACCGCGAGCCTGCCAGAGAACACCACCCTGCAAGTGCTGCGCGACATCGCCAACCGCACCAGAGCACTCGACTCGCAAGCCGAGAACTACACCCGCGAAATCGAGCAGCTCGTCAGGTCGCTCGCACCGAAGCTCATGGATGAGCCCGGCGTCGGGCCGATCTGCGCCGGCAAGCTCCTCGTGTTCAACCCAGCGCGCTTCACCAGCGAGGCAGCATTCGCACGCGCCAACGGCACCGCCCCACAACCAGCCTCATCAGGTAAAACGATCCGCCACCGCCTCAGCCGCGGAGGCGACCGCCAAATCAACGCCGCGATCTACACGATCGCCTTATCGCGCTCCGTCCACCACGCCCCGAGCCGCGCCTACATCACCCGCAGAACCGACGAAGGAAAGACCAAGCGCGAGGCCATGCGATCCCTCAAGCGACACCTCTCCCGCCACCTCTACAACCAACTCGCAAAAACACCCTTGACAACATAGAAGCATCCATCAAATTTGCGAACACCCGGCCACGCCCGACCGACACCCCGCCTTTTTCCAACTCCAGCGACGCGCACTGACACCCCCGACCTATCCCGGCAACCCCGCCGGGTCGCCGCCAGCCACGCCTCCAAATCGGTGACGCCGGACCTTCCACGCCCCTCGGGTCGCTTCGCTCCCCCTCAAGCACAGACAACATGCACGCCAAAGCGAGCGCTGTGTGATCGCTGTGTGACGAAGTCGGTGGCCGGTTGAGCGCGCTCGCGGTCAATAACCATGTGATGACCGCAGCCAGCATCGGTGCCGCCAGGGGCGGCGGGTACGCCCGCTACCTGGAGAGCAAGACCGTGGAGCCCGAGCGCGGGGACTACTACCTAACCCCGGACGGCGAGATGACCCAGGCCCCCGGCCGGTGGCTGGCCGACCCGGAGACCCTGGAGAGGCTGGGGATCGAAGGGGGCGGGCCGGTGGATGGCGCGGACTTCATCGCGCTGATGGAGGGCCGCCACCCCGGCACAGGCCGCTGGCTGCGACCCGAGGGCGCCGGCGGCGGACGGGGCGGTGGGATCGATGTGACGTTCAGCGCGCCGAAGTCCGTCTCGACGGTGTGGGCGCTGGGGGACCCGTGGCAGCGCGAGCAGATCGAGACCGCGCACGCCAAGGCGGTCGAGCAGACCATCCACCACCTCCGCGAGCAGGTGCTCGTCGTGCGGCGCCGCTACAGCGGCCAGGTCGTCGAAGAGCACGCGAAGGACGTGATCGCCACCGAGTACCGGCACACCACCGCCCGCGGCGTCTCGGGCGCCCAGGCACCGGACCCGCAGCTGCACAGCCACGTCGTCATCACCGGCGCTGTCCGCGAGGACGATCGGATCGTGGCCGTTGCGTCGCGGCCGATTTTCCGCAGCGCACGGGAGCTGGGTGCGTTCTACCGTGCTGCGCTCGCCGAGGAGGTGGTGCGGGAGGGGTACGCGATCGAGCAGCGCACCGGCAAGGACGGCCGGTACTTCGAGATCAAGGGTGTCCCCCGCGAGCTGTGCGAGGCGTTCTCCGGCCGCTCGCGTGAGGTTGCCTGCGCGGCGGAGCGCTTCCGTGCCTGTTACGGCCGCGCACCGGAGCGAGGTGAGCTGCGCAACCTTGCGCTCGAGAACCGCCGAGCGAAGACGCTGACCACACGCTCGGACCTCCAACGAGTGTGGACGCAGACCGGGCGCGATCACGGGTTCGGGCCGGATGAGGCCGTGCGGCTGGTCAGCACATCGGAGCGCCCTGCCACCGGGCGCGCGATCGAGGATCGGGTCGAGGCGAAGCTGACCGAGCAACACGCCGTGTTCGAGGAGCGTGACCTACGCGCGGTCGTGCTGGAGCAAGCCGCCGGGGAGCTAGCGCCGGATCAGGCGCTAGCCGTAGCCCGGGAGATGGTTCGCGATCGGCGGGTACTGACCTTGGAGGGCGGGCGGATGACGACGCTTGCTGTGCGCGCCCAGGAGCAGGCGATCGAACGCCGCGCCGCCCAGCTCGCCCAGCCCACAGGCCGAGACGTCGGCAAGGTCCCGCGCGAACACGCTGCCCGTGAGGTCGCCGAGCGCATCGGCGGGCCACTCAGCCCCGAGCAGCACCACGCCCTCGAAGTTCTTACGGGTCCGGAGCGTGCTGCGGTGCTTGTCGGCCCTGCCGGAACCGGCAAGGGGGTGGTGATCGACACCGTCGCACGCGCCGAGCAGCACGCCGGACACGGGACGGTCGGGGTCGCCGTGTCGGGCTCCACCGCCGAGCGCCTCGGCGCTGATAGCCCCGCGCTCGCCGGGCAGACACTCACCCTCGACTCGCTGGTCGCCCGCGCGAACACGGGAACCATCTACATAGGCCGCGACACCACGGTCATCCTCGACGAGGCGGGAATGGTCGATCACAAGCGCCTCGACGCCCTGACCGCGCTTGTGGAGCACTCGGGAGCGAAGCTGATCGCCGTCGGTGATGGCAAGCAGCTCCCCTCGATCGGCCCCGGCGGCATGTTCGACCGGCTCAGCAACCACGCTCCCACCGCTGAACTCGCGGATATCCACCGCACCAAGGACCCTGCTGACCAGCGCGCGTGGCTAGCACTACGCGTGGGGGAACCAGAGCGCGCGATGGCGCACTACGCCTCCCGCGGCCAGCTACACCTCTCCGACACCCGCGACCAAGCCGCAGAGCAAGCCGTACAAACATGGGCCACCCTCACCGAGGGCCGCGATATCCGCGAGGTCGCGCTGATCGCCGACGCGTCCAACCAGGAGATCGACCGGCTCAACGCCCGCGCCCAACACCTACGCGCCCAGCGCGGCGAACTCGGACACCACGAGACCCAACTCCCCGGCGTCCACTACGGCCTACGCGAGGGCGACCTCATCACGTTCACCGCACAGCATCGCCCGCCAGGGCAGCCGCGAGTCGAGAACGGCACCCGCGGCGAGGTCAGCGCCATCTACGAGCGAGGCGTAACCGTCACGCTCGACGGGTCACGGCGCCGGCTGCAGCTCGCCGGCGAGGATCTGGAGTCGCTGAGGCTCGCATACGCGCAGCATGTCTACCGCCAGCAGGGCGCAACCGTCGAGCGCTCCGTCGTACTCACCGGCGGCTGGCAGACCAGCAAGGAGACCGCCTACGTCGAGGCGACCAGGGCACGCCACCGCACGGACTGGTTCATCGCACGCGACGACCTCGGTGAGGAAGGACAGGACGCCGCTAGGATCACGCGCCTCGCCCAGAAGATGAACAACAGCCGCGCACATACTCCATCGCTCGTACATCCGGAGCGCCCCGACCCCGCCTGGGCACCCAGCCACGATCCCCTACGGATTCGCTCTGTCCTCTCGCCAACACGCTGGCTTGTCCGTGCATCTAGCCGCGATACATCGGAACGCAGCGCAGGTCGCGAGCACTGACTGACCCGGGGAATAAGCTGGTCAGCTACCGAAGAGGTCGATCCGTCAATCTGCTTTCGGGAGGTGCACAAACGAGACGTGGAGCGTTGCAGTGACCTGTGGATCGGTCGGCCACCGCATCGTGCAGCGCAGCTCGCGTTCATCGCCGCTCTCCTCCCACGCGATGAATTGCTCGCTGCTCTCAAGCCAGACTTTCGTCTTTTGCACAACATCGCTGATGCTGCTCCGGTTTACGAACAGCAGCAGCGCGAGCTTGGTGTCGCGCCAAGTGCTGTATCTAAAAGTCTGTCCGAGTGCTTCCGCGAGCGAGTTCTCGCCCTTCCATTTCTTGCACTCGCCTATAAAGATGTTCCTGTCCTCGACACGGACAAGGATATCCGTCTTGCCTCCAGCGTTGAACGTCTCGCCGGTAGCGCCACCTTCGTAGTGGCTGTTGAGCATCGGCAGGAGCGCCGCACGCAGCGTTTCCTCGTCCATCTCTCGGAACGGGTCGGGCGTTCGCTCGATTGCATTTGCCCAAACGCGGATCAGCTTGACGATGTGCTCGTAGAATTTTCCGATCAAGACTGGCTCCGGCATCGCGGCCCGCTCAGGAATCCCAACTGAAGGAACCGGAGGCAAAACGCGCTCTATACCGGGCGCCTGGTAAGTCGTCGGGGCGTCTCCTCGCCGACGGACCGGTATCTGGAGCGAGTCGAGGTGGGCTCGCGCTGCTAGTAGACGTGTCCGCAAGTCTTGCGGTTTATCGGAAGGGATAGCGGTGCGCGCGCGGAATTATGTGTCGTGCCGCGGGTCAGCCAGCATGTGATCGAACTCTCTGAGGAGGAGCGTGTCGAGCTGGAGCGGCGGGCTTGCACGGTCACGCTGCCGTTCCGTGTGGTGCAGCGGGCGAGAGTGATCCTGTATGCGGCGGAGGGGATGCAGGACATCGATATCGCCGGTCGGCTGGACTGCTCGCCCGACAGCGTTGCTCGGCGAAGATCCCGGTTCTGCGCTGAGCGGCTGGATGGGCTTGAGGATCAAGCGCGGTCGGGTCGGCCGCGTCGTTTTCCCCCCGGAACAGGTCGCCGAGGTCAAGGCGATCGCTTGCGAGCTGCCGCGTACCCACGAGCTGCCGCTCTCGCGCTTCTCCCGGGTTGAGCTGCACCGCCTCGTGATCGAGCGTGGCGTGACCGAGGCGTCCGCCTCGACGATCTGGCGCTGGTTGCACGAGGACGCGATCAAGCCGTGGCAGACACGCTCCTGGATCTTTCCGCGTGACCCCGATTTCGCCGAGAAGGCTGGCCGCGCGCTGGACCTCTACGCCCGCGTGTTCGACGGCAAGCGGCTGCGCCCGGACGAGTACGTCATCAGCGCCGATGAGAAGACCCAACTGCAAGCGCTCGGCCGCCCCCACGAGACGATCCCGCCCGGGCCGGGGCGGCCGGGGATGGTCGAGTTCGAGTACCTGCGCGGCGGGACGCTCGCTTACCTCGCCGCGTGGGACGTGCATCACGCCAACCTGTTCGACCGGGTCGAGCAGACGACCGGGATCGTCCCGTTCGGACGGCTCGTGGACCAGGTGATGCAAATCGAGCCCTACCGGTCAGCGCGCACCGTCTACTGGGTTGTGGACAACGGCTCCAGCCACGCCGGCAAGACCTCGGTCAAGCGGATGGCCGAGGCATACCCGAACGCGAGGCTGATTCACCTCCCCGTCCACGCTTCGTGGCTGAACCAAATCGAGATCTACTTCTCAATCGTGCAGCGCAAGGCCCTCACGCCCAACGACTTCGCCACCCACCCCGAGTTGGCGAGACACCTGATGGATTTCGGCCAGCACTACCGCACGCTCGCCCAACCCTTCCAATGGACCTTCACCCGAGCCAAGCTCGATACCGTGATCAAAAAGATCACTCGTCACGAACCCCAGCCCCTCGCCCTCGCCGCATGAGCCGCATCACTTCCGGACGGCTCCACTAGGACTCGCTCCCGCCGTTTGGTGATTACATCTCTCGCTATATCCGCCAGCTCGCTGTTGTAGGTCTCGACTTCCTCGGCCGTCTTCCTCGCATAGGTATTGATCTGCCGTTCGAGGTTCTCGACCTCCTGGTCAACTGAAAGGGGCGGGCGGTCAGTCGGCCATTCGTACCTCTTGACAACCTCGTGCCCGTGAAGAGCGGCGACCGGCACCGTCGGCCCGTACAGATTTGGCTGAGAACTCAGCAGATCGATTGTGCCGTCGACGGGTATGTGGACCTCGACTGCCCACCCGGGGACGTAGGTCGATGTGCTGCCATACCGAAAGATCCGATCGCCCGCACCCTGGACGTTGACCTCAACCTCTCCAATCTCCTCGTAGTAGCGATCCACCGTCCGCAGCGTCGGCGCGGTGAGCTGGCACTCGGCTGCCAGATGTTCAACCCACTCCTCCTTATCGACTGAGAGCATGTACGCCTGGTCTGCTTCTTCGATCTTCTCTCGCACGCGGTTCTTGAGCCGGTCGAGAAGGTTGCGCAGATCACCGTTCTGGAAAAGTGGCTTCTCAAGCATTTCGGAGGAGAGCCAGCTTAGCGGCACCGATCTACTCGGCCCTGCGTAGGGAAAGCATCGTCAGTGTATCGGCACTATTCCGACCTGCCGTGGGCGGATACTGGCCATACATGGTCGCTTATGCTTCACCGCGCACGTCATCTCGCCGATTGCAATTTGGCGTGTGCTTTAGCTCGGCAGGCCGCGAGTGCTGAGCAGCGACGTTCTCACCGCTGTGGGCGATCTCGCTGCGCTGGTGGCGGCGGGGGCCGCGCTGAAGACGGTCAGCTACGCGAGGGCCACGCTCAAAGAGCAGCGTGACGCAGACAAGCAGGCGCGTGAGGCGGACGCCAAGGCACAGAAGGCCCGAGAAGATACGGTGTTCAACCAGATGGCGCTGGTGGCGACTACAGAGGAAGCGCACCAACGCGAGATGACTGAGCGTCAGCGCGCCTATGACCGTGATCTAGTGCTTCAGCGACATGGGGCGCTCGCACGCATCATCGACATTATCGGGGAGGTTGCAGACGTAGCCCGTCATGAAGTTCACAATCCCGCTCCGAGCATGGGAGTTGGCGTACCCGGCCGCTGGTCGCCGTTGCCAGGGATGCTCAGCCGACTGGAAGTCGCCTGCGCCGTCCTCGTTTCCCTTGGCAGCCCAATGCTCGTCAAGGCAGCCGAGATGGCGCGCCAGGACAAGCACGTGACGACGCGACCAGCGGAAGTGGTGGCGCACTCCATCGACGCGATGATGGAGATAGACGACCTCGTGCGTAATGACGCAACCCTTGCGCTCCCAAACACCGAAGGCGACTAGCGCGACCTCCGGCTTGCGAACCGGAGACAGCCCGATTCCCCGCAAAACGGGGCGGAGTGTGGTACTCGCCCGCGGTACTCGCGCCCAAATCCGAGTACCAAACGAGTACCAAATCCCAAAGAAAAAGCCCCGATTACCAGGGCTTTCCCTCGACGGGAGCGACGGGACTCGAACCCGCGGCCTCCGGCGTGACAGGCCGGCGCTCTAACCAACTGAGCTACGCCCCCGCGTGGAGGGACGCGGGTGGAAAGCCCCCCGCGGCTCGACGCGCTGAGCACAGTATGCCAAGCCGCGCTGGGGAAGGCGGAGAATGGTGGGTCGCGCAGGAGGCACCCCCCGGGGCGCGCGCAGTTGCGGGTCTTACGCAGTCGAACTTAAACTGGCCAAGCAGCCAGGAATAGGGTAGGCTGCGCCAGTGACCCTCCTCGGCCCGCCGCCCCCGAAGCCGTTCAACCCGTTCGCGGTGATGGTGGATGACCTGCGCAAAGAACGCGCGAGCAGGGTGCCGTACCCATCCGGAGAGACCAGCTTCAGCATGGCGAGGACACGCCGCTTCGCCCGCGATCCGCTGCCGCTGCTGCTGGAGTGCTACGAGAGGCACGGGCCGGTGTTCACGATCAAAGTGCTGCACGGCAACGTCGTGTTCATGCTGGGGCCGGCGGCCAACCACTACATGACGGTGTCGCACGCGTCGAACTTCAGATGGCGCCAGTCGCACTTCCGCGACCTGATCGGGCTGCTGGGGGACGGGCTGTTGACGATCGACGGCGAGTTCCACCGCCACTCGCGCCAGATCATGCTGCCGGCCTTCCACCGCGAGCGGATCGCGGCGTCGATCGACGTGATGCGCCAGGAGACCGAACGCGCCCTGGAGGAGCTGACGCCGGGCGACAGCTTGGACCTGTACGTCTGGACGCGCCGGTTGGCGATGCGGGTGGCGATGCGGGCGCTGTTCGGGCTGGACCCCGACGGCGAGCCGGCGAAGGGAACGGACGCAGCGGGGCTGTTCGAGCGCGCGCTGTCGTTCTACGCTACCGCATACACCTCGCGCTTCTTGCGCGGCCCGCTGACGCCGTATGCCCGCCTGCAGAGCGCGGCGAAAGAGCTCAACAGGATCATCTACGCCGAGATCGACCGCCGCCGTGCAACAGGGGCGCGTGGCGAGGACGTGCTCAGCCTGCTGCTGGACGCCCACGACGAGGACGGTAGCGTGCTCAGCGACCGCCAGGTGCGCGACGAGGTGATGACGCTGCTGTTCGCCGGCCACGACACGACGACCTCGACGGTGTCGTTCATGTTCTACGAGCTGGCCCACCACCCCGAGATCGCGCAGCGCCTGGTGGCGGAGCAGCGCGAGCGCCTGCGCGGCCGGCCACCGACCGCCGAGCAGCTGATGGGTGGCAGTCTGCCAGAGCTGGAGATGGTGCTCGAGGAGACGCTACGGATGTACCCGCCCGCCTGGATCGGCCCGCGCCGATCGGTGGGGCCGTTCCAATTCGAAGGCATCGATGTCCCGGGAGGCGCGTACGTGAACTACTGCTCGTGGGCCTCCCACCGCCTCCCCGATGTGTGGCGGGACCCCGAGCGCTTCGACCCCGAGCGCTTCGCCCCGGGGGCGCGCGAGGCGATCCCGAAGGGTGCGTACGTCCCCTTCGGCGGCGGTTCGCGGACGTGCATCGGGATGCGCTTCGGGCAGCTGGAGGTGCGCACGATCGCGACACTGATCCTCAGTCGCTTCGAACTGGAACTGCCGCGGGACTTCAAGCTGAGCATCCGCCAGATGCCGACGATCAGCCCGCGCGAGGGGTTGCCGCTGCTTGTGCGCGAGCGCGCCCCGACGCCGGCGGCGGTCGCGTAGATCGATCTCAGTGCAACCGCGCGGTCACGCTCACCCGAAAGGCAGGATCGGCAGTCTCCGTGGAGGACGCGTCGGCCACCGCGATCGACCGCACATCAATGCTCGGTACCGAGAGCAGCGTGACTTTGACGAGCCCGGCGAACAGGGTGCTCTGAGGCTGGGCAACCAGCTTGCCTTCGACCGCGCTTAGCTGCACGTTGAGCGCGGTGGCCACCCCGAAGAGCTTGCCTTTCACGCGCATCGTCGCCCCGCCGGACTTGCCGGCGAGCAGTTCGAAGCCGGTGCTGCCCGGCAGCATGGCGCGCAGGTCGGCTTCGCTGAGCAGGCCGTCGATGTAGATGTGATCGCCGCGCTTGCGCAAGTCGACGTCGTTCAGCGCGAGCGTGCCCAAATGCATGGTGGTGGCATGTATGTCCAGCCGCTGCACGCCACGCGCCCGCCCCATCAGCTGATTGGCCTCGTCGGGGCTCATGTCGATGTTGACGGCGCTTACGTTCGCCGACTGGGCATGGCCCCACAGCAGCTCGACCGCGGGAAACGCGCTGATGGAGACGCTGCGGACGACGCCGTAGCGCGCCAGTTCGCTGCGCACCCGCTGTGCCGCCAGCCTGGGGAGCAGCAGCTGCGCGAGACCCAGCGCCACCACCACCCCGCCGACGGCCCCCAGCGCGATCCGCGTAGATCTGCGACGACCCGAGCGCATCTGCGTATTTTGGCAGGGAAACATTTTTTTGGATTAAGCACCACCTCGGGGGGCCGGAGGCCAACGAAGCGCGCTTCGACCGCCGCAAGCAGACGCAGCGGACGCGGGGTGGGCCCACAGGCGATATGGCGAGGAGTCCCACCCCGGATATGACAAGGGTCCCACCACCGGCACGACCCGGAGCGCTAGCCTTGTGAGACCGGTACCCCGGACACGGGGGCGCGTAGCTCAGCTGGCCAGAGCACCTCGTTTACACCGAGGGGGTCGCCCGTTCGAGTCGGGCCGCGCCCACTACAAAGAGCACGACTTACGCGGCCGGCGGCTTGGCCCGCACCGCGGGGAAGATCGTGCCCAGCAGGCCGCGGGCAGTTGCCACCCAGAAGTTAAGTTGATCGAAGTAGTCGCGCCAGAGCACGACCTGGCCGTCGTGAACGTCGAAGCGCCCGCACACCCAGAACTGGATGCGCAGTCGGCCGAACTTCATGACGTCGGTGCGCTCGGTAAGCACCGACGATCCCTTCGCCGAGATCGTGTGCAGGTAAACCTCGAACCCGGCCCTGTCCAGGCCGAGCGTGGCCCGCAGGAGCCGCCGCACGCGCTCACGCCCGTGCACGGTGGGCAGCCCGACATTGACGTACTCCACGTCTACCGCCAACAGCTCTGCCGCTCCGTCGATGTCCTCGGTGCGGAGCAGATCCAAGAACCGCTCGACCACTTGCGTCGGCGCCGAGTGGCTCTCGTGTGGGCTGGCCTGGCCGCCCTCGGCCTCATTGAGCATTTCCGCCACTCTACAACTATACGGCTGTCACTCACTCACAGGAGCCGCCCGGCGCACGCGGCCCTACTAGGATCTCCTCCCCGTGAGCGACTCTCCCATCCGTATCGCCGTGGTCGGCGCCGGCCCCGCCGGCTTCTATGCCGCCGGGCATCTGCTGAAGGACTCCGACGGGCGGATTGAGGTGGACATGCTCGAGCGGCTACCCACGCCCTGGGGGCTCGTGCGCTCCGGGGTGGCGCCCGATCATCCGAAGATCAAGTCCGTTACTCGCGTCTATGAGAAGACCGCCACCCATCCCCGCTTTCGCTACTTCGGCAACGTCGAGCTCGGCTCGCACGTGACGCGCGAGGAGCTACTAGCGCACTACCACGCGATCGTCTACGCGACTGGGTCGCCCGCCGACCGGCCCCTGGGGATTCCCGGCGAGGAGCTGCCGGGAAGCTGGGCGGCGACCGATTTCGTCGGCTGGTACAACGGCCACCCCGACCACCCCGACCTCGAGTTCGACCTCGCCCGCGAGCGGGCCGTGGTGATCGGCAACGGCAACGTCGCGCTCGACGTCGCGCGGATGTTGGTGCTCGCCCACGAGGAGCTGTCGCTCACCGACATCGCCGACCATGCCCTGCACGCGCTGGAGCACAGCGAGGTTCGCGAGGTGGTCGTGCTCGGACGACGCGGACCCGCGCAGGCAGCGTTCACCAACCCCGAGCTGCTGGAGCTGGGGGAGCTCGCCGGGGCCGACGTGATCGTCGATCCAGCTGAGCTGGAGCGCGCACTCGCGGTGCCCGACCCCGCGGTCGGCAAGATCGCCGAGGGCAACGTGCGGATCCTGCGTGACTATGCTGAGCGTCCCCCGCGCGGCGAGCCGCGACGGGTTGTGCTGCGCTTCCTGCTCTCCCCTGTCGAGTTGCTCCCCGACGAGCGCGGGCATGTGGGCGCGGTGAGGGTGGCGCGCAACGAACTGGTGGCAGCGCCCGACGGGCGGCTGCGCGCGCAGGCAACCGAGGAGTACGAGACGATCCCCGCCGGCCTCGTGTTCCGTGCGATCGGCTACCGCGGCGTCGCGCTGCCAGGGGTGCCGTTCGACGAGCACTCCGGCGTGATCCACAACGAGGGCGGCCGCGTGCTCGGCGCCGAGGGTCCGCTGCCCGGGGAGTACGCCGTCGGCTGGATCAAGCGCGGCCCTACGGGGGTGATCGGCACCAACAAGAAGGACGCGCAGGAGACCGTCAACGCGATCCTCGAAGACCTCTCCTCCGGTCTACTGCCTGAACCACCGGCGCCCGACCCTAAGGAGTTGCTGGCGACCCTGCGCGCGCGCCAACCCGAGCTGATCACCTACGCCGGCTGGTCGGAGATCGACCGCCACGAGCGCTTGCTGGGCGAACCCTCCGGGCGCCCCCGCGTGAAGCTCACCCGCATCGAGGAGATGCTGCGGGTGGCCGCCGCGCAGCGCCCCGACGAGTCCTGAGCCCGCAGCCACCGGCCGGGGCACAGCCCGGCGACAGTCCGTTATCGGTGTAGTCCAGACTTCGAACGTCTTTCAAAATAGACGGTGCGACCGGGGCGTTCCTGGACCAAGCTGGGCGACGCTGGCCGATCTCCGATCGGTCGGCGCAGCCCGTGCTGGTAGCACGGGCAAGACGGACCGTAGCGATCCAGCGCTGCTGGCCGATCTTCGATCGGTAGGGGCGCATCCGGGCGTGCCGATCTTTTTGAAAGCCGTTCTAAGAACCCCTTCGGGGTCGCTCTGGCAGCGCGCCTACAGCTGCGCGAGGGACCCATGCGCAAGGACCGCTGTCCAGAAAACGACCATTGACACCTTATTAGAACTCCCTTTATAAGGGCATATTCGCAGAGATCAAATAGACATCTGTTCGAATAAGTTGAGATAAGGTAGAAAACGGGGGTATACAGAACGAAAATCCTGCTGCGGCTCGGAATTTGGACGAGCGCCAGGAGATTCCAACAAGGAGCGATCTGCATGTTTTCGAAACCCCCCAGGAAAGGGCGCTGGTGGCTGCACGCGACCCACGAGCCCGCCAGTGCCAGGATCCGGGCCCGCCGGCGGCGTGGCCTCGCGGCGGTCTCGGCGGCGCTGATCGTGGCGCTCGCAGCACTGCCTACCGCCTCCGCGATCGCGAGCGCGGACTCCTCGCGTCCCGGCGGCACGGGCACAGCGAAGCGGCCTGCGCTGTCAGTGGGCCAGCTGGTGACGCCGGGCCAGCTCCTGAGCACCGAAGAACTGCAGAAGCTGCTCTCCACCCTGCCGCTCGGCGATCTCTCGGCCGCACAGCTCGCTCACTACTTGGCGGCGCTCGAAGGCGTCAGCGTGCTCTCCGAACTCAAACTGGGGCTGCTCAGCAGCAAAGAGCTCGGCGTCGTGGGCCTCGAAGAAAGCCTGCGCAAAGCGATCGAACAGCTCGGGCCTAGTGCCACGCTGGGAGAACTCGTCAAAGTCGAAGACTTCCTCCCGGAGCTAACTGACGCGCTGGAAGGCAAGCTCGGCGATCTGGGCCTGCTCGGCCTGCTGCTCGATAAATTGCCGGGCGGTGGTTCGGCCGGCCTTGAAGGCGCGCTTGGCGCGCTCAACCTCGAACAGCTGGTGGGCACGCTGCTGAAAGCCACCACCCCCCACGAACAGCTCGCCGACGAACTCGCTGGTCTCGCCGGCGGCCTCTTCGGAGAGCTGAGCGCCGAACACAAGCTTGAAGGGCTGCTCGGCGGCTCCGAATTGGCAGGCGGCTTTGCCCCAAAGAGCGTCAAGGAAGTCGCCCAACAGTTGGACAGCACACCCCTGGCGGTTACCGAAGAACTCGGGCAAACCGCCGCGCAGCTGCCCGAAAGCGCCACGATGCTCACCGCCCCTATGGAGGACGGCAAGCTCGCGGGGGTTGCCCCCGCGGTCAAAGGGCTCGTCACCGGCGTACTGAGCGACCTCGGCGAAGCCCCCGAAGGCAAAGGCAAAGAAGGAGGCGGCAAAGGCGGCTCGGGCGAAGGCACGGGCTCGGGGGAAGGGAAAGGCTCGGGCTCGGGCAGCGGCGAAGGCGGCAGCGGCTCCGGCGCGGGTGAAGGCAAAGGTGGTGCTGGGGAAGGTGCCGGCGGCAGCGGCGGCCAGGGCGGCACGGGCTCCGGCGGGTCCAGCGGCTCGACGACGGTGCTGCTTACGATGCCCGGTGCCTCCTCCCCGACGGCCTCCGCCGCCAAGCAGCAGGTCGGCAAGGTGTCGATCTTCAGCCACCGGGTGCGGGGCCGCGTGGCCACGGTCGTGCTGCGCGTTCCCGCCGCCGGCACCGCCACACTCGCCGGCAAGTGGGTGCGCGGCGCCAGCAAGCAGGCCGCGCGGGCTGAGCAGCTGACGCTGCGAGTCAGCCTCACGCGCGCCGCCTCTGCGTCGCTGCGCCACCACCGCCGGCTGGCGGTGAGGCTCAACGCCTCGTTCCATCCCACCGGCGGCTCAATCTCCTCTGCGACGGCGACGGTGTTCTTCAGGTAGGTCCAGCATCTGCCAGACTGTGGCGCTGCGCGCCGTTAGCTCATCGGGCAGAGCGCCGGACTTTTAATCCGGTGGGGCGGGTTCGAGTCCCGCACGGCGCATAGTGCCGAGCCAGCGCTCGCCGACACGGATGTCGGTGCGGATGCGCAGATGCGGGCACCGTGATCTGGCTCTTGCCGCGCGAGTGCCAGTGGTAGGCCACCAGCTCCTGGCCTTCTTGGCCCAGCACGTAGAAATAGACGACGACCGCGACCCGCCAACCGTCGCCGGTGTCGCGGACACGGTAGTGCTCAGCGACGTCGAGGGGCCGCCGCGTGGTAGCCGCCAACGATGACATGTGCATTCGTGGCGCACGACAGCATCCGCACCGTTTCGAGCGCGGATAGTGCTCGACGGCCTCCGAAGGGCGTCCTACTCAGACTCGACACGAAGCGTCAGCAGCATCGCGACGCACATCGCGTCGGGATCGTCATCGATATCGCCGGAAGGCGCGGGAGAAGTAACACGCCCAACACCTGGCGCTGCGAGCGCGCAAGTGCGATCATCAGACCAACCACCGAGAAGGGAGTCCGACCGTGGAGTCCTCCGAGACCTCCATCCGAGTACTTGTGGTGGCCCACAAGACTGCCGCCACACAACCTCTGCTCGACGCCGTGCGAGAGCGAGCGCAGCGTGGGCCGTGCAAGTTCACGCTGCTCGTCCCAAACGCAACCCATGGCCTGCACAAGATCGTCGACCCCGAGGACCAGGGCTCCGACGAGGCCAACGCCGTGATAGATCATGCCCTGCCCCTGCTGAGCGAGGCCGCCGGGGGCCCAGTCGAGGGCATCGTGGGTGCCCCCGACCCGGGCGCAGCGGCGCATGATGCGATCAACCGGTACGGCTTCGACGAGGTGATCATCTCAACACTGCCCACACGACTGTCGCGATGGTTGAAGCTCGACCTTCCGAGCAAGGTGTCGGGCACGGGTCTGCCCGTGACCACCGTGACCCCCTCCGACGTATCGGCAACATAGACGCTCATTGTCGCTAGAACGCGACGCCGGCCTTCGCGAGCTGCCCGTCACGCATGGCCGCTGGTGAGCAGCGCGCGCAGGCTTTCGCGATCCTCGTCGCAGGCGGGGCAACCCTCCTCGCGACCGGCACGGCGGCGGCGGCGAACATCATCTGCCCGCCCACGAAGAAGCCATCTGTAGCCAGCGGACGAGAAACCAGGCGTGACTCACGACTAGCGGGAGACCCCAGGCCCCTGCAGGACGTGGTCGAGGATCCCGGCGAGCGCTTTGATGCGCGGCAGGTGCGCCCGGGTCAAGCTCTCCAACTGCTGGCGTTCGTGGTCGGTGAGCTCGAGGTGTATACGACGTTGGTCGGGCTGGTCACGCTCACGGCAGACCAGCCCGGCGCTCTCTGCACGCTGCGCCCAGCGGCCTGGTGTCAGTGGAGTAATGGCGTCGTCCGGGAAACGCTCGGTAGGACCCTTCCTCGTCATCAGGAGGAAATCCTATGGGTGGCGATACTTAGGGATTGGGCCGCCCAGGAGTACCCAGAAGCCCCAAGCCCAAGGCCGAGCGCGCCGCCGCCTCGGTGGTGTTGCGCGGGGAGCTGCCCCACGTAAAGCTCCAAGATGCGTCATGCTTGGGGGTGGGATGGGTGAGCTGCTGGCGCTGCAAGGAGTGAGCAAGAGCTACAGGCGCGGGGGGAGGCGCTTGCGGGTGCTGGCCGACGTATCGTTTGCGCTCGAGTTGGGCGAGATCGGGGCAGTCGTCGGGGCGCGCAACGAGGGCAAGACCACGCTGCTGAAGATCGCCGCCGGCATCGAGCCACCGGACACCGGCGAGGTGCGGCTGGGCACGCGCGATCTGGCGCTGCTCGGGCGGGAGGAGCGCGCGAGGCTGCTGGGAGACGAAATCGTGTGGATCCATCGCGAAGGACCGGGAGTGAGGCTCGAGGTGCTCGACTACCTCGGGCTGCCCTTGGCGATTGGCCGTGGGCGCAGTCGCCGGGATGCGCGGGACCGGGTGCAGCGTGCGCTCGAGCGGGTGGGCGCCGCTCGCTGCGCGCGACAGCGCTGGGAGGAGCTCTCGGACTGGGAGCGAGTCCTGGTTGGGCTCGCACGGGGGATCGTGTGCGAGCCACGGCTGCTGGTAGTCGACAGCGTCACCGACGGCCTCGGCATGCGCCGTGTGCGCGAGGCCGGCGAGCTACTGCTGGCACTGGCCCGCGAGCTGGGTTGCGGGGTGCTGATGGGCTGCACCGACCTGGAAGCCGCGCTGATCGCTGACCGCGTGTGGCTGCTGGAGCGCGGGCGGCTCAGCCTGCTCTCCGAGCAGGAGGTCACCGAGGCCGAGATCATCGAGTTCCCGAGACCCGCCCGAGCCGATGGCTAAGGACCACGCCTCAAAGCCCGTCAACCTGGATGCCGCATCACTCACGACGCGAGCCCTAGGCGATCGCCAGTTTGGTGAAAATGTCTCCGACTCCTGGAGCCTTACCCCGTATGCCCTCTGCCTGAGCCATTTTCCCCACGTGCCGACACTTGTCAGCGGGAGTATGGTAAAATGGAACAATTCAGGACGACACCCTTCCGTTCGGATTTCGAATACGATCCGTAGCAATGGCTCCCCCACGTAAAGGCGATCTGACAGCCAGCATGGCGATCCTGGGCCTCGTGGTCCAGAAGACCGACACTGTCAACAGCCTGGGCGCGCGGCTGGTCGAGCGCTTTCCGCACGCGCAATGGTCGCGCTCGGTCGCCCACAACAGCTTGCCCAGTCTTGAAAAGCAGGGCCTGGTGCGGCTGGTCGAACACGGCGCCGAGCGCGCGCTCGACCGCTACGAGGCGACCGACGCCGGCGTCGGGGAGTTCCGGGACTGGCTGCGCGCATCCTCCGCGGCGCCGCTCGCGTTGCGCGACGCGGTGCACGCCAAACTCGAGCTCGCCGAGGAGGAGGACGTCCCCGATCTGATCGCCGCGATCCGCGAGGAGGAGGAGGCGTGCGCGCGGGAGTTCGCGGCGGCGAGCTCCCGCCTGAACGTCGAGTGGCAGCTCAAACGCCTCGGTCCCTCGGGCCGCGGCGGCCGTGCGCAGAGTGCCCCGGACCTGCGGGGCAGGGTGCGGCGCGCCCTGATGACCGACGAAGCGATGTTGTGGGGAATGCGAGCCAGGCGCTTGCGGCGCCTGCGGCGGGAGCTCGAAGACACGGTGGAGGATGGCGGGGAGCTGGGCAGCGGCGATGGCTGAGTTGCTGGCGCTGCGGGGGGCGTGTAAGGGGTACGCGCGTGGTGAGCACACGTTGCGGGTGCTGGAGAATGTGTCGCTGGAGTTCTACGCTGGGGAGATCGTCGCGGTCGTCGGCGCGCGCGAGCAGGGCAAGACCACCCTGCTGAAGATAGCCGCCGGCATCGAGTGCCCGGACGAAGGGGAGGTGTGGCTCGGGGATGTGGAGCTGACCCGCTTCTCGGACAGGGAACGCGCGAGACTCTTGGGTGACGAGATCGCGTGGATTCACCGCGAGGGTACGGGCGTGAAGTTCAGGGTGCTCGACTACGTTGGGCTGCCGTTGGCGATCGGCCGTGGCCGCGGGCAGCGACAGGGACGTGAGCTGGCGATGGAGGCACTCGAACGGGTTGGCGCGGCGGGTTGCGCGGAGCAGCGCTGGGCGGAGCTCTCCAACTGGGAGCGGCTGTTGGTCGGACTTGCCCGTGGCATCGTGGGCTCGCCGAAGCTGATGGTGATGGACGATCTGATGGACGGCTTTGGGATGGGACGCACGCGCGAGGCCGGCGAGCTGCTGCTCGCGCTGGTGAGAGAGCTCGGGTGCGGGGTGCTGATGAGCTGCAGCGATCTGGAGGCCGCGCTGGTCGCGGACCGCGTGTGGTCGCTTGAACGCGGGCGGCTCGTCCTGCTGGCCGAACAGGGCGGCGCGTTGGCAGAGGTGATCGACTTCCCCGGCAGCGCCTACCAGAACCACGGCTCGCGCCGTCTCGGCGGCTAGTGTCCCGGCCGGTGCTCGAGCTCCGCGATCTCGTCAAGCACTATCGCGTGGGGGAAGGCGAGCCGATCCGCGCTGTGGACGGCGTCTGCATGAGCGCCGCCGCGGGTGAGTTCGTGGCGCTGTACGGGCCCAGCGGCTCGGGCAAGACGACGCTGCTGGAACTGATCGCGGGGATCTGCGTCCCCGACAGCGGCAGCGTGCTAGTGGACGGCGAGGACGTCTGCGCGATGTCGCATCGGGAGAGCGACCAGTACAGGCTGCATCGGCTCGGGATCATCGGACAGCCGCACAACCTGATCCCTGGAGCACGCGCGATTGAGAACGCCTCGCTGAAGCTGTGGCTGACGAACAAGCGCCAGGCGCGGCGCACGATCGAACCGCTACTCGACCGGTTGGGGCTGGGCGAACGGATGCTGCACCGCACCGAGCAGCTCTCGATGGGCGAGCGCCAGCGCGTGCTGATCGCGATGGCGCTGGCGACCGACCCAAAGCTGGTGCTCGCCGATGAGCCGACCGGGACGCTCGACACCCAGCGCACCCGCGAAGTGCTGGCGCTGCTGCGCGAGCTCTGCAACGAGCGCGGCGCAACGATCGTGCTCGCCACGCACGACCCCCAGGCCGCCACCTTCGCCGACCAGGTGCATGAGTTGCGCGACGGGCGCATGGAGGAGTACCGGCCCGAGCATGTGCTGGTTCCAACCTCCTCGCTACCAGAGCTCTCCTGACCATGGCGCGAATGAGCCTCGTGGACATCCTCTGGCTCTACCGGGCGCGGCTGCGCGCGCGCGCGGTGCTTGTGCAGGAGTGTTTCGCGATCATCGGGATCGCCGTCGGCGTGGCGCTGCTGTTCGCTTCGCAAGTCGCCAGCACCAGTCTCACCCACTCGGTCTCGCAGCTCAACAGCCAGCTGGTCGGCAACACGCAGTTCCAGGTCGACGCCAGGGGCCCCGGCGGGTTCAGCGAACGGCTGCTGGAGGAGGTGCGGCGCGTGCCGGGCGTGAAGACCGCGCTGCCGGTGCTCGAGCAGCAGGCAAACGTGATCGGCCCCGGGGGCGTTCAGCGTTCGGTCGACCTGATCGGCACCGATCCGCGCTTTGCGCACTTTGCCGGCGCGCTGCTGCGGCGCTTCTCCGCGGCGCAGCTCGCCGCGCAACGGGCGATAGCGCTGCCGGCGCCGCTCGCCGAAGAAATCGGAGCGGGACCGCTGGAGACGATCAAGATCCAGATCGGCGCGAGCGTCGTGCAGACGCTGCTGGGCGCGACGCTCGGAGCAGCAGACATCGGCGGACTGGTCCACAGCCCGGTTGCGCTCGCGCCGGTCGGCTACGCCCAGACGATCACCGACATGCGGGGTCGGATCACGCGCATCTTCGTGCAGGCCCGCCCCGGCCGTGAACGCGAAGTACGGGCCGGCCTGGAGCGGGTGGCCGCCACTGCGCCGGTCAACGTCGAGCCCAGCAACTTCGATTCGACGCTGTTTGGAGTGGCGGTGTATCCCGAGAGCCAGAGCGAGATGTTGTTCTCGGCGATCAGCGCACTGGTGGGTTTCATGTTTGCGCTGAACGCGATGCTGGTGACGGTGCCCTCGCGGCGCAAGCTGATCGCGGACATCCGACCGCAGGGCGCCACTCGCTTGATGACCGTCCAGATCCTGCTGTTCGACGCTGCCGTGCTCGGCGTGCTGGCCTGCATCCTCGGCCTCGCACTCGGCGAGCTGCTCTCGATCGCCGTCTTCCACGCAATCCCCGGCTATCTCTCATTCGCGTTCCCGGTCGGCACCGGGCGGATCGTGACCTGGAAAAGCGTCGCACTGGCGGTGGGCGCCGGACTGACAGCCGCGGTTGCGGGCGTGCTGTGGCCGCTGCGCGACATCCTCGCGCAGCCGCTGGAGGGAGAGCGCTCCTCGTCACATCGCCGCCGCTGGTGGTTCCGAACGCGACTCGCCGTCGGACTTGTGTGCCTCGCCGTGACGATCCCGATTCTCATCTTTCGTCCCCAGAGCGGACTGGTGGGCCTGGCCACGCTCGTCGTGGCGATGGCATGCCTGCTGCCGCTGCTCTTTGATGGGCTCGTCGCGCTCTTCGAGCGCAGCCAGCGCCTGCTCGACGGCGCGGCAACCGTGCTGGCGGTGACCGAGCTTCAGACACGCGAGACGCGCGTGCGCTCGCTGGCGATTGCGGCGACGGCGGCGGTGGCGGTGTTCGGCACAGTCGAGTTCCAGGGCACGCAGGCCAACCTCCAGCGGGGCCTCGACTCCTCCGCGCGCCAGCTCGACGCGAGCGCCGATGTGTGGGTCACTCCCAGAGGTGAATCCAACGCGTTTGCCACAACATCTTTCAAAGGCGACGGTACGCCCACGCTCGCGCGCCTGCCCGGTGTCGCCGCGGTCGGAATCTACCGTGGCAGCTTCCTGGACTGGGGCGATCGGCGTCTGTGGGTGATCGCGCCGCCAAGCAGCGTGACCCAGCCGGTGCCTTCCAGCCAGCTCGTGCGCGGCCGCCTCGCCCTCGCCGGCAGCAGGATCCGCGGCGGCGGCTGGGCGGTGCTCTCGCAGGCGCTCGCCTCAGAACAGCACCTTCACATCGGTCAAGTGTTCACACTTCCGGCGCCCCGACCAACGCGCCTGCGTGTTGCCGCGCTGATCACGAACCTTGGCTGGCCCCCGGGCGCCATCATCCTCAGTTCCGCGGACTACGCACGCGCCTGGGGGAGCGCCAATCCAAGCGCATATGCGATCCAGACGCAGCCTGGCGCCTCGGTGGAATCCGTGCGTCAACTTGTTCGACACAGCCTGGGGAGCGAATCGGGGCTCACGGTGGAAACAGCGGCAGAACGCGAGCAGCGCCACTATGCCCTCGCGAGCCAGGGACTTTCGCGACTGACCCAGATCCGACTGTTGGTGCTGATCGCTGCCGTGCTGGCCGTGGCGGGAGCTATGGGCGCGATGATTTGGCAGCGCCGCGATCTCGTTGCGTTCATCAAGTGCCAGGGCTACCGCAGAGGTGTGCTGTGGCGATGGCTGTTGTGTGAAAGCGCGGTGCTGCTGGTGGTGGGATGCTCGATTGGGGCTGTCTTTGGCCTCTGTGCACAGCTGCTGGGAAGTCACTTCCTGGCGAGCGTCACCGGTTTTCCGGTTGCCTTCAACGTCGAAGGCTTCGCCGCACTCTCGAGCTTTGCGCTGCTCACCGTCGTCACTGTCACAGTGGTTGCCCTGCCAGGATATCTCGTAGTGCGTGTGCCTCCGAGGACAGCCAGTCCGGCGTTCTGATCGGTGCGCAAGCAGCGCCTGTGGGAGTGAAGACGACCCGGCGCCACTGTCGGTCGGGCAGTCGCGCGCGCTCGCCGCGGCCGTCGCTCGTGAGCTTGGATGGGGATTGGCGGCAGTCGCGCGCGAGGTGCGCCGCTGGAGGGCTCGCGCGAGCGAGATCCCAGATCCGCCGCTTCGCAACGACGCTCTGAGTGCACTCGCCCGCAAGCGCGGGCACACCGACGGAGCCGCACTGTTGTGGACGATTCCCAGGGTCCGCGACCCCAACCTCCTATGTCTGCTCGTCGCCTACGAGATCATCTGGGACTTTCTCGACGGTGTGAACGAGCGCGGCGCCGCTGCCGGCCAGGCGAACGGGCGCCAGCTTCACCTGGCGCTCGTCGACGCGCTCGATCTGACCCGACCAATTGCCGATTACTACAGACACCACCAGTGCAGGGACGATGGCGGCTATCTGCGGATGCTCGTCGAGGCGTGTCGCGAGAAGTGCCGCAGGCTGCCCTCATATTGGGCCATTCGCCCACTGCTCGTGCGCGAGGCGACTCGAGCCCAGGTGCTGGCCATCAATCACGACCTCGATCCCGCGCTGCGCGACAGGGACCTGCGGAAATGGGCAGCGGAGACGTTCCCCGCCGCCTCGGACGCAACCTGGTTTGAGTTGAGCGGCGCGGCCAGCGCGTCGCTCACCGTTCACGCCTTGCTTGCAATCGGCGCAGAACCCAGACTGCGGCGCGGGACATCATCTCGCCCAGACGTGTGCGGCCTATTTCCCATGGATCTCAACGGCGACCACGATGCTCGACAGTTACGTCGACCAGGCCGAGGACCTCGCCAACGGCGATCACAGCTATGTATCTCACTACCCCACGCCCCAGCTGGCTGCGACTCGCATCCGCGGGTTGGTTGAACGCTCTCTAATAGAGGCGCGCGCGCTGCGCGACGGCGAGCGGCATGCAGTGATCGTGGCGTGCATGGTCGCGATGTACCTGGCAAAGGACAGCGCACACACGGAGGGGATGAGACAGACGACCAGGGGCCTTGTGTGCGCCGGCGGCTCTCTCACGCGCCTATTACTTCCCATCTTACGGCTGTGGCGCATCGCCAACGCCCAGCAATGTCACTGAATCGACGACAAGGAGACACCATGTTACTAACCAACCCTGATCCACTCCTCGCCCGCATCAGGAGGGACCTTCCACCGACGATGCCGATTCCCGCGATACTCCAGACGGTGGCGTGCCGGCAGTCGTTCTTCTCCTACGTCGAGCGCTGCCGGGCCCGCTACGGCAGCCGTTTTACCGTCTATCCCATGGACATGCCACCGCTCGTATTTCTCTGTGATCCCGACGATGTTCAGGAGATGATCGTCGCACCACCGACTGCCCTGCATCCGGGAGCGGGAGGAGCGTTACTGGCTCCGCTGATCGGGGCGAGCTCCTTCATGCTGTGCGAGGAAGACGAGCATAAGTGTGGACGCAGTGCGATCGTGCCGCCGTTGCATCGTAAAGTGGTGCAGGGCCACGCGGCGATGGTGGCGGAAATGGTCGAGCGCGAGGTCGCCTCGTGGCCGCTCGATGCCCCCTTTGCGCTTCATCCGCGTGTGCGGGCCCTGATGTTGAGGCTGATTCTGAGAGCTGTCTTGGTCGATGAGGATCGTCTTCTGGATGCCTTGCAAGATCGGCTGCTGGGATCGCTGTCGGTGACAGAGAGCTCCGTCCTGCAAGTCCCACAATTGCGTCACCTGCCTGGTTGGCGCAGCACGTGGAAGCGATTCGTCGAGCAGAGGACCAGAGTCGACGAGTTGATCTTCGCGATTGTCCGTGCGCGGCGAGCGGAAGCCAAGCACGGCGACCTGCTGGACGCGCTGCTGGCGGCGCACAATCCCGACGGCACTGCGATGACCGACCAGCAGATCCGCGACAACCTGATGTCGATGATCGTCGCCGGGCACGAGACGACGACGGCGGAGCTGGCGTGGGCGTTTCAACTGCTGGCCCACAACCGTCCGGTGCAGAGTCGTCTGCTGGAGGAGATCGACGGTGAGATGGGGGAGCAGTATTTGGTGGCGACAGTCGACGAGACGCTTCGTCACAGGCCGGCATTTCCGTTCCTCATTCCCCGTGCGGTCGTCGAGCCGATCGAGATCGGCGGCTGGACTTATCGCCCACCAGCGCGCCTGCTGGGGTGCACCTATCTGATGCACCACGATCCGGTGCTCTATCCAGAGCCGCAGACGTTCCGTCCCGAGCGCTTTCTGGGCGAAACCCGCCCATCGCCCACGTGGCTACCGTGGGGCGCTGGACGCAAGAGTTGCCCCGGTCGTCATTTCGCCCTGCTGGAGATGCAGACGGTGCTGCGAGAAGTCCTTGCCACACGAGTGGTGTTGCCCGCGAGCACTGGCATCGAGCGTGAGCGGTGGCGTAGCGCGGTGCTCGTCCCACACGCGGGATCGCGCGTGCTCCTCCAGGCCCGCAGTCGGTCGAACGGACCAAGCCCGCGCAGACCGGCGCGGGTAGCCGTATAGGCCCATACGACTCCCACACCCTCAGAAAGACTGCAACTTACACGTGTTCGCGTTCCAATTGGAACAAATCCGTTCCAATTGGAACGGATTTCTAGCGATCCTACTGAGAAGAAGGCATGATCTAGAACGATGACTTATTGGAACATGAGAGCTTATTCCGACGGAGGCAAGATGCGTTCCAAAGCAAGTAGAGCCGAGACGGGCGGGCCCACGCAAGCGCAGTGGGGCCGTGGTGGGTTCATCGAGGGCGGCGACCCGACCGCGATGAGGGCCCACGCCTCAAGGGTCGTGGGGCTGAGCTTGAGGGGGGGACGCTGACGATGCCCAGGCTCGGAGTAAACCCGCCCGTGGCCGCTGACGAGTGGGCCCCCGCAATCCCGACGCTGCAGGAGCCGCGCTTCTCGCAGTCGCTGGAGCGCGGCCTAGCAATCCTCGGCTGTTTCACGCCCGCACGCCCGGTGCTTGGCATCGCCGATCTCGCCGACGAGCTGGGGATGAGCCGCTCGACGACCCACCGCTACGTGATAACGCTGACGCGGTTGGGCTATCTGGAACAGGGGGTCAAACGCAAGTACCACCTCACGCTGCGCGTCACCGACCTCGGCATCTCGGCGATGAACGGCATGAGCCTCTACGAGCACGCCCACCCCTACGTGGAGGAGCTGCGCGGACGGACCGGCTTCACCGTCTCTGTCGCGGTGGTGGACGGCCCGGAGCTGCTGCTCGTTGACTGGCTGCGCGGCGGCCGCCGCGGCCAGCGGCTGATCGACCTCGGCCTCGCTCCCGGCTCGCGCCTGCCGCTGTACGCCACCGCGGCGGGGAAGCTGCTGCTCGCCAACCTCCCCGACCAAGATCAGCGTGAGCGGATCGCCGAGTTACAGCTGGCCAAACATGCACCCAACACGATCAAGAGCAAGACCGCGCTGCGCCAGGAACTCGGGCGCATCCACGACGAGAGCCTCGCCGTCGCCGAGGAGGAGCTCGCGCCGGGGCTGTATGAGATCGCCGCTCCGGTGCGCTCCAGCGGGGGCGACGTGGCGGCGGCCGCCTCGATGACGGCACACAGCTCGATGATCGCAATGGAGGAATTCGTGGATGCGCTCGGGCCACACCTGATCTCCACCGCCGATCGCATCTCCGCCCGCCTGGGGTACCGCCGGGACGACGAGCGGCTGGGCGGTTAGCCGCGGTCAGGCGTTGTCGGAGCTGGTCTCGAGCAGCCCGCGCCCGAGCGCGTAGCTGACCAGTTCGGCGCGCGTGGAGAGGCCGAGCTTGGCGGTGATGTGCGCGCGGTGGCTCTCGACCGTGCGGGGGGAGAGGTCCAGTTGGCGCGCGATTTCGACGCTGGTGAAACCAAGCGCAATCAACCGCAGGACCTCGACCTCGCGCTGGCTGAGCCGGTCCTCGGACTGCGCCAGGCGCAACACATCGAGGCGCGCCGCGATCGACGGGCTGACATAGATCTTGCCAAACGCGGCGGCGCGGATCGCCGGTGGGAGCTCGCTGTCGGCGTGGTGCTTGGCGACGAGCGCCGACGCGCCGGCGGCGAGTGCCTGCTGCGCGAACGCCGGGCTCTCCTCCAGTGTGAGCAGCACGATCTGCGTCTCGGGTGCGTGCATGCGCAGGCGCCCGATCGTGTGGACGCTGGAGCCGCCGGGCAGATCGAGGTCGAGCACCAGCACGTGCGGCTGGGCGGCGCGGGCCTGCTCGATGACCGTGGCCAGGTCGCTGACCTCGGCGACCACTTCGACGTCCTGCTCCCCTTCGAGCAGCAGCCGCAGCGCACAGCGCACGGCGGCGTGGTCGTCGGCGATCAGCACGGAGATCGGGGCCGGGCCCGTGCCAACCGGCTTGGTGGGAGCGGGAAGCGGGGCGAGATGTGGATAGGCGACCATGCAGTGAACCAAGCTAGGCTCTGCCGGAGCCGCCGGCCACCGTATAAAGACACCAAGCCACTGCGGAAAAGCACCGACAAGGAGGCGGAAGCATGTTCGAGAACGTGATCGTGGGAGTCGACGGGCGGCCGACCGGCCGCGACGCGATCGAGCTGGCGCGCCGCCTCGTGGGCCCGCAGGGGAAGCTGACGCTCGCGAACGTGCACAGCGGCGAGCTGAGCTCCGTGCACGCCGTCACGCCGGGGCTGCTCACGGGAGAGCGCGAGGCCTCGCGCGAGCTGCTCGCGCGCGAACGCGCGGACGCCGGCCTCGACGCCGGCGCCGCCGAGCTGGTTAGCTTCGCCGCGTTCTCCCCCGGTCGCGGGCTGCACGATCTCGCCGAGGAAGAGAAGGCCGATCTCCTGGTGGTGGGCTCCTGCAGCCGCGGGGTGCTGGGGCGGGCGATGCTGGGCGACGACACCCGCGCGGCGCTAAACGGCGCCCCGTGCGCGGTCGCGATCGCGGCACGCGGATACGCCGAGCACCCGCTGCCGTTGGCGAGCATCGGCGTTGGCTACGATGGCTCGCCCGAGAGCGAGGCGGCGCTGACGGCGGCGCGCGCGGTGGCGGCGCAGCAGCGCGCCAAGCTGATCGCGCTGGAGGTTGTGTCGATCCCGACGTACTCGTTCACCGGCCTCACGCCCCCGACGCTGGGCGACACGATCGAAGCGCTAGTCAAAGACGCAAAGGAGCGGTTGCGGACACTCGAGGACGTGGAGGGGCGCGCGGTGTACGGGCTGCCGGGCGAGGAGCTGGCGGCGTTCAGCGCCGACGTCAACCTGCTCGTGGTCGGCTCGCGCAACTACGGCCCGCTGCGCCGCCTGGTCGTAGGCAGCACCTCCGACTACCTGGAGCGCCGCGCGCGCTGTTCGCTGCTGGCGCTGCCCCGCGGGGCGGGCGCAAAGACACCGGCCGCGGATCGCTGACCCCCTGGGACGTTGACCTTGGCGACCGAGGCGAGGTGTAAGTGTAGGTGACGGAGTTGCCGACGTTGTCGAGCACCACGTACTCGTACATGTAGCAGTAGCCGCTCACGACGGGGGTGTCGGCGCCGCCCACGAGCGTGACCGTGGCGGCGTAGGTGTCGGGGAAGGTGCGGCATTTGTTGCCGGTTTGCGTGGTCTCATCGCGTGACGACCGCGGCGGCGGCGGACCCGGAGTCGCTGCCGGTGGCGAGCGCGAGCGGGACGGAGAGGGCGATGAGCGTCCCTTGGTGTAGGAGATCGAACCACCGGAGGGCGCCGTGGTGTCGCTGGTGAACGTCAGCGGATCGGTAGTGGTGAGGCCGGCGCTTTGAGACCGCTGAGCGCGTAGCCGGACGGTTTGGTCGGGTTGGCGCTCCAGGTAAAGACGCCCGAAGTGAAGATCGACCCCCGGGTGGGAGCAAGGTCGTGGAAGGTGTGAAAGGCGTATGAGGGTGGGAGCGTCCGCGCGACGCGTCGCCCATCCCACGCGCCCGGGGGCGGGGAGTCCTACCCCGCCACTGAGGCAGTAGAGTGAGCCACGATGGAAGACCAGACGCCCGCCGACCCGATCGAGTCCCTGGAGGAGCGCCGCCGCGAGGAGCGCCGCGCAGTCGAGGAGGCCGGCGGGGGAGAGTCCGAGGGCTTCGAGCTGGCCGAGCAGGAACTGATCGAACACACCTCCCACGGCGACGAGCACAACCCCGTGCGGATCATGCGTGACGCCGCCGACGAGGAGCCGCTGAGCGAGGTTTCAGGCGAAGCCGACGAGGAGCATACGGCCGACTGAGGCGTCAGCCGCGCAGGGGCCGTTGGCTCGCCCGAACGAGGTGGCTGCTGCGCACATGAAGCGTCAGCCGACGGCGGCGGGCAGCTCGAACCGAACCCCCGTCAGCTCTTCAGAGACCTCCCACAGCCGTGCGGCAACTGCCTCATCGCGGGCCGCGCGATTGGGCGAGACGGGCTGCGGATGGCCGCGAAACTCACCGAGCCCGTCGGGCCCGACGTAGAGCCCACCCTCGAGGCCCGGCACGGTGGCGGCATACAGCGGCGGCAGCGCGCCCTGCTCGGCGCTCTGGGCGAGCAGGGCGTTGGTCACGACCATCACTAGACGATCGGCGGTGGGCACCGCGGCCGACTGCAGGTTGGTGGCCGCATAGCCGGGGTGGGCCGCGAGGCTCTTGACGCTCGAGCCGGCGGCGCGCAACCGCCGGTCGAGCTCCAAAGCAAACATCAGGTCGGCGAGCTTGGACTGCCCGTACGCACGCCAGCGGGAGTAGCGCCGCTCGGACTGCAGGTCGTCGAAGTCGATGCGCCCCATCTTGTGGGCGTTGCTTGAGAGCGTCACGACGCGCGCATCGGTCTGCCCCTCCAGCGCGCCGAGCAGCCGTCCGGTGAGCGCGAAGTGACCGAACAGGTTGGTGCCGAGCTGCAGCTCGAAGCCATCGGCGGTGACCTGTCGCGGCGGTGCCATCACGCCGGCGTTGTTGAGCAACAGCTCGAAGCCGTCGTGGGTGGAGCGGAACTGCTCCGCAAACGCCTCCACCGAGGCGAGGCTGCCGAGATCCAGCGAGGCAAGCTCCACACGCGCGTCGGGCGCCACACGAGTGATCTCCTCAAGTGCAGCCGCGCCCTTCTCGGCGTTGCGGCAGGCAAGCACCACGCTCGCCCCATGGCGTGCTAGCTCACGCGCGCAGACCAGCCCCAGGCCGCTGTTGGCCCCGGTGACGATCGCAGTGCGACCGCTCTGGTCGGGGATCTGCTCAGTGGTCCACTTGACGCTCATATATGGCTCCCTTGGGCCGCTGTCGATCCGGCTCGCTCAGGGATCAGCTGGTGCGGCTTAGTGCGGATACGGTCGGCTCGACAATACAGGATCGGTTGATGAGCTAGACAGAGCTAGACAAGCTAGAGGCATGAGCGCCTACGTGCTCGAGCGTTGATCAACAGATAGCTCGTGGGGTCGAGACTACTCGAACTGCCAATATAGTCGGGTTTAGTTTGGCGCCTCGGAGTTGACCGCGGGCACAGCAGGCGGTCGGCGTCCGCCGCCGCCTGCACATCGCCTGGCCGAAGAAGTGGCGGCACGAGGTTGACAGCGATTGGTCGGCCGGTGAGCCTGCGGGCCGCAGCGAGTTCCTCGGCGATCGGTGCGCGGGCGCCCCCGATCGTCCCCAGACCGCCTGCCTCCGATACGGCCGCAGCGAGCTCATGACGGGCTACAGCGCCCATCCCCGCCTGAACAATCGGCGCTGGCAAATCACGCAAGTCGACCACTGCAGTCACCCGCGGCCAGCCTATAGCCTGGGGCGTATCACCGTCCCTGGTGGGAGCTGGAACACGCCCGCCTGCCAAAGTTGGCCCGCGGCCCTCACGGCAGCTCTCGCGCTTCCACGAACCGGGGGGGTTCGGGACGACGGCCTGCTGCCGCCGGGCGACCACGTCCCTAACGTTGAGGTCCGCGGGCACTACGTCGCGCCGTGAGTAGTGCGGCGACCGTGCTCGCCCGGATTGGTCGCCCCAGGCGCTCGTGGAGGGCGTGAGTCTCGTTCACGAGGGCATCACGCTGGTCGGGTGAGAGTCGTGCCCAAAATGACATCGTGCCGAGCAAAGCGTTGAGCTCACCGGCGGTGTGCTCGACCAGGGTTGGCGCGGTTGCGAGCTGTACATCCTCGAACAGATCGGCTGCGTAGTCACGTCCTATTTCGTAGCTCCCCAGCCAGCCCCAGGCATCCGCGACGTTCCGACGGCGCTCCTGCACACCCGCGATCATGCACTCAAGGTCGCGGTAGGTGGGCCAGGTCGCAGCGATCTCCCGCGCATGTCTGCGCAGGGCCGACAGTAGAGCCTCCTGATCATCGACGCTGCGCTGCTCCTGAAGGCCGAAGTACTGGATTAGGGCCAGCGTCCCGTGGGGAGCAAGCGCGTCGGCGATCTTCCGCCAGCTTAGGTCAGGGTCAACCCAGTGGATTGCGGACGCCGAGAACACCGCCTCGTAGCTCTCGCGGGGCAACTGCATGTCCTCAAGCCGCGCGCGGACGAACTCCACATCGCCCGCATCTTTCAGGTTCTCCTCGGTGACACGGATCAGTTGGTCTCCCGGCTCGAGTGCGGTCACGCGCAGCCCTCGCGCGAGAAGGCTGCGCGTAAGCTGGCCGGTGCCGCACCCGATCTCAAGCACCCGGTCGCCATCCCTGATACCTGCCACCTCGCATGCTCGGTCTACGAGCGCATCGGGGTATGTCGGGCGATTGCGGTCGTACTCGCCGGCGACCTCGTTGAAGACCTTGCCGTAGCTCCGTGCGAGCGCCCCGTTGCTCATGCCCAAAACGTACACACTCGCCTGGATTGGCGACGGATTAGCGCCTCGCAGCCGTGGGTCCTGGCCTAGCGTGCCATCCGCATCTCGCCGCGCTTCTCGACGCAGACCTTAAGCTCTGGCACCTCGAGGACGTCGGACGCGCTGGCCTCGAACTTGTCAACAGCCACGGCCCCACCACAAAACCTGCACGCGACGAGGGCCTTGTGGACGTGTCTCGCGCTAGCGGCGAGCGAGTCGGCGTCCGCTTTCGGTGGTTGGTGGGGTGTAGTTGAGCTCGTAGTGGTGGTAGAGGGCTGACTCGTCGGCTTGTGAGAGCTCCTCGCCGTGCTGCTCGATGTTGGGAGCGTCCCGGACTTGCTGCTTGGTGACCGCGACACGAAGCTCGTCGGGGGCGACTTGTATCCCGCCGAGCGGTACGAAAGTCAGATGGCGCCCGATGAAGCCCTCCTTGACGGTCGCGAACTGTGGCTCGTCGGTCAAGACGTCGACATAGACGTCTTGGAGCTTGCCGATCCTCTCGCCGTCACGGTCGACGAGCTGCCTGTCGTGCCATTCCGCGACGTTCCACTCGGCGTCTTGTTGTGGCTCGTTCATTCTCGATCTCCTTGTTCTAGATGCGGCCTCGCCGACCACGGTAGGGACCCATGAACAGCAGCAGAACCACGATGAAAAGGAGAAAAACAAGCGGGCTTATGAAGGCGCCGCCGGCGATACTGAGAATGACCAGAACGATGATGAGAAGTAGTAGTAGATCCATGAAAACCCCTTTCGTTCGGAATGGTTCCTAGCATTGTTTTGCCGCCTACTAAGCGGCGTCCTTTGGTGGCGGGGGCGTGAGCTCTGCAGGCGCGAGATCGAAGATCACGACCTGCTTGCCGACTTCCGTCAGCGTGAGCACCCGGTCGACCGGGGCAGGCCCGCGCACGATCAGCAGCCGTCCTCCGTACCGTCGGAAGTCACGGGCCGCGTCGAGAATGACGTGAACACCTGAGCTGTCGATGAAGCACAGCTCACGCAGATCGAGCACGACCAGTCGCACGGCGCGCTGCGCCTCTACCAGCCTCTGGCGGAACTGCGGCGAGGTGGCGAGGTCCAGTTCGCCCGTGACTTGAACCCAGGCCGCATCCCAGCTACCTATCTGCCACGAGCACACAAACGGCGGTGGGGCATACTCACGAGCGAGGATCGGACGTCTAGTGGAGCCGTCCGGAAGTGATGCGGCTCATGCGGCGAGGGCGAGGGGCTGGGGTTCGTGACGAGTGATCTTTTTGATCACGGTATCGAGCTTGGCTCGGGTGAAGGTCCATTGGAAGGGTTGGGCGAGCGTGCGGTAGTGCTGGCCGAAATCCATCAGGTGTCTCGCCAACTCGGGGTGGGTGGCGAAGTCGTTGGGCGTGAGGGCCTTGCGCTGCACGATTGAGAAGTAGATCTCGATTTGGTTCAGCCACGAAGCGTGGACGGGGAGGTGAATCAGCCTCGCGTTCGGGTATGCCTCGGCCATCCGCTTGACCGAGGTCTTGCCGGCGTGGCTGGAGCCGTTGTCCACAACCCAGTAGACGGTGCGCGCTGACCGGTAGGGCTCGATTTGCATCACCTGGTCCACGAGCCGTCCGAACGGGACGATCCCGGTCGTCTGCTCGACCCGGTCGAACAGGTTGGCGTGATGCACGTCCCACGCGGCGAGGTAAGCGAGCGTCCCGCCGCGCAGGTACTCGAACTCGACCATCCCCGGCCGCCCCGGCCCGGGCGGGATCGTCTCGTGGGGGCGGCCGAGCGCTTGCAGTTGGGTCTTCTCATCGGCGCTGATGACGTACTCGTCCGGGCGCAGCCGCTTGCCGTCGAACACGCGGGCGTAGAGGTCCAGCGCGCGGCCAGCCTTCTCGGCGAAATCGGGGTCACGCGGAAAGATCCAGGAGCGTGTCTGCCACGGCTTGATCGCGTCCTCGTGCAACCAGCGCCAGATCGTCGAGGCGGACGCCTCGGTCACGCCACGCTCGATCACGAGGCGGTGCAGCTCAACCCGGGAGAAGCGCGAGAGCGGCAGCTCGTGGGTACGCGGCAGCTCGCAAGCGATCGCCTTGACCTCGGCGACCTGTTCCGGGGGGAAAACGACGCGGCCGACCCGACCGCGCTTGATCCTCAAGCCCATCCAGCCGCTCAGCGCAGAACCGGGATCTTCGCCGAGCAACGCTGTCGGGCGAGCAGTCCAGCCGACCGGCGATATCGATGTCCTGCATCCCCTCCGCCGCATACAGGATCACTCTCGCCCGCTGCACCACACGGAACGGCAGCGTGACCGTGCAAGCCCGCCGCTCCAGCTCGACACGCTCCTCCTCAGAGAGTTCGATCACATGCTGGCTGACCCGCGGCACGACACATAATTCCGCGCGCGCACCGCTATCCCTTCCGATAAACCGCAAGACTTGCGGACACGTCTACTAGCGGCTGAGGCTTGGGGCATCTGGACTCCTAGCGGGTTGCATGAGCAAACACCGGAAGTCAGGGTGTGATGCCGCCCCCCTTGGGGGCGACCGCACTGATGCCCTCCTTCAACAAGTATAGCGCCGAGAGCTCCGCGGAGCCAAAGCCCCGCGAGCGCTGTCCCCTAGCTAGGTGGGGATGGCGGACGGTCCGGTGCCCAGTATCTCGTGGTCGTCAACGAGATCGGTGGGCGCGAGGATGAAGACCTCGCACATCAGGTCCGGGTCCTGCTGGTTGCCGCTCATGAAGCCGATCACACGCTTGCCCGTGGCGTCTTCGATGACCTCCGTGAACCGCCCGCGCATGACCTCCTGAAACTCCATGCGCTGCTGGATGACGGCCTGGCCGCGGCCACCGGCGAGCAGCGTCTCCTCGACACGCGAGAAGCCTCCTCGCAGCACGCACAACACCAGATCGTCCTCGTAGTAGGACTTCGCGCGGGTCGGCCCACGCCCATAGAACTCCTTCAGCAGCGCGACCAGCCCATCGGAGATCGCCGTCAGCACATCCCCGTGGCTGCTCGGCTTGTTCTGCAGATCGCGGCGTGGATTCATCCCTCGCGGATCTTAGCCCCGCTGGAGGATTCACGCGTGCGAACCGCATCGCGCTACGCTGGAAGCTGGTCGCTCGTCGGGTTCTCGCCCTTCTGCCTCGCGCGCGGACCCGATACGGAGGACGAGAGAGACAGGCCGCATGGCGGCACCCGAACCTTCTCTGCATGGTGACGAGTTGCTCGAGGCCGTGACTGAGGCGATGGTCGAGCTGCATCGGCGCTACTACCACCGCAAGCCAGTCACCGCGAAGACCCGGATGCTCGGGGACGACCTGCTCGCTTGCGTCCTCGGCGGCGTGTATACGGATGTCGAGAAGACGATGATCGAGCTCGAGCGTGCCCCAACCGTCAGGGACACACGCAACGCCTTCCAGAACGCCATGCAGCAGAAGTTCATCGCGGAGGTGGAGCGCCTCTCCGGCCGCGGTGTCACCGCGTTCATCTCCGACAGCCACATCGGCCCCGACATCGAGATCGAGCTATTCATGCTCGCCTCATAGACCAGCACGTTTTGACCCTTGCCTCCAGGGGGTACGATCATATAGAGCGCGCTGGAAACGGGTTGACGTCAGCAGGTTTCGCGTGCTTCTGCCGCATCAGACTGGGAATGCTCCGTCGGCGTAAAACCGCCTTCTGCGAATAGGTCCTCTGCGCGTTTGCGCCGCCCCGCCGAGCTTTTGCTCGGAAGGGATCGAAGACCAACAGCCAACACCGCCATCGCCGTCAACTGGGGCATCGCCGCGGCCAACTACCTGATCGGGGCGGACACCGAGCCCGTCATCGAGTAGCTACTGATCGAGTGTCACCAACGGCGCGTCCCGGCGACCAGCGGCCGCGCGGTACGGCTTCAGGATGACCGCTCTCGTCTCGCAGTTGGGGGATCTGAGGCGTGTTTTCGCTCCACGTGGGCGACCGGAGCGCGGTCAAGCGTCGATCCGGAAGAGTTCCGTGAATCGCTCAAGCAGTTTCAGGTTACCCTTCAGGATGGTGACCACGTCTTGCTGCACGGCTTGGGCAGGGGTCAGCGTGCCCGCGATCAGGTGGCGGATGCCGGGGCCCGTGGCGAACCGCAGTTCAGGCTCGCTGCTGGGCAGCGAGCCTCCCACCGGCGGTGCCGGGGGAGCGATCTGGACCACCTTCAGCTCGCCATCGCTGACCTCCGGGCCTTGTTCTGCTGCCTGCGGCTCCATGTACATAAAGCACACGATGTTGCCGTCGGGGTCCTCCAGGTCACGGCTGTACATGAACCCGAAGTCCTGGGCCGGCCGCGGCTCGGAACCACCAGCGGCCAGACCCGCCTCGACCACCGTGTCGACCTCCTCCCTGGAGTCGCGGGAGAACGAACTCTGGACCTGTGCAGTGGTTGCCGGATCGGCCACCTGCTTATCGGTGAAGATGGCGAAGAACTCGCGCTTCAGCACCATGAAGTAGATGTTCTTCTCCCACGCCAGGCAGGTCCTCTCTGCTGTTCGGGGTGCATTACGGGCGTGAGGTAATGCACCGCCAGGGAGGCGGACGTGGATAAGCCGCATAGGCAAGCGGTCAACGTCAACCAGGCACGAGTAGGAGGCTACTGCTACGCCGCTCGGCGTTCAAGCGAGAGCGCAGGGTGCGCTCGGCAGCGGAACGGACAGGGTCGGCGGTGACGGCTACCGCTGGCTGCGCAGCCGTAGGTAGCGGCGCGCGGCGATCCCGGACCAGGTTCGACCATCGCCTCGTCCTGGCCGCTTGTGCGTCGGGGACTCCATCCCGGCTCGATGTTTGGTTGGGCGACCTCAGCGATCACGTGCGCAGCCAGGCCCGTCTTGTCACGGAAGCGGCGGTAGATCGCGGGCTTGCCGACGGCCGCTGCCGTCGCGACCGCCGTGATCGTCGTTCGCACGAAGCCGTGCTCGGACCAGCACCTCAAGAGTGCCGCGCGTCGTCTCACTTCAGGCGTGCACGACGACGACGCGAGTGATTGTCACCGCTGCACCGTGTTGTGGTGTGAGCGTGACCTTTACCGTCAGTGTCAGGCGCTGGTGGCGGCGTAGCGCGTGCTTGGCCTGAGCGTCGAGCGGGACTGTGAATGACACCGTGCCGCCGGGAACCGACGAGCGGACGAGCCGCCCTACGCGCACCTGCGCAGGGTGCCCAGTCTTGGCGAGTGAGGCGTCGGTGGTAAACAGGCCGACTTCGAGCCGGCCGCCTGCACCGAACTGGGACACCTTGACCTGCCCGCGCACTGTCGATCCGTGTTGGCTTGAGGCGACCTTGAGTGCTCTTGATCCTCCTTCCAAAGGCGAGCCGGTGCCGTGGCTGGGTTCGCTCGGGGTCGTGGGGGCGGTCGTTGTTGTGGTCGGTGTCGTTGTGGTCGTCGTGGTGGGCGTTGTGCCGGTGGCGGCGCCTTCGACCACGATTTCGTATTTGGTGTATTCGGGCCATAGCGTCGAGCTTTCGAACTTGTAGGTCCCTGGTTGTTCGAACTTGCACTTGCCTTCCCAGCCAGTCGCGGCGCTTGTGGGCACCCCGGTGCAGGCTGGCGCAGAGCCCATCCATACAACGGTCGCCGCGGCGCTCGCCTTGTCGGTGAACATGACTTCGCCGCCGGTGGCGATCGTGACCTTGCTCGCAGGCGAGGACGAGCCGGGGATTGCCCAGCACGGCCAGTTGGCCTCGACGCAGTTCTCGTTGACTTCGAGCTTCGCTTCAGACGGCGCGGCGGCGAACGCAGGCAGCACCGCCACGGCGGCTCCTAGCAGCGCCGCGAGGGCGAGAAGCACGATCGTGCGTGCTCTCAAGAGCGTGCGCGGGCTCATCGCACTACCACGCTTCGCGTGAGGGTCATAGCCGCGCCGTGTTTGGGTGTGAGCACGATCTTGACGGTGAGCGCCAGCTTGCGGTGGCGGCGTAGCGCGCGCTTGGCCTGCGTGCTCAGCGGCAGCGAGAATGTGAGCTTGCCCGCGTGTAGCGAGGAACGCAGGAGCTTGCCGGCAGTAGCAGCGGCGCCCTTGGTGAGCAGCTCGATCTGAAGCTGGCCTTCAGAACCGGACGTGGACACGATCAGAGACCCATGCACGACTCCGCCGTGCTGAGTGGATGCCAGCTTGACCGATCCAAACAGCGGGCCGGAAGCAGGTTCGGTCTTTGCTTGCTCAGAAGGCGGTGAGCTGGAGGTTGTGGCCGTGGGATTGCCGCCGGTAGGGGTCGGGGTCGGGGTTGGTGAAGGTTCTTTCGCGGGAGTTTCTTTGGTTGGTTCTTTGGTCGGAGGGGACATCGTTTTGAAGCTGTGGTCCAGACCTTCGGCAGGGCCCTGTTTGTTTTTCGCGACAAGCCGGAAGTGGTATTCCGTGCCCGGGGTCAAGCCTTTGAGCGTGGCAGAGACACCCTGATTGTCTGCGCTCGCCGAGACGGTCGCTTTTTCTGTCGTCTGGCCGTAGCCGGTGCCTGCTCCGTATTCGAAGAAGTATTCGGTCGCTTCGCCTCCGGGGTTGACCGTGCCTTTGAGAGTGGCTTCGGTTTCTTTGAGTCCTTCGGCGGCGAGCGTTGTTGCGGCCGGCGCGGTTGCCGCATGGGTCGTAAACGTCTGTGTCGTGGCGCCCGCCACGGCTTTCCCTCCATAGGCCGCGACCAGAAGGAAGTGATAGGTCATGCCCGGCTGCAGGCTCGTCGCCTGGGCCGACACGGAGTGGTTCGTGAAGTCGGCCGCGCTCAACGTAGCTGTGGGGGTTGACTGTTTACCGGTCACACCCGGGCCTTCATATTCGAAATGGTATTCGACGGCGGTGTTTCCTTCGGGATTGATGCTGCCGTTGAGCATCGCTTCCGTCTGGGTTTCGCCGCTCGCGGAAGTCGTTGCGTCCGTGGGCGTGCCTTCGACCACGACTTCGTATTTGGTGTAGTTGGCGTCGCCGTATGGGGTGTTTTCATTGTCGAAGAGGGTCGAGCTTTCGAACTTGTATGCCCCAGGCTGGTTGAATTCGCAGTGGCCTTCCCAGCCGGTCATTTCGCTTGTGGGCACACCGATGCAGGCCGGTGCAGAGCCCATCCACACAACGGCCGCCTTGGTGGTCGCGTCGTGGTCGGCAAACTTGACTTCGCCGCCGGCGGCGATTTTGACCTTGAGCGCGGGCGAGCTCGAGCCCGGGGTTGCCCAGCACGGCCAGTTGGGGTCGACGCAGTTTTGGTTGACTTCGAGCTTGACTTCTGAGGCGTCGGCCAACGCCGGAGGGACGGCAGCCGCCGCTCCCAGCAGAGCAACAAAGGCAAAAAGCAACAGCGTGCGGGGTCTCACGGTCTCAGCCCACCTTTCAATCGACTACCCAGTCGGTCCCGCGTGCTCGTCCAAAGCAGCCGATGCACGCCCTAACAACCCAAGACTCCGGACCGGCTCGATCCTTCCCGCTGCGCTTCGCTGTCTGCGGCGGGTACCTCTCGGGCGCTACAGTCGCTGTGCGGGATCGGCGCGCACGGCGGACTCGCCCACCACGGCGTCCCCCGCGCCGGATCCGGCCCTTTTCACGGACGCTTTCGGGTTACGGCACCCACCAAGCCCGACAGTCCGCGGGAATGAGACGCTGCCTACCGGAGTCTGTCTAGTAGAGGAACGCCATGACCGACACGCCGATCCACAGCGAAGATGAGCAGCAACGCATCGCCGAGCTGTTGCGCTCCTTCGACGCGCCAGCGCCGGAGTCGCTGCACCGACGGATCGAGTCGTTGGTGGCCTCGCACCAGAGTCAGTTCGCGCCGCGCACTACCCGTCGAGGCTTGCGCCGGTTCTCGGCCTTGGGGCTTACCGGTGCTGGTGCGGTGGCCGCCGCGGTGGTGGCAGTCGCGGTCGCGATCGGCCTGGGCGGTGGTGGCAGCGTTCCCACGGTCACCTTCGGCCAGGCAGCCGCGTCAACCATGCGTGCGGCGACGCTCCCCGCGCCGCCAGAGAGCCAGACACACCACGCGCAGCTCGCCGTCGCCGTCGACGGTGTGCCGTTCCCCTATTGGAGCGAGCCCTTCGGGTGGCGCAGCACGGGCTCGCGCACCGATCGCGTTGACGGTCGCATGGTCACGACAGTTTTCTATGGCGACTCGAGCGGCCGGCGGATCGGCTACGCGATCCTCGCAGGTACCCCGGCGCCCACGGTCGGCGGTGGCGCGATCGCCTGGCGCGGTGGTGTGTCTTACCGGCTGCTCACCGAGCAGGGCGCCGCCACGGTGACATGGCTGCGTGACGGCTACCTGTGCGTGGTATCCGGCCGCGGCGTCTCCAGCGCCACGCTGCTACGGCTGGCTAGCTGGAGCGATCACGACGCAACCGCCTCCTGAGCGCTGCCGCGGGCTAGTAGCACGTCATCGCTTGCGTGAAGACACGCTCAGGCGGGCTGCCACAGCTCGATCCGATTGCCCTCTGGGTCGGTGACCCAGCCGAATCGACCGACACCCTCCATCTCCTGCGTCTCTTTAGCCACGTCGGCTCCCTTAGCGCGCAGTTGCTCGAGCATCGCCTCCAGGTCTCCGACCCGGAAGTTGATCATCGCCTGCTGCGCACGGGATCCGAAGTAGTCGGTCTCGGACTCGAACGTCGCGAACACCGTCGGCCCGGCTTCCTGGCGCCACAGGCCGTTCTCATCGGCGTCCAGGCCCAGGCAATCGCGATACCACGCGCCCAGGGCCGCCGGGTCGGCGGCGCGCATGAAGTATCCACCGATTCCCAGCACACGCTCCATGTCGCCATCTTGCCACGTCGGCGACTTGGGGCGATTGCACACCCGCCGCCCACCTCACGCCCTCGTCTCAATCGTGGGCAACGCGTAGGACCCAGGGACCTCACAGATACGTCTTCCAACGCTTCAAGTGGCCGAGCCGCTGACGAGGTCCCGTGGAACCAATCGTATGGCGACAGTGCGGAGGATCACCCGCCAGGCCGGCGTCCGGGAAGGTTCGCGGCACAGCGGTGTCTAATAGGTAGAGATGACAGTCACGCGCCCGAGCACCCGACATTTGGAGGAACCATGAAGCGAGCCTATGTTTTCCTGGCCGTTGCCTTGGCAACCGCGGCGAGCGCCGCGACGGTCGCCAGCGCACAGAGCGGCCTTCCGGCCGCGCACGCAAGCCGCGCCGCCACGGTGCAGGTACGCCACACCAGCCTCGGCAGCATCCTCGTCAGCAGCTCGGGCCGCACGCTGTATGAGTTCACGAGGGATCACGGCAAGAAGAACAGCTGCGCGGCGATCAGCGGATGCTCAGCGGTATGGCCGTCGCTGAAGGCGAGCGGTCGCCTAACGGCCGGCTCGGGCGTCAAGGCTTCGCTGCTGTCCACGACCAGCGGCAAGCAGGTCACCTATGCCAGTCACCCGCTCTACACCTACAGCGGCGATAGCGGCCCAGGAGAAACCTCCTACGTTGGCGCCAAAATGTTCGGCGGCACGTGGTACGCGATCAACGCCTCCGGAGGCACAGTCAAGTAGCAAGTAGCCCTGGCGCTGAGGACCCGGCGCCGGTGTGCTCAGGCGCCGGCCAGCACCGCCGTCGATATTCGTCGGCGGCGGTTAGCTGCCTAGCGCGAGCGCGAGGTGCACCACGGTGGAGATCGCGTATCCGAGGCCGAGCAGGTGGCGAAACCAGTTGACGCCGTGTACTAGTAGACGTGTCCGCAAGTCTTGCGGTTTATCGGAAGGGATAGCGGTGCGCGCGCGGAATTATGTGTCGTGCCGCGGGTCAGCCAGCATGTGATCGAACTCTCTGAGGAGGAGCGTGTCGAGCTGGAGCGGCGGGCTTGCACGGTCACGCTGCCGTTCCGTGTGGTGCAGCGGGCGAGAGTGATCCTGTATGCGGCGGAGGGGATGCAGGACATCGATATCGCCGGTCGGCTGGACTGCTCGCCCGACAGCGTTGCTCGGCGAAGATCTCGGTTCTGCGCTGAGCGGCTGGATGGGCTTGAGGATCAAGCGCGGTCGGGTCGGCCGCGTCGTTTTCCCCCCGGAACAGGTCGCCGAGGTCAAGGCGATCGCTTGCGAGCTGCCGCGTACCCACGAGCTGCCGCTCTCGCGCTTCTCCCGGGTTGAGCTGCACCGCCTCGTGATCGAGCGTGGCGTGACCGAGGCGTCCGCCTCGACGATCTGGCGCTGGTTGCACGAGGACGCGATCAAGCCGTGGCAGACACGCTCCTGGATCTTTCCGCGTGACCCCGATTTCGCCGAGAAGGCTGGCCGCGCGCTGGACCTCTACGCCCGCGTGTTCGACGGCAAGCGGCTGCGCCCGGACGAGTACGTCATCAGCGCCGATGAGAAGACCCAACTGCAAGCGCTCGGCCGCCCCCACGAGACGATCCCGCCCGGGCCGGGGCGGCCGGGGATGGTCGAGTTCGAGTACCTGCGCGGCGGGACGCTCGCTTACCTCGCCGCGTGGGACGTGCATCACGCCAACCTGTTCGACCGGGTCGAGCAGACGACCGGGATCGTCCCGTTCGGACGGCTCGTGGACCAGGTGATGCAAATCGAGCCCTACCGGTCAGCGCGCACCGTCTACTGGGTTGTGGACAACGGCTCCAGCCACGCCGGCAAGACCTCGGTCAAGCGGATGGCCGAGGCATACCCGAACGCGAGGCTGATTCACCTCCCCGTCCACGCTTCGTGGCTGAACCAAATCGAGATCTACTTCTCAATCGTGCAGCGCAAGGCCCTCACGCCCAACGACTTCGCCACCCACCCCGAGTTGGCGAGACACCTGATGGATTTCGGCCAGCACTACCGCACGCTCGCCCAACCCTTCCAATGGACCTTCACCCGAGCCAAGCTCGATACCGTGATCAAAAAGATCACTCGTCACGAACCCCAGCCCCTCGCCCTCGCCGCATGAGCCGCATCACTTCCGGACGGCTCCACTAGCTCCTCATAGGCCCATATACCGAAGGCCAGGAAGGAGACCGCGGCGAGATAGGCGTGGCCTGGGTCATGCGCGCGAGCAGCCGCGAAACCGGCGAGGAACGCGATGATGAGTGGCGCGTTGGGGAACTGCAGGATCGGGAAGCTCTTGGGCCATCCGAGTTGGGTCAGACGCTTGAACCCCAGCCACAGCCCGCGCGGGCTCAAACGCCGCGGGTGTTGGTGTGTGTCAGGTCTAGCTGCCGTTGGGAGATGGTGCGATCTCACCGCGGCCCGCCTGTTGGAGGTCTGCGGGTAGCGGCGCGTCGGCGGCGCGGGCGAGGACGGTCAGACCGATGCGCCAGCGGATGATCGCCGCGCGCTGTGCTGCCTGCGTGTTGGGCAGGTTGGTGAGTTCGTCGTCGGCGAGGCCGGCAACGAGCGCGCTCAGGTAGGCGTCCTCGTACACGTAGGTGTTGGCGTAGGGGGCGTTCAGAGCACGTAGCTGCGCGGTTGGCGGTTCGACTGCCGCGATATCCGACGGCGTAGGCCGCGAACCGCCGCTCGAGCTGGCCCATGCGCCGGGCTGCCTCGCTGGGCGTGATGCGCCGGTCGTGGAACGCCTCGAGGATCGGGTCGGCGCCTTCCAGGAGCTTGTTGACGGCGAGCCTGATCGGCTCGACCTCGCCCATATAGCGCTCGATCGCCTCCCGCCCAGCACGTTGCGCGCTGACCGCGGACGGTGTTTGGCTGGCGCATCCGGCGAACGCCACCATGCACAAACAACTGGCGGCCAGCGTGCGGGTGTGGGATGTCACACCCGCACGCGCTGCGCCGCGTATCCGCCGGATGGCTCAGTAGCTGTAGCCGCCGCCACTGGAGCCTTCGCCGCTTGAGCCACTGCCGCTCGATTTTTCAGGTTCTGCTGAGCTGCTTGGGCTCGACGGGCTACTGGAGCTGGTCGTGACGGCGCTCCAGGTGCCGACGTCTTTGATGCCTTGCCCGTTGGTTTCACCTGCCTGCTTGTCCTGGGCGAACGTGTAGAGCGGCGTGCCCTTGTAAGTGACCTGCACGGTCCCTTCGGGGCGCTTCACGGTCCCGAGGGGGCCGACTTCGCCGCTCGGTTCGCTACCCGCGGGCACGGTCAGCGGATGCCACACCCCTAGACACGAGCCGGTGCAGATGAACTTGCCGTTGACCTCGCCGCTGAGGTGATACAGCGTCATGCCCTGGCTGTCGACCAGGACCGTCCCGAGCGAGCTCGAAGCGCTCTTCACGACGACAGCACTTGACGAGCTGCTGCTCGTCTGCGCGGCGGGCTGTGTGCTGGCGGCCGAGCTGGTCGTGTTGCTGGATGAGCTGCTGCCGCACGCGGCGAGCAGGAGGGACGCGGCGAGTGCCGGTATGGACAGCTTCAGTAGATGGCTCATGTGTGTTTGCTCCTATGGATAAGTCGGGGCACGCCTGTCGCGTGAGCCTCCTGTACTTAGAGAGACTCCGGACAGGCGTGTTCCCTTCCAGCAGAACGGTCTCAGCTCGTCGCGATGACCTTGCCCGAGGGTGCGATGACGTACCAGTGCCCGCCGTTGGCTTCGATCGCCTGTCCGTTGTCCTGCCCGGCCGCCGAGTCGGCCTCGTAGGTGTAGAGCGGCCAGCCCGCATAGGTGACGACACTGCCGCCTTCGGGGTCGGGGTCGCTGCTCAGCAGCGACGCCTTCAGTCCGGGCCCGGTGGCGGTTTCACCGCTCGCGAGCTTCAACGGCGGCCACACAGCCGCGCACGAGGACACGCATGTGACCTTGGAGTGCTGGTCGGGTGCGAAGGTGTAGAGCGTGTGGCCTTCGGCGTTCACGATCACCGCCCCCACGTTTGGCAGGGTGCGCACGGCGAGACTGATTGATTTTGTCGCAGGAGCAGACGGGGTCGTAGTCGCCGCCGCGCTCGTCGTCGTGCCGGATGTCGACGGCGTGGCCGGCCGGCCTTCATGCAGCAAGTTGAGCGTGTTTTCGCCGTCGTCCACGAAGTAGATGCCCTTGCCTTCCGGGGCGATCGCCAGGCCGAACAGTGAGCCGGCGCCCGTCTTCTTGTCGGCTGTCTGGACTGCTACCTGCTGGCCGGCAGACGTCGTTTCGACCATGTTGCCGTCGCCGCCGTTGCTCGTGATGATGTTGCCGTTCGGCGCGAGCACCATCCCGAGCGGTTCCTTGAGGTGGCCGCCTTCAGTGAGGACGGTGCCGCCTTTCGCGGCCGGGGCGGTGCGCGTCATCGCATCAGAGATCGCGAAGATCTTGTTGCCGTCAGTCGACGCCACATAAAGCGTCCCGTTGGAGCCGAGTGCGAGTCCGGTCGGGCCGAGCACGAGGGCTTCTGGCGAGTCGACCCAGGGGATGCCGTTGGCGATCACCGTTTCGCTGAGCACCTTCGGCGTCTGTCCAACGCCTGATTCCAGTTCGATCCGCAGCACGGTCGAGTTATCGATCGTGTGGATGCCCTTCGCTGCGCCGCCGTTGAGCGCGTTGCTGACGAACAGCGTGGTCTTGGAGCCTTCGCTCTTCGCTGTCGAGTCCCACGGCCCCTGGATGTTGTTGCTCGCGATCGTCTCGACCGCCTTGCCTTCGTTGTCGAGCACGATCAGGCAGCCGTACTTCGCGGTCGCAGTCTTGCCGTTGGTCGTCGGCAGGCTACCCACGACGACGTAGCCGCCCGGCAGGATGTTCAGCGCCGTCGTCAGGCCGACCCCACCAGGGCAATCGCCGGGCAGGGACTTGGCGTCGACGGTGGCGAACAGCGAGACCTTGCCGGCGGGGCTGATCTGCACGATCGTCGTGCCGGTGCCCTGGCCGCTCTGCGTTGCGCCTTCCTTGGCGTTGAAGTTGCTGATCAGCAACTGGCCCGTCTGGAGCTTGCCCGTGCTGGTGGGAACAGTCACGATGCCGTAGGGGTTCACGTCGCCGTTGGCCGGGACCGTCGAGGCGACCTTGCTGACGCTGGTGAACTTGGCGAGGAACGGGCCGGAGCTCGGCGTCGACGCCGTGGTCGTGGTAGCGCTCGCCGCAGCGTTGGTGCTGGACGAACTGCTGGTGCTGCTGGAGCTGCCACAGCCAGCGACAGCTAGCGCAACACCAACTAGAGCAAGGATCGACGTTCTAGGCACTGGAGTGTCTCCTGTGGTTCGGGGTATCGGATAAGACGGCTTTCTGACCAAGGCCCCGTCCCGACGATCCCTTCGTCGGCTCCGCAGCAGCGATCAACGCACGGCCCGCCTTTCGCGCGCTTTACTGTATGACTCCGCATCGCCGGATTCCTTCCATGCCGGGAGTGATGGAGACCACTTTCTCCCGCTACCTCCCCCAAGAAGAGCTTGACCGTCTGATCGCCCGGATCGAGACGACGATCGCGCGGAAGGCACCCGAGAAGGGTGCGGCGCGGCGGCGCCCGTTTCGTGGCCGCCATCGACGGCCACACCTCCCCGCCGGTGATGCTCGGCCGGCGTCTCAACGTGTTCGACATCACACCCCCGCAACCGGCAAAGTGCGGATCACCGGTGAGGTAGTCAAGCCGCTGACAAGCACCCCGGCCCCCATCATCGTGACCCCACGCGAAGGCTGCGACGACCATGACACCCACCTCGCGGCGACCACGAGGCTCGATCGAGCAACCGGAGCGTTCGAAATCGTCACAGCTGCGCCGCCGGACGCCGCGCCCGGCGCCGTCTATCAACCCCAGACCCGCGTGCGAGCCAGCGCACGGACGCGTAGGACGACCGTGGTAAGAAGCCTCCCGCGCACCGTCCTCGGCTGAATCACGTCCCCTCCCTGCACCCATCTCGACGAAGGTCGCGTCCCAGGTTCCGGGGGAATTGGCTGGGTGAGTCCCCGCTGGGGTGGGATGTTATGCGGCGATCACCTCCTGGGTGCTCTCGGCCGGTGGATGTGTGGGTGTGGTGCGCAGTTCCCGGCGTAGGCGCTCGATCTCGGCGACGGTCTTGGGGTTCATCTTCACGCCGCGCCAGCCGCGGCTTGTGAGCTCCAACACCGCCCAGATGAGTGACAGTGCCGAGGTCTCGCCGGGGAACCGTCCGATGACCTTGGTGCGCCGGCGGACCTCCACGAACGTCCTCTCCAGGAGATTCGTGGTGCGGATCCGCTTGCGGTGCTGGGAGGGGAACCGTAGGTGGGTGATCAACGCGGGCAGGTCGTGTTCGATGACGGCCATCGCGGAGGGGTACGCAGCCCGGTAGTCCTCGATGATGCCCTGCAGCTCCTGGCGGGCCTCCCCCGGGGAGCAGGCCTCGTCGAAGGTCTTCCACCAGCGTGTCTTGATCTCCTGGTGATGACGCCCGGGCAGCTTCGCGGTGACGTTCCTCAACGCGTGAACTGTGCAGCGCTGCTCAAGAGCGTCGGGCCAGATCTCCCGCACTGCCTTCCAGATCCCAGGTGCTCCATCAGCGATCACGAGCGCTGGTGAGCGCAGGCCCCTGGCGATCATGTCCCTGGCGAACGCGAGCCAACTGTCGTAGCTCTCACGGCTCCCGAGCGCCAGCCCCAGCAGAACCTTGCGGCCCTCCAGGGTGATACCCCAGCACACCAGGACGCCCTCCGCGGGCTGATCCTCGGGGCGCATCTTCAGGTAGATCGCGTCGAGGAACAGGTACACGATGTCGTGCTCCTCAAGGCGCCGCCCGCACCAGCGACGGTACCGCTCCCGGGTATCCTCACAGATCCGCGAGACCGTGCTCTTGGACGCGATTGGCTCCTCGAAGACCTCCTCCAACGCCGCCTCCACGTCGCGCGTGGAGAGTCCTCGCAGGAAGCTGCTGATCACCAGCGACTCCAGGGCGTGCGTGCGGGTCACGCCCTTGCCGAGAACCCGACTCTCGAACCCCAGCTTGCCCGCGTCGCGGACCCGCGGGCGTTCCAGATCCATCGAGCCGCTCGTCGTCTTGATCGTCCTCGGTTCATGCCCGTTGCGATGGCTGACCGTCTCCTCGGCACGCTGATAGCGCCGACGACCAAGGAACTCCGTGACCTCGTCCTCCAGCGCCTGCTGCAAGATCAAACGGGCTCCCAGACGGCCGACCACCTCCACCGGGTCCTGCTCCTGGCCAACACCGGCCAGCACCTCATCCAGCTCTTGGCGAAACCTCTCGCTCGGGGCTACCTTCTCCATGCGGGCGTACCTCCATCTTCGACTTGTTCAGGGTCAAAGCGGAGGCTACGCCCGCAACCTCAATTCCCCCGGCTCACGGGACGCGACCCCGACGAAGCAGGCGGTCGAGCAAATCATCACCAACCCAGCGAATCGACAAGCCACTTCGGGGATACTGCACTAGCTAAAGTCACAGCCGACAGCACATCGTTGACGTTTCATTGTGCGTTGTAGCCGTCAGTTAGGCACTACGGCGGTGGCGGCGTCGCTTGCGGGGACGCGGTGGCGGCCCCTGCATGCCGACGCGGACGGTCAGCGAGGCCGAGGCTTGCGGTTCCAGCCCGGGATCCGGCGGGTCTGCCCACGCGCAGAAGATGTATGTGCCGCGCCCAACTCACTGCTGGCTGCGTAGGCGCAGGTAGCGACGCGAGGCGATCGCCGACCAGATGAGCTCAACGACGCCGAACGGCCAGGTGCCGGCGAGAAAGCCGTAGGCGCTCGACAGCGCACAGCCGAAGGCAAACAGGAGCACAAAAGTGCGACCCGCGTCGCTCCAGCGCGTACATGAGCATCATAAAAGTGAGAACGACGACGCCGAAGGCGGTCAGCACACCGCCAAGTCTGCCTCAGCGCGTCGCGGCGTGCGTGCGGCGAGGCTCGGCGCGGTCATGCGGCCTTTAGAAAGCGTCGCAGCGCCTCGCGGATGACCTCGGAGGTTGTCGCTGCCTCGGCCAGCGATCTGGGTCCTCTCCAGCATCCTCGATGGCGAACGCACGGTCAATAGCGTGACGGATGTTCTTCGTCGGCGACGCCGTACTTGTCTCTTTCGGTGGCGGTCGCGGTCGGCCACGCCCGCCGGCTAGAGACCAGCACAGCGTGCTACGCTGTGCGACATGAGGACGGTGACTCATCGCGAGATGCGCAATCAAAGCGGTGCCATCCTGCGTCATGTCGCCGATGGCGAGACCATCCAGGTCACCAATAATGGCCAGGTCGCGGCGTTGATCGTGCCGCCGGGCACCGATCCGCTCGCGGACCTTGTCTCCCGAGGCCAGGTGCGGGTGGCGCGAAACTCCACCTCTAGCTTGCGGTCAATCGTTCGACGCAAAGGTACGGCCGACAGCCAGGCGATAGTGGCCGACGTCCGTGGCCGCTGGTGACGATCAGCTATCTGGATACCTCGGCCGCGATGAAGCTCGTCCTAGACGAGCCGCAATCTGAGGCGCTGACTGAGGAGCTGGCAGGTCGGGATGATCGGCGGCTGGTTTCCTCCTGGTTACTGCACACCGAGATGCACTGTGCCGCAGGGCGCCGCCCCCAAGACGTCGACCTCGGGGCGGTGGGAGCCGTACTCGATTCGGTGAGCCTGATCGACCTCGCACGCGGGGATCTGCTCGCAGCCGGCACGCACGCGCCGCTGCGATCCAACGACGCCATCCATCTCGCCGTCGCGCTCAGGGTCGGCGCCGATGAGATCGTCACTTACGACGGGGAGCTTGCTGAACGAGCGACAGCGGCCGGCCTGCCCGTGCTGTCACCGGGCAGCTCGTAACCCCCGGTGTCTTGCGCCCTCGGACCGGAGCCCTCCTCACATCCACGATTTTTAGTGGTGGGGGACCTCCCCGAATCGCCATGCGGAGGGTAGCAAAAAGTGGCCTGTTTGCAGCCGTTTTGTGTTCTGTGCAGCGCCAATCAGACCGTCGAACCTTTGGGCCGAGATACCCGCGGATACCCCGCAGATTCCTGTCGGTTTGTGCCGCGGGGCCGGGTTCGGCGGCACAAACCGTCCTCAGTCATCGCGGCGCCTGTAGCGCTGGTGATCACGCGCGAGTTGACTCACCGGGGCGGTTGAGGCCACCCGAGCGCGTCGCCGTCCGGCAAGATCCTGCGGCGCGTGCTGCGCGACCGCGTGCCGCTTGCATCCGACGACCTACAGCTTCTCTACGCTGGGCTGTCTATGCCCCTTCAGTCGCCTCGTGCCGAGCAAGTCGCCCCGCGCTGAGCTCAGCGACTCGCGCCATAGTTGTCGCTCCATGCTGCCTCGCGTTGTTTACCGCGGGGCGGGCAGCTCGACCGGATATGGGGCGTCGAAGTCGGCGGAGGCGGAGACCTCCTGCCACGCGGTCGCCTGGTCGAGCTGGCGGCCCGAGTAGTCGATCGCCATCTGCGCCGCGCCTGCCCCGAGCAGCAGATGGCCGGGCAGCTGCGCGTGCTTGATGACGCGCACGAGAATTTCGGCGGCGCGCTTGGGGTCGCCGGCGCTCGTGCGTCCGCTGCTGACGTGCGAGGCGAACTGGCCGACCGTCGCCTGGTACTCGTCGGGGATGTCCTGGATCTCCATCGACGCGCCCGCCCAGTCCGTCGCGAATCCGCCGGGCTCGACGACGAGGTAGCGGATGCCGAGCGGCGCAGTCTCGGCCGCGAGCACCCGCGTCAGGCCATCGACGGCGAACTTCGCTGCCTGGTAGGAGCCCAGGCCCGCGGTGCCGCCGACACGCCCACCGACCGAGGAGAACTGCACGATCGTGCCCGTGCCCTGCGCCTTGAGCATTGGCAGGGCGGCCTTGGAGACGTTATAGACACCCCAGAAGTTCGTCTCGAACTGACGGCGGAAGTCGTCCTCGGGCGCCGTCTCGACCGGGGCGACGTTCGCGTAACCGGCGTTGTTGACGACGACGTCGACTCGTCCGAACCGCCCCAGGGCGGCCTCGAACGCTGACGCCGCCGCTGCGGCATCGGTCACATCCAGCGCGACCACAAGGACCCGCTCGTCGTAGCGCTCAGTGAGACCATCCAACTGAGCGGGGGTGCGCGCGGTGGCGACGACCTGGTCGCCGGCGTCAAGCGCGGCGACGGTGAGCGCGCGGCCGAAGCCGCGAGAAGAACCAGTGATGAGCCACGTATGAGGTGTCATGTGTTCAGTAGAACACAGTCTCGCTGTTGGGTTCATCGCCGAACACGGGTCCGAGATTCGGTTATTGGACAGAACTGGCGAGTTCTTGGCTGGCGCCGCAGAGCGCCCCGGCTGGGCATAGCTCGGCGGCCACCTTGCGGCGGGGATTACGGATTCCGGCGAGCGCAATCAGACCTCCGCTGGCGACGAGGACTGCTGCGATCGTGTCCGCCAAGCGGAACGCATGCACGGACGCGTCCTCGAAGGTCGCTCGTAGGAGGATCCGCTCGCCCGGAGGCACTCCAATTAGGCTGGGCGAGCCGAGAGGCTGTCGCTTGGCGTGGCTGATCGCCGAGCGGCCAGCGGGACCGAGCGTGGACTGTCGTAGCGTCGCGTCGACCCGACTAGCAAACGCAAGAGAGACGACGGCTCCCAGCACAGCGACCGCGAAAAGCTGCGCGACTCTAGAGAGCGTCGTATTCACCGCCGCGGCTACGCCTGCGTGATCCTCCTCCACTGCCCCAAGGACCGTGGCGGTCAACGGCGCGACAAGCATCGCGAGTCCCAGCCCGAACACCAGGAGCGCCGGCAGGACCTCGCTGAGGTAATCGGCGCGCTGATCGACGCGCGCCAGGAGCAACAGGCCCAGGCCAGCAACCAGCGCCCCGAGGCTTATCAGCGCTCGCGACCCGATGCGGTCGGCAAGCGCGCCGAAGCGGCGGGAGAGCACGATCATCAGCAGGGTGACCGGCAGAAGCGCAAGTCCCGCCTGAACCGGGCTGTAGCCGCTGACCTCCTGCAGAAACACAGGCAGCAGAAAGATCACGCCCCCTAGCCCAAGGTAGGCGGTCAATGTCGCCACGTTTCCGATCGTGAAGTTGCGCTCGCGAAACAGGCTCAGTGGGAGCATCGGCGCCCGAGCTCGCGCCTCCTGCGCAATAAACGCGATCGCTCCGAGAGCTCCTGCGGCGAGCGAACCGACCACCAGGGCGCTCCATCCGCGCGCCGGCTCCTCGGTCACAGCGAACACCGAGCCCGAGAGCGCGATCGCCGCCAAGAGGGCGCCAGGGAGGTCCAGGCGCCCGCCGGTGCCAGTGCTCGCGCTCGGAGGCACGCCGCGAGCAATCAGCGTCACGGTCACGAGTACGAGCGGCGCATTGAGCAGGAAGATCAGCCGCCAGGAGCCGGCAGCGATCAACACTCCCCCGATGAACGGCCCGATAACCCCGACGATCGAGCTGAGCGCGGTCCATGTCCCAATTGCCCTGGCCCGCTCGTCTTCGGGAAAGACGTGGATGATCACCGCCAATGCGGTTGGCGTGACCAGCGCCGCGCACACCCCTTGCATCGAACGAAACGCGCATAGCTCGGGGATCGACGAGGCGACCGCACAGAGAGCCGACGTGAGCCCGAACCCGGCAACCCCAACCAAGAACACGCGCTTCTGACCGAGTACATCTCCAAGCGAGCCGCCGATCAGCAACAGCGACGCGAGCGCCAGCAGGTACGCGTTCGTCACCCACTGCTGGCCCGCCAGACCACCGCCGAGGTCGCTTCGAATCGCGGGCAACGCGACACTGGTTACCGTCGCGTCGAGAAAGACCACGCTCGTCCCGAGCACGGCGGCGAGCAGAGTTAGCTGCTTCTCACGAGGTGTGGCCACTGGCCGCGGTGTTTGGCTAGAGCAGTTCTTTGCCTGGCGTCGCTATGCGCCTGTGAACCGATACTCGGTCTGCCAGGCGTCCTTCGAGTCGGTGTGGGCAGTCCAGAAAAGCTCCGCGATGTTGTCCGGATCGAAGTCCGTACCCGGCTTGACGGCACCAGCGATCGTGACGGTCGCGGCATGGATGCCGTCCTCCCGAACGCCAGCGGCAACCAGCGTCTGAGCCGAGCGCAGGGCGGCCTTCCCCATCGAGAGGCTCGCCAGTGCGGGCACTGGATTGTCGGCGAAGCCGCCGCTGGTGACCAGCAGGGTGCCGCCGCCAGCAGCCCGCAGGACCGGCGCCGCTACCTGTGCCGCGACGACGGCGCCGAGGACATCGACGTCGTGGGCGGTTCGGAGCCGCTCTACGGTGGTGTCGAGGATCTGGCCTGGATCTGGCAAGGCAGCGTTGTACACCACGACACCGGGGGGCCCCGGGGCGCTGAAGATCCGTTCGAGCGTCTCGCGGTAGCCGTCCAGATCCTCGATATCCGCGCCGATCGCCTCTATCTCAAGGCCGCCGCTGCGCAGTTCAAGGGCGAGCTGGTCGAGCGATGCGCTGCGAGAGATGACTGTGCTGCGGAAGCCCTCGCGGCCGAAGCGCCGAACCACGGCAGCGCCGACTCCTGGTCCAGCCCCGATCAGCAGGAGATGATGAGGGTCAACAGGCTCGGGCATATACCACCTCCGGGTTTGAGCTTTCGCCCGGCTGTCAGCCTGGGCGACTGTCCTTGGGGTCGAATCACCAGACTAACGTTCGCCAAGGTCCGGGTGAGACGTCATCACCTCATCACGGTGTTTTGGTCCCGCCTGACGCGCGCCGCGGCGGCGTGCTCACGACAGCGCCGGGGGCGTTACCCGTACCGCACGGATTCAGGCGTGCGTGAACGTGGCGGCGTGCTCGACAGCCCAGTTCAGGGCGTAGTCTGCAACCTCCTCCCAGCCCTCTTGGCCGGCGGCGCGCTTCGCCGCCACGCTGTCGCTTTCCTGACCGGAGAGGGTCTTGCGCATCGACGGCAGCCAAAGCGCGCCGGACACTGACTGTTGTCGTCGAGGCGCGACTACCGAGCGCGTTCCAACAACGGAGGTCATCATGAGCAATATCGACGAGGAGGTGGTCGTCGCTCACTTCATCGTCTCGGATGATGTCGAGCGTTCCCGCCGCTTCTACGCCAACGTACTGGGCGGCAAGACGGTCATCCCCGGCGAGGCCGGTGACGAGGTGACGACGCCGCTTGCCGAGCGAGTCGCCCACGCATACACAACGCTCAGCTCCGCCTGATCCCGTATCGATCCCAGACAGGTTATAAGGGGCTTAGCGGGGTTTATCGAGTTCGCGTAAACCCTGTAAAACTTGGTAAAAGCGTAAGCAAAATCGAACTGAGGACACCACTATTCTGGCTTTTGTTGCCTTTGATTCGAGGCTCGCGTTGAACTTCGGGGTCTTGGTGCCAATAGCGCATAGATAAGCCATTGTCGCCCGACAAGCTGTTGTAAGGCTTCCGGATACGCGCCGACGAGGCCGGCTCAACAGGCACCGTTGGCAAGGGTTTGGGCCGACGTTTGGGCCGACGACAACGCTTACCGGCCCAAACGAACCAGTTCGGATAGCGAACCCCCATGGCTGACAACACGCTAATTTGCGGGGATTTTCCGATGGCGAGACCCAGACTCGAACTGGGGACACCACGATTTTCAGTCGTGTGCTCTACCAACTGAGCTATCTCGCCGGGAGCTTGATGCTAGCTGACGCCGAACTCCGCCACCAGCGCGGCGTACGTCCGGCGCAGGCCCTCGGCGAGCGGGACCTCGGCGCGCCAGCCGAGCTCCCGCTCGGCGCGGGAGACGTCGAGGCAGGCTGTGCTGCAGCTCGCCTGGGCGCAGGTCGGCGAACTCGGGTTGTAGCTTGCTCCCGGCCGCCGCACAAAGCTCCTTCCAGATGGTCGTCACGTCAGTCTCCACGCCGGTGGCGACGTTGAACGTGCCGCGGCGGCCGGAGGCGGCGAGCAGGGCGCGTACGACGTCCTCGACGTACACGTAGTCCCGGGTGGGGCGGCCGTGGCCGTACAGGGTCGGCGCCTGGCCGACGTGCAGGCGGTGGCTGAAGATCGCGACCACGCCGGCCTCGCCGTGGGGGGATTGGCGGGGGCCGTAGACGTTGCCGAGGCGGCACACCGCGTGGGGCACGCCGGAGGAGAGCGACCAGGTGTTGACGTACGCCTCCGCCGCCCACTTCGAGGCGCCGTAGGGGGAGAGCGGGGCCGGGATGCGCTCCTCGGGGGTCGGCATCGGCGCCTCGTCCCCGTACAGCGCTCCGCCGGTGGAGGTGAACACGACCGGCACTCCCGTGCGCCCGGCGACGTCGACCACGTTCAGCGTGCCCTGCACGTTGACCGCGCAGTCGCGGCCCGGGTCAGCGACGGAGGCGACCACGGAGGCCTGCGCGGCGAGGTGGAAGATCGCGCGCGGGGCCTCCCGCTCGACGGTGGCGTGCAGCGCCGCGCGGTCGGTGATGTCGAGCGTGTGCAGCTGCGCGCCCTCGGCGACGTTGCGCGCGTCGCCCGAGGAGAGATCATCGACCACGCTCACCTGATAGCCGTCGGCCAGCAGGGCGTCCACGAGGTGGGAGCCGATGAAGCCGGCTCCGCCGGTGACGAGCGCGCGATTGGACACGCGCGGAAATCTATTGGAAGGTGTCCGGCCGCGCACCCGGACTCGAACGGTGCGGCGCAACCCGCGGGCGTAAGGCGGCGAAGCCTCAGCCGAGTGCGTGCTCGGGTCGCTGCTCCTCCTCCGAACCCGCCCGCTCCAGCAGCCGCTCGACGACTTTGATCGCCTCGTCGATCTGCTCGAGCGCCCGCGGCTCCTCCTGGCGGCCCAGCGTGTAGCGGCGCAGCGTCGCCAGCACCCGGCGCGCGATTACGATCGCGGCGCGCTCGCGCGCGGCGTCGATCTCGCCTTGCTCCCGAAGCTTCGCCATGCGGCGCAACGCCGGCAGGATCACCTCCTCCGGCAGCGCGCTCGCCGCCACGCCGTCCTCGATCGCCTGGGCGATGGTGCCCTCGGCGGCCTCCGCGTCGCCGCGCTCCAGCGCGACGAGGTAGGTCTCCAGCACGACCTCCAGCAGCGCCTGCGGGTCGGAGCGCAACTGCTCGCGCGCGTCGGGGCCGGAGCTCGAGAGGACCTCGAGGAAAGTGTCGAGCAGCACCGGGTCGAAGTGGCGTCCGCGCTGCTCGCGCATCAGCTCGACCGCCTGCTCGGGCGTGTAGGCGGAGCGGTAGACGCGGTCGGAGGTGAGCGCGTCGAACACGTCCGCCACGGCCACGATCCGTCCCTCGATCGGGATCGCCTCGCCGGCGAGGCCGCGCGGGTAGCCGCTGCCGTCCCACTTCTCGTGGTGGCTGAGCGCGATCGTCGCGGCCATGTCGAGGATCGAGGAGGAGGAGCCGCGCAGCAACCGGTGGCCCTCCTCGGCGTGGGTCTCGACGATCGCGCGCTCCTCGGCGGTGAGCGGTCCGGGCTTCAGCAGGATCGCGTCGGGGATCGCGACCTTGCCGACGTCGTGCAGCGGCGCGGCGTAGCCGAGCCGCTCGCAGAGTTCGCCGTCGAGGCCCGCTTGCTCGGCGAGCAGCGTCGAGAAGCGCCCGATCCGCTCGATGTGTGCGCCGGTGTCCTCGTCGCGGAACTCGACCGCCATCGACAGCCGCCGCACGGTCTCCGATTGCGCGATCTCGAGCTCGGTGAGCGCCCGGTGCAGCTCGTCGGAGCGGTCGTCGATCTCCTGTTTGAGGGCATCGCGGCTGCTCGCCCCGGCGCGCCAGCCGAGCAGGCCGGCGCAGGCGAGGGCCACGGCGAGGTAGAGGGCCGTGAGGGCGGCTTCATCGGCGAGAATCGCCCCGAGCGCAGCGACCAACAGCAGCGCCACCACCGGCGCCCACAGCAATAGCGCGCGGAGGCGGGCGCGGTTCGAATCTTCGGCGGCCAGTCGCTTCCCCACGCGTCCGAGGTTACTCCACGTCGCGGGCGTTCCCATAGGTTTTGGCTCTCTCGCATGCGTAGTACGGCATGCAGCCCGCGTTCTGAAGCGCGCCGGGAGAGCGGTGGACGAATTTTCGATGCATGCGAGTAGGTCATACGGACGTGATGCGGTGTCGCGGACAGAGCGCGAGCGCTCGATGACAGCGGTCCACGCCCTGACCGACATCGGGCGGCTCGGCTAGAGTGCGACCGTGCGTCGCTGGCTCACCTCCGTGATAGGACTGTCGCTCGTGCTGGCCTTGACGGCGCTCGCCGGCTGCGGTGGCTCCTCGGGCAACGGCGTGGCCGCCAAATCCCCGACTGAGATCCTCTCCGCGGCGAAGGCGGCTGCGGACGGCGCGAGCGCGGTGCACGTGTCGGGCTCCACGGTGACGGCCGGCACCCCGATCACGCTCGACCTCAGCCTCGTGGCGGGCAAGGGCGGCCGGGGCCGGATCGCAGAGAATGGGCTGAGCTTCGAACTGATCGAGCTCGAAGGGACGATCTACATCAAAGGCAGCCCGGCCTTCTACAAGCATTTCGCGGGTGCGGCAGCCGCCCAGCTGTTGCTGGGGAAGTGGCTGAAGGCGCCGGCCACGAGTGCAAGCTTCGCGGGCCTCGCCTCGCTGATCGAACTGCACACGCTGCTCGACGCGGCGCTGGCGAGCAGCGACAAAGCGCTGGTGTCAACCGGCACCCGCACCTTGCAAGGGCAGGCGGTGGTGGGGGTGAAGGACACGGCTCAGGGCGAAACCATCTACGTCGCCACGACCGGCAAGCCCTACCCGGTGGCAGCCACCAAGAGCGGCACGGGCGGCGGCGCTATCGCCTTCACCGAATGGGACAAGCCTGTGATGCTGACGGCGCCCGCGAACGCTGTGGACATCGAAGCGCTCCAGCACAGCCACTGAGCCTGGCCCTATGCACGCTACGCGCGACCTTCTGGCCAAGAGCGAACTGTTCTCTGCCGAGGAGGCCGACCGCGTGATGAAGCGCACCACCGACCGTGGCGGGAAGACCTATGTCCACTGTCGCGTCCGCGATACGGAAGTGATTGCCAAACCGGAGGAGCTGGTGAGACGACTGTGGGTCGATCGCTTGGTGGATCACTACGGCTACGCGCTCTCGCGCTTCGCACTTGAGTATCCGATCACGTTCGGCCGAGACACGTCGAAGCGAGCCGACATCGTCATATTCGATGCGGACCGCCCAACGGTTCCCTACATCATCGTGGAGGTGAAGCAGGGAACGTTCCGCAGCGGGAAGGACCAACTCAAGAGCTATACCCACGCAACGGGCGCTCCTCTCGCGCTCTGGAGCGAAGGCACTACGAAAGTCGTCTGGCATCGCCAGAGTCCCAACTACTTTGTCGAGATCCCTGACGTCCCGACCGCGGCGCAGACGATCGAGGACATCGCCGATGCGCCTTGGACCATAGAGACCCTCGTTGAAAAGGAAGAGCAGCGAGATCGCGAAGGACAACGTGCCCGTTCCCTTAGAGATTTGATTGAGGACTTGGAGGACGAGGTGCTTGCAAACGCCGGAGTCGACGTCTTTGAGGAGGTATTCAAGCTCGTCTTGACCAAGCTTTTCGATGAGATGGCGACCTACCAGGGGTGGAGGGGCCAGAAACACCTCCGGTTTCGCAACAAGAACACAGCCGCTCAGCTAAAGACCGCCATCCAAGACCTGTTCGACGAGGCAAGCGCCAGGTGGGAAGGGGTCTTTCCACCTGGCGAGCGAATCAAGCTGACGCCCGAGCACCTACAGGTATGCGTAGGCTCGCTCGAAGATTGGAAGCTACTTAACTCCAACCTCGACGTGATTGACGACGCTTTCGAGTACCTCGTTACCAAGTCGTCCAAGGGCGAGAAGGGTCAGTACTTCACGCCACGCTGGATTATCGACATGTGTGTCGCGATGCTGAACCCGAAGGAGTCCGAGACCCTGATCGATACCGCCTGCGGATCGGCCGGCTTCACTGTTCATGCCATGTTCCATGTCTGGAAAGCGATCCTCGCGTCCGAAGGCATCGATGAATCCCACCTCCCCACGATGGTATCCAAGCCACAGCGCTGCCACGACTATGTCAACAGCAACGTTTTTGGTCTCGATTTTGATGAAAAGAGCGTCCGCGTGGCGCGCTGCCTCAATCTAATCGCAGGCGACGGTCAAACGAATATCCTGCATCTCAATACCCTCGACTGGCGCCGATGGGCCGAAACCACCAAGCAAGAGGACTGGCGCGACACGTACGGCGAGGGATGGAAGCGCTTGCGAAAACTTCGCGCCAAGCCGAACGACGATCGCGGTTTCATGTTTGACGTCTTGATGGCTAACCCACCGTTTGCAGGCGACGTCAAACAGCCCGACATGATTTCGCTGTACGAGCTGGGCCACAAGACCAACGGACGACCGGTCGATAAGATTGGACGCGATCTGCTTTTCATCGAGCGTAATATCGACTTTCTCCGGCCGGGCGGCAGAATGGGCATCGTTCTCCCGCAGGGGCGTCTCAACAATGCAAGCGACACCCGCCTTCGCTCGTTTATCATGGAGCATTGTCGCATTCTGGCCGTTGTGAGCCTGCACCCAAATACATTCAAGCCGCATACGGGTACTAAGACGAGCGTGCTCTTTGTCCAAAAGTGGAATGATGACGCCGGGCAAGAGCCGCTTTGCCCATGCGTCGTCGACTACAACATTTTCTTCGCGACGCAGCGCCTGGCGTCAAAGGACAACAGCGGCCAAAAGATCGTTGCGCGTGATCGCCACGGCGAGCCGCTCCGCGACCGCAACGGCCATTGGGTGGTCCAGCACGATCTCTTCAACCACGAAGGACTGACCGCGGACGGAGTAGCTGAGGCGTTCCGTGCATTTGTGCGTCGCGAAAAGCTGGGATTCCACTGATGCAGGACGCGGCGCAGAAAAGAGGTGGGCCAGATTTCAGCGTGCTCCCGTTGTCCGAGGTCCGAGTTGACAACAGTAGGACGCGAATCGACGCATCGTACTTTTCCAGGCCTGTCGTCGAGACGCACCGTCGGATCGAAGTCTTGCCGCATGTGCGACTCGGAGACCAGTGCGAGCTCTTTCGAAAGGGTATTTTCGACATTAAGGCGGACACCTACGCGGCAACCGGCGTGCCGTTCGTCCGGATAGGTAATCTCGACGCCGGCCTGCTCGATACCCGCGGGATGGCATTCATTTCTGGCGATGCGCACGCTGCGGCGGGGGACACAGCACTTTGGTTCGGGGACTTCGTTCTGTCCAAGACCGCCTACGCAAGCGCCGCATTGGTGACCGTGCCGGAGTGCAATGTGAGCCAGGACGTAATCGCCGCGAGATTGTCCGTCGCTGGTCAGCGAGTGTTGAAAGCCGGGTTTGTCGTCGCATTCTTGACATGTCGCTATGGCCACGCTCTCATGCAACGGCAATTTCAAGGCAACGTGCAGGAGCACCTCGCTCTAGCCGACGGCCGAGCGTTGATGGTCCCGAGGTTCGGTGGACGGCTGCAAGATGCGGTACACGCCACGATGCTCGCGGCCCTCGGCGCGCGCTCGGAGGCGAACGAACTCCTCCGAACGGCGGACCACACCGTTGAAGGCGCTCTAGGGATTCGGTCTTGGACGAAGCCGAATCCAGTCGCGTACACCGAACGTCTTCTTGGCGTGCAGCGGGGCGAGCGCCTGGACGCCGAGTATTACCATCCGGCGAAGCAGACGACCCTCGCGTATCTGCGTGATATGGACGGAACACCGCTTGGCGCGTATTTCGAAAATGTTCGTGAGATCTTTGACCCCCGGCGTGCAGAGCCGGGTGAAATGGTACGGAACTACGATCTGGCTGACGCGCTTTCGCCAGTTCTTGACGACGAGAGGGCTCCTGTCGAAGCGGCAACAGTGAAGAGCATCAAGAAGCGCTTTGAGCACGGAGACCTCGTGACGTCGCGCTTGAGGGCTTATTTGCGCGAGACCGCGCTCGTGCGCGCGAGTAGCGACCCACCCGCTGTGGGGTCCACTGAGTTCTTGGTCCTGCGTAGGCGACCGAGATCGGATTTGTCGGAGGCTGCGGCCCTGGTGTTCCTCAGATCGGAGCCAGTCCAGACCATTCTCAAATGGTCGCAAGATGGCTCGCATCATCCCCGCTATGACGCTGAGGACCTGCTCGCCATCCCAGTGCCGGCCGGTATCAGGGACAGCTCGCTGAAGATCAGTCAGCACGTCGAGCACGCACTCGAAGCGCGGCGTCGCGGGCGCAACCTTTTGAGGAGCGCGAAGCGGGCCGTCGAGATCGCGATCGATGAGTCAGAGGCTGCTGCCTTGGTAGCGCTTGGAGAGTAGAGGTCGGGGATGGCCGTCGGAAATGTTAGACAGTGGCTTGACCAGTCGGATATCGACTTCTTTACTCACTTTGTGAAGGCGTGGATTCCCTTCAATGCCTGGTTTCGGGACGTCTACGGCGCGACCGTCAGCGAACGGGAGATTTTGGAAAAGGTCAAGAGCGACGGCAACCGTATGCGCAGCAGGATTGAAACGCAGATAGCATTGCAGGGGGCCGACGGCGAGCGTCTGCGCAACCACATAGCGGGCTTGCACCGCAATCTTTCGTCTGATCCATTGGAGAATCGGAGGAAAAGACGGATCGAGCTCGAGCGAGTATGTGTGGGACGAAACTCAAAATGTATCGCGGAAAACTCGCGCCACGGAAGCGCTTACAGGGTGGAGCGTCGAGATGGCCGCAACGCGAAGGTGGAGGCGGTCATTACCAGCCGAGCTCACAAGGTGACGGCGACCGTTACGGTCGATGGCCCGTGGGATCCCGAGACGTTTGCCGATGACCAGGAGTTTCAGAAACTTGAGCCAAACAAGCAAGCCGTTTTGCTTGCTTGTTTTAGGGATGTCGATCCTTTCGTGTTCCGAAGCTTGCTTGCCGACGCCAATGAACGTAACGTGATTATGATGGACGGCTATCGGTTTGTGAACGACCGTTCGGCGATCTTTGCCGGACTGGTTGACGTCCTCTATGAGATGAGGAACTTGCTATTTCACGGCGAGCTCGTACCTGACCCGCGCTCCAACGCAACCTATGAGCCCGGGTATCACCTGCTGCGCCATTTTCTGGGGACGATCTGCTAGCTGATTCTCCCTGACAGCGGGTGGGCAGCTACAGCGCTACGGCCACGTACTTCGTCTCCAGATACTCGTCGATCCCCTCGAAGCCGCCCTCGCGGCCGAAGCCCGACTGCTTGACGCCGCCGAAGGGGGCGGCGGGGTTGGAGACGATGCCCTGGTTGAGGCCGACCATGCCGGTTTCCAAGCGCTCGGCAACGCGCAGCGCCCGCGTGAGGTCGCGGGTGTAGAGGTAGGCGACGAGGCCGTAGGAGGTGCGGTTGGCGGCGCTCACCGCCTGCGCCTCGGTGGCGAACGTGGCCACGGGCGCAACCGGGCCGAAGATCTCCTCGGCGAGCACGCGCGCGTCGGCGGGCACCCCCGCGAGCACGGTGGGGGCGTAGAAGTAGCCGGGGCCGTCGAGGGCGTGCCCGCCGGTGAGCACGCGCGCGCCGCGCTCGGCGGCGTCGCCGACCAGCTCGGTGACGACGGCGCGCTGGCGGTCGTCGATCAGCGGCCCGACGTCCGTGTCGGCTTCGGTGCCGCGCCCCACGCGCAGCGCGCCCATCCGCTCGGCGAGGCGCCGCGCGAACTCCTCGGCCAGCGACTCGTGCACGTGGAAGCGGTTGGCCGCCGTGCAGGCCTCGCCGACGTTGCGCATCTTCGCGGTCAGCGCGCCCTCGACGGCGGCGTCGAGATCGGCGTCCTCGAACACCACGAAGGGGGCGTTGCCGCCGAGCTCCATCGAGACGCGCAGGATCTGCTCAGCGGACTGTTCGATCAGCGTGCGCCCGACCTCGGTCGAGCCGGTGAACGACAGCTTGCGCGTGCGTGGGTCGCGCAGCAGCGGCTCGATCACGGCGCCGGAGCGGCGGGCGGTGAGCGTGTTGAGGACGCCCCCGGGCAGCCCGGCCTGCTCCAGAATCTGCGTCAGGGCGAGCATCGAGAGCGGCGTCTGCTGCGCGGGCTTGACGACGATCGTGCAGCCGGCGGCGATCGCGGGGGCGAGCTTGCGCGCGCCCATCGCCATCGGGAAGTTCCACGGCGTGACGAACACGCAGGGGCCGACCGGCTGGCGCATCGTGAGGATCCGCCCGGATCCGGTGGTGTTGACCATGTAGCGGCCGTGTACGCGGACGGCCTCCTCGGAGAACCAGCGCAGGAAGTCGGCGGCGTAGGCGATCTCCGCGCGGGATTCGCCCAGCGCCTTGCCCATCTCGAGCGTCATCAGCAGCGCGAGCTCCTCGGCGCGCGCGGCGAGCGCCTCGTAGGCGCGGCGCAGGATCTCCCCGCGCTCCCGCGGCGCCCATGCGGCCCACTCGGCCTGGTGCGCGGCGGCCGCGGCGAGCGCGGCGAGCGCGTCGGCGGGCTGCGCGTCGGCGACCTCGACCAACGTCTCCCCGGTGGAGGGATCCTCGACGGGGAGCGTCCCCGCGCCGGTGGCGGGGCGCCAGCGCCCGTCGATGTAGAGCTCGGTGGGGACCCCGTCGAGCACCGCCCGCTCGCTGGGCTCAGCGGCCATCGGCAGCGCCGTCCCGGTGAAGGCTTTTTGGATTGGGGGATGGGTGGCACGGCTCATGACCGGCGCGTCCTGCGCCGATCAATGGGCAGTCGTGCCCACGCGCGCGTGGGCGAGCGGCAGCGATCATGCGCTCAAGCTACCACCCCCCCTCCTCCTTCCTATCCAAAACCGTCTGGGCGGTGCTGCTGGCCGTGTGCGCGCTCGCCGCCGGCGCTCCAGGCAGCGCAGCGGACGGGCAGACGGGGCGGGCGCTCGTGATCAAAGGCTCGGGCTACGGCCACGGTGTGGGAATGAGCCAAGAGGGGGCGCTGGGGTATGCCGAGCACGGGTACGCTTACCAGGCGATCCTCGCGCACTACTACACCGGCACCGCGCTGGGCAGGGTCTCCCAGCAGACGAAGGTGACGGTCATGATCGGCGGGAAGGTGCACGCGATCCCGCTAGAAACGTACGTACGCGGTGTGGTGGGGGCGGAGATGCCAGCGAGCTGGCCGCTGGCGGCGCTCGAGGCACAGGCGGTGGCGAGCCGCACGTACGCGCTCACCGACCATGCGGGCGGATCGCGCTTTGACGTGTACGCCGACACGCGCTCGCAGGTGTACCTCGGCGCAAAGGCTCACACCGCCGAGACGAACGCGGCGGTGGCAGCAACCGCCGGGGAGGTGGTGACCTACGCCGGGCAGCCCGCGATCACTTACTTCTTCGCGAGCTCGGGGGGGATGACCGAGAGCGTCCAGAACGCCTTCCCCGGCGCTGCCCCGGCTCCGTGGCTGCGCGGCGTGCCCGATCCCTACGACCAGGGGCCCGAGCACAGCTGGACCGAGAGCATGAGCTTCGCCACCGCGGCGGCGCGCCTGCGCGGCCTGGTGAAGGGGGCGTTCCGCGGCGTCGAGGTGTTGCGGCGCGGATACTCGCCCCGAATCGTCTCCGCGTACGTGTTGGGCTCGGCCGGCCACACGCTCGTGAGCGGCCCCGAACTGGAGGAACGCCTCGGGTTGGACGACACCTGGGCGTACTTCAGCGTGCGCACCGCCGCCGGCACCGTGACCGAGCCTGACCTCAGCCACTACACCACACCCGCGGGAGTGGCGCCGGAAGCCGCGTCCCCGGCCGGGAGCACGCCCCCAGCCGAACCCAGCTCGCCGGCCGCGCAACCGGCAGGCCCCGAAGGCGGCACGACCGCGGGCAGTACCCCGAGCACGGGCGAAGGTGGCGGCACGACGCCTCCGTAGGACGGGAGTAGAGTGCTCGGAATGTCGGCCGACTCGTTTGACCGTCTCGAAGAGACGCTTGAGATCCTGGAGGACGCGGACACACTCGGAGCGTCGTGTGAAAGTGAAGAGGACGTGAGAGCGGGTCGGGTGTTCACACTCGATGCCGTGAGACGCGAGTTGGGGCTTGCTTGAGTCCACATCCATAGACGCCCCGCTGCTGATCGCCGACGTGCCGTGGCTCTTATACCGCGCCTTCTTCGCGCTGCCGAAGTCGATCGTCGACAATGAGGGCTGGCCGGTGAACGCACTGTTGGGAACCGTCAACGCGCTGCTGTCCGCCGTTGAGACGTGGTCCCCACGGGCGGTGGCCGCGTGCATGGGGGCCGAGCAGGCCGCCTATCGCGTCGAGCTGTACCCCGCCTACCACGCCCACCGCGACCCGATGCCCGAGGAGCTCGCGCGCCAGTGGCAGCTGGCACCGCAGCTGCTGGAGAGCCTCGGTTGGACGGTCTTCGAGAGCGCGGAGTTGGAGGCCGACGACGTGATGTTCTCGCTCGCGCACGTCGAGACGGAGGCCGGCGGGCGGGCGTTGCTGATGACCGCCGACCGCGATCTATTCCAGGCCGTCGGGGAGTATGCGGCGGTCGTCGAGATCGGCAAAGACGGCAAGCCGCGGGAGGTCGGCCCCGAGCAGGTGCGGGAGCGCTACGGGATCGGTCCCGAGTTGGTGCCCGACTTCATCGCGTTGCGCGGCGACCCCTCCGACGGCCTGCCGGGTGCGCCAGGGATCGGCGCGAAGACCGCCACGGAACTGCTGCGCCGCCACGGATCGCTTGAGGGCGCGCTGCGCGCGGTGCGGAGCTCCCCCACATCCGAGCGCCCGCGGATCGTGGCGGCGCTGACCGAGCACGCAGAGCAGCTGGAAGACTTCAAGCGGATCGCGACGCTCGTGTCGATCGACGTGGGGCGCGCGGTGGATCGTTCCACCGATTTCGCGGCGGGCGCAACGATGGCACGGGAGCTCGGCATGAACCGCCTGGCGAGCCGGCTGGAGACGATGTAGCGGGTCGGCCTCCGCGGACCGACCCGCATCCCCGGCCCGTCCCCAAGATCAACGCATGCGAGGGTCGATGTAGACGTCGTCGATCCGCGAACTCCCGGTGAGCGCCGTGAAGCGCAGCGCCACCTGGGCGGTCCCGCCCGAGAGCAGGCCGCCGACGACCGAGCCGGTGAGCATCGGCAGGGTCGGCTGCCAACTGCCGCTCAGCGCCACCGCCCCGAGCGGGAGCGCCACCGGCCCCAGAACGGTTTTGTAGACGACCTGCACCACGACGGTCGAGAGCAGCCCTTCGTTGTGCGCGAAGAACCGGAAGGAGGGGTAACTCGCGTTCACGCAGGTGTACGGCGACTGTGCCGAGGCGCCCGCGGGCAGCCCGAGCGACCACTTGCCGAGCGTGCCCGTGACCGCGTAGGGCTCGCTTTCGGGAGCCCGGTAGGCGCCGCCGCTCAGGGTCCACCGCGATAGCGAACCCTCGAAGTCGCCCTGTTCGACGAGCTCGTAGGTGTTCGAGTCTCCCCATTGGGCAAACGGCTCGCTGAGCGCTGCGTTGTTGCATGCGCCGGTGCTCACCAGCGCGGCCTGCGCCGGGGCGACCGACGCCAGCGCGAGCGTGAGCGCGGCGATCAGCAGTCCGAGACCCGTGTCCCTTAGAGCCGGGAGCGGTCGGGGCTGCAGCGGAGATGAGAGCGAGAACACAAGAGCCTCCTGGGTCGACCGGCAACCGAGCCATCTCCATGAGAGACCTCTGGCTTTGCGTCCCCGTCTCGCGACGAGTTTGCCTTTTTCAGTTTTAAGTGTGGGTGCTTGAAGCTGTCGCAGCATGACGCACCGCCGGCCCCGGTTTCTGAATGTTGGACGCATGTATGAAAACTTCACCCGACATAGGCTCCAACAGTTGGGATCTGTACCTGACGGTCCCTCTGGTTCTGTTCACTGGAATCAACCGCTGGATTTCTGTGAAACGGCGCCCGAGGCTCAAGGGTCCCCGGTCGATTGGCGATACACATTCGGGGTAGATCCGTGTCGGCGTACGCCATCATCGAGTCCGAGCGCGCACGGACCTCGTTCCAGCGCCAGGGACAGGGGATGGGCATCGCCGAGCGGCGCGGGGAACTGATCGCCGGAGGGGGCTTCGCCTGCGCGGCGGTGGCGCTCATCCTCCTCGCTCCCCACGAACACGGCCTCTCGCTCCCGGTCGCGGCGTTCTACGTGGCGGCGGTGGCGGTCGCGAGCCGCATCAGAATCGACGTCGGCTCCGGTTTTACGGTGCCCACGCAGGCTGTGTTCGTGCCGATGCTGTTCGCCGTGCCGCTCCCGCTCGTGCCGCTGCTGGTGGCGCTGGCGTTGGCCCTCGGAATGACACCCGCCGTCCTCGGCGGACGCGTCCCGCCGAGCCGGCTGCTGACGGCGCCCGCCAACAGCTGGTTCTCCTTCGGACCAGCCCTCGTGCTGCTGCTCGCCCACGACCGGGGCCCGGCGGCGCAGCCGGCCATCCTGCTGGCCGCCCTCGCGGCGCAGTTCGCCTGCGACTTCGCCGCCAACGCGGCGCGGGAGCGGCTGTGCGGCGGCATCAGCACCCGGGAGCTCTTGGGGGAGGTGAGCGAGGTGTACCTGATTGACGCGGCGCTCGCCCCGCTCGGGCTGGCCGTCGCCCTCGCCGCCGTGCAGCATCGCTGGGCGGTGCTGCTGATCGCGCCCCTGTTCGCGATCCTGAAGCTCTTCTCCAGGGAACGGCGCGCCCGCCTGGAGCAGCTAATCGAGCTGGGCGACGCCTATCGGGGCACGGCGCTCGTGCTGGGGGACGTGGTCGAGGCCGACGACGCCTACACCGGTGAGCACTGCCGGGGCGTGGTCCGCCTCGCGCTCGCCGTAGCCGAGGAGCTCGGGCTCGACGCACACCGGCGCCGCAACGTCGAGTTCGGCGCTCTGCTGCACGATGTCGGCAAGATCGCGGTGCCCAAGGAGATCATCAACAAGCCGGGCAAGCTCGACGGGAGCGAGTGGGCGATCATCAAGACCCACACGATCGAGGGCCAGCGGATGCTCGAGCGGGTCGGGGGCTTCATGCGCGAGGTCGGCGAAATCGTGCGCTCATCCCACGAGCGCTGGGATGGCACGGGCTACCCGGATGGCCTGCGCGGCGCCGCGATCCCGTTGGAGGCTCGCATCGTCTCCGCCTGCGACGCCCTCGACGCGATGACCACCACTCGCTCCTACCGCGCGGCGATGAGCCTCCCAGACGCGCTCACCGAGCTCGCCCGCGGCGCCGGCACCCAGTTCGACCCCCGGGTCGTCGACGTGCTCGTGAGCCTCAGCGATACCTCCTCGTGCCATCCGGCTCCTCGTACCCCGTCACCTGACGGGCGAGCCCTTCCTACGGCGTGAACTTGACCGTGACCACATCCCCGTCGCGCATGACGTAGTCGCGGCCCTCGAGGCGCAGCGTGCCCCGTTCGCGCGCGGCGGCGTAGCCCCCGGCGTCGATTAGCTCCCGGCAGCCGATCACTTCGGCGCGCACGAAGCCGCGCTGGATGTCGGAGTGAATCTCACCCGCGGCGTGCCAAGCGGTGAGGCCCTCGCGCAGATGCCAGGACTGGGCGGGCTTGGCCTCGCCGGCGGTGAAGAAGGCGATCAGGTGGAGCAGCTCAAAGGCCCCTCGCACCACGCGCTGGAGGCCGGACTCGCTCACGCCGAGCTCGTCCCTCATCGCCGCGGCATCCTCGTCGTCGAGCTCGGCGAGCTCGGACTCGATCCGCGCGGAGACGGCGACGGCGACCGCGCCCTGGGCGGTGGCGTGGGCGGCGATCTCAGCGGGAACCTCCTCGGAGCCCTCGTCGACGTTGGCGAGGAACAGCACCGGCTTGGCGGTGAGCGAGCCGAGGTCGCGCGCGGCACGCGGGGCTTCCTCGGGCAGCGGCACGGTGCGCACGGGGCGGCCGGCCTGCAGCGCCGCGATCGCTTCGCCCAACCACGCCTCCTCGGCGACCGCTGTGCGATCGCCGCCGCGGGCGTTTTTCGCGACGCGGTCGATGCGCCGCTCGGCCTGCTCGAGGTCGGCGAGCGCGAGCTCGGCCTCGATCGTCTCGATGTCGCGCAGCGGGTGCACCTCGCCCTCGGGATGCACGACGCCCGCGTCGCGGTGGGCGCGCACGACGTGCACGATCGCATCGGTCTCGCGGATGTTGGCGAGGAAGCGGTTGCCGAGGCCCTCGCCCTGGTGGGCGCCGGCGACGAGCCCGGCGATGTCGTGGAAGTCGACCGTGTCGTAGACGATCTCCGAGGCTCCCACGGTGGCGGCCACTTCATCCAGCCGGCGATCGACGACCGGCACGACGGCGACGTTAGGCTCGATCGTGGTGAAGGGATAGTTGGCGGCCTCCACCCCGGCTTTGGTGAGCGCGTTGAAGAGCGAGGACTTGCCCGCGTTGGGCAGCCCGACGATGCCGATGCGGGTGCTCATCGCATCACCGCGGCTGTGGTCGTGCCCAACAAGGCGCCGGCGAGGATGTCGGAGGGGTAATGGACTCCCAGATACAGGCGCGACGCCGCAAGTAAAGCCGCCAGCGCATAGAGCGGTGGAGCGGGCAGTCCGAGTCGCGTGTACAAGCGGGCCCCGGCGAACGAGGTGGAGGAGTGCGCGCTGGGGAAGCTGAGCTGTGTGGGGGTGCTGGTCAGCGCCGGCAGCCCGGACAGCTCGGGGCGGGGCCGGCGGACGATCAGCTTGATGGTGGTGTTGAGCGCAAAGGTCCCCGCCACGACACCTGTTGCGCGCGCCCAACGTGCTCGCCGCGAGGAGTCGAGCGCCCAGCCGGCGGCGCCGATCGCCAGCCACACCGCCCCGTGCTCGCCGGTCCGCGAGAAGCGCGCCACCGCGCGATCGGCACGCGGGCTGTGCCCACGGGTGCGCGCCCACCGCAGGATCCGTTCATCGATGTCGCGCACGGCAACCGGCTAGGCGCCGAAGCCGACGCGCGAGTCGTCTCCCTCGACGCGCACATACACGACCTGCGCAAGATCGAGGCGCACGGGCCCGTCCTCAGTCTCGAGCTCGTGCCAGCCGCTTGAGCCGAGCGCCTTGTGCAGCGCCTTCAGCTGCTCGTCGCTGACGCGCAGCGCGAGCACCTGGCCACCCTGGAAGCCGACGCTGACGCGGCGTGGCGAGGCGGCCATCAGTGCGCCACCTCCTCGGCGGTGGAATCGACCGCGTGCGCGACACCGTGAGCCGGTTCGACGAGCTCGACGAGCACCCGCCCGGTGGACTTGGGCTCCAGGAAGGCGACGCGCGCGCCGCCGATCCCCACGCGGGGGGCCTTGTCGATCAGCTCGAAGTCCCCTTCCGCCAGCTCCCGCAGCGCGGCGTCGATGTCGGAGACCTGGTAGGCGACGTGGTGCAGGCCGGGGCCGCGCTTGGCGAGAAACTTGCCCACGGGAGTGTCGGGGGCCAGGGGGGCGAGCAGCTCGACGTGGTTCTCGCCGAGGTCGAGCAGCGCCGCCTCGACGCCCTGCTCGGGCATGACCTCACGGCGGGAGACCGCCAGCTGAAAGCCGCCGCCCCACAGCTCCAGGGCAGGCTCCAGCTCGGCGACGGCGATCCCGATGTGGTCGATGCGGTCAAGCACTCGGGGGAGTCTAACGGCGCCGCACGGCGAAGCAGGGGGTGGCACGATCTCAAGGCGCCGGGGCGCCGGGCGATCACACCGGCGGCTGCCCGCCGCCCACGGGCCCCTCCAGCGGAGTGGCAGCGACCACCCGCAACCCAATGCCAGGGGCGCGCTCCATACGGGGGGTGCCGGCCATGATGCGGTCGATCGCCTCGCGGTCGAGCACCTCGTGTTCGAGCAGCTCGCGCGCAAGGTCGTCGAGCTGGCGGCGGTGGCCGAGGATCAGCTTCAGCGCCGCGCGGCGGCCCTCCTCGATCAGGTCCTGGCGCTCCTCGTCGCGGATCCGCAGCGTCGTCTCGGAGAGGCGCACATCGCCTTCGGGGGAGCGCCCGACGGCGGCGTTGCCCATCGCGAAGTCGTGCACCATCGAGTGGGCGATGTCGGCGACGCGCTTGAGGTCGTCGGAGGCGCCCGTGGTGACCTGGCCGAAGACGATCTGCTCGGCGACGCGTCCACCGAGCAACACGGTCACGTAGTCGAGCAGCTCCTCGCGGGTCTTCAGGTAGCGGTCCTCGGCGGGCAAGTTCAGCGTGTAGCCGAGCGCGCGCCCACGCGGCACGATCGAGATACGGTGCACGCGGTCCACCGAGGGCAGCAGCTCGCCGCACAGCGCGTGGCCGGCCTCGTGGTAGGCGACGACACGCTTCTCATGCGCATTCAGCAGGCGATGGGACTGCACGCCGGCGATCACCCGCTCGAGGGCGCCGTCGAAGTCGGCGTCGGTGAGACTCTTGGCGCCGCGGCGCGCGGCGAAGATCGCGGCCTCGTTGCAGATGTTCGCGAGATCGGCGCCCGTGAGGCCGCTGGTCTGCTGGGCGACCATCGAAAGGTCCACGTCCCGCAGCGGCTTGTTGCGCGTGTGCACCGCGAGGATCCCTTCGCGGCCCTTGACGTCGGGCGGAGCGACGAACACCTGGCGGTCGAAGCGCCCGGGGCGCAGCAGCGCCGGGTCGAGCTTCTCGAGGAGGTTGGACGCGGCGATCACCACCAAGCGCCCGCTGGTCGCGAAGCCGTCCATCTCGACTAGCAGCTGGTTGAGCGTCTGGTCCTTCTCGCCGGAGATGTCCATGCCGCGTCGCCCGCCGACGGCGTCGAGCTCGTCGATGAAGATGATCGCGGGCTCGTGCTTGCGCGCAATCGCGAACAGCCGGCGGATGCGCGCCGCGCCGAGGCCGGCGAACATCTCCACGAAGGCGGCAGCCGACTGCGCGAAGAACTGTGCGCCGGACTCGTGCGCGACGGCCTTGGCGAGCAGCGTCTTGCCCGTCCCCGGGGGTCCGTGCAGCAGGATCCCCTTGGGGACGGTGGCGCCCAGTTTGCGGAACTGCTCGGGGTCGCGCAGGAACTCGACGATCTCCTGCAGCTCGGCCTTGGCCTCTTTGACGCCGGCGATGTCGTCCCACCCCACTGACTGGTCGGAGGAGGGCTTGATCTGCTGCGGCTTGACCCGCGGCATCACCTTCAGCATCCGCCACATCATGTAAATGAGGGCCGCGAAGAACAGGATCATCACGACCGGCGACCACTGGTAGGCCCATTCCTGGATGTCGTTCACGATCGAGGCGTGTCGCGCGGAGGCGACCGGGACGATCGCGGGGGTGAGGACGGTATGCGCTGCCACCGCCGCGGCCGTCACGTGGCGCAGTTCGGAGATCGAGCCGGTCACCGCCTGCCAAGCCGCCGCCAGTTCCGCGTTCACTTCCATGTTCATGTCGCTCCCGTCACCATCCTTGGCTCAACCGCCTGCATTATTGCCCAAAGCGACCCCCGCTCGGGGAGGAAGCGCAAGCAAGGGCTGCCCACGGCGATCCGCCGCCGGCCTCAACTCAGTACAGAACGCGCGAGGTCGGCGAAGAATTCCGCTGCGAACGCGACGTCGCGCACGTCGATGCGCTCGTCGGCAGCGTGGATCAGGGGCATGCTCTCCGGCAGCGACTGGTGGCGCTGGGGGAAGAAGCCGTACGCCACGCACTCCGGGAAGGCGGTACGGAAATGGCGGGAGTCGGTGAAGCCGGGGAGGATCACCGGCACGACCTCGGCCCCGGGGTCGTGCTCGCTGACCCAGTCGCGGATTTCCTCCATCAGCGGGGACTCCATCGGAGAGCGGTTGCCGACGACCCGCTCGGTGAACTCGATGCGGAAGTCCGGGACGGCTGCGCCGGTGCCTCCGCCGTCCACCGAAGCGCCCCCTGCCTCCCCCACACCACCAGAAACTCGACCTCCCACAAACCTACCCGTGCCCGCCGGGTGGGCAGGATCTGGGCGAGTGAGTCCCAAAACTTCCTCGATCCCCCGCAACACCTCCGCTTCGCCGAGGCTGGGGGGCACGCGGCAGTCCACTTTGACCTCGGCGCGGGAGGGGATCACGTTGATCTTCTCCGAGGCGCGGATACGGGTGGGGGCGAAGGTGACGCCGAGCATCGGCTCGAACATGCTCGCCAAGCGGGGGTCGGCGGCGAGCAGGTTGGCGACGGCTCCCGCGGGATCCTCGGGGTCCTCGCCGATCCCGCGCAGGAACGCTGCCGGCTCGGCGGTGAGAGTGTAGGCCGGCTGGCGCGCGGCGAGGCGCTCCAGCACCGGGCCCATCTTCAGCAGGGCGTTGTCGGCAATCTTCGGCATCGACGCGTGCCCCGCGACCCCGTCGGTGGTAACGGTGAAGCGGAAGATTCCCTTCTCCGCGCAGCACACCCCGTAGCGGCGGCGGCCGCGGTACTCGAACACGGCGCCGCCGCCCTCGTTGAGGAGCAGATCGCAGCGCACCTTCTCGGGGTGGGTGCGAGTCAGCCATTCGGCCCCCTGCGCCCCGCCGGTCTCCTCGTCGACGACGGCCACGACCAGCAGATCCCCGCGCGCCGGGCGCCAACCGGAGCGCGCCAGCGAGACCGCGGCGGCGACCTCGGTGGCGACCTGCGACTTCATGTCGAGCGCCCCTCTGCCCCACACGCAGCCATCGACCAGTGCGCCCGACCAGGGGCCGTGCCGCCACTCGGCGGCGTCGGCGAGCACCGTGTCGACGTGGCCGAGGTAACAGAGCGTTGGGCCTTCGGCAGCGCCGCGCAAGCGCGCCACGAGGTTGGGGCGCTCGGGGACGGCACCCAGCAGCTCGCACTCGAAGCCGGCGTCGGCGAGCAGCGCGTGCAGGTGCTGCTGCGCCGGCAGCTCGTTGCCCGGCGGGTTGACGGTGTCGAAGGCGATCAGCCTCCTCAGCAGCTCGACGGCGTCCGAGCCAAGCGCGGACAGCGCGGCGGCCTGGGGGGCGACAGCCCCGGGTGAGGGCGGCTCAACGGCCTCGGGGGTATCGGGCTCCGCGCTCACCCCGGGATCGTACGCTCCCGCGGCGTACGGCTCACCCCGATATCCGCTCCCCCTCCGCGCGCGCCCCAGGCACAGACGCGAGCAGCTCGCGCGTATAGGGGTGCGTGGGCGAGCTGTAGAGCGTCTCGTTGAGCGCCAGCTCGACGATCTTGCCGGCGCGCATCACCGCCACGCGATCGGCCATCTGACGCACGACCGCGAGGTCGTGGGAGATCAGTAGCAGCGTCAGGCCTAGCTCACGCTGCAGCTCGCGCAGCAGCTCGAGGATCTGGGCCTGGATCGTGACGTCGAGCGCCGACACCGGCTCGTCGGCGATCAACAGCTTCGGTCCCAGCGCGAGCGCCCGCGCGATGCCGATCCGCTGGCGCTGGCCGCCGGAGAATTCGTGGGGATAGCGGTTGTGGTGCTCGGGCTGCAGGCCCACCCTGTCGAGCAGCTCGCCCACGGCGCGCCTGCGCTCGGCCCCGTCGGGGTGCAGCCCGTGGATCGCGAACGGCTCGCCGACGATCGAGCCGGCCGTCTTGCGGGGATTCAGCGAGGAGTAGGGGTCCTGGAAGACGATCTGCATCTCGCGGCGCGCGGCCTTCAGCGCAGGGCCCCGCAGATGGGCGATGTCGTGGCCTTCGAAGCGGATCTCCCCGCCGGTGGGCTCGAGCAGGCGCATGATCAACCGCGCAGTGGTGCTCTTGCCGCAGCCGGTCTCCCCCACCAGCCCGAGCGCCTCGCCGCGCCGCAGCTCGAAGCTGATCCCAGCGACCGCCTCGACGTGCGCGACCTGACGCTGAAACACCACCCCGCGCGTGATCGGGAAGCGCTTGACGAGGTCGCGGACCTGCAGCAGCGGCGGGGCCGCGACCACTGACCCATCCTCTCCTTCCCCTTCTCCTCTCTTCCCTCGTTCACGCTCGCGATCGTCCTGGCTCTCGTCGTGTTTGCTCTGGCTCTGGTCGCGGCGCTCGAGCGTCGGGGCCGAGCGCAGCAGCCCCTGCGTGTAGGGGTGCGCAGGAGCAGCCAGCACCTGCTCGGCGGTGCCCCGCTCGACGATCAGCCCGGCCTGCATCACCGCGATCTCGTCGGCCATCTCGGCGACCACCCCGAGATCGTGCGTGACGAGCACGAGCGCCATCCCGAGCTCCTCGCGCAGGCGCCGCAGCAGCGCGAGGATCTGCGCCTGCACGGTCACGTCGAGCGCGGTGGTGGGCTCGTCGGCGATCAGCAGCTTCGGCTCGTTGGCGAGCGCCATCGCGATCATCACGCGCTGGCGCATCCCCCCGGAGAGCTCGTGCGGGTAGGCATCCACGCGCCGTGACGGCTCGGGGAGGCCCACCAGATCCAGCAGCGCGATCGCCTGCTCTCGCGCCGCGCGGCGCGAGACCTCGCGGTGGGCGCGGATCCCCTCTGCGATCTGCGCCCCCACGCGGTACAGCGGGTGCAGCGAGGAGAGCGGGTCCTGGAAGATCATCGCCAGCTCGTTGCCGCGCAGCGCGCGCATGCGCCGCTCGGGCAGCGTCAGCAGATCGACGCCCTCGAACAGGATCCGCCCGGAGATGCGCGCACCCTGGGCGCGGGTCAGCCCCATCGTGCTCAGCGCGCAGACGCTCTTGCCCGAGCCCGACTCGCCCACGATCCCGAGCGTGCGGCCCTGCTCGACCTCGAAGGAGACGCCGTTCACGGCGTGCACCACCCCGCCTTCGGTGGGGAACTCCACATGCAGATCCTCGACCTTCAACAGCGGTTGGCCCGGCACCGTCATGAGACCACCACCCCGGGCGGAGCTACGAGATGCCGCCGCCGGATCATTTGAAGCGCACCCGTGGGTCGAGATACGCGTAGGAGATGTCGACGAAGATGTTGGCGACGACGATGAACAGCGCCGCCAGCAGCACGGTGCCCTGGATGATCGGGAAGTCGGCGTGCGTGAGCGCGTCGTAGTTCAGCCGCCCGACGCCGGGGATGTCGAAGACGACTTCGATCAGCAGCGCGCCGCCGAGCAGCGTGCCGAGGTCGAGGCCGAGCACGGTGACGATCGGGGTGATCGCAGCGCGCACGCCGTGGCGCAGGATCACGCGCCGCTCGGAGAGGCCCTTGGCGCGCGCGGTGCGGATGTAATCCTGGTCGAGCACCTCCAGCAGGTTGGCGCGCAGCAGGCGCGCGTACACCGCGGCGAAGGTGGCGGCAAGCACCAGCCAGGGGAGGATCAGCGAGGTGAACCATTTCCCCGGGTCGCTGCTGAGGCCGACGTAGCTGCCGGCGCCGGGGAAGACCTTGAGCTTGCCGATGTCGGAGGCGAACAGGAACAGCGCGATCAGCCCCAGCCAGTATTCCGGCGCGGAGATGAACACGAGCGCGGTGCCCATCGCGGCACGGTCCAGCCACGTGCGCCGGCGCACCGCGGAGACGATCCCGACCGCGAGGCCGCTCGCCAGCCAGATCACCACCGCGCCGGCGGCGAGCGAGACCGTGGCGGGCAGCCGTTCGGCGATCAGGCTCTTGACCGAGGCGTCGCTGTAATAGCTGTAGCCAAGGTTGAAGTGCAGCAGCACCCCCTTCATGTAGTCGTAGAACTGGGTGGGCAGCGGCCTGTTCAACCCCAGGTCGCGGGTGATCTCGGCGATCACCTTCGGGGTCGGCGTGCGCCCGGCGCGCAGCTACGCCGGGTTGGCGCTGGGGAAGAGATAGAAGAAGACGAACGTGAGCGCCGCCACGATGAACAGCAGCGCGATGCCCCACAGAACCCGGCGGATGATGTAGCGGGTCATTCCCTTGCTTTCTGCGCCTCTCGTCTCACCTTCCTGCGCGCGGCGCCTGCGATTCGCCCGGCGCCTCCAATGCGCCCGGGGGTCCGTCCCGCCAGGCTGCAACTGCCCTGGGGGGACGGCCTGCTCCCGATCGCGACGACTCACTTCAGCGAGGTGAAGTCGTAGTCCCATGCGCCGGTGTTCCACAGCTGGTTGACGCCGGCGACGCTCTTACCCTCGATCTGCGCCTCGATCGCGTAGATCTCGGGCGCGGCGGCCGCCTGCGCCACCAGCATTTCGTCGATCTTCGCCCACGCATCGGCGCGCGCCGGTTCGCCCACCACCAGCGTCGCCTTTTCCATCGCGGCGTTGATCTGCGGATCGTTGAGCTGGCTCCAGTTGGCGTTGCCTTCGGGTCTGATCGCGGGCCCGTAGAACGGCACGAATACAGCACCGTCTGCGGATCGGCGAAGTCGCGTACCCAGCCGACGTTGGGGCAGACGTCGATCTCCTGCGAGGGCACCGTGCAGTACTTGGAGTACATCACCGACTTGTCGACCAGCGTGAGGTGGGTTTTGAAGCCGAGGTTCTGCAGCGTCTGGTTGGTGATCTGCGCCATCGCTTCCTGCGGTTCGCCGGTCGAGCCGACCAGCTGCAGGGTGCTGCCCCCGGTGTACTTGCCGCTGGGGTAGCCGGCGAGCTTCATGTACTTCGCGGCGACCGCCATGTCGCCTTCGGGGTGTTCGTTGTAGTCCACCTTCGGCCCCGCGGCGCCACCCGCCTGTTCGTAGCCGGCCACGCCGGGGTAGAGGAAGTGGGTCATCGGCTGCCGCCGCCAGCGGGCCGCCGCGCGCCTTGACGATCGCGTCGCGGTCGAGCGCCGCCCACACGGCCTTGCGCAGGTCGATGTTGGTGAACGGCCCGTGCGCGGTGTTCAGCGAGGCGTAGTAGTCGCCCGAGCCGGGCGTGAAGGTGATCTGCTGGGGGTAGTGTTCGTAGGCTTCCTTGACGATCGACTGCGCCGGCACGTCGTTCTGCACGACGTCTTCACCCTGCAGCACCTGCTTGCCGATCACCGTCGGTTCGCCGCCGATGTTGATGTCGATCTGGTTGAGATACGCCGGGCGGAAGTCGGTGTGGGGATTCCACCGGGGGTTGCGCACGAGCGTCGCCGACTTGCCCGGCTGGTAGCCGATGCCGAGGAACTTGCCCGTGCTGTCGGACTTCAGCATGTAGGGCCCGGTCGCGACGAGGTATTCGCTGCCGTACGTCGTCGGTTTGTGGGCGTCGAGCGGCTTGGCGAATTCCGGCGGCACGGGCGCCGACAGCGGCAGGCTGAGCGCCCCCACCAGCAGCGAGGCGGTGGGCTTGGTCAGGTGAAAGACGATCGTGTATCTGCTCGGCGTTTCGATCCCGGGGATCGGCCCCCCGTTGGCCTTTTCGGCGCCGACGATGTCGCCGAAGTAGGAGCTGAAGTAGGCGTTGGCGACGTTCGGGTTGGCGCCGCGCTCGATCGCGTAGGCGACGTCGCCGGAGTTCACTTCGCGGTTGACCGGCGGGCTGAAGTAGATGTGCGGCTTGATCTGGATCGTCACCGTCTTGCCGCCGTCGGTGATCGCCGGCGGGCCCGCGGCGACGTCCGGTTCGAGCTTGGAGGCGTTGTTGGGGAGGTAGGAGTAGAGCGAGCGCTGCGTGGCCGAGGTGATCGTGTAATCCTCGTCGCATACGCCTCGCCGGGGTCGAAGTGTTCGAAGTCCTCGTGGTCGTACACGGTGAGCGTCCCGCCACGTTGCTTGCCGTAGAGCTGCTGGCCCACGGGTGACTCGCCCGCCTTGAGCGGGATGCTGCTCGTGGCGCTCGAGGCCGTGTTGCCCGAACCGCAGGCGGCGAGCGCAACGGCGAGCACGCCGGCGAGCAACGCCGACGCCAACGAAAAGCGCAAGCGGCTTGGAGCCCGCCTGCACCGATCGTCTGCCCTTCCATCTGTAACGGTTACTGAACATGGCTCTGGGTCTCCTCCTCTGGTGATTACTCGACGGAACGGCCCATGTGCGGGTTGAGAGCGTCCTGCAGGCCATCGCCGAGCAGGTTGAAGGCGAGCACGGTGAGCAGCAGCGCAAGCCCGGGGAACAGCATGTACCACCACGCGGTGTTGAAGATCGGAGTGGCGTCGGCGAGCATCTGCCCCCAGCTGGCCGCGGGCGCGCGCACGCCGACGCCGAGGAACGAGAGCGCGGCCTCGAGCAGGATGTTGGCCGGGATCAGCAGGCTGGCGTAGACGATCAGCGGCGCGGTGAGGTTGGGGAGGATCTCGCGGAAGACGATGCGCGCGTTGGATGCCCCCAGCGAGCGGGCGGCGTCGACGAACTCCCGCTCGCGCAGCGAGAGCACCTGGCCGCGCACGATCCGCATGATGTAGGTCCAGTTGAACAGCGCGACGATCGCGACGATCGTGGAGACGCCGGGTTGGATCGCGCCTTTGAAGCAGCCGCGCACGCTGCACGCGGCCCCCAGCCCGAGGCCGACGAGCAGCACCGGGAAGCACAGCACCACGTCGGTGAGGCGCGAGAGCAGCGTGTCGGTGAGCCCACGGTAGAAGCCGGCGAGCAGGCCGATGACGGTGCCGATCACGGTGGCGATCGCGGTGCCGATCACGCCCACCTCCAGCGACGTGCGCGCGCCGTAGACGACGCGCGCGAACACGTCGCGGCCGAGCTGGTCGACCCCGAAGGGGTGCGCAGCGCTGGGGCCGGTGGGGCTGCCGAAGGCGTCGAGCGCGTTGGGGTTCTGCACGTACGGGCCGGGCACGCCGGCGAGTCGCACGACCAGCGGCGCGGCGAGCGCGACCACCACCAGCAGCACGATGAAGCCGAGCGAGACGAGCGCCACGCGGTCGCGGCGCAAACGCAGCCAGAACAGCCGCCACGGCGAGCGCGCGGCGAGCGCCCCACCGGCGGGTCCCGGCCCACCGGCGTCGAACCCGCCCGCGGAGTCCCAGCCGTGGCGTCCGCCCAGCGCGGGATCGGCCACAAGGATGTCGGCGGCGCCGGTGGTCATACCACAGCGACCCGCACCGGGGAAAGTGTGTTTCTAATGTAGATCACCAGCCATAGGAGTTCGACACCATCCACCGGGCGACCTCCCGGGAAGCTTCCAAATATGGACACCCTTTTCGAGCCAATCGAGCCGCACGATCCCCGGAGCAACCGCGATCGCCCTTCCTTGTCGGCAGGCAGCCCACACTCGGACAGGGATGCAAAGAACGGTCCGGGCGGCGACGGGGCGGGTGCGGCGCATACGCAAGAGGCCCGTCCGCTGGCGGCGCGCATGCGTCCGCTGCACCTGGAGGAGTTCGTCGGGCAGACGCATCTGCTGGGGGAGGGCTCGGGGCTGCGCACCGCGATCGAGCAGGGCCACCCCCACTCGATGGTGCTCTACGGCCCCCCGGGCTCGGGCAAGACGACGCTCGCGCGGATGGTCGCCGAGCGCTCCCGCGCGGTGTTCGAAGAGCTGAGCGCGGTGCAGGCGGGGCGCGCGGAGGTGCGCGCGGTGCTGGAGCGCGCCGCCCACCGCCGCGCCACCAGCGACACCGGCACGGTGTTCTTCCTCGATGAGATCCACCGCTTCAACAAGGCCCAGCAGGACACGCTGCTGCCGGCGGTGGAGGAGGGGGTGGTGACGCTGATCGGCGCGACCACGGAGAACCCCGCGTTCGAGGTCAACGGCGCGCTGCTCTCGCGGATGCGGGTGTACGCGCTGCGGGCGCTCTCCGCGGAGGAGGTCGGCGCGGTGCTGCGCCGCGCGCTTGACTCGGGGGAGCTGGTGGCGATGCTCGCGGATGGAGACGGCGAGGGCGCGGCAACGAGCGCGGAGGAAGACGGCGCAGACGCGGCGGGAGCGGCGATCGCCGTGGCGCCCGAGACGCTCGACTTCCTCGCCGCGCGCGCCGACGGAGACGCCCGCACCGCGCTGAACGCGCTGGAGCTCGCGGTCACGACGGCGGCCGAGCTGGGGGAGACCTCGGTGGAGATCGCGCGCGCGGAGGACGCGCTGCAGCAGCGGGCGGTGCTGTACGACCGCAAGGGCGACCGCCACTACGACTACATCTCCGCCTGGATCAAGGCCACGCGCGGCAGCGACCCGGACGCCTCGCTGTACTACCTCGCGGTGATGCTGGAGGGCGGCGAGGACCCCCGCTTCATCGTGCGGCGCATGGTGATCCTCGCCTCCGAGGACATCGGCAACGCCGACCCGGCGGCGCTCGGCGTCGCGGTGGCGGCGGCGCAGGCGGTCGAGCACGTGGGCATGCCGGAGGCCAAATTCGCGCTCGCGCAGGCCGCCATCTACCTCTCTCTGGCGCCGAAGTCCAACATGGCCGGCCGCGCGCTGGGGGCGGCGCAGCGCCACGTGCGCGAGCAGGGCGCCGCGCCGGTGCCGGGGTGGCTGCGCTCGGGCCCGAGGCCTGGGCAGGAGGTTGGCGGCTACGACTACCCGCACGCTCACCCGGGCCACGTCTCCCCGCAGGAGCTGCTCCCCGAGGAGGTGGCCGGCGCCCGCTTCTACGAGCCCGACGAGGCCGAGGCGGCGCTGGCGGAGCGGTTGGCTCAGGTGCGCCGCGCCAGGGGGCGATAATCACATAGGAATGAGCACCGTCTCGACCTCAGCCGAGGAGACCGCCCCACCGCAGACGCTGCGCGCGCGCAACCCGGCGACCGGGGCGATCCTGGGCAGCGTGCAGGCCACCGCGCCGGAGCAGGTGGAGCAGGTGGTGGGCGCCGCGCGCAAGGTGCAGCCGCTGTGGGCGCTGCTGCGCGTGGAGGACCGCGCCCGCTACATGCGCCGCGTGGCGCAGGCGATCATCGACGAGTTCGACGAGCTGGCGCGGCTGATCGGCCGCGAGCAGGGCCGCCCGCGGGCCGAGGTCGCGAGCACCGAGCTGCTGGCGGCGATCGACGCGCTGATCTGGATCGCGGAGGAGGGCGCGCGCGTGCTCGGCTCGAGGCGCGTGGGGATCCACCGCTCGATGGCGCTCTCGCAGCGCGCGCGGGTGGCGTACGAGCCGTTCGGCGTGGTGGGGGTGATCGGCGCCGGCAGCGCGCCGTTCGCGCAGCCGCTCGCGCAGATCGCCGGCGCGCTGCTGGCGGGCAACGGCGTCGTGTTCAAGCCGGCGCGGCGCGCCTGCCTCACGGGCGAGCGGATCATGGGGGTGCTGGCGCGCGCCACGCTGCCGGAGGGCCTCGTGCGGGTGGTGCACGGCGGCACGCAGGTGGGGGTGGCGCTCGCGCGCGCGCCTGTGGACAAGGTGCTGTTCACCGGCTCCCCCACGGTCGGGCGCGCGGTGGCACGGGCGTGCGTCTCCCAGGAGAAGGAGGTGACGGTCGAGCTGGGCGGCAAGGACGCGATGGTGGTGCTCGCCGACGCGCACGTCGCGCGGGCCGCGAGCGGCGCGCTGTGGGCCGGCTGCGCCGGGGCGGGCCAGGCGCGCGGCTCGGTCGAGCGCGTCTACGTCGAGCGCGAGGTGTCCGAGCGGCTGCTCACGCACCTGGTCAACGGCGCGCGGGCAATGCGCGTCGGGGACCCCGAGCGCGCGGGCGTGCAGATGGGCCCGCTCGCCTCCAGCGCGGCGCCTGCAGCACGTGCGCGAGCTGGTCGAGGAGGCCGTCGCGCAGGGCGCGCGGCTGCACTGCGGCGGCCCCCTGCAGAGCGCCGCCCGAGGGGTGCGCCGAGGAGGCCGCGTTCTACGCGCCGGCGGTGCTGAGCGGGGTGACGCACGACGATGCGCCTGATGCGCGAGCCGCTCGACGGGCCGGTGCTGGCGGTGATCGCCGTGGACTCGACCGACCGCGCGGTGGAGCTCGCCAACGACTGCGAGTACGCGCTGGGCGCCTCGATCTGGACGGCCGACCACCACCGGGGGCTGCGGATCGCGCGCGAGCTGCACACGGGGATGGTGTGGCTCAACGACCACCTCCCCGCGCCGACGATCGCGCGCGGGCCGTGGGGCGCGGCGGCCGGCGGCGGACTCGGGCGCACGCTCGGCGAGACGGGCCTGCGCGGCTGCGCCCAGGAGAAGCTGATCGCGTGGAGCCCCTCCGGCGCGCGCGGGCTGTGGTGGCCGCCCCACGACGCGCTGCACGAGCGCGCCGCCCACGCGGTCGCACAGCTGCGCTCGGCCCGCGACGCCGACCGCGAGCGCGCCTGGCGCCAGGGGCTGGGGCCGCTCGTGCGGGTGGGTGCCCGCGCGTTCGGGCGGGGAGTGGGACGGGGGTTGTAATCCGACGTGGGATGTAACCGAGTACAAGGACCCTCGGGGCCTGTCTCTAGACTTTGGGGCATGTCGATGACGCCGTGATACGGGAGGCTGCCCGGCGCATTCTGGCGGGCCGCACCGCCTGGGAAGCGGGTGATCCTGTTCGGCTCCACGCCGCGGCGAGGCCGGCGAGCACAGCGACCTGGACTTCCTGGTGATCGAGCCGCAGGTCGAGGACCGGGGCAAGGAGTCGGTCCGGCTGCGCGTGCGTTGCCGCGGCCTGCGCGGCCGACGTCATCGCGTCAGCAAGGACAGCGTCCGCGAGTGGCGCGACGTGTACGGCACCATCATCCACGAGCCCTCTCCGAGGGCAGGGAGATCGCGGCTAACGGCCACAAACGGCGATCTGGCCCGCCGGCTGCTCGCCGCTGCCAAAGAAGATGAGCTCGCCGCGAAATCGGTGTTGCGAGTCGCAGGGATCGCGATCCGATCGTCGGTTTCCATATCCACCAAGCTGTGGAGAAGGCGATCAAGGCCGTCCTCGCGGCCGAAGAAACCAAATTTCCCTTCAACATGACCTCGAGAAGCTCAGAGAATTCGCTGAGGAATCGGGAATCGAGCTGCCCACGACACTCGACGGCATGGATGTCCTGACCCCTTCGCCTCCGACGAGCGCTACGGAGCCGAACGCCCATCGGCCTCGACCGCGACCAGGCCTGAAGTGGGCCGCCGCGGCGATCGCGTGGGCCCAGGGCATCGTTCCCCAGCCCGAACCAAACCCTTAGCCTGTGGCCCGCGCCTATCTCCGCTCCCCCGGCTTCGACAGAGCGAGTGTCTCCCCGAACCGGTCCCTGTTTCGGTCAGCGACGCCGCACATGTGCGGCGTCGGGGAACGGCCGCATGCGGCCGGTCAGGCAGGGCCGCATGTGACCCTGCCCGGGGGCGCATGCGCCGCCCGCAGCATCAGCATTCTCCCCAGCTACCCTTTTGGCATGCCCGCCCAGGCCTATGCAGGCAAGGAGTGCGTCTGCCAGCTGCGCAGGGGGATCTGCGACCAGTCGTGCGTGCAGGGGATGCTCGACACCCCCTTCTACATCGCCTGCCTGAAACTGAGCGGCCGCCGCTGCGTGGTCGTCGGCGGGGGGAGATCGGGCTTGGAGAAGGTCGAGGGGCTGCTCGCGTGCGCCGGCGAGGTGACGCTGATCGCGCCGCGCGCCCTGCCGGCCCTGCAGGAGTACGCGCGCGAGGGCTCGATCCGCTGGGAGCAGCGCGAGTATGCGGGCGCCGCCGATCTGGAGGGCGTGTTCATGGCGATCGCGGCGACCGACTACACGGACGTCAACATCCGCGTGTGGGAGGACGCCGAGCGGCGCGCGATGCTCGTCAACGTCGTCGACGTGCCGCCGCTGTGCAACTTCATCCTGCCGGCGATCGTGCGCACCGGCCCGCTCGCGATCGCGATCTCCACCGCCGGCGCCTCGCCGGCGCTCGCCAAGCGCATGAAGCGCGAGATCGCCGCGCTGTTCGGCGAGGAGTACGCGCGCCTGGCGGTGCTGCTCAACGAGGTGCGCGGCTGGGCCAAGGACACGCTGCCCACCTACGCCGAGCGCGCGCGACTTCTTCGAGGGGATCGTCGGCGGCGACCCCGACCCGATCGCGCTGCTGCGCGCGGGCGAGGAGGCGGCCGTGCGCGAGCTGATCGAGCGCGCCCAGCCGCGCGCCGCTGCGGGCTCCAGCGCTTGCAGCGCCCGCGACCTGAGAGGCAGCAGTGGCCGCGCTCGAGCTGGAGGACCTGACGCGGCTCTACGGCGAACGCGAGGCGCTCGCCGGGGTCTCGCTCTCGCTGCAGCCCGGCCAGACGCTGGTCGTGCTCGGCCCCAACGGCGCCGGCAAGACCACGCTGCTGCGGGTGCTCGCCACACTGCTGCGCCCTCACGCGGGGGAGGTGCGCGTGCTGGGGCACAGGCTGCCGGACGAAGCGTGGGCGGTGCGGGGTCGAGTCGGCCTGCTCGGCCACGAGCCGCTGCTCTACCGCGAGCTGACCGCGAGCGAGAACCTCCGTTTCCACGCCCGCCTGCACGGGGTTGGCATGGAGCGGGTGCAGGAGCTGCTGGAGGCGGTGGGCATGGCCACTCGCGCCGAGGAGCCGGTGCGCACGCTCTCGCGGGGGATGGTGCAGCGGGTGGCGACCGCGCGCGCGCTGCTGCACGACCCCGAGCTGCTGCTGCTGGACGAGCCGCGAGCCAACCTCGACCCCGCGGGGGCGGAGCTCGTGGAGCCGCTGATCGGACCTGCCTCGGGCCGGACTCGCGTGGTGTGCAGCCACAATCCGGAGGCCGACCTCGATGGCGCCGACCTCGTGCTGGGTCTGCGTGGTGGGCGCCCCGCGCTGCTCGCCGACCCTTCGGCGGTGGACGCCGCGGGCGATCAGGGAGCTGTACGGGTGAGCGCCGCGGCCGAGCCCGGAGCGCGCGAGCGGCGTCCCGCCAGGCGCCCGCGCCCGCCGCGCGATGCCGCGAGGCTGCGCGCAGCCGTGGCGAGCCCCGACCCGACCGCCCGCCGCCGCCCGGCTTCGCGCGCACCGTGGCGGCGCTGCTGCGCAAGGAGCTGCTGGTCGAGCTGCGCACGCTGGAGTCGGTGCCGGGGATGTCGCTGTTCGCGGTGACCGTGTTCGTGATCTTCCACTTCGCGCTCAACCGCGACCGGCGTCAACGGCGACGAGGCCTCCGGGATCCTGTGGGTGACGCTGCTGCTGGCGGCGATGCTGGGGATCAACCGGCTGTTCGTCGCCGACGCCGAGGAGGGCGGCTTCGACGGCTTCCTGCTGGCGCCGGTCGATCGCTCCGCGCTGCTGGTGGCGAAGGCGCTCGCGCTGCTCTCCTACCTGGTGGTGCTGGAGCTGGTGGCGGTGCCGGCGTTTGCGCTGCTGCTGCTCGAACCCTCGCTCGGGCCGGCGCTGCCGGATCTGCCCGGCGTGCTGCTGCTGGGCGATCTCGGCATCGCGCTGATCGGCACGCTGGTGGCCGCGATCGCCGTGCGCACCCGCGCGCGCGACCTGCTCGGGCCGCTGCTGGCGCTGCCGCTGCTGGTGCCGGTCGTGATCGGCGGGGCGCGCGCCACCGCGCCGCTGCTGACGCTGAGCCACCAAACGGGCCCGTCACTGCGCTGGCCGTTGACGCTCGCGCTCTATGATCTGGTCTTCGGGCTGATCGCCTACGCCGTCTTCGACTTTCTTTTGGAGGACTAGACCCATCGCACGCCCCTCCGCCCGTCTTTTTCTTCGACTTCTCTTTAAGGACTAGAACCATCACCGCCAGCCCCTCCACCGCCCGCGGCCGTACCCGTCACCCGCTCTACGGACGGGGCCTGCGCACGCTCAGCATCGCCACCGTCGCCGCGATGGCGCTCGCGCTCGGGCTGGTCTTCTTCTACGCCCCCCTCGAAGCCGAACAGGGCTTCCTGCAGAAGATCTTCTACGTGCACGTCCCCCTCGCGATCGTCGCGCTGTGCGGCTTCGTGCTCGGCGGGCTGCTCGCGATCCAGCACCTGCGCACGCGCGACTCGCGCTGGGACATGCGCTCCTATGTGGTGATCCACATGAGCCTGATCTTCGCCGTCGGCACGCTGATCACCGGCTCGATCTGGGCGAAGGGCTCGTGGGGGCACTGGTGGGTGTGGAGCGAGCCCACGCTGGTGTCGTTCCTGATCATCTTCCTGCTGTACGCGACCTACCAGCCGCTGCGCTTCGCGATCGAAGACCCCGAGCGCCAGGCGCGCTACGCCTCGGTGTTCGCGATCACCGCGGGGGCGTTCGTGCCGCTCAACTACATGGCGGTCAACCTCTCGACCGCCTACGTGCACCCGCGCGTCTTCTCCAGCACCTCCAACCTGCCCGGCTCGATGGCGCTCACGCTGCTGGTGTCGCTGCTGGCGATGGCGCTGCTGTTCGCCACGCTGTGCAAGTACGAGCTCACCGCCAAGCACGCCCGCGGGCAGCTGCGCGCGCTGCGCCGGCGGCTCTCCGAGGATGCGGAGGCGCCCGCGCGCCGGCCGCGCAGCGCCGCCCCCTCGGCCCGGAGCCGTTGCGCCGGGCCGCTGCGGACTTCCACCCCTCCACCGCGGCCACGCGCGGTCGATCGGAGGGTCGAGCGCGTGACCGGGACGCTGCTCGCCGAGACCCCCGCGCTGCCGCTGCACACGGCCGGCAAGTACGTGGCGGCGGCCTACATCGTGCTGTTCGTGCTGGTGCTGATCTACGTGGCGATCATGGCGATCCGCCTCAGCCGCATCGAGCGCCAGCTGGGGGAGCTGCTGGAGCTCACCGAGCGCCCGCCGGCTGCGCCGGACCGGCCCTCGGCACGCGCCGGCGAACTGGAGGCCGAGGCGCTCGATCCCGTCCACGCGGAGACCACGCCCGCATGAGCGAACTGCTGGCGCTCGGCATCTCGCACAAGACCGCCCCGGTCGCGCTGCGCGAGCGACTGGCGTTCACCGAGCCGGGAGCGGTGGCCGCTCGCGCAGCGGCTGATCGCCACCGCCGAGGTGCGCGAGGCCGTGGTGCTCTGCACCTGCAACCGCACCGAGCTGTACCTCGTCGTCGGCGGGCCGGGCGGGGATCTAGTTCAGGCGCAGGAGGACGCGCTGGGGATGCTCGCCGACCACGCCTCGATCGGCCTCGCCGAGCTGGCGCGAGGAGATCTACTCGCCGCGCAACTGCGACGCCGCGCGCCACCTCTACCGGGTGACCGCGGGCCTGGAATCGATGATCGTCGGCGAGGCCGAGATCCAGGGGCAGGTCAAGCGCGCCTTCGAGGCGGCGCTGCAGGCCGGCTGCACCGGGCCGCTCTCCAACCGCCTGTGGAGCGCCGCGCTGACGGCGGGCAAGCGGGTGCGCTCGGAGACCGGCATCGGCTCCAGCCACGTGAGCGTCCCCTCCGCGGCGGTCGGCCTCGCCGTCGAGCTGCTCGGGCGACCTGCGCGAGCGCCACGTGGTGATCCTCGGCGCCGGCGAAACCAGCGAGCTCACCGCGCAGGCGCTCGCCGACCGGGGGGCCGGCACGATCTTCGTCGCCAACCGCCACGCCGACCGCGCGCGCAGCCTCGCGCAGCGCTTCGGCGGCTCGGTCGTCGGCCTCGACGGGCTGCCCGAGCAGCTGGCGACGGCCGACATCGTCGTCTCCTCGACCTCCTCCCCGCACCCGATCGTCGGCCGCGACGAGCTCGCGCAGGTGCTCGACCAGCGAGAGGGGACGGCCGCTGCTGTTGATCGACATCGCGGTGCCACGCGACATCGACCCCCGCTGCGGCGAGCTGGAGGGTGTGACGCTGTACGACATCGACGACCTCCAGCAGGTGGTCGCGCGCAACCTCGACACCCGCGCGAGCGAGGTTCCGCGGGCCGAGCAGATCGTCGAGGAGGAGATCCGCCGCTTCGCCGGCTGGCTCGGCCAGCTGGATGCCCTGCCGACCGTCAGCGCGCTGCGCGAGCACGGCGACGCGATCGTGGCGCAGGTGCTGGCGGAGAACGACGGCCGCTGGGAGTCCGCCTCCCCGCGCGACCTCGTGCGCGTCGAGGCGCTCGCCCGCTCGATCGCCAACCGCATCCTGCACGAGCCCACGATCCGCCTGCGCAGCCTCTCGGAGGCCCGCTCCCACGCCTCGCTGCAGCTCGTGCGCGAGCTGTTCGCGCTGCAGGAGGACGGCGAGGAGGAGGCATCCGGGGAAGACGCCTCCGCGCGCGCGCCGGCGGCCAGGGCGCCGAGCTCGCCGAGGTGCACGACCTGCAGCGGCGCCGGCGCAAGGGCACGTAGGCAGAAGAGAGAGCTGGCGAGGGGCTCGTGCGGATCGGGACGCGTGGCAGCGCCCTCGCGCTCGCGCAGGCGCGGCTGGTCGCCGGACTGCTGGAGGCCCACCTGGCCGCATCCTCCACGGGCGCGGCCACCTCGGTCGAGCTGGTCACGATCGCGACCGCCGGGGACCGGGACTCAGCCGCCGAAGAGGCCGGTTCCGGGAGCCGCCACCCCGTGGACGAGGGACTCCCGGCCGGAGGCGACAAGTCCCGCTGGGTGAACGAGTTGGAGCGCGCGTTGAGCGCTGGGGAGATCGACCTCGCGGTGCACTCCGCCAAGGACGTCCCCGCCGAGCTGGCGGATGGTCTGTCGCTGCTGGGCGCGCCACCGCGCGCGCCTGCCGAGGACGTGCTGTGCGTGGCGGGGCGCTCCCCCCTCTCTCCGGATGACCCAAGCGCTGCCCAAACTGGCCTGGAGCAGCTGGCCCCCGGGGCGCGCGTGGGCACCAGCAGCGTGCGCCGCGCCGCGCAGCTGCGGGCCGCGCGCGAGGACCTGGAGGTGGTGGCGGTGCGCGGCAACGTCGACACGCGCCTGCGCAAGCTCGGCGAGGGCGGCTTCGACGCGCTCGTGCTCGCCCGCGCCGGCCTGGTGCGCCTGGGCCGCGAGGCCGAGATCGCCGCGGTGCTCGACCCCGCGCGCTTCGTCCCCTCCCCCGGCCAGGGCACGCTCGCGCTGGAGGGACGCGCCGATGACGAGGCCACGCGGGCGGCCGTGCAGGCGATCACCGACGCCAAGACGTTCGCCTGCCTGCAGGCCGAGCGCGCCGTCGCGCACGCGCTCGGGGCCAGCTGCAACACGCCGCTCGGCGCGCACGCCGTCGACTACGGCTGCGGCTGCCTGCACCTGCGCGCGTGGGTCGGCCTCCCCGACGGCTCCGCCTGGGTCGGCGACGAGCTGTTGGGTGGCTTCTACGACCCCGAGGCGCTCGGCCGCCGCGTGGCGGAGCGGCTCGTCAGCGCCGGCGCCGGAGAGCTGCTGACCGATCGGAGATCGGCCACGCGGCGGAGTCGAGCGTCACGATCGGCGGACACCAGTGACCGGGGAATGCCACGACGCAGTAGGCAGGCGACGGTTCGCTTTTGTCGTTCACCAGCGCGCTGTCGAAAACCGCTTCGTTTTCGGGGCGCGGATGTGCTCCGCTGGGGCCTGGGGCGCCATACATGTAGTAGTCGACAAGTTCTACACGCCTCGACACACTCGCAAGGCGTAGGAAGTCTTCCGCCGAGATACGCTGCGATTCGGGATCGCCCTTGAGCGGTGTGGGCTTGAAGCCGTTATCCAGCTCCACGCCCTGCTCGCTCAGCCAGATTCTGGGCTTGCCCAAGCGTGTGCTTGTCAGCTTCGCAAACGCCTTGGCGTCACGGTTTTCGTATTTTGCCAGTGCATTGGATGGACCGGGAACGAGGTCACGATAGTCGTGCAGACCCCATACTCGCGGCTTGAGATGGTGCTTCACCATGAATTCCTTGTAACGCGAGACATACGGCCCGAATTCGGCAAATTCGCCGGCGACCATCGTGCAGCCGCAGTGGAGTTCGGCCATCACCGAGTGGGCGACCTGCCACAGCTCCCCCGCCTGCGCCGCGGACAGCGAGGATTTGCCTCCATCCGGCTCATTCCAGGCTCCCCACAGCCTCACCGCCGGCAGGCCCGCCGCGGCTTTCATATGGTCTTTGATGAGCGCCCGGACAGCCTCGCGGTAGCGTTTGATCGGCGGCGCTCGACAGGCTGTCCTATCCAGGCAGCCCTTCGACCACAGCGTGATATAGGGCTGGAGGTGTTCCCCGTCGGGCGTTCACTTCCTGGACTTTCCGCAGCCACATGGTCAACGCTTCGCTCTGCGTGAATTCGAGCTTTTTTTCTGCCTTTTCTTTCTCTTCCCGTTTTTCCGTCGATTCGAGGACGGCTTCGTAGGGGAGCACCAGCCGCGCGACGCGGACGTGCAGCGGCCCTTCGAGCAGCCGCCGATCGAAGGCCGGGCCGAAGGCCGCGGCCCGCTGGTCGGACAGTCCGTAACGGAGGTCCTGGGGGCGAGCCGCGCTGGCTCGGTTGCTCGCCGCGGCGACCGTTGCCGCCACCATGACCGGGAAGACCGTGGTGGGCGCCGGCGACACGCTCACCGTGATCGTGCTCCCAACGACACTCAGCGACGCGGGCACGCCGCTGCCACGGGCGTCGGCGGCCGTGGGCGGTTCGATGACCATCAGCGCGGTGCCGCCCGTCTGCTGTTCCGCCGCCGCCACCGAGCTCGTGGCCGCGGCGTACTGGGCCTGAGTTTCCTGGGGCCGGAGCTCGCCCGGGATCGCCTGAGCCAGGGCGGTCGAGGCTCAGCGCTTCCAAGGCGTTGCCCAGCGGGCCTTCCCAGGGCGGGCCGACCGGGGCGGGCGGGCCTTCAACGACCGCGACACCTCCATCGGCGAGTTGCCGCAGGCGCTGACCGGGGCCGAGGCCGACTTCCCACGAGAACGAGGTGGGGGCTTCGGGGGAGCGCATCTGCACGATCGTCGTGACCCCGAGCGCGTCGGGGCGGACGATCGCGTCGGTCGCCGGCCAGACGCCGGCGAACAGCGCCGCGGCGCCGTTGACAACGGTCGGCGTACTCACGCCCGGGGAGGCATCCAGCGGGGCAAGGCTCAGTTCGCCATCCCGGGTGTTGACCGCGAATTCCCCCGCGGTTTCCTTGGAGATCGTGGAGCTGGTGAGGGCGCCCGTGGAGGAGAGTTCTTCGCCGCCATCGCTGATCGCCGGCTGCACGGACTGGCCTTCGAGGCTCGCCGAGGACGAAGGGGCAAGCACCGCTGGATCGGTGCGCTGCGCCACTTCTTGGGCCTGCGAGGCGGTCGCTTCGCCGCCGGTGACCAAACCGCCGGCGCCCGCCGCCGGCACCGCGCCGGTCAACAGCGCCAGCCCAAGCATCAACGTCCCGAGTCGGGACGCCGGCTGCCGTCCGTCGCCATACGCCCATGCCGTCACACCTTTCAGTCGGCCGATGACGCGCCTCATCTGGGCGTTGGGGGCAACGCCGGTAAGACTGTACTAGCGTGGCGCTCGTGCAAGCGTACCTCGACGGCGCAACCGATGACGGTGGTAAGGGCCGATCCCGGATAGGCCCGAGGTGAACGGGCGCGTCTTCCTCGTCGGCGCCGGCCCCGGTGACCCCGGCCTGTTGACGGCGCGCGCACTGGAGTTGATCGCGCGGGCCGACACGATCCTCTACGACCGCCTGATCCCCGTCGAGGCGCTGGAGGGCGCCCGCGCGGACGCCGAGCTGCTGTTCGTCGGCAAGCAGGGAGGGGGGGAGTCGGTGCCGCAGGAGCAGACCGAGGCGCTGATGGTGGAGCGCGCGCGCGCGGGCAAGGTGGTCGTGCGGCTGAAGGGCGGCGACCCGTTCGTGTTCGGCCGCGGCGGCGAGGAGGCGCTCACGCTGCGCGCGGCGGGCATCCCGTTCGAGGTCGTGCCCGGGATCACCGCGGGCGTGGCCGCCACCGCCTACGCGGGCATCCCCGTCACGCACCGCGGGCTCGCCAGCGCCGTGGCGCTGATCACCGGGCCACGAGGACCCCGACAAGGAGGAGACGGCCCTCGACTGGCCGGCGCTCGCGGCCTTCCCGGGGACACTCGTCTTCTACATGGGCGTGCGCCAGCTCCCCCACATCGCCGCCTCCCTGATCGCCGCCGGACGGCCCGCCTCGGAGCCCGCGGCGATCGTCGAACGGGGCACGCTGCCCCACCAGCGCACCGTCACCGGCACACTCGCCACGATCGCCGAGCGAGCGCAAGCGGAGGAGCATCCGGGCCCCCTCGATCACCGTGGTGGGCGCCGTCGCCGGGCTCGCCACCCAGCTCGCGTGGCGCGCGCCGCTGCCGCTGAGCGGGCGCACCGTGGCGGTCACCCGCGCGCGCGCCCAAACCAGCGGGCTGGCGCGGCGGCTGCGAGAGCTGGGCGCCGAGGTGGTGCAGGCCCCGGTCATCCGCATCCAGCCGCTCGCGGATGGGGGGGCGGGCCTCCAATCCCCGCCGCTCGACCTCTCCCCGTACGACCTGATCTGCCTCACCAGCCCCAACGGCGTAGCCCAGCTGTTCGAGCGCCTCGCCCAATCAGACCGCCATCCCACCGACGCGCGCGCGCTGGCCGGTGCGCGCGTGGCGGCGATCGGCCCCGGCACCGCGCGCGCGCTGGCCGAGCACGGCATCACCGCGGACATCGTCCCCGAGCGCTACGTGGCCGAGTCGCTGGTGGAGGCGCTCGCCGAGCTGCCGGTCCGCCACGCGCTGATCGCCCGAGCGCGCGAGGCCCGCGACGTGCTCCCCGACGCCCTGCGGGCCCGCGGCGCCGAGGTGGACGTGCTGGAGCTGTACGAAACCGTCGCCGAGCCGCTCTCCCCGCCGGCGCTCGCCGCGGCGCGGGCGGCCGACTACATCACCTTCACCTCATCCTCCACCGTGCGCTTCTTCCTGGAGGCCGCCGGCGGCAGCGCGGACCTGTCGCCGACCACGCGCATCGTCTCGATCGGCCCCGTCACCAGCGCCACCCTGCGCGAGCACGGCCTGGAGCCCCACGTGGAGGCCGCGCGTCACGACATCGACGGCCTGGTGGCGGCGCTGCTCGCGGATGCCGCCTCACGCGATGAGTGAGAGCGCGCCGCTCGGCCATCCCCGCCTGCACCTGCGCAGCACCGACTCGACCAACGAGCGCGCCCGCGCACTCGCGCTGGCGGGGGCGCCGCACGGCACGCTCGTGACCGCCGCCGAGCAGACCGCGGGGCGTGGGCGCCAGGGCCGGCGCTGGAGCGCGCCGGCGGGCAGCGCGCTGTTGATGTCGCTGCTCCTGCGGGAACCGACCCCCACTGCTGCCGCTGATCGGCGCGGTGCGCGGTGTGCGACGTGGTCGGGGACGAGGCCCGTGTCAAGTGGCCCAACGACATCGTGTTGGCGCGCGGCGGGAGCCTCGCCAAGCTCGCGGGGATCCTGATCGAGGGCCGCCCGCAGGAGGGCTGGGCGGTGCTCGGCATCGGCGTCAACGTGGCAGTGCGCGTCGAGGAGCTGCCGGCGGAGCTGCGCGACAGCGCCGCCAGCTTGGGGCTCTCGTGGGAGGAGATCGAGCCGCTGCTGGCGCGGCTGCTCGCGGCGCTCCAGCAGCGCCTCGGCGAGCCGCCGGCCGAGGTCCTCGACGCGTGGCGCGCACGCGACGCGCTGCGCGGACGGGAGATCTCGTGGGCCAGGGGCGCGGGCGGGCCGACGGAGTCGATGGCAACGGGCGTCTGATCGTCGAGCTCGCCGGCGGCGGCCACACCACGCTCGACGCCGGGGAGGTCCACCTCGCGCTGGGGGGCTAGCTCACTTCGCCGTATATTGGGAGACCCAGGGGCCATAGCTCAGCTGGGAGAGCGCCTGCTTTGCAAGCAGGAGGTCGCCGGTTCGATCCCGGCTGGCTCCACTTGGAGAAATGCCTGCAAACGGCTGGTTTTGGGGAGCGGGTTGGTGCTCGATTGCTACTCAGTTTCGCGGAAAGTACCGCAGGTGAGTACCACATCGGGCCTGATTTTGGGGGAACCATGTCTTCCGGCGAACATACCCGTGCGCGATACTTCCCCGGACTAAGGGAGGGGAGCGATGTCAACCGATGACGAGCGCCAAGGAAAGCGCAGCTTCAACGAGGCCGAGATGGGACTCACCGAGGAGCTGGTCGAGGCGATTGCCGATCAGCTCGGGACCCGGGCGAACCGGGAGTCCGCTGGCGTTGGGGCGCTGAGAGAGCGGAAGGACCTGGAGCCATCTGCTCTGGCGATTCTCATGACCGTCTTGGGACACGCGCGAAAAGGATCAGCGTGTCCTGATCCCAGATTGGCCGGGAGTTGGGAATGTCGATCTGCTGCTGAGGCGTCCTGACCCCGAGGATGCTCTGGCTTGGATGTGCGAGCTGAAGTGGTGTGGGCCGGGAAACGACGTGCTCTACGAGGCCATCTGGGATTTGTTCAAGATGGCGCTCGGCAAGACCCGCGAGGACCATCCTGCGACCTTTCTAATGACCGGAGAGAGAAGTCCTCTGGGCGGGCTCAGCCTTCGCCGACCTCTTCGAGACGAAGAACCATGTGTCGGAGGAGCTTTGTCAGCGCCGCCTGCCGGATCGTCGCGAAACCATCGCCTGGGACGACCTCCTGCGTGGCGGCTATGACAAACACCCAGAACACCTCCCAGCGGAAATCACGACCGAGTCAGTTGGCCGGGCGACAATCGGCGATTGGGAACTACGCGGGTACGTATCCGGGCCGTCTCCGACGATCTAATTCCCATGACCGGGGGTTGGCCGCGCGGCGTACGGCCAGCCGATGCTCGTCACCCCAGCTCCACACCTAAGTCACCAACGCCAACACCGCGGCTCCGCCAACGCCTGAGCTCCTGCGCCCAAGCCGGAGCCGACGCCCGGGCCGCCCGAGCCGGGGGAGCGGGCCGCCTCCGCCGGGGAGCCTCCTGCGCCCAAGCCGGAGCCTGCGCCGCCTGAGCCCGAGCAGGAGCTACCGTCGAGGCAAGCGAAAAAGCCTACGCACCGGCTCTTCGGGCGCCGCAGCGAAGAGGAGCGACAGGCTGAGGTTGGTTATCAACAGATCTTGCGAGCTGTCATCGACGGACACGCTCCGCTGGCGGGGCTCGCTGATCGACTAACCCTCGCCGCCGACGCCACCGGTCTTAAGTCTGGAAGCTCGCACGCCTGAACCAGGCCGCTTATCGGGCCCTTCTTGAACGAACCCTAGAAGACGACCTCCTCACCGCAGAGGAGGAGGACGAGCTGGGACTCGTTGGCGAGGTGCTTGAAGCCGTAACACCTGACGGCTCCGCATTCCCGCTAGACCTGGCAGGCCGGTTTATGGTCGCGCGGATAAATGACGGTCGCATGCCGATCGAGTCGGAGCCGAAGCTAATCGCTAAGCCCGGCGAGACCGTCTACTTTGAGCTTCGAGCATCGCTCATGAAGGAGGTCATCCATCGGGAATACCGTGGTAGTTCAAGCGGTGTTAGGGACGTTTTTTTATTATATTATATTAATATATTATATATATATATATTTATATTTTATTTTTTTTTTTTTTTTTTTTTTTTTTGGGGGGGGTGGTGGGTTTCCCTCGCCAGTTCTGGTAAGATGAACAAAACATGCGGTGCTCGATCTTGTTCCACTTGCTCGTTCCCGGTGGGAAGTGGCAGACTTTTTTTTTTTTTTTTTTTTTTTTTTTTTTTTTTTTTTTTTTTTTTTTTTTTTTTTTTTTTTTTTTTTTTTTTTTTTTTTTTTTTTTTTTTTTTTTTTTTTTTTTTTTTTTTTTTTTTTTTTTTTTTTTTTTTTTTTTTTTTTTTTTTTTTTTTTTTTTTTTTTTTTTTTTTTTTTTTTTTTTTTTTTTTTTTTTTTTTTTTTTTTTTTTTTTTTTTTTTTTTTTTTTTTTTTTTTTTTTTTTTTTTTTTTTTTTTTTTTTTTTTTTTTTTTTTTTTTTTTTTTTTTTTTTTTTTTTTTTTTTTTTTTTTTTTTTTTTTTTTTTTTTTTTTTTTTTTTTTTTTTTTTTTTTTTTTTTTTTTTTTTTTTTTTTTTTTTTTTTTTTTTTTTTTTTTTTTTTTTTTTTTTTTTTTTTTTTTTTTTTTTTTTTTTTTTTTTTTTTTTTTTTTTTTTTTTTTTTTTTTTTTTTTTTTTTTTTTTTTTTTTTTTTTTTTTTTTTTTTTTTTTTTTTTTTTTTTTTTTTTTTTTTTTTTTTTTTTTTTTTTTTTTTTTTTTTTTTTTTTTTTTTTTTTTTTTTTTTTTTTTTTTTTTTTTTTTTTTTTTTTTTTTTTTTTTTTTTTTTTTTTTTTTTTTTTTTTTTTTTTTTTTTTTTTTTTTTTTTTTTTTTTTTTTTTTTTTTTTTTTTTTTTTTTTTTTTTTTTTTTTTTTTTTTTTTTTTTTTTTTTTTTTTTTTTTTTTTTTTTTTTTTTTTTTTTTTTTTTTTTTTTTTTTTTAGCTTCAAGGTCGCCCCGGGCGTCCGGTATCGGACGTGGGGTCGAGGGGGAGATCAGTGGTCGTCGGGGCGAGCCTGGAGCCCGCGGACGACGGTGTGCTCTCCCTAACCAGCAGCCGCGTCGTGTTTCAGGGCGACCGGAAAACGGTGAGTTGCGCCTCGATCGGCTGACTAGCGTAAACGTCTACGACAAGGGTGCCGGGTCAGCGTCTCAACCGCAGACCCCGTCGCTCTATCTCGAACGGGACGGCACCGTCGTCGCAGCGATTGTCCTCGCCGCAGCGCAGCGCGCGATCTACGCTGAGTGCCTGTACCGCTACACCACGTCCGTCAGCGCCCGCGGCCCGCACTGCGGTCGGACGTATCGCGATTGAGCGTGCGGGTCAGCCAGCGTGTCGGCGATAGGGCAGAGCGGAGCCGTAGGGGGTCGCGGCTCGGGGCCCAGCCGGGGTCGGGGCGCTCCGGGTGGGCGAGCGAGGGTGTCTGGGCTCGGCTGGTGCGCATCTTCTGGGCGAGGCGCATGATCCGTCGGGGCGTCTTGTCCTTCGTCGCCGAGGTCGTCGCGGGCGATGAACCAGTCGGTGCCGTGGCGTGCGCGGGTGGCCTCGACGTAGGCGGTCTCCTTGCTGGTCTGCCAGCCGCCGGTGAGCACGACGGAGCGCTCGACGGTCGCGCCCTGCTGGCGGTAGACGTGCTGGGCGTAGGCCGAGGCGCAGCGGTCCAGGTCCTCGCCGGCGAGGTGACTCTGCGCTCCGAGCCGTCGAGCGTGACGGTCAGCCCCTGTTCGTGGATGTGCGCTGACCTGGCCGCGGGTGCCGTTCTCGACCCGTGGCTGCCCTGGTGGGCGGTGCTGGGCGGTGAACGCGATCAGGTCGCCTTCGCGCAGGCCGTAGTGGACGCTGGGGAGCGGGATCTCGCGGTGGCCGAGTTCGCCGCGCTGGGCGCGGAGGTGTTGGGCGCGGGCGTTGAGCCGGTCGATCTCCTTGTTGGAGGCGTCGGCGATCAGCGCGACCTCGCGGATGTCGTGGTCCTCGGTGAGTGGGCCCAGTTGACGGCTGGCTCGCCGGCCTGGTCGCGGGTGTCGGTGAGGTGGAGCTGGCCGCGTGAGTCGTAGTGCGCCATCGCGCGCTCTGGTTCTCCCGCGCGTAGCGCTGCCCATGCGCTGCTGCTCGTCGGGGTCCTTGGTGCGGTGGATGTCTGCGAGTTCGGCGGTGGGCGCGTGGTTGGTGAGCCGGTCGAACATGCCGCCGGGGCCGATCGAGGGGAGCTGCTTGCCGTCGCCGACCGCGATCAGCTTCGCCCCGGAGCGCTCGACCAGCTCGGTGAGGGCGTCCAGGCGCTTGTGGTCGACCATCCCCGCCTCGTCCAGGATGACCGTCGTGTCCCTGCCGACGTGGATGGCGCCCGTGTTCGCGCGGGCGACCAGCGCGTCCAGGGTGAGTGTCTGCCCGGCGAGCGCGGGGCTGTCGGCGCCGAGCCGCTCGGCGGTGGAGCCCGGACACGGCGACCCCGATCGTCTCGCGGCCGGCGGGCTGCTCGGCGCGGGCGGCGGCGTCGATCACGACGCCCTTGCCGGTTCCGGCAGGGCCGACGAGGACCGCGGCGCGCTCGGGGCCGGTGAGGACTTCGAGCGCGTGGTGCTGCTCGGGGCTGAGCGGTCCGCCGATGCGCTCGGCGACCTCACGGGCGGCGTGTCTCGCGTGCAATGTCGCCGACGTCTCGGCCTGCGGGCTGGGCGAGCTGTGTGGCGCGGCGCTCGATCGCCTGCTCCTGCGCGCGAACCGCCAGGGTGGTCATCCGCCCGCCCTCCAAGGTCAGCACGCGCCGGTCGCGGACCATCTCCCGCGCGACGGCGAGCGCTTCGTCCGGTGCCATCTCTCCGGCGGCCTGCTCCAGCACGACCGCGCGCAGGTCGCGCTGCTCGAAGACGGCGTGCTGCTCGGTCAGCTTCGCCTCGACGCGATCCTCGATCGCGCGCTCGGCCGTCGGCGCTCGGATGCGCCGATCAGGCGCACCGCCTCATCCGGGCCGAACCCGTGATCGCGGGCGGTCTGTGTCCACACTCGTTGCAGGTCCGAGCGTGTGGTCAGCTCCTTGGACCGGCGGTTCTCGAGCGCGAGGTTGCGAAGCTCGCCGCGTTCGGGTGCGCGGCCGTAGCGGGCACGGAAGCGCTCCGCCGCGCGGGCGACCTCACGCGAGCGCCGGAGAACGCCTCGCACAGCTCGCGGGGGACGCCGGCGATCTCGAAGTACCGGCCGTCCTTGCCCGTGCCCTGTTCGATCGCGTAGCCCTCTCGCACGAGCTCGTCGGCGAGCGCGGAGCGGTAGAACGCGCCGAGCTCCCGCGCGCTGCGGAAGATCGGCCGCGACGCGACCGCGACGATCCGGTCGTCCTCGCGGACCGCGCCGGTGATGACGACATGGCTGTGCAGCTGCGGGTCAGGGGCCTGGGCGCCCGAGACGCCGCGGGCGGTGGTGTGTCGGTACTCGGTGGCGATCACGTCCTTGGCGTGCTCTTCCACGACCTGGCCGCTGTAGCGGCGCCGCACGACCGGCACCTGCTCTCGCAGGTAGTGGACCGTCTGCTCGACCGCCCTGGCGTGGGCTTGCTCGATCTGCTCGCGCTGCCACGGGTCGCCGAGCGCCCACACGGTCGAGACGGACTTCGGTGCGCTGAACGTCACGTCGATCCCGCCGCCCCGGCCGCCGCCGGCGCCCTCCGGACGAAGCCAGCGGCCGGTGCCAGGGTGACGGCCCTCCATCAGCGCGATGAAGTCCGCGCCGTCGACCGGCTCGCCGGCCTGAACCCCGAGCCTCTCCAGGGTCTCGGGATCGGCCAGCCAGCGGCCGGGAGCCTGCGCCATCTCGCCGTCGGGGGTCAGGTAGTAGTCCCCGCGCTCGGGCTCAACCGTCTTGCTCTCCAGGTAGCGCGCGTACCCGCCACCCCGAGACGCACCTATGCTCGCCGCGGTCATCACATGGGTGATGACCCTCAACGCGCCAAACCGGCCAAGCAATTCGCACAGCGCTCGCTGTGCCACGGCACAGCCGTGCATGTTGTCTGTACTGCTGTGGGAGCGAAGCGACGTGAGGCCGCTCGTGAGGGCCGTCAGCCCGCTGTAGCGAGTGAGGTGGCGACGGCTGGTTCGTTGTCGAAGCCGCGTTTGGGGGACCGCTCGCGTAGAGCTGAGCGAAGGGGCTCGGGCTGGGCCGCGAACTCGTTGGCCGGTCCGGGCGGGTTGGGGTCACTAACCCACAACACCAATTCCTATGCCCAGACGTCGATGAGCACCATTCCCAAATCCGTAGCCACTCATCCGCCGCTTACGCGCGACGACGTGCTCGACGGCCGCGATGTCGCCGAGCTGCTGCACCTGCCGATCTCAACGGTCCTTGAATACGCGCGGCGCGGACTGCTACCTGGACGCAAGCTCGGACGGCGATGGATCTTCCTGCGTGACGAGGTCGAGGCGGCAGTGAGAGGCCGATCGGTGGACAGGTCGGCGGCGTGAGGCGCTCAGAAGGACCGCTTCAGTCGTCGAGCTCGGTCAGGAGGTGGATGCGGGGGCAGTCAGTGAAGACCGCGTCGTGAGCGACGAGCGCGATGGACCAGCGAATCGCGGTGGCCGCGATCCAGAGGTCAGCGTTGTGGTTGCTCTGGTGGAGCGGGTGACCGATCATCCGACACTGATTGCGAAGCTCGGCGACGGTCTCGATGGTGTCGATGTCGATCGGGAGGACGCGCGCTCGCCCGACGAGCCGTGCGAGTTGCTCCGTGCGAGCAGGACCCCACATTGCCTTCAGCGCCCCATACCGCGCCTCGGCGACGGTCTGCGGGGCGAGCGCGATCCGCTGTCCGAAGAGGTGCTTCGCGTACCGGGTGGCGAGCGGTGAGCGCTCCCGCAAACGGGCGGTGAAGACGTTCGTGTCGACCAGGACCGTCCCGGTCACTGCTCCAGCGCCGCGGCGAACGTCTCCCATTCCTCTTCTGTCAGATCGGGGATGTCGAAGTGCTCGCCGGGGTCAAGCGGCGCGACGTCAGCCATCAACTCCTCAAGCGGGAGCGGATGCCAAAACAGCGAGCTCGCTTGCTCGATCAGGTCGTGGTTGGCGGCAGGCTCTGGCATCGTGTTCATCTCCAGTCACACAGTGTACGGCGACGTCGCGAACCTGCCCGACTGTGCGGAGCGATGCCATGGGCTCATCGCGGATTGGACTGCGATGACTCCTGGTCGTTGGACGCCCTGGCCGCGAATGCCAGGTTGACCCGCTCGAGATCCTCGGGCCGTGCCTTGGCATGCATGTAGCGCTCGGTGGTGGTGATGCGCGAGTGCCCGAGGAACTCCTGAACAAAGCGCGCGTCGGCGTGCCGGGCGATGAGGCTACCGGCGGCGTGGCGCAGCGCGTGGAAGCGCAGCGGGCGCAGGCCGGCGGCGTCACGAGCTGCCTTGAAGCGGCGACGGACGGCGGAGGGATCGAGCCGGCGGCCAAGGCGCGAGCAGAAGACGTAGTCCTCCCGTGAGGTGTAGTCGCCGCGGGCCTGCAGACGTTCGAGCGCTTCGGCGGCGGGATCGGCGAGTGGGAGGAAGCGCGCCTGCCAGCTCTTGGTCGGACCCTCCACGCCGGCGGATACGGCGCGATGGACGACCATCCGCCGCGTGTCGAAGTCGACGTCCTCCCAGCGCAGCGCGATCAGCTCGCCGAGGCGCAGGCCGGTGTAGGCGGCGAGCCGGAACAGCTCGCCGTCCTGTGCGTCCTCGCGTGCGCGCCACGTGATCTCGTCGGTGCTCAGGCTGCTTGGCTGTGTTCCGCGATGTGATCCCTCGGCGGCTGCGGAGGCGATCATCTCCACCTCGTGCGGCTCGTAGAAGTCGAGCACGGCTGCGGGTGGTTCACGGCGCTTGGTTGTAGCCGCCACGGGATTGGACGGCAAGCCGTGCGTGTCCACGCGGCAGGCGTAGCCAAAGATCGCCGAGAGCACCTGACGGTGCTTGTTGACCGAACGGGGTGACACGCCCTGGCTGTCCAGCTTGCGCAGGAAACTTGACACGTCCTTGGTGGTGATCTTCGCCGCGGGCCGGTCGCCGAACGCGGCCATGAGTGCCGGGGCTCTTGCCCTTGCCTCGGCGGTGCGGCGCTCCGCGCTCGGCGAGCATGTAGCGGTAGTCGCTCAAGGTGGACGGCTTTGCGCCGCGCTCGTGCTGCAGGTGCTCCAGCCACCCCGTCGCCAGCTCGCGGAATGTGACGCCGCGCTCGCGGCGCTCACGCTCGCCCGCTTCGATCGCGCGCTCCTCCCGGTCATGCACGGCGATCAGCTCGGCCATCCGCACCGTCGCGCGCTTCTCATCGAAGTAGCCCTCCGGTACTCGCCCACGCCGCATGACCCACCTGCTGTCGTCGACCGCCCGCTCAAGCCACGCCGGCCCCACGCGGCGCTTCACCTGTCGTCCTGACGCCGCCACTTGGCCTCGTAGACCGGCCTGCCCGCCAGGCCCACGACTACGAGCGCGCCGGTTGGGTCACTGCCGTTTCGCATGTCCTCCACAGCCACGGTTTGCGGAGAGTACCACATGAGTACCACTTGGCCGCGAGTACCGCTTTGAGTACCGCACTAGCCAGTTTCGCCAGTGATAACCCCACTTTCGCCGATGCAAACCCCCGTACCCACTGGTTCCAGCATGGGCGCCCCTGCTTTGCAAGCAGGAGGTCACCGGTTCGATCCCGGTTGGCTCCATAAAAGACCTGCAAATGGGCCTTTTTGGTAGCCGTACAGTCGTCCGTGTTCAGGTGAGGGTGGGGAGCGGGTCGCCGCGGGCGTGGGCGGTGAGTAGTTCGGTGAGGTAGGCGAAGAGGGAGCGGTGTTGGAGGCGGCAGGTGACGGAGGCAGAGAGGGCGCGTTCGATGAAGCGTTCGCCGTCTGGGCTGCGGGTGCCGTGGGAGAGTTTGCGGTGGATGACCGGCCCGCGGAGTGACCTTCGGCTGCGTTGTTGGTCGGTTCGACGCCTTCGTAGGTGACGAACGTCCAGAGGGCGGGCCGATTTCAGGAGGTTGTTGGCGAAGCCGCGGTGGTACTTGTTGCGCGGCGTCTTCCGTCCGGCTTCTCGAGCAGTGTGCGCAGTCGGCCTGGATCGGCGCCATCTCTGGTCGAGGCGGGCGCGGTCTTGGTGTTCGTGGTAGCTCGTGCCAGGCGTGGAAGAGGCGGCTGGTGAGCTCGAGGCGCGTGCTCGCCGAAGGCTTCTGGGTGGAGCCCTTCGGCGTGGAGGCGGAAGTCTCGTTGGAGGTGGCTCCAGCATGCTTGGCGGCTTTCGGGGTCGATCTGGTCGTAGGCCCACCAGCGGTCGGAGCAGCAGATCCCGGCGAAGCGGTCGCCGAGCAGCTCCTGGAGCCGGTCGCGGTGGCGGTCGGCGGCGATCCGGAAGATGGCGCCTCGGGGGTGGTCGCGGTCCAGAGTGTGCGGTCGTCCCGGCGGTGACCCAGCCGGTCTCGTCGACGTTGACCGCAGCCGAGCGGAGCACCGACCCGACCAGTCGCTCG
>CAWBSO010000006.1:0-1269690 GCA_963791485.1 uncultured Solirubrobacterales bacterium
CTGCCCGGTGCGCTCGAGCACGCCTCCGGTGAGGTCGACGAGTTCGACGCCGCGCTCATCGCCGGCGCGGGCGGCGTGCCGATGCCCGCCGACGGGGTCTCCGAGGAGGCCGACGACGGGAACGGCTCCGGCCCCGGGGAGCACAAGGCGCTCGTCCCGAGTCCGAGGCCGAGGCCGAGGCCGCGGCCAACATCGAGCCCGAGCGGGCGCTGCCCGAGCTGTTCCTCGGCGGCGCCCACATCGAGAGCGCCCCGGGCGGTGGCGGCGGTGGCTCCGGCCGTGGCGGCGGGGTCGCGCTGGAGCCGGCCGGCGAAGGCAGTGGCGGCGACGAGATCGAGCGGGTCGCCGAGCGCCGCGAGCACCGCCGCTCGCTGCCGGCCCGCGGGATCGCCTTCCTGCGCGCCTCGTGGGCTGAGCTGCAGCGCGTACAGTGGCCCGATCGCCCCCAGGTCTCGCAGGCCACGGCGGTCGTGCTCGGCTTCGTCGCGGTCGCCGGCGTCTATCTTGGCGCCGCCGACTGGGTGGCGCAGAAGATAATCAACTTCATTCTCTAGCGCCCATGTACATCAATCCCCTCCGAGGCCCTCTAGGAGCCTGAATGTTTCGCTGGTACGTCGTCAACACATACTCCGGTCACGAGAACAAGGTCAAGCACAACCTCGAACACCGCATCGTCTCGCTCGGCCAGCAGCGCGCCGTGCGCAACGTCGTCGTCCCCACCGAATCGGTCTCGGAGATGAAGGACAACCAGAAAATCACGGTCGAGAAGCGCACGATGCCGGGCTACGTGCTCGTCAACATGGAGCTCAACGAGGACTCGTGGGGCGTCGTCAAGGGCACCCCCGGCGTCACCGGCTTCGTCGGCGCCGCCCAGGAGCCGGTGCCGCTGACCCAGGTCGAGGTCGATCGCCTGCTGCACAAGGAGGTCGCCACGGCGCCGCGCACGCGCGCCCAGTTCGCGATCGGCGAGACCGTCAAGGTCGTCTCCGGGCCGCTCTCGGACTTCTCGGGCGAGATCTCCGAGATCAACGACGACGCCGCCAAGCTCAAGGTCCTGGTATCAATCTTCGGCCGGGAGACCCCCGTGGAGGTAGGTTTCGACCAGGTCAAAAAGCTGTAAGGATGGTGTTCCGGGCAGCGCATGCGCTGACCGGCGAACGGGCGCATGCGCCCGTTCGGGGACGGGCACATGTGCCCGTCCCAGGGGAGCGCACATGTGCGCTCCCCGATCGGCGCCTGCGCCGATCGGCCATAGCTTTGAAAGTCATGCGCCGTGGGCAACGGATAGGAAGAATCACAAAATGGCCAAGAAGGTTCTGACAACGATCAAGCTGCAGGCGCGCGCCGGGCAGGCATCCCCCGCCCCGCCGGTCGGCCCTGCGCTGGGCCAGCACGGCATCAACATCATGGAGTTCTGCAAGGCGTTCAACGCCCAGACCCAGAGCGAAACGGGCACGATCGTGCCGGTCGTGATCACCGTCTACGAGGATCGCTCGTTCACGTTCGTCACGAAGACGCCCCCCGCCGCCGTGCTGATCCGCGAAGCGCTGCGGATCGAGAAGGGCTCCGGCGAGCCCCACCGCACGAAGGTCGGCAAGCTGACCCGCGCGCAGCTGGAGGCGATCGCCGAGCGCAAGCTGCCCGATCTGAACGCCCACGACGTCGAGCACGCCTCGCGGATCATCGCCGGGACGGCCCGCTCGATGGGTGTGGAAGTGGAGGCGTAGCATGGCCACCCACCACTCCCGCCGCCACGCCGAGGCCCGCGCGAAAGATCGATCGCGAGCGCGACTACCAGCCGGTCGAGGCGATCGCGCTCGTCAAGAGCCTCGCCGCCGCGAAGTTCGACGAGTCGGTCGAGGTGCACATCCGCACCGGCCTCAACGTCCGCCACGCCGACGAGCAGCTGCGCGGCACGATCGCGCTGCCCAACGGGCTCGGCCGCGACGTCAAGGTGGCGGTCTTCGCCCAGGGCGCGAAGGTCGCCGAGGCCGAGGCTGCCGGCGCCGACGTGGTCGGCGGCGAGGACCTCGCGCAGCGGATCCAGGAGGGCTTCGACGAGTTCGACGTGGCGATCGCCACCCCCGACCTGATGGCGGTCGTCGGGCGCCTCGGGCGGATCCTCGGGCCGGCCGGCAAGATGCCCAACCCGAAAGTCGGCACGGTCACGATGGACGTCGCCAAAGCGGTGCAGGAGTCGAAGTCCGGCAAGATCGAGTACCGCACCGACCGCACCGCGATCGTCCACCTCGTGATCGGCAAGGCCTCCTTCGGGGAGCGCGCAGCTGCTCGAGAACTACGCCGCCGTCGTCGAAGAGCTGATCCGCGCCAAGCCCTCCGCCGCCAAAGGCCGCTACCTGCACACGATCACGCTCGCCTCGACGATGGGGCCCGGCGTGAAAGTCGACCCTTCCCGCACCCGCGATATCGTTGAGGAGGCCTCACCCGCGGCAGTCGCCGCCTGAGTGCCTCCCCAACGGCAACCTAAGACCCCCGGCCGCTGTCGCAGCAGAAGCCCGGGACAGGAGCCACAGTGAACCGAGACCAAAAGGCCGCGGCGATCGCCGAGATCGCCGCCGACATCGAGAGTTCCCAGGCGGTGTTCGCCGTCGACTACCGCGGCATCTCCGTGCCCCAGGCCGCCGAGCTGCGCGCCAAGCTGCGCGAGGCCGACGCCGTCTTCCGCGTCGTCAAGAACTCGCTCACCGAGCGCGCCGCCGACCAGACCGGGGCGGAGGACCTCAAGCCACTGCTGCAGGGACCCACGGCGCTGACGTTCGTGCGCGGCGACGCCGCGCTCGCCGCGAAGGCGATCGCCGACTACGCGCGCGTCACCCAGCTGCTCCCCTTCAAGGGCGGCGTGATGGACGGCGCCGCGCTCGACCCCGACCAGCTGCGGGCGATCTCGCGCCTGCCCTCGCGCGAAGTGCTCTACGGGCAGCTCGTCGGCGTCGTCGCCTCGCCCATCTCAGGACTTGTGCGCACCCTCGGAGCGCTCGTCGGCGGTCTCGCCGTGGCGCTCGGCCAGGTGCGCGACCAGAAGCAGAGTGCGGGGGAGGGCCCGCGAGCCCCCTCCCGGAAGATCAAAACGAAACTTCAACCGAAGGAGACTGAACGATGGCAACCAGCACCCAGGACTGGATCGAGGAGCTCAAGGGCATCTCCGTGCTCGAGCTCGCCGAGCGCATCAAAGCGCTCGAGGAGGAGTTCGGCGTCTCCGCCGCGGCCGTGGCCGCGCCCGTCGCGGCAGCCGCCGGGGGCGGTGGCGAGGCGGCCGCCGAGGAGGAAGGCCCCTCCACCGTGGACGTCCTGCTCACCGGCGCCGGCGACAAGAAGATCCAGGTGATCAAGGTCGTGCGCGCCGCCACGGGCCTCGGCCTCAAGGAGGCCAAGGCGCTCGTCGACGAGGCCCCCAAGCCGGTCAAGGAGGGCATCGAGAAGGACGAGGCCGACAAGCTCAAGCAGGAACTCGAGGAGGCCGGGGCCACGGTCGAGCTGAAGTAGCGAGGCCCGTATAGCCATTGCAATAGGGAGGGGTGTTGAACAAAAAATTTGAAAGCCGTGCGCAATTGCTATCGGGTTCTGAATTTTTTATAACAACCCAACCCCCTGCCTATACATACTATCGCTATACTCAACGCCAAATCTCCAGAGCACAGGGCAGTACGCGCTCAAACTGACCGGGGGGCCGCTCGACCCCGCTCCGGGGCGTCTTTACCCGCGCCTAACAAATCGGCGGATTTTCCGGTAGAATCGCGGCTCGCTGGCCGATAGCCGCAGCCGCCTCAGAGGCATGGAGACCGCGCCACATACGCGGTTCTCCGGAGGCGGGGTCCGTGAGCGCCGGCTGCCCACTTGAGGGTGGCGGTGGCGTGTGCTATCTTGACGGGTCGCGCTTGCGCCTTGCCGTTCTGCACTCGTCGTGTCGTCTCTCTCCTCGAAGGAGTCTTCCTTGGCTGCTGCTGATGCCCTCCGGACGCGCCGGACCTTCGCGCGTCTGAACAAGTCCTGCGACGTACCCAACCTGATCGATATCCAGCGCCGCTCGTTCGAGTGGCTCACCGACCCGCAGAAGGGTGGTCTGCGGGAGACGATCGACGACATCTCGCCGATCGAGGACTACACCGGCAACCTCGCCGTCCAGTTCGGCGAGATCGCCTTCGACGAGCCGGTGGCCAACCTCGAACAGTGCCGCGAGAAGGACCTGACGTTCGCGCGGCCGCTGACGGTCACGGTCGCCTTCATCAACCGCGAGACGGGTGAGATCCGCGAGCAGTCGGTGTTCATGGGCGACTTCCCGTGGATGACCGAGCGCGGCACGTTCGTGATCAACGGCACCGAGCGCGTCGTCGTCACGCAGCTCGTGCGCTCCCCCGGGGCCTACCTGATGGAGCCCAAGGACCGCGAGAAGCAGGTGTTCATCGCCAACCTGATGCCCGCCCGCGGCTCGTGGCTGGAGCTGGAGATCGACAAGAAGGGCAAGGTCTACGTCCGCATCGACCGCAAGCGCAAGCTGCCCGTCACCGTGCTGCTGCGCGCGATGGGCTACGCCGCGGACGAGGAGATCCTGCGGATCTTCGAGAACTCGCACTACATCGCCAACACCCTGGACTCCGACACGGAGGTGACGCGCACCGAAGAGGGCGCGCTGATCGAGCTCTTCAAGAAGCAGCGCCCGGGCGAGCCGCCCTCGGTCGAGAACGCCAAGGCGCTGCTCAACCAGCTGTTCTTCGACCCCAAGCGCTACGACCTCACGCGCGTGGGCCGCTACAAGCTCAACTCGCGCCTGAACCAGCAGACCGACCTCGACGTGCGCACGCTCACCAAGGACGACATCGTCGCGCTGATCAAGGAGCTCGTGTCGCTGCCCAAGCGCCTCGGCCTGCCCGAGAAACCGGAGGTCGAGATCAAGGACTACGCCGCCGAGGCGCTGTCGATGCCGCGCGAGCCCGTCGCCGACCACCTCGACGAGTACGAGCACTTCGGCAACCGCCGCCTGCGCACCGTCGGCGAGCTGATCCAGGAGGCCTTCCGCATCGGCCTGTACCGCATGGAGCGCGTCGTGCGCGAGCGCCTCACCACGGAGGACGCCGACACGATCACCCCGCAGACGATCATCAACATCCGCCCCGTCGTGGCGGCGCTGAAGGAGTTCTTCGGCTCCTCCCAGCTCTCGCAGTTCATGGACCAGACCAACTCGCTCGCCGGCCTCACGCACCGCCGCCGGCTCTCCGCGCTCGGCGCGGGCGGGCTCACGCGCGAGCGCGCGCCGATCGAGGTGCGCGACGTGCACCCCACCCACTACGGGCGCATGTGCCCGATCGAGACCCCCGAGGGGCCGAACATCGGCCTGATCGGCTCGCTCTCCTCGTTCGCCGAGGTCTCCGAGCACGGCTTCGTCACGACTCCCTACCGGGTCGTCAAGGACGGCGTCGTCACCGAGGAGATCGTGCGCCTCGACGCCACCCAGGAGGAGGAGCAGCTGATCGCCCAGGCCAACACGCCCGTGGACGCCAAGACGGGGAAGCTGAAGGGCACCGAAATCCTCTGCCGCACGCAGGCCGGCCAGTACGTCACGGTCGGCCCCAAGGACGTCGATCTCGTCGACGTCTCGCCCGAGCAGATCTGGTCGGTCGCCACGGCGATGATCCCGTTCCTCGAGCACGACGACGCCAACCGCGCGCTGATGGGCTCCAACATGCAGCGCCAGGCGGTGCCGCTGTTGAAGGCCGACGCGCCGCTGATCGGCACCGGCATGGAGCGCCGCGCCGCCCTGGACACCGGCGACGTGCTGCTGGCCGACAACGCCGGCACGGTCGAGTTCGTCGACGCCAACCAGATCGTGGTGCAGACCATGATGCGACGGCAAGTAAGGACGAGTACGAGCTGCAGAAGTTCATGCGCTCCAACCAGGGCACGCTGATCCACCACAAGCCGCGCGTCGAACGCCGGCCAGAAGGTCAAGCGCGGGCGACGTGCTCGCCGACGGGTCCTCCACCGACAAGGGCGAGATGGCGCTCGGCAAGAACCTGATGGTCGCGTTCATGTCCTGGGAGGGCTACAACTTCGAGGACGCGATCATCCTCTCCAAGCGCCTCGTGCAGGACGACGAGCTCACCTCGATCCACATCGAGGAGTACGAGATCGACGCCCGCACGACGAAGCTCGGCGAGGAGGAGATCACCCGCGACATCCCCAACCGCTCGGAGGAGTCGCTGCGCAACCTCGACGACCGCGGGATCGTGCGCGTCGGCGCCGAGGTGCTCTCCGGCGATCTGCTCGTCGGCAAGGTCACGCCCAAGGGCGAGACCGAGCTGACCGCCGAGGAGAAGCTGATCCGCGCGATCTTCAAGGAGAAGGCGCGCGAGGTCCGCGACACCTCGCTGAAGGTGCCCCACGGCGAGGGCGGCGTGGTGATCGACGTGAAGACCTTCTCGCGCGACGCCGGCGACGACCTGCCGCCCGGGGTCAACGACCTCGTGCGCGTGTTCGTCGCCAAGAAGCGCAAGATCTCCGAGGGCGACAAGCTCGCGGGCCGCCACGGCAACAAGGGCGTGATCTCGAAGATCGTCGACGTGCAGGACATGCCGTTCCTGGAGGACGGCACGCCCGTGGACGTGATCCTCAACCCGCTCGGCGTGCCGAGCCGCATGAACGTGGGCCAGATCCTCGAGACCCACCTCGGCTGGGCCGCGGCGCAGGGCTGGTATGACGACGGCACCGACGCCTACCGCGAAGCCAGCGGCGAACGCAAGAACGGCGGCCCCACGCGCGTGTACGTTTCCACGCCCGTGTTCGACGGGGCGACCGTCGAAGACGTCGACCAGGCGCTCGTGAAATGGCAGGACGAGCACACCGGGCGGATCCGCATGGACGTCGACAAGAGCCGCCGCCCGGGCGAGCAGGCGTCGGGCAAGATGACGCTCTTCAACGGCCGCTCCGGCGAGCCGTTCGCCGAGCAGGTGACGGTCGGCTACATGTACATCCTGAAGCTGCTGCACCTCGTCGACGACAAGATCCACGCGCGCTCCACGGGCCCCTACTCGCTCGTCACCCAGCAGCCGCTGGGCGGCAAGGCGCAGTTCGGCGGCCAGCGCTTCGGCGAGATGGAGGTGTGGGCGCTGGAGGCGTTCGGCGCCGCGTACACGCTGCAGGAGATGCTCACGATCAAGTCCGACGACACCGTCGGGCGCGTGAAGGCGTACGAGGCGATCGTCAAGGGCGAGAACATCGCCGAGCCCTCGATCCCCGAGTCCTTCAAGGTGCTGCTCAAGGAGATGCAGTCGCTGGCGCTCGACGTCAACGTCGTCTCCGAAGAGGGCCAGCGCGCGGAGATGCGCGACGAAGACGACGACCTGCTGCGCGCCGCCGAGGAGCTCGGCATCGACCTCTCGGGGGTGCGCGCGCCGGTGCCCGACGCCGCCGACGAGGCGGTCGAGGGCGAGGACGACACCGACGCCGGCGCCGGCGAAGCGGTCGCACAGCCCGCGGTGGAGGACGGCACGGAGGTCGAGGACAGCGACTCCGCCGATGAGCTCGACGAGGTCGAGGAGGACCTCGGCGTCGACGGAGCTGCTCGCCGACGGGGCCGGCATCGACCTCGAGGCGGTGCTGGGCGACGGAGCGCTCGAGGTCGACTTGGTCGAGGAGGTCGAGGAGAGTTGAGCAGAGAGAGCAGGAGCCAACTGGCAGCGAGCGTGACGCACAACGCACCAGAGACGCAGTACGCAGTAGTTACACCCGCGAGCGAAAGCGCTAAAGCATGATCGACATCAACAATTTCGACGCCATCGAGATCGGCCTCGCCTCCTCCAAGCAGATCCGCGGCTGGAGCTCCGGCGAGGTGACCAAGCCCGAGACGATCAACTACCGCACCCTGAAGCCCGAGAAGGATGGGCTCTTCTGCGAGCGCATCTTCGGCCCAACCAAGGACTGGGAGTGCTACTGCGGCAAGTACAAGCGCGTGCGCTACAAGGGCATCGTGTGCGAGCGCTGCGGCGTGGAGGTCACGCGCTCGAAGGTGCGCCGCGAGCGCATGGGCCACGTCGACCTGGCCGCGCCGGTCAGCCACATCTGGTTCTTCAAGGGCGTCCCCTCGCGGATCGGCTACCTGCTCGACATGGCCCCCAAGGAGCTCGAGAAGGTGCTGTACTTCGCCGCCTCGATCGTCACCTGGGTCGACGACGAGGCCCGCACGAAGGACCTCGAGACGCTCGAGGTCGAGGTCAACAAGGTGCTCGACTCCTACGCCGCCGAGCGCGAGGAGCGCGTGCTCGAGCTGCGCGAGTCGCTGGAGCGCCGCGAGAAGTACCTGCAGAGCGGCAAGCAGACCGGCTTCTCCGACGAAGACCACCTGTGGGCCGACTCGCTGGACATCAACCTCAACAAGCTCTCCGACGAGGAGCGCGAGAAGCTGCTCAAGGAGCTGCGCAAGGCCTTCGAGGCCGACATCGCCGACACCGAAGCCTACATCGAGGACGCGGCCGAGCGGATGCGCAACGTGTGGGAGCTCTTCAAGACGATGGAACCCAAGCAGATCGAGCACGACGAGACGACCTTCCGCGAGCTCAAGGAGCGCTTCGGCTCGCCCTACGGCTTCGGCGAGTACTTCCGCGGCGGGATGGGCGCGGAAGCGATCCGCGACCTGCTCCAGCAGGTGGACCTCGAGGCCGAACGGGTCGAGCTCGAGGATCAGGTGAAGACCGCCAAAGGCCAGAAGCAGGCGCGCGCGGTCAAGCGTCTGAAGGTCGTCAGCGCCTTCCTGCAGTCGGGCAACCGGCCCGAGCAGATGGTGCTCGACGCCGTCCCGGTGATCCCGCCGGAGCTGCGCCCGATGGTGCAGCTCGACGGCGGGCGCTTCGCCACCTCCGACCTCAACGACCTCTACCGGCGCGTGATCAACCGCAACAACCGCCTCAAGCGGCTGCTGGACCTCGGCGCGCCCGAGATCATCGTCAACAACGAGAAGCGGATGCTGCAGGAGGCCGTCGACGCGCTGTTCGACAACGGCCGCCGCGGCCGCCCCGTCACCGGCCCGGGCAACCGCCCGCTGAAGAGCCTGTCCGACATGCTCAAGGGCAAGCAGGGCCGCTTCCGCCAGAACCTGCTGGGCAAGCGCGTGGACTACTCCGGGCGCTCGGTGATCGTCGCCGGCCCCTACCTCAAGCTGCACCAGTGCGGGCTGCCGAAGATCATGGCGCTCGAGCTGTTCAAGCCGTTCATCATGGCGCGCCTAGTAGAGCGCAAGTCCGCGCAGAACATCAAGGCCGCCAAGAAGATGGTGGACTCGATGATCGGCGAGGTGTGGGACGTGCTGGAGGAGGTCATCCACGAGCACCCGGTGCTGCTCAACCGTGCGCCGACGCTGCACCGCCTCGGCATCCAGGCGTTCGAACCGCTGCTCGTGGAGGGCAAGGCGATCCAGGTGCATCCGCTCGTGTGCCACGCCTTCAACGCCGACTTCGACGGCGACCAGATGGCCGTCCACCTGCCGCTCTCCGCGGAGGCGCAGGCGGAGGCGCGGATCCTGATGCTCTCCTCCAACAACATCCTCTCCCCGGCCCACGGCGCGCCGCTGGCGACGCCCACGCAGGACATGATCCTCGGCGCCTACTACCTCACCTACGGCCCCGAAGCCGACGAGCTCACCGCCAAGCAGGAGTTGCTCGCCGGGGGCAAATGGCCCGCGGGTGAGCAGCGCCCGCACGTGTTCCGCACCGCGCAGGAGGCCGAGCTCTCCTACGAGGCGGGCGTGGTGACGCTGCACGACGTCGCCGAGTTCCGGCCGTTCGGCCGCGAGGGCGGGCACCTGCTCACCACCGTGGGGCGGATCGTCTACAACGACCGCATCGAGCGGGCGCTGGCGGAGGCGCTGGGCGAGGAGTTCGACGCCTCCAAGTACACGTTCGTCAACCAGTCGATGAAGAAGCGCGACACCACGCGGCTGGTGGATGCGCTCGTGCAGACCTACGGCGCCACGGCGATCTCGCTGGTGCTCGACGCGTTCAAGGACCTCGGCTTCAAGTACTCCACGCAGGCGGGCATCACGATCTCCAAGAACGACGTCGTGATCCCTCCGGAGAAGGCGGAGATCCTGAAGAAGTACGAGCACCTGGTGGGGGAGATCTCCGACCAGTACGACATGGGCCTGATCACCCAGGAGGAGCGCCACGAGGCGGTGGTGGAGAAGTGGAACGCCGCCACCGACGAGGTCGCGGACGCGATGATCGCGAACCTCGACACGCTGAACCCGATCTTCATGATGGCCAACTCGGGCGCGCGCGGCTCGTTCAAGCAGATTCGCCAGCTGGCGGGGATGCGCGGGCTGATGGCCAACCCGAAGGGTGAAATCATCGAGCGGCCGATCAAGGCCAACTTCATGGAGGGGCTGTCGGTGCTCGAGTACTTCATCTCCACCCACGGCGCGCGAAAGGGCCTCGCCGACACCGCGCTGCGCACCGCCGACTCCGGCTACCTGACGCGCCGGCTGGTGGACGTCGCCCAGGACGTGATCATCCGCGAGCCCGACTGCGGCACGGAGGAGGACATCGAGATGGCGATCTTCAAGGACGGGGGCGATCCCAACGACAACCTCGTCGGGCGCGTCGCCGCGCGGGAGGTCGCCACCAAGCGCGGGCGCGTGCTGGTCGAGCAGGGCGTCGAAATCGGCCGCGCGGAGTTTGCCGAGATCGTCAAGGCCAACCAGGACGACCACGACCGCGGCACGCAGGTGACGGTGCCGGTGCGCTCGGTGCTCAAGTGCCGCGCGCAGAGCGGGGTCTGCCAGGCGTGCTACGGGCGGGCGATGGCGACCGGCCAGACGGCCCAGATCGGCGACGCCGTCGGGATCATCGCCGCGCAGTCGATCGGCGAGCCCGGCACGCAGCTAACGATGCGCACCTTCCACACCGGCGGCGTCGCGGGCGCCGACATCACGCACGGCCTGCCGCGCGTGGTGGAGCTGTTCGAGGCGCGCAAGCCGAAGGGCCTCGCGCAGATCGCCGAGCAGGACGGGACCGTCGGGATCGAAGAGTCCGAGAAGGCGCTCACCGTGGTGATCATCGACGCCGCCGGTGAGGAGCACCGCCACGCGTTCCCGCGGCGCACGCGCCTGTTCGTGCGCGAGGGCGAGCAGATCGCGGCGGGCAAGCAGCTCAACGAGGGCTCGCTGTACCCGCACGACCTGCTCAAACTGCGCGGGCGCACCGAGACCGAGCGCTACCTCGTCAACGAGGTGCAGGAGGTCTACAAGTCCCAGGGCGTGGACATCAACGACAAGCACATCGAGCTGATCGTGCGCCAGATGCTCAAGAAGGTGCGCGTCGACCAGAAGGGCGACACCGACTACCTGCCGGGCCAGTTCGTCGACCGCTTCGAATTCGCGCGCGTCAACGACGAGCTCGACGCCGCCAAGAAGGAGACGGCGCAGTTCGAGGACATCATCCTCGGCATCACGAAGGCGTCGCTGAACACCGACTCCTTCCTCTCGGCGGCCTCCTTCCAGGAGACCACGAAGGTGCTCACCGACGCGTCGCTGGAGGGCAAGACCGACCGCCTCAGCGGGCTGAAGGAGAACGTGATCATCGGCAAGCTGATCCCGGCGGCGACCGGCCTGAAGCGCTACCGGCGGATCGAGATCGAGCCCTCCGAACCGCTCCCGCGCGCGATCGACGAGGTCGGCCTGCTCGACCACGAGGAGATCGCCGCGGAGCTCGGCCTGCAGAGCGGCGACCCGCTGGGCGGCGCCTACGGCCAGGAGTTCGACGCCGACCTCGCCTCGCTGGAGCGGATCGGCGCCGGCGACTCCGACCCCGGGTTCGTCGAGGAACTGGCCGAGCTCGAGGTGCCCGACGTCGTCGAGGAGTAGGTCGGGGTCGGGCCGCGCAGCTCGCCGCACCATGCGTGCAGCTGTGCGGCCTCACGCTCGGTGAGGCCCTGGGCGGGGACGGTCTGCACGAGCAGCGTGGGTGCCGCCCGTGCTGAGGCCCACGCGTGGCAGGCACCGTCGAGGCAGTCATCGACCCAGGCCAGCGGGCGCACGCCGGCGTAGGCGTCGATCGCCGCGAGCTTCCAGTGGCCGTGCAGCGACTCGCCCGCCGCCGCGCTGCGCTCGAAGCTCAGGTGGGGCAGGCCTCGGGGCAGGCCCAGCAGGTGCGGGAGGTACTCGTCGGCCTTCTCCTCCCAGCCGCTGCACCAGACCAGCTCGAAGACAGAAACAAGCGCGAGCAGGTGCCGGGCGGCGGCGGCCGAAAGGAAGTGGGGTATGCCGTCGATCGAGTGCCAGGACCCCTCGGGAGGATCGTGGGCGGGGAAGCCGAACAGCGAGAGCACCCCGTCGATGTCCACCAACAGCAGGGGTTTTTCCTCCGTGTCGCCTCTGGCGCCCATCGGTGGGGCCGCCTGCGAGGGGGGGCGGTGGGCAGGGGGGTCCACAGTTGAAAGGATCCTTGCGTGTAGTGTTAGCCGGGCGTTAGCGCGGCGCCAAACCCGCTGCCCTTTAGGTTCCACACAGGTCGGCGAGGCTAATCTGCCCGGATCGACTCGGCGCAGTAAAGCATCCCCGGCGGGTGCCGATGGAGCTGCACCTTGTCCCCCACCGCCTCACCCAATCCAACATGACTCTTGATCTCGGCATCCTGCTATCGCTCGCCTGCGCCTTCGTGGCGAACCTCGGCTTCTTCTATAAGTACCGCGGCGCGAACGAGGTGGGCGCGGTGAACGTGCGCCACCCGCTGCGCTCGGCAAAGGTGCTGTTCTCCTCGAAGTGGTTTGCGATCGGGATGCTCGTGGCGGCGGCTTCGTGGAGCCTGCACGTGGCGGCGCTGGCGCTGGCGCCGATGTCGGTCGTGCAGGTGTCGCTCGCAGGCGGCGTGGTGCTGATCGCGGTGATGGCCGACCGCATGTTCGGCTTCAAGGTCGGCCCGCGGCAGTGGGCGGGGCTGTGGCTGATGGCGGCGGGCCTGGTGATGCTGGGGCTGACGCTGCCGGCGATGCACGGGGCGGACGCGCGCTTCTCGGACCCGGCGATGATCTCCTTCGAGGCCGGGCTGTTCGGCGTCGGCGGCCTGTTGATCATGGGCCCCCGCATGGGCGGGCGCACCGAGCACCACGGCGTGATGCTGGGAGCCGCCGCGGGGATCCTGTTCGGCGTGTCGGACACATCGATCAAGGCGCTGACGGGGATCGTCGGCGCGCACGGAGTGCTGGCCGTGATCCTCAGCCCGTGGCTGGCGGTCGCGGTCGCGGCGTCGATCGTCGCCTTCTACGCCTCCGCGCGCGGCCTGCAGGACGGCGAGGCGGTGCCGGTGATCGCGATCACGGGCACAGCCGCCAACATCGCCGGGATCGCGGGCGGGATCATCGTGTTCGGCGACCCGATGCCGGGCAGCGCGGTGGGCATCGTCTTCCAGGCGCTGGCGTTCGTGCTGGTGATCGTGGCGGCCGCGCTGATGCCCGCGCCGATGCGCGCGGCGGGCATCGCGCCCGAAGCGGCCTGATCGTCGCTCGCTCGCTCGATCCGGCGGGCCGCCGCGTTCTCGCTGACCCGGTCCAAGCCGAGTCGGCCTGTGTGGTTGGTGCGGCGGCCTATGTGCCAACCAATCCGGCGCACCGACCATAGGCGGGCGCCGCCCCGCCAAGCGCGCTCGCACTGCTACCATCCCCAGCCGAATGCCAACCACCTCGCAACTAGTGCGCAAGGGCCGCGAAGCCCCGAAGAAAAAGCTGGCCACCCCGGGACTGAAGTCGGGGAAAGGCCGCAAGAAGAAGGTCGTCGCGCCACAGCGGCGCGGGGTGTGCACGCGCGTGTACACCACGACGCCGAAGAAGCCTAACTCCGCACTGCGCAAGGTCGCGCGCGTGCGCATCTCCGGCTCGATCGAAGTGACCGCGTACATCCCCGGCGAGGGGCACAACCTGCAGGAGCACTCCGTGGTGCTGGTGAGGGGTGGCCGCGTGAAGGACCTCCCGGGCGTGCGCTACAAGGTCGTGCGCGGCACGCTCGATGCGGCCGGCGTCAACGATCGCAAAAAGGCCCGCTCGCAGTACGGCGTGAAGAAAAAGTAGTGGCCTCCTATTGCTTCAACCGTGCGGCTCGCCCGTCGCTGTACCACGCTGGTGGGGGGATTGGCTGATGCCCCGCCGCGCAGCCGCCCACGTACGCCCGGTCGAGCCCGACGCCGTGCACCGCTCGAAACTGGTGCAGCAGATCATCAACAAGGTGATGCTCGACGGTAAGAAGTCGGTGGCCGAGCGGATCGTCTACGACGCGCTGGCGATCCTCGCGGAGCGCAGCGAGAAAGATCCGCTGGAGACGCTGGAGGCATCGATCAAGGCGTTGACGCCCAACCTCGAGGTCAAATCGCGTCGCGTGGGCGGCGCCACCTACCAGGTGCCCGTCGAGGTCGCGCCGCGCCGCGCCCGCACGCTGGCGGTGCGCTGGCTGGTCGAGTTCGCGCGCCAGCGCCGCGAGAAGACGATGGCCCAGCGCCTCGCGCACGAGCTGCTCGACGCCCAGTCCCAGCAGGGCGGCGCGTACAAGCGCAAGGACGACATCTTCCGCATGGCGCAGGCCAACAAGGCCTTCGCGCATTATCGCTGGTAGGCCGGGCTGCCCCGAAAGGGGTTGAAGCCGTCGCTAGGGTGAATGAGATGGCCTCTCCCAAGGCTCCCACGACCACCAGCCCGGCCGCGGGCGAGCGCATGAGCTACGAGGCCGGCCACATCCCGCGGCACGTGTGGGTGGTCTGCGGCGTGGTGATCCTCGGGATGATGATGTCGATCCTCGACACCACGATCGTCAACGTGGCGCTGGACACGCTCTCGAAGGATCTGCACAGCCCGCTCTCGCAAGTGCAGTGGGTGATCACGGGCTACCTGCTCTCGCTGGCGGCGGTGATCCCGGTGACGGGCTGGGCGGCGCGGCGCTTCGGCGCCAAGCAGGTCTACCTCGTCTCGCTGGTGCTGTTCACCGCGGGCTCGGCGCTGTGCGGCCTAGCGGGCTCGCTCACCTCGCTGGTGGTGTTCCGCGTGCTGCAGGGCGCGGGCGGCGGGATGATCATGCCGGTCGCGATGATGATCATGGCCCAGGTGGCGGGCCCCCAGCAGATGGGCAAGGTGATGGGGATCGTCTCGATGCCGGCGATGATCGCCCCGATCTTGGGCCCGGTGGTGGGGGGCCTGATCCTGCAGAACCTGCACTGGTCGTGGATCTTCTTCGTGAACGTTCCGATCGGGGCGATCGCGTTCGCACTCGGCTGGCGGATGCTGCCTCGCACGAACGCGGGAGAGGCGGAGCGTCTGGACCTGGTGGGCCTGGCGCTGCTGCCGGCGGGGTGCGCGGCGCTCATCTACGGCATCAGCGAGCTCGGCTCGGGCGAGGCGTTTGGCTCGGGCAAGGTGATCGTGCCGGCTGTCGCGGGGCTGGCGTTGATCGTGCTCTTCTGCCTGCACGCGCTGCGCGTGGAGCGCCCGCTGCTCGACATCCGCATGTACTCCAACCGCGTGTTCGCGGGGGCGGCGTTCGTGAACTTCGGCCTCGGGGCGGCGCTGTTCGGGGCGATGATCCTGGTGCCGTACTACTACCAGGCGGTGCGCGGGCAGGACGTGATCAGCACGGGGCTGCTCACCGGGCCGCAGGGGATCGGCGCGCTGGTGGCGATGCCGCTGGCGAGTCGCCTGACCGAACGCTTCGGCGGCGGGCGCGTGGCGCTCACGGGCGTCTCGGTGCTGTGCCTCAGCACGATCCCGCTCACGTTCGTGGGGGCGCACACCTCGATCGTGGCGATCTCGGCTCGTTTTGGTCGTGCGCGGCCTCAGCATCGGGCTGTGCTTCATGCCGGCGATGACCGCCGCGTTCGCGTCGATGCGCCCCGAGCAGGTCTCCGACGCGACCCCCCAGCTCACCGTGCTGCAGCGCACCGGCGGGGCGATCGGCACGGCGGTGCTCGCGGTCGTGCTGCAGCGCGCCGGCGTGGACGCCCTCACGGCGCAGGCGCGCGCCAGCGCATTCGACACCGCCTACTGGTGGGCGCTGGGGATCGCGGCGCTGACGCTGATCCCCTGCACTGATGCTGCTGCGGGCCGAGAGTCCACGAGCCACGGAGGCCACGGCGGTGGGCAGCCCGGAGAGGGCGATGGAGCTGGCCGGCGGCTGAGACCTAATACAACTGTCGAGATGAGTCGAGACTCTCTGAGATAGGGTTGACTTCGCCCACGTCATCTGTTTAGTATCGATGCAAGTGTTCTGACGGCGCGCTGATCGGTGTGAGGGTCTCGCGCCACGACGGCTATGCCGCCATCGAGCAGGCCAGCTCGGCGAGGTGTTCACGAGCTCCTCCAAAAAATGGGCCATCCAGGAAACCCCCAACCTGCCCGAAGCGGAAGCGAGCAGCCTGGCGGGCGTGTCGTGCAAGAGCGCCACCGCCTGCATCGCCGTGGGCCGTGGCACCGGCGGCGCGAGCTTCGAAGCGGCGCTGCTCGAAGAATACGCGTAGGCCCACCAGCCCACAGGCCGCGGATCGCAAGGATGGCGATCGTGCTTGGGGCGCTCGCGACGCTCGGTGGATGCGGCGCGGGCGCCGCCGCGACCTCCTCGGGGGCCGCGGCCGCGTCGACCACGGCCACGGCGCGCGCGGGTGGCCTGGTCGTGACGCTCGCCGTCACGCCCGCGCGGGTCGGCGCTGCTGTGCAGGTCGAGCTCACGGCGCGCACCCCCCATGCGTCGGGGGCGCTCGGTTATCTGCTGCGCTACGGCGACGGCACGACCGGGGGGTCGGGTGCGGTGCCGCAGTTCTGCCTGGCGGGCGCCGCGCCGCCCGCCCACCGCAGGCTGGGGCGCCGTGCACCGCTATGCCGCGCGCGGTCGCTACGTGGTGTCGGCCACCGTGTACGTCAACTGCACGCGCGAGCGCGCCACCGCCACGGCCTCGGTGCTCGTGCGGTAGCGCAGCGGCCGTGACTCCACTTGGGCGGGGGCCCGAGCGGGGCGGTGGGGAGCCTCCCTGCCGCCGCGCGACCTTCTGCTATAGTCGGCCTCCGCTCGGCGGGCGGCTTAGGTGTGCGAGAAGCGCTGGCCGTGGGGCGTAACGACAACATGAAGACTCTGAGCACATAGCGACGCGAATCGGCCTCATCGTAGTAGCGCGCGCGGGCCCAGGGGGCCCGATTTTTTTGCTCTGACGCACCCGAGGACCAAAGCAGCGCCACATCCCTGGCCACATCCCTGGCTCGACTCGACCACTCACCGCAGCGCCCACCACCACACCGCGGCACAGCACTCCACAGCACTCCACTCCACTCAAGCGATGCCACGCAAGTTCACACTCGAGAACACCCGCAACATCGGGATCATGGCCCACATCGACGCGGGCAAGACGACCACGACCGAGCGCATCCTCTACTACACGGGGCGCACCTACAAGATCGGCGAGGTCCACGACGGCGCTGCCACGATGGATTGGATGGAACAAGAGCAGGAGCGCGGCATCACGATCACCTCGGCCGCGACCACCGCGGAGTGGAAGGGCAACCGCATCAACATCATCGACACCCCCGGCCACGTCGACTTCACCGTCGAGGTCGAGCGCTCGCTGCGCGTGCTCGACGGGGCGATCGCGCTGTTCGACTCCGTCGCCGGCGTCGAGCCCCAGTCGGAGACCGTATGGCGCCAGGCCGACAAGTACCACGTCCCGCGGATCGCCTACATCAACAAGATGGACCGCACCGGCGCCGACTTCGAGCGCGGGGTGCAGACGATGATCGACCGCCTCGCCGCCCAACCCGTGCCGATCCAGCTGCCGATCGGCGCCGAGGGCGACTTCGAGGGCGTGATCGACCTCGTGGCGATGAAGGCGATCGTCTACAGGGACGAGCTCGGCAAGGAGCAGGACATCGTCGAGATCCCCGCCACCCTCGCCGAAGCGGCCGCCGCCGCGCGCGAGCACCTGCTCGAGGAGGTCTCCCACTACGACGACGGCCTGCTCGAGCTGATCCTCGAGGAGGCGGAGATCCCGCAGGAGCACCTCAAGCAGGCGATCCGCAAGGCCACCCTTTCCACCAAGCTCACGCCGGTGCTGTGCGGCTCTTCCTTCAAGAACAAGGGCGTGCAGCCGCTGCTCGACGCGGTCATCGACTACCTGCCCTCCCCCCTGGACGTGCCCCCGATGGTCGGTACCGAACTGGTCAAGGGCGAGGAGGGCGAGCGTGAGGTGCAGCGCACAGCCGACGATTCCGAACCCTTCACCGCGCTCGCCTTCAAGATCATGGCCGATCCCTACGTCGGCAAGCTCACCTACTTCCGCGTCTACTCCGGGCGCCTGCAGGCCGGCTCCCGGATCCTCAACGTCAACAGCGGGCGCGCCGAGCGGGTTGGGCGGATCCTGATGATGCACGCCAACGACCGCGAGGAGGTGCCGGAGGTCTATGCCGGGGACATCGCCGCCGCGGTCGGCATCAAGCAGGTGATGACCGGCGACACACTCGCCGCCCCCGACGCCCCCGTGCGCCTGGAGACGATCGTGTTCCCCGAGCCCGTGATCAAGGTCGCGGTGGAGCCCAAGACGAAGGTCGACCAGGAGAAGATGTCGATCGCGCTCGGGCGCCTCGCCGAGGAGGACCCCACCTTCCAGGTGCGCACCAACGAAGAGACCGGTCAGACCGAGATCTCGGGGATGGGCGAGCTGCACCTCGAAGTGCTGGTGGATCGCATGAAGCGCGAGTTCGGCGTCGAGGCCAACGTTGGGCGCCCGCAGGTCTCCTACCGCGAGACCGTCCGGGGCACGGCCGAGAAGGTCGAAGGCAAGTTTGTGCGCCAGACCGGCGGCTCGGGCCAGTACGGGGTGGTGTACATCAACCTCGAGCCGGCACCCGGCGAGGGCTTCGACTTCGTCAACAAGATCAAGGGCGGCGCGATCCCCACCGAGTTCATCCCGGCCGTGGAGAAGGGCGTCGAGGAGGCGCTTGCGAACGGCGTCAAGGCCGGCTACCCGATGGTGGACGTGCGCGTCACGCTGGTGGACGGCAAGTACCACGAGGTGGACTCCTCCGAGATCGCCTACAAGGTCGCCGGCTCGCTCGCCTTCAAGGAGGCCGCGCGGCGCGCCAAGCCGGTGCTGCTGGAGCCGATCTTCGCGGTGGAGGTGGTCACGCCAGAGGAGTTCATGGGCGACGTGATGGGCGACCTCTCGCGCCGGCGCGGACACCTGCACGGCTCCGAGCAGCGGGGCAACGCGCAGGCGATTCACGCGCTCGTGCCGCTCAGCGAGATGTTCGGGTACGCCACCGACCTGCGCTCCAACACGCAGGGGCGCGCCACGTACACGATGCAGTTCGAGGGCTACGAGGAGGTACCCCCCAACATCGCGGAGAAGATCATCGAACAGCGCACGGGGGAGCCGGTCCCGGCCTAGGTCCGGGAGGTGGCGAACGGCGCGATCCGCGGAGCGCGGAGGCAACCAGGCACACCGGGCAACACACCAGCAGTCACGAAACTTGGCATTCAGATAGATTTCTCGGGTTCGCCCCCACACGGGTGAGCACAACCAGTCGATTCCAGAGGAGCAGAGCAAAGTGGCGAAGGAGAAGTTCGAGCGCGACAAGCCGCACGTCAACGTCGGCACCATTGGTCACATCGACCACGGCAAGACGACGCTGACCGCTGCCATCACAACGGTGCTGGCGGAGAAGGGAGGCGCTGAAGCCCGCAGCTTCGAGGAGATCGACAACGCTCCCGAGGAGAAGGAACGCGGGATCACGATTGCCACCTCGCACGTCGAGTACGCGACCGACAAGCGCCACTACGCGCACGTGGACTGCCCCGGTCACGCCGACTACGTCAAGAACATGATCACCGGCGCCGCGCAGATGGATGGGGCGATCCTGGTCGTGTCCGCCGCCGACGGCCCGATGCCCCAGACGCGCGAGCACATCCTGCTCGCCCGCCAGGTGGGCGTCCCCTACATCGTGGTGTTCCTCAACAAGGCCGACATGGTCGACGACGAGGAGCTGCTCGAACTGGTCGAGGTCGAGGTGCGCGAGCTGCTCTCCGAATACGACTTCCCCGGTGACGACATCCCGTTCGTGATCGGCTCGGCGCTGAAGGCGCTGGAAGGCGACGAGGCCTACAAGCAGAAGATCCTCGACCTCGCCGCGGCGCTCGACGACTACATCCCCGAGCCGGTGCGCGAGCTCGACAAGCCGTTCCTGATGCCGGTCGAGGACGTCTTCTCGATCACCGGTCGCGGCACCGTCGCGACTGGGCGCATCGAGCAGGGAATCGTCAAAACCGGCGACACCGTCGAAATCGTGGGCGTCCACGACTCCACCTCCACGGTGGTGACGGGCGTCGAGATGTTCCGCAAGATCCTCGACGAGGGCCGCGCCGGCGACAACGTCGGCTGCCTGCTGCGCGGCACCAAGCGCGAGGAGATCGAGCGTGGGCAGGTGTTGTGCAAGCCCGGCTCGATCACGCCGCACACCAAGTTCAAGTCAGAGGTCTACGTGCTCAAGAAGGAGGAGGGCGGGCGCCATACGCCGTTCTTCTCCGGGTACCGGCCGCAGTTCTACTTCCGCACCACCGACGTCACCGGCGTGGCCAAGCTGCCCGAGGGCGTGGAGATGGTGATGCCCGGAGACAACGTCCAGATGGAGATCGAGCTGATCCAGCCGATCGCGATGGACCAGGGCCTGCGCTTCGCGATCCGAGAGGGCGGTCGCACGGTGGGCTCGGGCGTGGTCAGCGAGATCATCGAGTAGCACCCAAAGGCGCTCCCGGGACGATCCGGGGGCGCTTTTTTATTGCCAGACAGATACGACGATGCAGCTCCGCCCGGCGCGGTGCGGTGAAGAACGTTCGCGCGCTCCGCTGGGCAATCCAGACAATCGACTCTTTCCCCAGATAGAAGACTGACTTTTCCCATGGCACCTGCCGCCCAGAACAAGATCCGCATCCGCCTGAAGGCGTACGACACCTCCGCGATCGAGTCGGCCGCGAAGGAGATCGTCGAGACCGCCACGCGCACCGGCGCCACCGTCTCCGGGCCCGTGCCGCTGCCGACCGAGAAGAACGTGTACTGCGTGATCCGCTCGCCCTTCAAGGACAAGGACTCGCGCGAGCACTTCGAGATTCGCACGCACAAGCGGCTGATCGACATCCACCAGCCGACCCCCAAGACCGTGGACTCCCTGCAGCGCCTCGACCATCTGCCCGCGGGCGTCGACATCGAGATCCGCCTCGCCACGTGAGCGGGCCACCCCATCTCCCTCCCTTCCCCACGACCGACAACCCCTCACCACCATCCACCCCACGTCAATGCCCGCGATCCTCGCCAAGAAGCTCGGAATGACTCAGCTGTTCAGGGAGGACGGCTCGGTGGCGCGCGTAACCGTGCTGGAGGCCGGGCCGTGTCCCGTCACCGCGGTGCGCAACGCTGAGCGCGACGGGTATGACGCGGTGCAGCTGGCGTTCGGCGCCACCCGCGAGAAGCACCTGACCAAAGCGGAGCTGGGGCATCTGAAGAAGGCCGACGCCCCCCCGCTGCGCCACCTCGTCGAGTTCAGGGACCCGCCCGCTCCGCTCGATGAGCTGAAGCTTGGCGAGAGCGTAACCGTCGAGTCCTTCGAGGTCGGCGCCCGCGTAAAGATCTCCGGGGTCTCCAAGGGCAAGGGCTTCCAGGGCACGATCCGCCGCCACGGCTTCAAGAGCGGCCCCAAGTCCCACGGCTCGCACAACGTCCGGGCCCCCGGCTCGATCGGTGCCTCCGCCACGCCGGCGCGCGTGATGAAGGGCATCCGCGGGCCCGGCCAGATGGGCAACCGCCGCGTTACCCAGCCCGGCCTGGAGGTCATCGCCGTCGACCCCGCCCAGAACCTCCTGATGGTGCGCGGTTCGGTGCCCGGCCCGCGCGGCGGGGTTGTGGAGGTGCGCGCAGATGGCTGACGCCGCGCTCAAAGCTCCCGTGTTGGGGGGTGCCGCCAGCAAGACCGTGAAGTTGGACGGCGCCGCCTTCTCCGCCGGCTTCCACGGGCCGCTCGTGCACCAGAGCGTGCGCGCCGAGCAGGCCGCCCGCCGCCGCGGCACCGCTGCCACCAAGACTCGCGCGATGGTGTCCGGCGGCTCGGCCAAGCCGTGGCGCCAGAAGGGCACCGGGCGCGCCCGCGCCGGCTCCAGCCGCTCGCCGATCTGGACCGGAGGCGGCACCGTGTTCGGGCCCCACCCGCGCTCGTACACCTTCAAGGTCAACCGCAAGGAGCAGCGCGCCGCGCTGCGCAGCGCGCTCTCGCTGCACGCCACCCGCGGGTCGCTCGCCGTGGTCGATGTGAGCGCCTTCACCGCGCCCAAGACCAGCCAGGCGATGGACCTGCTCGATGACTGGAACCAGCCTCGTCCCACACTCGTGGCGCTTGCGCCTGAGGAGTCAGACGCGGCACTATCGTTCCGTAACCTCGCGCGTGTGGCGGTGCTCCCGCACGAGGATGTGGGCGTCGCTGACCTCGTGGGGGCCGCATCGCTGGTGCTCTCACAGGCTGCGCTCGACGCGCTCACGGCTCGCGCCGGCGGCGGATCGGGCTCGGGGGACGCAACAACTGCCAACGCGCCGGCATCCAAAGGCGCTGCGAAAGCCTCCCCCGCCAAGGTCAAGGCCACCGCGGATGCGCCCGAGTCGCCTGCCGAGGTCCCGCAGGACAGCCCCGACGGTGGTGAGGAGTGATGGAGCACTACCAGGTCATCATCCGCCCGGTCATCTCCGAGAAGAGCTACGCGCTGTCGGCGTTCGGCCGCTACACCTTCCGCGTGCACCCCGACGCGCACAAGACCCTGATCCGCCAGGCGGTGGAATCGCTGTTCGACGTGCACGTCGTCGAGGTACGCACCCAGAGCGTCAAGTCCAAGCCCAAGCGCCGCGGCGCGATCAGCGGACGCACCCGCACCTGGAAGAAGGCGATCGTGCAGGTGCGCGATGGCGAAACCATCCCCGTCTTCCAGTCGCTCGAGGGCGTGTAGCCAAAACCGAAAGCGTGTAGAGACCGACCATGCCGATTCGTAAACCAAAGCCAACCTCCCCCGGCCGCCGCTTCACCTCGTACGCCGACTTCGCGGAGATCACCAAGAGTGAGCCCGAGAAGACGCTCGTCGAGGGTCTGAAGAAGAGCGGCGGGCGCAACGCCCACGGGCGCAAGACCGCCCGCCACCGCGGCGGCGGCGCCAAGCGGCTGTACCGCCGGATCGACTTCAAGCGGCGCAAGGACGGCGTGCCCGCGAAAGTCGCCGCGATCGAGTACGACCCCAACCGCTCCTCCTACATCGCACTGCTGCACTACCTCGACGGCGAGAAGCGCTACATCCTCGCGCCCCAGCGGCTGACCGTCGGCATGACCGTCAGCTCCGGCGAGGACGCCGACATCGCCGTGGGCAACTGCCTCCCGCTCGCGCGCATGCCGGTCGGCACGGTCGTGCACAACGTCGAGCTCCACCCCGGCCGTGGCGGACAGATGGCGCGCTCTGCGGGAGTCGGTGTACAGCTGATGGCCAAGGATGGCGAGATGGCCACGCTGCGCCTACCTTCGGGGGAGATGCGCCTCGTGCGCGCCGAATGCCGCGCCACCGTCGGCACAATCGGCAACTCAGACCACCAGAACATCAAGGTCGGCAAGGCCGGGCGCAAGCGGCACATGGGCGTGCGTCCGCAGACGCGCGGCGTCGCGATGAACCCCGTCGACCACCCGCACGGCGGCGGCGAGGGCTCCACCACCGCCGGCCGGCACCCCGTCACCCCGTGGGGCGTGCCCACGCTCGGGTACCGCACGCGCAAGAAGAACAAGACCTCTAACCGCTACATCGTGCGTGGGCGTAGGCGTGGGAAGGGCAAGCAGCGATGAGTCGTTCGAGCAAGAAGGGGCCGTGGGTGGAAGAGCGGCTGATGAAGCGCATCGAGGCGCTCAACGCGGAGAACCGCAAACAGATGATCCGCACGTGGTCGCGCGCCTCGACGATCTTCCCCGACATGGTGGGCCACACGATCGCGGTGCACGACGGCAAGAAGCACGTCCCCGTGTTCGTCAGCGAGTCGATGGTGGGCCACAAGTTGGGCGAGTTTGCCCCCACCCGCCACTTCCGCGGGCACGCAGGATCCGGGAGGGTCCGCTGATGAGCGCGGAGGACGAGAAAGCGGAGGAGCAGCGGGAGGAGACCGCTCCGCAAGAGCCGGCTGCCGAGGCCGCCAAGAAACCGGCGCGCGCCCGCAAAGCCGCCGCGCCCAAAGCTGAGGCGGAGGAGGGCAACGCCGAGGAGCCCGCGGCGAAGCCGCCCGCGGCAAAAAAAACCGCGGCCAAGAAGAGCGGGGGAGATGAGTCCGACGAGCCCGCGGCGAAGAAACCCAGGAAAGCGAAAAAAGCCGCCGGGGAGGATGCGCCCGCCGCCGAGCAGCCGCCCACGAAGAAGGCGGATGTCCCGGAGTACGAGCCCGCCGCTCCCGTCGCCAGGCGGAAAGCCGTCGGCGAGCGCCGGCAGGTGGTGCGCGCACGCGCGCGCTACGTGCGCACCTCCGCGCGCAAGGCCCGCATGGTGTGCGGCCACATCCGGGGGAAGTCCGTGCAGGAGGCACGCGCTATCCTCGCTTTCACGCCCCGCGACGCGGCGCGCGACTGGAGCAAGCTGCTCGAGTCCGCGGTGGCTAACGCGGAGAACAACCACGAGCTGCTCGAGGACGACTTGGTCGTCCGCGAGGCCTACGCCGACGAGGGGCCCACGATCAAGCGCTTCCGGCCGCGCGCCATGGGCAGGGCGACGCCGATCCGCAAGCGCACCAGCCATCTCACGATCACGCTCACGCCGCGGGCGTAGGGGCGAGACAGACAGACCGAACAGGCACACAGACGGACCAGCGAACACCAGTCAAAGCACAAGCACCGACAGAATCCAAAACTAGCTTCCCCGACGACACCGGACGGAATAGAGAGAGATAGATGGGACAGAAGGTTCACCCAGAGGCCATACGCGTGGGCTACATCCACGACTGGAAGTCCAACTGGTTCAACGAGCGTCACTTCGCCGAGTATCTCGCGGAGGACATCCGCATCCGCCGACACATCACCGACCGCCTCGCCCACGCGGGCCTCTCGGACATCACGATCCGCAAGGACTCCGGTGAACTGGAGGTCAACATCCACACCGCCCGCCCCGGCATCGTGATCGGTAAGTCGGGCACCGAAGTGGATGCTCTGCGGCGCGACTTGCACCGCATGACCCAGAAGCAGATCAAGGTCAACATCCTCGAGATCAAGCGCCCCGAGCTCGACGCGAAGCTCGTCGCGCAGTCGATCGCCGAGCAGTTGCAGAACCGTGTCGCGTTCCGCCGCGCGATGAAGCGCGCGCTCACTAGCGCGATGCGCTCGGGTGCCAAGGGCGTCAAGGTGCAGGTCGCCGGGCGCCTCGGCGGCGCCGAGATGGCACGCACCGAGAGCTACTCCGACGGGCGCGTGCCGCTGCACACGATGCGCGCCGACATCGACTACGGCTTCCACGAGGCAGCCACCACGTTCGGGCGCATCGGCGTGAAGTGTTGGGTCAACAAGGGCGAGATCATGCCCGAGGGCTACACCGGCGCCGACCTTACCGACATGACCGCTCCGCCTCCGCCGAGCGACGGCCGTGATGGCCGCGGCGGCGGTCGCGAAGGCCGCGAAGGGCGCGGCGGCGGTCGGGGCCGCGGCGGCCCAGGTGGTCCGGGCGGCGGTGGCCGTGGCGGCGGACGTGGGCCCGGTGGTCCGGGTGGTGGGCGCGGGCCGGGCGGCGGTGGCGGACGTGGGCCTGGCGGTCCGGGTGGTGGCCGTGGGCCGGGTGGTTCCGGCGGCGGTCGTGGGCCTGGCGGTCCGGGTGGTGGCCGTGGGCCGGGTGGGCCCGGATCATCGGGCGGCGGTCGTGGGCCCGGCGGACCCGGCGGTGGCCGTGGATCGGGGGGCCCGGGAGGCGGACGCGGCGGGTTCGGCTCCGGTGGCGGTCGTGGTCCGGGCGGCGGTGGCCGTGGCGGCGGCAGCCCCGAGGTGACCCGCTGATGCTCTCCCCCAAGCGCGTCAAGCATCGCAAGCAGCACCGCGGCCGTCGCGGTGGGATGTCGCGCGGCCAGGTGAAGGTCCAGTTCGGCGAGTACGGCCTGAAGTCGCTCGAGCGGGGATGGCTCACCAACCGCCAGATCGAGGCCGCCCGGATCGCGATGACGCGCAAGATCAAGCGTGGCGGCAAGGTGTGGATCAACGTGTTTCCCGACAAGCCCGTCACCAAGAAGCCGGCCGAGACCCGCATGGGCTCGGGCAAGGGCTCGCCCGAGGGCTGGGTCGCCGTGGTCAAGCCCGGGCGCGTGATGTTCGAGCTAGCCGGGGTGCCCGAGCCGCTCGCCCGCGACGCGATCCGGCTCGCCGCGCACAAGCTTCCCGTCAAGTCCAAGTTCGTCATGCGCGAGGAGTGATGATGAGCGCGAGGCTCGAATATCGGATCCAGTGCAACCGCACCCAGGTGAGTGGGGGGGAGACCGCGCGATGAACGCCAAGGAGATGCGCGACATGCCGGACGACGAGCTGGCGGAGCAGATCGGCACGCTGCGCAAGGACCTCTTCGGGCTTCGCTTCGCCAACGCCACCGGCGAGCTCGAGAACACCGCCGGCGTCGGCAGCGCCCGGCGCGACCTCGCCCGCGCCCTCACGGTGAGGCGCGAGCGGGAACTGGGGGTGTGACGATGGCCGACGAACGGGACAAAGAGATGACCGACGAGCAGCAGCCCGAGGAGACCCAGGCGTCACAGCAGACGCCGGAGCCGGTCGCGCAGGCCGCGGCACCCGACCCCGTGGCGGAGTCAGAGCCGGCGGCCGAGCCGGTGGCTCAGGACAGCCCCGAGCCGGCTGCCCAGGACTCCGAGCCCGCGCCAGAGGCCAAGCAGGCGCCCGCGCCAGAAGCCCAGGACGCACCGGCGGCGCAGCCGGCCGCGCGGGCCGCCACGCCGTCCGAGCCCGTCGAGCAGCTTTCCCCCAAGGAGCGCCGGCGTAAGACGCGCTCGCTGCACGTCGGCAGCGCACGCACGCCGCGCTCACCCGAGGAGCGCCAGGCCGAGCGCGACGCCGTCCGTCGCGCGAAGGCCGTCAAGCGCCGCACGCGGCGCTTGCAGGAACGCGCCAAACGCGCCGAGCACCGCGCCGCGACGCCCGCGGCACAGCCGCTCGCACCCGTGCATCCCCCGACCGAGGGCGCCGGCCGCGTGCGCCAGGGCGTGGTCGTGTCTAACAAGGCCGACAAAACGATCACCGTGCGCATCGACGTCGCCCGTCGCCACCGGCGCTACGAGAAGATTGTGCGCAGCTCCTCCACGCTGCATGCGCACGACGAGAACAACGACGCGCACGAGGGCGACGTGGTGCGCGTGATCGAGAGCCGTCCCCTGTCGCGCACCAAGCGCTGGCGGTTGGTGGACGTGCTGGAGAGGGCACGATGATCCAGAACGAGACGAGGCTGCGCGTGGCCGACAACACCGGGGCGCGCGAGATCCTCTGCATCCGCGTCAAGGGCGGTTCGCGTCGCCGGTATGCGCACGTGGGCGATGTGATCACGGCCACCGTCAAGCAGGCCACCCCCCACGGCACCGTCAAAAAGGGCGACGTTGTCACCGCCGTGGTCGTGCGCACGAAGAAGCCGTTCGGCCGCGAGGACGGCACCTACATCTCCTTCGACGAGAACGCCGCGGTGATCATCGACGAGCAGAACAATCCCCGCGGCACGCGCGTGTTCGGCCCCGTGGCCCGAGAACTGCGCGAGCGCAACTTCATGAAGATCGTCTCGCTCGCGCCGGAGGTCATCTGATGGCACGCGCGCGCGCACAGACCGGTGGATCGAGCAAGGGCGGATCGCGGGCGAGCGGCAAGCAGACCGGCGCGAAGCGCGCCGGCACAAAGCGCTCGAGTACGCCGACGAAGGCTCCACGGCGCACGCTGCGGATCCACTCCGGCGATCGCGTGCAGGTGATCGCGGGCAAGGACCGCAGCAAGAGCGGCCGCGTGCTGCGGGTGGAGCCCGACAAGGAGCGCGTGTACGTGGAGGGCCTGAACATGATCAAGCGTCACACCCGCCCCCAGCAGACGCAGAACGCCGGTCGTTACGGGGGTGGTGGGCCCAGCATCGGCGGCGTGATCGAGCGCGAGGGGCCGATCCACGTCTCCAACGTGATGCTGTTGGACCCCAAAGGCGGCAAGCCCACGCGCGTGGGGGTTGAGCGGGAGAACGGCAGGCCCTTCCGCGTCGCCCGCCGCACGGGAGCGAGGATCGACTGATGAGGGTCACGGCCGCGACACGCGCAACCATGAACTCGATGAGCCACGACACGCTCATCGCGACGGCGATCGACCGTGAAATGCTTGCGGGGGCCTCGATTGACTACGCGACACTCGTCAAGGAACCGATCTGCCGATGAGCGCCGAAGCCCCCGCACGCCTGAAGGTCCGCTACATGGATGAGATCCGCCCGCAGCTGATCGAGCGCTTCGGCTACAGCTCATCGATGCAGACGCCGCGCCTGGAAAAGGTCACGCTCAACATGGGCGTCGGCGACGCCAAGCAGGACTCCAAGGCGTTGAAGGCCGCCCAGGACCAGCTCGCCACGATCGCCGGCCAGCAGCCGAGCGTACGCCGCGCGCGCAAGTCGATCGCTGCGTTCAAACTGCGCGAGGGGATGCCGGTGGGCGTGTCGGTGACGCTGCGTCGGGATCGCTCCTACGAGTTCCTCGACCGGCTGATCTCGATCGCGATCCCCCGAATCCGCGACTTCCGTGGCCTGCGCGCCCGCTCGTTCGACGGCCGCGGCAACTACTCGATGGGCGTCCGCGAACAGATCATCTTCCCCGAGATCGACTACGACGCGATCGACCACGTGCGCGGGCTGGACATCACGATCACCACCAGCGCGCGCACCGACGTGGAGGCCTTTGCATTGCTCTCCGCGCTGGGGATGCCCTTCTCCACCTACGGCCGCCCGGCGGAGTTCGCGCAGGCGCTCGGGGAGAGCGTGGCCGACGAGGAGAGCACTTCCGGGCAGGAGGCTCCCGCTGGGGAGAGTACGGACGCTGCTGGGCAGGAGGCTCCGGCTGGGGAGAGTACGGACGCCGCTGGGCAGGAGGCTCCCGCTGGGAAGAGTACGGACGCCGCTGAGCAGGAGGCTCCCGCCGGGGAGAGCACCACCGACCAGGAGACGACAGACTGATGGCCAAGACCTCGCTACGCGTCAAGCAGGCGCGGACGCCAAAGTACAAGACGCGTGCCTATACTCGCTGCAACCGCTGCGGACGACCCAAGGCGGTGTACCGCAAGTTCGGGCTCTGCCGCATCTGTCTGCGCGAGCTCGCCCACAACGGCCAGATCCCGGGGATGACCAAGTCCTCCTGGTAGGGCGGGATAGCATTCCCATTTCAAAAGCCGTGCGCCATAGCACACACCCTTTAAAAAGTGACTACAACAACCCGACGCCCCCCAACCCCTCGCTAAAACCTCCATGCCCATGACCGACCCCATAGCGGACTTCCTCACGCGGATCCGCAACGCCATCCACGCCGCCCACGAGACGGTGCAGATTCCCGCGTCCAAACTGAAGACCGAGCTCGCGAGGATCCTGTCCGAGCAGGGCTACATCGATAGCTGGTCGGTCGCGCCGGCGCCGGATGGCGCCGCCGGGCAGGTGATCGAGATCCGCCTCAAGTACACCGCCGACCGCCGCTCGGCGATCGCCGGTCTCAAGCGCGTGTCGAGGCCCGGGCAGCGCACCTACGTGCAGGCTGGCGGGATCCCGAAGGTGCTGGGCGGGATGGGCACGTCGATCGTCTCGACCTCGCAGGGCGTGATGACCGGCCACGACGCGCGCGCGGCGGGCGTCGGCGGCGAGGTTCTGGCGCAGGTCTGGTAGCGCAAGCGCGCGGGCGAGAAGAGAGCGGGAGACCAACACTCACGATGTCCAGGATCGGAAGACAGCCAATCCCCGTGCCGGCCGGCGTGACCGTCGCGATCGAGCCGGAGACGGTGCGCGTGAGCGGGCCCAAAGGCGAGCTGCAGGAGCGCGTGCACCGCGACATCCAGGTCGTCCAGGAAGGCGAGCAGCTGCTCGTCACCCGCCCCACCGACCGCGGCGAACACCGCGCGCTGCACGGGCTCACCCGCACGTTGGTGGCCAACATGGTGCAGGGCGTCACCGCCGGCTACGAAAAGCGGCTGGAGATCCAGGGCGTGGGCTACCGCGCGCAGCTGAAGGGCAAGGACCTCGAGCTCGCCGTCGGCTACTCCCATCCCGTCCCGATCCCCGCGCCGAGCGGGATCGAGTTCGAAGTGCCCCAGCCCACGAGGATCGTCGTGAAGGGCATCTCCAAGCAGCTGGTGGGGGAGACCGCCGCAATCATCCGCAAGCAGCGCCCGCCGGAGCCCTACAAGGGCAAGGGCATCCGCTACGAGGGCGAGTACGTTGCCCGCAAGGTGGGCAAGCGCGCATGAGCCTCCTGACAAATGGCGGTTATGCCGCGAGCAGCGTGGGTGGGCGCGCATGAGCCTCATGACCAAGCCCGAGCGCAGGCTGAAACGCCGCCGCCGGGTGCGCGCGAAGATCGCGGGTACACCGACGCGGCCGCGGATCTCGATGTTCCGCTCCAACAAGGGACTTTCGGCGCAGGCGATCGACGACCTCTCCGGCCGCACGCTGGCGGCGGTCAACTGGTATGAGCCCGAGCTGCGAGCACTCGCCAAGGCAGAGCGCACCGCCCGCGAGGGCGCGCTGCTGGCCGAGCGCGTCAAAGCGGCTGGGGCCACCGAAGCGGTGTTCGACCGCGGCGGCTACCGCTATCACGGACACGTCAAGAACTTCGCAGAGGCGCTGCGCGAGGCGGGCATAGTCGTCTAGAGTCCCCACCCGCCCGCCCCCCTCCACCAGCTACCCTCTCGACTCACCATGTCTACCATCCCCACAGATCGCTCCGTCAACCCCGCCGGCCTGGACCTCCAGGAGCGGGTCGTCGAGATCAACCGCGTCGCCAAGGTGGTGAAGGGCGGGAGGCGCTTCTCCTTCACCGCCCTGGTGGTGGTCGGCGACGAACGGGAAGTGGTGGGCGTCGGCTACGGCAAGGCGACCGAGGTGCCGCTGGCGATCCAGAAGGGCGTGGAGCGTGCCAAGAAGGACCTCTTCCGCGTCCCCCGGCACGGGAGCACGATCACCCACCAGACCACCGGGATCTTCGGCGCCGGCCGCGTGCTGTTGAAGCCCGCTTCCCCGGGCACCGGGGTGATCGCGGGCGGAGGCGTGCGCGCGGTGCTGGAGCTGGCGGGGATCCACGACATCCTCTCCAAGAGCCTCGGCACCCAGAACCCGATCAACCTCGTGAAGGCCACGATCAGCGGCCTGCGGGGGCTGAACACCCCCGAGGAGGTTGCGCGTCTGCGCGGCCTGACGATCAACCAGGTGCTGGGCCTGGCCGACAAGCCGGTCGAGGGGGAGACGTTGGCGGCCACACCGGAAGCCGAGATGGAGACATCGCCGGAGGCAGAGTCCACCGAGGAGGGATCGGCCTGATGGCTGCCCTCACCGTCGTTCAGCGCCGATCGAGCAACGGCTCGAACAAGCGCCAGTTGGACACGCTGCGCTCGCTGGGTCTGCGCAGGATCGGCCACACCGTAAAAGTCGACGACTGCCCCCAGGCACGCGGGATGCTGCACGCGGTGCGCCACCTCGTGGAGATTCAGGACGGCCCAGGTTCAGCAAAGCGCGCGCCCGATACGAAGGGCGCCGCCAGGAAGAGCGCAGCGGGCGTCGAGGCTACTGCCGAGGCGTCGCCGTGAGCCCCGCGGACGACCGCGAGCAGGAGCCCCGCATCGGCCTGCATAGCCTCGCCCCGGCCCCCGGCAGCCGCCGGCCCCGCAAGCGCGTGGGGCGCGGGGAAGGCTCGGGCACGGGCAAGACCGCCGGCAGAGGCCAGAAGGGGTACGGGTCGCGCTCGGGCGCCAAGAGCAGGGCGCGCTTCGAGGGCGGGCAGATGCCGATCCATATGCGGATGCGCAAGCTCAGGGGCCCGCACATGAAGAAGTCGATGCCGTTCGAGCCGTTTCGCACGCACACACAGGCGGTCAACATCGGCGATCTCGACGCGCGCTTCGAGGCGGGCGCTGAGGTCACGCTGGAGTCGATGCGCGGCAAGGGCCTCGGCACCCGCAAGGCGGTGCCGGTGAAGGTGCTGGCGAAGGGCGAGCTCGGCAAGGCGCTGACGGTCCACGCGCACGCCTTCAGCGCCAGCGCGCGCGAGCGCATCGAGGCGGCCGGCGGCAGCTGCGTCGTGCTCGACGAGACCGCCGGCCAGTAGAGACGATTCTGAGAAGACCCGCGCGCCGACCGCGGCTGGCCACGTAGAGGGTGGCGCAGCCGGCCGTAGGCTGGCGAGCCGGGCCCCTCTTTTTCTGTCAAACTCGCGAGGCGATGCTTGCAACGATCCTGAACGCCTTCCAGGTGCCGGACATCCGGAAGAAGATCGGCTTCACGGCGGCGATGCTGCTGATCTACCGCCTGGGCTCGCACTTGCCCGTGCCGGGGGTCAACCTGGCCGCGGTCAACAGCATCCAGAAGCAGCTGGGCGGCTCGAACATCCTCGGCCTGCTGAACCTCTTCTCGGGCGGGAGCCTCTCGCGGATCGCGATCTTCGCGTTGGGGATCATGCCGTACATCACGGCCTCGATCATCCTGCAGCTGCTGCAGGTGGTCGTGCCCTCCCTGGAGAAGCTCTCCAAGGAAGGTGAAGTGGGGCAGGCGCGGATCACGCAGTACACGCGCTACCTGACCGTGGGCCTGGCGTTCGCGCAGTCGGTGGGCTACGTCTTCCTGTTCCACTCGCTGCAGGCGAGCGCCGGGGAATCGGTCATCACGAAGTTCGACTTCCCCCACATCTTCCTGATCGTCGTGTGCCTGACGGCGGGATGCGTGCTGCTGATGTGGATCGGCGAGCTGATCACCCAGAAAGGCATCAGCAACGGCATCTCGCTGCTGATCTTCGCCTCGATCGTCTCGCGCCTGCCGACGGGGATCCAGGCATGGTGGACGACCCAGAACCAGGTGTTCAAGGTGATGATGCCGTTCCTCGTGCTGGTCGTGGTGGCGGCGGTCGTGTTCGTGATGGAGGGCCAGCGGCGGATCCCGGTGCAGTACGCCAAGCGCGTGATCGGGCGGCGGATGAGCGAGGGCGGCCAGACGTACCTGCCGCTGCGCGTGAACATGGCCGGGGTGATCCCCGTGATCTTCGCGGCCAGCATTATGGCTTTCCCGCCGACGATCGGGCAGCTGATCAAAACACACACGGGCCAGGAAGTGTCCGACTTCTTCAACCCCAAAGGGTGGCACTACATCGTGGGGGAGTCGATCTTCATCGTGATCTTCACGTACTTCTACACGGCGGTGACCTTCAACCCCGTGGATCAGGCGGACAACCTGAAGAAGTACGGCGGCTTCATCCCCGGCGTGCGTCCGGGTCGCCCGACGGCTGAATTCCTCGACCGTATCCTCGCCCGCCTGACGTTCCCCGGCGCGCTGTTCCTCGCGGCGGTGGCGGCGCTGCCGACGATCCTGTTCGACCGCACGCACGTGGAACTGCAGCTGGGGGGCACGTCGATCCTGATCGTGATCGGGGTGGCGCTGGAAACGATGAAGCAGCTCGAGGCGCAGCTGATGATGCGAAGTTACGAGGGGTTCTTGAAGTAGCGCTCTGTCGGGGGGAGGTCGGGAGGGGGGCTTGCCCCTTCCCGTGCGAGTGCGAGGGGTTCTTGAAGTAGCGCTTTGTCGGGGGGAGGTCGGGAGGGGGGCTTGCCCCTTCCCGTGCGAGTGCGAGGGGTTCTTGAAGTAGCGCTCGTCCGGGGGAGGTCGGGAGGGGGGCCTGCCTCCTTCCCGCCCGAGTGCGAGGGCTTCTTGAAGTAGGCGTTGCCCGCTCCTGGGGTCCGAGGAGTCCGAACCCTTGGGAGCGGGTAGGCTTGCGTAGTCGTGTCCGAGCTGAACTTGATCCTCCTTGGCCCGCCCGGTGCGGGCAAGGGCACCCAGGCGGACCGTCTGCAGAGCGACTTCGCCCTGGCGCACATCTCCACGGGGGACATGCTGCGCGCGCAGGTCGCGGAGGGCACCGAGCTGGGTAGGGAGGCGCAGCAGTACATGACGGCGGGCAAGCTGGTGCCCGACGAGGTGATCGTGGGCATGATCACCGAGCGGATCGGCGTGGACGACGCCCGCGACGGGTTCCTGCTGGACGGCTTCCCCCGCAACGAGGTGCAGGCGCAGGCGCTCGCGCAGGCGCTCGAGAGTCTGCAGCGGAGGCTGACCGCGGCGCTGCTGATCGAGGTGCCCGACCAGGAGGTCGTGCGCCGCCTCGGCGGCCGCAGGGTGTGCGTGAAGAACCCCACTCACATCTACCACGTGGAGTTCGACCCGCCCAAGCGCGAGGGGATCTGCGACCAGGACGGCTCGCGGTTGATGCAGCGCGATGACGACAAGGAGGAGACGATCCGCACGCGCCTGGAGGTGTACCACGCCAAGACGAAGCCGCTGGTCGGCTACTACGAGGAGCAGGGACTGCTGCGCCGCTTCGACGGGAGCCGAACCCCGAACGAGGTGCACGACCACATCCGCGCGACGCTCGCGACGCTGCGGTTAGAGGACAAGCTCTGACGGAGGCTCCGCGTCGCTGTAGGAGCCGGACCCGCCCACTGCCCGGGGGGGCGTGGGGGATCCCGTCTCCGCCCAGCGCTGGTGCCATTGCCGGCGGATCGAGGCTAAGCTCAGAACACATGATCATCAAGAAGACCCCCGCGGAGATCGAGAAGATGGCGACGGCGGGCAAGATCCTCGTGCAGACGCTGGCGCTGCTGGAGAGCAGGATCCGCCCCGGCGTGCGCACCGAAGAGCTGGACACGGCCGCCGAGCGCTTCATCCGCTCGCACGGGGCGACCCCCACGTTCAAGGGCTTTCGCGGCTTCCCCGGCTCGATCTGCGCCTCACCGAACGCGATGGTCGTGCACGGCATCCCCGGGCGCTACCGCCTCGAGCAGGGCGACATCATCTCGATCGACGTGGGCGTCACGCTGGACGGTTGGGTGGCGGACGCCGCGCGCACCTTCCCGGTCGGCGAGATCGGCCCGGTCGAGCAGAACCTGCTGCGCGCCACCCGCGAGGCACTGTTCGCCGGGGTGGAGCAGTGCCGCGCCGGCAACCGCATGGGCGACGTCTCGCACGCGATCGAGCGGGTGGTCGAGCGCGCCGGGCTGTCGGTCGTCCGCTCGCTGGTCGGCCACGGCGTCGGTCGCTCCATGCACGAGGACCCGCAGGTCCCCAACTACGGCCGGCCGGGCAAGGGCCCGCGGCTGGAAGAGGGGATGGTGCTGGCGATCGAGCCGATGACGACCGCGGGCCGCCCCGCGGTGCGGGTGGGAGGCGACGGGTGGGGGGTGTTCTCCCAGGACGACTCGCCGGCGGCGCACTTCGAGTTCACGGTCGCGATCACCGCAAACGGCCCACGGGTGCTCACGCCGTGGCACCTGGGGGAGGGCGCTGGCGAGCGGTCGGCGAATGGCCACGCCGTCACAGCGGCCCCGCCGGTGGGCGAGCAGGTCGCGAGCGCGGGCTAGCTGCTACTATCGACTGTCCGCGCGCACGCGAAGGCAATTCGCGCTGCGAGCGTATCCTCGACCAGGTAGCGGCGGCCGTCCCGGCAGCCAGAGCCCGGTCGCCGGACCTAGAGGGTGGCACAGTCGGCCGAGGCCGGTGAGCCGGGCCCTCTTCCGAAGTCGAAGAAAGGGATCATGAAGGTACGACCGTCGGTCAAGCCGATGTGCGAAAAATGCAAGATCATCCGCCGTCACGGGGCGGTGCTGGTCATCTGCCAGAACAAGCGTCATAAGCAGAGGCAGGGCTAGGCAGTGGCACGCATCGCCGGGGTCAACCTGCCCCTCAACAAGCGCTCGGAGATTGGGCTAACGTACATCTTCGGCATCGGGCGCGCGACTGCCAACAAGCTGCTGGCCGAGGTGGGCGTGAGCCCCGACACCTACGTGCGCGACCTCACCGAGGACGAGGTGTCGCGCCTGCGCGACGCGATCGACACCGACCTCACGGTCGAGGGCGACCTACGCCGGGAGCGCTCCCAGGACATCAAGCGTCTGCAGGAGATCGCCTGCTACCGCGGCCTGCGCCACCGTCGCGGCCTGCCGGTGAGGGGGCAGAAGACGAAGACCAACGCGCGCACTCGCAAGGGCCCCAAGCGGATGCAGGTCGCCGGCAAGAAGAAGGCCGGTAAGAAGTAGTGCGCCTCACGCGCGACATCGTGCTTCCAGCAGGCGCCGGCCAGCCACTCGCTTCGACCCCCGGGGCCGGCCGCTGATGGCTGCTCCCAAGCGCGCACGCGGCAAACGCAAGCCGAAGAAGAACATCCCCGTGGGGCAGGCCCACATCAAGACGTCGTTCAACAACACGATCGTGTCGCTCACCGACGTGCAGGGCAACGTGATCGCGTGGGAGTCCGCGGGCGGCGCCGGCTTCAAGGGCTCGCGCAAGTCCACGCCGTTCGCCGCGCAGGTGACCGCCGATGCGGCCGCGCGCAAGGGCCTCGAGCAGGGACTGCAGAAGGTCGAGGTGTACGTCAAGGGCCCCGGCTCAGGCCGCGAGACCGCGATCCGTTCGCTCTCCGCGGCCGGTCTCGAAGTGACCGGCGTCAAGGACGTGACGCCCCAGGCCCACAACGGATGCCGCCCCCGCAAGCGGAGGCGTGTCTGATGGCCAGGGATTCGAGCCCCCAGTGCAAGCAGTGCCGCCGCGAGGGACAGAAGCTGTTCCTCAAGGGGGAGCGCTGCCTGACCGACAAATGCGGCGTCGAGCGCCGCTCGTACCCGCCGGGCGAGCACGGGAGGGGGCGACAGAAACAGAGCGAGTACCGCTTGCAGTTGCGCGAGAAGCAGAAGGCGCGCCGCTACTACGGGGTGTTGGAGAAGCAGTTCCACGGCTACTACGAGAAGGCCTCGCGCCAGCCGGGGATCACGGGCGAGAACTTGTTGGCGCTGCTGGAGTGCCGCTTCGACAACGTGCTCGTACGTCTCGGCTTCGCCGCCTCCCGCCGCCAGGCGCGCCAGCTGATCCTCCACGGCCACTGGACGATCAACGGCAGGCGCGTGAACATCCCCAGCTACCAGGTGCGCCCGGGCGAGGTGATCGCGATCAAGATCGGCACCCCCGCCACCCAGGTGATCAGGGACGCGACCGAGCTCACCGGGCAGATCCCGGCGTGGCTGCAGGCCGATCACGAGTCGCTGACCGCGAAGGTGCTGCGCCGGCCGGAGCGGCGCGAGGTGGCGGCGCCGGTGCAGGAGCAGCTCATCGTCGAGCTGTACTCGAAGTAAGGCCGTGCCACGGCCTGCAGGAGCTTTGCCGGCATCGCCCCCGCTTGCGCGGCGGCGACGCCATGAGTCGGGATCCAAGGATGCCGGCCCAAGAGGGTGGCGCGGCCAACCGAAGGCTGGCGAGCCGGGCCCTCTTCAATCAGTCCAAGAGGGTGGCGCAGGCGGCCGCAGGTCGCCGAGCCGGGCCCCTCGTTAATCAGTCACAACCACGACGTTAGGACGCTGATGCTCGACTTCCAAATCCCCCGGATCACAAGCGAGTCCGTGGAGCAGAACCGCGGCACCTTCACGATCGAGCCGCTCGACCGCGGGTTCGGCTACACCTTCGGCAACTCGCTGCGCCGCGTGCTGCTCTCCTCGCTGGCGGGCGCCGCCGTCACCAGCGTGCGGATCGAGGGGGTGGCCCACGAGTTCTCGACGATCCCCGGCGTCAAGGAGGACGTGACCGACATCGTGCTCAACCTCAAGGGGATCGTGTGCCGGATGCACTCCGACGCCTCCGAGGTGGAGGCCCCGCTGGTCGTCACCGGCCCAGGTGAGATAACCGCCAAGGACATCGACCTGCCCGCGGGCGTGGAGATCCTCAACCCCGACGTGCACGTCGCGACGCTGGAGAAAAAGACCAAGCTCGAGCTGTACATGACGATCGGCCGCGGCCGCGGGTACCGCCCGGCGGAGGAGAACAAGTCGCCCGACCAGCCGATCGGGGTGATCCCGATCGACTCGATCTTCTCCCCTGTCAGGCGCGTCGCCTACGCGGTGGAGCAGGCGCGCGTGGGCCAGAAGACCGACTTCGACAAGCTCACGCTGGACATCGAGACCGACGGCTCGATCGAGCCGCAGGCGGCGCTGCGGGAGGCCGCGGAGCTGCTCATCAGCCAGCTGGCGATCTTCACCGACGCCGACCGCATCCAGGAGCTGCGCGCCTCGCCGGGCGGCCAGCTCGACGGCCACGGCCTCGCGGTCGGTGGCCCCGGCGGCCAGGCGGCGCTGCAGGGCGAGGAGTGGGGCATCCTGATCGAGGAGCTGGAGCTGGGGGTGCGCTCCTACAACTGCCTCAAGCGCGCCGGCATCCAAACCGTGGGCGACCTGATCTCGAAGTCGGAGGCGGAGCTGAACGCGATCCCCAACTTCGGCAAGAAGTCGATCGACGAGGTGATCGAGACGCTGGAAGGGCGCGGGTTGCATCTGCGCCAGGATTGAGTATCACCCACCCGCGAGCCGTATAGCTATTGCATAGCGGCATCGGCCGGAGGGGGGCGGGTGTTGTTATAAAAAACCCAAAGCTGTGCGCCATAGCTATCGGCTTTGAAAAGAACATGTAGTCCCACCTCCCAGTGCCGGGAAAATAGGCCCCACGGGTGTGTTATAAAAATCCAAAGCTGTGCGCCATGGCTATCGGCCTTTAAAAAGAGCATTACACCACCAGCTCCTCCCCACACCGAACCCGACTGACTAGACTCCACCCACCACCATGCGACACCAAAAGACCCGCAACAAGCTAAGCCGCGACTCGGCGCACCGCAAGGCGCTGCTCATGAACCTCACCAAGGAGGTGCTGGAGCACGAGCGGATCAAAACGACCGAGGCGAAGGCGAAGGCTGTCAAGCCCGAGATCGAGAAGCTGATCACGCTCGCCAAGCGCGACGACCTGCACAACCGCCGCCAGGCGCTCTCGGCGCTGGCGCAGGACAAGTTCGCGGTGCACCGCCTGTTCGTCGAGGTCGCCCCCCGATACACAGACCGCCCCGGCGGGTACACGCGCATCCTCAAGCTCGGCCCACGCCGCTCGGACTCGACCGAGATGGTGTTCCTCGAGCTGGTGTAGACCTGACGCCAGCCGCCGGGAGCGGTGGACGGGGAGGGGGAGAGCGTCCGCGCGCCGCGGTTGGGCCATAACCGTCTGGGCGTTGGGCATCCATGCCCAACGACCGACCGGCCCGTAGCATGCCGGCGACGATGGTTACCAAGCTCACGCTTGAGTACGACGGCGGCGAGTTCGCCGGGTGGGCGCGCCAGCCGGGGCTGCGCACCGTGCAGGAGGAGGTGGAGCGCGCGCTGCGCACGACCCTCGGCGAGCGCGGCGCCGACGGCGAGCCGCTCACGCTGACCGTCGCCGGGCGCACCGACCGCGGTGTGCACGCATGGGGGCAGGTCGCAGGCTACGCGCACGAGGCCGTGGACCCCGCGCGCCTGAACGCGCTGCTGCCCTCCGACGTGGCGGTGCTCACCGCCGAGCCGGCCCCCGCGGGCTTCGACGCGCGCCGCGACGCCCGTAGCCGCACTTACTGCTACCGCGTGCTGAACCGCCGCGCGCGCGGGGTGTTCACGCGCGGGAGCGCACTGTGGTGGCCGCAGCCGATCGACCGCGAAGCGCTCGACGCGTGTGCCAGCGTGCTCACCGGCACCCACGACTTCACCGCGTTCACGCCGACCGAGACCGACCACGTGCGCTTCGAGCGCGATGTGTGGGCGGCCGCATGGCGCGCCCTCCGAGCGCCCGCCGGCGAGGGGGGCCCAACCGGCGGGGGGTCGTGGCGAATGTCGTCCGCCGCGGCGCCTGCCGAGCACGCGCGCGCTCTCGCGGAGGGCGACCTGCTGGAGTTCTGGATCGAGGCCGACACGTTTATGCGCCACATGAACCGCGTGCTGGTCGGCACGATGCTGGAGGTCGCTGCCGGACGGCGTACGGTGGAGGAGTTCGCGCGCCTGCTGGAAGGCCGGCCCCGTCCCGAGGCGGGCCCCACCGCCCCCGCGCATGGGCTGGCGCTCGCGTCGGTCGCCTACCCGTAGGCCACGCCAGGAGACCGGCCGTGGGAGCGATCCCTGGTGGGACGGGACGATCGCGCCGGCCACGCCAGGCGGAGCGTGGGGTTGGCGGCCGATCACGCGGCGGCCACATGGTGATGGAAGCCCGCCCGCCCCGGTCCCTATGCTGGACGTGAGATGCTCAACGTGCTGCTGACCAACGACGACGGGATCGAGGCCGAGGGCTTGCGTGTGATGCGCGAGGCGCTCGCGGCGCTGCCCGACGTGCGCCTCGCGGTGATCGCCCCCGACGGCAACCGCTCGGCGATGGCCCGCTCGATCACCACGCGCCGGCCGCTGTGGGTCGAAGAGGTCGAGTTCCCCGACGGCAGCGTGGGGTATGCCACCGACGGCACCCCCGTGGATTGCGTGCGCCTCGCCCGCCTCGGCGTGGTGGACGGGTTCGACGCTAACGTGGTCGTCTCCGGCATCAACCACGGCGCCAACCTCGGCGACGACATCACCTACTCGGGCACCGTCGCCGCGGCGCTGGAGGGCGTCGTGCTGGGGCTGCCCTCGATCGCGGTCTCCCAGCAATCCGGCGCCCGTGCCCTGGACTACCGCTTCCACGGCGGCTTTAACTTCGACGTGGCCGCCGGCTTCGTCGCGCGCTTGGTCGAGCGGTTGGAGGTGCTGCCGCTGCCGCCGCGCACGCTGCTCAACGTCAACGTCCCCGCCGGGCGCCCCGACGGCGTGGAGGTCGCACGCCTCGGCAAGCGCATCTACCGCGACGAGCTCAAGCTGGAGCGCGAGGACGCCGGCCCCCCCGCGCGGCGGCGCTACTGGATCTACGGCGATGACCCCGGTTTCCACGACGAGGCCGGCACCGACCTCGCCGCCGTGGCCGCGGGCCGCATCGCGGTCACCCCGATGCACTTCGACCTCACCCACCTCCCCGGTATCGAGGCGCTGGGCGGCTTCGACCTGAACGGCCTGCTCGACGCCGCCGAGGTGGAGGCCGGCTGACGGTCTCAGCAGCGGGCATCAGCGGCGCGACCCCATATGGACTGCCGGCCGGTGGGTCGGTGGGCATGGGCCGGCCGGCACCCTCGTGCGAGCGGGACGACGTCACCTGGTATGATCCGCGCCGCATCAGTGGGTTCGCAGGGCTGCGGTTGGGATCCGTTAAGGGGGTTTTTGTGGTATCGGCTGGAGTTGCTTTCTCGCGTCGTTCTGGCCTTGCCATGCTCGCGTCGCTCTGCGCAGCGCTTGCGTTGTTGGCGCTAACGAGTGCCAGCGCATTGGCGTCACCCCCGGCGTATCTCGGCAGTTTCGGCTCGTTCAACTATCCGACCGGAATTGCGGTCGAAGAAGCCACAGGGAACGTGCTAGTCGTCGAAAGCGGAGGGCACGAAGCGGTGGACGTGTTCGGTGAACGTGGCGACCCGGCCGAGGGCTCGCCGCTGACGGGCGTAGGGACGCCCGCAAACAGCTTCGCGTTCGATGGGCGGTGGGCCGGCGTCGCCGTGGACAATTCGAAGAGCGCCGCCGCCAACGCCGTCTATGTGGCCGACCCACTGAACACAAAGGCCGGCGAAGAACATGAAGTTGTCGATCGATTCTTCAAACGGGCCGGATACGAATACGAACCCCCACAGCTGACGGGCGAACCGGGTACGCACTTCGCCGACCCCAACGGTGTGGCGACCGATGCGGAAGGCGATGTCTACGTAAGCGACAAGGGCAACGAAATGGTCCGTGAGTACTCGCCCGCGGGCGCGGAAATCGCCAAGTTCGAGGTCAAGGGGCTCGAACGCAGCGTCGCGGTCGATTCCAAAGGCGACATCTTCCTGTGGGGGAACCCGAACGGCGCGCTGGCTCAGGCAGGGGTCGCCGAGATCAAGCGCAGCTCCGACACGGCGACGACCGTCGAAGCCGTGGCGGAAGTCTCCGAAGGCGCGAGCGCCGGTGCGATCGACCGCGCGACCAACACGATTTTCCTGGCGTCGCAGGGCGAGGTGATCGAGTACAGCCTCGCGACGGGCACTCCGGTGAGAAGCGAAGCATTCTACGCGCAAACTTTGGGCGGAATCGACGGTATCGCGGTGAACGAAAAAACGGGCATGATCTATCTGTCTGCCCCGGACTACGAAAATGGCCGGGTCCTGGTCTACCAGGGCGCGCCGTCTCATTTCCCGCTCACCGTGTCCGTCACCGGCGAAGGGGAAGTCACCTCGACGCCCGCGGGGATCGCCTGCACGGCCGGAGAGTGCACGCATGAATTCGAAGGCGAAGTGACCCTCACGGCCAAGGCTGCCGCGGGCTACGAATTCGCCGGTTGGATCGGGTGCAAAGCGGTCTCGGCGACTACCTGCACGGTGGTTGGAGCAGCGATCGCCGAAGTCACCGCCGTGTTCCTGAAAGCGGGCAAAGAAGGAGCGGCCGGCAAAGAAGGTACGACGGGCAAGGAAGGACCAACAGGCAACGAAGGTAAGACGGGCGCTACCGGCCCCGCCGGCGGCAAAGGCGCAACCGGTACACAGGGCGAACAAGGTCCGGCCGGCGCCCAGGGTCCCGCAGGCCCCGCGGGCAAGGTCGAGCTCGTGACGTGCAAGACGGTCAAGGGCAAGCAGCACTGCACGGCCGCGCTCGCCTCGGGCACAGTGAAGTTCACGACTACCGGCCCGGCCGCCCAGGCGACGCTCTCCCGTCACGGCGTGGTGTACGCAGCCGGAACCGCCCGCACCGCGCACGGGCGCATGAGCCTGCGGCTGCTGCCGGTGCGCTTGCTGCGACCGGGCAGGTACACGCTCACCCTGATCAGCGGGACGGGGCGGCACAAGCGGATCAGCACCGAGTCGTTCGCGCTTCGCTAGTCGCCGGCTCCAAGATGCTCGTGGGCGCCTCCCTGTCGTTGCGGCAGGTGCGCTGTGGGAGGGCTAACGTCATGGAGGCCATTCGGCTCTCGGCCACCCCATCGCTCGTCGCTGCCCTCGCCGTCTCGTCCGTGGGAGCTCGGGCCACCTCGGTAGTCTGGTGGGCGTGAGCGCAGGTGGTGGTGGAGGTGGCAGACCCGGGCCGGCGGCGGGGCACGACGCCCCGCCCCCACACGGGCGGGATGCGCAGTGACGCGCGCGGACGCCCCCCAAATGCCCGACCCCGCACAGCAGATCGCCGAGCTGCGACGCACGGTCGAGCACCACTCCCACCGCTACTACGTGCTCGACGATCCTGTCATCGGGGACGACGCGTACGACGCGCTGTTCGAGCAGTTGCGGGCGCTGGAGGCCGCGCACCCCGAGCTGCTCACGCCCGACTCGCCCACGCAGCGCGTCGGGGGCGCGCCGGTGGGGCGGCTGGAGAAGGTCGCGCATCTGGAGCCGATGCTCTCGCTCGCCAACGCCCGCTCGGAGGAGGAGCTGCGCGCGTGGGTCGAGCGGATGCGCAACCACCTTGCGCGCGAGGGCATCTCCCAGCCGCGCTTTGAGTACGTGGTCGAGCCCAAGGTCGATGGCTTGGCGATCTCGCTGATCTACCGCGACGGTGTGCTGGAGCGCGGCGTCACGCGCGGCGACGGCGAAGTCGGGGAGGACATCACCCACAACCTGCGCACGATCCGCGCGATCCCGCTGCACGTCGAAGACGCGCCGCCGCTGCTGGAGGTGCGGGGCGAGCTGTACATGTCGCTGCGGGACTTCACCGCGCTCAACGAGCGCCGCGCCGAGGCCGGCCTCTCGACCTTCATGAACCCGCGCAACTCCGCCGCCGGCACCGTCCGCCAGCTCGACCCCGCGCTCGCTGAAGAGAGGCCGCTGTCGATCTGGTGCTACCAGGTTGGGGTTACCGAGGGGCTATCGTTCGCCACCCACTGGGACGCCCTGGAGTGGCTGCGCGAGCACGACTTCCGCGTCAACCGCGACATCCGGCTGCTCGGCGACGAGGAGCAGGTGATCGCCCAGTGCCTTGCCTGGCAGCGTCGCCGCGGGGAGCTCGACTTCGAGATCGACGGCGTGGTCGTGAAGGTCACCGACCTGGCGCTGCAACGTCGCCTCGGCGCGGTGGGGCGCGAGCCACGGTGGGCGATCGCGTGGAAGTTCCCCCCCACCACCGCGGTGACGCGCTTGGAGGAGGTGCGCTGGAACGTCGGCAAGTTCGGCGACCTGCGCCCCTACGCGGTGCTCACGCCGGTGTCCGTCGGGGGTGTCACGATCAAGCTCGCCACGCTGCACAACGAGGAAGACCTCGCGCGCAAGGACCTGCGCCCCGGCGAGGACGTGATCGTGCTGCGCGCCGGCGACGTGATCCCGCAGGTGATCTCGCCCGCACCCCACGTGGTCGAGCGGTCCCGTCGCCCGCGGCCGCCGCGCCCGCCGGCGCGCTGCCCCTCCTGCAAAACGCCCACCGTCAAGCCGCCCGACTCGGTGTTCACCGTCTGCCCCAACCGCGCCTGCCCCGGCCGCGCGTGGCAGCTGCTGAAGCTGTTCGTCTCGCGCGGCGCGATGGACATCGACGGGCTGGGCGAGAAGCAGGTCGCTCTGCTTCAGCACGAGCGCCTCGTGCGGATCCCCGGCGACTTCTATCGCCTGGGTGCGCATCGCGAGGAGCTGCTCGCGCTGGAGGGCTTCGCCGAGATCTCCGTGCGCAACCTGCTCGCCGCCGTCGAGCGCTCGAAGGAGCGGCCGTTCGCGCGCGTGCTGTTCGCGCTCGGCATCGAGGAGGTGGGGGAGGTCACCGCGCGCAACCTCGCCCTCCGCTTTCGCACGATCGATGCGCTGCTCGACGCCTCCGAGGAGGAGCTCGCAGAGACACCTGGGATCGGCGAGAAGATGGCCACCGCGATCCACGCACAGATGCACGACCCGCACATGCGCGAGATCATCCGCGACCTGCACGAGATTGGCTTGTGCTTCGCCGAAGCGGGGCCACCGCCGTCGGAGGGGCCGCTCGCGGGCATGGCTCTGGTGCTCACCGGTACGCTCCCGCACTGGACGCGCGAGCACGCCACCGAACGCATCCAGGCCGCGGGCGGGCGCGTCACCACCTCGGTTTCGAAGAAGACCGACTACCTCGTTGCTGGGGAGTCCGCCGGCTCGAAGCTCGAGAAGGCCGCGCGTCTCGAGGTTCCCGTGCTCGACGAGGACGGCCTGCGCAGGTTGTTGGGAGGCGGCGGCGGGGACGGCTGAGCGGCAGCGGCGACCTGGGCGCTGGTTCTCGGGGCGCCCCACCTCGCTCGGCCCCTGTAGGTCGTGGCACGGGGTGTGGGTGGGGATGTACATGCTCTTTTTAAAGGCCGATAGCTATTGCGCACACCTTTTAGATTTTTTACAACAACATCCCTGCCCCCGTTTGCCTGCATTGGGGGTGTGGGGATATGCACTTTTTAAAGAGTGTGTGCAATAGCTGTACATGCTGTGGGTCGTTTCACGTCAGTAATTGGCGAGCGTGATCGCCATGTTGTCCTGCAGCGTGTGCGCCGCTTCGGTCGAGATGCCGTCGTTGAAGAACGCGAACGCCAGCTCGTCCCCGTCGGCTGCCGCACAGTAGCCCGCGAGGTTGGACACGCCCGTGAGCGTGCCCGTCTTGGCCTCGCAGCGGCCCTCGGCTGCGCTGCCGCGCATCCGTTCGGCGAGCGTCCCCGTGTGCCCCGCCACCGCGAGGTCCCCGCGCAGGATCGTCCCCAGTTCGGTGTGCGCGATCTCGTTCAGCAGTGTCACCACTTCGTAGGGCGAGGTCTGGTCTGCTTCGGAGAGCCCCGACCCGTCCACCAGTTTGGGGTGCAGCCCCAGCTCCGCGATCGTTTCACGCACGACCTTCGCGCCCGCGGCCGTGGTGCCCGTCACCGGCGTCGGGGTGGCCGCGGGGGTCGTCGTGGCGCCAGGAGCCGCCGTTGTGCCGCCCGGGGTGGCGGTGGGGCTCGGCCCCCCGAACCGCGCGCCGAGGCCCTTCAGCAGCGTCTCGGCGAAGAAGTTGTCCGACGGCGGCAGCGTCAACCCGAGCAGCTGCTCGATCGTCGGTGAGAGCGCCCCCGTCAGCCGCACCGCTGCAGCCGGGGTCGTGGCCGCGCCGCCGCCCTGCGCGACGGCCACACCGACCCCCCGCAGCGCCGCGCGCAGCTGGCGCGCCGCGTACGCCGCCGGCGCGTGGGGGCCGTGTTCGTTGCCCGTTTCGCCGCGGTTGAACGCCAGTGCGCTGAGGTCCCCTTCGAGGAACGGGTCCCACGCGTAGCCACTGGAGGGCTCGCCACGCAGCGAGTCGAAGTAGGACTCGTCCCCCCACACCTTCCCGCTGACGCGTCTGATGCCCTGCGCCTTCAGCCTGCGCCGCGAGCGCCGACACCGACGTGCCTACGCCGCCGTAGCGGCTGCGGATGAACGCGCTGCTGCCGAACGTCGGGTCGCCGCCGCCGTGCAGGTAGAGATCGCCCTGCCACACGCCCCCCGGCGCGAGGTGGCCGACGCCGAGCACGGTGGTTTCCATCTGGGCCGTGGGCCCCATCCGCTCCAGCGCGGTGACGGCGGTGTACAGCTTCTCCACCGACGCCGGCGGGTGGCGCTGCGTGGCGCGCTCGGCGAACAACGCCTTCCCCGTGGTCATGTCGTACACGTACGCCCCCGACTGCGTCCCCGCGAGGCCGAGCTCGTGCGCCATGTGCTGCTGCAGCGCCGCGGTGCCGGCCGCCGTTGCGGCCCCGGCGCGGGCGGCGTGACGGGCGGCCAACAGCGGCGCGGGGGAGGAGTGCGCGCTCGGCACGCCGGGGATCGCCCGCAGGTCGGGGTGCTCCGCTCTGGCGACCGCCGCGCGCACGGCGGCCGTCATCCGGAGGTCGGCCGTGGCGGTCGTGCCGGGCGTCGCCGCGCCCGCGACGACGAGCGCGCAGAGCACGATTGGTACCAGTGCAAGCCGGGGCCAGGGCACGCACCACTAGAATAAAGGGTGGTATGGGTAGCGTTGTCAAGCTGGAGGAGACCTCCCGTCGCGCGCGGACTCGTCGTGTGCGACGGCGGCCCAGCAAGACCGCGCTGGTGCTCGGCGGCGGGGGCTTCACCGGCGGGGTGTACGAGGTCGGGGCGCTGCGCGCGCTCGACCTGCTGGCCGTCAACAGCACCGTCAACGACTTCGACATCTACGTGGGCACCTCCGCCGGGGCATTCATCGCCGCGCTCTGTGCCAACGGCGTCACCCCCGACGAGATGATGCGCGTCGCCACCAGCGAAGCCCCCCAGCCGTTCCGCGACATCGACCTCCGCGATCTGCTGCGCCCCAACCTCGGCGAGCTGCTGCGCGGGGGGGTGCGGCTGCCGCTGCGCCTCGCCTCGCTCGCGCGCCAAGTCGTCTCCCAGCCGGGGCAGGTCTCCGTGCTTGACCTCGCGCTCGGGCTCGCCCAGGCGCTGCCCTCCGGGCTGTACACCGGCGCCGGCATCGAGGGCTACCTGCACAAGGTGCTCAGCGAGCCCGGCCGCACCGACGACTTCCGCGAGCTGCGCGGAGGCAGAGAGCTGTACATCGCTGCCACCGACCTCGACACCTGTGAGCGGGTCGTGTTCGGCGGCGAGGGCTTCGCGCACTACCCCATCTCCACCGCCGTGCGCGCCTCCGGAGCGCTGCCGATGGTCTATGCCCCCGTGCAGCTCGACGGCCGCGAGCTGGTGGACGGTGGGTTGATCTCCACGACCAACCTCGACATCGCCGTCGAGGCGGGCGCCAAGCTCGTGGTGGTGATCAACCCCGTGGTGCCGTACGTCAACGACTTCGCCACCGAAGTGCGCACGCTGCGCGGACGCCGCCCGCGGCGCGTCTCAGACATGGGCTTCCCGCAGATCGGCTACCAGGCGTTCAAGCTGCTCGCCCACCAGCGGCTGCACGAGATGGCCACTGGGTGGGGTGAGCGCTACCCCGGGGTGGACATCGTGCTAATTGAGCCCGACTCCACCGACGAGCTGATGTTCCAGACGTCGATAATGAACTTCGCCTCGCGCATCGCAATCGCGCGGCACGGCTTTCAGTCGATCGCCCACCACCTCGCGGGCGAGTACGAGCATTACCGCGAAGTGACCAAGCGCCACGGGCTGGAGATATCCCCCGAGCGGCTGCGCACCGTCGTTGAGCACTTCGAGGCCGAAACTACCGCCGAGGAGCACGAGCAGGACACAAGCGCATGGCGGCGGATTCTTGAGGGCACCACCGGTGCGCTGCTGCGCCAGAGTCAGCCGGCTGAGTCGGCTGGCGCCTGACCCAGCCCGAGTGCCCTGTCGACCGCGCTCAGCACCCGGCCGGTCGCGGCGGCGTTGCGCAGCGCGATGCGCACGTGACGCGGCTCGCCCAACCCGGCGCCGGCGGCCACCACCACGCTCGCGCGTTCCATCCGCGTGGCCAGCTCCCTGCCGTCGAGCTTCGGGTGGGCGACCCACAGGAAGTTGGCCTGGCTGTCGGTCACCTCGAAGCCGCGCTCGCGCAACTCGGAGGTCAGCCGCAGGCGCTCCTCGCAGATGCTCTGCACGTGGCGCGCGAGCGGTTTGGCGCCCGAGCGCAGCGCCTCCAGCGCGCCCGCCTGCGAGAGCTCGCTGACGCCGAGGTCGGGCTCGAGCTCGGCGAGCAGCTCCTCCGAGCCCGGTCCCCCCACTGCGTAGCCGACGCGCAGCCCCGCCAGCCCCCACGCCTTGGAGAAGCTGCGGAACACCAGCAGGTGCGGGTGCGCCTCCAGCAGCGCCAGCGAGGCGTCGGTCGGCTGGGCGTCGGCGAAGTCGACGAGCGCCTCGTCCAGCAGCACCGCGATCCCCTCGGGCAGGTCCCGCAGCAGGCGCTCGAGCTCCGCGGCGGGGAGCAACTCCCCGGTCGGGTCGTTAGGGCTGGCGAGCGCCACCACGCGCGTGTCGTGCTTGGGGGCGGCCGCTAGCAGCGCGTCCACCAGCGCAGCTCCTCCTCCCCCTCCTCCTTCCTCTCCCCTTGCTCCTTCCTGCCCTCCACCGACCGGCACCGCGCGGCCGTGCGCGCGGCGCGCCATGATCGGGAACAGCGGGTAGGACGGCCACGAGGTGAGCAGCTCCTGGCCGGGCTCCATCAGCGCCCGGGCGGCTGCGCTCAGCAACTGGGCCGCGCCGTTGCCGACGATCAGGCGCCCCGCGGAGATGTCGTGGCGCTCGGCCAGCTCGTTGCGCAGCCGCGAGCCGCGCAGGTGGGGGTAGCGCTGCAGCCCCGCGCGCGCGGTGAACGTGAGCGCGTTGACGATGTTCGCGTGCGGCAGGTCCGGCCACGTCGTCTGCGAGAGATCGAGCGTGGTAACGCGCGCGAGCGCCTTGCGCCGGCGCTCCGCGGCCTCCTCGCGCAGCCCGCGGTTGACCTCCTCCTCGGGAACGCCTTCGAACTGGCGGTAGTAGTCGATCAAACCCATGGCGGCGGCGTGCGGCTAGTGGTTTTTCCGGTGATTGGCGGAGGTGCCACCAGCGGGTCCACCGACTCAGAGGCCGCCGCCGGAGGGGGTGACCATGTTGCCGGTGCCGTTGAACAGCACGAACCAGATCGCGAACACCCCCGCGCAGATGGCGGCGGTGATCGCGAACACGCGGCCGAGCACCCCGCTGCGCTGGTCGAAACCGGCGGCGCGTCGCACGAGGATCCACGCCTCGTCGAGGTTGCGCATGATCTTCAACGCCCCGAACAGCAGCACGAACAGCCCCACAAACGCCGACAGGATGCCGAGGCTGACGCTGCCGGAGAGGTAGTTTACCTGCGCGCCGATCCACAGGCATGCAATCGGGATCGGCCCCCAGCAGCAGAGGCTGAGCAGCGTCATCATCGCCAGCATCGCGTCGGCGATCCGCCGGTCGACGCGCTGGCGCGAGGTGCTGCCGCGCTCGGGGCTCGCGCGGTAGTGGACCGGGGCCGTCTCCGACCGCCTGCCTACGAAGAGGCCGCTGGTATCGCTGGGATCGCTACGCATATGTCACCGTGCCTATGTGTGTTATATCACTAGCACTCTGTGTGGTGTGGCTGGATCGCGGTGCCATCTCTAATACAGCCTATCGGCCTGTGTACAACGAGTCGAGAATCTCGGCGTACTTTTCTTCAACGATGTTGCGCTTTACCTTCAGCGTCGGCGTCAGCTCGCCGCCGGCCTGCGAGAGGTCGCACTCGAGGATCGCGAACCGCTTGACCTGCTCCACGTTGGCGTAGCCTGCGTTCACGCGCTCCACTTCGCCCGCGATCAGCTCGCGGATCGCGGGCTCGCGGGCGAGCAGCGCGGGCTCCTCGGACAGGCCATGCTCGCGGGCGTAGCCGGCGATCTCCTCCTCGTCGAGCGTGACCAGCACCACCGGGTAGGGGCGCCGGTCGCCGTGCATCACCGCCTGGGAGATCCAGCGGCACTGCTTGAGGTCGTTCTCGATGTTCGCCGGGGTGATGTTCTTGCCGCCGGCGGTGATGATGATGTCCTTCTTGCGCCCCGTGATCGAGAGGTAGCCGTCCTCGTCGAGCGAGCCGAGGTCGCCGGTGTGCAGCCAGCCGTCCTCCACGGCGCCGAACGAGGCGTCGGCGTTGTGGTGGTAGCCCTGGAAGATGTTGGTGCCCTTAATCAGGATCTCGCCATCGTCGGCGATCCGCAGCTGCACGCCCGGCAGCGCGCGCCCGACGGTCCCGAAGCGGTGGTCCTCGATCGTGGAGGCGGTCGAGATCGTGGCGGTCTCGGTCATCCCATACCCCTCCAGCACCGGCACGCCGCAGGCCCAGAAGAACTCGAGGATCTCGTGCGCGATCGGCGCGGCGCCGGTGGCGGCCTGACGCAGGTTCCCGCCGAAGATCGCGCGCACGTTTTTGAAGAGGGCCTCGTCGGCCTCCGCGAAGGGGGCGCGCAGCTCCTCGGGGATCTCTTCTTCGCGGGCGAGGATGTCGCGCACCTTCGCGCCCAGCTTCAGCGCCGCCTCCGTCTTCGCGCGCTCCTGCGGCGGCTGCGCCTCGATCGCGCCGTGGGCGAGCGTGTAAATCTTCTCGAAGATCCGCGGCACCGAGGGCAGGAAGGTCGGTTTGACCTCCTGCAGCTCGCCGACGATCTGCTTGACGTCGCCCCCGAAGTAGGCGATCGTCGTGCCCCGGTCGACCGCCCCCAGCTGGATCAGCAGCGCAAACGCGTGCGCGAGCGGCAGGAACAGGTAGGCGATCTCGTCGTCGTGGATCTGCCCGATCTCGCGCACCATGTCGACGGTGGCGCAGTAGTTGCCGTGCGAGAGCACGCACCCCTTCGGCGGGCCGGTGGTGCCGGAGGTGTAGATGAAGGTGTAGGGGTCCTCGGGCGTGAGCGCCTCGCGGCGGCGCTCGAGCTCGCGGGCGCCAGTCGCACCGTCGCCGTCGGCTCCTCGGGCGCGGCCGCGGGCGCGGACGTCGGGGAGCGGGGTGGCCTCGATCGACTGCCCCCCGTCCCCGTCTGCCGCGGCGGGCGCGTCGGCGGTTGTGCCCTTTTCGGAGCTGGCATCCGGGTCTACCACGATCACGGTGCGCAGCTCCGGCAGGCGGTCGCGCACGGCGGCGACCTTCGCGAGCTGCTCGGCGTTCTCGCACACGATCGCGCGGGCGCCGGAGTCGGAGATCACCCAGTGGCACTCCTCGGGGGAGTTGGTCGGGTAGATCGGCACGACCACCGCGCCGACGGCGGTGATTGCCAGATCGGCGTACGTCCACTCCGGTCGCGTGCCCGCGAGGATGCACACCCGCTCGCCCGGCTGAATGCCGAGGTCGATCAGGCCGAGCGCGATTTCCCGCACGATCCCGCCGAGCTCGGCGTAGGTGACGTCGAGCCAGGCGCTGCCCTGCTTGTGGCGCATCGCCACGTGCTCGCCGAACGACTCGACGGCACGGGGAAGCAGATCGGCGATCGTCCTCGCCGCCGGGGCCGGCGCAGCGGGTGGCTGACGATCGTGCTCGCCTGTCGATCCAGCGGGGTGCTCAGCTGTGCCTGCCTCCATGGCGCTCTCCTCCGACGGATTGGATGACCCTTCCGGTAAGAGAGGATATTGCTTCGGTGGGGCAATCTGTCGCGGGAGACTCTTCCCACGGGGCAGGCGTCGCTTGATCGATACCTGGGCTCCAAAGCGGGGGACGTAGAAGATCGCGCGCACATCGGGGGGCTCGCTGCGCCGCTCGGCGACGGCGAATCGGAGCCGGCGGGCCATGGTGTGGAGCACGATCTTCATCTCGAGGGTCGCGAAGCTCGCCCCAATGCAGCGGCGGATCCCCCCGCCGAACGCCAGCCAGTTGTAGGTTTCGGGGCGAGCTTGCAGAAAGCGCTCCGGCCGGAAGGCGAGTGGATCGGGGGGGTACAGGTCGGCGCGCCGATGGATTGCGACGATCAGGGGCACGATCCGCGTTCCTGCAGGCAGCCGATGGCCGGCGAGCTCGTAGGGACGGGTGAGCCTGCGGGCGATGATCGGCACGGGTGGACGCGTTCGCAGAGTCTCGAGTACAACCGCATTGGCGTATGCGTCTCCGTCTTCGCCGCTGGCCTCCTCGGTCAGACGGTGCATCGCGTCGGGGTGGCGGACCAGCCGCTCCAGTGCCCACGCAAGCCCGGTCGCGGTCGTCTCGTGTCCGGCGACGAGCATGGTCACGAGCTGGTCTCGCAGGGCGGCGTCGCTCAGGCCCTCGCCCTCATCGGTGTGGGCCCGGAGCAGCAGCGCGAGGATGTCCTCGCGCTGCTCGAGCTCGGGGTCCGCCCGCCGCTCGGCTATCTCATGGAGGAGCAGCTCGTCGGTTTCGGCGACCACGCGCCGGAAGTTCCCCCACGTGCGCATTCCCCCCACGCCGCGGAGCAGGAAGCGGACGTATACCTCGCGCGAGCGAGCGAGCGCCAGCAGCCGTCGCAGCTTCGGGCGCAGCGCGGCGAGTCGGCTCTCCTCCTCGACACCGAATACCACGCGCATGATGATCTCGAGGGTGAGGGCCTGCATGTGGGGCAGTACGGGGAACTGGCGGTCCAGCGGCCAACGGTCGAGCATCTCCTCGGCGAGCTCTCCGATCGGGCCGCTGTAGCGCTCGAGCCCCGCGCCGTGTAGCTGGGGGAGCAGCAGCTTGCGCTGTTCGATGTGCTCGGCGCCGTCGAGCAGCAGCAGCGAGCGGGGTCCGACGACGATCCCGAGTGGTCGGTTGCCCTCGCCGGCCTCGAGCACCGCTGGGTCGGCGGTGAGGACCTGCTTGACGAGCTCCGGATCGGTGAGCGCCACGACGTTGCCAAGCGAGGGCACGCGCAACGTGAACACGTCTCCGTAGCGACGCCGGAGGGTCTCGAAACGGCTCTCGCCCTCACGTATGACCCGCAGCGCTCCAAGCAGGAACGGTTCGCGGGGCCCCGGCGGCAATGAGGTGTTCGACGGGCCTCGACGGCCGCGGGAGCTCGCACGCTTGGGGGCAGCGGTGGGCCCGCGTACACGCCCGCCTGAGCTGCTGGGTGGCAGTGGTTTGATTGCGATCATCTGCCCGACAATTCCTTTCTGCCCGACGATTCCTTGTCTAACCTGCGTTGCCCGCTAGGATCTACCAAAGTAGCAAAAACCTACCAGAGTAGGAAGATGTCTGCAAGCTCGCCAACGGCCGCTCCGCGCGCCCGCGCCACACACCTTGGCCCCGAACGCCGGCGGCCGCTGATTTTGGATGTGGCGTTCGGGCTGTTCCTCGAGCGTGGCTACAAGGGAACCTCGATGGATGCGATCGCTCGCGCCGCCGGCGTGACCAAGCCGGTGATCTACGCGTGCTTTGCCAGCAAGGGGGAGCTGTTCGGGGCGTTGTTGGACCGCGAGGAGCAGCGCATGTTCGCGCAGTTCGCCGCCGCGTTTGCGACGGGCGCGGGGCCAGAGAACCTGGAGGCCATGCTGGTGGCCGGGTTCACCGCGATGCTCCGGGCTGTCAGCGATACGCCGGACACCTACCGAGTCGCCCTACTCGGCGGGGGCGATGCCGACGCGTTGATCGATGCGCGCATCCGGCGTGGGCGGGAGCAGCTGGTGGCTCAGCTCACCGAGATGGCGCGCCGGTGGTTGGAGGGGCGAAACGCACGACGTCTCGACGGTACCGCCCAGTTCGCGGCGCACACGCTCACGGGCGTTGGTGACGCGGGATTGCGGATGATGCTCGCCTCGCCGGATCGGTGGACACCGGAGACCCTCGGTCTAGCCTTGGGGCGCTTTACCGCGGCTGGATACGCGGCGCTCGAACAGGGGTGACACCGGGGGCGCTCAGACGCCTCGAACAGGATGACTCCGGAGGCGAGGCACTCAGAAAGCCCTCCGGTGGGTTGCCGGTGGACGGGTCGCCCACGGCCGAAGTTGAACGGGCGCTCGAAGCGGGTGGCCGTCAGCTCTTCAACGCCACCGGGCGCGTCGGCGATGCGCCCTGGCGCAGGCTGGCGAGGAACAGGCTCTTGTCGATGCGACCCTTGAAGATCGGGACCCCCAACTCCATGCATTTCGCGAGGACCTCCTTGCGTCCAAGTCCGGCCTCGCGGGCAAGCTCAGTAGGCGTCAGATGATTCGCCATCGGCATCTCCTTGGGTGGGGGAGGGGAGAGGAGTACATGTACTTATAGCGCCGCCGGCGGACGTCGGCAACCCTGGATGCCGCAAGAAGTGATGAGACGCTCGGGGGCGTCGGGTGCAGGCGCACGGCGTGCAGGGCGACGAGGCAGGCAGACGCCCACAGCGCGTAGGGCGACCGGGCGGGGGCTCACACAGGGTTGGGGATGTCCACGAAGACGTGGCGCAGCCCGAAGCGCTCGCTCAGGTGCTCTCCCAGGCGCTTCACCCCGAGGGTCTCGGTCGCGTAGTGGCCGGCCGCGATGAAGTGCACCCCCGCCTCGCGCGCCTGCGCCATCACCCGCTCGGCCGGTTCGCCGGTGAGAAAGGCGTCGGCGCCCGCGGCGATCGCGTCGGCGAGATGGTCGGCGCCGCCGCCGGTGACGATCCCCAGGCGACGCACCAGCGGGGGGCCGCAGTCGAACGCGAGCGGGGCGCGCGCGGTGACCTGCTCCACGCGAGCCAGCAGCTCCGCCACGGGCACGCCCGCGCCCGGGAACTCGGCCAACCACCCGATCGGCGTGCCGCGGTGGGGCGCGAACGGCGCCAGCGGCTCGGCCTGCAACGCGCGGGCCAGCCGCGCGTTGTTCCCGACTTCGGGGTGGGCGTCGAGCGGCAGGTGGTAGGCGACCAGCGAGATGTCCCCCGCGAACAGCACCCGCAGCCGGCGCGCCAACGCGGCGTCGATCGGCCCCGCGCCCGAGCCCCAGAAGAGCCCGTGGTGGGCCACCACCAGCTCGGCCCCCTCCGCGCGGGCGCGCTCGAACAGCTCCAGTTGGGCGCTCACGCCGGTGGCAACCGTGGTCACCTCCTGTGCGCCGGGTACCTGCAGGCCATTGGGCCCGTAGTCCGCGAAACGCTCGGGCTCCAACAGGCGGTCGAGGTTGGCCACGATGTCTGCCAGCGGGGTGGGCACGCTGCGAGGATAGTGCGTGGGGTTGCGGGCGGGGAGGCGCGGCCGTGCGCTGGGGAAGGGCGGCGCGGTGGGCTGGTGGGGCATGGCTGTGGGCCGGCCTCGGCGGCCGCAGTGTGGGATACTGGAGCCTGCGTCGGGGCGTGGCGCAGCCTGGTAGCGCGCACCGTTCGGGTCGGTGAGGTCCCCAGTTCGAATCTGGGCGCCCCGATAATAGAAATTCCCCCGAACCCCAGCGAACACGGGCGAAAGAGCCCGAAAGCGCTGGTGGTCACGTGCCCCGCTTCGCCTCTGTTCGGCAGCGTTCGCGTACCGGGCGGCTGCAAACCGGCTGCGGCCAGCCGGCGGATCGGCTGCAAACCGGCTGCGGCTGGGTGCGTGCCACGCCTACGCCAGCGCCGGTGCGCTGTGCTGCTCGGGCGGCCTTGGCCCGCGCCGGCGTGGCGTTTGCGCTGGGGCGCTCAGCGCGCGCCGCTGTACATGGCTGGCGCTGGCGAAAGTCACCCGGGGGCAAACGCTTCTTGGAAACGACAGAGCAGAATGGCCGAGCACAGCCGATCGCAGCGCGCCGAACCCGCACCCCAGCCGGGCAGGACGGACGCTACCCGCGGGCTCGAGCCCACCCTGAAGGCCGGGCGGATGCCGACGAGCACCGTGACGTCGACCAACTCGACTCGTCTCCGGCGCCCTCGCCCGCGTGAGTCGCAGCGTCCGTTTGTGCGTGCGGCCTTTGTGTCGCGCGAGGACCGCGACGGCGGCTTGCCGGCGCGTGCGCCGGGAGCGTCGATTGGCGCCGGGCCGAGTGAGGAGCCGTGGGTGACCAGGCACCAGCTGGCCGATCACCTGCAGGTCACTGCGCGCTGGATCGAATTGCAGCATCGCCAGGGCCTGCCGCACCTGCGCCGGGGCGGCATCGTTCGCTACCGCATCTCCGACGTTGAGGCTTGGCTGCTTGGCAGCTCGGCCGGTGGTGGTGCGTGATGCCGCACAACCGTGGTACGCGGCGCAAGCCGAACTGGGCGGGGTATGCCTCCTACAAGGGCAGGCGCAAATGGGTCAGCGGCTGCACGAGCGTCGCCGAGTACGACCAGGCGGTCGCGAAGGCACGCGCCGAACTGCGCGCGAAGGTCGAGAAACCCGACGCCAAGCCCGTTCCGAGCTGCCTGGAGTTCGCGGGAGCGGTGATCCACCCAAACGGGCGGATCACGATGAGCTGGCCTGATGGGCAGCGTGCGCAGAAGGCGACGGGCCGCAGGCGGAAAACCGTCGAACGCATGCGCGAGGGGCTCAAGTCGTTCCTGCGCGAGTTCGGCGAGCGGCCGCTTGACAGCTTCAGCCGCGATGAGGCGCTCACCTGGATCTTGCCTATGGGTCCGCATGTGCAGCAGTCGGTGCGCCAGTTCTTCAACCACGCGCTTGACCGCGAACTGATCTCCGAGAACAAGTTCTCGCGCATGGGTGTCAGCAAGACGAAGCGCCGCGTCGACCGACCCGACTTCGAAATCATCAGCGACGAGCAGTACGCGCGGTTGCTGCACTGCGCCCGCACCTGCCGCGATGATGAGTTCACGCTCACGATCGAGGGGGCCATCCTCGCGGTGGGCGAGGCCGCAATCCGCCCGAGCGAGATCTTCGCGTTGCACAAAGACGAAGTGAACCTTGAGGAGGATCTGATCGGTGTGCGCTGGCAGATCGACTCGCGGACACGGGAGCGGGTGCCGACCAAGGACGGCGATCCGCGCTGGGTCGTTCCCAGCCCGCGGCTTCGTGCGCACCTCGAGCTCGTCATGCAATACGAGCGGACGATCCTCTTTCCCGCGATACGCGGTGGATACCTTTCGCTCCCCAACTGGTCCCCGCACTGGAACGCCGTGCGGGTCGCGGCGGGCATGCCGAACCTCGAGTTCTACGAACTCAAGCACCGGGCGCTGCAATGGATGGTCGACCCTGTCGAGGACGGCGGCTTGGGCCTGGATTCCGCGACCGCCGCCGAGATGGCAGGGCACGACGACGGCGGCTGGCTGATCGCCAACGTCTACACCAAGCTCGCCGAGCGCCGCGCGAAGGAGCGCGCCAAGCGCGCGATGCGCGACTATGCAGAGCGTCACCCTGGCGAGGCTTGCAAACCTCCTGCAGTTGCGCGCCGCGGCCAGCAGGCAAGCGGCAAGGCTGCATCCCCTCCGAGTGCCAAGACGGCCACGACCACGACCTACATCTGCGCGCAAACCGAGCAGGCCCGGAGCTTCTGGTCTATCGGCGGGGTGCTCACCCGCCGCGAGTACGCTGAGCTTCCGGTCGGGATCAGCCTCCCAGGCCGTTCTCGCGCGGCAGAAGCTCGCTCGCTCGCTGCCAGTCGCGCCGTGACCGTGCGCAACTCGGGGAGCCCGCTTCAGTAGCCGAGTCGTTTAAGGATCTGCGCAGGCTCATCGGCATGGGTTCCAGGAGTGTGTCCTCCTTCGAGTGACCCCTGGCGGGTGGTCGTTTGACTCGCCTTTGCGATGGGGTTAGTGTGGCTTGAGCAGATGTCTGTTGCCATTGACTCTGGGGTGCGTGATGGTGGTCCGTCGCCGCCAGGGCCGCGTTTGCCGCGAGCGGTGCAGGCGGTGCTCTGGACGTGGCGCTACGCGGCCTTCAGCGACCGTTGCCATGAGCGCTACGGGGACACGTTCACGGTTCGGCTGGGCAGCCTGCCGGTGAGCGTGGTCACCAGGGATCGAGATGCGATCCGGCGTCTGTTCACCGGCGAGCCGCTTCTCAAGCGTCACGCCAACGACATCCTGCGCCCGATCGTCGGCGACCAGTCGGTGATCGTGCTTGAGCCGGCCGAGCACCTCCAGCGCCGCAAGATGCTCTTGCCGCCCTTCCACGGCGAGCGGGTTCGATCCTACGTCCTACTGATGGAGCAACTGGTGAGCGCCGAGCTCGACTGCGTTCGCGCCGGTGAGGTCGTGGCGATTCAGCCGCTCGCGCAGACGGTCACGCTCGATGTGATCCTGCACGCGGTGCTCGGCGTCTCAGACGCCGGGATGCGCGGTCGGCTGCGTGGGATCTTCGACTCGATGATCACGCCGGTGAGCAACATGGCGCTGTTGGTGCCCAGCCTTGTGCGCCGCTCACGCTGGAACGTGCCGGCGACGTTCTACTGGCGGCTAAAGGACCAGCTCGACGCGCTGCTGTTCGAACACATCGCCGCGAGCAGAGCCGATCCGCGGCTGGGCGAGCGCGAGGATGTCCTGGCGATGATGGTGATGGCACGCGACGAGCAGGGGGCGGGTCTGACCGACGAGCAGTTGCGCGACGAGCTGATCACGCTGATCACGGCCGGACACGAGACGACCGCAACCGCGATCGCGTGGGCTGTAGAACTCTTGATGCACCACCCCGCTGTCCTGGCCCGAGCCCGCGACGGCGATGACGCTTACCTGGAGGCGCTCGTGAAGGAGACCCTGCGAATCCGTTCGCCGGTGCCAATCGGTGCAGCGCGCGAGGTACTCGAACCGTTCGCCGTCGGCCAGTGGACGATCCCCACCGGTGTGGCGATCGCCGTGAATGCCTACGGCGTACACCACGACCCCGATGTGTACCCCGATCCCGATGCGTTCCGCCCCGAACGCTTCCTGGGGGATACCCCCGATAGCGGCTACTCGTTCCTGCCGTTCGGTGGTGGCGCGCACCGCTGCCTCGGCGCCGGTCTGGCGCAGCTCGAGATCAAGGTCGTGCTGGGGGAGATCCTGAAGCGGTTTGAGCTTGCCGCAGTGGCAAGCACCCCGAGTCGGCCCGCCCGACGGGGCGTCACGCTCGCTCCGCGCGGCGGCGCTCGCGTACGCATCGTCGCCGAGCGCGCCAGCAGCCGGGCTCAGGCCGCAACGGCGGCGGCCGCATAGAAGTTACTGACTTCTGAAGACAGGCTGCGGTGAGCCGCAAGCGGGCGCTGATCATTGGGCGTGGAGTTAACTCATGCTTGTGTAGGGAGGGCCGGCCACTACAGCTCTCTCGCGCGTGGCTCGTTACGGCGTTGAATGGCCCAGCCGCTCTTTTCTTAGGCGTCGGAAACGCATAACCACGAGGACCGGCCATATCGTCGAACTCGCAGCGTTTATCGCCCGCTCGGTAACTGCATAGGCAAAATCGCTGCGGGCCTCGCGGGCGGATAGGTAGTAGCCAAGTACACCTATGAGGAGAATCTTATGCCGCCGTGCTCGTTGGAGTCTACTGAGTTGAGCCTCGGCGTCGACGATGATCGCTGCGTAACGTTCTGCCGCCTGATCGCTTGAGGCGTAGTTTGCCGCGAAGCGGTGGTTGGTTGTATCGGCGTCGCGCTCAAGATCGATGAGGCTGTCAAGCAGTGCGCTTATGGCACAGACAGAAGGGAAGTAGGCGGCACCGATGCATTGTGCTTCGTATGAGGTCATTTTGGGCGTAGCGGCAGCAGCTAGCAGTGCATGAAGCGCCAGCGAGGAGACGCCCGCTGCGGCGAGCTCCCACCATAGGTATTCGCTGCTGGGAGCCTGTTTCTCAGACCAATAGATCAGTTGCTCACGACCTTCTACAGCGCTGGCATGGTTATGGGCCTGCGCTTCGCTGCATCGCCTGATGGCGACAGTTAGTGCCGGGATTACGACCGTTATGCAAGGAAGAGCGTTCAGCGTGTCGCGGCATGCGCCAACCAGAGCGTTGAGATATCCGCCGTCGTCGCGTTCGATGTGGTTTGCGTAATAGTCAGTCTGGGTGTTACCATTTTGTATCGTGTTCAGGAGCGCGCGGTGCAGTTGCAGTCCGTCGCGCAGTGGCGAAAAGGCTGGTTCCTCGTTTACGGCATCGAGATAGTCATACATTGTCTGGTATGCGACAATCGAGCGGATCAGTCTTCGTCGGTTTGCTCTAGGAGCAAGGAGAGCGAAAATCGTTGCGCCTTCGGAGTTGAGTGCCTCGCTTGAGAGCTTCTGCAGCGCCTGCGCTCTCAGCACTGGGTCAGGGATTGATAGGGCGTGGTTGCGCCAGCGTTCCAGCTCGTCGCGCGCCGCAGGAGCTATTGTCAGCCAGTAATCAATGTTGGCTGCGAGAAGCGCGAGCACCTCGCCCAAGCTGGATATGCGTAGAGATATCATGCCAACTATGTTGGCCTGAACCTCGATGCCTTGCTGCTGGCATTGACTTGGAGGGCGCTACCGGGGGGCTATGGCGCGTCGAGCGCCATAGCGGGCGAGGTCTTCGAGACCAGATATCCAGGGATCGCGAGCACCGCAAGCGCCGCGACCAAAACAAGTATGAAGACGTCGAATGCCCGCGGCGCTTGGGACGAGAAAGATATGGGGAAGCCGGTCGCAAGCAGCAGGTAGCGGTCGGCCAACAGGTGACCATAGATTCCCACGATGGCGCCCATGAGACAGCTTGTGCCGAGCACGAGCGCTGACTCGTGCAGGAGCACCCAGCGCAGCTGGCGGGGCTGAAAGCTCTGGATGCGAAGCGACGCGAGCGATCGACGACGTTGCCAGATCGCGGCACCCATAGCGGCAGCCATCGACAATGCAGAGACGACCACGAGCAGCAGGGCCACCTGGCTCAGCCGGCTCAGGCCCTGTCTGGCAAGCGCGTCTGCGCCCGCGGCTCGCTGTGCGCTCGTCTGTACCTGCAGGCCCGTATGCGGGCCCAGCGCTCGCGTGATCTCCTCCCTGACGAGCTGAGGATCGCTCCCACTACGATCATCCACTTCCAGGGCGCTCGGATCGGCGCTCACCCAAGCACGGCGATAGTCGGTGGTATTCAGTACGATCGCACCGCCACTCCATCCCAGGTTGGTCGTGATCGCGGCCACCCTGTAGCTTTTCTGGCCGGTGGGGGTGGGCAGTGTGACTCGGCCTCCGAGCTTTGTGTGCAGCGCGGCGGCGAGCTGCTGAGAGACGGTGATCCAGCCTCCGGCTCGAAGCAACGTTGTCGCCTTGGTCTGGTTGCCGCTGACGATCTGGCTTGGGGGGACCATGTCTCTGATTGCTGGGGAGCGGGCGATGATCCAGACGCGCCGGCCATCGACGTCCAAGTATCCGCCCTGGTAGATACGGACTGCCGCAACTCCCGGGAGAGCAGCGATTTGTCGGGGAAGACCGTCCGCCGGGAAGTCCATCGTGGCCAGGTGGTCATTGTGGTTCGCCACCCACACATCTGCGGTGCCGACGTACTGTTCGTAGTCGCGGTACAGACCATGCAGAAGGTCTTGGTGGCTGCCCTCGACGACTACGCTGCCGAAGATGGCAATCGCACCCGTCGCTGCAAGTGCAAGCGATCGCACCGTCGTGGCGCGCAGCGCACGAGTAGCAATAAGCAGCGTATTCAATCTGGTACCGCGCGCGGCGATGGACTCTACCACCTTGACCATAGCCAAAAAAACCGCTGGAATTGTGAACAGCATTCCCACCCCTGTGCCAACCGTGGCAATAAGCGCAGCTCCCGGCTCTATGAGCAACAGACTACTTGTCACGGCAGCCAGCGCGACACCGCCCACCAGCATCCACACTCGTGTACGCATATCGAGAGCGTGACCAGGTTCTCCATCCTCGAAGTAGATGCCATCAACAGCTCGGCTGCGACGCAGATCAAGTAGTGGTACTGCCGCCGCCAGACATGTCACCAAGACTCCGCCGATGAAGGAAATCAACAATGGTCGCAGGCCAATTACCGTCTGAGAGCCCAGGGGAAACGCGACGTCCAGGTAATTGGGATTCTCGTGGAAGGCGCCGCGAGAGAGCAGCCCTCCTATCAACAAGCCGATGAGCGAGGCGGCCACGCCGAGACACAACGCCTGGAAGAGCAGCATCTGCACCAACTGCCAACGTCGGAAACCCTGGATACGCAGGTCAGCGATCGTGCGCCTGCGCTCGGGCGTTGTCAGCAGCATCGCATTGAACGCGAACAACAGACCCACGAGACCGCTGATCAAGGCGAAGAACGCCGTCGCCTCGGCGTTCGGACGCAGCGCCTGCGACAACAGGGCAATTTCTTGATCGGCTGGCGCAACCGTCAGCCGCCCTGCCGCCACCCTATAAAGCTCTGCGCGCACACGAGCTTCTTGCCTCGGGGCGCTCTGCACCAAGACGCGAGTGACCCGGCCTGGCAGGCCGGCAAGGTGCTGAATCACCGACAGCGGGGCTATTGCCGCGCTCGCATCGGCGAGCGCTCCGATCGTTTCTTTCCCAAGGATCGCCGTAACCTTGACCGAACTCGCGCGGCCACGGAAGTCCAGCGTGACGTGCAAGGGCTGGCCTTCGATGGCGTGCCCAAGTGTGAATGAGAGCCCGAGCGCATGGGCGGTGGCACTCGGGAGTATGACGCCCGGTTCCACAGCAGCTTGCAGAGGCACCTCACTCGAAAGTCCATCGAGCAGCCCGAGCGCAGGGGTTGAACTGGCGAGCTGCACCGCGACGCGACGCGACCGAGGACCGACGATCGTCGCCGGCAATTCGAGCAACTCCGCTGCATGCGCCACTCCTGGAAGTCGCTGCACACGTTCGGCCAGTGCTTCATTGAAGCCGTTGGCGCTCCGAGCGTGGACCTGCAGCGTCGCCGGCCCCGTAATCGTTCTAACGATTTCCTGCGAAGAGCTTGTGATGCTGTCGTTCGCCACCTGCACCGCGAACACCAATGCGACGCCGAGGGCGATGCCCACGCCCGCGAGCAACTCCTGGGCAGGGCGTGTTCGCAGCCGGCGGGCGTAGAAGTAGAGCAGAGCAGAGAGTCGCATCGTTGCTCACCCGTCCGCGACCTTGGACAGGCGGGAGAGGGGCTGCTCGAGCGAAGCTCCCTCCGCGTCGGGTAGAAGTCTGCCATCCCGCAGGGTGTAGAGACGGTCGGTGATCTCAGCAGCCTGTCGGTCATGAGTGGCGAGCAAGACGGCCGTCTCCTGCTCGCGGGCGAGTTCGGCCAGCAGCGCAAGCACCTCCCCGCCGCGTTGGGTATCGAGATTGCCGGTGGGCTCATCCGCGAGGATCAGGCGCGGCCCGTTGACAAGCGCGCGCGCAATCGCGACCCGCTGGCGCTCACCGCCGGAGAGCTGCTCGGGTGTGTGGTGCAGCCGCCGGCCCAAGCCAACACGCTCAAGCCACGGGACAGCCATTCGACACGCTCGCCTCAGCGGCACTCGATCCGCGAGCAGCTTGATCGCCGCATTCTCCACCGCAGGCACCCCGCTCATCAGATGCGAGGACTGGTAGATAAACCCGACATCGTGGCGCTGGTAGTCCGCCAGTTCGCCTTCCGACAAGCTCGTGACGTCTCTGCCCCCGGAGCGGATCATCCCCGCATCGGGGGCCAGCAGCCCCGCCGCGAGCAGCAGGAGAGTGCTCTTACCGGAGCCGCTCGGACCGAACAGCGCGAGAATCTCCCCGGGCGCCACCGCGAGGCTCACGCCGTCGATCGCACGCACCACCTCGCTCGGACCCTGGTAGTGCTTGACAACCTGCTGCAACTCAAGCGTGCTCACGCCCGCCTCATCCCATGCGCTTGGACTTGGCTGAGTGCGAGGAACGGCGGCGCAGCGGGCTCACTGATGCGAGCGGCTGCGCGGCGCCGCCACGCAGTTCGCTGTGATCTAGCGTGAACGGACGGTCAACGCCTGCCAGGGCGGCACCATCGCCTGTGGTCATCAGCACGGCCACGCCGCGGTTGGCGATGCCGCGCAGCAGCCTGAGGATCGGGTCGCGATCCATCAGATCAACGCCGTTGGTCGGCTCATCGACGACAAGCAGCCTCGGACCACCAATCAGCGCGCGGGCGAGCGCTACACGCGCCGCCTCGCCCGCGTCGAGTTCGCGCGGACTGAACTCCGCACACCCTTCGGCCCCGACCTCAGCGAGCGCCTCCTGCGCCCGCCGCCTTGCTGCCGACAGGGAGATTCTTCCGGCCAGCGGGCCATCCGCGACCTGGTCGAGTACCGACCCGCCCTCCCCAAGCGAGAGGTGCATCTGGGCGCAGCCGATCTCGTGGCCCAAGATCTTGTCTCGGCGCTGCGCCAACTCCTGCCCGGCGAACAACACCATGCCTTCGTCGGGACGCTCCAAGCCCGCGGCTATCCGAGCGAGCGTCGTGCGGCCCGAGCGCCGCAGGCCCCACACCGCGACCAACTCGCCCGCTTCGATGTCCAGCGAGACATCCTTCAGCACCAGCCGCTCGATCCGCCCGCGTCCGTGGCGCTTGGTCACGTGTTTGATCGACAGCAAGCTCATCCCGCGGCCTCTCCGGCTCCCCCTTCGCGTTCGAGAACCAGACCTCGGGCGTAGGCACCCCACTCAAGCTTCGCGTCAGCCAGACGTCGGTGCAGCTCGATGAGCAGAGTCCAAAGCATACTATCGTCACAGTCGGGCATTTGGATCTCGCATGCTTCCTGCGAGGCCTTCTCGACGAAGCAGTCAATCAACTTCAGCCTTGCGTCCGGGTGGCGCAAGCTGGTCGAAGCCAGCCGGCTCAGGATCGAGAAGCGCTGCGGGTCGCCAAGACATTCAGCAAGCCAAGATAGCTGGATCTCCGTTCCCTGATCTGTCGGTCGGAAGTTGATTCTCGGCCTGCCACGCGGACCACTGCGACCAGCAACCGCGATATACCCCTCCTCTTCCAGACGCCCAAGCACGTCATAGACATTCGCAAGGCTCATCGACAGGATCTCGCCGAACCGGCGCATGAATCGCCCGTGGATCTCGTAGCCGTAGCTCGGCTTCTCGATCACGAGCGTGAGAATGACGCCGTCGATCAGCGGAAGCACGACCGCCTCGCTCGTTGCTCGCCGCTGGCGATCTGGCGCATGGCGCCGTTAGAGTCAACCCCCGTGTTGTACATCGGGGTCCTTTGTCGCATAGGTGGAAGGCATCAAGCTTGATCAGTGCGCTAAAGTCTCGTTTATATGGTTGCCTCTGTTTCGGCCAGCGGCATATAGACTACTTGATTGGCCCCTCGCCGACCGGGAACTCGTTCCCTGGGCATGGAGGCGCCGTCCGGCGAGGGTTCAGGCGTGCGGATCAGCCAGAGCCCCCAGGTCGCCCTCGGCCGAGCGATCCGCCTGCGGCGCGAAGAGATCAAGCTGACCCAGGAGGCTCTCGCAGACGCCGCTGACCTCGACCCCACCTCCATCCGAGGTCTGGAGCGCGGCGTGGGCAACCCGACATGGGACGTCGCCGATCGCATTGCCCGAGCCCTCGGGCTGGCGCTGCACGAACTCGCCCGCAGGGCTGACGAGCTGGAGACCAGTGATCGACGGCCGACCAATCAGCCGCTGAGCAGGCAGAGCCAATGAACTCACGGACCTTCTACGCGGAGAGCACGGGGTCGGTTCAGGCTGTGGGCTACCCAAGTCCGCGTCCTGGTCACGCCTGGCCGAGGGCATCCAGCAACGCCCTCGCCGCACTCGCAGCGGCACCCGTGTCCACGATGAACGGCTGACAGGAGAGACGGTGCCAGCCCAGCGCTTGTCAAGGAGGTCGGTCGACGACGAGGCGCAGGCTGCCATCGTAGACCCAGGCCCTACGCCCCGATGCCCGTTGACGTGCACCCCACGCACCGGGAGCTGGGATCAGCAAGTTTTATTCCGTGCCACTACGGAGACCTGACGAGCGCCTTTGCGGCGGCGCGCAGCGCCCGTTCACTCGCTCCGCACTAGCCCGAGCGGCTACCTCGATCGAGCACGTCAGCCACCTACGCAACCCACTAATGCACCCACCGGCAAGCCAGACAGGGAGCGGCTCGAATCGCGACACTCACGCGCGCAACGTCGCGATCATCGCTGACGGCAACGGTCGTTGGGCGCGCTCCCACGGAGTATCGGTCTACGACGGCCACGAGGCCGGCGCGGAGACGCTGAAGGCACGCCTGCGCGATGCTGTGGAGTTCGGCATCCAGCAGCTGACGGTGTACTCGTTCTCAACCGAGAACTGGTCACGCCCAGCCAGCGAGGTTCAAGGGCTGATCGCGATGCTCGCCCAACGCATCACCCGAGAGACCCCCGAGCTGCACACGCAGGGAGTTCGCATGCGCTTCATCGGACGCCGAGCAGAAATCCCCGACGAGCTACGCCGACGGATGCAAAGCGCGGAGGCCCTCACCGCGCACAACACGCGGCTCGCGCTGTTCATCGCGTTCAACTACGGTGGACGAGCCGAGATCGTAGACGCCGCCAAGCGCTTCGCCGGCGGCGGCGAGCAGGAGTTCCGCCGCTGCTTCTACGCCCCCGAGATGTACGACCCCGACCTGATCATCCGCACCGGCGGAGAGCAGCGGCTCTCAAACTACCTGCTCTGGCAAGCCGCCTACTCCGAGCTCATCTTTCGCCCCGAGCTCTGGCCCGACTTCTCCCGCCAAGCCCTCGCCGACTCCCTCACCGAGTTTAGCCACCGACGACGCAGATACGGCGGACGATGATGTCCTCAGTGGTCGCACGCGCGTAGCGGCGATCGCTCTCCTCACTCGTTCGCCACCGGCGTTTCCCGAAGCCCCTTTACGATCCCGGATGGTCGGCTTTTCCGAGTTCGGTTCCGGTCTCGGCTCGGCACGCCATTCACGGGGGTGCTTCATTTTTCGTTGCGGCCGAATATTCGTCGCCCAGACTATCGAGGAACGATGGTATAGGTGTCGGCCGTGTGTTCCAGTAATCAGTCAAGTTTTGTACGACCCTGGGTGAGCTTGATGGCCGCGGGCAGCGTGGGCGACCAGCAAACCGCCGCCCGAGTCCGCAACGGGTGCCATCCGCCCAGGTACCCACGGAGGACTGGCGACTCAGGTCGGCGGCAGTCTGGCGCCGCTGCGCTTCCCAGTCACGTCTTGAGATGGGTCATCGCTTCGGATAGGCAGGTGAGGAATGTCAAAACCGTTGGACCCTGAGCATCCTGGCAGGTTCTCGTCCTCGTTGTTTGCAGGCCTGCAAATGCTCACATGCTTTACCCCTGAACATCCCATCCGCGGGATCGCCGATATGGCGGAAGAACTCGACTTGGGCCGCTCGACCACACACCGCTATGCGACCACCCTGGTAACACTCGGCTACCTTGAGCAGGGGCCCTCACGCAAGTACCGCCTGTCTTCGCGCGTCTCCGACGTAGGACTCTCCTTGCTGGATTCGATAGTGGTCCGCCGGGTGGCTCGCGAGCACTTGCGGGAGTTGCGGACGCGAACCGGGCGCACGACAAAGCTAGGGGTCCTCGGGGGGACCGATGTTGTCTACATCGACCGTTGGCATGGGTCTCGCCAAGGGCAATACGCGGTCGATGCAGGCACCGGACTGGGCACTCGCTCGCCAGTCCATTGCTCTGCCGCAGGCAAGGCGCTCCTAGCGCGCCTGCCTGCGGCAGAGCAGCAGGAGATCATCGTCGAACTGCGCCTCACCAAGCATGGCCCTAAGACGATCACGGGCAAGACCGGCCTGCGTGCCGAGCTTGAGCGGATCGCGGCGGAAGGCATCGCGGTTGACGACGAAGAGTCGCTTGCCGGCAGGCGTGCCGTCGCCGCTGTAGTGATGGACACAGAGGGCCGGCCAGCCGCCGCGGTCGAGTTGACGATTCCGGCGGACGCTTGCACCCATGAGGCACTGAAGCATCTCGGCTCCAAAGTGATCGCCACGACCCAGCGCATAGTTCTGGACTGAGGCGCTAGAAGAATTGCGTCCGTGGTTGCAGCCACTCGCAGAGAAGGTTTAGTGGGTCCGCGTACACCCCACAAGGGAAAGACCGACACGCAACTAGCAAAACTAACTGATTTCGAGTCATGCGTAAAGACGAACCAACCGACGCCATGCTAGCGGTACCGTCCGACATAGTGCCATATCTTCGGCGTGGTCTATTTGGCGAGTGGGGCTTTGCCGCAGAGGATATATCGAACAGGGCTCTCCAGTTCGGAAGCGGTGCGAGTAGTAATTTTTACCGCGAACCGCTAAAAGCGTTCGATGCCGGTCGCGCTCTGATTGATGAAATTGGTTGGCGTAATAAAAGGTCACAAGCAGATGCAGAAATTAATCTCAGCTTGCATCCCCAACTCGTTCTTAGGGCACTCAGAAAGGAGCATCTAATCCTAACCGACCAACTAGCGGAAATGCCACGGACGGCGAGCAAGCAGACTCGTGATTCCGTGAGTGCCCGCATCGAAGCGCTTGGCGAGTTCGTCAAGCGAGTCAAAGCACAAGCCCGACGCCTCGGCCTTGCGGAACCGCAAGTGGCCTCCTCAATGATAATCCCGCCCCGAATAGGGTCGTCACGAGTCCGCCGACGGCGGGGCTGACGACCAGCCTGCGACCCGCCACGGTTTATGGAGATTGGTCAAAAGATGCCACCGAATGCTGCTTTGATTAGTGCGGCAGGCGAGCGCAGGGAACTTGCGCAACTGTTTGGCACTCGCATCAGGTTCTACCGGCAAGCTGCCGGGATGCCTACTTCAGAGTTGGCAAAGAGGTGTCGTCTAAGTCCCAGCACCGTTGCTAGGGCTGAACGTGGTCGCAGCGAGCCGCGTATTTCCATCATCCTTATTCTCTGCGACGGGCTTGGTATCCCACCCGGCGATGCCTTGGGTGACTTGCCCGTGCCTCAAAAACGTGACAGGCGCGACAGATGAAGCGTCTAACTAAATGCGCTAACAATGGCGGCATCCTTGGCACGCGCGACGTGGCTGAGCGAGTCGATAGGGTGATCTTTCCGCCGGAACAGGACATCGAGAACCACACGCGGCAGGTCATCTCGTGGATGCAGGCGGCCAGGTGGTGATACGAACATGCCGGGGACTCCTCCGAGCGCGCGCTACAAGCGCGTCCCACTCATTGCGTGGGACGATCGAGGCACACCAGCTCAGGCACTGGCTGATCGGGATGCGCTCACCGCCACTCACGCTCGCCTCGGCCGGCGGGGAGCGGATACGCCTTGGAGACGATGACGCCTCGCTCGTGGCGTACATCTATCCCGGCAGCGACACCTCAGACCAACATGGTTCTGATACGCCGCTTGCCGACTCTGAGGAGCACCGCGGCTTCCGTGATCTGCACGAGGTCTTTACCGCTCTGCACCTCACGATCATCGGCGTCAGCAGCCAGCCCGCGGAGAAGCTGCGGGAGGCGATCACCTCGAACCGTCTGCTGCAGCAGCTTGCGTCCGACCCGACGCTACGCCTCGCGGAGCTACTGAACCTGCCGACCTTCAGGGTACGCGGCGAGCGCTTCTATCACCGGCTGACGATCGTCGTCGTCCGCGGCAAGATCACCCAGGTCTACTACCCGGTCACCATCCCCGGCCGCCACGCCGCGGAAGTCCTCGCGGGCCTTCAAGTGGCCCACTGAAGATGGGACAGGCCGCATCGACATCAAGGCAGGAACCCGCTCGTTCGCCGGCGCTCGCGCCATCGCTCGAGGAGCCAGGCTCTGCGAACGCCAGGGGCACCCGGTCTATCTTCAGGGTCGCGACGGGGCGCCAACTCCAAGCGATGTGTGAGGAGATTCTCGATCCGGGTCGAGCCAGCCCGATTGTGGGCGTGACCTGCCGCCCTGGGTCGCGCGACCCGGCGCTCGCGGTCGACCTCGTCTGCGAGGTGGTGTGGGCCAACGTCACCATTTACGTCATCGAGCCGCAGCAGGCACGAGAAATGAGCAAGCTCCTCCCGGACGCGCTCGGCGCGTATAACGGCGCCGCGCGAATCTGGATGCCGGGCGTCAGAGAGCACCCCGACCCCACTTGGCACCCGCTGATTCACGACAGCACGGGCATCTATGGTGAGGACGCCCTGCGGCGCCTTGGCGACGAGTTCGCGATCAAGCCCCCAGGAGCAACGGAGCTCACCCCCGAGCAACAGGCGCTCGTACAGGTCCGATCGCCACCGCCGCCGACCGGTGCATCCGAAGCGCCGCTGTTTCGCGTCAGCTCTCGTAAAGACCTCCGGCGGCTGTTGTCCGATCTCCGTGGCGAGCGCCACTGCGCGATCATCGTCCTCACCGTTGGCGCTAGTGGCGATGACCGGGCCTTTCCGCCCGGCCTGACACGTGCGGCGCTCAAGGACCCTGCCTCGATCTTTGTCCTGGAAAGCGCAGACCTGTGCAGGCGATTGGCACACGCCCTCGGTCCGCAGCTAGCGGTCGAAGGCGGGGAGGCCCGGATCTTTTGGCCCGGTGTGGGCCCGGACAGCGACCCAGCCGAGCACCCCCTCGTCCCTGCCCGCAGCCGCGGTGACAGCCGCAGCGCGGTAGAGAGACTCATAGCCGCGTTCGAGCTGAGTCGCCCGCTCGTGCGGCAATACCTTGCCCCGATCCAAATGAGGCTCGCTGCGCTCGAGGAGCAGTCGGCGCGGGCGCTCTCGAAGTCGCGCGACAGCGAAGCCGAGCAGCGCCTGGCAGTCGAACGCGCCAAGGCAGCCAAGACACAACTCGCCGGGCTACAACGCCAGCTCACCGCGCTACAAGTCGCGGGCCTGGATACGGCCGAGCTTCAGGCCGTCGCCGGCATGGACCGCGAGGCGGTCATGCAACGCCTCATCTGCCGCGAATGGCTGACCGCCCTGCAAGCGGCAGACCGCCGCGACCAGGCGCTCGGCGGATATCGCCTTGCGCCGCAGTTCATGGCGAGCGTCGAGGATCGGCGTATCGCCACCCCGGCGGCCAGAATCGCGTTCGCGTGCGCGATGGTCGCCTGCGGCCGGGCATCCGAACTTCCCGGGCTGGAGCCGCACCCCTGGCGCCAAGGCAAGAGCGGCAGCGGCGATGACCCTCAAGCCGTCCGCGACGACGGCGCAAAGGCCTGGATGTGCAACCTCGGCCACGGCCGGGGCGCCGCCCGCCTACTCTATTGGCTGCTCCCCAACGGCGTGATCGAGTTCGACTCGGTACGCAACCACGAGGCGATCAGTCAGACATGATCCCCTGCGACTGTCTGCATATCAGCCGTGCAGCACCCATACTCCAAAGACGAACAGGTTCTAGGTGGTCGGTCTGTTTGGCTATCCAGTAGCGTACCCGTGCCCATGCCATGCCGACGAGAACTACATCTTGCCTCACTACGCCTCCTGGCGGAGAGAGGGCTTCACACCCCCCCCCCCCCGATAGGGGTGCTTCAGAATGTCTTGCCATCGTGCCGCTCAGTCGGCAAGACAAATACTGCTCCACGGTGCCGGGCGCGGTCTAGGTGTTCACTCCTAAATCACATATGTTTGCGATTTGTGGTAGTCGATGCTAGCCAAGGAACGAGAAGCCGACAAGGCACTGAAAGGCATCGGTGTCAAAATCGTCGAGCGGCTGCGAGCACGTCGTTTAGAGATCGTGCAGGCAATCCATACACGCATCCAGGAGTCTGTCCCCGACTCGACAGCCAGTCAAAACTCCACTTATCAGGCTGGCATGCTCGCTGCGATCACCGCTGTCCTCGACTATTGTCTCGAAGCCATCGAACATGGGCTAGAGTTTGGGCTAGAGTGGTCCGGTACTGTCCCGCCGGAGGCGGCCACTCAGGCACGCCGCGCGGCACATGCGGGAGTAAGCCTGGGTACGGTACTGCGCCGCTACGTCGCCGGACACGGCCGACTCGGCGAGTTCGTAGCCGAGGAGGCCGAGCACCTCGATCTAAGTAGCGGGCCTCTGCAGTACCTACGCAGGACACAGGAGGCACTCCTAGAACGCCTCACGGCCGCGATCGAACACGAGTACCTTGAGGAGCGGGAGCAGATCGCCCGCCCGCCTGAGCAGCCCTGCACCGAGATCGTGAGGAGGCTACTCGCCAAGGAGCCGGTCGAGCTCGCGGAACTGGCCGAGTTGGACTACGAGCTTGACACCTCATGGCATCTCGGCGTGATCGCCACTGGGACCGATATTCACGGCGCCCTCCAGCACGTGAAGACCGACCTTAGTTGCGACTTCCTGCCGGCGCAGTGTGACGACGGCACCGTGTGGGCCTGGTTTGGCACATCCCGGCGTCTCACAAGCGCGGATATTGAGCGCATTTTACCGTCTACCGAGACGACAGGCGAGATCCTCGCTATCGGTGGGCCGGGGTGGGGGCTTGACGGATGGCGCCAGACGCACCGCGAAGCCAGAGGAGCGCGACTGCGAGCGCTCCGCAGCCCAGGGCGAGTTGTGCGATATGCGGAAAGCCCCCTGCTGGCGGCTGCGTTGGAAAATAACACGCTCGCCACATGGCTCGGGGAGTTCTTGGCGCCGATCCGGGCGCGCCCGGATGGCAAGGATTTGCTTCACACGCTACGCGCTTACATCGACGCCGAATGCAGCCGCTCCTCTGCGGCGCCCGTAGTGAAGGTGCGCCGGCAGACAGTTGGAAATCGCCTACGTTTGGCAGAGAAGCTACTCGGTCGCCCGCTCGGGACTTGCCTGGCGGAGCTCGATGTCGCACTCCGCCTTGCAGAACTCTCTTCTGGAGATTCATCGCCCAAGTCGTAGGTCGTAGGTAGGATTGGCTCTTTTGTACACCAGATCCCACCAAATGCAACCGATCAATGTGTTCGGGCACACCGCCCACATTGGTCGGCCGCATCTCATTCTCCATCTGATAGACATACAGCGCGAGTTCGGCGTTTTGAATGCTGACCCCTAGCGGCGGGCTCTCTCGACATGGATACGATGACGATCCCTCAAGCTGCGATCCCTCAAGCTGTCACGCTGGCGACATCGAGGCGCGGACAAGCCGCCAGCGGAATGCAGAGGTCCCCGAGCCCGAATGTTGCTTGGGCGCCCGATCAAGACCTCGAGCACCCACAATGGGTCAGATGGGGGTATCGGCTTGGTGCCACGAGTCGCGTGAGCAACTGGTGGGTGGGCGACTGGCTCCAGTACGGGGCATCGAGGTGGGGCGAAAAGTATTCCGAGGCCGCCCGGATCACTGGCTACGACGTAAAGACTCTGAGAAATATAGTCTATGTCGCGAGGCGGTTTGATTTGTCCCGACGTCGGGACAAGCTCACGTGGAGCCACCACGCCGAGGTCGCCCAACTTGAGCCCCATGATCAGGACCAATGGCTCGATCGCGCTGTCGCCGACCACCTTTCGGTAGCGGACCTACGCACAGAGTTGCGCGGCGCGCAGCGAGCTTCTAGGACGGGTGCGGCTGGGAGCGACGACGAAGACAGCGAGCCCGAGCCCTCGGATACGGCGGATCTCTCGGTTACTTGCCCGCACTGCGGAAAGACTTTCCATCTGGAGCCAGAAACTCGATCTCCACTGGTCGCAGTAGCATGACGCTCGTGCAGCCCAAGGACGGTGCATCGGGTCGTACAACTGGACACACGTAATCTTGTGCAGGTATAACCTTGCGATGCCTGCCCTCACCACGACTCACAGGGCGAGGTATCGTGTTGTCAGCCTCCTGGTATCAACGGCTGTTTTTGTGATCTGCAGCACGAGTTCGAGCGCCCAGCTAATCAGCCGACAGACGACAGCAGCACGAGCGATCCGTCTTAGTGATACGGCCCAGCTACATCTTGTTGCTCATCAAGGGACACAGGTGCTTCGCGAGGAAGGCCAGGCGTCGGGTACACTCCGCGGCCGACTTACGGTGGTGATCGCACTCGGCTACACAGAGGCCACGGTTACATTCACTGCGCGATCCTCCATAGGTACGCTCACGGGCCGCGGTGTCGAGTCATACTATGTATCAGGTAAAAGCGGCCACTTCAAGGGACACATGAGCGTAACGGGAGGCAGCGATACATACGCGCACGCAACTGGCTCCAGCTTGGAAACCGTCGGGCTGATCACGCGCGGGCACTACGAAGTGCATATGACCGTCAACGGTGAACTCAGGACTTAGTGTGTTGCAGAGAACGGTAGCGATAACGACGTTTTTCGTCTTGCTCGCGATCTTGATCCCTGACGGGGTCCCCATGAAGTGATCCATGTTGGATGCGTGGTCGTGTTTCCCGTGATGGGATGGAAGGATGGACACGATCATGAAGCGGCATAGGCATACGCCGGAGCAGGCGGTCAGGAAGATCAGGGAGGGCGAACGGCTCTTGAACGAGGGCGGCGAGCTTGTGGAGGTTCTCCGCCAGCTGGAGGTCAGCGAAGCGACGTGGAATCGTTGGCGGGCGCAGTACGGCGGGATGAAGGCCGATGAAGCGAAGCGCTTGAAGCAGCTTGAGGGCGAGAACCAGCGGTTGAAGAAGCTCGTTGCTGAGCAGGCGCTGGATATCGACATGCTCAAGGAGCTGGCTGAGGGAAACTTTTGACCCCGGGGCGCCGGCGTAGGGCCGTCGGCACCCTGCAGGAGCGCTTCGGGGTCTCAGAGCGCCGCGCGTGCCGTGTGACGGGCCAACACCGCTCCACACAACGCAAGCGGCTACAGCCGCCACGCGACGATGACCAGCGTCTGGCATCACGGTTGCGGGAGATCGCCAAAGAGCACCCGCGGTGGGGGTGGAAGACAGCACAGGAGATCCTGCTGCGGGAGGGCTGGACGGTCAACCGCAAGCGCACCAGAAGGGTCTGGCGCCAGGAGGGCCTCAGAAGGCCTGTGAGGACCCGCAAGCGCCGCCGCCTGGCGACCGGGCAGGCAGCGCGTTTGAGAGCGGGCAAACCGAACGAGGTGTGGGCCGTGGACTTCCAGTTCGATGAGACCTCCGACCGCCGCCGCATCAAGCTCTGCAACATCGTCGATGAGTACACCCGCGAGGCACTCGCGATCCGCGTCGACCGGACCTGCACCGCCGAGAACGTCATCACCGTCATCGAGCAACTCGTCCAACAGCGAGGTACCCCAAAGTATCTCCGGGCTGATAATGGCCCGGAGATGATCGCGTGGACGCTGAGGGACTACTGTCGCCTAGCGGGCACTCAGACCGCGTACATCGAGCCCGGCAGCCCGTGGGAGAACCCATTCGTTGAGTCCTTCAACGGCCGCCTCCGCGACGAGCTGCTGAACATCGAAGAGTTCGCCTGCCTCACCGAGGCGAAGATCATCATCGAGGACTGGCGCATCCAATACAACACCTACAGACCACACTCAGCCCTCGGCGGGCTCACACCAGCCGAGTACGCACAGAAAGAGAACAACCAACACCAACCAGACCACGCATAAACCCTGGACCACCTACAGGGACCCCTTCATCCCGAGCAAGGCAAGCGCAGAAGAACGTGTCGCTCTAAAGGCGAGCCTCACTCCCGACCGCCTCGGAGCAAGCACGACAATCCATTTTGGCTTTGACATCACGTCAACCACAGGCGGGGTGCCATCGCCAGTAACCGATGTCCAAATCGATCTTCCCGCCGGCATGGGGCTCGGCACGACGGACCTGGGAGAAGAAACCTGCAGCCCGGCGATCCTAATGAACAAGGGGCCTGAAGAATGTCCTCCAAATTCGCGAATGGGGCTAGGTAACGCGATAGTCGAGATTCCGGTAGGAACGCAGCGTGACACGTTCTACGCCTTCGTGTCGATCTACATGGGAGTACCGCAGGACCAGCACACCACACTGCTTATCTACGCAGAAACCCGTAGACCAGTAGTGGGGCAGTTTTTGTTTCCGTCCGAACTGCTACCGACGACCGGCCTCTACGGGGCGGAGATCCACACCGCAATGCCAATTATCCCGACTTGGCCTGAAGGCCCGCCAGCCGTCATTGTTCACATGGAAACGACGCTCGGGCCAAGCCACCTCACCTACTACGCCCGCAGACACGGCAAGCTCGTCCCCTACACGCCCGAAGGTATGGCCGTGCCAGAACGATGCCCACGTGACGGGTTTCCGTTTCACGCCGTTTATCACTTCTACAATGGCAGCTCAGCGTCGGCTACAACTAGGGTTCCGTGCCCTAGCGATTACGCATCAAGAGTGAGGCCGGGGCGAGCTCGTAGAGGCGTGCTCTCGGGGCACTAGTGGCAAGCTGGCTGATACGTCTCGTGACGCGGAGGCCACGGGTTGTATTCGGTGTTTGCCTGCTAACGATTGGAGCGGCGTTGCCGTTTGCCGCAAAACAATCGCAGCACCTGACAATCGGTGGCTATACAGTCCCGGCTTCCCAATCTGCTCGGGTAGACCAGATACTCGCACGAAATTACCCTCAACTGAGTCGTGCCAATCTAGCGGTGCTACTATGGCCAAAGCACGGAGCAACAAGCGGAGAACTCGAAACTGCCATTACGCACGTGGAACGTGGCGTCCGAGGACTCCGTGGTATCACGCTTTCACCCGACGCTAGTGAACAAGCACGATTCGCGGCAGGCCTTGTCGGGCCGCTTATCATGCCTCTCACTGTCACTATCAGCGAAGATGCCGCACCGGATCTCGTCGCGAAGGTAGTGGCACGTCTACCAATCCGGACACAAATCGCACGCCGCGTTGAAATCCACCTCCTGGGCGAGAACGCGTTGGCGGCAGCCGTTGCCGCATCGTCTAAGAAAGAAATTGCAGCAGCTGAGAGAATCGGCTTTCCGGTGCTCTTGGTAGTTCTGATAGCTGTCTTTGGCTCTGTAACAGCCGCCATGCTTCCCCTTGTGCTCGCTGCGGTGGCGCTCATTCTCAGTGGAGCAGTCATCTATATTCTGTCCCTCAACGCAGAACTATCAACATTTACGACTAGTACCGCTTCGGTGTTCGGCATCGGTGTAGCAGTCGACTACTCGCTCATCGTCCTTACTCGCGTACGGCAGGAGCTCGGCGCCAGCCGCGATATGGCGACCGCTCAGAGAATTGCGTCGCGTACCGCCGGACGTGCCGTGGTGTACTCGGGAATAACGGTTATATTTTCACTTTGCGCAGTTTGGATCGTACCGATCGCGACGCTTCGGTCAATGGCGGTAGGCGCTATGGTGGCCGTCGGCGTATCTGTGTTGCTATCCGTCACGCTACTTCCAGCCTTCAACCGCTGGCTTGGACCTGCACGACTCACACCGCGGGCTCGCGGCATAGGCTTTCGCGCGCCACGGCTCGACTGGACACGTTGGACAGTCGCCATCACACGCCGTCCGCGTCGCGTGGCACTGGCTGTGTGCGCTCTGCTGGTGCCATTATGCGTGCCTGCAATGAGCATGACGACAAGCACAGGTGCCCTCGAGCAGGCTGTCCACACAGAACCCAACACGACAAGGATTCGAAGAGGCGCAGCGACTCCAAGGTCCAGGGGCTCTTGGCCCGATCTTTGTCGTCTTGCACTCAACGGCCGGCAATTCGTCAAGCCTTCGCCACGCTGCGGGAATCGCGCGTCACATGGTTGCAGGTTTCCCGAGTGTGCGGAGTGCCAATCTAATCCACTTCTCCCAGCGGCGCCTTTTTTACGCGGTTTTCACTGTCACGCCTACAGTTAACCCGGAATCGGCCGCAGCCCAAAGACTTGTGAGTAAAATCCGCATGTCGCTTCGAGGTGTGTTCAATAGGAAAAGCATCGAAATATTGGTCGGCGGGGAGACGGCAAGTCAAATGGACGTAATTCAGAGTATTGCTGGCGGCATGTGGCGTCTAGTGGCGGCGGTGCTGTTGGCGTCCTTCATCATTTTGACGGTGCTACTGCGTTCTGTGGTCCTGCCACTGAAGGCGATCGCGATGAACCTCATGTCCATCGGCGTCGCTTATGGGGTTCTTGTGATCGTCTTCCAGTGGGGTTGGCTTGACGGCCTCCTCGGCTACAAAGCGCCCGGGTATATATACACCCTGGTACCACCTCTATTGCTTGCTGTCGTCTTTGGTCTTTCGATGGATTACGAGGTCTTCCTCCTAGCCCGCATACGCGAGCAATGGGACCACTGTGGCCAGCAGCGTGAAGCAATCGCTGGTGGTCTCGCCGCGAGCGCTGGGGCCATTACTAGCGCAGCCTTTGTCCTCGTTTGCGTATTCAGTATCTTTATTACTACAGGTAATCCAACAATCAAGGAGCTCGGCGTTGGAGCCGCTGTGGCTGTAGGGATAGACGCCACCCTAATCCGGTTGATGCTCGTACCGGCAACAATGACTCTGCTCGGTCGTTGGAATTGGTGGCTGCCAAAACCACTCGCTAGAGTGTTCCCCTCAATGGAGCGTACACCTGAATCGAGCGTGACTGCGGCACGAGGGACATCGATAGCAACAGGAGGGGATATCTCTGCGGTCGAGGAGCCGGCAAATGGCTGATAAGCTGGCCGCGTCGTCGGCCGGTTCGCTTGAGCAGGCAATGGCGCGACGCCTCGCTCACCTGCACGACGGCGAGTCCATCCCTCCGGCGGCAATAGATTGCGACGCCTCCTTCTTCGCCGCGACGGGCTTTTGCATAGGTCCCTGCGTGCTCGACTCTCTGGACATCGTCGAGATGTTCGCGGCACTCGAGGTTGACTTCAACGTCGACATCGTGAGGACGCGCGATGTTAGTCAATACGACTCGGTTGCGAAGCTGGCTCGCCTGCTCGAGCAGATCGTCGACGCCAGCGAGCTTGCGGCGTTCGAGGATCGGTGGAGCGGATGACATGGGAATGGTAATCGCGGAGGAATTCATGCGATGACGTCCTATAAGCCCGCGAGTGTGCCCGCGCTGCCCGAAGGCCCGCGCGATTCTTCATCGCTGCAGACGCTCAGGTTGCTACGCGACTCCACCAGTTACCTGCGCGAGCTCCGGGGGAGCTACGGAGGCGCTTTCACCCTGCGCCCGCTCCACTCGCCCCCATTCGTGGTCGTCTGCGATCCAGCACTCGTACGCGTGATCTTCACGGGAGATCCGGCGACACTCCACGCTGGCGACGCCAATCGCATCCTTGAACCGGCATCGGGGCCGAACGCGGTGTTGTTCTTGGACGAGGAGGAGCACCTGGCCCGTCGCCGTCTTCTCGGGCCGTCGTTTCAGGACACGAATGTGCGGTCGTATCTGGGGCTGATCGAGATGCTCGTGCAAGAGGAGTCCGACTCGTGGCCGCTAGACCAGCCGATCGCCCTGTATCCGCGGTTTCGCGGCCTCGCGACCGACGTGATGCTGCACATGGTTCTCGGTGAGGACGAACTCGGCATCTGGCAGGAGCTGAAGGTTGACGTGCTGGAGATCAGACATGGTGCGTCAAGACGCCGGGCGCGGGTGCGGCTCGGCCAGCTGATTACGCACGCGCGCCGCGCGGGCGGAGGCGCATCGCACGTGCTGGCGGTGCTCCTGAACGAGCGTGGCGAGTCCAGTCCGGCGATGGACGATGCTGTCGTCGACGAGCTCCTCGCGCTGCTGGTGGCGGGGCAGGAGACCACAGCTCGGCGCGCTCGCATGGGCCGCTGAGCGTCTGTGTCGCGACGCGGCGTTGCAGCGACGCCTTCGCGCCGCGTTTGCTGACCAACGCGACGAGGACTACATCGACGCGGTCATCTCCGAGCTGCTGCGCACGCGACCGGTGCTGCAGTGGTCAATGCGGAAGCTGACCAGGCCATTGCCTCTTGGCTCATGGCTCCTGCCAGAGGGCACGATCGTGGCTGTGTCCATATACCTCGCGCATCATGATCCCGACGTATTCCCAGATCCCGACCGCTTCCTGCCGGACCGCTTCCTCGGTAAGCAACCGTCGCGAGCCCATTCGTTCATTGCGTTCGGCGGTGGTACACGACGCTGTCTGGGTGGGCGCCTCGCGCTGCTTGAGATCAAGACCGTGCTGGCACACCTGCTACGGCGCTTTGCGCTGCAACCGGCGCCCGGCCACGAGCACCACGAGCGCTGGCGCCGAAGTGGGATCACCTACGTGCCGGCCGACGACGCGCTTGTGTGTCTGTCGGTGCCGAGCGGTTCGAGCGAGCACGAATTCGAGCTTGCCGACAGCGCCCGATCCGGTCGTCGGCCAGGCTGAGCCGACGAACCGTGCTCCTATCCGCGATAGGCCTTAGCCGGGACGACCCGATAGCCGCGAGCGCGCCCAGACCGCGCGGTGTGGGCGTCGCGCACGCCGAGCACAAAGCGCGCCGGACAGCGCTGGTGATGACGGGCGTACACAAGCGGTACGGTGACGTCAGCGCCCTGCGCGGTGTCGACCTCGAGATCGAGCCTGGCGAGATCGTCGCGCTCCTCGGTGCGAACGGCGCCGGCAAGACGACCTTGATATCGATCGTCGCTGCGCTGTGCCGGCCCGACGCCGGTGACGTCTTGGTAGACGGGGTGAACATGCTCACCGATCCCAAGCAGGGGTGTCGCAGGCTCGGTGTGGCGACACAGGAGACGGGCGTCTATCCGACACTGTCGGTGCACGACAATCTCCGCTTCTTCGGCGAACTGGTCGGGCTGCGGCGCAGGATGCTCGACGAGCGACTGCAGAGCGTGGCGGAGGCGTTCGGGCTGTCAGCGCTACTCGACAGAGAGGCACGAGCGTTGTCGGTGGGGCAGGTACGCCGACTCCACACGGCGATGATCATGCTGGGCAGACCGTCGCTTCTGCTGCTCGACGAGCCGACGACTGGCGTGGATGTCGGTACGCGGGCACGGATGCTCGACTTGGTGCGTGAGCTGGCCAGAAACGGCTCCGCGGTTTGTTATTCAACTCATTATCTGGTGGAGGCTGAACAGCTTGACGCGTCGGTCGCGGTGCTCCACCACGGGCGCATCGTGGCGCGTGACACTGTGCAGAGGCTGATCAGCTCCTACGGCCAGTCGGCAATTGAACTGCGGTTCGATGGGCCGGCACCACAGCTCGACAACGTTCCCGGCATCCAGCGCTCCGAGGCGACACTGCGGCTTGCCACCGATCAAGACTCCGCGCACACAGTGGCGTCCCTGTTCGCCGCGCTCGGCGACTCGATCAGCCGGCTACGCGACGTGAGGGTGATTCAGGGCAACCTCGAGAGCGTCTTCCTCGCGCTTACCGGGCAGACGCCGTCGTCCAAGGGCCAGCAGATCGAGGTCGGAGATGCTACCTAGCCGCAGCATCGCAATCGCACGCCAAGACTGGCGAATTCTCCGCAGAGACCCATTCCCGGTGATCGTGCCGGTGCTGGTGCCGCTGCTGCTGCTCCCATTCGTAGAGCCCGCGTATCGACTCGCCTTCGCGGCCGAACACGTCAGCCACACCGGCGGCGCCGAGCAAGCGGTCCCGGCGATGGACGTTACGTTCGCGTTCTTCCTCGTCGCCAATGCCAGCCTGAGCTTCTTCCGTGAGCACACCTGGCGCACGTGGGATCGGCTGCGCGCCAGTCCTGCCAGCAACTACGAAATCGTGCTCGGCAAGATGGCCGTGCCGCTGCTTCAGGCGCTCGCCCAGTTTGCCCTCCTGTTCGGCCTCGGCGTGCTCTGCCTCGGTCTCAGCGTACGTGGCTCGTGGGGATCGCTCGTTGCCATCGGCACGGCATACAGCCTGTTCCTGGTCGCGATGGGATTGGCAGTAACCGCGCTATGCAAGACGTACATGCAGGCGAACGCCTTCACCAACGTGGGCGCCCTGTTCCTGGCCGGTCTCGGCGGAGCGCTGGTGCCGCACGCCTTGCTTCCGTCGTGGGCGCGGGCTCTGTCTCCCGCCGTGCCGACATACTGGACGATGAGCGGCTACCGCGAGGCGATCCTGGGATACGGGCACCCGCTGGTGAGCGTGGCGGTGCTACTGGCCTTCGCGACTGTCTGCGTCGTGTTCGCGGCGTTGCGCTTCCGCCTGGACGACACCAAAATCGCGTAGCCGTGACCTGGACCGCCCGTCACAGCCTGACGGGGCGCTCGGCTCCCACTAGGTGACTCTGTGGGTTACCCGAATCTGCAGGGCGCAGGTCGAGCTGCCACCAACGCACGTCGTGCCAAGCTCCGGCCTTGAAGCCGATTCGCCGGTATGTCCCCACCTCGCGAAATCCCAGCTCACGGTGCAACCCGTCGCTTGCCGCGTTGGGTTGCGTGATACCGGCACACAGCGTCCAAAGTCCTACATCCCGTAGCCGCCGGATGAGCTGCTCGTACAGCATGCGTCCGATGCCTCGCCGATGGCGACGTGGATCCACGTAGACGGCAACATCGGCGGACCAGCGGTAGGCAGCACGCTCAGCGTGGCGTGAGCCGTATGCGTATCCGACTATGCCTTCGCCCTCTACCGCGACCAGCCACGCGTACGCAGCGGATATGCGCTCGGCCATTTGATCCGCCGACGGTGCGTCGTACTCGAACGAGATCGCCGTATCCCGTACGTAGGGGGCGTAGAGCGCTGCACAGCCTCGCGCGTCGCGCTCGGGGATTGCGGCGCGGACGACGGTTTCCGGCGCGATGTGATCGGCCCCCATCAGAGGTATATACACCATAACTCGACTCTCGTGAGCGCGATCGGCAGGGCGCCGCACGCGCCCATCAGTCGAGGCCAGTATTGCCGTGGCTGCTGGCACGGGCTTCAACAGCGCGGCGGTCGAGCGTATCCTGGCTGGCAACGACGCTCACGCGCTCGGATACCGAGCGCAGACACGAGAGGCGTCGCGCAACACTTCGCGAAGGCCCCGGACCCGGCACCTCGCCGAACTGCGCTGCACCGATACGGGCCGGCGCGTGGGCACGGCCAATGGCGCCGGCGCCGCCCCTAACCGCGAGTGGGTGCGCCTGCTCTGCCGGCGGGTTGGGGGCCGGTCGTGCATATAGCGGCGGGAGGCTTTGGCTGTCGGGTGGCCGAAATTTGACAGGCATGCTCTACGACGCCACGCTTGGACTTCCGGGCTCGGCATAAGTCGCTGAGCGTTTGACAAGCACTACGAAAGGAGTCACGGATGTCATTCCGTGCAAAAGTGACGGGCACGATCAACGGTCAAGCGATTTCCGTCGAGGGTGAGGGGATCATTGATCCCGCTCGCGGCCTCACCGATGGCAACTACGCCATCGGCAGGCTCCCGAAGGGCTTCGACCCCCTTCTCCTCAGCGCCTTCCTGGTCTGTGGCTACCCCCACGCCACCGGCAAGATCGACGACACCGACAACCTGTTCGCCGAGGGCTCGTACGAGTACCGGCGCGTGCTGAAGCTCCGTGACGGCGGAGAGATCACCCAGCGCACGACCATTCGGGTGGACGGCGGCAACACGGAGTCGCACATGCATCTCCGCGGATGGGCGAACGTGCCCACGCTGCGTCAGGTCGAGCCCGTGGTGGAGTCCTGGGAGCCGGACGGGCCGGGCGGCATCCGCGGTCACTTCACGATCGGCTGGACGACGCCCGAGGGCGATCTCGTGACGGGCGACACCTACACGTCGTACCAGATCAATTCGACCAAGGAGCTGCCCGGGGTGCTTCATCGCTTCATCTACATGAAGACCCTCGTCGACGCCGGGCGGGGCATCCTGCGCGAGGTGCAGACCGAGGGCATGTGCCGGTCGCTTCCGTGGAACCTCTGGATCGAGGACGACGCCGCCCGCGCCGCGCTGGAACAGGAGTTCGCTCAGGCAATGCCTCAGCAGCCGCAGCTCGCCACGGCGACTGCGCTCTAAGACAAACCCTGTGATGCCGCTCGGCGGCCAATTTGATTAAGCGGTCACCGAGTCAACAACGAGCCAGTGGGGGCACATCTAAGGTCGTGCTCCCACTGGTTCGCTGGCGTCGCACGTAGGCCAACAGGGAAGATGCTGGGTGCAATCCAGGGGCTCACTGATGTGGACGCGCGCGCCGCTGGTGTTGAGCGTCCGTTACCTCCTTGCCATTGCGCCCGAGCGGCTGGGCCGCACGATACTGGCGAGCGTGCTGCGGCACTTCCCAGCGCTTTGGGGGTGGTCCGAGAAAAGTTATCGGCGACACTTCGTACGCAGCGCCTATCTCCACGCCCACCCGGAAGACGACGCGGACGCGTTCCTGACGAGAGCGATCGATTTGCGCGCTACGGCGTTCGCGACGAGCATGACCTATGTGGCACGCACGCAGGCTGGGCGTAACTCGACGCTGATCGCACCTGTAGCCCTTCCACCGGGTCCGTGTGTGGTCACTTACCTTCATCACGCGATCGATCCCGCCATTCAACTCGCGCTGCTTGCCGCGAACCGCGATCGCGAATTTCGCTGGGTGGTCTACCCGCCGTCGCCGCCCGGCCGGCCGCTGCGCGGCGAACTTCGACGTGACTTCCGCCATAACCTGTGGCTCGCCGGCAGCAGCATTCCCGACTCCATCGCGAACACGTTCCTGTACGTGACTGATCCAGCTTGGCTGCTCGCGGCGGTGGGTCACGTAAGGGAAGAGGGCAGCGTCCTGCTTGCGCTCGACGCACCCGTCGACGCACGCCGCCGCGCCAGCGCGTTCCTCACCGTGGGGCAGGCCGTTATGCCGCTCTCGCCAGCCGCAACCCTTCTCGCCCGCGAGGGCGCAAGGCTTCTATTTGTCTGGCCAGAACTTGGTCTCGGCAACAGGTGGACGCTGCGCTATGAGCAGGCTGCGGACACCGCTGCACTGGCGAGGCTGGCGAGCCGCTGGATCGATGCCAACCGCGCCCACTGGACGTCTTGGACGTCACTAATGCTGCGGCGCGAGGCGACAAAGCTGCGTGTCGCCGCGATATCCGAGGGGCAAAGGCATGGGTAACGTCGAAATCCTGGGGAGCCTCTATAGAAACCTGCTGCGCCACCCCGATCGGCAGTCTGCGTTTCGTCTCACACGGCACTGTCATGGCTAAGACGTTCTCACAACTGCACAGCGATGCAACCCTTCTTATGGGGCAGCTCCGTGCCTGCGGCCTCGTCGAACACGACGTAGTCGGCGTGATGGCGCCCAACTCTTATGACTGGATAGTCGCCGATCTCGCATTGCTGACTTTGCGATGCATACCCGTCGCGATACCGGTTGACGAAATTAGGAGTCCTGTCGCGACCAGCGCGATTAGTGACCGATACTCACTTTCGGCGCTACTAATAAGCAGGTCGGTCCCGATCAAGAGCCTGTCGTCTGAGTCAGCATACCTCGAGGACAGACCACTTTCGCTCGTTAGACGCCATCGCGAACATGGCCCGCGCTTTCCGTCAGACGTGTTTACTGTCGCATTCTCATCGGGAACCTCTGGAACAAAAAAGGGCCTGATGTTGTCGCGTGCCGGCATCGAAAATACGATCAACGTAACCGCGCGGGCCTGGCAGCTTCAGCACGACGACGAGCTACTGATCGTCATGCCTTTTTCGAACATCCAGCAGCGGTGGTTGATGTATTCGGCCCTACATCTCGGCGCTGGTGTCGTGGTAGCGCCGCCTACCGAGCTGTTCCGCGCCCTTAAAGATACTGATCCGACCATCATCCTGGGACCGCCTTCCTTCTTCGAAATTGTCGACAGCCGCATCCGCGCGACGAAACGACGCGCCAAGCTTCGGTATCACCTCGCAAGCGCGCTCCACCTTCTCGCGCCAACAGCCACACACCACATCCGAGCAAAGCTCGGCGGCAGATGGACAAGTATGTATGGATCGCGAGCTCGTCTAATGCTCGTGGGCTCGGCACCAGTCCCACCGCGGATCATCAACATCTTTCATCGTCTCGGTGCCCCTTTGTATGAGGTGTACGGCCTGACCGAGATCGGATGGATCACGTTTAACCTCCCGAGCAAGCATCGGATTGGCACAGCGGGAATGCCAGTCGACGGTATATCGATCGACATCGGCCACGATGATGCAATCATCGTTCACACCGACACTCCGCAGGCACTGGGTTATGTGTATGAAGGAACGGAGACCGAAGGCTCGGTCTTTCTTGGCGACGACACAATCGCCACAGGGGATCTAGGACGACGTGATGCTTCTGGCTTCCTACAGCTGATGGGACGACAAGGGAACACCATTGTGACTCGGAGTGGCGTCAAGATCAGTCCTGAGCAGCTCGAGCGAGAAATTCAGCATACGTGTCCCGCCGCGCGGGCAGCCGTGCTTGCATCAGGCGACACCTTGATCTCCGTGATTTGGCTGCCCGACGACGATCCTGACTACCAGCGCGACGTGGAAACGGCAATCAAAAGCCTTAATAACCAAAACCCAGCCTCGCACCACATTAGTCAGACCGTCTTCAGGGCTGAGAGCGAGCTAGGTTTTTGTTCTTCTTTGCTGACCCAAAATCTAAAGCTAGATCGCAGAGCGGTAGCAAGAACGATCCTGTCCACACAACATCAACCTGCAGCGTGAAACCACGGGACATAACCGACGCGAAGGTCTGCGACGTCATTAGCCGAGCGATCGGAATCAGCCCCGCGGTGGTGCTTCCGTCTACCAGTCTTCGTGGCGAGCTCGGACTCGACTCGGTCGGCTTGCTGAGCATCGCCTTTATTCTCCAAGAGCAACTAAAAATCGACGCCTTCGATCACGCGCGCAACTTCATCGAGGCGGACACCGTGTCCGACATTATCGGCGTCGTCAGACGAAGCCTGAGCGACGATGAGTAGTCGCGAGCCCATAATCGATTTCCATTGCCATGTGGCTGCGGAAATGTGCTTTCCCGCATCATTTCGCGAAGGCATCGTAGATAACCTCTCCATCACTCTGGCCGCTAAAGGAGTCGCGGTCACCAGAGCGCAGATCACGAGGTTTCTGGAGAGCTCCCTTCAGGACCCACTCTGCGACGCGCTAGTGAAAGAAATGGACGAGGCCGGCATCGCAAAGGCAGTGCTCCAGCTTCCGGATTTTACCCATGCGCTACGCGATAGCACTAGCTCCATCGCGGAGTTGATCGAGCATCATCGGTTGGTTCAGGCACGCCATCCTGAACGCTTCTCGGTCATGGTCGGTGTTGACCCAAGATGGGGTCAAGACGGTGTTGCGCTTTTCGAGCGCGCAATCGTGGACTATGGCTTCGACGGACTGAAGTTGTACCCGCCATGCGGCTACTCCTTGTCTGACAAAGCGCTCTGGCCCCACTACGAGATTTGCGCGGAATACTCGCTCCCGGTGCTCACCCATATAGGAAGCACCTCGCCCGTGTTCGAATGCAGCAACGCTCGGCCGATATTTGTAGAGAAGCCGGCGATGGCATTCCCAGGCGTGAACTTCGTTCTAGCGCACGGAAGCCTCCACTATCCCGATGAATGCCAGATGCTCTGTAGCAACCGCCCTAATGTCTACCTCGATATCAGCGGATTCGAGGCAGCAAATATCTCCCAACTCACTCAGCTATTCAGCCGGCGAATCGCTCATAAGGTGCTGTTTGGAACCGACTGGCCCATATTTCGGCTTCAAGGGCGCCAGGTGGATTTTATAAACCGCATTAATAACGAGGGTGCGTTCCCCGAGTCGCTGAGTGCACTTGATCGGCAGTTGTTCTATTCCGGCAACGCCATACGCATACTCAAGAAACCCGAGCGGGGAGTGCAATCAGCCAGTAATGACCAGGACGGCCCGCAACTACCACGAGCGCAACCGACTCAATGAAACCCATGTCAACACCAACCATCCCGCAAGGGGGCGCCGAATGAATCTCTGGGACAAGCTACTACACCCGGACACGCTGGCTCGCAAGATGTGGCAATGGGAAGACACGTCCTTTTCTCAACGTTGCTACGGCGATATCGTCAGTGATGCCAGGCACGTAGCCGCCGGCCTACGTCGGCGCGGAATCGGGCCAGGCAGCGTAGTCCCTGCAGTCATCACGAACGGTCCAGACGCCATCGCGGGATTCATCGGCACGCTGTTCACCGGCGCGAGCGTCGCGTCGCTTCCGATAATCGCGCGCGGAACCACAATCGCCAACTATGCTCGCCAGCTTAGCCAGCTTTGCAACCTCCTCGGGGCCGACTTTCTCTTGGCCGAGGAGCGCTTTCTCGCCTTCATGGACTCCGAAACGGCACCAAGCGTCGAAGTCGTCGGTTACCGAAGTCTTGTCGAGACCGCAGACATCGGTGATGTCGATCCGCCTTCAGCGGATTCCACGATGCTTATTCAGTTCTCGTCGGGCACTACTGGTCATCCGCGGGGAGTCGAACTGACGGGGCGGGCGATCGATGCCCACCTGAGAATTCTCTCCGAGCGCATCGAGGTAGACCCTGAGCGGGACATTGGCTATACGTGGCTGCCCTTGTCCCACGATATGGGTCTTTTTGGGTGTGGCCTGCTCGCATGGTACAACGGCATGCCTGGTATCATTGCTACGCCTGAGCGGTTCTTGGGCTCACCGCGTAGCTGGTTTGATGACTGCGCCGAGTTTGGCGCGACCGTAACCGCCGGCCCCCCATTTGCACTGGATGTCGCTGCCCGAGCGGAGACCGTACGCACGAGTGGCACTCCCGTTCAACTGCGGCTTTGCCTCGTCGGCGCCGAGCAGATCCGGTGGGAGACCCTCGTCCGAGCCGCCGAGACGTTCGCACCAAGAGGTCTCGCGCTTAACACTCTGACTCCTGCATACGGGCTCGCGGAGGCCACGCTAGCGGTCACGGTCGACGACCTCGCTCGTGAGCCGTCATTTATGGACGTCGCTGGCGATGCGCTCGCATCGGGCACCGTTCGCGTAGTGGATGCAAGTGACCCAGAAGTCCGGCGGCTCGTTTGCGTCGGCACACCGCTACGCACCGTCGACGTCAAGATCGAGCCCACCGACCACGAAGTCGTCGTCGGTAGCAGTAGCCTGGCGTCGGGGTACTACGACAATGCGCCCCTCACCGCCGACCGCTTCCGTGATGGAATGCTACACACAGGCGATCATGGCTTCCTGAGGGGAGACCGGCTCTTCATTACCGGACGAAGCGACGACTTGCTCGTGATCGCTGGACGCAATGTGTACGTTCAAGAACTCGAGCAATATATGGGAACCGATTCAGACGTGCGAACGGGCAACTGCGCCGTTGTTACTCCAAGCGATGGCGGTTCGCGTGCGATCGTAGTGGCGGAGACCGACGCAGAGAAGGTCGACATCGCAGCTCTCGCGACTCGACTGCATCGGGCCGCTGTCGAGCAGGCCGGATTGTCGATCCATCAGTTCGTGTTTCTTCCGCGGGGCGCGTTTCCCAAGACGCCGAGCGGAAAGGTACAGCGCTATCGGTGTCGCGAGCTGGTTGCCGACCCTGCGGTTGGTGCGAGGATTAACATCGGCGGCCGCGTAGACGTCCGGGCATAACCTGCTCGGTGTCCTTGAGGGTCGTGATCCCGGCTCTTGGGGTGCAACCGGCGCAGAGCAGCGGCGCAGCGCTATCCTCGACGGCCACTCTGGCAACGAGTCTGCACCAGCGGATCGTCGAACGGTCTGGGCCGACGACGAGCGACTCTGCGGGTGTTGCGGCTGCCTGATGGATGTCCAGCGCACGCTCCACTCCGACCCAATTGGGCAGAGTACCGAGCCTGGGACGGTACGGCACGAGCGACGAGGGTGGTGCGGTCACAGTCGGGACGAGTGCGCTACATCCGGGCATCGGATCTTTGACAGCGGATGCTCGTCCGTTGTAGAACGGACCTACACCTCGTGGCCCTCGACCCTGGAGTTCCGCCTACATGATTCGTAACCGCACAATACAGTTGGTCAAACCGGTCAGGCTTCGGCGCCAAACCCCTATCCCACGCTGGCACCTGAAGCAGACCCTGGTTGCTTCCCTGATCCTCGTGGCAACCATGTCGATAGTTGGTACCGCTGCATACCCGCAAACTGCCCGAGGCAGCGAGCATCGGCCTGAACCTACGGCCCTCGCTGCGCAAGAAATAACGCTGCGTGAGACCGGGAACCTCCACCTCGTCAGCCACAACCACGAGCAGATCGTGGAGACTGGCCACGGAACGGGCACACTAAGCGGTAGCATCACGGTCAATATGACGCTGGCATTCAGTCACGCGAGTGTCACCTTCACGGCCTATCCCTCGAGTGGAGGGACAGTCGTGGGGCACGGCGAAGGAAATATCTATGCTGGCGGTCAATATGCCCACTTCACCGGAAATGCGGCAATTACTGGCGGGAGCGGCCGGTACGCGCACGCATCGGGCCGCAATATTCGCCTCGAAGGAACGTTGCAACGCCACACTTTTGCGCTTTACGTGAAGGTAGAAGGGAAGATGCGTTACTAGCGGCCCACAGGAGCAGTCCATCAATAGGTCGCTAAGCGAGGACAGCCCAAGTGAAGTCGCTCATAATGCGCTTCGACAGGTTTACGCGCCGACACTACCGCGCGGTGTTGGTCATCTGGCTGCTCGTTGTGATCGCCGCCGTACCCTTGGCGCTGCATCAGTCCAAGCATCTCACGGCTGGCGGATTCAGCGTCCCCGCGTCGCAGTCGGCCAGAGCAAACGCAGTGCTCGAGCATGAATATCCCGAAGCGAGCAGTGCTGTCGTCGCGGTATTGCTATGGCCTGGAAAGGGGGCTACGCCACAAGCACTAGCGAATGGCATCACTCGTGTAGAAAGGGCCGTGCGCCATCTTCCGGGCGCAGAACTAACCCATCAGGTCACTGATCTCGCTGCATTCGCGGCCGAACTCGGCGAACCGGTTGCGCTGCCGCTCAAGATCAGCGTGAGTGAAGATCAGGCGCGCAGCATGGTCACTGTACTAAGCAAGCGCTTGGGAGTGGGCTCACGTCTGACACATGGTGTCGAAATGCACCTGCTCGGAGAGAGCGCGCTATGGGCGGGGCTCGAGGAAACGGCGAAGAGCCAGCTTACTCGAGCAGAGGTGATCGGCTTCCCGATTCTCTTTGTCGTGTTGTTGGCGATATTTGGCTCAATCTATGCTGCCTTTCTTCCGCTCGCAATCGGTGTCGTAGCTCTCGTCGTCACCGGGGCGATCGTGTATTGCCTCTCTTTCGTCCTAAACCTGTCGCTTTTTACGATGGATGCCGCCTCTATGCTCGGCATCGGTGTCGCGATCGACTACTCCTTGATCGTGCTCGCGCGTGTACGGCAGGAGCTTCACAGCACCGGCTTCGATGACGCACGTCGTGAAGCCCTCGCTACATCCGGTATCGCCGTGGCAGTATCTGGCCTTACTTGTATAGCGGCACTCACTGGCGTGCTATTTATACCCATTGGCGCGCTTCGCTCGATGGCGCTCGGAGCAGCGATCATCATCGCAATCTCGGTGCTCGCTGCTGTCACGCTTCTCCCGGCACTCATCGCGCTACTCGGCGGGCGGAGGGTGAGCGCGAATCTCATGGCCACTACGAAGATGGGCGACGCGCTGAAAGCGCGACACCGGTTCAGCTGGAGCCGATGGATTGTGACAGTGACAAGACATCCGCTCGTCGCGATCCTCGTTGTTGGTAGCCTCTTGGTGGCCCTGTGTATCCCGGCCCTTAATCTACGAACGAACACCGGCGTATTGCAGCAGCTAAGTCCTGGAAATAAGACCCGTGTCGGATTTACCGAGGCCGCGCAACTGGCTGGGCCTGGGATTCTCGGTCCGGCGTCAGTGGTCCTACACGCCACCGCCCCGACTCGTCGTAGTTATATGACTCAACGGGTGAATCGACTGCGAGCTATAGCGCAGCGGCTCACCAATGTCAGGCGCTTGGGCTCCACTGAACTGTCCCGCAACGGCAGATATGCAACGTTCACTGTCGTGCCCTCGGTCGATCCGGAGTCGGAAGCTGCGGAGCTACTGGTGGAGCACCTTAGAGGTGCGATGGCGCACGCATTGGTGGGGACCGGCCTGACCGTCGACATTGGAGGAGCATCGGCTACGCAGCTAGATGAGGTGCGGAAGGTCGGCTCAAGCATGTGGAAGGTTCTAGTTGCGGTCCTCATGATTTCTCTCGTGCCGCTGACTGTTCTCCTACGGTCAGCGATTTTGCCGTTGAAGGCAGTGCTGATGAATCTGCTTTCGGTCGGGGCTGCATACGGCGTTCTCGTCATCGTGTTTCAGTGGGGATGGCTGGATGGGCTCCTGGACTACCGGGCGCCCGGCCACATAGACACTCTCGTCCCGCCGCTTCTACTCGCTATCGTCTTCGGGCTCTCGACAGACTACGAGGTGTTTCTCCTAAGTCGGATTAGGGAGAAGTGGCTGCAATCGGGTGATTCCCGACGTGCCATCACGGAAGGCTTGGCTGTGAGCGCGACGACGATCACGGGAGCAGCGGCGATAATCGTGTGCGTATTCGCTGTATTTGTGGCGACCGGCATTCCGATCATCAAGGAGATCGGGCTGGGAAGCGCATTGGCGATCGGAATCGACGCGACGTTGATCCGGCTGGTCCTAGTGCCAGCAGTGATGACGTTGCTAGGAGACTGGAGTTGGTGGATACCAAGATGGCTGCGGCAGGTGTCCCCAAGCCATGTCGTCAGTGGCGAGCCACGTGCATCGGAGAATGTCGGCTAGGCGAGAGGACATTCCACGAACTGCCGCGGTCGCTGCTGTTGCGGTCAGGGCCGGGTTGGGTTACGGTCCCGATCTGGAGCGCACCACGGATGCTCAGCGGCCCCGCATCCTGCTCTACGCGCTCGCCGCTGGGGTCGCGGCGACCACTACTGGCCCGTGGCTCGTGCTCGTCCTGCTGGCGTGCGGTGCGATCGAGCTGGCCTGGGCAGCGCCAGCTCACCGGAGGTGGTTCTGGCGTTCACGCTTGGCCACTGCTCACCGCGGTCGCGGAGCCTGGCGGGACGGGCGCGCTTGTGCGGACGGCGTTGAAGGTCGGGGCACTCGCGTTCGGCGGCGGGTTCGTGATCGTCCCGCTCATCGCTGGGCAGCGTGAGGCTGCGACCCGGCGGGGTTGAGCCGCGATGGTGCATAGTATGAATTGACGACTGCCCGTCGTTGTAGAGTCGCTTCGGTAGCAGGCTGGTAGAGCACATTCATCCTCGTATGAAGGGACTTCAATCGTGACCGACTTTCTTGACGAGAAGCGCCAGGAGATCACCACTCGCCTGAAGGAGCTTAAGCCCTTGGTGGAGGAGTATCACCGGCTGGAGGCTGCTTCTGCAGCACTTGGTGGCCTGAATGGAGCCGCCGCAACTCCTGCCGCGCGCAAAGCGCCGGGACGTCGCGGCCCGGGACGCCCTCGTGGCTCCAAAACCCGCACCGCCAAGATCGCCCCGGCTGCCACGCCCGAGGCCAAGACACCCGCGGCAGCACCGGCCAGACGCGGCGGCTCACGACGCAAAGTGGGCCGGCGCAAAGGCAGCGGTACACGCAGCGCGCAGGCATTGTCGTTCGTGGCCGCTCAGCCCGGCATCACGATCCCTGAGCTCGCAACTCGCATGGGGATCAAGCAGAACTACCTCTACAGGGTCCTACCCTCCCTAGAGGAGGAAGGAAAGGTCGCAAAGCAGGGTCGCGGCTGGCACGCAAAATCCTAGCTTCGTCACCTGCTGACGTCGCCAGGGCTGGCGCGACGGGCGGACCAAGTCCCGGCTCGGCGCAGGAGTGGGGCGAATGGTCTGCCTGCCCGGTGCCGGTGGTAGCGCGCCCCGGCGTCAGTCATCCGGGCGGACCGCAGGAATCCGCTCCTTCCTGGGAGAGCATCCGCGGGATCGCTTCGTCGTGCGTCTCGTAGCGATCAAGGAAGAGGCCGATCGCCTCCCGTACCTCGCCCACGAGCGTGGTGTCGCGTTGGGCGATCTCCTGCCGCCGCAGGAATGCGCATTCGTGATTGGTTAGTGTGAGTCCGACGATGTCTGTTGCGATGGACTCTGCGGTTGGAGATGGCGGTTCGCTGGCCGCCGGGGTTTGCGTAGTGAGCGCTTGGAGAGCGATCAGCTGGCGCGCAACCACCGGGGGTTCCGGTGATTTCTGAGGTCACAGAGCGGCCATCGGAGGACGGATACGAGTTCCTTGAGCGCGGCGAGATAATCGGGAGGCTTGTGTGGGTCGTTGCCTCCTCTCAGACGCCGACTGGTTGGTGGCTGGTCGTTGACGGCGAGTTGGACACGTTGCTCTTCCGGGTGGCTGACGAGGGCAGGGACATCGAAGCGGTGCGCCGAGAGGGCGAGCCTGGCTCGCGCTTCCTCGCCAAAGCGATTCTCGCCGATCGGGTGTCGGGACTGCTGAGCCGAGCCGACACCGGACTCAATGGGCGGTGAGCCGGGCCCTCGGGGCTGGCCCGACCGATCATGCGCTTTCCGCTACACCCGCAGGTAGTGTGCGGACTGATGGCGGTCTTTGGGAAGAAGCTCCCCGGCTACGGCGCGCGACGCCTCTACAGCGACCATGCCGCGTGCCGTTACAGCCGTTGCCGCACCCGAAACGCATCCAGCCCAGCCAGGTGTCTTCGCCGTGGCCCGGTGCGCGGCGTCGAGCGTTCGTGATGAGTTTGGGAGCTGCGTTCGTGAGGCCGCACAGCAAGTCGGGGTACCGAGCCTGGTTCTGGGTCGGCGCTTGGCGCGGGGCCTCGAATGCTCAAGCGGCTCAGGGCGTTGCCGATGCGGAGGGACTCATCTGCGTTGACATATCCGCATATTGGGAGGATGATCTCATGGTGGGGTGGACTTGAAGCGGACCAGGAGGGTCATCTAGGGTGGTTGCCGTCCCGCTAGACCGCTTGCCGCCCGGTTGGGAAGGGCTGATGTCCACACGAGAGTGGCGGGAGCTGGTCGGATATCTCACGGAGAGCGCGATGGGGGAGCTGCGTTGTGTACTTGCGGAGTGCCCGCCGGCCTGCCGTGCCGAGATCGTCGAGGAGCTCAGACGGACGGCACCGGGTTTCGGGGACCGGGGTATCGTGGTCGCTCTGGCCCGGGTCGCTGGCACTCCCAGGGGGCTGCTTCGATGAATCGGCTCGTGGTCGGCCGCCGGCCTTTGTCTGCGGCTGAGGAGGCTGAGGCTACCGCGAACGCGAACTACAAGACGCTCGAAGCTGAGGTCACGAGAGTTGTCCGTCGGCGTCTAGCAGCGCGGAACATGAGGATAGACGCCACCGATGTCGAAGATGCCTACTGCCAGGCTTGGCACGGTGTCTGCGAGCAAATCAAGCGCGGCACCAAGATACGCAACCTCACGGGTCTGCTGGTCGAGATCACCTTCCGACGGGCGGCCGACATGTACCGCGATTCGCGGCCTGCCCAGTACGCGGACGTAGAGATCGAGGAACATGGGATCGAGGTCGCTCTCGATGAGCAGTTGGATGATCAAGTCAAGCTGCAGCGCTTCATCGCGAGACTCAAGGGGCGGCTGAACGACCAGGAGCGCGACGCTGTCAGTCTGACTCTGATCCACGGCTACTCGCGACGCGAAGCAGCAGGCCTGCTGGGCGTCTCTGCGGCCAGGATGGAGAAGATCATGGACGGCGCGACCCCGAAGATCGGGGCCGTCGTAGAGAGCATGAATAGCCGCGGCTGCGGCGATGACGAGTGGTCGCGGATGCTGCGCGACTTCGCTTTCGGGGTTCTCTCTGAGGATCACCCTGACCACGCTCGCGCGGGGGCCCACATCGAGGGGTGCGTGACCTGCAGGCATTATGTGATGGGCCTCCGTGGCATCGCGGCGATCACCCCGCCGACGCTGCCGTTCATGCCGGTTGGGCATGACGGCGGTTTGCTCGCCCATCTTGAAAGGCTGTTCGGCGGCGGCCACTCGGGCGCGGTCGCTGTCCAGGGCGCCTCTGCGGGGACCGTGGGAGCAGCCGGAAGCGGCGGCGGACTGTTGAGCTCGATGGGAGGTGGAGCGGCGCTCAAGGGTGCTGGCTTGATCGTGATTGCGGCCGTCGCTGCGGGCGCCGCCGTCCACGTTTCCAGCCATCACCGTCAGGTTCATCACCATCGTCCTCCAGCCAGCTCGTCCACTGCTGCCAGCTCGTCCGTGGTTCCCGGATCGTTGCTGCCCGGTAGCGCTTCGGGTATCCCAACGGTGCTGAGGACGACCCCGACCGCGGCTATCAGCCGGCCTCGTCCCGGTCGTGTCCGGCGGGCGGTGGCGGCGCACGAGACTCCTTCCGCCAGGGTCGCCACCGAGTTCGGGTTCGAACACCGGTCGAGCGAACAGGCACCGTCTACCCCGGTCGCAGTCGCCGCGTCCCGGCCGAAGGCGAGCCCGCCTGCGATAGCAACCCAACCTGAAGGAAGCCGACCCGAACGCTCCCGAGGCGAAGAACAGCAGAGCGCCGAATTCGGCTTTGAACATCGCAAACGGTAGGCCGCGTGTAAGCGGTCCTGGAGCCGGGAAAATTTGTTGGGGGGGAACGGCCTGCTTGTAGCGACATCGGATCAGCCCCCGATCCGGAGATGTCGCGAATGCTGGACCGCTCAACCCCTAATCTTTTTCACTCCGAGCAGCCACCGGCGCCGCCCGCGCCAGTATCCGACGCAGGCCCTCACCTGCCACGCGATGTTGAGGAGCCCCGGTACGACGCGCCCAGGCGCGCCCGGCACCGTCGCTCGTTGGGGTGGCGACGCGTTCGCGGCTACATCTCACGGGCACTTCGTGTGCTCAGGTGGGCACCGCTTTCGGTCGCGCTCCTGCTGCTGCTGATTCGCACGGTCGGCTGCCAGTCACGGACGGCGAGCGCCCGTGCCGTGGGTGTCGCTACACACACGAGCACCGTCGTAGTTGTCCGCCGACAGGCAAGCCCGCGGGTGCGTAGGGCAGCTCGCCACCGGCGAGCGACCCGGCGTGCTCGCGCACCGGCACCGACGGCTACCCCTGCACCGGCGGTCGTGGCCCCGCCCCCGTCCCCACCCGCGAGTTCGGGGGTGGTGGGCACTGTCACCGCCGTTCCGCCTGCGCCACCGCCGCCGGCCAGGTCGGCTGTACCCGCGCGGCACAACCGATCTGAGTTCGGCTTCGAATCCTGACGCACACAAACCGACTGTTGGAGGTAACGCATGACCCGTAGAGAACGTAGGGCCCGAGCTGCTGCCTGTCTGAGGGCGGCCGTCGTGGCGAGCTTGATCGAGGTCGCGGTGCTTGTCCCTGCAGGGGCGGGCGCGATCCCGTTCTTGTTCAAGAGCGACCTGGGGATACCTGAATCGTCGAAGGTTGAAGGCATCGACAAGTTCGCGGCGTTCATGGCGAGTTTGTCCGAACCATTGTTGCTCGCGCTCGCGGCGGTCGCGCCCCTCGCGTTGATTTTCGGTGCGGGCGCGCTGATGTTGGGCAGCCGGCGGGCGCTAACGATTATCGCGTCCACCGTCGCAGCGCTTGCACTCGCGGCCTCGTCGACCGGATTGATCAACTGAGATCGTGGTGTCACCGTTGACTGACAGGTGCGCACCAGGCCCTCCAGCGGCTCGCGGCGATGCTCACTCCAAGCGACACGGAGGTCGCGTCGTCGCGGCCGTTGGCGTGGCGTGCCTCGCCGTGGTGGTGGTCTTGGGGGCGTCGCTCGCGGACCCATCGCCCGCGCGAGCAGAAATCCCGCTCATCAGCCCGGTCATCCCCCTGATCGGCGAAGTGGCCGGGGGGGTCAGTCACGCGGTCGCGCACCCCGTCGCTGTGGCAGTCGAAGCGTTCTTGGATGTTCTGCGGGAGATCTTCGGAGGCATTGAGGCGCGGCTGATCGCTGGGGTCATCAACGCGCTGTTGGCGCCGCCGGATTTCGCTACAGGGCACGTCGCTGCGCTTGAGCAGACGACTGTCGCGATCTCTGCGGGGATGCTCACGGCGGTGTTGACGCTTTCGATCGTGCGTTACTACTTCGCTGGGCTGAGCGACCGCGGCTCAGGCGGGTTCGAGGCTCTGCAGGGAGTCGTTCGAGTTACCGGCGCGGTCGGTTTCATCATCGTGTGGCCCGGGATCTTCAACGAGCTGGTCTTGATCCCAAAGATGTTCGACGCGGCGTTGTTGGGCAGCGGCAGTGTGCAGCACAACATCGCGCTGCTGTTCGACGCCGCGCTGGTGCTCGGCACGGGCGCGTTCGCTATAGGGACGGGCGTCGGCTTGATCTTTTTGATTCTCGTCGGGTTGATCGCGGCGGTCGTGTTCCTGGGGTTGCTGTGGATGAAGGTGCTGCTCGCCACGATGGTCATGTTCTTGTACGTAAGTATGCCGCTGGCAGTGACGTTGTGGCCGGTGCCTGAGCTTGCGTGGGTCGCGGCTGGCGCGATGAAAGCGCTGATTGTCGGTCTGATCGTGCCGTGCGTGTGGGCGATCTTGTTCGCCCTGGGAGCCGCGGTGGACACCGACATCCTCACGTGGACTTCGACTCACAGCATTCTTGACACTTTGATTATCCGGCCGTTGGCCGGGATCACGCTGATGCTGTTGTGCATCACGATCCCGCGGTTTCTGATGCGCAGCGCGATGATCGGCCCGCACAGTCAAGGCGGCGGCGGGCGGATATGGCGGACTGTCACGTTGGGCATGTTCGCGACGCGAACCGCGGGCGGTGTCGGCCGGGCGGTCGCTGGCGCAGCAGCCGAGGGGCATCCCGGGGCGCAGCGGATGATCAGTGCTCTCCCGGCGCAGATGCGCCCGCCAAGCGAACCAGGGCAGGGCAGCACGGCGGCGCGCGTCGTGTTTGGCCGCAGCGGCTACCCGACGGCCAGCGCGGCCGGCGGGCCAGGGGACGGAAGCTCCGGCGGGGAGGGGGGCGGTGGCCGGGGTAGCAGCCCGGAAGCTCGCAAGGAAGGCGTCGAGGGTGGCGCTCGAGCACGGGAGCGCGCCAGGGAGGCGATGAGTGTGCCCGGTATCGAGCGGCCCCCGTTTGACTTCAACACGGTCAACCAGGCAGGCAAGGATCTCCACGCGCGCTCCCGGATCACACCGTCAAGCGCCGAGGAGGTCACGGCGGCGATGGGCCAGTTCTCGCCAGGTACACAGCAGGCGCTCGCGCGGTTCAACGCCAGCCACCCCTTGAAGCTCCGCGAGTTCGCGGCCCAGCACTTGCATTCACCGTCACTGACTGACTCTCAGCGCGATGCGCTGGTCACGATCGGCAGCGCGCGCGGCGCGGAGGTCGACGAGGGCATGCGTCACGCGATCGACCGACTGGACATCACCCAGCCAGCCGCGACGGGGGGCAGCCCTACCGGAGGTACAGGGCCAGACGCCGGCGGCGCGTCTCGCGGAGGCGAAGCATCTTCGGGCGGTGGGTCATCTCCTGCGGGCGGAGGAGGACCCGCCGCCGGCGAGGGCGTCTCAAAGGAGGGCGATCCGCCGAGCACTCTGGGCACTGACGTCGAACAGCCGCAGGCTGGTCCGCCGCCGCCGCCACCTCCGAGCACCGGCAAGGACAACCAGGACAACCAAGAGGGTCTGGATGACCCCTTCCTGGATTAGCGAGGGGACACTGTGAACCCTGCCTACAAGCATATTCGTGACCGGCTTCGTATCGGTGAACTGACGGTCCCGCAGATCGCGGGGATGTTCGCGGGGCTGATGGGTGGCCTGGTGTTCGCGTTGTATCTCACTCCGTTCGGGGCGTATCCGACGCTGTTCCTCGCGATCTATATTGCGAGTATCCCGACGGGTGCGGTGTTGCTTGCGAGCAGCACCGAGTTTGACTTGTGGCTGTATCTGCGTGCGTGTGTCGCTGACTACTCTCAGCGACGGTCGGTATATCGCTGGGCCGGGCGCCGACGGTGAGGGGTATGTCATCGAAGCGGACGAGAGCGCGGGAGGGCCCTCGGGGTCCGGGATACCCGCGTCTGTGGACCTGGAGGCGATATGGGAGTGCTAGGAGGGGCCCGGGAGCGCAAGCGGATGAGGGAAGCCGGTGATCTGCTGGCGGTCGAGGCGATCGACCGCAGTGGGCTGGCCGTTACGAGCGAGGGTGCGTTTGTTCGTGTTCTTGCTGTGACTCCGCCTAACCCGCTGATCATGTCCGTGGAGGAGCGTGTGCGTGTCGCGCAGGGTTACTGCCATTTGGTGTCGCGGTTGCGCGCTGAGCAGCGGTTGCAGTTCTATGTCGAGTCGCGGCCGATCAACCTCGGGGAAATCCTCGCGGACGCGCGCCGCGAAGTGAGCTACACCTCGGGGGAGCCGCCCGCGTCGGTCGATGGGGATGGTGTGGACCCGCTCGCGGTGTCGCGTTGGCGGCTGTACGCGATGATGGAGGAGTCGCTGCGACTGCACGCCGACGAGCAGGCCGCGGTGCAGACCTCTTTCTACGTGGTCTGCCCGTACATGCCGCTGCGGCGGACTCGCCTTGAGATCCTGCGAGAGCTTGGCCAGCGTAGGAAGCTCCCCCGGGCTCCGTTGACGCGCCGGCTGAAGGCGCATCGCCGGGCGGCACGGGAGAGCCTCGCGTTCACCGAAGGGATGCGCTGCGAGCTCGAGGCGCTGTCGCTGCCGAGCCGGATGCTCAACGGGGAGCAGTTCGTGTCGCTGTTGTGGTCGCGGTTTAACCCGACACAGGCCGACCGGGGGCAACGCACACCCCCGCGCGCAACCGAGATTTTCGGGGATCTCGACCGTGAGGTTGACGTCAAGGAGGCCCGGGAGGTCGCGCGTCGGCTGCGGCGGTCGATCGCGCAGTCCCCGATGGACTTCGATCGCAGCCATCACCACGTCGAGATCGACCGTGACGTGGAGCAGACGGTGTGGGTCGCCACAACCGCGGACACGACACAGATGGGGTGGCTGCTCGGCGCGATGATGACGCGCGAGCCTTTCACGCTCTCCGTTCACGTCCGCGCGCTTGACCGCCGCCGTGAGCGTAGCCGTCTGAAGATGCGCTACCGCCGCGTATTCACCGTCAACCGCGGCGCGGAGTCTCGTGGCACGGGTCCCGGACTTCGATCGTCTCGCGCAGGAGGAGGAGTCAGCTCACTTGCTGCGGGAGATGTCCGGCAGTGACCGCACGAGCCTGTTCGAGACCAGCATCTACTTCGCGGCCCGCGCGCGGGGCCCGGAGCCCGATCTCGCTGCCCTCGCGGAGGCCGTCGATTTCGTCGTTGAGCAACTGAGCTCCACATCGGATGTCGCGGTGAACCGTGGGGCGCACCACCAGAAGCGGCTATGGCCCTCGACGCTGCCGCTCGCCAGGGACCTCGCCCACTACAGCCTGCACCTATGCGACTCGGAACGTCGGGGACTGCGTGCCGCTGGTCGGCACGAGCTGTGGAAGCCCGACCGGGGTGCCGTTCGCGTTCTCATCCCCCGGCAGGACGCTTGAGTTGCTGAACCCGCCTCGATCGGGCGCATGACAACCACAGTCTCGTGATCGTGGGGAAGTCTGGTGCGGGCAAGACGATGATGGTGAACACGATCATGGCGCGATGCCTAGCGTTGGGTATCGGCCGGGTGTTCGTCATCGACCGCTCCGGGCACTACCTCGTGTTGACCCAGCTCGTGCATGGCGCGCGGCAGGTGGATATCGGCTCTGACGATTCGCCGTGGGCGATCAACGCATGGGATACGCCTGAGCAGGGCACGATCCCGCGCGAGAAGGTCGCATTCTTGGTGGCGTTGCACGCGACGATGGTGGGCGATGAGCGGCCTGAGTGTGCTTGAGCGCGCGCAGCTCGGCACAGCGATCCGCGAGGTCTACGCACGCGCGCACGCTACCGGTGTGAGGGCCCGCGAGTCGATGCTCCGCGAGGTGTTGTTCGACCGCGCCGCGCAGGAAGCCGACGCGGGCGCAGTAGAAATCGCCGCGACGCTGCGGAACCTCGCCGAGCGCTTCGGCGAGTTCTGCGGGGAGGGCGCTTACAGCTATCTGCTCGACAGGGAGACGAACGTCCCGAAAGACAGCCCGCTCGTGGTGTTTGACACCAGGGCGTGCCCGGAGGCGATCCTGGGGCCGGTGATGTTCAGCATCATCGAGCACGTCACTCGCGAGGTAAAGCGCCACCGAGCCGAGCACGCCCACCTCGTCGGCGCGCCCGACGTGCCAGTCCTGTTCCTGCTGTGCATGCTCGTCATCGACGAGACGTGGCACAAGGTCGCAAGCCCCGAGTCGGGGGTTCACGTAGCAGACCTCGCGCGTCGAGCGAGGCACATCGGCCTGTTTTTGATCGTGCTCTCCCAGCTGCTGTCGGATCTCGTGACCGAAGTACGGGCTGCCGTTGCTTCGCAACTGCTCGATGACGGCGCTGCTCAAGCAGGAGAACGCCGCAGAGCTCGAGGCCGCGCAGCAAGCGCGCGGGCTCTCGGATGAGAAGACAGCGATCATCGGGAACCTCAAGACGCTGAAGGGCCGCTACGCCGAGTTCTTCTGGATCAACGGCGAGCGGGGAATGGGCCGCGAGCGGCTGCCGGTCGGGCCGACCGAGTACTGGTGCTTCACCAGCGAGCCGCTGCAGGACGTACCTCGCCGCGACGCGATGATCGACGCGTGCGATGGCGACGTGTGGCGGGCGATCCGTGCGCTCGCTCGCGAAGGTGTCCCCGTAGGCACGGACGAGTAGGCGACCCGGTGCACGAAAACAACACAGCCGCTCGCTTCCTGACAGGCTCCCTGGTCATCCTCGCGCTCGCGCTGGTGGCCATCGTCGGTGTGCCCGCCCTGCTGTTGACGGTCCTGCTGCCGAGCTCAAGCGCGTCCTGCACACCCGCCAGCGGTGCGCTCGGGGTGCAGAAGGTCAACGTGCCGGCGGGCCTCGGCAAGCTCGCCCAGGAGCTGTGGGACACAGCCGCTTCACATGCAACCCGGACGGTGGTATCCGGTCGGGGCGACCGAGTACTAGGCCGGGGCGGGTACGGGCAATAGCGACTACGGGTCGATCCCGGACCCCGCAGCAGGCGAACCTAGAGGAACACCCTGACACGTTCGCCGAGCTGTCCCTGGAGCCCGTGAACAAGGCGAACGCGTGCGCGGGCTGTTTCACCTTCCAAGACGCGAACGCGCTCGGCGTGCTGCCGTACATGACCGCGCTGCGGGTCGTACACGAAGGCAAGAGCATCGTCGTCTACAAGCGGGACATCGGATACGGCCAAGGCCCCAGCGAACACACCCCGGAAGGATTCCAGTACCGGATCGACCTGTGGGGCCCTGCAGCCGCCGCGATCGGCGTCACGAAGGATCAGGTGGATATCGAGCTCGCCCCCGCGCACCGGCGCCGGTGAAGTGCTCGAAGCGACACCCTCGGCGAACATCTCAGAAGGATCGAGTGAACCGGCTGAAGGTACGGCTGGCTGCGAAAGCGAAGCGAGCGTACAAGGGCCGCTGCCGCTGACCGCGGGCCAGTCCGCGAAAGTGCTGAGCGATGGGTTGGCCGCCGCGCCCAAGGAAGCACCTGCCGCGGTACAGGCGATGATCGCCGCCGGCAACGAGCTGTTCGGCAAGCCCTATGTGTACGGGGGGGCGCACGGCACGCCGTTGAGCGCCCTGCAACCAGGGTATGACTGCTCCTCGGCTGTGTCATTCGTGCTGCATGCGGGCGGCGTCTTCGGTGACTACGCCGAGGACTCCACTGAACTTGAGTCCTACGGCCAGCCAGGCCCGGGCCGGTGGGTGAGCGTGTACGCCAACTCCCAGCACGCATTCATGTACGTCGCCGGCCTGAGGTTTGACACGAGCTACCACGGGACCGACGTCGGCCCAAATGAAGGCAAGAGCGGCCCGCGCTGGCGGGTGCTCGATCACGTACCCAACTGGGCGCAGTGGGTGGTACGCCACCCACCCGGCCTATGACGCGAGAAAAGGAGGATCATGCGAGTAAAAAAACGAACAGTGCTCGCGGCGGCGGTGATCTTGGTGACACCGTCCGCGGCCGGCTGCGGCCTGGCGGGGCAGATCGCAAGGCGCCCCGGCAAGGAACCGCCTGTGCAGGCCGAACCCGGCGAAACGCAGGGCACAATCCCCAGCAGCCGGGAACCCGCACCCACACGGCCAGCATCCAACGCGACCCTGGCGATCGAACGGTTCGCCGAACTGTATGTGAACTGGAGCTACCAGACGCTCAGCGGCCAAGAGCACCGGCTCGCCGCGATGTCGGTTGGTGGCGCCCGCCAGGCGGAGCTCCAGGCGGCGGCGCAGACAGCACGCGACACGACGCTGCAGCGGGCGGGCATCTTCAATCGAGGGACGCTCGTGGCGGTCAGCCCGGCAATCGGTGGCGCCCGCGGGGAATACGTGGTCGTTACCAAGGAGGAAACGGGCGGTGACCCCGAATACGCCGGGCTGCGTGCCGCGTTTCATGTGACTCTCGCGCGTGTCCAGGCCGTCGCGGGGGGCGTGGTGGTGAGTGAATGGCAGCCGCAGACGTGAGTAACTATGGAGGTTTTTACCGTAATCAGTCGCCGTGGAGCTATCGGCTGGCGTTCGGCGCCGTCGAGCCGCGTAGCCGCACTTCGCTTTACATGCACCCCGGGGCCGCTGCTCGCCGTCGTGGCGCTGTGTGGTGGCGCGGGCGCGAGCACCCTCGCGTATCTCATCGGCGTGGCCGCCGCCGCCAGCTCAAGCGTGCCCATCCTCGTGTGTGACACAGGCGGCCCCACCGCCGGCCTGGCGCTCTACGCCAACGCCCGCGCCGGCCGCACGCTCGCGGAGACCGCGCAGCGCCTCGCGGACGGCCTGCCGCTGTCCGGCGGCCTGTTCGCGGTCGGCGAGAGCGGCCTGCGGGTCCTCGCCGGCGAACCGCAGTTCACTGTCCCCGGCGACCGGCAAGGCGTACGCCGCGTACTCAGCGACGCGCGAGCCGCGCACGGCCTGAGCGTCCTCGACGCCGGCACCCTCTCACGAGAAGCAGACCAGGCAGCCTTTGGTCTCGCTACGCATGTCGCGTGGGTTCTCCCGGCGAGCGAGACCGGTGTCCTGCGCGCCCGGCGAGCGCTGGATCGCATCGCCCCGTTGACGGTCCCGGAGATGATCCTCGCGCGAGCCGAGCCCGGGGTGCGCCGCCCGCCGGTAAAAGCACTGGCTGGTCTTGCGGAGGATCGCCGCGCGCCGCTGGTCCTCACGGGTCACGTCGAGCTCACGCGTGATGGGGGCCGTGCGGTCGAGACTGCCGGGCTCGCGTTGCAGGCGATCGGTGGGTGGCTTCACCGATGAGACCAGAAAGCACGCCTCACACGCGCGATGTCGGCTTGGTACTCGGTGGCCTGGCGATGATCGCCGCAGCTGGCGGACTGCTCACGCGTGCCGGGTTCGCGCCGGCCGCGCGGGGACTGCTGAAGGTGCACTTCACACCTGTGCAGCCCGACATGATGCAGGCCCTCGCGATCTGGGCGCACAACTCCCGGTTTCTACTCGGCATCGCACTATTCGCGGTCTGCGTTCGAGTGGCGCGGTCGGGCGTGATGTCCGCTGGCGCGCGGGTCATCCTGATCGTCTGCGACTTGATCGTGGTGGCCTGGGCGGCCGGGACGGCGGCGCTTGCTGGGGTTCTGCTGGGCGCCTACGGCACCCGGCAACTCAGCGCGTTCCTGCCTCAAGGTCCCGTCGAGGTGCTCGCCTGGGCGCTGCTCATCGCGATCTACATCGACGTGCGTTCACGACGCTCGCCGATCACGCAGGTACTCGCCCGTCTGGCCACAGTTGAGGTGCTGCTGGCGGCCGCGGCGGTCCTCGAGCTTTGGGCGGGCCGGTGATGGAGCACCGAAGCCTCATCTATGTCCTGATCCTCGCCGGTCTGCTGGTGAGCAGCGTGATCTTCGCGGTGACACTCCCGAGCCTCGGGCGACTGAGTACCCCGCCACGGTCAACGCCCATCCTGAACACCAGGAAATCCCCGACCGGGCTGGTAGCGATACCACCAGCGCGCCCAACCGTTGCGCCTTCCGCTGCCGGCCGCCACCGGGGCTCGCGGCATGGGTGGCTGTCCCTGGGACTCGTCCTTGTCGTCCTCGGCGTCAGCTTCCTGTTGAGCGTCGTATCGCTCGCCGGCTGGCTGCTGTACATCGTCCGGCGGCGCCTACAGCAGCGGCTCACCCGCGAGTACGGGCTTTACGAGGTACGCCTCTCGATGCACGACCAGGCGCGCGAACAGGACGTCAATGACATGGTCGAGGCCTTGGCGAACGCCGTACGCGAGTGGCCTGAGCAGCGCAGCCGCGACGGGCAGCCGTTCCTCGCGTGGGAGGCGCACTACGCGCCCGGCCCCGCCGGGGAGATGGAGTGGGTGCTATGCGTCCGCTGCGAGCGCACGCTCGTGTCCACGATCGACGCGATCATCAGCGCGGCCTACCCCGACGTGCGACTCGGCTTCGAGTTCATCGGGCCACCAGCCGAAATCAACGGCACGATCGCGCGGCCCGGATATGTACTGAGGTTGCGCAAGCAGCGCAGCTTCGTCTACCCGCTCGCAAGCGAAGTCGAGCGCGGCTCCTCAAGCCCGCTGGAAGCAGTCGCGCAGGCCCAGGTCGCCGTCGGTGTCCCGAGCACCGTCCGTATTCAGATGACCCCGTGCATGATCCCGCTCGAGCGACTACGCACGCCACCGCCTACGCCAACAGGAGGACCAGGCTCACAGCACACGACACAGGCCAGATGGGAAGCCTCGACCGCGCAGAGATGACCGCGGCGTCCAGCTCCCAGCACCACGCATGGTGCTGGCTTGAGGTCCAGGTCGCCGCCAACAGCCGAGAGACGTGCAGCCGGATTGCCGCGGCCGTGCAGGCCCGTCGCGGGGAGAACCGTCTGCACCGCCGCTGGATGATCCTCCGCCAAGACCTCTACCGCGAGCGATTCCCAACGGCCTACCCGCCGCTGTTGCCCTCGGCGAACCTCCGCACGCTGGTGTCCTGCAGTGAGCTCGCGCGGCTGGTCGAGCTGCCGGGCGCGCGGATGAAGAACGTCCCCGTCCGCCGCCTCGCGCTACCAAGAGTGCCGGCCCCACCCGAGGTCTCATACGCCCCCGCCAAACAGCAACCCGAGTTCCCGACCGTCAACGACACCACAAACAACCAAGGAGGCCGCGCATGAGTAGAACCCTGAGCCCTGTCCCCTACCGGGTCGAGGCGATGCTGCGAGCATCCAACGGCCCGGTCTATGTTCACCCGGCCGACCGTAAGTATGGAGTGATGGCGGGAGGCGGGCAGGGCGCGGGCAAGACCTCCGTCTTTCACCGCCTCTACATCAGCGACAACAACGACCCGAACGCCGCACAGGTCGTGATGGACCCCAAGAGTGAGCTCGCGCAACTCTGCCTGGAGACAACCCCGCCGGCCTGCGACAAGTTCGTCTGGCACCTCGACCTCGGACACCCGATGTTCGGCATGAGCCCCGCTACGACTCGACCCCGCCCGCACCCTGCCCGAGCAGGCATCCGCGATCGCTGACAGCATCGTGCAAGCGATCAGCGACACGGCCGAGGGACAGGTCTTCCAGTCCTCCCGGCGCTACCTGTATCACGCGGTCATCGGCGCGCTCACCCTCGCGCACAAGCACGGCGGCCTCGCGATGTTCGAGGACGTCTTCGGTCTACTCATCCCCGACCGCGACGATCTACGCGAACAGGCAGCGAGCGCCTGCCAGGAATACGCCGACCTCGACCACACCGCCGAGTTCTTTGCGCAGGTCCTTCCCTCCGAGCTCGAGAACAACCGCAGCAACACCTACCAGCGGCTGGACCCGCCAAGGAACAAGATCGAGGCGATCCTGGCGAGCCCCGCGCTGCGCCGGTTCTTCAACCACCCCGTGGATGTGCCGCTGCGGGAGATCATCGAAGCACGCGACATCCTGCTGGTCGACGCAAACATGGGCGCGGTCGGCGAGGAGAACGCACAGATATGTATGCACTTCATCTTCCGTCAGATCCATACCCAGATGCAGCGCCAGATTCACATGCCCGCCGAGGAGCGCCCCCGCGTCGCGCTGATCTGCGACGAGGGTAGCTATCTCGCGTCCCGGAACGTGATCAGGCAGATCGCGACGCACCGCGAGGCCGGCCTCGACGTGGCTATGGGAATCCAGTTCTTCAGCCAGCTCGGGGCCGGCGCTGAAACACCCGCGATCACAGAAGAGATCCGCAACGGCGTCACCAACCTCCTGCAGTCCCGGTTCCTGTTCAGGTTGGGTGAGCCACAAGACGCGGAAGCCGCCACCAGGATCGCGATGTCCGTATACCAGACAATGATCCGCTCGGACCCAGACTCAAGGGAGCTGCTGCGAATCACCCCTGAGCAGGCGCTTTACCTGCCGATCTGGCACTGCATCGCGTCGTGGATCGCGGGAGGCGCTCGCGCCCCGAGCTTCATCGGCCAGACCTTCCCCTTCCCAAAACTGCGAGGAGGACCGTGGGCGCAATACCACCTGAAATGCCTCCAAGAGAAGGTCGGCCCGTACCCTGAGCAGCTACCCAAGACCTACCGCCGCACAGGCAGCAGCAGCAGCAGCAGCACCAGCGCAGAGCAGGCCCCGGAGGCGACCGCTGAGCCCGCCGCGCCGCGCCCGGCGACGCAGGCCCGCCGTGGCACCTCACGCTCACGCCGAGCCGCCCAGACGCCAGCGTCCAAACCACAGACGCCGCGGCGGGCCCCCGTCACGACCGCGAGCCCCACACCCAAATCTGAGCAGCCGCCAACTGTGCAGACATCGACACCGCGGGAGCGGGAGACCGTCAGGCCGCTGATCCGCGAAGCTGGCACGATCCCGGAGATCGAGCGCAGCGCAGTACGTCAAGTGCTCGGCGCCGGCGCGCTCCCGGACACCACAGTGGAGCACCATGGCGGAGGGGATGGTGAGGGCCCGGAAAGTCTGCGGGAACTCGCCGCGTTCGTGGATCCCCTGCTCGCAGTCCGCCGCTTCGAGCAGAAGCCACCCTCGACGAGCCTGCCATTGATGAAGGACGAGGACTACGCGCTGCTCGCGCTGCTGGACCGGGTAGGACTCGCGCTCCCGGGGATGCTCAGGCGGGCGGTAACACCTGGTGTCGCGGATCGTACGATGCGCGACCGGATCAACAAGCTCTACCGGCACGGTCTCCTCGCACGCTGGCCGATCATCCTGCGCGACGCGCCGCGCGGCGCGCTGCCGCCCCTCTACGGGCTTACCCGGTTCGGCCTACAGGTCGCGCAGTCAAGGCAGCCCGCGGCGGTCCCGCCGAACAGGGAGTACAGGGAAATGGAGGTCGAGAAGGACGGCCGTCTGCGCCACAACCTGCATCTCCTCTCGTGGGTGATCGAGCTGCACGAGCAACTCGGCCACCACGCCACAGACAAGTGGCGTACCCCCCGGTGGCCTGCCGGCACCTGTCCAGTCCCGCAGACCGGCAACGGCCGCAACCGCCACCCGATCGCGCTGCACGACGTCCGTCACCCCAAGCACACCGCGATCTTCGACGTGCAATCAAGCGACTTCGCCCGGATCGAGCCAGACGCGATCTGCGAGATCGAACTCCCCGAGGACCGTCTCACCTTCGACCTGTTCATCGAGATGGACCTAACCGACAGGGTGTCCTACAACCTCGAGAAGTTCGTCCACTACGACGCCTTCCTATGCGCGTGGTGGAGCGAGCACCGCCGCTACCAGCAGCTAGGAACCAGGCCCGGCGTCGTGTTCGTATGCTCCACACCCGAGATCGCGCTCTCCTACGCCCAGGCCGCCGACCGGACGATGAAGGGCAGCATCGGTGTGACCGGCAGCCGCCCGCATGAGCGATACCACCCCGGACGCGATCACATCTTCTTCGTCACCGAGCGCGACATCCACGACGGCTCACTCGCGGCCTTGGCGCTGCCAGCACTACCACCGGAGATCCGCGAGGCCCTAGACGGCACGAGCCGCCCTTCGATGAGCCGCGTGTCGCTGTTCCCGGAGCGAGTCACGACGCGGGTGACCGCCAGCACTTGAGCACTCAGTCGCGGCGCCAGCGACTCACCCCGGCGAGCCAGCTGCAACTAGACGAGCCCCGGCCGTCTACTGCATACGAGCGTCAGTCGGTCCAACACGCCTGCTCAGCGGACCCGGAAGCTCGTCGCCTGCGCGTGCTCTCGCCGGAAACCACCTCGTCCGATGGCGTGCGCATGATGAGTTCATGTCAGGAGCTCTATGTGACTCTCGCCGCTCGAGAACATGGCGAGCTACGTGCGTGTGCGTTGGCGGAGAAGAGCGGCTATGAAGCGACGGTCATCAGGCAAGAAGGGGTCGGCGCGTGCGGCCCGCAAGCGGGAGGAGAAGCGCTTTGTCACGGCCGTCTTGAAGCGCCTGGATGTCGACCTCATCGGGGGGCAGCTTCGTGGGCCAACAGAGCTTCACGACCGTACAATGGCGGCGATCACTGAGAGTATGCCGCTGGCTGTCGCGCGCCGCCCTTACCGCATTGGCCGTCTAGTGCAGACAGCCATAGCACGAGCTGTAACGCCGTCCGTAAAGCTCATGACGGAAGGGGCGGCAGAGAGCGTTGCACAACGTTTGGCGGAGGAGAAGACGGATCGAACAGGCTTTGAGGAGCGCCTCCGCGAGCGCTGGGGGCCAGCGCTCGACACGTTGACACTATTCCGACTTTGGTGTCTCGACGCCAGCATGATTCTCCACGAGCGGTACAAAGCTACCGAAAAAAACGACTGGATCTACGCCGCCCTCGTTCGACTTCATGCGAGGGCTTGTCTAGTCACGGCGGAGGTGGTGGCCCTCCTACACGGCGGCTTTTCATCTGGCGCTCACGCCCGCTGGCGAAGTGTGCACGAGATCGTCGTCGTGGGCTCCTTCATAGCGGAGCACGGCCAAGACACCGCGGAGCGGTACCTCCTGCACGAGGCAGTTGAGAGCAATCGCGCTGCGGCCGACTACCAGCGGTACGCAACCCGCCTGGGATATGAACAGCTCACCCCCGATGAGCTGAAGAACCTTCGCGCCACACAGGAAGCTCTCATTGCGCGCTTCGGTCCCGAGTACGCGAGGCCGTATGGCTGGGCGTCCAATGCGCTTGACAATCCAGACCCAAAGTTCAGCGATATTCAGGCGGCGGCTTCGCTTGACCACTTGCGCCCCTACTACCGGATGGCTTCCTGGAGTTCCCCCGCTTTCGTGGACACCTGAATGCTGCGTCGTCTGACGCAGCTGAAAGGATGTTCAGTCATGGCTATAAATCGTGGAGGAAGACGTGGGTATCCGCCTGAGTTTCGTGCGCAGGCGGTTGAGCTGTATCGCTCCTCGGGGCTGTCGTTCGCGCGCGTAGCGACCGACCTTGGTGTATCGGTTGCGTCGTTGAAGATATGGGTCAAGCAGACCGAGATCGATGCCGGCGAGCGTGAGGGGCTTGTGTCTGCGGAGCGTGAGGAGTTGGTGGCGTTGCGGCGGGAGAACAGGGTGTTGCGCGAAGAGCGTGAAATACTAAAAAAAGCAGCGGCCTTTTTCGTCAAGGAGAGCGAGACCCGGTGAGCGCGTTCAGGTTTATCGCTGCGGAAAAGGCCTACTACTCCGTCAAGACGATGTGTCGTGTGCTCAGTGTCAGCCGCGCTGGATTCTATGCTTGGCTGGGGCGCAAGCCTAGCGCTAGAGCGCGCCAAGACGAAGAGCTGACCCGTCGCATACGGGAGATCCACACGGATAACCGTGGCGTGTATGGAGCGCCGAGGATTCACGCTGAGCTGCGTTTGGCCGACGGTTTGCATGTCGCTCGCAAGCGCGTGGAGCGCCTGATGCGCCAAGCAAACATCAGCGGTCTGGCGCTCAGGAAGAAGGGACGCACGACGATCAAGGTGCCGGGTGTGAGGGTCTGCGAGGACCTGGTCGACCGCAACTTCCTCGCGAGCGCCCCGAACCGTTTGTGGGTAGCAGATATAACGTATCTGCGGACCTGGGAGGGCTGGTTGTACCTCGCTGCCGTGCAGGACGCCTATAGCCGCAGGATCGTTGGCTGGTCGATGGCTGACCACATGCGCACAGAGCTCGTCACCGACGCGCTGCAGATGGCGCTCGAGCGTCGCTCTCCTGGGCCAGGGCTCATTCACCATTCAGATCAGGGCGGCCAGTACGTATCTCTGGCGCTTGGCCAGAAGGCTAGGGCCGCTGGGATCGCTCAGTCGATGGGCTCTCGGGGTGACTGCTTCGATAACGCCGTCGCCGAGAGCTTCTTCGCGACACTCAAGAAGGAGTTGATCCACCGCCGCGCCTGGCCGACCAAGGCCGAGCTCCGCGGTGAGGTCTTCGAGTACATCGAGGTCTTCTACAACCGCCGGCGACGCCACACCCGACTCGGGCAGCTCTCCCCGAGCGAGTACGAGAGAATCACACACGAACAACATCAACCAGAGGCAATAGCCGCATAATCAACCGTGTCCACCGAACCGGGGGAACTCCATCCTACCCAACACATGCCGGACCAAAGGGTATCGCGTTTGATATCGGGCTAGCTGGTCACGACGTCATGCTTGCTGGACCAAGTAACGTCGGACTCGCCGACCCTGGGCATGCCGTCGCCGTCTCCCTGCTCCAGATCACCCTGACGCTGCTCAGCCGAAACCCCGAGATGGGCGACCTCGTAACCATGACGTTCCTCCAGGGTGTGTGCGATACCGTCGGGCATGCATTCATGCGGGCACACCGGAAGCTGATGGAAGACGAGAAGCTGGTCGAAGACGACGACCGTATGCGCGAGCGGCCTTAGTAGCGACGAAGAAGCCGCTCATCCATTCGTGTTGCAGGTCGGCGCCACCAACAAGGCCGTGCTCCACGAGCCCGGTGATATCGCCGATCACCTCCGGCCAAGTCACCACCCGGCGCTCCTGCCCGTCCACTATCTGTACGCCCGCACCGCTGATGTTCAGCTCGCGAGCTTGAACAGGCATTGTCATCCTGAGGGACAGACCCACGTGAGCTGGGCTGAATGCGGCACACGACCTTGACACCGGCGCGGAACCAGGTTCCGTACCGCACGCCGCTCTACGTATCCAGGAAGTCCCACTCGCTACCGGTAACCCAGCGCAACGCCGACAGCTTGCCGTTGATCATCCCCCATTCGAAGTCGGTGTAGGGACCAAGGTTCTCGGCGCCGTACTTGGCCTCGACTCGTGCTCGTGGAGGACCTGTGATGCGCCTACTTGCCTCCACGTCGCCGCCCTCTTCTTCCTCGCGATGCTCGAAATACAGCGAGCGCTGATACCAGACACGGTCAAAGAACTCATCTTCGGCGGCGTGGATTTCCTCCCAGTTACGAGGCTCCTCGTGGAAGTCGAACTCCTCCAGCATGTCGTCGAAATCGTCCGGGAAGTGCTCAGCCAGGGCGGCGACGAGGCTGAGGAAGTAGCCGGACTGGGGGCGGTCGAACAGGTCGGCGAGGTCTGGATGGGGTAGCCGGTTGTCGTCCCCGACGGCGGAAAAGTCCTTGACGTTTGCCGACACGAAGCAGTAGCGATCATCCGGACTCGGAGTACCCCCTACGGCCGCGCCGTACACCGTGAGCAGCAGCGCATCGGCAACGCTGTTCTTGGACCGATGGAAGGGCGCCCGCTTCTCCAGTGCCCAACCCACGACGGTCGCAAAACCGTCGGGACTGGGGTCAATGATCAGGCCCTTGATAAGCAGCTCGTGTACGTCATCGAAGTTGCGGGTGGCGATTTCCTTGATGAGTGGGACGCGCTGGGCCAGGTTGTCCAGCTCGGTCAGAGCGGCGTCCTTCTTCTCCTGGCCGTACTGTTCGATCTCGTCTCGCACGCGGCGAAAGTTCGCGGACAGGCTGCGCGTCATGTCGCCTTCGACACGGCTCCGGTTGCGCTCGAACTCGGCAAGTACGAGATGTGGCACGAGCAGCGTCAACCGTCTTTCGTGGACCAGCACCCGGACCGCGACGATGAGCTTCTGCCCATTGACGTCTTTGGCCAGGTCGAGCCACACGTTCGTATCCGCCAGGACATAGAGCATCGCTCAAGCGTAACGACGCCAGCACCGCGCTTGCGCGAAGGACAAGCCATCAGCACCCGGCCGAGGAACGAGCTGCTTCTACCAGCGAGTGTGCCGACGACGAGCTTCTCGTGACCTTGGCGGCGACTACGCTTCTCGGCATGGCCCAGCGCAGCGACGGCGACCTCTTTGTTCGAGCGCTACCTCGCGGAGCGGGGCGTTGCTATCCCCGAGTACGAGCTGGACCTCGGCATCGGAAAACGTATCGACTACCCGGTTACGATTGGCGGGGTCATGTGTCGCGGTGGCTTCTGGCTGGGGCTGGATCCCCGCTCTGGGCGGTCTCGTGTAAGCGTATGGCGGTCACGAGGCCGTTCCAGCGGTGGACGAGCCCGCCGGTGTGCATCGTGTCAGCGACAATGCCGCCATGACGGCGCGTGTCGTGGCGTTCCTTGACGTGCTTGGGTTCAGTGCCCAAGCGAGGTCTCAGTCCCACGAGGAGCTTGTCGAGACCTACAAGGCCCTGATCGGCGCGGCGTACGAAAACACCGTGATCACGAGGGTCCCCGATGATCACCGCAAACGGGACAGCGAAGCGTTCTACTACCCCTGGGAGGAAACCAAGCAGCCGTACGTGCACATGGCGATGGCGAGCGACAGCATTGTCGTTTTCTCGCAAGACGCGAGCCGCAACAGCGCGGGTGCAGTGGTCGGATCGACGTACCGACTCCTTCGAGCCGGCTTCCGTCTAGGTATGCCTCTCAGAGGCGGCATATCGATCGGTGAGCTAGACGTCGCCCACGCCGACGACGTAGCGGAGAGGTCCGCCTGGACAGCGATGGTGGGCGGCATCGTGGGCATCGGTCTCGTCGAGGCCCACGAGCTCGAGCGCGACTTCCAATGGAGCGGAGTGGTCCTCGACACAGCCGTTAGGGAGGTCCTGTCCGCTGAATTGAGGGAGATCCTTGGCGACGCGTTCGACGACTTCGACGCGACTGACGCGATCCCGCTCGTGGCCCCTTACCCAGCGCCTCACAGGAACCCCTCCATGACCGTGGACTGCTGGGTAGTTGACTGGCCTGCGCAGCTCGATGATGGACTTCCGCCGCTCACCCGCGAGCAAGTGCGGGAGGCATTCGAGCGCCACGGCCGGAGCATCGCAGAGCCGAGTGCTCAGGCCAAGCACGATCACACGCTCGCGTTCTGGGACGCCAGGCACCAGTAGGCGCACTGATTCAAGGTCGAAGCTCCGGGCGTTATTGCTGGTCGAGGATCCCCATCGCCTGCGTGACGAGCAGCGAGAAGCCGACGTAGAGGTGGGCGAGGCCCGTGACGGCCTCGAGGAAGGCCATGTACTGCCACGCCCGTTCAAACGGATCGTTAGCGACAGCGTCCACGATCTCCCGGCCGTGGCCCCAGTGGATCAGGTCCCCGTACTGGTAGCCGGTGATGAGCTGTTGGGGCGACAGCCCGCCCCTGCCCGGAATCATGTCGTTGGCCCACTTCCGTTCCGTCGCAAGCTTCTCGCCAACTCGGACCTTTAGATTCTCTCCAAGAAGGATGCCCCGGGCCTGCGCCCAGGCATCGATCTGGCGGTTGCGCTCCTCTGCGTGCTCGTCTGCCGCTCGGTCATTCAGCACCTTCAGGATCTCCCGGACGCGTTGAAATCGTGCGGGGTCGCTTTTCTCCCGCGAGTGAATCTGCCGGAACAGGACACAAACCCCCGTGCGGCCTCCTTGCTGGAAAAGGAGGTCTCCACACGCTCGGCTTCGTTCTCCTCGTCGGGAACGTGAACGGTGACCCCATCGCTACTGTTGAGCAGCGTGCTTTCAGCCAGCTCACCGGCCTCCGAAATGAAGCGCTCTAATATCTCGCGCTCTTTCTGACGCGGCGGGGCCGGGGTAGGGGGGGAAGGTCTCGGGTGCAGGAAGCGCGAAAACGAACTCCATCATCTTCCACCAATACTCGAATCCTTCGGGGTTCGAGCTTCGTTCGGCCAGTGGCGGGGGAAAGCGAAGCGATGTCGTCTCAACAGCGACCGACTCGAAGCTCTTGGCGTGGACCTCTATTTGCCCCTGTGGCGGCACGATACCCAGCCTAGAGGCACTCGGCTCGCGCACTCGCTACGACGGGCCCAAGCACGAGCTGGTGGTCGCCGACGAGGTCGAGTTCCTGCGAAGAGTCCTCGGTCCTACGCGTCTGTATCGCCCGCGAGGTTGATGCGTAGTGTCAGCCCGTTGGCGAACAGCCACTGGATGCCCTGCTCGTAGCGGCTGACCGTGCCGGGGAAAGGCGGCAGGTTCAAGACCGTCCCGTCTACCATATACATGTAGTCGAGCGTACCTTTGGCTCTGACGACCGCCTCATGGCTGACTCCGGGCTCGACCGTGCCGAGCGTCTGCTTGCCGAGAACACCTGTAAGGGGCGGTAGGACCGTCCAGAAGCGCCCCTCCGCGTCCGTCATCGTGAGCCAGACCGACACGTCTTTGCCGATGTGGCCGGTGAGATCAACGAGGGCGTCATCGTGTGTGTACCCGTGCGCATCTTCCGGGTTCGCGGCCCACGCGATCCGGAGGACGAGCCCATCGGTTAGCTCAAACTCGATCCCGTCGTTGGCTTCTGTAATCGTGCCGGGAAGAGACGGCAGCAGTAGTGATTGGTCCCCAATCACGTAGGCAGACCCGAAGATGTCGCGCGTGCCAGTCGAGATCGACTCGCCGGGGCGCTCACCGAGGGGATGGCTGAGCCTCCCGTGCAGGCTAAAGACCTCAGACATCCCGCTCTCGCCACGGACCTGAAGCCCCGCGTACACATTCTCGCCTAGGTGGTCATGGAGGCGCAGACGTGCCTGCTCGTAGGTGATTGTGCTATCGGTCATGGCTCAACTCTACGCAGATCGATTGGCCGTCCCCGTTCGATGCGGACTTCCTCGGCGAGCGCCATCGCGTGCCACAGGCCGACACGTTCAAGCGCCGCCTCGTTTGGCCGCTACAGACTGCCTCGCTTTCAAGCCGATGCGAGCACGCCAGCGGAAGCCTCCCACGCTTCTGCCCAGGATGACGAGCACTCGTCCGTCTTCCGGCCAGACGCTCGCTTCGCCAGGCCGTAGGAAAGTCTCGCAAGCGCCAGGCGAGACGCTCGCCCAGTCATCCGGAGAGGGCGCCCTGAGACGCTCGCATCCTGCCCGACGCGTAAGCGTGCTGCGTGCTCCACGGCATAGATGTCGAAATGATCCACGCCGGGATACGTGCGCAGCTCGCCGTGCGGGCGGTCCTCGCAGCGCGGATCGCTGGTCCCGGACGGGCCACCCGGTCCTGCTCTCCGACGCAGACGAGCCAGGGGCAGTGCAGCCCGCGGGCGTGGCGGATCGGACGGTATGGTCGGCCGAGCAGCCGCCGGGTACGTTGATGAAGCAGGCTCGTTCGGCTGGCCGATGCGCACGCATGTGCTGGCCTCTGACGGCTGCGCTGAGCATCCGCAGACTGACGCTCAGCGAGGAGTGGTGGGCGCCGCGGCAATACCCTTGTCGACAGCAGCCGCAGCGAGGGCGTTCCCTCCGCCCATCGATGACCCGAAGGTCGCGACTCCGCCGGGGTCGATGCCCGCAAGGGAGCGCGCGAAGGCGATCGCCGCCGCAGGCCGGCGGGCTCGTCCTCGGCCTGCGCCGTGGCGTGCAGCCGATCGACGACCGCTGCGACGGCAGGGGATTTCAGCGTAGATGCGATGGCCGTGAGATTACGGCAGGGTTATTCACCGCCGGGTGGCCGGCTGACCTGGCGCCCCGGCACGGCGACGATCAGCGCCACTCCAGCCGTAGGGTCAGTCGAGCCCGAGCAGCCGCGGCAGTTCGTCCAGCGATCGCACTACCTCGGCGCCTGCCCCCCGCAAGGCAACCTCGTCGCTATCGGCGACGTAGCCCAGTGCGCGCATCCCCGCTGATACCGCCGCCGTGACCCCGGAGGGGGTGTCCTCCACGACCGCGCAGCGAGAGGGCTTGGCTTCCATCGCCGATGCCGCGTGCAGGAACAGGTCGGGGGCCGGTTCCCCTGCGGCACAGAATAGGCGGAGAACAGCGCGCCGGCCGGGAAGAGATGGCGAAGGCCGGTCAATCCGAGCGACAGCCGGGTCTTTTCAAGCTTGCCCTGCGATGCGACGCACACGGCCACCCCGGCGGCGCTGATGCGCTGCACCGCCTCGGTAGCGCCCGGCACGGGACCGAGTTCTCGATGAAACGCCTCGGAACGATCACGCTCGTATTGGGCCAGCCAGTCCTCGGGGAGAGCACGGCCCAGCTCCTCCTGCGCCCGAGTGACGACATCGGCGAGCAGGAGCCCTTGGTAATCCCGGCGGGCCTCGGCCAACGTGGTCGGTAGACCCTCGGCGGTCAGCATCGTGGCGAGCACCCTGTTGGAGATCACCTCGCTGTCAACCAGCACCCCATCGCAGTCGAAGATGACCAGTTGTAGGTCGTGTATGAGGCCCACCTCAGTCAGCTTGTCGTCGACAGTTGCAAAGGACCCCCCGGCGAACCGAGGGGTCCCCAACCCGTGATGCACAGGCGACGGAGTCGCCGAGGGGCAGGCTACCGCAGGGCCCGGAACCCGTGCTCACGGCACCCGGGAACTCGTGCTCATGGCCCCGGGTGTGGTCGAGGACCTTCATAACGATGTGCTGGCGGCCGTCAGCTACCAACCGCGTTGGATCGACAAAACGCTCGATGCCACGGCCGGCGCAAAAGTCCGCCGCGAATGCCCGAAACCCCGCCGCGAATCGGACCCCGGAATCAACGAAACTGCCGACCATTACTGAAGATAAGCGATTCGCGGCGGGGTTGAGGACACTCGGGGAAAGTCCGCCGCGAATCAGTGGTGCTCGGGAGGGCCGCACGGTGCAGAAACGCAGTAGGCACGGGCGATTTATGCGATTCGCGGCGGACTTCGGCACGGTGACTAGGTATGGGTTCTGACCTGTAGGTCTTCTTTGGCCTTCAGGTTGTGTGGCCTGCGTCCGTTCGTCTCTGTGGGTGATCCTGCCCTGTTGGCTGCCTGCTTGTTGGCCCTGCTGCTGTTCGCCCTGGCTTGCGTTCATCCCGCTCTCCTGCGGTCTTCCCCTGCGGTTGCTGGCTTTCCGCTACATGTGCCTGTACGGTGCTCTCCTCTTTGTTGCCCATGACCTTGTGTCTGGCCTCCCCGCTTGTCGGGGCTTGTAGCACCCGGTAGTCATAGCTCCAGGTCCGTTCCCTCTGGATCGACCTCCCGCCAGATCCCCCGGCACTCTCCCCGCCATTCGTGGCACGACGCCGCTCCCCTGGCACGCCCGCATCGGCTCGCCCCAGCGCGCCTCAACCCCCACCCATAACGGCACAGGCCCGGCCCATCCAGTGGCCGCCCTCAGCCGTCCTTCCCCCGAGAGGAGTTCCCATGAAAGCCCAGCCAGCAGACGACCCTTCCGCAGTTATCCCCACAGGACAGGTCATAGTCTCAGTGACGACCATCCGCTACGAGCAGCCCGACGAGCAGCCCGTGGACGGCGCACCGAAGGCGAAGACGACGCGTCAGAGCACCGCCGAAGGCGACTTCGACACGGCGGTCCTGCAGGCCCTCTCAGCCCGTCTGAAGGAGTGGGCTCTGCATCAGGTCATCGGCCGGGTCCTCGCCAGCCGGCCGGCCCGCGGCCAGGGGGCGGAATACGAGGGCTTCTTCTCGGACATGCTGCGGCTGCTGATCGTGGTGCAGCCGATCTACAGCGACGGGTCCACCGGCACCGAGAACCCCAAGCGCGTCAAGCTCGCCGGCCTCTTCCTGGACTCCTCCATTTCCCTCGCCGCATGACCAGCTCCAGCTCCACCGCCGTCCTCATCCATCCCTCCACCCTCCCGCCGCGTCTGCGTGAGCGGGTCATCGAACAGCGCATCTTCCAGCAGGCACTCACCCTTGCCGTCACGACCCGCGAGCCCGGTACGCTCGCCGAGGAAGCAGCACAGTTGCGAGCAATCGCTGCGAACGGCCTGTCAGCAGCCGAGCAGGTGCTCGCCGCCGGCGCCGGCCGCCCGCAAGACGGGATCGCACAGACGGCAGCGATCCAGGCGCTCGCCGCCACATGCGGCGCGACGGTGCTGTCCCTGTGCGCTCAGTCGCTCAGAGACGGCGGCGATCCGCGTGTCCTCGACTCGATCAGGGCGCTCACGCCCACACGCTGAACACGACGCACCGGCCCCCGCAAGAGCGGAGCGGATGGGTGGCCGCGTGGCCAGTCAATAGCCCGGCCCCTGCCCCTGGGGACCGGGCTCTCGTCGTTAAGGGGCCGCCGGCGCGGCGGACGCGCGCCAACCCACACCCAAGGAGAAGGACATGAGAACGACCGTCAAGACATTCGCAGTCCAGAGCCAGTGCCCGCCGAGCGTCGCTGCGGTGACCGTCGAGGTAGACGTGCGCGCCGGGTTGCCGGCGTACACGATCGTCGGGCGACTCGATCGCGCCGTACACGTGAGCCGCGAGCGGGTGCGCTGTGCGCTGCTCAACAGCGGCTTCGAGTTCCCCGCCAGGCGCATCACCATCAACATCGAGCCCGCGGGGACGCGCATGCGCGGAGCAGCGGCTGACCGACCGTGACCTTGACCGGCTGCTGCGAGTGGCGCGTACCGCCGCTGATCTCGATGGGAGCCCAGCAGTAGGCGAGCAGCACATCACGCTCGCACTGTCCGCTGCGCGGCGGCCCGCAGCGGCGGCCTGATGGTGCCCCGACCGGATCAAGCGATCTCACCCAGGCTGCTCCGTGAGCAGCCGGGAGAAGCCACGCGCGGACGCGAGCAGACGACAACCCACGACCAGAAGGGAAGCCGCATGAATCAGCCATACACCTACGCGCCGCTGGAGGATCGCCTCGACGTGCTCGCAGAAATGTTCCGCGAGAAAGTGCGCGAGGAGGCCTCGATCGAGGAGCTGAAGGAGTACCTCGGCGATCACGCCTGTTCGCTTGTGGAGTTCGCCCGCCAGGTACGCGAGGAGTACGTGCGTGTCGCCGGCGGTCGTGAGCTCGAGGAGGTCCCGACGACCGCGCAGGGCGTAGCGCTAGCGCGGTTCTTGCGAGGCCACTTTCGCCACACGGATCCGTTGATGCGGCTCGCGCATGTGACACGCGGCGGTGCGGGCCTGCCGGGCGACTATCTGCACGTCCGGTTCCTCGACGGCTACGAGGGCGGGATCGACCCGCGAGGGAACACATCGACGTAAGCGCGCCTCGTACGTCTCACTGGCGGCTGGTGATGACGCCAGCCCGCACCGAGGCGCGTCAGCAAGGCGACCATCGCCATGCAGTTCGGCGATCGGGACTCGTCGGCGACCGCCGGCCCGCACGCCGGCGCCCCACCCGACGTGAGGTGCCTGGCGCCCAGCAGTAGCCGTTCCATGAGAGCTCCACGGCGGGCTCTTGCAGTTAGCCGGCCTTCGCGGTGTTGCGCTGCGAGCAGGTTTCACAGCCAGCCGGCTCGCGGCGTGTTCCTCGCGCATGGCTGGGAGCACACATAGCGCCGGCAGCGCCCGACGCCCTCAAGAAGGCCCGTCCCGAAACCACCGGGGCGGGCCTTTTGTCGTTCACCGTCCAACCACACACCGGGAGACAAGCATGACAAAAGACACGCAGCAGCAGCGAATGACGCTTGCGAACATTACGACTTACCTTCATGGCACCAGCATCGCTACACACCTCAAGGACGACGGGATTCTGGTGGCAGAGTTCCGCGCCATTGGTCACACCTTCCGTTTTCACATCGATCCCGAGGGGGAGGTCGTGGAGCGCTCGTGTATAGCCGATCATATCGGTCTCCTTTCCCGCGACGAGTTGAACGTTCTGGGTTCGCTCGTCGCCGCGGAGGTGAATGCACGCCTGGCCTCGCTACCGGTGGATTCTGACTCCGAGATCGTCGAGACGCTCGAAAACGCGAAACGCAAGCTCGATGTCGTACTCGAGACCGGGCAGTTCCTCTCAGAGGACGAGCGTCGGGTTCTCGCGCAGGCCCTCATGGAGTACCGGGCCGGCGTACACAGAGACTGTGCCGGCATTCAGCGTGCCCTATGCGACCAAACTGAGGGGATCGAACGCAAGCTCGGCATCTGAGGTAATCGCTCAAACCTAAACGCGCCGGCGCATGTCCCTGCACCGCGCCACGGCGAGCCTGCATCGTCCCAGCTGAGCTCCGACTCGGCACCACCCGGGCACCCCCTGGGTCACGTCATCGATACCCGCCCTCCGGCGGGAGAAAGGTACTACCGATGCGCAAACGCATCACGATCCCGCGCGTCCTGATTGCCCTGGCTTTGCTGAGTGCTGTCAGCCGTGAGGACACAAAGCCCCTGGTCGACCTGATCTCGTTCCTCGCCGCGATCGTCCTCGTGGTCGCCCTGGTGGCGTCGCCGTTCGCCGCGTCGTATGCCGTGTGGCTCTACATACGCCACCGCCTGGGCTACCCATTGCCCGACAGGGTCGCGCCGCTATTTGATCGGCTGAGACGGCCGCGCGCAGCTCTTGCGCGAGTGAAGGTCATGTGGCGTGCGGCCGGGAGTGCGTGGCGAGAACCAGCGGAAGCTGCCCGCGGCGGCGAGGACACCGAAGAGGAGCCCGACCCCGAGAGCGCGAGCTCTGGCACCGCGCGGGCATAGCGAAACCGATCGCGCTGCTGCAGCCCAGCTCGCCGCCGGAAGCCCGCAAGGGGGACCGCGGCGGGCCCGAGCAATTCGTATGGGGGCGCCGGCCCCGCCATCCCGACACGAGAACGGAAAGAGCGCATGCTGAGCACAGCCAATACCACGAGGCAGGCCGCGCGGGGCGATGAGCTCCCTGGCCCCCCGGTGGCCGCGCGGAACACCGCGATGGCCCTTCCAGGTCGGAGTTCGCAGCGATGAGTGGGCGAGCGAAGACCAGCATGCCGGGGGCGACCGACCCCGGCAGTCCCCCGCCGGCACTCGCCTACGGCTACCGGCGCCGTGACGGAGAGGACCGGAATGTCCTTGTCGCGGTCGATGAGACCGACACGTGGTTGGTGTACGACGTCCCGACCCGCCAGGCAGGCGAGGCGACCGGTCTGCTCGTCGAGCGGCTCACCGGCTCTGACGATCGCCTCGAAAAGGCCCTCCCCCTCGCGCTCGACTACTGGGCCCGCCAGACGGCATTCCACGCGGATGAGCACCCCCGCCCCGACCCGCTTCCCAAACCGCGGGCCGTGCCGCTCCCGGTGGCCCTGGAGCACGCGGAGAGGGCTGAGCGCGCTGTCCGTGTCCACCACACCCAGCAAGCCGCGGCACGCGCCGCCTGAACCCGTGGAGGGTGAGATGACCGATATAGCAACCATCGACCAGGCGGCTGGCAGCCGCGTCGAGCTTCCGATCAGTGTCCGTCTCGCGGACGGCGTGCGTGATCTCGTGCTCGCGCCTGAGACCCACCAGGAACTGCACCTTCGGATGCTGCACGGCAGGACCCGCGGTCTTGTTGAGATCGCCGCGGGCCGCCGAGACGACGACGGGGAGCTTCACATCCACACCCGGCGCAGGACCGACCATTTCCTTCCGGGGGGCGCAGCGGGAGACTCGGCATGGCTTGAGCGTCTGCTGCAGCTCGTCGCCGGCCACCTCGCCAACGGGGAAGACGTGTTCGTTGGGCCCGCGACGCACAGCCGGCCGTCCGCGAACAAGGAGGACATCCACTGGAGCAGCTGGGCGTGGCTTGATATCGACGGCCCCGAGCATCTCGGGCGCCTCGAGGTGCTTGAACAGCGCAAGCCGGCAGCGATGAGGGTCTGGAGCGGCGGGTCCGGCGGTGAACACGCCTACTTCCCATTGGCGAGACCCCTGCCCGCCCGGACACTCAAGTGGGGCGGACAGACGATCGTCAACCCGGTCGAGGTGACTGAGCGCACCCCGCGCGGCGGCTCGCGCCCGGTCGGCTACCGGGACATCACCACCGGGCAACTGATCAAGGGCGTCCCGGCGGAGCATTGGATCGAGAAGGGAAACCTTCGCCTGATCCACAGCCTCGGCACGAGGACCCGCGAGGGACAGCAGGTGTACGTCGCGGACATCAAGTGCCGCAACCGTAGTCGCCTGATGCGGCTCGCTGGGACAGTGCACTCGGGGTCTGGGGAGTACGCCCGCATCTCATACCTGGATCTGCGTCTCCCGAGGTATGACCCGAAGGTTCTCCTCGGCGACCTGGCGGACCCGTCGAGCAAGCGCCCGCGTCGGCGTCTCGGGCTACGTCGCTTCGCGCCGGACCCGTTGATGCAGATCCCAGCCGACGTGTACTTCTGGCGGCTGGCCGGGATCGAGCTTCCGATGAGGGGCAACATCTCATGCCCGTCGCCTTCGCACCCCGACGTGAAACCGTCGTGCAGCGTCACCGATTACGTGTGGTTCTGCCACGGGTGCGGCGCGAAGGGCACGATCATCGACCTCGCGTCCCTGTTGGACGGCGGCCCGACCGGCGACGAGCTGGCCGCATCCACGGAGGACTTCAAGCGCGCCAAGCGGCTCGCCCGCGAAGCGATGGGAGTCCTCTAACCCGCCCATCCCGGCATGTCTCACAGCCCCGGCGCTCAGCCGGGCTCCCATGCACCAACCCCCTGGGGCGGTGCGCCACCAACACACACCACGACACGAAAGGCAGAGCGATGCAGTTCGATCCCACATCGAAAGAGACCACCGACGCCGACCCGGAGGAGCTGGACGGAGAGTCCACCATCGAATACCACTGCACGCCGCAGGAGCTCGAAGAGGCAGGGCTACACGACGGCTGCACCGTCGGGTATCTGGAGGAAATGCCGGAGGTGGACTCAGAGTTCATACCCGACCCGCACGGCGAGCAGTCACTGATCCGAGACGGTGCGGGCCTCGGCGAGCTCGTCGAGCTGCTCGACATCGACCCGTGTCCCGCGGCGAGCCGGCGACGGAGACCGTCGCCGTGAGCGCACGCAAACCGGCGCACCCCGACGACGGTGAGAGCACGCTCGTCAGGTTCGAGGGCCCGCCCGCGTTAACGGGCGAGCCTCAACCTCAGTCCACAAGCTCGCAGTAACCCCTGAGCCGCCGCTGACGGCTGCGCACACCGCGGCGCGCTCACCTACGTCTCCTACGCGCCCAGCGCGCGTAGCTCTCGCACGCCCAGCGCGGCGTGCCACTCACCGGCCGAGCGGAGCAACCGCCCGAGCGGCGGACCCGGTTCAACCCCGGGCGGCCGGCGTGCCCACACGGGCATACCAACAACCACGAAAGGAACGGAGATGTCAACCCCAAAGAGCAAGCCAGCCAAGGCTCGACGCAAGCGCACCAAAGGCGGCAAGGCCAGCCGTCGAGGCGAACGGGCGCTAGCGGGCATAGCCCGCGAGGCCCGCCGCGAGGAGACCGCGCAGGAGCAGGCCCGGCTCAAGTTGGCTGCACGCGAGCGCCGCGTCCTCCAGGAACAGGCCGACCGGGCTGCAGCCGAGCGGCGCCGCCGAGCCGAGCAGCGCGACCGCGACCGCAACCGTCAGCGATGGACGATCCTCGATCTGCTGCGTCGCGGTGCGGGCGTCACGCAGATTCTCCAGACGATCGCCGAGCCGGCCGACACACCATCCGACGGCCTGCGCCGCGCACAGCAGCTCCGCCGGATACTCGAGCAGATCGGTAGCTCCCCGGCGACACCGGCGGGCTGCAGATCAAGCCGCGCAAGCTCGCACGCACCCTCAACTATCTGGATCGGGAGCTGGCGTGGATGCAGAACGCCGCCACGAACCCAGCGTCGAGATACGTCTCGCCACTGGCCCACGCGGCCTAGCCACCCACCAGGCGGGGGCACCGTTCCGAGCGGTGCCCCCGCCCCGCAATCACACCCGCCAGCAAGTACTCACGGGCAGCAGGCTAACCATGAATGACAGGAAGGCCGACAATGAAGAAGACACTCGCACCGGATTCCGGCGTGGGAGAGCAACTGCGCCTCGAACCCGGCGCTGATCCTGACAATCTAGCCACAGGGGCCAAGCGTCGATGGAGCCCGATCAAGACGTACTGCCTGTTCAGTGGCGGCAACGACTCCACTGTCCTTGCCCATCGGTGCCACGATCACTACGACGCGCTCTGCTACGTCGATACCGGAACGGCGGTCGAGGAGTGCAACGGGCCGAGCGTGCTCGCTCACGTCCAAACCGTCGCCGCGTTGCTCGACAAGCCACTGGTCGTGATGGCGGCGGGAGACGCATATCGGATGATGGTCCTCGGTGGCAAAACGCTGAAGCGAGGAGCGCGTGCCGGGACCACCGAGCCCGGCTACGGGTTCCCTGGGCCGGGCCAGCACGGAAAGGCGTACTCCCGGTTGAAGGAGCGCCAGCTAGAAGCATTGGTGCGCGACACCAAGCGAGGCCATCGCCGGTCGGCGAGCGTGCTCTTGCTCAGTGGTGTCCGACGCGCGGAGTCCCAGCGACGGGCAACGCGGATGCCGCTGACCGAGCGTGGTTCACAGAAGTTCGTGAACCCGCTGATCGACTGGAGTAACAAGGCCGTCGCCCGATATCGCACGGCCCACCAACTCCCGCAGTCCGATGTCTCCGCACTTCTGCATCGCAGCGGAGAGTGTAACTGCGGAGCCTACGCGTCGGCACAGGATGAGCGGGCGATGCTCTCGTCGCTGTTCCCACAAACGTGGGGACGCATCGCTCAACTCGAGGCCGACGCGCAAGCGAGGGGCATCCGCTGGTGCCGGTGGGGAGGCTACGATCTCGCCGGCAACCGCGCGACCGACATATCCACCGAGCGCGCCGGGCTGCTCTGCCAGAACTGCCAGCAGACCTCGCTTTTCCATCAGGCCGCCTGAAAGCTTCAGGCGATTTCACGGCTGGCTAGACCGCACAAGCGACCCCACGGCGGCACCGTCGCTCGGGCCGATTAGACCGGGGTGAATCTCACCGTCAGGCACGGGAGCGCCGTTCGGCGCAGAAAGGGAAGTACGCGATGACTGGAAGGACAGTAGGCGCAAGTCAGCTACATCTGCAGGAGTTCATCACGGGATACATCACGTGCGCGCTATGGTCGAGCACCGATCAGATGAGCGAAAGCAGCGGGGAGCCATTGGATCGGAACTACTCGGCCGAGGATCTCGCCGAGGAGGCTCGCCATAAGATCGAGACGGAATGCCAAGCGTTCCTCAGTGCAAACTCCGATGACATGGATGAATTCTGCGCGCACAACGCGATCCAGGATCGAGCAGGGCGCAGCGAGGCGTCCGTCATGGAATGCGCTGGACACGATCTGTGGTTGACGCGTAATGGGCACGGCGCCGGATTCTGGGATCGTGGAGCGGGCGATGCCGGCGACAGACTGAGCGCAGCTGCAAGGGCGCTTGGGGAAAGCCTCATCTACGTCGGGGATGACGGCAAACTGTACATCTAGGCGATGTGCCACATACGCGAAGTAGGGACCACTCTCTGATATGCACGTCGCAGTACCAAGCGTGAGGATGTCCTTTCTTTGGGGAGTGACAAATATCACTTTCACGAAGGTGATTGGATGCCGACGTCCGACGCCGATCCCACAGCGGCGTAGCCGCTAGCAGACGCCGCACGCGCACAGACCTCCGGCCTGGGGGTCGCCCGGGTTGATCGCCGCACGACGGTCGGCGGGCCCGAGACGTGCGTCTGCGCCGCGAAGCGCACGCGATCCAACACAACCGAATAGGAGGCCCAGCATGGGAGCAGAGCTATTGATGAGTCGCCCCGTGAGCGATGCTCGCACGGGCGGGCGCCGGATGACGCCCGAGGAGCACGCGGCGAGGCAGGCCGCGGCGAGGCGTGCCGGGGCGCTTGAAGCGCTCGGAGGCGCAATGGAGAAGTCGGCCGCACTGGTCATTCCGCCGCCGGTGACATGCGTCGTCGCGCGTACGCGGGGAGTGGCACCCAAGCTGCCGGCGGAGGCGTTTGAGTTGGCGCGAGAGGTGTACTACCTGCAGCACGGCACGATGACGGACTGTGCGCGCTCGGTGATCGATGCTGGCCTGAGTGACACTGGCGCCCTGGAGGTAGTGAGGGACCGGCTGCGGACGTGGTGGGAGCGTGAGGGGTGGCCGAAGCGGGAGACGGTGCAGACGTTCGCGATCCGGGACGCCAGCCACGACGGTGGCTTGTACCGCAGTAAGCGCATCTGTGTCGGGAAGGCGACGGGCAGCGGACCCGCGCCGAAGGGCAAGAAGTGTCCACAGTCAGCGCTACCCGACAGCGAGTATTGCTTCCATCACGATCCACGGCCCGAGTATGTCGAGGCGCGGCGGGTCCAGGCGAAGAGGCTCACCGAGGCGCGTGGACTGGACATGGTGGCGATCGAGCCACTGCGGCGATGGATGGATGGTGAGCGTAAGCGTCTGCTTGCGCAGGCCCGCGCGGCTGGTCGCGTGCACCCGAACAACACCGGCTGGTGTCTGCTCGCGCGGGCGATGCGCGTCGACCAGACGGTGATCGGGCGGATGATGCAGGGAACGCACAACGGCAGCGCGGCACGCGCCGGGCAAGGTCCCACAGACACGATCCGCGCATCCACAGTCCTCAGATACCTTGAGCCAACGGGCGTCGCTTTCAGCGACATCTACGGCTTCGATCCGCCGCCGCAGCGTGACGGGCAGCGTTTGAGATGCCCGCGCTGCGGGAGCCCGAAGAATCACGAGTCGAAGGTCTGCCGCGGCTGCTACGAGGCGGAGGGCTCGCCGTGCTCGTATGTCAACCAGCGCGGGAAACGTTGCAACGTGCTGACCCTGCACGAGTCCGGAGTCTGTGCGAAGTGCCGGCGAATCACCGAGCGGGTTCACAAGCCGCGGCTCGGCGGACGCAGCTTTGTCAGCGTGCCGACGCTGATTCTCGCAACAGGCGAGTACCGCGACATCCCGAATATGGCGTGGGTAGCCCGGCGCATGTGGGCAGCGAACGCCGCCGGCGTGCGTGATGTGTTCGACAGCCAGAAGGTGCTCACCGGTAGCCTCGTCAAGCAGTTCCGCAAACGGGCCTGGGCCACGGCGGCTGACGCTGCACGCGCGCATGTCGCGCTCGTGGCCGAGCATGGTGAAGTGTCCTGGCCGCAGCGCGATGGCCAGGTCGAGCTCGAGGCGGCTGGCATGGTGCCATTCGCGCCGTTCGCGGAATGGCTGACGGCACGCCAAGAGGAGCTCGGCTCCTACGCGCAGCTCGCCCGGCGGGTCCGTATGAACCCGGACAACATCAGTAAGTGGCTGCGGGGCGTGGTGGAAAAGACCACGGTGCGACGGGCGACCGTCGACCAGGCACTCGATGCCTGGGGTGACGGCACGACCTTTACAGATCTATACGAAACGGAGGCACAACGATGATCAATCTCACCCTGCGCAGTTGGCAGAGCCAGTTCGCGCGCCAGCTCGCCGCGCACCGCCGCGATGACTTCCTGCTCGTGGCGTGCCCGGCGGCCGGTAAGACGCTCGCGGCGGGTGCCGCGGTCGCTGGTGTCATGCGGGCCCGCGGCTGTGACCAGCTGGTCGTGGTCTGCCCGACGGTGGTCGTGCGCGATCAGTGGTGCCGCGAGCTCGGTCGCCTGGGCTACCGGATGCTCACGCAGTTCACGGGCACTGGCTGGCCTGAGTACGTGCATGGCGTGTGTGTCACCTATGCGCAGGTAGCCCAGCGCGCCGATCGGTACGCAGCCGCGTGCGCCGGGCGGCGCACGGTTGTCGTGTTCGACGAGATCCACCACGCCGGGCAGCAGCTCACGTGGGGCGCGGCGATCGAGGACGCTTTCAGCGAGGCCGTGCTGCGGCTGATGCTGTCCGGGACGCCGTTTCGCTCCGACCAGGACCGGATTCCGTTCGTCTGCTACGCCGAGGACGGCAGTTGTGTGCCGGACTACTCCTATGACTACGCCCGCGCGGTCCGCGACGGCGTGTGCCGACCGATCCAGTTCCATGCCCACGACGGGCTGATCACCTGGCGCGAGGACGAGGGCCCACAGACAGCGCGCTTCTCTGACCGCGTAGCCGAGGCCGCCCGGGCACGCCGCTTACGCGCAGCCCTTGACCCCGCGCACCCATACCTCACCACTCTGCTTGAGGGCGCCCACCAGGATCTACTCGCGCTGCGGCGCAGCGTCAAAGACGCAGCCGGGCTGGTCGTGTGCGACACCCAGGCGCACGCGCTCGAGGTCGACAAGCTGATCACCGAGATCACCGGCAGCGTGCCGGTACTCGCGATGAGCGACCTACCACGCGCGCACCAGGCGATCATCGCGTTCAGCGACGAAGACGAACCATGGCTTGTGAGCGTACGGATGGTCTCCGAGGGCGTGGACATTCCCAGGCTCGGTGTGATCGTGTGGGCCACGGCGGCGACCACCGAGTTGATGGTCCGCCAGGTCGCGGGGCGCGCGCTTCGCGGCCGCGCGGAGTACGCCAAGCTACCAGCGATCGTCCACATGCCGGCAGACCCGGAGCTCGTACGCTACGCACAGCGCCTGGAGGTCCTCGGCGGCGGCGTATCGACGCGGCCGGGGTCGCGCACATCCGGGAAGCGACGGCGCAGGGCGGCGCCTTCACGAACCGCGCGGGAAATCGACCCGGCTCCGTTCGTGGCGTGGTTTGACAAGCAGGCCGCGGCCGTGGGTGCCGCCGCGGTGATTTTCCGCTGCGGCTGGGACTACGAAGCGGGTACGCGGACCATGCACCGCTGGCGCAACGAGGGCGCCAAGGCACACACCCTGACAATGCTGGATGCCTGCCACATCGCCGGCGTGGACTTCGATGATCTCTTCGCCGGCGAGGAGTACGCGCAGGCGCGCGAGTTCGTTCACGACCCCAACCCGGCCGCCGAGGACATCGACTACCGCAGCATCGACGCGCAGCCGATCCACGGCGCTACCCCGCGCATCCTGGCGCCAGCGCTGCCGAATAGGCGGCTGCACGCCGTCGGCGAGGTGATGGACGTATCCACACCCGAGTTGCCGCTTTCCCCGCAGGAGGTCCTAGAGGCTGAGCAGGCGCACGAGGCGCTACGAGGCGAGTTGTTCCGGACGCTCGCGATCTACGTGCAGCTGCGGCGGATGATCGAGCCGGCCTACCAAATGGCCAGCGCCCACCGAGACCTATCGGCCGCCGTCGGCACAGCCGTCGATGCCACCTCTCCCGACGAGAAGGTCGCCGAGGCCCTTGAGTGGATACGCCAACAGGTCGCTCAATTCGCGGCCAGGCACCCCAAGCAGTTCAAGGATCTCGCCAGGGCACACCGCCGCATAGCGATCGCTTCGTAAGCCCCGCCGCGGCGCCACCGCGAACGCCTGACGGAGTGCGCCGCCGCCAGCCCTGCACAGCAGCACCCAGAGACCCGGCCCGAGTCGCTTACGGGGCCGGGTCTTTTCATGTCCATACAAGTGAAAGAGAGGCAACACAACATGCTGGTTCTGACACGCAAGACCCACGAGACGATCAAGATCGGCGAGGACATCGAGGTGATGGTTGTTGCCGTCGCCGGCGAGAAGGTGCGGCTGGGCATCGCGGCGCCGAGGGACGTGGAGGTTTATCGCGCGGAGCTCTACGAGCGTATCCGCAGCGAACGTGAGTCCGCCGCGGCGGCGTGACACCCGTCTCGGGCGGGCCCATCAATTGGCTCGCCCGGACGCAAACACCTATCCACCAAACGAAAGGGCGGATTACATGAATAACGTCATCGATCTGGCGCGGGGCCCGTTGTCGGCCAGCGAGCGAGCGGTGCTCGCGGCGATCCCCGCGACGGGGGCAATCATTTCCTCGCTGGCGGGGAGCACGGGTCTCCCACCAGGGGAGATCACCGCCGCGCTGAGTCAGCTGCGCCGACGCGCGCTGATTACTAACCACACTACGGGTTTCGTCCGTCGTGCACCCGCTCAAGCGTCGCTGCGTCTCATACGCGGCGGCGGTCCCGTCGCCGGCGAAGGTAGTGAGCCGCTGCCGGCGGCTTGACGACCGATACGCAATTAACACAACCGGGTTCCAGCGCCCCCGCTTGGGATTCCATGACCCGCTAGGGAGAACATGATGAGTGCAACAGTCCAGGAGTACGAGCACGCCGGGATGACGGTCCAGATCAGCTATGACACGGAGCCCGAGTTCAGTGATCCTCGCAGCTTCGACGGTAACGTCGGCGTGATGCTTTGTGGGCATCGCCGCTACCGCCTCGGGGATGAGCAAATCGAGACCCTCGACACTTCGGTGATGTGCCCAACCTGCAACGGGAGCGGCGAGCACCCGGAGCGCGTCGAGATTCAGCGTTTCCTCGGCTACGGCTGGGTGGTGATCGCAGCTGGCACCGTCGCGTCGATGGAGGGCGAGCTGGCTCGTATCACCGCGGCGGCGGCCTACCAGGCTGCGCGCGAGTCAGGCGAGCGCGCGGGCATCGTCAGAATCGAAGCGTGCCAGTGCCCGCGGTGCGAAGGCAGGGGCGAAGTGGAGTTGCCGCTCGCTGCGTATCTCAAACAGGAGCGCGGCGCGACGGTGATCCTTCCGCTCGGTCTGATCGACCACTCGGGGATCTCGATGTATGTCGGTGCTGGTGCTCACCCTCATGACCCGGGAGGCTGGGACAGCGGCCAGGTCGGCGTGATCTTTGACACGACTGAGACCCGCGAGCAATTGCAGGACACCACGCGAGAGGAGATCGAGAAACAGCTCCGCGCCGAAGTTGACACATACGCGGAGTATCTGCGCGGCGAGGTCTACTGCTACACCGTGACCGGCCCGGACGGGGAGCACATCGATTCGTGCGGCGGATTCCTCGGCGATCTCGAGTACGTCACAGCCCAGGCGAACGAAGCAGCCCAGCAGGGCCTACGTGCAGCCAGGCGTGAGCGCCGCGAGGCGCGCCTCATGGCGTGCAGGGGCATCATGACCGTCTGAGTCCGCGCAACCCGCAGCCACAGGCGACTCACACATAAGAGGCCCGTCCCGTCTTGCCGGGGCGGGCCTTTTGTCGTTCTAGCAGCTCGCGCAAGAGGGTGAGCGCCCGGCGTAACCGGACTCGCCCTGCTGACCGTCACGTCCGCTCACGCTCGCGTCTGTGCATAGCAGGCCGCCGGCTGGCACGTCCATCTCTTGAAAAAAAAGGAGGCCCTTGGTGGCTACCTCAACCCTTGCCGCTGGTAAGCGCGGCGCTCTCACGGGAGGCGCCCTGACCGAGGAGGCGCTGGCCTCCTCACCCGGCGTCCTGAGATCCGCGAGGCCCGGTGCTCGGCACCGTGGACTTCAGCAGTTCTTCAGCCCCCCGGAGGCGGCACGCCTCGTCGCCTGTGTCTTTGACACCGCGGAGGGGATGGTGCTTGACCCGACCGCTGGGAACGGCGCGCTGCTCGGCGCGTTCGAGCCTCGCCAGCGGTTCGGGATCGAGCTCGACCGCGACCAGATCAAAGCGGGGGACTACACGGCTATCCACGGCGATCTGCAGAAGATCTACCCGCTGCTGAGGTGCGCCGGGGTGCGGTTTGCGCATCTCGCGGTGAACCCGCCGTTCGGCCTGGACTGGTGCGATGCGCTGCACCAAGGACGCCCGGTCAACAGCACCGTGCTCGCGTTCCGCTATGCGCTCGGGCTGCTCAGCGACCGGGGGCAGGGCGTCCTTCTCGCCGGCCGCGACAGGTTCAACAAGGAAATCAAGGGGGGTCCGCAGGCGCGCGGCATCTACGCCGTCTTGGAGTGCACGGACCTCTTCGATGGTGTGGAGCTCCCTACCGTTCTCGCATTCTTCGTCGCACCAGCCAACAGGCTCGACGGGAGCCCCGACAACTACCACGCGAGCGTCGCTCGCGGAGACCTCGATACCCCGCAGCTCGCCGCGGCGATCCGCGAGCACCGCGACGCGAGCTGCGGTGAGGTGGAGCAGGACGGACCCCAGGACGGGGAGGAGATGCGAGCCGCGTTCGCGGCGGCCCAGAAGGAGCACACGCGCCGACGCAAGGCACGCAAGTCCCCGAGCGACCACGACCTGTACCTGCGCTCAGGCAAGATCGGGGTGAATCTCTCCCCGCTGGCGCTGATCGCCCTGAACGACCAGGGGCGGCTGCGCGACGTACAGCGCCTGAACAACCAGGCGACCAGCTACTTCGCGTTGCAGCTACGGGAGTGGCGCACGATCACGAGCCTCGCAGAGCACGGCCTGATCACCCTGGAGGCGGCGCTGATCGAGCACGTCAGCGGTGTGATCGCCGCGGCGCAGACGCAGATCACACCGTTGTATCCGATCCGGGTGCAGCAGCGCCTCGGGTTCCTCGATGACCTGAACTCGATCAAGTGCCTCGTCGATGACCCCGAGCAGGGGTTCTTCGCGGGCGAGCAGTACCCGCTCGTGGTCGAGAGTCAGGTCTCGGTCGAGCGCGAGACGCGAATCGTCGAGGACGACGACGGTGAACCAGAAGCCCGCGAGTATGAGAAAGAGCGCAAGTACCTCAAGATCAGCGTCGGGGATCATGAGTTCAACGAGGACTCACAAAGCATCCGGTATCTCACCAGCCATTTTGAGATCCCGGACCCCGGGGATATTGGGACGCTGGCAGCGGACCTTGTGGCTGTGAACAAGCGGCTGCTGCGGGAGATCGCCGAAGATCACGGCTGGGAGGAGAAAGGGCTCGACTACAAGTCGTTTCAGCTCGAGGATCTAGCGCGTCTGCTCGCCAAGGGCGGCGGTCTTGTCGCGTGGGAAATGGGGCTCGGTAAGACGATGGCGCAGCTCGTTCTTGCCGAGGCGAGCATCAGGATGGGTGCCGAGAACAAGGCGCTGTTCATCATCCCCCAGGATCTGCTCGATCAGACGCAGCGAGAGGCAAAGAAGTGGCTCGGCCGGACGCTCACACCGATCCGCAACCAGGCAGGCGCTCGGGCCGCGGCGAGGCACCTCGCGGCCGGTGGGGAGGGATGGTATGTCACTTGGTATGAGGCGCTGTCGGTAGTCGGGCGCCGCCACGAGCCGCTAGCGCCACAGCGTCTGGAGACTCCTGCGCAGTACCGCGCACGCAGGCATCAGACCATCCGTCAGGCCCAACAAGAGGGCGTGCCGGTAAGGGAGGCTCTCATGAAGATGAAGCTGGTGCCCTGCAGTGAGGATGCGTGCCCGGCGTGTCACAACGACACCGGGAAGGGATGGAACGGTGTAGTTTGTGAGACCCGGAAGGGTGGATGTGGCTACGTGCACCGCAGGCTGAAGGTTCGCTCGACCGCGAGCTACCTATCGACCGCGTTTCGCCACGGCGTGATCTGCGTCGATGAGCTCTCGCTGATCAAGGGCAATGACAGCCTGCGCTCCCGCGCGGTACGGGCCCTGCACGCAGCACACAAGTACGGGTTCACTGGCACCCCGATCAGTAACTACGTCAACGACGCATTCTGGGGCCTGTGGTTCTGCCTGTCCGGCGGGGAGGGCGGCGCGCTGCGCTTCCCATACGACTACCGCGGCGGGAAGGAGAAGTTCACGGCCGACTTCTGTGTCATCGAGTACCTGCTCGAAGACGGCAGGCGCGGTCGCCGCAAGATTCTCCCCGAGGTCACAAACCTCTCGGTGCTGTGGCGGCTGATGGCCTCCAGCATGATCCGTCGTCGCAAGCAGGACACCGGCGAGCCGATCGTCCCGAGGGCCTACCTTCCGATCACCGTGCCGTTTGGTGTCGCTCAGCAGAGTATGCACCGCCGCTGGCTGCACAAGTTCCCAGCCTTCTTCAGCCACCTCTATCCGCACCACCGATTTGTGGAGGCCGGTCTGGTACGGAAATACGCTCCAGCGTTGGGGCAGCTATGGAAGCTGGAGTTCGCGGCGACGCTGCCGGAGGCAGACCCCGACCTCGACTGGATCATCAACGAACCCGAGGGCGAGCCGCTGCGGGGAGTCTCCAACTGGACACCCAAGAACCTCAAGGTACTGGAAATCATCTCCGAGCAGGTCCGCAAGGGCGAGAAGGTGCTCGTCGGCTCAGATCTGATCGAAACCGGGAGGTGGCTCTGCTCGCGGCTCACCGAAAGGGGGATACGCGCGGTAAACATCGTCGAGGCCAGCAAGCGCAGCGGCAGGTACGCCACGAAGAACCCACGGGCGCGCGCCAAGGCAGTCACCGAATTCGTCGTGGGCGAAGCCCAGGTGCTGTGCGTCGGTGTGAACGCGATGCGGCTCGGGCATAACCTCGATGTCGCGTCGAGCGTCGTGCTCGCCGGGCTGCCGTGGGATCACGCGACCCTCGTGCAGTTCGAGGGCCGCGTCTGGCGGCTCACATCAAAGAAGCCGGTCAGCGTGTTCGTCGTACTCACCAAGGAATCACTAGACGAGCGCAAGTGGCAGCTCCTACAGGACAAGGGAGCCGCCGCGGATGTCGCTCTCGACGGCCAACTCATCGACGAGCCTGAGCCCCCGATCGACTGGGGCGAGATCATCAAGGAAATGATCGAAGACGGAGTAAAGGTCAACGGGGATGAGATCCCCGAGGCCCAGGTCGAGTCCCTGTGGGAGCGCATCGCGCCGCTTGCCACCCCGATCGACCCGGCCAGGCACCCGCGAAAGTTCCAGCCGATCAAGCCGCTGAAGAACAGCGAACAGCTCGCGCTGTTCAGCTGAGAACCCAAGGTCAGTAGTCCCCGGAGCCCGGCATCACCAGGGCGCCGGGGACTCTGCCGTCCTCTCAGAGCGGCAGCGAATTTCCCCTCGAATAACCACGAGGAGACCGGGAGCGCGGCGTTGCCGCGCACCGACAAGCGCCCATGTGCGACCGGAGATTCCGTCCGCGCTGCGGCGCCCAACCCGGGGCCACGGCTAACCACCGCCGCGGCCCCGCTGCAAACAAACCGGTGCCGCGGCGGGTGACCGCTGCCGGCACCCTATCGAAAGGAGGGCCATATGGCCCTGCGAAGCATGTGGAGCGGTGCGCTGCGCATCAACTCTCTACTACAGGCCCAGGTCGCGATCTGCAAGGGGTCGGAGGCATACCGCGGCAAGGAGGCGCTGCAGGAGCTGTGCAACTGCTGTCACACCCCATTCAAACGCCAGACGGTGTGCGAGCGTGGCCGAAAGCGGCTCACCGACGAAATGCGCAAGAACGGAGAAACCGATAACGCAACCGAAGCAGTGAAAGGCGTCCATGCCGAGGGGGACGAGTACGTCGTCCTCGACCAGGTAGCGCTCGACGCGATCGAACAGGCAGGGACATCGGACACCATCGAGCTCGCTGCGGTCGTCGACGCGAGCACGGTCCCGCTGCAGCGCACGAACGGCCTGTATTACGTTCGCCCCGACAAAAAGGTGAAGGGCGCCGCTGGCGTGCTGGCCGTGTTCTTCGCCGCGCTGGAGCGGTCGGGAAAGATCGCGATCGGCAAGTGGGCACCCCGCGGCCGAGAGCAGCTCGTCGCGATCTACCCAGTGAACGGCACGCTGGTACTCAACGTCCTGCTCTACGAGTCAGAGGTACGCCAGCCCGACGAGTCGTGCCTGATCCCCGCCGGTGTCATATCCGACCCTGAAATTGACCTCGCCACCGAACTACTGGACGCACTCCCTGGCGGCTTTGACTTCGCCGAGGCGCAGGACGAGGCAGTGCTCGCACGGCGGGAGGCGATCGAGGCCGCCCGCAAGGGCGACCCGCTCCCGAAGCGAGAGCCGGCAACAGAAGCCGACGCCGTGCCCAACGTGATGGCCGCGCTGCAGGCCGCCACCAAGGGGACGCCCGCAGTCAAGGCGGCCAAAAAAGCCGCGAAGAACGGCAAGGTCCCTCTCGCGGTCGGCTGAGACCCACGCCGTAGCACACGGACGCAGGAAACCGCGCTCAGGCGTGGCGGCGCAGTTGGGCCGTCACGCCCAGGGCGCACCTGGCTGGATCACCAGGCACCGCCGACCCGTGGCGCCTTCACAGAACCCGCCCACAACCAGTCCTCGAAACGCAAAGGAGACAAGCCGTGCTACCCGAACCGATGCTCGCGAAGAAAGCGACCACCCTCCCAATGGGATCACGATGGCTGATGGAGCCGAAGTACGACGGATGGCGAGCGCTCGCCTCGACCGAGGATGGAATACTGCTCGTGACACGACCTGGTAACCCGATCACACAGGTTCCCTATATCAGCGCCGCTGTAGCAGCGAGTGTTCCACCGAACACGATCATCGACGGCGAGATCGTCGATCTACATTCAGGCGCCAAACAGTGGAACCGCACCCAGTCGATCTTGGGGACCACTCGTGGCGGCTACCAGCACGAGCCTAGCGAGCAAGACCCACCGCTCACATACGTCGTGTTCGACGTACTGAAGATCGCAGGTGAGGATCTGCGCAGCCGGCCGCTGATTGAGCGCAAGAGCCGACTCGTGGAGTTGATGGACTGCCTCGATCCAGCGCTCATGCACAGCCCTATCAACACCCCTTGCGAGGAAGGCCTAAACGCACTTCTCGCCGAAGGGTACGAGGGAGTCGTAGTCAAGGATCTCGACAGCGTCTACGTGTGCGGCGGCGACCGCGGCTGGTACAAGATCAAGCCCGGACAGGAGATCGAGGCGCGATGCACGGGAACCTACCCGGCGACACCCGGCTCGAAGTTCGCGCCAACCCGAAATGGGAAGCCTGAACCTTGGGCGGTCGGCGGAATCTGCTACCGCGTCGAGCACCCCGACGGTCGAGTGTATGACGGTCGCGCCGCGGGAATGGACGACGACATTCGCCGCGAGTTGCACGAGCACCCCGAAAGGTTCGTCGGCCGAGTCGTAGAGCTGATCCACTGGGGGGTTAACGAGAGCGGGGCGCTACGTCACCCCAACGTCAAGCGATTTCGGTCACCGGCCGACAAACCCAACCCTGGCCGGTCACACAACGGCCGCAAACACACAACAGAGGAGACGGCGCCAAAGCCAGCGGCCAACTCTACGCGACGTATGCGCAACTACGGCCAAATGGGTGACGAGAAGCTCTTGGCGTGCATCGAGAGCTTGCGCAAGGGCTCAGGTGAAGCGTATGAGAAGTGCCTGAACTCTGGTTCCGGCGATCCCGCCAAGGATCTCCTCGCAGCCGAAGACAAAGCCCGCGAGCGCGGCCTGCTCTGACGCCGATTCAGACGACCGGCACGCACCCCGGCTACCGGGGCGTGCCGGTCATCGCGCCCCGAACCTATTATCGAAGGAGGATCGCCGTGTTGTATTTGCATGCCGGATCGCTGGAGCGGGTGAAACAGTACCATCACCCGAACATCGGTCGTTTTCTGCAGCCCCGTAACTTCAGCAGGCTCGCCGACACACTCGAAGCCGGCTATGTAGTGGGAGTCGATAACGAGGGCTACTCGGGCGTCGACTTCCCGAGGTTCGACCGGATGCTCGCGAGCATCCGAGACACGCTGCGTAGAAGGGTGCTGATCCTCGGCCAGCCGCCGCAGGACGGCCGGTCCTGTGGGGAGCTCCGCGTACCGGAGAACTTCCTGTGGGTGCTCGTGCCTGACGTCCACGGTGACGCGGACGCGACCTACCACTATTTCCAGTCGCTCTACGAGTCGATGGCAGACCTACCGCTGGCTTACGCGGTACAGGACGGTGCGGGTGACGCCGGTATCCCGCTCGACGCCCCGAGTCTGCGATGTCTTTTCCTGGCGGGCTCAAACGAGTACAAGGAATCCACCGAGATGGCGGAGATCGCCAGTGCCGCGAAGGCACATGGTCTCTGGCTTCACGGCGCACCATGTAACTCCGCCAAGCGCGCCCGGCTGTTCGCAGACCTCGGGTGTGACAGCTTCGACGGCACCGGCGCATCGAAGTTCCCGAGCCTGATACCCCGCTACCTCGCCTGGGCAGCCCAATCACCACACAGCAAATCCCCAGGCGAGATCAGGGCGACCCCGGGGACGGGTCGCCCGCGCACTGCATCTGTGTCCGCGGGCTCGCGGACACGCACATCATCCATCAAAACAGGAGGCGCATGATGAGGATTGAAGAGGACCGCGCACGCACGATCGCCGGCCACTGGCACAGCGGCCAAACGAGCGCGCTCTACTCATTCAGCTCCGCCGGAGCGAGCCGCGTGCAAGCCCTGTTCGAGACCGAACGGGAGTTGGGTCGCCTCGATGAGCGCCAAGACCAGGAGGACATCGAGACGCTGCGCAGCGAACTGGAAGGTCTCATCAACTACCTCAAGCCCGAGGAGTGGCGCGCGGAGGCCCGTCAGCGAGGCGAAGACGCCGGTCGAGCCGCGGGAAGCCTGGCAGCGGACGGCAACACCTCCGTAGCGGACGCGATCCGCAAGCTGTACGCCATCGAGGACGGCGACCCTGACGTGTGGGACTCGCTTCCGCGCGAGCCAAACCTGAGCGGGGAGTGGGCCGATGACCCCACACCCGATGGGCTCGCGCTGGAGATCGTCGGCGAGCAGATCGAGCAGGAGTGGCCCGAGAACGGCGAGCTGACCGACGAACTCGCCGACGCGTGGCTGGAAGGCGTCACCGCGACATTCACCGACGCCTGCGCGAGCGCGCTCCAGGGCGCCGTCAAATGGATAGAGACCGAGTACGGAGACGCACTATTCGCCAGGCGCTGCCGCAGGGTCCGTGCCTCAAGGGAGCAGACGTACGAGTGGGCGCGGCGGTGGCCCTGCTCTGCGCTTCGCGGCAAAAAGATCCAGGCCAGCTTCACCGGCACGGACCTCACCGACGCCGACACGCCCCGAGACGTGCTGGCCGAGGAGTTCAACGCATGGAGCGATGACGTGCTCCTCGCGGCGGCACGCAAGGTTGGGCTGACATATGACACCAAGGAGCTGACGGTTCGATGACCAGTTCACAAGCATCCCAAAACACAGAGGGCGATCGTGAGGGGGGCGCGGAGCATCAGGCGGCGATCGCTTCGCAACCGTACCCACGACGCGGCCGATCCGTGCGTGCCCTTGTGAAGGGAACGCAGATGATACGCCGAGCAGAGGCCACATCGGAGCCTGACACATTCTTTTCGATTCCCGCCCGCGCGTCGATCGGAGGGCGCAAGGTGCGCGGTTTTCTGACCGGCGGCACGCCGAGCGGTAGCGAAATCTCAACAGACGATGACCCGGCGATTTGGGTGTTCCTCCCGTACAAGTCGCACTGAGCGCTGGTTCCCGGGGCCAGCCGACGCTCTCAAAAGCACCGCCGAGTTCACCCACTAACACCCAGTAAAGGGGCTCATGCCATGTTGCATTGGTTCAAGACAGTGTGCTCGACGCTGACGCACTCACGCAGCCAACGTCCGCGTGCGAATGACAGCGACGGCACACTATGTACAACTCCGGCTGGCGCGCCGCTATGGTTGACGTTGCACGGCGAGGCAGGCAGACCGGAACTGCGGTTTCTCGGCGTGCGCGACAACGGTGGCGAGACGTTTGACCGCTATGAAGCAGGCTTCGAAGTGACGCTTGACTCAGACGGCCCAGACCACGTTCCTGACATCTTCGGACTCGTTATCGGGCCAAGCGGGAACCACCCTATGGGTGTATGTATGCACGTCGAGGGTTTTGAGCAGGACGTGGGAGAGGCAGTCGCATGGGGCGCTCTACCAGCCCCGGTGCAGCATGCGATCCTCGGCGAGTTCGGCTTCTTTCGAGCGAGCCGAGGCTATCAACTGCTCAGTTGACATCCACCCGGACCACACGCCGACCAGTCGCGTGCACAAGCCCGAGACCTACTCGCCGCAACCCGACCATTCCGCAGGAAAGGAGTTCGCCGTGCCGGTGGATACTGAGCGCAATGAACAGCTCGTCATCGAAATCGCGATCAGCGTGATGCAGGGCAAGGGCTGGATCGATGAGCCAGACGACGAGCTAGTCCAGACGTTGAAGCGTCTGTATCAAGCGAACCCGGCCTGCCGGAAGGAGGTGAAGCTCACGGGAGAGCTCCTTCGCGACATGGCCGCGGGACGCCCTGGGGAATACCTCGCGGCTGTGTTCGAGCGGGAGTGTGAAGAACGTTGGGAGCGGGAGGAAGCCGAGCGGTGGAGTTGCCCGTGTGGCTTCACATTCGCGCTCCACACGTGGGGTCCGTATAAGACGACGTTTTACACGCTGACCGACGACGGTCTGTTTGATGAGACCGCCAGTGCGTGCCCACAATGCAAGCGGGATCTCGCCAAGACGCGAGAGAAGCACGCACACGGGCAACTCGGCTTCGCATTCTGAGAAGCCCTCCGCGCAAGGCCCCCCCGGGGTCATGCACTCACAGCCCAATCGTCGCGCGCTGCTCCTGCGCAAGCCCGTAACGGAAAGGAAAGTCATGAGCCAAGCGATCGTCGAGGCCGGAGGAGTCGTAACGCCCACCGTAATGCCCCTGTCAGCGACTCACACACAGCCCGACTCGCGAGTAGCCCGGTTTGTACTCGACCGGCACGCTCAACAGTCCCACCACGGACTAGAGCAGCACGCGCTCGGAGCGATGCTCCGGGCTGCCGAGGGGCTTCGCGGCACGGCCCGCCAGCAGCAGATGCGTCTACGCGAGCTCGTCTCTGACGACCGTGTCAGCGCACACGACGTTGCGTTGGCCCTCAGTCGGATGGAGGCAGTCGCCATCCAGGCGCGATGGCTGGCCGGCGCGCTTCGCTGGCTTGAGGAGGACGCCCAGCGGCAACAACCAGCGGGCGAATGTCAAGCCGAGCAGCCCGACCAGAGAGGAGGTAAACGATGCCGGGAAAGATAGCCGACGCCGTGCCTACAGACGCGCCGGTAACAGACGTTGCGGGCGAGATCATCAATGCCGCACAGACACGGAGCAGGGCCCTTGAAAACCTTAACCCCGAGCAGCGCATCGCAGTCTCTCATCCGCCCGGGCCGCTGCTCGTGCTGGCGGGGGCGGGCACGGGCAAGACTCGCGTCCTGACACACCGGGTCGCGTGGCTGATCGGCACGGGGACGGCACGCCCCGAGGAGGTGCTGGCGATCACGCTCACCAACAAGGCCGCAAGGGAGATGATCGTCCGTCTGCGCCGGCTGTGCGGCCCGGTCGCTGAGCGTGTCCACGTCGGGACCTTCCACGCAACCTGCGCGCGGATCCTGCGAGCGCACCCCGATCTCGTTGGGCGGTCCTCGAGATTCAGCATCTATGACGAATCGGACGCGCGGCAAGCGATCACAAAAACAATGCTCAAGGCTGAGCGTGCAACGCTGACACCCAAGGAAGTGCAGCGAGAGATATCCCTGGCGAAGAACCAGGCAATGAACGCCGCCCAGTTTGCGCGGTTCTCCACCGACGTGGCCAGCCGCATCGTTGCGCGTGTCTGGCAAGTCTACGAGGAGGAGCTCAGACGCGCTGACGCGCTGGACTTTGACGATCTCCTGATCGGAACCGTCGAGCTGCTGTCCCGCCACCAAGACATTCGCGCTGCCTACCAGGAAAAGTGGCAGGCGATCCTCGTGGATGAGTACCAGGACACCAACCCGACGCAGGCACGGCTGCTGCGCCTGCTCGTCGACGGAAAGGGACGGCGGAACTTCATGTTCGTGGGCGATGACCGACAGGTCATCTACGGGTTCCGCCTCGCCGATCTGCGGCTGATTCTGGAGTTCGAGCAGGAATACCACGATGCCTCTGTTGTCACACTCGAAATCAACCATCGCAGCACCGCGCAGATACTTGATGGCGCCAACCGTCTGATGCGCCACAACGTCGAGCAGCGCCATCTCGCGCTCGTACCCGACGAGAAAACGCCACCTGGCCCGGACATCACAGTCCACGGCTCATCCAGCGAGACCGAGGAAGCGCAGTGGATCGCCCTGCAGATACAAAAGGCGGTCGAGAAGGGTGTCCCTGAGCGGCAGATCGCCGTGCTCGGCCGGTGGGTCAGCGTCGTTGAACGGATCGAGCACGCACTGGCGGTCGCCGGGATCAGCTACGAACTCGTCGGCTCACGCCGGTTCTTCAGCCACAGGGAGGTCAAGCGCGCGCTCGCGCATCTACGGGTGCTGTGCAACCCCCGAGACGAGGCGGCCTTCGCTTCTGCGCTTGAGATCCGCCCGCGGGTCGGGGCGAGCACGATCGCGAAGGTCATCGCGTATGCAAACCGACACCGCCTGACGCTTCTGGAGGCCGCGTCGGCGGCGCACATGATTCCCGGCATCAAGGAACGCCAGACCCGCGAGAACGTTGCGCGGTTCGCGTACGACATGCTCGCGTTCACCGGCAAGCTCAAGGGGACATCAATCAGCTCGCTGGTGCATGACGTGATCCACATGCCGCTCGGTGTCGCCGACGCGGTAGCGAAAGCCGACGACGCCGAACAGCGGATGGGACGGCTGAGGACGCTACCGGAAGCCGCCAGCACGTTCGAGCGCCAGCACGATAACCCGACGCTCGAGGGGTGGCTGCAGGACGCGATGCTCGCAGGGCGAGACGACCGCGCGGGACCTGATGGTCAGCGAGGTCGCGTCACGCTCGGCACGATCCACGCCACCAAGGGCCTTGAGTTCGACGTGGTCTTCGGCGCCGGCATGGAGGGCAGGATCCTCCCGTCCTTCTGGGCCGGCACCCGCGCGGGAATCGAAGAAGAGCGACGGATCGCCTACGTGCTCCTCACACGGTCGAAGCGATGGGCGATCTTTTGCTACTCGCTCATCCGCGACGGCCGCCAGTCAGGACCCAGCCTGTTCATCTCCGAGGCGATCGGAGGCAAACAGGAAAGCACAAGCGACCCACCGGACGCAACCGGCGAACAGCAACCGGCCAACCCCACGAAATAGGACATGCGCGTGCGCCGACATGGGCGCACGCACCAACAGAACGCCCTACCCCGCCGCCTTGTGGGAGTAGGCGGGCGTTGACAGCGAAAGGACACAAACATGGCAGCAATCGCGCTTCCCGCGAAAACCTACGCGGAAGCAATCCCGATTCTGCGGGCACCGTACACCGCAAGCGTAGTCCGTTCCCGCATCAAGGCAGTCCCGAAGGACAACGGTCCTTGCACGGTCGTTCTCTACACGACCAGCGAGACCGTGATGGACCGTTTCAATATCGCCTGCGGCGAGCAATGGGGTGTGAAGTTCAAGACACTCGCGCATCGCACCACCACCAAGAACAACAAACCGGTCCACTACATGAAGATAAGGGCGACTGTCACCGTCCTCGGACAGGTCTTCACTGATCTCGGCGAGGCGACCGACGAAGGTGAGGCGCAGTGTGAGTTCAACGCTCGGGCGCAGGCGTTCAAGCGCGCGGCGAGATGGGCAGGCCCCGGCCAGTGCCTCTACCAGGGCGATCCGATCAGGCTGCTCCGCGGCCCGGGAGACCACGAGCTGCGGACCCGCAGCGGGGATCACAAACCCTACATCGATGAGCGCTCAGAGCGGTACATCCTCGCGAAGTACGAAGCGTGGCTGCAGCGCAAGGGTATCGCCGTCTACGGCCAGCCCTTCGACCACCTAGCGGCCCTCGGCGGCGAGGTCATCGTCCTCGCGACACGGCGAGCAAAACACGTGGAGCCACCACCGCAGCAGGCCACACCCGCGGTCGCAGAGCGCGCGCTCCCAGCGGCCGATGATGAGCAGCAGGCACCCCACGCCATTCCCGCGGCTCATCAGCATCGAGCATCCTCGCCGAGCAAGGGCGTAGCCGCGATCCTTGCCGCGGGACGCGCCGGCGGCTACACGGACACCGTCGCCGAAAGGCTGATCGGGCTCGTGCGTGAGGAGAGCCGTAACGGGCTGAGCGACGCGCAGGCTGAGTGTGTCCGGGATTGGGTCGGGGTCCTGGCCGCAGTGAAGGTCCCCGAGGGCAAGATCCTCGAGTCGATCGGTTTCGCGCTTGAGAACTGCGCTACCCGGGAGGGCGCGCGAGTGAAGTTCGCTCAGTGGGTCGCGCAGAGGGTGAGCGCCGGCCAACGCGAGGGCCCACAGGCAACGTCAACGCCCGCGTCGCAGAACGGGCTCGGACCCCAGGACACAGACTCCCAGCCGACACCGGAGGCGCTGGGCTCAGCCCACGACGGCCGGGACTCTGAGCATGAGCAGGCGTTGCAAGAGCTCGATAGCGCAATCGAGCGCCACGAGTACACCGAACGCGTCGCCGCGCGGATCACCGCGTTCGCGATGGGCTCGGCTCCCGACGAGCGCGTCGACTGGTCGAACATCCCGCCGGGCACGATCCGCGGTGTCTGCGAGCTACTCGACAGCGCGGCGACGCTTTCCTGGAGCACCACAAGGCTCGACGAGGAGATAACCAGGGCGCACAACAGCACCCAGCAGCACACCAGCGCCGGACGCTTCGGCGCGTTCGCGGTCTACCTGATCAACACCGCTGAAGCCCGCGCCGCCGAGGCGGAGAGGGCCGAAGCAGCTCAGGCAGCGTAACCGCGCTCCCCGCGACGGCACCAGCCGCCGCCACGGAGCGGACAGGGAGCTTTCCCGCTCCCAACCGGCGACCCAGCCACACGTGGGCCGCTTGATCCCACAAACCAGAGCACGCGCGCCCGACCTGGCCGCGCGTCCTCAAAACAGTGAAAGGAAGCCAACATGGCCGCCACAAACATCAACCGTGTCACTATGACCGGGAACCTGACCAAAGACCCCGAGCTGCGTTCGCTACCGAGCGGCACAGCGGTCTGCGAACTGCGGATCGCGTGCAACACCCGACGCAAGGACCAAAGTTCAGGGGAATGGGTGGACAAGCCAAACTTCTTCAACGTCACCGTCTGGGGCGCCCAGGGTGAGAACGCCGCCCGATATCTCCACAAGGGTAGGCCCGTCGCTATCGACGGCCGACTGGACTGGCGGGAGTGGGAAGACCAAGAAGGTAACAAGCGCCAGGCCGTAAGCATCATCGCCGACACGGTGCAGTTCCTCGGCTCACCCAACCGCGGGTCTCAGTTCAGCGAGGACGCGCCGATCGAAGGCGACTTCGTTCCGGTCCCCGCCACCGCCACCGCAGGCGCCGACGACCCCGACATCCCGTTCTAAGCCGATGACACTACCAAAGGCACGCGGCTCGGCTACGAGCCATTGCCGAGAACAGGCATGACGGATCACACGCTGCCTGACGGACGCATCGCCAAGCGCTGAACCCGCAACGAAAGGAGACCCCCGATTCCCGCTCCCCGACGGACGGCGGATGCACACCGCTGCGCGCGAGCGCCGCCTGCAAACCGGAGTACCCAACGACCAGGCAACAAACCAGAAATCAACAGAACAAGGAGAAGTATCAGTGTCTAGTACAGTTACAGCACAGACGCCAGCGGCCAAGCCGAGTGACCTGTCAGGCGCCTCGCCGGACCCGGCGCTCGACGCGGCGAAGCTGTTGCCGAACGCAGTAAACGGCATGGAACTGAGGATGGTCAGACTCGATGACATCCTCATCCCCGAGACGCGCCACAAGCGCCGCGAGCGCCGGCGTAGGGGGCAGCTCGGCGGGTCGATGGACTCGATCGGGCTGGACAGCCCGGTCCTCCTATCGCCCATCGGCGATGGCAAGTTCTGGCTCGTCGCCGGCGGGGGTCGTCTGGAGAACGCGCGTGAGAAGGGATGGAGTGAGATCCACGCGATCGTCAAGGTCCGTGACGCCAAGGCTCAGGCAGCCTCAACGGCCGCAGAGAACATGGCAAGGGAGGATCTGTCCCCTGCCGAAGAGGCAGACGCAATCGAGCTCATGATCAAAGCCGGCGACAGCCCCAGGGAAGCCGCCGAAAAGGTCGGGCTCACTCCCCAGACCGGAACGGCCCGGATGGCTCTCGTGGAAATGCCCGAGGAGATCCGGGCCGCGTTCCATTGGGACGGGCTGCCGCCGAGTATCGCCGCCGAGGTGAAGGTGCTCTACGACGGCAATCACGAGGTCGGCCTGGAGGTCGGCGCTCTCGGGCAGAAGATCCCCGAGGCGGTCGCCAGAGCGTTCAGTCGAGGCGCCGGCGAATTCTTCCGGACCATGACATGGCTCCACCGAGACGCGAAGCTGCGCGGCAAGCCGCCGTTCATCGCTATGTTCCACCGCGGTTCAGAGCAGGGACGTAGCTTGTCCTGGCACCTGAAGGACTCCGAGCGAATCAAGATCAAAGGCAAGGCAGCCAAGTGGTTCACGGAGCTTTCCAACCAGGCGACCTACAGCCATCAGCGGCCGGCAATCGTTCTCAGCGAGGAGGACCTAGACCAGGCTGTCGCGATCGGTGTCGCATACCACTCTAAGGGTGAGCATGGCCACGTGTGGGTACACGACCGCAAATGGCTGACAGACCACATCAACGAGTTCGTGCTGCCGAGAATGCAGAAGGCCGCCGAAGAAAGGGCAAAAGAAACACCGCTCAAGAAGCTCAAGAAAGCAGTCAAAGGCAAAGTCAAGCTCGGCAAGATGACGCCCGGGCAGCTCGCGCCGACGCTCGAACGGAGGTTCAAAAGGGATCTCCAGCCGAAGTCATACGCCGCGAACGTGGACCTCGGCCTCGCGCTCACCACGAAACTGGCTGTGACGAAACTCACCAGGGAGCACGCCCTGTTCTTCGCCTACGAGGTTCTAGGACGGGAGAACCCGAAAGGTGGGTTTGTCCGCAACCACGACCACGGCGCCCGACGGATAGCCGAGTGTGCGGCACGAGTGATGGCTGACTGGATCACGGTCGAGAAAAAGGAACTCAAGAGCGGCAAGATCAAGACGACCGTGATCTACCTCGAAGGGGACGCCGCCGAGAAGAAGATGTGGGACTACATCAAGGGAGCCAAGAGCCCCGAGGAAATCCTGCAGCGCGCCCTCCACATGTACGGTGCCGCCGCCTGCTTCAAGCGAGAGTGCGGCCCGAACGGCAGGGAACCGCACAACCAGCAGCCCGTCAACGCGACGGCACGCGCCGCGCTCGCGAAGCTCGTCAAGCCGCTGATACCGATGTCGGTGAAGCGGATCGAGCGTGAGGCCCGCGAGTACGACGCAACGAAGGAATCCGAGAAGCTCATCGAGGAGGCCAAGGCTCAAGAAGCCAAGCAGGCCGCTGAATCCGAGCAGCCAGCCACGGATACCAAGGCAACAGCGAAGCGGGACAAGGGCCGCGCAACACGCGCAGCAGAAGCGCTCGCGCTCATCCAAGGTCAGCCAGGACTCACGATCCCCGAACTTGCGGTGAAAATGGGCGTCAGGCAGAATGTCCTCTACAGCGCTCTGCCTGCGCTGGACAGCGAAGGAAAGATCACAAAGCAGGGACGCGGCTGGCATCCGGTCACGCCACAAGCCACACCGTCTCAGCAGCCAGTCGTGCTCGTCTCTCAGATCGGGGGGCGCGCCGCGAAGAAGGCGCTGCTTCACCCAGACGCCGCACCCGCAGGACGCAAAGTCCGCAAGGTCGTGTTCCTCGACAGCAAGCGCTCCGCATGGGTCGCGGAGAGCCGGATCACGACCACGCAGGACGAGGAGCAGACCGCACAGGCGGCCTGAGCCTGCTGTCTGACCCACCCACAAGCGGCAGGAACCCGGTGCCGCTCACCCGCGTAAATCGCGGGGCAACCAAGTCCGGTAGTCAGCCGGGCAAATCCACGGGCGGCCAGGTGCCGTCCGTCCGTCGCTGCGTCCCTGGCTCCATCGGAGCTCGGGACGCGCGGCGGACACCTCCCCGAAAGGAAGGCACCCTGATGGGCGAATTCGCGACGTACCGAAACGAACAGATCCAGATCGGGATCTGTGAGGACCTGTGTTACCTACGCGCTGAACAGTGGCCGCTAGTCGCAGTGGACCTCGATGGCTGTGACGAGGCGACGTACTTGAAGGAAAGCCGATTTCGGTTCCCGTGGCCCGACGAGGATCACGTTGAGCCGGGATGTTTCAAGGACCATGATCGCTCGTGCTTGCTGCGCGGGCTGACGGCACCCGAGGACATCAGGGCCAACCACGGGTCAATCCAGTTCTCGGCGCCGGGCGGCTACCTATGCTCGCTGCCGTGCCCGGAGTCCGGCACCCATCTCGACGGCGTGAGGATTCACCGCAACGGGTTCCAGGGCGCTGTTCACCTCTACGCGCAGCGTTGGTGGAATGGCCTGCTCGTCGGAGTGCTCAGGTGTAGCGCCTGCGGCGTGAAGTGGAGGCTCGAGACGCTCGCAGACGCCGAGCTGGCAGCTGTTGCGCTGCGCTCAGAGGCCGATCGACTCGGAGCCATACAGGCCGACTGGTACCACTTGGTCGCCGATCGTCTGCTGGCCGGCTACCGCCGGGCGAGCGTAGACACAGGCGCTCCAGGGGGGACATTCGACGGCGCCGTTCAACTCCAAGCACCGCCCGAGGTGGTCGGCGGGATCTAGGCGGTCCCTGTCCACCAGTCCCGCGTCGGCGTGATCGCCGCCAGCCGCACCCCAAACTCAACCAAGGAGGACACGAAGTGCCAACAACACCCATGCGGGCGACGGATACTCCGTACCCCACAAAACCGACACGGACCGCTGCGATGACTCCACGGCAGTACAGCGACCATCTTGCTGCGCTGAGCAAGCGGGCGCGGGCCGTCACCGAGCAGCGCAGGCGCCGCTTTCGTCGCATGTGCCGCGAAGCGGGGCTCGACGCCACTACGCTCCACAACGCGCTCGTGGGGCTCCACTACGGGCGGCCGTGGAAGGACGTCGACTACAGCAAGGCCAGACGCGCACGCCGCTTCCAGGATCGCATCTTCGATGCGGAGAGGATCGTCAGCCGCTACTACGCCCGCACATGCCACGAAGTGGCACGGAGAGGCAGCGATGTTTGACCGCGATCTCAAGCTGCCGGCGGTCTCTATCTACCGCCGGGAGGGGATCACCGTGGGGCGCTGCCAGCACCGCCCCCTACTACGGCGAATGGGTACTACGGCAGGGGGAGGTGGTCTTCGGCTGCGCGCCGGGATGGCTGTCTGAAGATGAGGCCGACGCCCGCCTGCGCGCCGCATACGCGGTCATCAAGAAAGTGAGCGGCTGATGGCGCTTGGTCGTGTATCCGTCGGCGCTCGCGCGCTGCTTTCGTAATTGGATGGGGGGGAAAGCCCCCTGCCGCGCGACGAGCAGTCACTACCCGCTACCAGAGCCGCGCCTGCGTGGCCCGGGAGCCGCTGCTTCCAGGGCCGCGTAGGCGGGGGCTGCTCAACAGAACGGAAGGGAGCATCATCCTTATGGCTGCGACCAATATCAACCGGGTCGTGATGACCGGGAACCTGACCAAAGACCCCGAGCTGCGTATGCTGCCGAGCGGCACACCGGTGTGCGATATGCGGATCGCGTGCAACACCCGCCGCAAAGACCCGGACTCCGGGGAATGGGTGGACAAGCCCAACTTCTTCAACGTTACCGCGTGGGGCCCTCAGGCCGAGACCGCCGCCCGCTACCTATCAAAGGGGCGTCCGGTGGCGATCGACGGCCGTCTTGAGTGGCGGGAGTGGGAGGGTCAAGACGGCGCCAAACGCCAGGCCGTGAGCATCATCGCGGACTCCGTGCAGTTCCTGGGCTCCCGTGAGCCCCAGCCGGATGGCGAGCCACCCCACATCCCCGAGGAGGATCTGCAGCCCGTTCCCGTCGGAGATGGCGCTGAAGACGATACGCCCTTCTGACCACGGATTACGGTTCCCGAGGCCCACTACCGCGGACGATCACCGTGGGTCTCGGGAACCCCCTTTTTTGCGCGGCGGCTACCAGCCGGGTTGGATCGACACGCTCAACTCCGCGCAAAGTTGTTGGGGGGGAAACGCGGCTCACCTGCGACAGAGGGGTAGAGCCCGCGGCGGATCCCCCGCATGGGCAGACGGCGACCAGTGAGCGAGACCGCGACATGCAAGCATCAAGGAGACAGTTGTGAGTGGTGCGCGACGCACCCCTACGGCGTTTGTGTTGCCTGCCTCCACCGTGCCCGGTACGCGATGCGCCTCCTCGAGCAGGACGGCCTGCCGGTCGCGCAGATCGCCGAGCGGATGGGGCTCACCGTCGGCCGGGTCACGCGGCTGCTCGAGCGGGAGCGCGACCGTCGTGACCTGGAGAGCTACCGGCGCGACACGATTCCCGTGCAGGAGATCCAACGGCTCATCGAGGAGCGCCAACGGACGGACCCGACGCTCACCCTCACGAGCCTCGCACGCTTGGTCGGCCAGAAGAGCCGCACCAACTTTGAACGCCAGCTCGGGTACGCGCCGGTCGCCGCGACGACGAAGAACGGCAAGCACTACCCCGCCCGGCACAACACAACGATCGACGTCCACGCGGCGGGCGTCATCGTGCGGGCGCTCGGCATCGCGCCGCACGAAGTCCCCGGACTATGACCGGCTCCCAACATCGGGCAGGCCGGGAGCATCCACGCTCGCGCCAGCCGCGCGGGATCGCGGTTGACCATGACGTTACCCCGGGTGAGCGAACGGCGGCGGGCGGTCGCGCTCGCCCGCCACTACCGCGAAGTGGAGCGCCTGTCTGTCAAGCAGATCGCCGAGCGGATGGGGCGCACCCCGGCCACCATCCGCGCCTACTTGTACGACCCAGACGCCACCAAGAGCCGCGGGTGCAAGGCGAGATACCGCGGCGTCTGCGAAGCGTGCGGCGCTTCGACCAGCGGCAAGGGCCCCGGCCACCCGCGACCATTCTGCGCTCGCTGCAACGGGCGACGCACCACCAAGTGGGAGAAGCATCGGATCGAGGCAGCACTGCGAGCATGGCAGGACCGCTACGGGGCGCCCGCGAAGACGACGGACCTGTCCGTGAGCTACGCGGCCGCGCAAGCGCCACGCGACGGCGGCGTGCGTCTACGCCGCCTGGAAGATGGGTGGAACGGTGGGCGGTGGCCCGCGTCGAGCGTGGTGCAGTACCACTACGGCACCGTCGCCGAGGCGAACCGAGCGGCGCTCAGGGCCAGCCCAGACCAACCAGCGCAAGGGGAAAAGGAGGGGCCAGGCGGAGAGCCGCAGGCCCACGTCCCCTCTCCAGGCCTCCTCGGCGGCGCCGCGCTATCCCGGCGGGCAGAGGCAATCGCAGATGCTTGACGGCGCCCATCCTCGTGCTTGCGCCAGGGGCTCTATTTTGTTGATGATGAGGAGCATCGTTGCGGGCGGGATCGTCGCTGTCGCTGGTCTTTGCTGCACCGCGCTTTCTGTCTCGGCGTACGCCGAGGTCGGCGTGCCTGCTGGAACGGTGCAGCAGGCGGCGGCGAACGCTCTCTTCCTGCAGTACGCGCCTGCGCCACCTGCCCCCGGGATCATCTGCCTGGTGGACTCAGGGGTGGACCCTTCCCCGGACACTACCCCGATCCTGGCCGGGAGCTATGCGCTCGCCCCGAACACGAACACCGAAGACGAACTCGCCGCTCTGAGCCCGCCGCTGCCGGGCGGGCATCCCGACGGGCACGGCACATACATGGCGATGCTCGCGGCCAGCCCTGCGAACGGATGGGGGATGGTCGGGTTCGCCCCCACCAGCGTCCGCGTCTACAACCTCAAGGCGCTGGCCGCTGGCCAGACCACGTTCGCTTTCTCTCAGTACTCCATAGCGATCGCTCACTGCCAGGAGTTGAGCAGCTCGATGCCGATCACTGTGGTGAACCTGAGCCTGGGGTCTGGCACCCAACCGACCGGAAGCGAACTCGAAACCCTCGAGAGCTATGTTCAGGCAGCGAACTCGCATGGCCTGAGCGTCGTCGCAGCGGCCGGCAACGAAGGCGGTCCAGTGCAGGCCCCCGCCGATGTACCAGGGGTGCTGGGCGTGGGTGCCTCTGACGCGAATCCCGCGAACGTCGGTGTTATGTGCTCGTTCAGCAACCGCGGCCCTGGGCTTGCCCTGCTCGCTCCGGGTTGTGGTAGCCAGACTGAGCCCGGTGGCATCGAACTCGCGTTCTCCGACGACGGAGCGCCAGCTTGGGCAGACGGCACCAGCGACTCCGGGGACATCGTGTCCACCACAGAGGCGAGCATGCGCGCTTACTCCCCGACGCTCACCTACTCTCAGGCGCAGGGGTGCATCACCTCGACGCTTACCAACGGGGGCAATCTCGACGTCGCCGCGGCATTCAACGCGTGCGGCCTCGGCGCGATCGTCAGCGAGGGAATAGCAGCCTACCAGGCGGCAAACAGCTCCTCGCCTACCCAGCCAGGCAGGACAGGCCCGCCCGCGGCGACTCTTTTCCCGGCCAAGCCAGCACACCGGCCGGAGCCCAGGATCACCAAGATCACGTTCAAGCACCACGCTCTGACGATCACCGTCGCTGCAATCCCCACAGGTCTCCGGTTGCAACTGGTCGTACAGGAGCGTGGCGAGCTGGGAAAGCTCGTTACGGTCGCGCAGAGCACCACCGGGCACAGGACGAACACGCTGCGCGTGAGGGGCTGGGGTCAGATCGTCGCCAGGTTCCTGTCCGGCCACACCAAGCTCCCGGCGGTGATCGTGACCCGCGCCACGCACAACACGCACAAGCTGAGCGCCAGATGAAGCGCGCGCTGCTGGCCGTCGGGACGCTTCTCGCCGCAAGCGCGATCGCCACGGGCACAGCGTTCGCCGGCAGCTACCAGGTTCCCGCCTGCGCAGGCCCCACGCCGCTGATCAACAACTCTTGGGTGCCATTCAACAACAAACCGACCTACATGGAAACGAGCGCGAACTGTGGGAGCGCGATCGTCACCGGGGGCAGCCCGAGCACGTCGGGGCTCGCGGCCGCCGACGTTTTGCAGCTGAGCACAAACGTTCCCGCGGGCGCGACGGCCGGCTGGAAGGTCAGCGCACCGGCGGGCGACACGATCAGCGCGATCAGCATGAACCGCGATCTCTACAGGCAAGCCGAAGGGTGGTTGCCGCAGATCGTCGAAGCGGACGGGAACCCGCTCCCGGGCGAAAGCTGCTCGTCCAACGGCGACTGCGAGATCTCCGGTGAAGCCACGCACACCGCCCTGGACACGACGAGCCTCGCCGTCGAGCTGGTCTGCGAACCCGCACCAGTCCACGTCACCGTCTGCGGCAACGGGTTCTCCCAGCACTTCGCGCGAGTCGAGCTCAACAGCTCGACCATCACCATCACCGACGAACAACCACCCCAGATCACCTCGACCAGCGGCCCGCTGTTCGCTGGCGGCCTGGTAGCCGGCACCCTCTCAGGCACGATCGACGGCTCAGACAACAGCGGTGTGCAGTATGCCCGCATCTACATCGACGGCACCCAGGTCGCCCAGCAGACGTACCCATGCGATTTCACACTGCCAGCGCCCTGCCCAGCCAGCTCGAGCAGCCAGTTCAGCCTCGACACGAGAACGCTCTCCGATGGCCCGCACACGATCCAAGCGGCTGTAGTCGACGCGGCTGGCAATCAGACGCTCGGCAGCCCCGTCCTGGTCACGGTCGATAACACCAGCCCGAGCGCAGCGAGCGGGCTGCAGATCAACGGGCGCAGCGGCGGCGGCGCATGGATCAACCAGCCCGCGACGATCACATGGACGAACCCCGGGCAGCCCCAGGACGACCCGATCAGCCAGGTCAACTGGATCGCGTGCATCGGCAGCGAGACGAGCATCCCACCGAGCGGCTGCGACGCCCAGCACAATCAGGGCAGCCCGCTGAGCTCGCTCACGTTCAACCCCACTCTGGACCCCGCTTTCGCCGCTCAGCCGGAACGCACCTACACCGTGTTCGTGTGGCTGCAAGACGCACTCGGGAACACAAGCCAGGCCAACGCCGCCGCTATCAGCTTCGGCTACCAAACCATGCCGCCGCCGCCGCCAACATCGATCGCTGTGAGCGGCCGGGGGCCCTACGTGATCACGCTCGGCGCCCCGGCACACCTAGCGCCCATCACCGCGACCAACTGGACCGCATGCAACAGCAACGGGGCCTGCACCCCGACGCAGACCAGCCCTGGACTCTCATTCGAGTTCGAGCCCGACCACACGCCGCAGTTCCAGCGCAGCCCCTACGGCCGGTATGAGATCCATGCCTGGCTACAGGACGCCGCGGGGAACACCAGCTCCTCCGACAGCGCGACAGTCGCGATCACCCACAACAACCCCGCGAAGGCGAGCCCCCAGCTGTGCATCCTCAGCCTGAAAAGGACCAGCCATGCGCTGCATATACGCGGCAGTGCAGCCAAGGCACTCTCCGGGCGCGTTACGATCGTTGCCCACTACACACTCATAGCGCGCGCCCATACCACCCAGAAGACCGTTCGGGTCGTCCACGGGAAGTGGGCCGCGATCCTCGGGCTACCCGGAGACGCTCGAACGATGCGCGTGACGGTCGTCCACCACAGCTCCACGCGCTGGCTTGCGCAGACCGTGACCCGCTACGTCCACCACCGCGCTCCCACCCGGCGCTAAGAACAGGCGCGGCTGGGGAAGAAAAGACGGCGCGGCACCGTTGGTATCCCGATGGACTACATTGGTAGCTCCATCTGAAGCGCAGGGTTAGCATGGAGGATCGGACCCGTCCCACCGGCTCGACACGCCGCTTTCGGTCGTGCAGCATGGGCCAGAAATTGGTTGGGGGGGAAAGCGCGGTCTCCCGCGACGTGAGGGCAGAAGAGAACGTCCCTCGCAACGGCAGGAGCAATAGGATGAGCAGCCCCAAGCACAGGCACCTCGCAGCACGCATCGCGGCCACGGTCCTGGCCGCTACTACCGTGGGCTTCCTCGCGACGCCTTCGCTGGCAACGGCGAACAGCTACCACGACTTCATCTGCAGGATCCCCTACGGCCCAGACGCGGGCCGTGCGGCCCCGGCCGACGACGTCACCTACGCGATCAACGACGCCTTCCTCTACGCCGGGGATAGCTGCGCCAGCGACGGCTCGCTGTATACCGCGGTCGACGGCGGGTCGACACACCCCTACGGGGATACGGCCGCAGACACGTTCACCGTGCCCGACGGCCTGACGATCTCTGGCTTCACGTTCTGGCGCTACGAGGCCGACTACCCCGGCCAGCCTTACGGTACGCCCGCGTCCAACCTCTCCTACAGCCCCGGGCCGGCATCCGTTCAAGGCCTATGCGTCGAAGGATGCTCGCGCGGCACACCGGACAACCCACTCTCCCACTCAAACGAGGTCAGCGTCGCCAATCTCAGCGGCGTGACCCAGATCCAGTGGACAGCCGCGTGCGGCGGCGGACCCGGCGGGACATGCCCGGCGTCTGGGAGCGGCACCTACTCCTCCCAGTACGACGTCTACGCCGCAGACATCGACCTCGTTGATAGCACCCCGCCAACCGTCAGCAACGTAGGCGGGCCGCTCATCGCGGGCGGCACGCTAAGCGGCAACCAGAGCATCTCCTTCGATGCGGCCGATGGCCAATCCGGCGTCTACGGGGGCACGCTCCTCGTGGACGGGCATATCGTCCTCTCGCAGATCCTCAATACCAACGGCGGCACCTGCCAATCCCTGAACCTCACGAGTGACGGCCAGCGGTCCTTCGAACATGCCCAACCCTGCCTGCCCGCGCTGAGTGCCAGCATGACACTCAACACAAGCCAGTTCACCGCCGGTCAGCACTCACTGGAGTTGATCGTCGAAGATGCCGCCGGCAACAAGACAATCGCGTACAACGGCACGATCACCACAAGCGGCCCGCCACTGGTAGGCACCAACGGGTCAATCAACGGCGGCCAGCCTCCGCACATCGCCAACGGCGAATCGCCGTGCGCTGGTGAGGAACTGAGCCTCGTGGTCAACGGCAAGCGCACGCCGCCGATCATTCCCTACGGCAAGGCGGTCACGGTCAGGGGGGTGCTGCACTGCGGCACGGTCCCGATCCGGGGTGCTCGCGTCGTCATTACCACGATCGGCGGTCCACCGGACGCCGCACTCAACAGCGCTGTGCAGACCGCGTTGGATGGCTCGTTCTCCTACAAGGTGCCGACGGGACCAGATCGCCTGTTGCGGTTCACGTACACGGCGTTCAGCAACGACCCTGGCCCGGCCGCGAGCGCGACTGCGACGGTCACGATCCGACCGTCGATCAGGCTGAGGATCTCCCCCCGTCGTACTGGCAACGGTCAAACGATCCATTGGACGGGCACGATCGCGGGCGGACCCTACCCAGCGCAGGGGGTTACTCTCGACGTGGAGGTCCGCGAAGGCAGGCATTGGAGAATCTTCGACCAGACCGTCGCGAACAACAAAGGCCGGTTCCGCTACAGCTACCGCTTCCGCCAAACCGAAGAACCGACCACCTACACGTTCAGACTCGCGCTGCCGCACAGTGGCTCGGGCGGCTACCCCTACACGCCAGGCGCCAGCAACACCGTGCGAGTTCACGTCGCGTAAGGCAAAGACGCCGCGGGTTGCGCGAGACTTCAGCGATGCCAGCGGTGGACGCAATGGTAGATCCGGGCAACTACGTGCGGGCGCTCGGTCTCACGGAGCCCCCGGGCCTCTCACCGGAGGCGCGAGCCGCGTTGTTTTCGCTCGTGCTCGAGGAGTGCCGGCGCCTGGGCCGCGTCGTTCACCCTGGGATAGAGGGCGGCGGCGGGGCTCGCTTGGAGATGCGCGTCGCCAGGTCGGGGTGGCATGTGCGTTTGGGCGGCGTTGAGCGCGAGGAAGTCGACACGTTTTTCAAGCTCGGCGCGCTCGTCTTCGCCGGCAGCGGCGGCAAGCCGGTGTCGGTCGTGGTCGCGGCGATTGCCACGCTGCGTGATCGCATTCGCTTGGTGAGCACCGAGTTCGGTGAGCGCTCGGTCATCGACGGCGTGATTGCCGGCTCGCCGGGCACGGTTGCGGCGGTCGTCGAGCGGCTGACAGCGCGCCCGTGCCCGTACTCCAAGAGCGGGTGCCGCTTTCTCGCCGACGGCGGCTGCGCGATCGACGAGACGAGCGCGAGTGAGATCGCGCAGAGCCTCGCCGGCCGGATGATCCTGCGACGGTTGAACGCCTTCGAGCCGGCGGAGTACGGCGTCGAGTTCTAAACGCCGGTCCTGTGTGGCGGTCAGGTGGTTATGCGGTCGGCGAGCGGTGATCCGAGGTCAAACCAGGGCTCGAAGGCGATCAGGTCGCGCAGGAGCCAGGGTACGATTGTCTCCGTCGATCCGCCCCTCGTCGGCTTCGTGGCGAGTTCTTGCTGCCAGAACCGCGAGATTCGCACCGCGGTGTCGGGGTCACAGATGGCGAGGGAGATCAGCTCGGATTCAACGGCGCTCTCGCGACCGACGCGCAGGTACACGCCGGTGATCTCCCCGGCGTCGGGGATCGCGACGGTGACCATCCCGCTCTCGACGTGCGGGCGAGCCTCGCGGTCGAGGAGCATGCTGATCCTCAGCCTGCTCGGTGAAGTCGTCTAGGTCGGAGTCGACGAGGGTCGTGATGTAGGCCACCTCGTGCGCGGGGGGAAGCCACTTGCGGGCCCAGCGCGAGTACATCACCGAGCTGCAGATCGACGCCACGAGCCGAACGTCCGTGTCGGCGATCTGCTTGAGCTGGCTGGGGGTTTGGAGGACGGCGAGGTGGACGGCGGGGTGCTCTTGGAAGACCTCGCCGCGGCGCAGGCCGAGCACCACGCCGTCATCGGCGGCGGCGTGCAGTCGCGCGGCAGCATCCTTGGTCATCGCGTACTGGTCGAGCAGCCGCGTCAGCGGACGAGCAACCACAAGCCCCTGGCGGGCGTTCGCGTTCTCGAGTAGCGCTGGGGTGAAGTTGGTGACTGCGAGCGGTAGGCGCGACTCGTTGATGTGGACGCGGGCGACGTTGCCGCCCTCGTAGAAGGTGCCGGATTGCCCGTCGGCTAGGACGGCGCTCTCCAAGACCTGCCCGTTGAAAGAGGCGGTAGTCGCGCCGGTCTTTCGTCGCAGCAGCGCGGCGGCGTGGTTGAAGACCCACTCGGACTGCCCGTAGTACCAGCGCAGGAGCTCGTCGGTATCCGGCCCGGGGGCTGGTGGTAGGTGGGCGGGCCGGTGGCCGTAGTCGGGGCTGATGGTCTGTGCGAGGTCGACTTGCAGGTCGAGCAGGGCGTCCAGGCGAGTGTCGGGGCGCAGGTCGGGGGGAAGGTCTGGGAGGGTGAGGTTGGCCCATTTGGCGGGGTCGGGTGCGAGGTGGAGCAGAGGTATTTGCATCGCGACCCTGCAGACCTGCTCGACGAGGATGACGGCGCCGTAGCTGCCGCAGGTCGCACCGGCGGCGATCGCGCGGGCTTGGCGGTGGTAGTCGTGGTATGCGGGGTAGTCGCGCAGGAGCTCGTCGGCGTCCTCGCTGGTCGTCCAGGCGCCGATCGCGGTGGCGGCGACCTCTTGTGTTTGGCGTGTAGCGTCGAGGAGCGCGGTGAGCTGCTCGCTGCGTTGCCCGGTGCTGAGGGCGTTGAGGGCGACGGCGCGCAGGAGCAGGCCGTAAGAGGTGTGGGAGGTGAGGCGGGCGTGGGTGGCCTCGTGGCGGGCGACCATGCGGCTCTGCGGGCTGGTTTGGTCACGGCCGAGGTAGAGGTCGGTTCGTCCGCCCATGTAGTGCGCGCCACGGGGGCTTGGGGCGGTGAGGCTGCGCGCCAGATCCTCGAGGTGTAGAGCGGCCCCCACCATCAGTGTGAGCTTACGAGACCACTATCGAACCGCCGGCCGCCACGGCGTGACCGCGCCGGCGTCCGCCACCCGCGCGGGGTCTTTTCAGTGCGCGGGCGGCTGCGAGCAGGGCGATGCAGTCGGGGCAGGTTGGCTCACGGGTCACGCTGTTGCCGGGCAGGACGATCTCTTCGCCCGTGTCCTGCCCGCAGAGGATCCGACGCCAGCGGTCGTTGCCCGCCGCGCTGGCGCAATGCCAGACAATCTCGACGCCAGCGGTGGCTGGTGGTGGCGCTCGGCGACGCACTCGGCCTGCCCGACAACGGTCTGCTCGGCCACAGCAACAGGGTCGGAGACGCGGCGGCCGCCTGCACGGCCCGAGTATCGCGAGGGGTGCGGGTTCCCGCGGGGTGCCCGGTCGCATGCGCGAGCTCCATGCCTGCGCCTTGGTCCGTGCGGTAGGATGTACATCGAGCGTGCATCGCGGGCTCTCCTGGTGTGCATTCGGTGTACACACCGGCTGCAAATCGGCTGCAACTTTGGCCGAAAGCCTAGTATCTAAGCCAAATTTATATGGTCGCCCCGATTTTCGCTTTTCTTCGCTCGTCCCAGAACCCCCGTTTTGCGGGGGTTTTTTGATGGGAATTTGCTGGTGATGGTCCCCGGTGTAAATTTGCCGGCGGGGGTCGGAAAGCCCGCTTTTGCGGACGTTTGTGGGCCTGTAGGTGCTGTCGGTGGGCTTCTGGTGGTGCGTGTTTATTGCAGTTCTATTGCAGCCGTGGCGCGATTCTTTTGCAAAGCTGGCGGCGTTTTCGCGCCGATAATGCGTGGCTTATCTGCGTTTGCCTGCCGAAAGACCATAGGTTTTCGGCGTTCATGCTAGGATCTGGGTGTGAACGAGGGTCAATTGACGCGCGCTTTGGCAGCGGGGAACGCGTGGTGGCGCGATCCTGGGTGGGAGCGCAAGGATCGCGATCTGCGTGCCCTGGCGGCGAGCACGCTGAACTACGATCCTTCGCCGCTGTCCGATGTCGTGCCCGACGGCTTGTATGTGCTGCGCGGCCCGCGCCGGGTCGGCAAGAGCTTGGAGATCAAGCGGGCGATCTCACGGCTTATCCACAGCGGAGTGGAGCCTCGCAGCATCATCCATTTCGCCTGCGACGAGCTAGGCCGCGGTGATCTGCAGCGCCTGGTGAGCGCGGGGCGCGAGGTGCTCACGCGAGGGTTGGAGGGGGAGCGCTACTGGTTTTTGGATGAGATCACGAGCGTCCCGGCGTGGCCCGAGGCGATCAAGTGGCTGCGCGACAACACTGCGTTCGGGGATGACTGCGTGGTGTTGACTGGATCCTCGGCGCGTGACCTCGCCGACGCGCAGAAGCATCTGGCGGGGCGGCTCGGGGGCGCGGGTCACTCGGATCGTCTGTTGCTACCGATGGGCTTTCGCAGGTTCGCACAGGCGATGGGGCTGGGCGAGTTGCCGCGCCCGGAGCCGGTGATGGCGCGCGACTTCATGTCGCCCGAGGTGGACGCCGCGTTCACCCTGCTGGTTCCGTGGCTGGATGCGTTGCTGTCTATCTGGGAGCTCTACCTGAGGGTCGGTGGCTTCCCTCGCGCGGTCAGCGACCAGCTGGGACGCGGCGATGTCCGGGAGGACTTCCTGCGCGCGCTGTGGGACGTGACGGCCGGTGAGGCGCTGCGCGGTGCCGGCACTAGCCCGGCCCAGGTGCAGGCGATGCTCGCGCGCCTCACCCGCAGTCTGGGCGGTCCGCTGGCGATCGAGTCGCTGCGCGGGGATATCGGTGTGGAGAGCCACCACACCGCCAAGGCGCGGCTGCAGGATCTCGTCTTCGCGTATCTGGCGTGGCCGTGTCACCGGCGCGAGGGCGACACGCCGAAGCTTTCGGCGCAGTCCAAGTACTACTTCGTCGACCCTTTGCTGGCACGTCTGGCTTCGTTGCGCAGCCAGGGCGCGCTCGCTGAGGCCGACGCCTCGGTCCTCAGCGAGCAGCAGCTGGGCATTGAGCTGCTGCGCAACATCGAGCGCGAGCAGCCCGGTTCCTACGCGCACTTCAGCGACGTGATGTACCAGAAGACCGCCGGTAAGGAGGTGGACTTCTGCGGTCCCCGTATCGGCGGGGTGGGCTTCGAGGGAAAGTACGTCGACGCTGGCTGGAAGCGCGAGGCGCTCACCCTCCGCGCGGCCCTCGGCGCGGGAGTGCTCGCCACGCGCGGCCTGCTCGACACCAGCGGCGAGGTATGGGCAGTCCCCGCGCCCTTCATCGCCTGGATGCTCAACGACTGAGCGCTCGGCGCTCCCAGACGGGTAGATCACGACCCAGTGGTTATGCCACGCTGGCCGACCCTGGCCGCCGGCGTGGGAGGTTTCCTACGCGTTGCTGGTAAGCGTCGATCGCGCTCGGTGCGCGTGCCAACGCCCGATACTCGGCGAGCTTTGAGTACGTGCTGCAGACGAGGTATCCGCCGTCGTGGTGACCGGCGATGTGGGCGGTCGTCTGGATGTCGAGGCCGAGGCCGCCGTCGTGGGCCGGGTCGATCATCCATTGGATCGCGCGGTGGCGGAGCTCGTAGAACTCGAGGCCGGGCATCTGGGCGGCGGCGCGTATGGAGTGCCAGTGCGCGGACCATGTGCTGCGTCGCATGTAGTGGCCGCGAGGGGTGGGGAAGAGGATCTCCTCGCTGAGCCTGGGCATGGTCTCGAGGTGGCTGCGCAGCCGCGGGCTCATTGCGATATTTCGCGGCTCATCGTCCTTGGGCCAGCCGGTGACGCCGCTTGCCATGTCCAGCTGACGACGGACATGGATGATCCCCGCTGTGTAGTCGACGTCGCTGTGGTTCAGGGCGAAGATCTCGCCGGGGCGCATGGCTGCCTCCCCGATCGTGAGGATGACGCCCTCCAGGATCAGCCCGTAGCTGTCGGTGCGGCTCGCGCAGGCGCACCGACAAAGCCGCTCGTATTGCTCGTTACTGATCACTTCGAAGTCGGGCCGGTCGATCCGGCGTGTTCGCTTGATTGCTCCCAGGCGGGTGAACGTGTTGCTGGTGATCAGTTCGCGGTCAAGGGCGTGGTTGAAGAACTGGCGTGCCGACTGCTGGACGTGGCGTCCGCGAGGTAGCGCCCAGCTCAGTGCCTCCTGGCGGCTGAAGCTGTCGAGCTGGCGGTCCCCGAAGTCTCGAACGAGCGGCTTGAGGCCGTCGCGCATTCGCCTCACGGTGCTCGGGCGGCGTCCGGTCTCCTTATGGGCACGCTGACCGTCCGGCCAGGTCATCGTGATCCTGTCGTTCTCGTGTATCACGGCGCCGGCGAACTCCATCACGGTCGGGATTCGCCGGCGCTCGGCGAGGTCGACCTCTTCGCGCAACTCGATCAGCCGCTCGTGCTCGGCCTGCTTGTAGGAAGCAATCGAGGGCGGAATCCTCTGCGACGATGACGGATAAGGATCATCGTCCGTCGGCTGTGCCTGCGAGCTGTTCGGCGCGCTGAAGAGCAACCAGGCCGGCCGATCAGCAGGCGCCCCAAACGTGAGCAGCCATTGGTCACAGCCTTTCTCCGGAGGTTGTGGTCAACTTGGTGCGAATGTCCTCCGACGCTGAGCGAGAGCCGTACCCGGCAGTCGAGCCGCCGACCTGGTCGTACTTCCGCGACGGCTTTTGAGAATGCCTCGCCGGTCCGCTTGCCGGCTTGGCGGCAGGTTGGGGTGTGGGCAGTGGATCGTCTCCGCAAGCACCTCGGCGATGCATGGCCGCCGCGGACATGGGAAAAGAACGGCCAGCTGCCCGGTGGGATGGCGTTGGCGATAGGGCATCCGGCCGCCTACTTCGAGCTGATCGAGCTTGCGCTCTGGCTTGAGATCCTTTGCGACTGTGAAGGCTTTGCTGCTCTCCTTCGGTCCCTTAAGCGGGACCCAAGGGAGGACGTGGTCCCGCATTTGCGACTGGAGCTCGAGGTTGGAGCATTGGCAGCAGCCGCAGGCTACGGCGTCCGGTTCGAGCGCCCGATCGCCGACAGCACAAAGATCTCTGACATCACAATCGACGTCGATAAGGACGAGTCGCTGCGCGTCGAGGCGAGGGTGATACTCCAAGACGATCGTGCAGTAGCGATCAATCGCTTTACCGACCGGGCATTCCCCGGCATCCAGGCCATTTGTGCGGAATATGAAGTGGAGTGCAGCGGGGACCTCACAGAGGTACTGGATGATCTCGAGCTCGCCGAGCTGCTGGACGCTGTTGAGACGCATGCTCGGCTGGTAAAGGCCGGTGGTGTCACACCGCGCCTCCTTCTCCACGGAGCCGCATTGCAGGTTGGCCAACGAGGGGCCGCTTCAGACAAAGGACTGCGCGGCCCTGCCCTTACAGGTGATCTTTGGCCGCGCATTCCCGATCGGCTCGACCAGAAGGCACGCCAGACAGAGGGAGCACAGAACGTCTGGCTGCGGATCTGCGCCCTTCAAGGCCTCTGGCTGTTCACCCAGTGGGCCAGCCTACCTCTTGCCGACAAAGCTCGCGACGATGCGACAGAACATTCTGAGCCAGCTATCCGATCATCCCCACGTCAACGGTGTGGTGATCAGCTCAGCGTCTACATGGCCCCAAGGAACGATCATCCCAGACGAGTACGAGGACGAGTGCGGCGGACACGCGCTCCGCTGTGCTATCGCGCTCGCGCAGTTCGACTTGCCGAAGGTCTCTGAGATATTCACTACCTCCGAGTAACGCCAACCGCAGCCCCGCACACGCTCGCTTACGCCGGCAAGGCGCAAGCGCTCCCGGGTCGCACGTCAGTCCCGGTCTTCGCCAAAAGCAGGCACGTCATCGGCCCGAGACGAGACGCATGCATGGGACGAGGACCCGTTCGGAGGTGCGGCGAGGCGACTTCTTCTTCGCCCCGCGCGAGCGGGCGTGTGCCGATTCCTCAGCCGGTGTCCTCGGAAGTCATCCAACGCGACACTCTCGAGCGCATCGGTCGGGGCGACCGCTTCGTCACGGAAGCACTCGTGTCGGCTCATCGGCGTCTGCTGATGGGAGGATGCTCGCCCGGCGCCGCGGGCGAGCTCAAGGGCTTAAGCGCCCGGCAGGCGCCCTCGTGGGGCTTCGCGCAGGGCTGGCATCGCGGTCGACCCCTAGCTCGTGTCCCACTCGAGGTCAGCCGCCCATTCGACGAAACTCATCCAGGCGACCTCGGGGTAGCGGGCTCGTACGGCGCGCACGTCGATGCTGTAGCCGTCGTTGGCGAGGAACGCGTACAGCGCGGCGAGGTCTGGACTGCGCTCGCGCAGCTCATCCAGTGGGGTTTCCACGGCGCGAGCGCGGAGGGCACCAGCCATCTCTCGTGGGGTCGGGGCGTCAGACTGCGATCTCCATGCGTTCTGACAAATGCTCCTCGCGGCGCTCGAGGATCGCTGCCACTACAGCGCCGAGGTCGCGCAGGCCAACCTGGTGAAGGGGCTTGTCCTGGGGCAGCGGCAGCGGAAGCAGTCCCTCAAGAATCGCTGTGCGAGACCCGAGCACGTTCTGATAGAAGTAGCTGGGCGCGACGACCGTCCACGGGACGGCAGCGTCGCGCAGTTGCTCCTCGATTCGCGCCTTGCTCTGAAAATGCGGAACCTCAGCGCGGCTGGCCGCCGCGACCGACGCAAAGATCAGCCACCGCAACCGCGCCTCGACAGCCGCTCGGATGATCGCGTAGCCCTGACGAACCTCCGCGTCAGCGCCCTCCGCAAACGGCGTGGTGATCGCATACGCCACCGCGGCGCTGGACATCGCTCGAGCGAGGGACCGCTCATCGCGCAGGTCACCGACTACCAGATGGGCCCCGCTCTTCGCAAGCGCCTGCGCTCGCTCAGACTGCGGGTCGCGCACCAATACCTGAACGTCAACTGCCCTGATGAGCAGCTCCCGCGCGACAGCACCACCCTGAGTGCCGGTCGCACCGAACACGAGCACTGGACCCGACGTCACTTGGCCGCGCCCTGCTCGAGCCAGCGCTCGAACAGCGAGACTTGCCCACCGGGCCACGCGCCGTCGCACGGCATACTCCCGTCCCTAAGTCGTCCCGCGATCGCCTGGCCGTGAGCTACAACGTCGTCGTAGGACCAGAGGTCAAAAGCGCGACGCATGGCCGTTCGGTCGCTCTCACGAAACAGCGGCCTGATATCCGACTCAAATCCAACTGGTGAGCCCTGCGCTGACGAGACCGGTTCATCTGACATCAGTAGACCCCCTGACCTGCGGCGCGAGCCGCGGAACGATGACTATTTGGGAAGCTCGTGCGGATTTCGACGTGGCCTTGAATCGTGGGCGACGAGGACCGCGCGGACGGCTCCGGTGATCGCCCGCCGTGGGGAGGACGGCTTGCCCTAGACACTCGCACCGCTACGGTGGGCCGGCGTCGTCTTGATCGTTCGCGAGCTGATTCTCCAGCCCGAGGAAGTGCGGCGAGCGCGCTGGCGGACATCTGCCGTTCCGGCTACGAGGGCGGGGGACAGCGGTGAGAGCAGGAGCAAGATGCTCGCGACGGTAGGCTCGGGGCCAGACTCTTCGATGACGGCGTTGAGCGTGAGGTGCAACGTCCCCGACGCCTCACCGTCCCAGACGCGGGCGACCGCCGCGGCAAGTGCATCGCGCCCGCTGATGCTGCCCATGTCGCCCTCCATGACGGCGTCCTCGGTGAAAAGAGCGGCATAGCCCTCGGCGTCTCTCGCCGTCGCGCAAGCGTCAGCTCGCGCAACGAGCTGAAGGATCTCAAGCGAGTCAGACGCCTCGAGGGTCACGATCCTGGTCGCATAGAGCGCTCGATCTGAGCGAGTAGGTGCTCGCCGAGGACGTCCTTGGGGATCATGGCGTGGATCGTCCTGGGCGGGATGGACGTGTACACCGATCCGGTTTGCTCGGCGAACTGGGTGACTCGGAAGGAGACCGCCATGCTGCACAGCGCGTATGCGTCACGTCTGTCCAGATGAGCATGTGCGCTCAGCCAGTCAATCGCCGTGCGCACACATGCGGGCAGGGCGCTGTCCAGTGAGTCAGAGAACGCCATCACGATCCAGTGCGTGGGAGTCTCGACCGTTGGGCCGGCCAGTGCCACCTGCTTGTGCACGCGGTACTGAACGCTCAGCTGCTCCATCGCAGTCTCGATCGAGGTCTGGTCGACGACGCCATCGCCCTGTGCGGCATTCGCATCGCCGGTCCAAACGCGAGCTCCGGACTTGAACACCGGCAGGAACAGCGACGTGCCCGCGACCAGCTCGGCCAGGTCGAGGTTGCCACCATAGGGTCCGGCGAGGATCGCGCTGACGGGCTCCTCGCCCTCGGGCTCCACGGCAAAGACGCCCATCGACGGGGTCAGCGGTATCCGGATGCCCTCGACGAATTCGGCATGCTCACGCTCGTCGTCGAAGCGGAAGTAGTGGACGTAAGGTTCCTCGAAGTCCGCCGGCAATGCGCCGACCCCTAGCGGGAACGAGTTCCATCCCCAGTCGATCGTGCGCAGGCTGAGCATGCGGCACTCGAGCACGTCACCCGGCTCGGCACTACGGACCTCGACCGGGCCGACGTTCGAATACGGCCCCGAGGGGAACTGCCGCCGCAGCGGCTCACGGTCGGCGAAGGACATCCCGAACTTCGCCTGGTTGCCCCACTGGGTCCATGTGTTCGGGTAGGACACGACGTCACCCGCGTCGATCGTCAGGGCCGCGGGCCGTGAAGGGTCCAGCACGCCGGAGCTCACAGACGCGGGCGTCGACTCGAGTACGTAAGTAGTGGGTTTCGCGATCTCGCTCATGATGATGCTCAGTGTCAGGCCCCCAGGAAGTTCATCACGTCGCGAGTCGGTCAGGATTGCACGAAGGCCAGCAGGTCGGCGTTGATCGTTTCGGCCTGCGTGGTCGGCATGCCGTGCGGGAATCCCTTGTACGTCTTCAGCGTCCCGTTCTGCACGAGCGCCGCGGACAGTGGTCCAGAGTCGGCGTAGGGAACGATCTGGTCGTCGTCGCCGTGCATCACCAAGACCGGCACCGTGATCTTCTTCAGATCCTCGGTGAAATCGGTCTGGGAGAAGGCAACGATGCCGTCGTAATGAGCCTTCGCTGCGCCCATCATTCCCTGGCGCCACCAGTTCTCGATGATCGCCTCCGAGGATTCCACGCCGGGCCGGTTGAAGCCGTAGAAGGGGCCCGACGGCAGGGCCCGGTAGAACTCAGACCGGTTGGCGGCAAGCTGGGCCTGTAGGTCGTCGAACACGCTCTTCGGCAGCCCGCCGGGATGGCGTCGGTCTGCACCATCAGCGGCGGCACCGAACTGATCAGCACCGCTTTCGCCACACGGCCCTCACCGTGTCGACCGATGTAGCGCGCGACCTCCCCACCACCAGTGGAGTGCCCAACATGAACAGCGTCCTTGAGATCGAGATGGGCGGCCACCGCAGCCAGGTCGTCGGCGTAGTGGTACATGTCGTGACCGCCGCTGGTCTGCGTGGAGCGTCCGTGCCCACGCCGGTCATGGGCGATAACACGGTAGCCGTGCTTTAGAAAGAACAGCATCTGGGTGTCCCAGTCGTCGGCCGAAAGCGGCCAGCCGTGGCTGAAAACGATCGGTTGGCCCGAACCCCAGTCCTTGTAGAAGATCTCCGTACCGTCGGCCGTAGCGATCGTGCCCATGCGCGGCCTCCTCCGTTCGTCTCGCTGTTGACGCCGAAACGTGCGAACGGGGAGCGTAACACGCCCTCTCGAGCAGCGGCAGCGTCGGTAGTCAGGCGGCGCATGCCGCGCTGCTGCCGGTTTTCGGCGAAAGCGAGCGTATCGGCGGAGGCCATTCACGCTCTCGGCTTGGACGAAGATGGCGCGTGCACGCCGGACCAACGCTCACGCTGGCTCATTGGGCAAGGCACAATTAGACGAGCCAAACGTCGATCGTTGCGCCGGTGTGTTGGCGAGGCAAAACCGTGCGCTTGGAAACATCCAGGTGCACGACTTTGTCGTCGTTCGGTTGCGGGACGCCTTTCCAGGCCCTCAGACCGAACACGCCCTCCATCGCGTCCAGCGTCGGCTTGACGAGATTGTCGAGATCCCATCGATTGATCTGCCCTGGGTTTTGTGGAGTGGCGTTTCTGGAGTCCTCCGGTGGTCAGCGAGGAGGAGGACGTGCCGGGCAGGTATTCAGTTGAGGTGCGTAAGCAGGTTGTCGAGCTCGCGCGGGCGGGCATGAGGGTCGCTTTAGCTCGCCGAGATGTTCAGCGTGGGCGAGGCGACGATCTACGGCTGGCTCAAGCAGGAGCGGATCGACCGGGGTGAGGCGTCGGGGCTGAGTACCGAGGGGCAGATGGAGTTTGCCGCGGCGAAGCGTCGTATTCGCTAGCTGGAGACCGAACTAGCTGTCTCGCGCAAGGTGAACGTGGTGTTCCTCGAAGGGGATCTGCCCTCAAAGGGCTCTACCCGGTGATTGAGTCCCTGGCCGGGCAGGGGTTCGACGTGCAGCGGGCGTGCGTGATGCTCGAGGTCTCCTCATCTGGCTACTACGCCTGGAAGGACCGGCCGCTGTCGCAGCGACCAGGTCGGGGGTAGTGGACTCCTCAGACATCGGCAGGCAAGTATCCCGTACGCCCCTTGGCTGTCGCTTTGGGAAGCCCAGCGAGCGTGCGCGCTTCAGCCGAGCAGACGAGCGCAACGGACGGTGGGTGTCGCGTAAAGGGTCGCGGTGGGTGGGGGTCGGGCCGTTCGTGGCGGTGATTGCTGGGCTTGGCTGTCGTGTCCTCGTGGACGTTGGGTGGGCGTGTGCAGTCGACAGGCGAGCGTCAGGCTGCTGCAGCGGCTATTTGGTGCTTGTGGAGCTTGAGAAGGTTGTGGGTGGCGGTAATCAGCCGCCATTCCGAGAGCGCGGCCGATCGTCCTCGTCGCTGGAACTGGTTAATCCGCCGGTTGTGCTTGGTCTGTGCGAACACCGGCTCGACTATCGCCTTTCGTCGCCGGTAGAGCCGGCCGCCGTAGTCGCTCGCCAGCGCGTGGCGCATCGCCGTATACCTCCCGCCTTGCCATCCCGGCCGCGGGGTCTGGCGCTTGCCAGCGTCCGGGGGAATCAATACCTGGACATGCTCGTTGGCCACAACATCGTCCATCTGCTGCTCGTTCCAGTAACCGCTATCGGCGACCGCGACCGCAGGAATATCAGTGACACCGATCGCCTGGAGTTCCCTCTTGGTCGCCTTGACCATTGGCGCGAGGTGACCGAAGTCCGGTGAGCTCGCGCTCACCTCGGCCGCGAGCACGATCTGCTCCTCGGTAACGACGGCCTGGACGTTATAGCCCTGGGTGTAGCTGCGCGGAGTCTTCACGTTGCGCGAGTCCAAGTCGGTCGTGTTGATCTTCCCCGCCGGGATGTCGGGTGGCTCATATGGAGTCGGCGGGCGACTGAGTCGTCGGCCTTGCGTGTCTCGTCCATGCGCGCGGTAATGCTCATACGCCTCGTTCGCCGCACGCTCGACTTCGAGGTCTTGCACCATCCGCCGCTCCGCCTCCAACAGCCGCTGCGCACGCGAGCGTACGATCGGTCTCGCTTCCCGACGACGGTGCTCATCGAGCTGGTGGCGGGCCTCACGCAGCCATCCCTCACGACCCTGAGTGCGAGCCACGATGACATCCGGATCAAGCTCGATCTTCACTGCGGCCTCACCAGCAGCCTCGCCCTGCGCGCACCCGCTCTCGCGCTCCTGCTCGAGCTTTCGCTTCGCCTCTGCCAACGCGGCGCGACGCCCCTCGCGGGTGCGCAGGTGCTCGGGCAGCTCATCGCCACGATCCTCCCCGTAGAGCTTGTCCTCGGCCGCGTCGATCTCGCCAGCCTCCTTCAGAATCTCCCGCGCGAGCTGCTCATAGTCAACGTTGGAGTGATGCGAAGCATTCGCGTGCACCTTCGTGCCGTCGATCGCGACCACCCCGACCTTCACCAACCCCGCCTCCCAGCACAGCCCCAGCACCGAGCCAAACAGCTCCGCCAACGCATACTCATGGCGGACACGGAACCTCGCGATGGTCGCGTGATCAGGCTTCTGCTGCGCGGCGACCACCCGGTAGGCGACATCCTCCACACACTTGCGCTCGATCCCGCGCGATGAGCGCTCACCCATCGCATAGGAGTACAACAGCAGCGAGACCATCATCGAGGGCTCAAACGCCGCCCGACCCCAACCATCCGCCCGGTAGGAGCCGTAGAACACCGAAAGATCCACCTCCTCCACCGACGCCAACACGAACCACGCCAAATGACTCTCCGGCAGCCAATCCCGCGGGTCCGGCGGCATCAAAAACACCTGCTCACGATCACACTCAAGAAAGTTCTGGGGCATACCCAGAATGGTCCTCAACCCCCCGGACGGACACCCGGTTTGCGCGACACCCACGACGAGCACCGAGCGTGTCGACCGAGGGCCGGGACACGCCCGCTTGGGGCGGGCGAAGCGGAAGTGCTCGCTTTGCCTCATCTCCGACCTGGTCCTCGTCCATTGCGCTCGCCTGCCGCGTGTCGTCCCTCACGCTCGCTTCGCTGCTGGGAGCGGTCATCGCGACATGCGACGTGTCACGGTCGTTGGCCTGCACCGCGAGGGCGACCAACCTGTGGACCGGCTGTGGGGGTAGCATCGCTCGCGATGCAGGAGCACGAGCCTGGATATGTGTTGGACCCTAACTGGGAGCACGAGCGACGTCGCTTGGCGTTGCTGGAGCAAGTTTGGGACGGGTTGTCGACGGCGCGCCTCGCGGCGCTCGGAGTCGCGCCTGGTGCGCGCTGCCTAGTAGACGTGTCCGCAAGTCTTGCGGTTTATCGGAAGGGATAGCGGTGCGCGCGCGGAATTATGTGTCGTGCCGCGGGTCAGCCAGCATGTGATCGAACTCTCTGAGGAGGAGCGTGTCGAGCTGGAGCGGCGGGCTTGCACGGTCACGCTGCCGTTCCGTGTGGTGCAGCGGGCGAGAGTGATCCTGTATGCGGCGGAGGGGATGCAGGACATCGATATCGCCGGTCGGCTGGACTGCTCGCCCGACAGCGTTGCTCGGCGAAGATCCCGGTTCTGCGCTGAGCGGCTGGATGGGCTTGAGGATCAAGCGCGGTCGGGTCGGCCGCGTCGTTTTCCCCCCGGAACAGGTCGCCGAGGTCAAGGCGATCGCTTGCGAGCTGCCGCGTACCCACGAGCTGCCGCTCTCGCGCTTCTCCCGGGTTGAGCTGCACCGCCTCGTGATCGAGCGTGGCGTGACCGAGGCGTCCGCCTCGACGATCTGGCGCTGGTTGCACGAGGACGCGATCAAGCCGTGGCAGACACGCTCCTGGATCTTTCCGCGTGACCCCGATTTCGCCGAGAAGGCTGGCCGCGCGCTGGACCTCTACGCCCGCGTGTTCGACGGCAAGCGGCTGCGCCCGGACGAGTACGTCATCAGCGCCGATGAGAAGACCCAACTGCAAGCGCTCGGCCGCCCCCACGAGACGATCCCGCCCGGGCCGGGGCGGCCGGGGATGGTCGAGTTCGAGTACCTGCGCGGCGGGACGCTCGCTTACCTCGCCGCGTGGGACGTGCATCACGCCAACCTGTTCGACCGGGTCGAGCAGACGACCGGGATCGTCCCGTTCGGACGGCTCGTGGACCAGGTGATGCAAATCGAGCCCTACCGGTCAGCGCGCACCGTCTACTGGGTTGTGGACAACGGCTCCAGCCACGCCGGCAAGACCTCGGTCAAGCGGATGGCCGAGGCATACCCGAACGCGAGGCTGATTCACCTCCCCGTCCACGCTTCGTGGCTGAACCAAATCGAGATCTACTTCTCAATCGTGCAGCGCAAGGCCCTCACGCCCAACGACTTCGCCACCCACCCCGAGTTGGCGAGACACCTGATGGATTTCGGCCAGCACTACCGCACGCTCGCCCAACCCTTCCAATGGACCTTCACCCGAGCCAAGCTCGATACCGTGATCAAAAAGATCACTCGTCACGAACCCCAGCCCCTCGCCCTCGCCGCATGAGCCGCATCACTTCCGGACGGCTCCACTAGAGATCGGCGGAGGAGGCGGTTCGATCGCACGTTGGCTGTGTCAGGAGGTTGGTGAGGCCGGTCACGTGACAGCCGTGGACCTTGACACGCGCTGGCTTGATCAACTCGCGGAGCCGAACCTGACCGTCGTGCAGCACGATCTCACCGAAACCGAGGCCCCATTTGAGGCAACTTCGTTCGATTTCATCCACGCACGGGCAGTGTTCGAGCACATCGCCGCACGCGATGCTGTGCTCGAACGCGTGTGCCGCTGGCTGGCTCCTGGAGGATGGCTAAGCGTCAGCGACTGCGTGTCGTTCAGCGTCGAGTCCACGCCCAATCCGGTCTATGGGACGGCGATGCGGGCATGGGTCGAGAGCCTCCGCAAGACCGGCACAGACTATGAGTGGGGCCGTTGCTTGCCTGCGCATCTGCAGCGCCAGGGGCTCGAGGCGATCGGCGGCGAGACAGACGTGGCGGTGCTTCGCGGCGGCTCGCCGGTCGCTGAATTCTGGAGCCTGAGCCTGGAGCTCCTACGCCCGAGGATCACTGAAATGCAGCTTGCTACCGGCGAGGAGATCGATGCAGCCCGCACACTGCTGGCCGACCCAGAGTTCTGGGATCTCTCTCCGGCGTTCGTGGCAGCTTGGGGCCGAAGCGCAGCCTCGTAAAGGCGCCCACGCAAGGGCGGTTGCAGGCCGGATTCTTGCCCCGTGTCATCTGACCCAGCCAGACTGGCCTGCCACAGTCACGCCTGGCGACCCGTCTCTCGCGCACCTGCGTTCTCACGGATGCAGTCGTCCTCGCCGGCACCCAGCCAACGCCCGCCCCGGACGAGCTCCAGCTGAGAACTGGCATCGAACCCGCGCTCCTGCTCCGCTATGAGGAAGCAAGCGTCCTGTGAGCACCGGACGACACGCTCCGAGCTGTCTGGAGCGCTCGTCTCGCGCTCTTAATGCGAGGGTGCTGCTCACCAGGTGAAGCGGGTGCCCGGCTTGACGCGATCACTGCTGGTCTCTCTGCATCTGCGAGTCAGGACCCGACAACCCGGGGTCTGCTCGATCACCTTGGAATGCCCGGAGCGCAGTCATCGAGACTCAGCTTCAGGGTGCCTCTGCGTGTTGTAGACATTGTCCGATGTCTCGCCCAAGCCAGCTAAGAACCGCCCGACTGTTGTTGCGGCGTTGGCGTGAGACCGACCATGCGCCATTCGCGGTACTGAATGCCGATGCGATGGTGATGGAGTATTTTCCTGACCGACTCACCCGGGCCGGAGTGATGACCTGATCGCTAGGATCGAGGCTGGCTTTGCCACCCATAGCTACGGACTCTGGGCACTGGAGGTACGCGCAACGGGCGAGTTTGTGGGGTTCACTGGCCTCGCGGTTCCGTCGTTCAATGCCCACTTCACACCAGCTGTTGAGGTTGGCTGGCGTCTAGCACGGTCTGCCTGGGGTAAGGGCTACGCGACCGAGGCGGTCTGGCACCGATCGCGTTTGGATTTCGAGACGCCGGCCTTGATGAGATTGTGTCGTTCACGAGCGCGGCCAACGCGCGGTCACGAGCCGTGATGGAACGGATCGGGACGACCCACGACCCAGCTGATGACTTTGATCACCCGGAGCTGGAAGAGACGGATCTCTTGCGTCCCCACGTCCTGTATCGCATATCAGCTGCGGATCGGGCTTGCTGACTCTTGCACTCGCGGACGAGTGAGCGTTCCCGCAAGAGCCCCACTCACTACCCGATTGGACGATCGAGGGGCGGGGGAGTTGGCCGGGTGGCGCATGCCTGCGCCACCCGGGAAGCGAAAGCTAGATGCCCACGCGCGTGAGCTGGCCTCCGTCGACCGGCAGCACGGCGCCGGTGATGAACCCCGCCTCGCTGGAGTGGAGGAACAGGCTCGCGTAGGCTACGTCCCAGCCGGTGCCCATCTTGGCGCGCAGCGGGACCAGTGCGTCGCGCTGGGCGCAAATGTCCTCCCGCGGAATATTCAGCTTCGCCGCCCACGCATCGATCGCCATCGGCGTGTCGAGTAGACCAGGCATGATCGTGTTCACGCGGACACCGCGCGCGGCGTTTTCGAGCGCCAATGACTGGCTGAACGCGTTGATGCCAGCCTTCGAGATCTTGTAGGCGGTGATCGGTGCGCCCGCGAGCGCGGCGATCGAGGAGATGTTCACGATCGATCCAGAGCCCTGCTCCAGCATCACCGGCACCACCGCCTGGCATGAGAGCAGGCAGCCCTTGAGGTTGACCGCGACGATCCGATCGAAGGCATCCTCGGTGAGCTGGAGGGCAGCAGCGTCGTCAGTACCGATGCCGACGTTGTTCTGGAGGAAGTCGATCCGGCCCCAGCGGTCTACACAGGCCGCGGCGAACGCCTTGCAATCACCCGCCCGCGTCCAATCTGCGGCCACGCACTCGGCGACGCCGCCCTCGCCGGCGATGATCTCGGCCGTCTCGCGCGCCGAGTCCAGATCGCGATCGGCGAGCAGCACCTTGGCTCCCTCGCGCGCAAACACGATCGCCGCGGCTCGGCCGGTGCCGACTGTCTCACCGGGCGACTGGCCCGCACCGACCACAATGCCGACCTTCCCTTCGAGCCTCATCAAGCCCCTCCCCGGTCGCTTGGCCGCCGAGTCATCGAGTCCGGCGTGCGCCCCTCCAGCAGCGGCTCGTCCTCGACCTCGACCCTGGTCGACTCGAGAAAGCGACTGACCATGTTGTAGTAGCTGACCAGCAGGATTAGCTCGGCCGACTCGCGCGGCCCATAACTGTCGATGATCGCCTTGAGCGCAACGTCTGAGAGCCGCACGTCCCGCGTGACCTCGTCGGCCACGCGGCAGATCAGGTTGCACTCCTCGTCGAGGCTGGTGACGGGCTCCTCCCGGTCGATCGCGGCGATCTCCGCATCGGTCACCCCGACGTTCCTGGCGAGCTGCTCATGCTGGGCCCACTCGTATGGGGCGCGGGTCGTGTGCGCGACCCTCAACACGGCGATCTCCCGCCGTCGGGCGTCGAGTGCCGTAGACAACACCGCACCCCCGAGCTCCAAGAACGGCCGCGCGGCACGGGGCGCACCGGCGACCATACGAAAGACGTTCAGCGGTGGCAGGTTGGCGAGCATCTCGCGGTGCTCGGGCTCGAGGTCATCGTCAGTGGGGAGCGGGATCTTCGGCGACACCAGGGGTCTCAATGCAGTTGGGGGTCTGACGACTATGGCTCAGCTCAGACGCGAGACTAACCCATCGAGCCCATCGAGCCAATCCTTGCTCAAGCCACCGGCCCCAGCATCCGCTTGATAGACACGCATTGCACTCGTCCTTTCACGGCAGAAGCAGAAGCCGTCCCTGCTGTTCCGACGCTAGCGCAAAGGACGGTGGGTGTCGCGCAAACCGGGTGTCCGTCCGGGGGGTTGAGGACCATTCTGGGTATGCCCCAGAACTTTCTTGAGTGTGATCGTGAGCAGGTGTTTTTGATGCCGCCGGACCCGCGGGATTGGCTGCCGGAGAGTCATTTGGCGTGGTTCGTGTTGGCGTCGGTGGAGGAGGTGGATCTTTCGGTGTTCTACGGCTCCTACCGGGCGGATGGTTGGGGTCGGGCGGCGTTTGAGCCCTCGATGATGGTCTCGCTGCTGTTGTACTCCTATGCGATGGGTGAGCGCTCATCGCGCGGGATCGAGCGCAAGTGTGTGGAGGATGTCGCCTACCGGGTGGTCGCCGCGCAGCAGAAGCCTGATCACGCGACCATCGCGAGGTTCCGTGTCCGCCATGAGTATGCGTTGGCGGAGCTGTTTGGCTCGGTGCTGGGGCTGTGCTGGGAGGCGGGGTTGGTGAAGGTCGGGGTGGTCGCGATCGACGGCACGAAGGTGCACGCGAATGCTTCGCATCACTCCAACGTTGACTATGAGCAGCTCGCGCGGGAGATTCTGAAGGAGGCTGGCGAGATCGACGCGGCCGAGGACAAGCTCTACGGGGAGGATCGTGGCGATGAGCTGCCCGAGCACCTGCGCACCCGCGAGGGGCGTCGCGCCGCGTTGGCAGAGGCGAAGCGAAAGCTCGAGCAGGAGCGCGAGAGCGGGTGCGCGCAGGGCGAGGCTGCTGGTGAGGCCGCAGTGAAGATCGAGCTTGATCCGGATGTCATCGTGGCTCGCACTCAGGGTCGTGAGGGATGGCTGCGTGAGGCCCGCCACCAGCTCGATGAGCACCGTCGTCGGGAAGCGAGACCGATCGTACGCTCGCGTGCGCAGCGGCTGTTGGAGGCGGAGCGGCGGATGGTGCAAGACCTCGAAGTCGAGCGTGCGGCGAACGAGGCGTATGAGCATTACCGCGCGCATGGACGAGACACGCAAGGCCGACGACTCAGTCGCCCGCCGACTCCATATGAGCCACCCGACATCCCGGCGGGGAAGATCAACACGACCGACTTGGACTCGCGCAACGTGAAGACTCCGCGCAGCTACACCCAGGGCTATAACGTCCAGGCCGTCGTTACCGAGGAGCAGATCGTGCTCGCGGCCGAGGTGAGCGCGAGCTCACCGGACTTCGGTCACCTCGCGCCAATGGTCAAGGCGACCAAGAGGGAACTCCAGGCGATCGGTGTCACTGATATTCCTGCGGTCGCGGTCGCCGATAGCGGTTACTGGAACGAGCAGCAGATGGACGATGTTGTGGCCAACGAGCATGTCCAGGTATTGATTCCCCCGGACGCTGGCAAGCGCCAGACCCCGCGGCCGGGATGGCAAGGCGGGAGGTATACGGCGATGCGCCACGCGCTGGCGAGCGACTACGGCGGCCGGCTCTACCGGCGACGAAAGGCGATAGTCGAGCCGGTGTTCGCACAGACCAAGCACAACCGGCGGATTAACCAGTTCCAGCGACGAGGACGATCGGCCGCGCTCTCGGAATGGCGGCTGATTACCGCCACCCACAACCTTCTCAAGCTCCACAAGCACCAAATAGCCGCTGCAGCAGCCTGACGCTCGCCTGTCGACTGCACACGCCCACCCAACGTCCACGAGGACACGACAGCCAAGCCCAGCAATCACCGCCACGAACGGCCCGACCCCCACCCACCGCGACCCTTTACGCGACACCCACGACGACCACCAGCAGTCTGCTAGGACCCTCGGCTCGCTCCTGCTCCTGGCGGGAGCACGCAGCGAGGAGGGTTTTTCCCTGCCAGACGGCGAGGACGCGACCCTTGCGGGCGCCTGCGTGTCGCAGCCGGTCATCGATCGACCAGCCGAGACCGTCGGGCAGCCGACCCGGGTCCACCTGCGGAGCGCGGCCGGGCTCGCTGGAGGCCGCGAGCTCCATGCCCGGCAGACCAAGCGCTCCAAAGTCGAGTGGACGCGAACCTTCGAGTCCTTGCCGCGCGGCCCTGCCGGCGACACGCTGACAGAGAAGCCGAGAGAACCCACGCGTCGCATCGTACAGTCGGCCCCCGCCCCCAAACGCGGGCCGTCGCGGGCTACGCCGGGCCCGCGCGATAGGACGTGCATCGAGCGTGCATCGCGGAGCCTCGTGGCGTGCGTTCGGCGTACAAACCGGCTGCAAATCGGCTGCAATCGGCTGCAAAGACCCGCCGAAAGCCCAGTATCTAAGCCAAATTTATATGGGCGCCCCGATAAGTTCAAGCAGGACGAGCCCGCACTGGCCAGTTGAGGGGGCCGGGGAAGCCTCAGCTCTCGATCGGCGACATGTCCGCGTAGCGAGCGCCGGCCGTCACGCCGATCGGGGCGGCCTCGTCGATCCGCGCAAGATCCTCCGCGCTCAGCTCGATCTCGGCGGCGGCGACGTTCTCCTCCAGGTATGACCGCCGCTTGGTGCCGGGGATCGGCACGATGTCCTCGCCACGGCTGAGCACCCACGCGAGCGCCAGCTGCCCCGCCGTCACGCTCTTCTCACGCGCGATCTCCGCGACGCGCTCGACCAGCGCGAGGTTGCGCCTGAAGTTCTCGCCCTGAAACCGCGGGTGGTAGCGGCGGAAGTCGTCCTCGGGCAGATCCTCGGGCGCCCGGAAGCGCCCGGAGAGAAAGCCGCGGCCGAGCGGGCTGTAGGCGACGAAGCCGATGCCCAGCTCGCGCACCGTGGGGAGGATCGCCTCCTCGGGCTCGCGCGACCACAGCGAGTACTCGGTCTGCAACGCGGAGATCGGATGCACCGCGTGGGCGCGGCGGATCGTGTCCGGACCGGCCTCGGAGAGGCCCAGGTAACGGACCTTGCCCTCCTGCACGAGCTCGGCCATCGCGCCGACGGTCTCCTCGATCGGCACCGTTTTATCGACGCGGTGCTGGTAGTACAGGTCGATGCGCTCGACGCCCAGGCGCGACAGCGAGGCCTCACAGGCGCTACGCACATACTCCGGTTTGCCATTGACCCCCACCCGCGTGCCATCCTCGCGGCGCTCGTTGCCGAACTTCGTCGCGAGCACCACGCGCTCGCGGCGGTCGGCGATCGCGCGGCCAACGAGTCGCTCGTTGGTGAACGGCCCGTACATGTCGGCCGTGTCCAGGAACGTGACACCGAGCTCCAGCGCCCGGTGGATCGTGGCGATCGACTCCTGCTCGTCGGTCTGCCCGTAGAACTCGGACATCCCCATGCAGCCCAGCCCCTCGGCCGAGACCCGCAGTCCCTGAGTGCTAAGCGTGCGTGTCTCCATGTTTGTGATCGCTCCTCTATCGATGGCGGTTCGGTGGCGGCCACGATATGACACTCGTCCTGCTCACCGGCGCCATCGGCGCTGCCGCCACGGTGGAGTTCGCCGCGAGGGGGTCGAGGCTGGTTGCGGGTTCGTAGCGGGCTGCCCGGGCCGCTAGCGCGACCTAGAGCCGGATCCCGATCTGCGGGGTGACAAAGGCGGGAGCGACGGGGGTCGAACCCTTGTTTGTCACTCCGCTACTCGTGTTGGCTTTTGGGTTCGTGGCTCGCACCTCCGAGGCGGCCGTGAAGTAGCGGGCGAAGGCGGCGTGGGGTTTGACGGTGACGATCTGCCCTTCGTCCTGCCAGACCTGCTCGAAGAGGGCGGTGAGGAGTTTGCGCCGCTCGGCGGGGTCCATGCCAACGAGAGTCTATGCGGAGGTGCTAGTACTCCATGCAATCCTCCAATAGAGCTTGACCAGCACGTTGGTGATGCTCGACGGGCCGAAGCACGCCGCTAAAGGGCGGAATGGGCTGGACGCTCGAGGTCAACGAGCCGATGGAACCGGGCGCTGGAAGGCGGAGATCAAGCGCCGCTACCGCGTCTACGAACGCTCGCTGTAGCTATGTGCCCGGGATCAACAGGCTGCTGGCGAGCGCGTCGTGGCGCCGGTTGCCCGCCCAGGTCGTCGTGACGATCAGTGCGGCGATGCCGATCCCGACCGCCAGGCAGTCGCCGGCGACGAGCAGGTAGCCGCCGCTGCGGTGCGGGTTCACGAACAAGTACGGGTACCAGTCCACGATCGCGCCGCGCGTCAGCGTGTAGATGATGTACAGCAGCGGGAAGGCCATCCACAGCACGACCGTCCGCGCTGGGTCGAGGCGCACGCGCGGCGGGTCGAGCAGCCAGTCGAGCGTCACTGCCAACGGCATCAGATAGTGCAGGATCGCGTTCACCCACGGGTATGCCGGGGCGTGCCCGGAGAGCAGCAACAGGTACACGATCCCGGTCGTCAGGATGTAGACGACCGCGGCGCCTCTGAGCAGCTCGACCGTGCGAGAGCGCGCGTGCGCGGGGCGGAGCGTTCCGTGCAGAAGCATCGCCGCCGCGAACAGGTTGCTCAGGACGGTGAAATAGCTGAAGTAATCGCTGTCGCTGACCCCCGGTCCTGCCGCCACGTCGTAGCCGATCGCCGTGAGCGCCATCAGCGCCAGCAGCGTACGGCAGACGCGCAGCGCCGGCTCGCTCAGCGCGCCACGCTGCGGGCTGCGCTCGACGGTCGCAGCCGAAGAAGATGGAGAGGGCATGACACGACGTTAGCCGATGGCGCCGTCGGCGGACTGAACGGACCTAGCGCGTGGTTGATGCAACGGCTGATGACGGTGCGCGAGTCGATCAGCACGCCGTCGAGGTCAAACAGGATGGAAAGGCTCTCGTCGGTCCGCAATGGCGAGCGCAATCTTGGACGAACCCTGTGCAGCATGTCCGTAGTGGCCGGTGGCGCTCAGGCTCCTGCCGGCTGTGCGGCCGTTTCGGACGACGTGCGACACGCACGAGGCAGGCGACGCCGGCCCCCCGCCAGGGCAGGCCGCTCGCTTGTTACCGTCGGGCAGCGGGTGGTTCTTCGCGAGGCGCACGACGAGGACGGCGGCCTTGTCGATGAAGTCCGGGTAGAACTCGGTCTCGCCGAAGCCGGCTGCTGGTGCGTGCAGTGCTGACTCGGCGAGGTCGACCTTCGTGACCCGTATGAGTGTGTTGATGTCGAGCTCGGTGATCTCGGCGGCGATGGCGAGGTAGTCGGCTAGCTCGACGTAGTGGATGCTCACTTGGCGAGTGGGCCGCATCCAGCAACCAGCGCCCCGAGGCTTACCGGCGCCGGCGTGCCGCTTCGGCGTGCGCACCCGAGGGCCGCCAACGAAGTTCCACGCCGGCCGGGACATCCTCCGCCTCGGGAAGTCATCCGGAGGCGGCGTTCAATCATCCGGGTGCGGCTCGCAACGTGTGGGCAGTAGCCCGATTCCAGTGCCTAAACCCTCCCAAATCGTAGACTGACGCTGGTCTGTATTCCTCGAGGGGGCGTGTGTGGCTGAGTCGGTTGAGCTGGCGACGATTTGGGCGGTCGATCTGGTCGGGTCGACAGGTTTGGCTACGTCTGTCGGGCCGGTGCGTGCGGATGAGTTGCGGGATGAGTACTTCTCGCTGCTGCGCGATGCGGTCGAGGCTTCCGGAGGGAAGGAGTTCAAGAACACCGGCGATGGGTTGTTGGTGGCGTTCTCGTCGGCGTCGGCGGCGGTCAGTTGTGCGGTGTTGACGCAGCAGTTGTTTGAGCGCCGCTATCGCGGCGCGGAGCAGCAGTTGCACGTGAGGATCGGGTTGGGGACGGGTGAGTCGACGGTCAAGGACGGGGACTACTTCGGGATGCCGACGGTCGAGGCGGTGCGGTTGTGTGACAAGGCGCCGGCGGACGGGATCCTCGTCTCGCTCGCTACTCGGCTGATGGCCGGGCGGGTCGATGGTGCTCGGTTCGAGTCGGCCGGGGAGCCGGAGTTGAAGGGGATTCCGGGGCCGATGGAGGCGTTTTCGGTGGTGTGGGAGCCGCTTGATCCGGAGCGGTCTGGCGTCGAGGTGGGCCGGTGGCCGTTGCCTGAGGCGCTGCGGAGGGTGCCGCGGGTCGCCTATGTGGGTCGTGTGACCGAGCGGGGCTTGCTTGAGCACGCGCGTAACGAGGCGCGGTCGGGGTCCCGTCGGGTGGTGCTGTTGTCGGGTGAGCCGGGGATCGGGAAGACGCGGTTGGCGTCGTATGCGGCGCTCGGCGCGAACGCTGATGGCTTCGCGGTCTGTTGGGGTGCGTGCAGTGAGGATCTGGCGGCGCCGTATGAGCCGTGGATCGACATCTGCTCCCAGCTCGCTGAGCACGCGGACGGCGACGTGCTGTCGGAGTACGTGGAGCGGTTCGGTGGGGAGGTCGGCCGTCTGGCGAGCAACCTTGTCCGCCGGCTGCCGGATGCGGCTGGGCCGCAGTCCTCAGATCCTGAGACAGAGCGGTTCCTGCTGTTCAATGCGGTGGCGGAACTGCTGCGGGTCGTGGCCGGGTCGGTGCCGCTGTGCGTGGTGCTCGATGACTTCCACTGGGCGGACAGCCAGTCGGTGATGCTGCTCAAGCACGTGGCCCGCACGGTTGAACAGGGGTCGCTGCTGCTGCTGGTCACCTACCGGGATTCGGAGTTGACCAAGGACGATCAGCTCACTGGCGTACTGGCCGATACGCGGCGGATCGAGGGCGTCGAGCGGATCGCCCTGTCCGGCTTGGGCGCGGATGAGGTGGCAGGGCTGCTGGGCGCGGCGGCGGGTCATGAGCTTGACGCAGATGCGCTCGCGCTGGCCGGCGAGCTCGCGACCGAGACCGGCGGGAACCCGTTCTTCGTCGGTGAGATCCTTCGCAGCCTGATCGAGTCGGGGGCGATCGCGTTCGACGGGGCCGCCGGGCGCTGGAACGTCGAGCTGGCGGCTACGGCGAGCCTGCCTGAGAGCGTGCGCGAGGTGATCGAGCGGCGGATCGACCGGCTAGGCGATGACTGTCGCGAGGTGCTGAGGGTGGCTGCGGTAATCGGCCGCTCGTTCGAGTTGCGGCTGCTCTGCGAGCTTGTCGAGATGCCGGAAGACCGGCTGCTTGACCAGCTCGAGGCGGCGGTCGGCGCGACGCTCTTGCGCGAGTCGACCGATCAGGTTGGGAGGTTCACGTTTGAGCACGCGCTGATCAACGACACGCTCTACCAGGGGCTCGGTGGTACCCGTCGCGCACGGCTGCACCGTCGCGTGGCGCTCGCGCTTGAGGCGCTCTGTGGCACCGACGCGGACGAGCGGCTGGCCGACCTGGCGTTTCACTGGCGGTTGGCGACCATGTCGGCCGAGACCACCAAGGCGGTCGGGTATTCGATCAGGGCCGGGCGGCAGGCGCTTGACTGCCTCGCTCCAAGCGAGGCAGGGAAGCTGTTCAGCGACGCTTTGGAGTTGCTCGGCCCGGGGGACACCGTCGATCGGTGCGAGGCGCTGATTGGCCTCGGTGAGGCGCAGCGCCTGACCGGCGATGCGGCGTACCGCGCCACGTTCCTGGAGGCCTCCCGAATCGCGTCGGAGCTCGAGGACGGTGAGCGGGCCGCGCGAGCGGCGCTGGCCAACAACCGCGGGCAGACGAGCGCCTTTGGCCAGGTCGATCAGGAGCGGGTGGCGGCGATCGAGCGGGCGCTCGAGCTCGACGAGGATCCCGACTGGCGCGCCAGACTGCTCTCGCTCGAGGCGATCGAACTGCTCTACGAGCACGACCACCGCCACCGCAGAGAACTCGCCGAGCAAGCGCTGACGCTCGCACGCGAGCTGGGCAACCCGCGCACGACTGCACGCGTGCTCGCCGACTGGTTCCGGGTCTTTCAGGCCCCAGACGGGCTCGAGCAGCGGCGCGCGCACCTCGATGAGCTCACAGCGGCAGTTCAGGCGTCCGGCGATCCCGGGATCGAATTCTGGGCTGCGGCCCTGGCACGGAACGTCATGGCCGAAACCGGGGAAATACAGCGCGCGGAGAACGCGGCAGAGCGAATGGTCGCGATTGCTGAGCGGCTAGGCGAACCGATAATGCGCTGGACCGCGGCACACAGCGCCAGAGGATGCTTGGCACTGATGCGGGGAGACCTCGCCGAGGCAGAACGCTACGCCGAGCATGCACTTCAGATCGGTAGCCAGGCCGGGGAGCCCGACGCGGCGATGTTCTACGGCGCGCAGATCACCCAGATCCGCACCCTGCAGGGCCGCGGCAGCGAGATAACCGAGCTGATCGAGCAGAGCGTTCAGGCGAACCCGCTGATTCCGGCGTTCAAGGCAGCGCTGGCGTGGACCCTCTGTTGGGTCGGGCGCGACGACGAGGCGAAAGAGATCGTCGCCGAGGCGGCGGCGGACCGCTTCGAACACGTGCCATGGGAGCAAACGCGAACGGTCGCCCTGGCTTTCTATGCCGACGCCGCCGCACAAGCTGGTGTCACCGATGCCGCGGAGGTCCTGTACGAGCTGATCGAGCCGTGGACCGTCCAGGTCGTATGGAACGGGCTGGGCACGTGCGGCCACACGAGCATGTACCTGGGGCTGCTCGCGGCGGTGCTCGGCCGTGACGAGCAAGCGGACGAGCACTTCGCGCACGCGATCGGAATGCAGGAGCGAGACGGGATGCTGGTGTGGGCCGCGCGTGCCCACCTCGGTTGGGCGGAGGCGCTAGCCGCGCGCGGCGAGCACGAGCGCGCCAGCGAGCAGGCGGCGCGGGCGCTCGAGCTCTCCCACGAGCACGGATATGGTGCGTTCGAGCTGCGCGCTGCGGCGATCCTCGAAGCGAGGTTCCCCATCAGCTGAGGCCGTCCTACAGCTGCTCATGCTGATCTCCTGAGGACGTCCGCGGCGCCGATCGCGAACAGGTCTTCCGTAGGAGGTCGGCTCGCCGCGGAATGGTTGTTCGGCCAGCGCGGCGCCCTCATCGGGATAGCCGCTTCGCCTACCGCTCCAGCAGCCTACGCGTCTCCGCGGGCCCCCGCTGTGACGCCCTCGGACAGACCGTTTCCCGCCAAGTGGGCTACGAACTGCGCGGCCTCGGCAGGGCCTTGTCAGCGTCTTGGCGGCTGGCCGTGCAGCCGCTCATGGGCGAGTTGATAGACGGTCGGGCGCCGTGAATCTCGGGGTTGGTGGTGCATGCCGAAGGCGAGGAACATCAGCACGGGCCGCCCGCGGCGACCCCGGCACCGATACTCACCTGAGCAGCGACCAACTGAACGCTTACCGGATTTCATCGAGCTGCAAGTGTGGCGGGCGAGGGCATAGGCTCAGCCTTCTATGAGCTTCGAGACGCTTCTTGTGATCGTGCTGGCCGGGCTCGGCGGACCGCTGCTCGGCGTGAGTGGACGCTGGTTCGTGCCCGTCGTGATCGGCGAGATACTTGCCGGTATCCTCGTCGGTCCCGCGGTGCTCGGCGCCGTGAACCCAGACAACGGCACGATCTCCTTTCTGGGGGAAATCGGCTTTGCGATGCTGATGCTCACGGTCGGGATGCACCTGCCGCTGCGCGAGCCGCGAATCGCCGCATCGCTCAGAAGCGGCGGCTTGCTCGCGGGCATCGTCTGTGTCTTCGCCGTGCCCGCGGGGTTGCTCGCCGCGAGGATCGCGGGCACGGGCCACGCGTCCGTCTACATCGTGCTGCTTGCCTCGGGGTCTGCCGCGGTGTTGCTTCCGGCCTTGCAGGAGACGGGCATCGCCGGCCCCGAGGTGATGGCGTTGATGGCGCAGGTGACGATCGCCGACCTGATCACGATTCTCTGTGTTCCGATTGTGCTCCAGCCCGGTCGTCTCGCCCATGCCGCGCTGGGTGGCGCGCTCGTGGCGATCGCGGTGCTGGCGCTGCTCGGCCTCGCGCGGGCGCTCGCGCCTCGAGGATGGGTGCACCACCTGCGACATCTCTCCAAGCAGCGCCACTGGGCGCTCGACCTGCGCCTGTCGCTCCTGGTCCTGTTCCTGCTCGCGTGGATCGCACAGAAGGGCGGCACAAGCATCCTGATCGCGGGGTTCGGCGCCGGCGTGATGGTCGCGCTGATCGGCGGACCGAAACGTCTCTCCACGCAGATGCGCGGCGTGGCCGAGGGGTTCTTTGTCCCGCTGTACTTCGTCGTGCTCGGCGCGCAGCTGGACCTGGGCGGTCTTATCGGCCACCCGTCGCTGCTCGCCCTTGCCGGCGCGCTGGCGGCGCTGAACGTCGTAATCCATCTGATCGCCGTGCTGCTCCTGCGTAGGCCGCCGGCCACGGGCCTGGTGGCCACAGCCCAGCTTGGGGTGCCGGCCGCGATCGCCTCGCTTGGACTGTCAGAGCACGTGCTCTCCGCCAGTGTCGCGACGGCGATCATCGTCGCCGCGCTTGTAAGCCTCGGCGTCTGCACCATCGGGGTGGTGAGACTCGTGCGCCTGCTCTCGCCGGCACCCCCGGCTCTCAGCGCGAGAGCAGCGTCCTGACCTGCCGCGCGATCTCAACGTCCTCGCGGGCGGTGAGGACCAGCGTGCGTACAGCCGCGTCCTTGGCTCCAATCTCCCCGTCGACTCGTGTCTCATCGTTGCGGGCGCCATCGACTGCCACACCGAGGAACGCCAGCCCGGCCGCGGCTTGGGCGCGGACCTCGCTTGAACGCTCGCCGACGCCGCCCGTGAACACGAGCGCGTCAAGGCCGCCGAGCCCCGCTGCCATTGCTGCGATCCCGGCGCGCAGTCGATGGACGTATACATCCAATGCCAGGCGCGGCACAGGCTCACCAGCACAAGCACCGGCGACGATCTCACGCATGTCGGCGCTGCCGGTCAGGCCGAGCATCCCGGAGCGGTGCTCCAACGCGTCCGCCAGCTCTGCCGCAGACAGCCGCTCGTGCTCTGCCAGCCACAGCAGCATCCCCGGATCGACGCTGCCCGAGCGGGTCGCCATCACCAGGCCCTCGAGCGGGGTGAAACCCATCGTCGTGTCGAGTGAGCGACCGTCTTTGATCGCGCACAGCGAGGCGCCGGCCCCCAGGTGGCAGCTCACGATCCGAAGCCCCGAGGCGTCCCGTTCGAGCAGCTCGGGTGTCCGCCGCGCGACCCATGAGTGCGAGAGGCCATGAAAGCCGTAGCGGCGCAGGCCCCAGCGCTTCCGCCACTCTGCGGGCAAAGCATAGGTCGAAGCGGCTGGTCGCAGCGTCGCATGGAAAGCCGTGTCAAAGCAAGCAACCGCGGGCAGCTTCGGCAACGCCGCTGTGACCGCATCGAGCGCGGCGAGCGACTTGGGCTGATGAAGGGGAGCGAGGTCGCTCAGCTCGCGCATCGTCGCCTCGACCTCGGTGTCGATCCTCACCGCCTCGTGGAAGCGCTCGCCTCCGTGGACGATGCGATGGCCGACCGCGTCCGCTTCGCACAACACTGTGTCGAGCGTGGCTCGGAGCTGGTTCGGGTCCACCTGCGCGCGAGGAGCGTCGAGCTCCCGCGCGGCGATCGTCGTGTCATCGCCGTCGAGCAGTGTCAGCTTCAGGCTGCTGGAGCCCGCGTTGACGACCAAGACCTGCATCGCCGAGCCTATGTTGATCGAGCCTCGTTCGGGCCGGGCCAGCACCAGTCTGTGACATCGGGTGGGTCCTGCCCGTGCTCGCGGGTGTAAGCCCTGTGGCGTAGCCGCTCGTCGGTCATCTCCTGACGTATGTGCGCCGCGTGCTCAGCCAGGCCGGGAACCCGGTCGATCACATCCATCACGAGATGGAAGCGGTCGAGGTCGTTGAGCATCACCATGTCAAACGGCGTGGTGGTGGTGCCCTCCTCCTTGTAGCCACGGACATGGAAGTTGGCGTGGTTGGTGCGCTGATAGGTGAGGCGGTGGACCAGCCACGGGTAGCCGTGGTAGGCAAAGATCACCGGCCGGCTGGTCGTGAACAGCGCGTCGAACTCCGCATCGGGAAGGCCGTGGGGATGCTCGGTGTCGGGCTCGAGGCGCATCAGATCAACGACATTCACAAGTCTGACCTTCAACTCAGGCAGGCGCTCGCGCAGGATCGCCGCCGCCGCGACGCTCTCAAGCGTCGGGACATCCCCGGCGCAGCCGAGCACCACATCGGGCTCCTGCTCGCTGTCGTTGCATGCCCAATCCCACATGCCGACCCCGCGCGTGCAGTGCGCAACCGCCTCGTCCATCGTCAGGTAGTTGAGCGCCGGCTGCTTGCCGGCGACGATCACATTCACATAGTCGCGGCTGCGCAGGCAGTGATCGGCAACGGACAGCAGACAGTTCGCGTCCGGTGGCAGGTAGACGCGCACGACCTCCGCCTTCTTGTTGACCACGTGGTCGATGAACCCCGGGTCCTGGTGTGAGAACCCGTTGTGGTCCTGGCGCCAGACGTGCGAGGAGAGCAGATAGTTCAGCGACGCCACCGGCGCGCGCCACGGGATACCGCGTGTCACCTTCAACCACTTCGCGTGCTGGTTGAACATCGAGTCGACGATGTGAATGAACGCCTCGTAGCTGTTCAGCAGACCATGCCGACCCGTCAACAGGTAGCCCTCAAGCCAGCCCTGGCAGAGATGCTCGCTCAAGACCTCCATCACCCGCCCGTCGGGCGCGAGGTGATCGTCGCTGTCCAATCGCTCGGCGTCCCACGCGCGGTTCGTGACCTCGAACACCGCGCCCAAGCGGTTGGATGCCGTCTCGTCAGGACCCACGATGCGGAAGTTCGCCGAGTTGGCACTGAACGCATCGCGCAGGAACGCGCCGAGTACCCGCGTAGGCTCGCTGATGCTCGCCGTCGGTGCGGGCACCTCGACGGCGTAGTCACGGAAGTCGGGCAGCTCAAGATCGCGCAGCAGCGCACCGCCATTGGCGTGAGGGTTTGCGCCCATGCGCCGCTCATCCTCGGGTGCGAGCGCCGCCAACTCCGCCCTCAGCGCACCATCCTCGTCAAACAGCTCCTCGGGCCGGTAGGAGCGAAGCCACTCCTCGAGCTGGCGTAGGTGCTCGGGATTGCCTGCAAGGTCGGCGAGCGGAACTTGATGGGAGCGAAACGACCCCTCCGCCGGGAGCCCGTCGACGACCTTCGGGCCGGTCCAGCCCTTAGGGGTGCGCAGCACGATCATCGGCCAGCGCGGACGCTCGGACTCGCCATCCTCGCGGGCACGGCGCTGGATCGCCGCGATCTCCGCCGTGACCTCATCCAGGGTGGCAGCCATCAGTTGGTGCACCACCTGCGGGTCATCGCCCTCCACAAAGCGCGGCGCGTACCCGTAGCCCTCCATCAGAGAACGCAGCTCCTGTGGTGGGATACGCGACAGTACCGTCGGGTTGGCGATCTTGTAGCCGTTGAGATGCAGGACCGGGAGGACCGCGCCGTCGCGGGCCGGGTTCAGGAACTTGTTGGAGTGCCAGCTCGTCGCCAGTGGCCCCGTCTCCGCCTCGCCGTCTCCGACCACGCAGCAGACGAGCAGGTCTGGGTTGTCGAACGCGGCTCCGTAGGCGTGTGCGAGGGAGTAGCCGAGCTCGCCGCCCTCGTGGATCGACCCAGGCGTCTCCGGCGCCACATGACTCGGGATACCGCCGGGAAAGGAGAACTGGCGAAACAAACGGCGTAGGCCCTCCTCGTTACGCCCGACGTGCGGGTAGACCTCGCTGTAGGTACCCTCGAGATACACGTTCGCGAGAACCCCCGGACCACCGTGTCCAGGGCCCGCCACATAGAGGGCGTTCAGGTCCCGCATGCGGATCACGCGGTTCATGTGCGCGTAGAGAAAGTTCAGGCCAGGGGTCGTGCCCCAGTGCCCGAGCAGACGCGGCTTGACGTGCTCGATCGCAAGCGGCTCGCGCAGCAGCGGGTTGTCGAGCAGGTATATCTGGCCGACCGACAGATAGTTCGCCGCCCGCCAGTAGGCATCCAACGCGCGCAGCTCCTCACCCGACAGGACGGCCGGCGGGTCTGTCACGGTCGCATCGTCGATCATGGTGCAGACTTTACGCTTGGCTCGTCGCATACGAGGCCGAGAGCGGCGGCCGGCTTGCGTTGGGCTGACCACACGGCCGATCTCAGACGTGCGAGGATGCGATCAGTGGCGGCTCCCCAACAGTTGAGCGGCAAGCAGTACGAGAAGGAACTGCTGCGCCTGCAGACCGAGCTGGTCTACATGCAGGAGTGGATCGTCGCGCAGCGCCGCCGGCTGGTGGTCCTCTTCGAGGGGCGCGACACGGCCGGCAAGGACGGCGCGATCAAGCGGATCACGGCCTACCTGAACCCGCGCACCTGCCGCATCGTGGCACTGCCCGCTCCCGACGAGCGCGAGCGCACACAGTGGTACTTCGCGCGTTACGCCGCCCATCTGCCGCCTGCCGGAGAGATCGCCCTGTTCAACCGCAGCTGGTACAACCGGGCGGGCGTCGAGCGCGTGATGGGCTACTGCACGCCGGAGGAGTACGAGGAGTTCCTGCGCTTTTGCCCTCAGTTCGAGAAGTCGCTGCAGAACGAAGGCATCACGCTCCTAAAGTATTGGCTGTCGGTCTCAGACGAGGAGCAGGAGCGCCGCTTTGAGAAGCGCCTGACCGACCCGCGCAAGCGTTGGAAGTTCAGCCCCACCGATCTGCAGGCCCGAGCGCGTTGGGTCGACTACGCCGAAGCGAAGGACCTCATGTTCGCCCGTACCGACACCGACCACAGCCCGTGGCATGTGGTCGAGGCCGACGACAAGCGCACCGCGCGGCTGAACCTCATCAGTCATCTGCTCTCACTGGTTCCCTACGAGCATCCCGACAAGGCCAAGAAGGTAAAGCTCCCGCCGCGCCAGCGCCGCAAGTACAAGCGCCCGCCGAAGCAGTCCGAGCGTGAGGTGCCGGTGTGTTACACGGTGGTGGGCTGACACTTACGCTGCCGACTGAGCCCGAGCCCGAGCTACCCGATTGCTATAGGCGATGCCCTCGGGTGTGTCGCTCACACTCGATGGGCCACCGGATGCGCACGTGAGTAAAGCCGACCGACGTTGCTCGCGCAAGCGTGATGTGATTGAGGCGCACCACCGAACCGACGATACACGCGAGCCCCGGACGAGCGGCGATCCGTATGCCCCCTGAGCACCGGCCAAACAACGCTTCATACGAGCAGATCGGCCTTGGGTACACCAGTGCGCGCCGTACCGAGCCGCGGATCGCCGCACGCATCTTCTCCGCGCTCGGCGACGCCCATACCGTGCTGAACGTCGGTGCCGGCACAGGCTCCTACGAGCCGTCCGACCGTGACGTTCTCGCAGTTGAGCCCTCCCGCGTGATGCGCTCCCAGCGCCCACCTGGAGCGGCGCCCTGCATCGAGGCTCGCGCGGAAGCGCTGCCGTTCCCTGACCAATCCTTCGACGCCGCGCTGGCCGTGCTCACCGACCACCACTGGCCCGACCCGATCGCCGGGCTGCGCGAGATGCGCCGCGTCGCTCGGCGAGTAGTCGTCTTTCAATGGGACAACGCTGAGATCGAACGCTTCTGGCTGGTCCGCGACTACCTCCCTGAGTACCACACCCTGACCGCAGGCAGCCCTACCCTCCGCGAGCGCGCGACGGCGATCGACGCATGTATGGAGCCCGTCCCGATCCCCTTCGACGTGATCGACGGCTTCTTTCACGCCTACTGGCGCCGGCCGGCGGCCTATCTGCGGGAGCCCGTTCGCCGCGGCTGCTCGGTGTGGGCGCGAGTCGGCGAGCAGGTCGAGCGGCGAGTCGTAACCTCGCTCGCCGAAGACCTCGACAGCGGCGAGTGGGCAGCGCGCAACGCCGAGCTGCTCGACCTGGAGAGCATCGACCTCGGCGCACGGTTGCTCATCGCCGACACGGCGTAAGCCATCCGGTGTGCTGGTGCAGGCCATAGAGTGCTCGATCGCCTATGCACGAGCTTGTGATCTTCGATTGCGACGGGGTGCTCGTTGACTCCGAGGTGATCTCCAACGAAGTGCTCGCCCGGATGCTCACCCGAGAGGGCGTTCCGACCACACTCGCCGAGGCCCGCCGCGCCTGCCAAGGGCGTCTGCTCACGGATGTCCGCGACCGAGCCCAGGCAAAGCTCGGCCGACCTTTTCCGCCGGACTGGGTCGCCGAATACGAAGGCGAGCGCGACGAGGCGTTCCGCCGCGAACTCAAGCCGGTTGAGGGCGCGGCTGAGGCGGTGCAGCGAGTCAAGGCAGCCGGACTGAAGGTTTGCGTTGCGTCTCAGGGCCAGTTGGCGAAGACACGATTGACGCTCGGGCTGACCGGCCTGCGTGACCTGTTCCCGCCCTACGCGCTGTTCTCTGCCTATGACGTCCCACGCCCTAAGCCAGACCCTGCTGTCTTTCAGCACGCCGCCGGGAGGATGAACGCCAGTCCATCCGCCTGCGCGGTCATCGAGGACAGCCCGTCGGGAGTTATGGCTGCTGTTGCCGCCGGGATGCGCGCGATCGGCTACGCGGCAGACAGCGACGAGCGTGCCCTCCGCAACGCCGGCGCCACCGAGATTATCCGGTCTCTGGACAAGCTCCCAGACGTCTTGGCTCATCGCAAGAGTTTGTATGAACCGTAAGCACGCGCTGATCCTGCTAGGCATCGCTACCGTTGTGTTCACGGTGATCCTCGAACTGATTGACCCGTCGCATGTTTCGAGCGGGCCGACGATCCTCGCGTTCGAGTTCGCCGGTAGCAGCTCGCGAGCAGCGCAGATCATGACTGAATGGGGAGCAAACGGCAGGAGCGCCGCGCGTCTCTCGCTCGGCTCGACTACGGGTACACGCTCTCCTACGGATTGTTCTTCTGTCTGGCGGGTGCCACTTCGCGTCGGTTGTTGTGTGTGTTGATCTCTCTGATTATGGCTTTCGGCGATATCTCGTGGAGTGGAGCGGTGTGCCAGGCATGGCGCTGGACGGCCTCCCGAAGCTCTTGAGCCTGCTCCCACCGTAAACCGTCGGGGCGACCTCGGCGTGGTGCGTGGTGGTCTCGCCCATCAGTCGCCCGCCGCAGGGGCGGCAAGCCGGCGCGCGAGGTTGGCGCGCACTTCCGGCCACTCCTCGTCGGTGATGCTGTAGTACGCGGAGTCGCGCACGCCGACGTTCGCGGTCACCATGTGCCTGCGGAAGATCCCCTCGAACTGGGCGGGCAGCGCCGCAAGCGCCGCGCGTGAGCGCTCGTTGCGAGCGTCGGTCTTGAACTCGACGCGTATGCACCCGAGTCGCTCAAAGGCGTGTCCCAGCATCAGCAGCTTCGCCTCGATGTTGGCGCCAGTCCGCCACATCGAGGGTACAAGCCAGGTCGCGCCGATCTCAAGACCGCGATGCTCGGGGCGCAGCGTGTGAAAGCGCGTGCTGCCGATTACCTCGCCGCTTGAGCGGGCGATCGTGGCGAGCACACATTCGGTCCCGCCCTCGGTGGACGCCAGGCTTGCCGCGAACCATGCGTCGAAGAACTCGCGGCTCTCACCGACCGGGGTCGTCCACGCCCATATCTCTGGGTGCTGAGCGGCGGCCCACAGCCCCTCCTCGTGAGCAGCCGCGAGGGGCTCCAGCACGACGATCTCGCCCTCCAGGCGTGTGGCCAAGCCATCCCACATCTCGTTGCGGACAGTACCTACCATCGGCGCGATGGGCTCTCCTCCTGCTGGCTCATCGCTCAACGCTATGCCTGGACACCGCGCCGCCGCCGGACACCGTCGCAGCTGCTGGCCGGCCTGCGGGGCGGGGTGATCGAGGTCGGCGCCGGTGATCGAGGGCGGCGCCGGAAGCGGGGCGAACTTCCGACGTGTCCGATTGACTTCCGCCGTTACGCCGCTTCCGGTGGATGCTCGCCGTCGTGGTAGTCGACGGTGTCGGTGAGGCGGAACATCGCCCACAGCCCGCCGCCCTGGGGGAGTCGCTCGAATGCTCCGAGCTTGCCGGAGTCCGGGTAGATCACGATGTCCGGCTCCCCACTGGAGCTGAACGCCAGGAACCGCACGGTGTGCTCGGTGCGGTTGGCGAGCTGGTGGCCGCCGCGCTCCCCGCGCGCGAACGCGACGACCTCGCCCTCGCACAGCTCGCGCCAGCCCGCGGGTGTGCGCAGGCTCGGCGCACCTTCGAGGACGACGATGAGCTCCTCCTCGGTGAGATGGTGGTGGTAGGGGTAGGCCGCCTCGCCGGCCGGCAGCTCCCACAGGCTCAGCCCGAGACGCTCACTGCCGGCCTGGCGGCTGAGTCGCGCGCGCCGGCAGCGAAACCCAGGGTGCTCGCGCGGCTCATCGAAGAGCGGCTCGTTGATGTTGGTCACACAGCGCAGCGTACCTGCCCGCCGCACCCTGCGCGGCCTGACCAGGGTGTCCACCCGAGCCGCTCAAAGGCGTGTCCCAGCATCAGCAGCTTCGCCTCGATGTTGGCGCCAGTCCGCCACATCGAGGGCACAAGCCAGGTCGCGCCGATCTCAAGACCGCATGAGGAAAGCGTCTGGATGGCGCTTGGCCGTCTCGCGGAGGCTTGCGGCCATGTCTCGAAGGCGCTGATCCCAGATGTTGCGGGAGCGCTACGGCTTCGCCGCGGTAAGCGGGACGGAGATGCAGGTCAACGACGGGGTATTGTCGGGCATCGTGACCCGCTACCTCGATGATCGTGACAAGGTGCGCCGCAATGGCGTTCTGGAAGGCTGCAGGATACCTCCATCAGCCCCAGCAGACGCGATTTATCCGGCACACCCAGGAGTGAGCACCATGACCTACTCCAAGATGCACACGCCCGACGAGAGTCCCGTCCTGATTCTCACCGGGACTCCAGGCTCGGGTAAGACCACCGTAGCCCGGCTCCTCGCCGCCAAATCAGAGCGCGCCGTCCATCTTGAGTCAGATCAGTTCTTTCACTTCATCCAATCCGGCTACATCGAGCCGTGGAAGTCAGAGTCGCACGAGCAGAACATAACCGTAATGAATATTGTCGCCAGCGTGGCAGCGGGCTACGCCAAAGCTGGTTATTTCACAATCATCGACGGCATTATCAGCCCTAGGTGGTTTCTTGGGCCGGTGCGAGATTCGTTGCACGCCGCTGGCCACACCGTTGCCTACGCCGTGCTGCGAGCACCACTTCCAGTTTGTTTGTCGAGAGCCAGAGATCGAGCGCCACAGCGGCTATCCGATGCGACTGTCATCGAACGCCTCTCGCGCGAGTTCGTGAATCTCGGTTGCCTTGAGACTCACGTCATAGATACCGGAAAGCAGACCGCCGACGCAGCGGCCGATTTACTCAGCGAATTACTACAGACCAACCGATTGGTCACTTGATCGAGCGAAAGCCAATCACCGCAGCGCCGCCTCCCGTGGGGCGAGCATCTCCCACCTGACGTTCTCGCCGGTGGCGTTTGCGGTTGGGAGGGGTGCCACCGCGCTCTTCGCGCGCGCGAAGACCAGGAAGAGAAGCGCCAAACCTCCCACCGGGACGACCATCGGCACGTCCTCTCCGCTCCAGGCACCGTCGCGATCGAGAAGAAGCTGGCGGGCCTCAAGCTCAAAGGGCACGGGGTGTGTGGCGGCCATGGCGGCGAGTCGCAAGAAGTTCGGCTGGCCGCCGAACGCACGATCGAGCACAAGCTGCCGGCCGGCGCACGCAAGCGGAAGCTCGCCGCGCTGCTGTGCGAGGGGCGCTGCACCGCGCTGCGGTCGCTCGGCACGCTCACACGCACCGCTGGCGCCGGAGCCAACCACATCGCCTTCAGCGGGCGGCTGGGATCGGTCGCACCCCCGGGCGGTGATCTGCTACAGTCGACACACCAGGTTGGGTGGTTCGCCCGACATCGCAGTGCCAGCGCTCGTAGCCTTGCTCAAAGCATCTCCGCGTTCGCAGCACTATCAACGCAGGAGGAATGCAATGGCTAGTGGAACCGTCAAGTGGTTCAGCGACGACAAGGGATTCGGGTTCATCACGCCCGACGACCAATCCAAGGACCTATTCGTCCATCACAGCGCGATCATCGGCGAGGGCTATCGCTCGCTCGCCGAGGGCGCGAAGGTCACATACGAGTCGGAGGCCGGCGATAAGGGCCCCAAGGCCGTCAACGTCCAACCCTCCTAGGCCCTCGCGTCTGTCGGCCGTGAAGGTCGCAGACGCGGGCCTGTTTGGAAGATAGCCGTGTCGCAGCAACCCGTCAGCGATGGCGCTACGCGGCGACGTCGCCGACGCGCCGGGGCGGCGAGCGCCGGGTGAGCATCGCGCCCCAGTCGGCGTCGTCGAGCGCGGCGGGCCGGGTGCCGGCGATGAACTCGCGCAGCGCCTCGGCGAGCGCGTCGGGGTCTTCGAGGTGGGGGAAGTGCGCGGCGCGGGGTAACGTCCGCAGCCGGCTGTTGGGGATCGCCGCGTGCGCTCGGCGTCCGTGCAGCAGCGGGATCGTGTGGTCGCGCTCGCCCCACACGATCAGCGTGGGCATCGACTCCAGCAGGTACAGGCGGTCGGTCGCGCTGACGCGTTGGCCGTGGACGTCGATCACGGCGCGCAGCGTCTGCAGGAAGGCGTGGCGCGCTTCGGCGTTCTCCAACGGACGCAGTGCCCGAGCCAGCGCCTGCACGTACACGCCGAGGCGCACCTCGCGCCGGCCCAGGCGGCGCCCGGCGTCGCTCAATGCGCCGAGCAGCCGCCGGTGGATCGTCAGCGACAGCAGCCCCGAGACGCCCGGCAGCGCGGCGGTACGCAGCACCGGGCTGACCTCGTGGCCGAGGCCGCCCGAGGAGACCAGCACGAGCCGCGCGGTGCGCTGGGGGAACTGGTAGAAGAACTGCATCGCCACGCCGCCTCCGAGCGAGTGCCCGACGATGCTCGCGCGGTCTATACCCAAGGCTGCCAGCAAGTCGCGGATGCTGGCGGCGTGCGCCCCCAGCGAGTAGTCGCCGCGCGGCGCCGCGGAGTCACCGTGCCCGATCAGATCCGGCGCTATCACGGTGTGCTCGCGCGCGAGGTTCAGCGCCACCGCACGCCAGTGGCTGGAGGAGTTGAGCATGCCGTGGATCAGCACGACCGGTGGGCCGCTGCCCGCGATCCGGTAGACCACGCGGCGCCCGTGCAGCTCGATTCGCCACTCGTCAAAGCGCGGGGACGGGTTCGACACGGCAACGGGCCGCGGGGGCTCCCGCGGGTGCTCCCCGGGGTCTGCTCTGGCCTGATCGGATGTCACGGCGCGACTCCCGCCTACCCTAAACGATTGGGCGCGCTGGTCTCCAGGTCGCACATCTCGGCGGCGGGCAAGGTCACGGTACGCGGACACGCCCACCGCCACCAGGGCTCATATGGATGAGGGTTTGTCAAGGGGCGGCGTTGGGGTTGTTCGTGCGGGGTGTTGGCCGGCATCGGGTTGGTGCCGGCCAGGCGCTGAAGGAGACCGATGGAGCCGGGGTCAAGGCCGGCCGTAGGCCGCCCTTAGGGCTTGGCCTTGACGCTGGCGGCGCTCGACTTTGTGGGGCAGATAGTGGGGATTCGCCGCCCATCGGGCGGCCTTAGTCGCCGCCTTATCGTTTGTTGTTGGGTACCGTCGGTGCACGCGTCCGGGTGTCGCGGCGTACTCGTTTCGCGGGTCCTCGACCGTGGTTGGGAGCGTGATTTGGGGCATGGTGGCGTGGGCGGTTCCCGGGGCGCCGCGAGCTGGAGTGCCGGCTTGTTCGACCGTGTCTGGTCAGGCTCATATGCGAGGGCTGGTTACCTCAAGACCCTTGTTCGTCGCCGGGCTCGCAATCTAGGAGCGGGCGCCACCCGTGGTGCACACCGGGTTGCCCATAGCCCGTGTTCGCGGGCCCGTTGAGCGGCGACGTGACGGCCCTTCGTGGTTGCTCGTGGCGCCCCGGCAGCCGCCCAGGCGCCGTTGTGATGTCGACTGGTGTCAGTCCAAGATCGCGGCCTCCCAGCAGAACGCGGCGAGCTCGCGCGCGCACGCGATCGCGACCGTCCCGGTGCGCTTGCCGCGCGTGCCCGCGAGATGCGTCCAGCGCTCGTGCAGGCGGCGCTGGCAGCGCCACGCGATCTGCACGACGCGAGGGTCCTGTCCGGCTTGGCGTGCCTGAAGACCCAGACGCACGGCCGGCTGGTGGCGGTAGTGGTGGGCGGCCTCGACCAGCAGCCGTCGGGCGTGCGGCGGGCCGGCCTTCGTGATCTGGCCCTGGGTGCGCTTATCGTCGGAGGTGTACTCGCTCGGCACCACGCCGAGGAACCCTGAGAGCAGCGCTGGCTTGGCGAAGCGGGTGAAGTCGCCGACTTCCGCGCACAGTCCGGCGGCGGTGAGCGTGTCGATCCCGCGGAAGCAGCGCAGCCTCGCGACCGTCTCGGCGTGGCTGCTCCCTGGCACCGCTTCCTCGAGTGCGCCGATCAGCGTGCGACGACGCCCAGCCAGCGTCTGCACCGCGCAGAGGTAGTCCACGAACGTCACCTGGGAGGGAGCATCATCGAAGCGCAGCTTGCCGAGCCACTGCTCGTGCGGCTGCGTCCACGCCTTGCACGGGAAACGCTGCCCCCTGCGCAGCAGGAACTTCGAGAGGCGATGACGAGAGCGCATCAGATCCTTGCGCGCATCCTCAATACAGCGCACCAGGTCACGGAAGCGCTCATCGATCTCGCTCGGCACAAACGCGAAACCAAGTTCACCAGCAGCGAACAGCCTGACCAGCCGCTTGGCGTCACGCCGGTCGGTCTTCACCCGGTCACCCGGCGCCCTGGGGATCGACCCTGGCGCCACGACACGAATATCCAAGCCGCGCTCCTCCCCGACACGCACGAGCGCGAACCCGGTCGGACCCGCCTCATACACCGCGGCCACCGGCCGGTCCAGCTCCTCCAAGAACACCGGCACCACCTTCGCCGGCTCACCACGCAACCGCTCCACACGCAACTCCCCGGTGCTCGGATCGAGCACCGCAGCGACCGTCTGCGCCTGGTGAACATCAAGCCCGACAAGAGCCATACTCTCTGACATGGTCGGCACCTCCCATAGCTGGGGTGTCGGCGCCGGGACCACCCCGACGCCCAGTCCCCGCACATCTATGCGCGGGGTGCCGGCCGATCCTGCCTCAAACGCCGAAGAGCCGACGCTCCATAGGGTCTAGAGAACGGTTCCGCCCGCAGGCAAGCAGCCCATGCGCGCCACCCACACTCCCTGTTCGCCCGGGTGGAAGTGGACCTACTCCACACAACTCAAGCGCCGCTCACCAGTACCAGCGCGAACGCCACGTAGGCGGCGACGATCAGCGCGCCTGGGAGGCGGCGTAGGCCCCGGTCGAGGTAGGCGATCGCCAGCGCAGCCGCGGTCAGGCCGAGGTAGCTGACGGCGACGAACGTCGTCGGCCCGGACGGGGCGCCGAGGCCGACGATCGCCCCCGGGATCAGGAGGCCCGCGACGACGTTGAGCGCGTTGCTGTTGAGCGCCGTGCTGAGCGTCGCCGCGCCCCGGCCGCGGGACGCGAGGTAGACGGCGGCGACCGCGTTGGGGAGGCTGGTGACGGCGGCGAGGATCAGGCCGCCGATCACGATTCCGGGGATCGCGTGGCGCGCGCCGAGCTCCGAGCCGGTGCGCTCCATCGCGATCGAGGCGCCGACCACGACGAGCACCGCGAGTGTAGCCAGCGCGCCGTCGCGCGCGCCGCCGCGGTTGGGGTGGATCGCTACTTCGAGCTCAAGCTCCTCCTCCCTGACTGCCTCCGCCAACCAACGCGCCCATGCTGCGGGGAGCGCCAGACGCGCGAGCCGCTCGCGGCCCATGCCAAGGATCGCCAGATAGGGCACCAGCAGCGCCAGCGCGGCGAGCAGCCCCACCGCCGGCGCCAGCGCCCCGACCACCACCAGTACGCAGACTCCGGCGATCCACAGGCTCACCGCCCCGCCGAGCTCGATCACACGGCGGTGCAGCGAGATCCGCCCGGCGACGACCGCCGCCAGACCGAGCAGCGCCGCCAGGTTGAAGACGTTGGAGCCGATCACGACGCCGGCGCCGATGTGTGTGTCGTGCCGGGCGAGCGCCGTCACCGCGGCGGTGATCTCGGGCGCGTCGGCGGCCAGTGCGGCGAGCATCCCGAGCAGCGCCTCGGAGAGACCCAGCCGTGCGCCGACGCGCTCGATCCGCACGACCAGCACCCAGGACGCGCCGAGGCTGACGACGACGCCGGACGCGAAGACGGCGCTCAACAGCAGATCAGACACGGCTGTCGGGGCGCTGCGATTGGGGTCTCGAGCTGGCTGCTGATCACGTGAGCCTCCACGGCAGTGGCACGCCGACCAGACTTCCCGGCTCCCCACGTGCACTCTACTGGCCGTCGCTCGCCCGGCGCGGCGCTCGCCCGCCGCGTACAGGACAATGCCGAGCGATGCCCTCCGATCGCGGACACCTGAAGGTCTTCATCGGCATGGCCGCCGGCGTGGGCAAGACGTTCCGCATGTTGCAGGAGGGACAGGCCGAGGCCGAGGCGGGCCGCGACGTCGTCGTTGGCTACCTGGAGCCGCACGGCCGGATGGAGACGGTCGCCCAGGCGGAGGGCGTGGAGATGGTGCCGCGCCGCAGGGTGCGCTATCGCGACACCGAGATCGAGGAGATGGACCTGCCGGGGGTGCTGGCGCGCGCGCCCGAGCTGTGCCTGATCGACGAGCTCGCGCACACCAACGCGCCGGGGGTGGAGCACGAGAAGCGCTACGAAGACGTACGCGACGTGCTGGATGCCGGCATCGACGTGTTCTCGACCGTCAACGTGCAGCACCTGGAGAGCCTCAACGACCAGGTGACGCAGCTGACGGGGGTGCGCGTGCGCGAGACGATCCCCGACGCGGTGCTGTCGGCGGCGGACGAGACGGTGCTGGTGGACATCACGCCGGAGGCGCTGATCGGCAGGCTGCGCGCCGGCAAGGTGTACGCCCCCGAGCGGGTGCAGGCGGCGCTCAGCAACTTCTTCAAGATCGAGAACCTTGCGGCGCTGCGCGAGACGGCGCTGCGCCAGGTGGCGGAGGGGGTGGAGCTCGAGCGCCGCGGCCGCGAGGCGCCGGTGGCGCGCCGGCGCGAGGACAGTCTGATCGCGAGCGTGACCCCGCAGGTGATCTCCGAGCGGCTGCTGGCGCTGGTGACGCCGACCCCGCGTTCGCAGCGGGTGGTGCGCCGCGCGTGGCGCTCGGCGCAGCGGCTGGGGGCGGAGCTCGACCTGCTCGTGGTGCGCCCGCCGGGGGCGACGCCGAGCAGGGAGGAGCGTGAACAGCTGGAGGCGCTGCGGCGGCTGGCGTCGGTGCTGGGCGCGCACCTGCTGATCGAGGAGGCCGACGAGGTCGCGGAGACCGCGATCCGGGTGGCGCGGGGCCGGGGCACGACGTACTTGCTGATGGGGACGCCCAAGCCCCGCAACGCGTGGCGGCGCCTGAGCCAACCGGCGCTGCCGTTTCAGCTGCTGAAAGGCCTGCCGGGGGTGGATCTGCGGATCGTCGCCGACCGTACGCTGCTGCCCACGGGAGAGGTCGCCGAGGAAGAGGGGGCGGTGCTGTGACCGCGCTCGCGGCGGCATTGGTGGCGCTCGCGGTGGGCTTCGGCGCCGCGCTGGCCCTCGAGCGCTGGCGCCGCGAGCGCGCGCTGCGGGGCCGCCAGCGGGTGCGTCGGATCGCGTTCCCGTTCACGGGCGAGGGTCTCTCCGAGCCGGCGCTGGCGGCCGCGCTGCGGCTGGCGCGCGCCGAGGGCGCCACGCTGATGCCGGTGTACCTGGCGCTGGTGCCGCTGCGCTTGTCGGTGGACGTGCCGCTGCGCAGCGAGTGCGACGTGGCGATGCCGATCCTCGAGACGATCGAGCGGCGCGCGGCTCGCGCCGGGGTCCCGGTCGATTCGCGCATCGAGCGGGGGCGTACGGTGCGCCACGCGCTGCGCGAGCTGGCCGCGCACGAGCAGTTCGAGCGGATCGTGGTGGCGGCCGGCGCGGACAGCTCGGGGGAGGGCTTCACGCCCGAGGCGGTGGCATGGCTGCTGGCCAACGTCCCCGGCGAGGTGATCGTGCTGCGCCCGGCGAGCGCGGCCCCGCAGACTTTGTTGCAGCCCGGGGAAGCGGCGCCGGCGCAACCTCCGGGCGCCTAGCCTGTTGGCATGAACATGCCCGGATTCCTCCCTCGTTGGCCGATCTCCCATCGGTCCACGGCCGCGTTGCTGTGCGCGGCGCTGATCGGCGTGCTGGCGCTTGCCTGGACGCTCGCTGGCAGCTCCGCCGCGAAGAACGCGCGCCCGCGTGGTCCGTCGTACATGACCGGCATCAGCGACTCGCACGACGAGATGTTCGGCAACCCGCTGTGGCAGCAGCTGCACACACAGATCGCGCGCCTGACGGTGCCATACGACGTGGCCGTGCGGCCGTACGACCTGGAGCAGGCGGAAGCGTGGATCCACGACGCGGAAGCGCGCCACCAGAAAATCCTCCTGGCCTTCTACCACTCCGAGTACACGCCGATGAAAATGCCGAGCGTTGCGACCTACAAGCGCGACGTGGCGAAGTTCATCAAACGGTTCCCGCACATCCGCGAATACCAGGCGTGGGACGAGGCCAACCGCGGGTATGTGCCCGGCTACTTCCAGAGCCCCACCGCCGTGCAGGACGCGCAGTACTACCAAGCGCTCAAGCGCGACTGCATCCCCTGCACGGTGGTCGGTCTCGACGTGCTCGACCAGGACGAGATCTACACGACGATCGACTACATCGCCGAATTCAAGCGCGAGATCGGCCGCCTGCGGACGGTGATGCCGACGACGTGGGGGCTGCACGACTACTCGGACGTCAACCGCTTCGAAAGCTGGCGCACCCGCGACCTCGAGGCCGACCTCGGCGGCGAAGTGTGGCTGACCGAGACCGGCGGGATCGTGAAGTTCGCGGGCGACTTCACCAACGTCCACGGCTCGGGCATCAGGCGCGCGGCGCAAGTGCTGCACTTCATGTTCGGGGTGGCGGCCTCCAACCCGCGGATCAAGCGCCTCTACATCTACGACTGGACGGGCGGCACGGCTTCCACGCGCTTCGACGCGGGCCTGATGAACGCCCACGACAAGCCCCGCCCGGGCTACGTCGTGGTGTGCAAGCAGCTACACGCCTCGCACTGCAACGTCAAGACGGTCGATAACTGATTTGCGGTTTTAGGAGGGGATCGTCCGCGCGACGGGCTGGGACAACGGCGTGGTGGGGGCGAGGCTTCCATGCCTCGCGCCGCCGGTCGGTGACTCCCCGTCCCCGGGCGCCTTGCGCCAAACCCGCGCCCCCACCAGCGCGAGGAGCGCGAAGCCGCAGGCCAGCGGGACGAGCGCGCGCAGCGGGTAGGGGCCGAAGTAGGCGCCCTTGGTGAGCGCCTTCGGGTCGCCGGAGTGGAGGATGTCGAGCAGGCCCTGGTGGTCGAGGCCGAGCAGGGTGGGGGCGAGCGCCGCGTACAGCGCCCAGGCGCCGAGCGCGAGCAGGCCGGCGCGCAGCGAGCGGCCGGAGAAGCGCATGCGGGGGGTGACATACGCGGCGAGCGCGATCGCCGCGCCCGCGGGCAGCAGGAAGACCCAGATCTCCCCCCAGCCGCGGCCGAGACCGTAGGCGGTGGCGATCGTCGGCTGGAAGTAGCCGTTGAAGAGGTGGCGCATCCAGCTCACGGTCTCGGTCTCGTAGCCGATCAGGGGGTGCGCGATCGCGGCGAGCACCGAGCACGTGATCGAGACCGCGGCGAGCGCGATCGTGGGGCCGGGCCAGCGCTCGAACGCGATCGCCAGCGGTAGCGCGAGGAACGGCAGCGTCGTGGTGAGGAAGCGGGGGCCGGGCGAGCCGCCTCCGAAGGGCAGGTAGTAGCCGGAGTTGTAGGTGAGATAGCAGAGGCAGACGCCGCCGATCACGAGCGCCTCGGCGCGGCGACCGCGGCGGTAGAGCGCCACCGCGCCGAGCGCTCCCATCACGAGCACGGGCGCGAGCGTCAGCAGGCCGCGCGAGTCGCCGAGCAGCGTCGCGGCGACGCGCACGGAGGGGGCGGTGATCCCAAAGAAGCCTTTGTGCTGTTGGGGCACGTTGGCGTAGGCGACGTGCGTAAGTGAGTGGAAGGCGGCGAGGTTGTAGAGCGCGAGCGGCACCATCCCCACGAGCGCCCCTGCCGCGAAGGCGCCGCCGCGGCGCAGGACCCCGAGGGGTGTGAGCGCGTCGCGGCGCGAGAGCAGGTAGCACCCGAGCACGCCGGCGAGCAGCGCGAGCGGGTACTCCGAGGAGATCGCGTAGCCGAGCGTGAGGCCCGCGGCCCCGCACAGCCACGCGCGTGGGGGGCCGTCACGCTCGCGCATCAGCATCGCGAACGCGGCGAAGCCGAGGAAGGCGGTGAAGATGTGCGAGAACAGCAGCGTGGAGAGGCTCAGTGCCATCGTGCCGAGGCCGAGCGTGACCGCGGTCGCCGCCCCGAATCCGGGCTGCAGGCGCTCGGCGGCGCTCCACACGAGCGCCAGCAACAGCAGTCCTGGCAGCACGTTGCCCCACAGCCCGATCAGGTAGATCAGCTCGTCCGCGCGCGGCTCGGCGGGCGATTCGCGCGCCCACTGTTCGGCGTCGACCGCGCCCAGCACGGTGTACCAAGGCATCACGAACAGCGCCAGGCCGGGCGCTCGCGCCGAGTACCAGTGCCCGTGGTAGAAGACCTTGTCGCCCGTGTTTCGCTGGTGGGGGTCGATGTTGGTCTGTTCGTGGTAGAGCGCCTGCAGCAGGTCGTAGTGCGAGGTCTGATTCCAGGAGAAGTCCTCGATCAGCGTCGCATAGGAGAGCCCCACGAGCAGCACCGCCACCAGCGCGAGGCGCCTCTTGCTTCTGGTAATCCGCGCTACGATCGGCTGAGGATAATGCGAGTCCTGGTCGTAGGAGCCGGAGGAGTAGGCGCGGCGTTCGCGGCGATCGCGCAGCGCCGGCCGGCGTTTGAGCAGGTCGTCCTCGCCGACGTCTCGCCGCAGCGCGCCCAAGATGCGGCCGCCCGGCTGGGCGAGGCTGACCGCTTCACCGCCGAGCAGGTGGACGCATCCAGCCAGGAGCAGCTAGTGGCGCTGATCGGCAAGCTCAAGCCCGACGCGGTGCTGAACGCCTGCGACCCGCGCTTCAACGAGCCGATCTTCGGCGCCTGCTTCGAGGCGCGGGTCACGTATCTAGACATGGCGATGACGCTCTCCAAGCCCCACGAGCAGCGGCCGTACCAGCTGCCGGGGGTGATGCTCGGCGAGCACCAGCTCGCCCGGCACGAGCAGTGGGAGCAGGCTGGGCTGCTGGCGCTAGTGGGGATCGGCGTCGAGCCGGGGCTGTCGGACATCTTCGCGCGCTACGCCGCCGACGAGCTCTTCTCGCAGGTCGAGCAGGTGGGGGTGCGCGACGGCGCCGACCTGGTGGTGGAGGGGTATGACTTCGCGCCGACCTTCTCGATTTGGACGACGATCGAGGAGTGCCTCAACCCGCCCCTGATCTGGGAGCGCGAGCGCGGCTTCTACACCACGGCGCCCTTCTCCGAGCCCGAGGTGTTCGAGTTCCCCGAGGGGATCGGCCCCGTCGAGTGTGTGAACGTCGAGCACGAGGAGGTCGTGCTGATCCCCCGCTGGGTGGCGTGCGAGCGGGTCACGTTCAAGTACGGGCTGGGAGAGGAGTTCATCGGCGTGCTGCGCACGCTGCACAAGCTCGGCCTCGACTCGACCGAGCCGGTGACCGTGCGCGGCGCACAGGTCGCCCCGCGGGACGTGGTGGCAGCCGCGCTGCCCGACCCCGCGACGCTCGGCGAGCGGATGAGCGGGCGCACCTGCGCCGGCACGTGGGTGACGGGCACCGGCCGCGACGGCGCCCCCCGCGCGACCTACCTCTACCACGTGGTGGACAACGAGCAGACGATGCGCGAGTACTCAAGCCAGGCGGTCGTGTGGCAGACCGCGATCAACCCCGTGGTTGCGCTCGAGCTGCTCGACGACGGCGCCTGGCGCGGCACCGGTGTGCTCGGCCCCGAGGCGTTTCCCCCCGGCCCGTTCCTCGATCGTCTGGCGGAGTTCGGTGCGCCGCACGGCCAGCGCGAGGAAGCGGTGTAGGGCTCAGAACTCCACGCGCTCGGGAACCGGCCCGGTCGGCGGTGGCTGCTCGAGCAGCCCCGGCGGCGCCGTTTCGGTCTTGCGCGAGAAATACTCTTTGAAGACGGGCCGTGAGGCGAGCATGATGATGCCGCCCAGAACCATGCCGCCGATGCCGAACCACAGCGGCAGCGTGATGCCGAGGATCGGCTTCGAGGAGACGTTTTCCGCGTGGCCGTAGTAGAAGGCAGCCTTAAACCCAATCCCGAATAGCATCAGCCCGCCGAGCAGCGGACCGAGGCCGAGCAGCAGGAAGTTGCGCGCGCTTTCCATCAGGTCGCGGCGGTAGTACCAGCCGCAGGCGACGCCGGTGAAGCCGTAGTAGAAGCAGATCGGGAAGCCGATCGCGGTGATCGAGTCTTCGAGAACGCTGTTGGAGAGCAGCAGCAGGGTGACCGTGAAGACGATCGAGAGCGCGCCGAAGCCGAGCGTCGAGACGGTGGGGGTGAGGTAGCGCTTGTGGACGCGGGAGAGCAGGGCGGTGACCGCTTTCCAGTGCGCCATCGAGAGCGTCGTGCGCGCGGTCGGCAGGATCGTCGTCTGCGTCGAGGCCGACGCGGAGGTGAGCACCGCGATGATCAGCAGCTTGTCGAGGCCGCTCCCGAGCACGCCGCCGCCGAGTGCGTTGAGGACGTCTTCCTTGTTGGCTTCGGTGGTGAGGAATCCTGTCCCGTGAAAGGACACGGCCGCGGCGGTGACGACGACGTAGATCAGCACGAGCAGGATCGTCGACATGACCGCGGCCTTGCCCGGGCCCTCCGCCGGGTCCTCGGACTCCTCGTTGACCGCCACCCCGGAGTCCCACCCCCAGTAGATGAAGACCGCGAGCAGCAGCGCGACGACGAGGTCGCCGAAGCTCATCGCGAACGGGTTGATCCAGGAGAGCGAAGGCTTGATCGAGCCGGTCGGCGGGTGGCTGCCGTAGACCTTGACGAAGGCCACGACCGCGAACAGCCCGAGGATGAAGATCTCGGCGCTGAGCAGGAACTGCTGGATGCGCGCCGAGAGCTCGATGCCGCGATAGCAGATCCAGGTCATGATCGCGATCCACAGCACCGCGGCGATGATGATCGCCGCTTTGGATGCGCCGAGTTCGGTGAAGCCGAAGAGCTTGAACGTATAGATCGCGGCGATCGCCGACAACGAGGCCATCACGATCACGTCGGAGAGGAAGATCGCCCAGCCGTTCATCCAGCCGGTCATCGGGCCGAACGCGCGGGTCACCCAGGCGAACGTCGTGCCGGCGTCGGGGTCGGCGCGGTTGAAATATTTGTAGGCCGCGGCGACCAGCAGCATCGGGATGAACGCCACGAGCATCACCGCGGGCGCGTGCACGCCGACGCCTTTGACGGCGACGATGAACCCGAGAGTCGCTGCCAGCGAGTAGGCCGGCGCGGTCGAAGCCACGCCGATCACGATGTTGGAGAGGTAGCCGATCGCGTTTTTCTTCAGACCCTTGTCCATCACCCCCAAGGGATCGGGTGTGCCGGATTCCGCGACGCTCACAGTTGCCATCTCGCCCTCCTCTGCCTCTAGAACGGTCGGCGGTCCCAGAACAATCGGCGGCCGTCGTGGCAAACGCTACGACCACTGCGAACGAGCGACAATGGGCGCGATCCCCAAAGTTTGCACTTGTACTTAGACATTTCGTACAACACCTGCTGGAGGTCTTGAACGAGCGGCGCATTGATACATGCTCAAGGCCGCAGTACGGTTGTGCTAAGTGTCTATCCGTATGGCATGGGGTTCCGACAGAGGGGACAGGAGGAGATAGGAGATGGCCACCCACCTGAGCGATTCGACCACGGCGACGGCGTCTGTCCCATCGCCCACCACCACTCCCGGGACCGGCCCCGCCGCGGGCGAGGGCTCCGTGCTCCCCGCCTCTCCCGGGACCGGCTCCACTGCGGGTGGACTCAACCTCCAGGAGCTGGCGAAGCGTCACCTGTGGATGCACTTCACGCGGATGGGCGCATACGTCGATCACGAGGTGCCGGTGATCGTGCGCGGCGAGGGGTGCTACGTGTACGACCAGCACGGCAAGCGCTACCTCGACGGACTGTCGGCGCTGTACTGCGTGAACATCGGCCACGGCCGCGCCGAGCTCGGGGAGGCCGCCGCGCGCCAGGCGAAGGAGCTGGGCTTCTACACCAACTGGAGCTACGCGCACCCCCGCTCGATCGAGCTGGCGGCGCGGATCGCCGCGCTGGCGCCGGGGGACCTCAACCGCGTCTTCTTTACCTCCGGCGGCTCGGAGGCGGTCGAGAGCGCGTGGAAGCTCGCGAAGGCCTACCACGCCGCGCGCGGCGAGCCTCGTAGGCACAAGATCGTCTCCCGCAACTTGGCCTACCACGGCACCTCGATGGGCGCCCTGACCGCCACCGGCTTGCCGCCTCTGCGCGAGCCGTTCGAGCCGCTGACGCCGGGGGGCCACCACGTCGCCAACACCAACTCATACCGCTGGACCGAGGACCGCGAGGAGCTGTGGGCGGCCGACGCGATCGAGGAGGCGATCATCTTCGAGGGCCCGCAGACGGTCGCGGCGGTGATCCTCGAGCCGGTGCAGAACGGCGGCGGCTGCTTCGTCCCGCAGGAGGGGTACTTCCAGCGCGTGCGCGAGATCTGCGACCGCCACGGGGTGCTGTTGATCTCCGACGAGGTGATCTGCTCGTGGGGGCGCCTCGGCCACTGGTTCGGGTGCGAGCGCTTCGGCTACGCCCCCGACATGATCACCACGGCGAAGGGCATCACCTCGGCGTACGCGCCGCTCGGCGCGGTGATCGCCAGCGACCGGCTGATCGAACCGTTCCTGCACGGTGACGCGATCTTCAACCACGGTTTCACCTTCGGCGGGCACCCGATGGCGTGCGCCGTGGCGCTGGCGAACATCGACGTGATCGAGCGCGAGCAGCTGTGCGAGCACGTGTGCGCGCGCGAGGGCGAGTTCCGCGCGATGCTCGACAGCCTGCGCGACTTGCCGATCGTCGGCGACGTGCGCGGCGCCGGCTACTTCCACGCGATCGAGCTGGTCAAGGACAAGGAGACCAAGCAGACGTTCAACCACGAGGAGGCGGAGTACCTGCTGCGCGGCTTCCTCTCGGGCGAGCTGTACCGCCGCGGGCTGATCTGCCGCACCGACGACCGCGGCGAGCCGATTGTGCAGCTCTCGCCGCCGCTGATCGCCGACCGCGAGCAGTTCGCGGAGATCGAGTCGATCCTGCGCCCCGTGCTGAGCGAGGCGTGGGAGCGAATCGGGAGGCGATAGGGCGCGGCCGATGGATACAAGGGGGATGATCCCAGGGGAGATGCCGTGCATCGAGCGAGTGGTCGCGACGCAGTGCCTGGGGCCGGTTGCTCGCAGGAGGGCACGATGCTGACGGTCGAGGGCCTCGTGGCCGAGCTTGGCCTGACGCTCGTCAGCGGCGAGCAGGCGGCGCAAGGGCACGTCCGCTGGGTGCACTCGACCGAGCTGCCGGACCCCACTCCGTGGCTGCGTGGGGGCGAGCTGCTGCTGACGACCGGGTTGCAGCTGCAGACCGCGAAGACCCAGCGCGAGCTGATCGTGCGCCTCGCCGCGCACGAGATCGGCGGCCTCGGCTTCGGCACCGGCTTCGCCCACAAGCGCCTGCCGCCCGCGCTCGCGGACGAGGCGCGCAAACAGGCCTTCCCGCTGTTCGAGGTGCCGTACGAGCTGCCGTTCATCGCAATTACCGAGCGCGTGTTTGCGCAGCTGCTGGACGAGCGCTACGAGATGCTGCAGCGCAGCATGGCGGGCGACGTGCTCGCGGAGGCGCTGACGGGACGGTTGTACCCCGACGAGCTGCAGGCCAGGCTGCGCCCCTTCGGGATCGGCGAGCGCGCGGCGGTGCTGGCGTTCGCGCCCCCCGACCCCGCGGTGGCCGCCCCGCTGGTGGAACGGATCCTCGCGCGCGATGACCTGCTCGGCGAGCGGGTGGGCGGGCCCCAAAAAAACGGCGCCGGCGGCCGGCCTCTCGGCAGCCTCGTGGCGATCCGCGCCGGGCTGTTGTGCGCGGTGATCGACGGCGGCCCGCCCCCGCCGGCGAACGGCGCCCACGCCGCCGAGCACCACGCCCCCGGCGAAGTCGACCCGATAGCGCTTGCCCGCCGGATCCGCGCCGACCTCACCGCCCGCCTGGGGGGCGAGGTGCGCGCCAGCGCCAGCCGCGTCGCTCCGACCCATTCGCTGCGCCTCAGCTTCCACGAGGCCCGCTGCGCGTTGGAGGCGCTGCGCCTGCAGAACGGCAACAGCACAGAGGTGGTCGCCTCCTACGCCGACCTCGGCGCCTTCCAGTTGCTGCTCTCCCTGCAGGACGACGACGCGCTGCTGACCTACTGCCGCGGCGTGCTCGGCCCGGTCGAGGCGGGCGAGGGCGAGTACGGCGACGAGCTGCTGCGCTCGCTGGACGTCTTCATCGAGCACAACGGCCACTGGGAGAAGGCCGCGAACGCGCTGTACTGTCACCGTCACACGTTGCGCTACCGTATCCGCCGCGTGGAGCAGCTGACGGGCCGTGACTTCTCGACGGCGCGCGATCGGATCGAGTTCTGGCTCGCGTTGCGGGGAAGGGAGCTCGCACGATGATCTTGAGCCCGCATGGCTGCGCTGGACCGATCGTCCGGGATCGGCCAGCGTCCTCGGTCGCTCGTGTACCGAAGCCGGGAGACACTCGCTTCGCTCGCATCCCCGTTTCGGCCAGCACACTTCGCTCCCTGCGTCCCGGGTGGGCGGGATTCAATTCACCTGCGAGCCCAGGATGGCGGAGATGTTTTTTTTGATGGGGACCCCCACAAGGGGGGTCGGGGGAGGGGCTGTTTATTGCGATTCCGATGATGACAAGGAGGTCAGGCCATGAGGATCGGAGTCCCCAGCGAGATCGAGTTGGACGAGGACCGGTGGGGGAAGGGGGCGCGGCGATGAGAATCGGGGTGCCGCGTGAGATCAAGCTGGACGAGTACCGCGTCGCGTTGACACCCGCGGGCGTGCGCGAGTTGAGCGTGCGGGGCCATGAGGTGGTCGTGCAGGCCGGCGCGGGGGAGGGCAGCGCGCTCGCCGACGCCGACTTCACAGCCCAGGGTGCCCGCATCGTCCTCGACGCAAGGGCGGTGTTCGCCGAGGCCGAGCTGGTGCTGAAGGTGAAGGAGCCACAGCCGGGCGAGGTTGCGCTGCTGCGCGAGGGCCAGACGCTCTTTACCTACCTCCACCTCGCGGCCGAGCCAAGCCTGACGCGCGGCCTGCAGGCGTCGGGCGCGACTTGCATCGCGTACGAGACGGTCGAGGACCCCCGCGGCAACCTGCCCTTGCTCGCGCCGATGAGCGAGGTCGCGGGCAAGCTCGCCACGCAGGCCGGCGCCTTCATGCTCGAGAAGCCGCTCGGCGGGCGCGGCATCCTGCTCGGGGGCGTGCCCGGCGTGGCGGCCGCCACCGTGCTCGTGATCGGTGGCGGCGTGGTGGGGATGAACGCGGCGATCATCGCGATTGGGATGCAGGCCGACGTGTTCGTCTTCGACCGCTCGATCGACCGCCTGCGCGAGCTCGAAGTCGCGTTTGGCGGGAGGGCCTCGACCGTGTACTCCTCGACACTCGCGATCGAGCAGATGCTCCCGTCCGCCGACCTCGTGATCGGCGCGGTCTTGATCCACGGCGGCCGTGCTCCGCACGTGATCAGTCGCGAGCAGCTCGGCCTGATGCGCCGCCACGCGGTGCTGGTCGACGTCTCGATCGACCAGGGCGGCTGCTTCGAGACCTCGCACCCGACCACCCACTCCGACCCCACCTTCGAGGTGGACGGGATCACCCACTACTGCGTGGCGAACATGCCGGGCGCGGTGCCGATCACCTCGACCTACGCGCTGACCAACGCCACGCTCCCCTACGTCCTCGCGCTCGCCGACCATGGCATCGACGAGGCGCTCGATCGTGACCCCGGTTTGCGACTCGGATTGAACGTCAAGGATGGCGAGATCACCCACCCCGCGGTGGCCGAGGCGCTCGGTGCCGCCGTCGGCCAGGGTAGTTGAATAAGCCTGACCAAAAGCATCGCGATAGTAGATACGAACGCGAAAAATAGGCAAAAGGGGAGGGGGTATGTATATGAAAAATCCAGAAGGTGTGTGCAATTGCTATCGGGTAAAAAAAAGTTAATACCCCCAGACCCCCCTTGTGGGGGTCCCCATAAAAACCCCTTCCGCCAATGAGCTCAATCCCCGAGGAGGCGACCGATGGCCACCCAGATCGAGACCCTGAGCAACTTCGTCGACGGTGAGCGCGCCCCGTCCGACGGCGACACCGAAGCGATTCTCAACCCCGCCACCGGCGAGGAGCTGGCGCGCGCTCACAACTCGACCGCGCAGGACGTCGATCGTGCGGTGCGCGCGGCCCGCGCCGCGTTCGGAGGCTGGTCCCAGACGACGCCGGCCGAACGAGCCACTGCGCTGCTGGGGCTCGCCGCCACGATCGAGGAGCACGCCGTAGAGCTCGCGCGCCTAGAGGCGCTGAACGCCGGCAAGCCGATTGAAGCAGTCACAAACGACGAGCTGCCGGTGATGGCCGACAACCTCCGCTTCTTCGCCGGCGCTGCCCGCTGCCTGGAGGGCCGTGCCGCCGGCGAGTACATGGCCGGTTACACCTCGTTCGTGCGCCGCGAAGCGGTCGGCGTCGTCGGCCAGATCACCCCGTGGAACTACCCCCTGATGATGGCGATCTGGAAGATCGGCCCCGCGCTCGCCGCCGGCTGCACGATCGTGCTCAAGCCGGCGGAGACCACCCCGATCACGACCGTGCGCCTGGCCGAGTTGGCCTCGGAGATCCTGCCGAACGGAGTGCTGAATGTAATAACCGGCCGCGGCGACCCGACCGGCCAGGCGCTGATCTCACACCCCGACGTGGACATGGTCTCGCTCACCGGCTCGGTCGACACCGGCAAGCACATCGCGCGCACCGCCGCCGACACGCTCAAGCGAGTTCACCTCGAGCTCGGCGGCAAGGCCCCGGTGCTCGTCTTCGACGACGTCGCGATGGACACCGCGATGGAGACAATCGCCGGCACGGGTTACTACAACGCCGGGCAGGACTGCACCGCCGCCACCCGCGTGCTCGCCGCCGAGGACATCTACGACGACGTCGTCGCCGGCCTCGCCGAGCAGGCGCGGGGCCTCGTGATCGGCGACACCCTCGCCCCCGACACGACGCTCGGCCCGCTCAACTCCGCCCGCCAGCGCGAGCGGGTGGAGGGCTTCCTCGCCCGCCGCCCCGCCCACACCGAGATCGTTACCGGCGGCAACGCCCCCGAGCGCCCCGGCTTCTACCTGGAGCCCACGGTGATCGCTGGCCCCACCCAGGACGACGAGCTGATCCAGCGCGAGATCTTCGGCCCGGTCATCACCGTGCAGCGCTTCACCGACGAGGCCCAGGCGATCGCCTGGGCCAACGCGACCCGCTACGGCCTCGCCTCCTCGGTCTGGACCCGCGACGTCGGCCGCGCGCTGCGCGTCTCGCGGGCCCTACGCTTCGGCTGCGTCTGGATCAACGACCACATACCGCTCGTCTCGGAGATGCCTCACGGCGGGTTCAAGGAGTCGGGCTACGGCAAGGACCTCAGCGTGTACTCGCTGGAGGACTACACCGTCGTGAAGCACGTGATGGCCTCGCTCCAGTAGGCCGATGGGCGGCGCCTGGCGGAGTCCTCGATCGCTCGTGTGCGTCGCTACGCGCGGTGACCAAGCACCTGGAAAATTGAGGTGAAGCCCGTGGCGAAGCCGTTGCGCGCGGCGCGCAGGTAGAGGCGCCACACCCGCACGCGCTCGCCGCCCACCAGGCGCTCGGCCTCCGCGAGGTTGGCGTCCAGCCGCGCGATCCACTCGTTCAGCGTGTCCACGTAGTCCTGGCGCAAACCCTCCACGTGCGTCGGTTCGATGCCCGCGCGCTCCAGCGCGAGCAGTACGCGCGAGACGTGCAGGGGGGCGGCGTCGGGGAAGACGTAGCGCTCTGAGAAGGGACCCGCCTCAGGGTCGCCGTGGCGTAGGCGCGCGATGCCATGGTTGAGCAGGCGGCCGCCCGGGTCAAGCAAGCCGGCGAGCTGCGCGGCGTAGGCGTCGATTTTGCTGGCGCCCACGTGCTCGACCATGCCGATCGACGCGATCGCGTCGAAGCGTTCGTTGGCCGAAACGTGGATGCTGGTCGATTCGGGGATGCGAGCGAAGCGAGTGTCCCCCGAATCGGTCGAAGGCGAGTGTCTCCCGGCTTCGGTTGACCCCAGGTCGCGGTAGTCGGCCAGGCGGATCTCCACGCGGTCCTCGAGGCCGGCCTTCACCACGCGCCGTCGGGCGAGCTCGGCCTGGTTGGGGGAGAGCGTGATCCCGACCGCGGAGACGCCGTGGCGGGCGGCGGCGTGCAGTACGAAGCTGCCCCACCCGCAGCCCACGTCGAGCAGGCGCTCACCCTCCCGCAGACCGAGCTTCGTGCAGACCAGCTCGCGCTTTGCCAGCTGGGCGTCCTCCAGCGTGCTCGCCCCCCGCGAGAAGAGCGCGCAGCTGTAGGTCATCGAGGAGTCGAGGAACAGCTTGAAGAAGTCGTTGGAGACGTCGTAGTGGTGGCGCACCGCGCGCGCGTCGCGCTTGCGGCTGTGACGAGCGCCCCGCGGGCGCAGCTCGCTGGCGGGGATCCGCGGGGGGCGGGTCAGGCCGCACGCCCGCACCGCGGCGAGCGAGAGACGCAGGCGCGTGGCGCGGTCGATCGCGGGCGCTTTGAAGCTGTCGAGCAGCCCGATCACGCGGTCGAGGTCGTCGGCCTCCAGCTCGCCCGCGGCGTACGCGCGGCCGAGGCCCAGCTGCCCGGGCGCGCGCAGTAGGTGGGCCACGGCGGTGGGAGAGCGCACCGTGAAGACCGGGCCCTCTGGCGCGGTCGCGGCGAGCTCCGTGCCATCCCAGAAGCGCAGCGCGAAGGGGCGATCGGGCAGCGCCACCGCGAGCTCGCGGCGCAGCGGCTCAGTGCGGGCGAACGGCATCGCGCGTGGGGGTCGATTGTCTGTCTGGCGTCTGCGCCATCATCCTTGCGACAGAGTAGAGCGATGCTTGCTAGCTTGCCCGTAGGACCCGACATGATCGACACTCAACTTCCCGGCGCTCTGGACGAGGATCTGCCCGGGCCAAGCGACTCTCAGCCACTCCCTCTCGGCGGCGACGGCATTCAGTTCGCCACCCCTGGGCCGGACGACATCCAGCCGGTCGTCAACGAGACGCTCAACCGCGTGCTGACCGCGCTGATCACGATCGGCCCGATGCTCGCGCTCGGCTTCGTCGGCTGGCAGATGTGGGACGGGCTGCTGCACCGCTCGGATCTGATCGTGTTCGCGATCCTGTACCTGCTCACCGGCCTCGGCGTGACCGTCGGCTTCCACCGTCTCTTCACCCACCGCTCCTTCAAGACCTACCCCGCGGTGCGCGGCGTGCTCGCGGTGCTGGGGTCGGCGGCGATCGAGGGGCCGATCATCTCGTGGGTCGCCGACCACCGCAAGCACCACGCCTTCTCCGACAAGGACGGCGACCCCCACAGCCCCCACGTCGACCACGGCGTCGGCCTGCGCGGTGCCCTGCGCGGCCTCGCCCACGCGCACCTCGGCTGGCTGTTCATCCACACCGAGCGCGGCTCACGCGAGCGCTACGCCCCCGACCTGATCGCCGACCCGGTGGTCGAGTTCGTGGACCGCACCTTCTTCGTGTGGGCGCTCGGCGGCCTCGCTGCCGCCTTCGGGCTCGGCTACGCGATCGGCGGCACCTGGCAGGCCGGGCTCACCGGCCTGCTGTGGGGCGGTGCGGTGAGGATGCTCGTATTGCACCACATGACCTACTCGATCAACTCGCTCTGCCACTTCTTTGGCCGCCGCGACTACACCACCGGGGACTACTCCCGCAACCTTGCCTGGCTGGCACTGCCGACGTTCGGCGAGGCGTGGCACAACAACCACCACGCCTTCCCCACGTCCGCCAGCCACGGCCTTAGCTGGCGTCAGCCCGACGTCTCGGCGCTGGTGATCCGCGGGCTGGAGCGTACCGGGCTGGCGTGGGACGTGGTGAGCGTCCCCGAGGAGCGCCGCGCGCGTAAGCGCTACGCCGCGGCCTGACGCGCTACCCCGGTCCCGCCGCGCGGGGCGGCCCTACGATTGACCCCATGACCTCCGCTCCCATTCCCTCGGTGCGCGAGATCATCGCGTCGCGGACAGGGGAGGAGCTGGAGCTGAACGACCGCCACCTCAACCCGCAGATGGGGCGGATCCTGCGCACGCTCGGGTTCGACAGGGTGTGGGTGGGGGGCGAGGGGGCGCACCTGATTGACTCCACGGGGGAGCGCTACCTGGACCTTTTTGGCGGCTACGGCGTGTTCGCGATCGGGCGCAACCACCCCGAGGCGCTCGCCGCGCTCGAGGAGGTCATGGCGGCGCGCACCGGCAACCTGCCGCAGTTGGGCGTCACGCTGCTGAGCGGCGTGCTGGCCGAGCAGCTGCTCGCGCGCGCGCCGGCGAGCGTGACGGCGATGGTGCCCGCCAACAGCGGCACCGAGGCGGTCGAGGCGGCCATCAAGATCGCGCGCGTCGCCACCGGCCGTGGGCGCATCCTCTACGCCGAGCACGCCTTCCACGGGCTCACGCTCGGCTCGCTCTCGCTGGGCGGCGACGCCCACTTCCGCGACGGCTTCGGGCCGCTGCTTCCAGGCTGCGACCCCGTCCCGTTCGGCGATCTCGACGCGCTGGAGCGCGAGCTCGCGCGCGGCGACGTCGCCGCGTTCGTGGTCGAGCCGGTGCAGGGCAAGGGCGTCAACCTGCCACCGGACGGCTACCTGCCCGGCGCCCAGGAGCGCTGCCGCGCCGCCGGGGCGCTGTTCGTCTGCGATGAGGTGCAGACCGGGCTCGGGCGCACCGGGCGCTTCTTCGCGCTGGAGCACTGGGGCCTTGAGCCCGACATCGTGTGCGTCGCTAAGGCTCTCTCCGGCGGCCTTGTCCCGATCGGCGCCGTGCTCGTCTCGCGCGCCGTCTTCGAGCGCGTGTTCGACGGGATGGAGCGTGCGGTGCGCCACGGCTCGACCTTCGGCGGCAACGACCTCGCCGCCGCCGCCGGCCTCGCCACGCTGCGCGTGCTGGAGCAGGAGCGCCTGGTCGAGCGCGCCGAGCGGATGGGCGCGCTGCTGCTGGAGCTGACCCAGCCGCTGATCGAGCGCCACGCGATCGTGCGCGACGTGCGCGGCCTCGGCCTGATGTGGGCGATCGAGCTCGGCCCGCCCGATGGGCAGGTGGCGCGTGCGACGTGGAACGCGCTGGAGCGCGCCCAGCCCGGCCTTTTCTCCCAACTGGTCACCGTTCCTCTCTTCCACGAGCACCGCATCTTCTGTCAGGTCGCCGGCCACCGCATGAACGTGATCAAGGCGCTGCCGCCGCTCGTGATCGAGGAGTCGGAGATCCGCCGCTTCGCCTCAGCGCTGGAGACGGTGGTGGCCGCGGCGGAACGGATGCCCTCGGCGCTGACCCGCTTCGGAGCACGGATGGCCCGCAACCTCGCCGGCACCCGCTAGCCTGCCGGGCTGCCATGCCCGTTCCTCGCAATGACATCCGTAACGTCGCGATCGTCGCGCACGTCGATCACGGCAAGACCACGCTCGTCGACGCCATGCTGTGGCAGTCGGGCGCGTTTCGCGTCGGCCAGGACGTGGCCGAGCGGGTGCTCGACTCGATGGATCTCGAGCGCGAGAAGGGCATCACGATCCTCGCCAAGAACACTGCGCTGCACTACGGCGGGGTGAAGCTCAACATCGTCGACACGCCTGGCCACGCCGACTTCGGCGGGGAGGTCGAGCGGGGGCTGACGATGGTCGATGGGGTGCTGCTGCTGGTCGACGCCTCCGAGGGACCGTTGCCGCAGACGCGCTTCGTGCTGCGCAAGACACTCGAGGCGCGGCTGCCGGTGATCCTCGTCGTCAACAAGGTCGATCGCCCTGACGCACGCGTCGCCGAGGTGATCGACGAGGTGTACGAGCTGTTCCTCGACCTCGACGCCGACGAGTCGCAGATCGACTTCCCGATCGTCTACTGCAACGCCAAGGCCGGCCGCGCCTCGCTGGAGTACGACGCCGCGAAGAGCGGCGAGGACGCGGTTACCGGCTCCGACCTCGCGCCGCTGCTCGATCTGCTGCTCGAGCACATCCCCGCGCCTGTGCACGACCCCGAGCACCCGCTGCAGGCGCTCGTGACCAACCTCGATGCCTCCCCCTACGTCGGGCGCCTGGCGATCTGCCGCGTGTGGAACGGGCGCATCCGCCGCGGTCAGCAGATCGCCTGGTGCCGCGCCGACGGCTCGATCGAGCGCGCGCAGGTCTCCGAGCTGTACGTGACCGAGGCGCTCGACCGCGTCGAGGCGGCCGAGGCGGGGCCGGGTGAGATCATCGCCGTCGCGGGGATTGCGGAGGTCACGATCGGCGAGACGCTCGCCGACCCCGAGGATCCGCGGCCGTTGCCGGTGATCACCGTCGATGAGCCCTCGCTTTCGATCACGCTCGGCATCAACACCTCGCCGATGGCCGGCCGCGAGGGCTCGAAGGTCACCGCGCGCCAGCTGCGCGACCGCCTCGACGCCGAGCTGATCGGCAACGTCTCGCTGCGCGTGCAGCACACCGGCGGCGTCGGCTCGGAGTCGTGGGAGGTGCAGGGCCGGGGCGAGCTGCAGCTGGGGGTGCTCGTCGAGATCATGCGCCGCGAGGGTTTTGAGCTGACGGTCGGCCAGCCGCGCGTGCTGGAGCGCACGATCGACGGCAAACGCCACGAGCCGGTCGAGCGGCTCTCGATCGACGTGCCCGAGGAGTTCGTCGGCGTCGTCACGCAGATGCTCGCGCTGCGCAAGGGCCGCATGGAGCACATGACCAACCACGGCACCGGCTGGGTGCGGATGGACTACCTCGTGCCCGCCCGCGGCCTGATCGGCTTCCGCACCGAGTTCATCACCGAGACGCGCGGCACGGGCATGATGCACCACGTCTTCGACCGCTGGGAGAAGTGGGCGGGGGAGATGCGCACGCGCGCCTCGGGGGCGCTGATCGCGGACCGCCGCGGCGAGACCGTCCAGTTCGCGTTGATGAACCTGCAGGAGCGCGGCACGATGTTCGTCGGCCCCGGCGAGGAGGTGTACGAGGGGATGATCGTGGGTGAAAACGCCCGCTCGGAGGACATCGACATCAACCCCGTCAAGGAGAAGCATCTGACCAACATGCGCTCCTCCACCTCGGATGTACTCGAGCGGCTGATCCCCCATCGCAAGCTCACGCTCGACCAGGCGATGGAGTGGGTGCGCGAGGACGAGTGCGTCGAGGTCACCCCGCAGACGGTGCGCATGCGCAAGGTTGAGCTGGGGAAGACTGAGCGCATGAAGGCGGCGCGCATCAGGCGCGGTAAATGAGCTCCTGCGTGCCCGCGCGCGGGCACCCGTGGGCACGCGGCCGCGTTGCGGGGGAGGGGTGTGCGCGCCTGCGCCGGTTGAGGAGCAACCGGTGAGCGCCTGCGCGATTGAGGTATCCGGACTGCGCAAGAGCTATGGCTCGGTGCACGCCGTGCAGGGCATCGACGTGTCGATCGACGCTGGCGAGACGGTCGCGCTGCTCGGCCCCAACGGCGCCGGCAAGTCCACCACGATCGACATGATCCTCGGCCTCTCCACGCCCGACGGCGGCACCGTCTCGGTGTTCGGCGGCTCTCCCACCGCGGCCGTCGACGCCGGCGAGGTCGGCGCGATGCTGCAGACGGGCGCGCTGATCCGCGATCTGTCGGTCGAGGAGCTGGTGGCGATGGTCGCCTCGCTCTACCCCGCCTCGCTGGACGTGGCGGAGGCACTCGAGCTGACGGGCCTCAGCGAGATCGCTTCTCAGCGCACGCAGAAGCTCTCTGGCGGGCAGACCCAGCGCGTGCGTTTCGCGGTCGCGCTGGTCTCCGACGCCCGACTGCTCGTGCTCGACGAGCCCACCGTCGCGATGGACGTCGAGGGCCGGCGCTCCTTCTGGACGACGATGCGCGAGCTCGCCGCGCGCGGCAAGACGATCCTGTTCGCGACCCACTACCTGGAGGAGGCCGACGCCTACGCCGACCGTGTGGTGCTGATGGCACACGGGCTGATCGTCGCCGACGGGCCCCCTACGGAGATCAGGGCGATGGTCGGCACGCGCACGATCCGCGCCACGCTCCCCGGCGCCGACCTCGACGCGCTTGCGCGGCTGCCCGGCGTCAGCGGCGCCGAGCGCCGCGGCGAGGCCGTGGTGATGGCCTGCGCGGACTCCGACACGGCGATCCGCGCGTTGTTGGCCGCCTTTCCCGACGCGCGCGATATCGAGATCGCGGCGGCGGGGCTGGAGGAGGCGTTCCTGCAGCTGACGGGGGACGCCGCCGCCGCGCCCGAGCTCGCTGCCGCGGCCCCCTCCGCCGCGGGCGCTTTTGGGGAGGGCGGTCGATGAACGCACGACTGCGTCGTGCAAGCCCCGCGAGCGGGGGATTGGGCGCAAGCGCAGGGCGTTTGCTTGGGGATTGCGTGTAACCGATGAACGCGTTCGTCTACACCCGCTACGAGCTGCTGCGCACGTTTCGCAACCGCCGCTTCTTCCTGCTCTCGCTAGGGTTTCCCCTGGTCCTCTACTTCCTGATCGCCGGTTCCCAGCGGCACAACCACAACCTCGCGGGCACCGGCATGTTCGCGCCGCTCTACTACATGATCGGGATGGTGTCGTTCGGGACGATGAGCGGCATGCTCTCCAGCGGCGCCCGCATCGCCGCCGAGCGTGCGGTCGGTTGGAACCGACAGCTGCGCATCAGCCCGCTCTCGACGCGTTCTTACCTGCGCGCAAAGATCCTCACCGCGTACATGATGGCGCTGCTGACGATTGCGGCGCTGTACATCTCAGGAGCGGTGCTCGGCGTCTCGCTGACGGCCGGCGAGTGGTTGCACATGACCGTGCTGATCCTGATCTGCCTGATCCCCTTCGCCGCGCTCGGGATCGCGGTCGGCCACATGCTCACCCCCGACTCGATCGGGCCCGCGGTCGGCGGCGGCGTCGCGCTGCTGGCGTTCCTCGGCGGCACCTGGTTTCCGATCCCCAGCCACGGCTTCCTCTACGCCGTCGGGCAGCTCCTGCCCTCCTACTGGCTGGTGCAGGCCAGCCACGTGGTGCTCAGCGGCCACGCCTGGCCCGCCAAGGCGTGGATCGTGATTGCCGCCTGGACCCTGGTCCTCGCGCTGCTCGCCCGCCGTGCCTACCGGCACGACACCGGGCGGGTGTAGGGCCGGACTCGAACCGACACCTCAGCGAGAGACAGTCGCGAGTGCTGTCACCAAGAGGGTGGCGCAGTCGGCCGAAGGCCGGCGAGCCGGGCCTCTCTTTTTTCAAACAACATCACGCCGAAAAGCCGTTGGCGATCATCGGCGCCGCTTGGGATGGGTTCGCTCGCTCGGCGCGCTAGGGTTCGCGCATGGCCCACTTGATCAGGCGTCTGTTGGTCGCCGCCGTGTGCGCGGTATCCGTTTTGGGACTTGCCGCGACGCCGGCGCTCGCGACCCACTTCCAGCCCGAGAGCTACACGGAACTGCTGGCGCAGCTGCACCGGCGCGAAATCGTCGCGATCGTGCTGCACCCGACGGGTCCCAAGGCCCACGCCTCGACACGCAACGGGCAGCACTTCACGGTCGCCTACACCTCCGCGGAGGTAACGCCGCTGAGGGCGGCCGCGACCGCCGGCGGCTCCTCGTTTGCGATCGCCACGGCGAAGCCCAAATCGACCACGACCCACCACAAACTGCGCTACATCGCGGGTGGTGTGCTGATCGTCGGTGATCGTGGTCGTGCTGGTCGTGCTGCTGATCGGCCGCCGCCGCACGCTGGAGGAGGAAGGGCCAGGCGGCGAGGCGGCCTCCGCGTCTCCGCCCGGCCCGAGCTGAGGCCGATCGCTTTGGGGTGAGTCGCTTCCACGCCGGGCACGCACACGGTCCGCTGCACGCCCCACCGGCCTCCGCGCGCCGGGTCGGGGCGGCGCTGGCGCTGATCCTGGGGTTCATGGCGGTCGAGGTCGTGGCGGGGGCGCTCTCGCACTCGCTGGCGCTGCTCTCCGACGCGGCACACATGCTTACCGACGCGGCCGCCCTCGGGCTCTCGCTGGTGGCGCTGCGCCTCGCGGCACGACCGGCGCGGGGGGCGATGACCTACGGCTTCTTGCGCGTCGAGGCGCTCGCTGCGCAGGCCAACGGGATCACGCTGCTGGTGCTGGCCGCGGCGATCGTCTACTCGGCCGTGGTGCGGCTGATCTCCCCGCCGACGGTGTCGGCCTGGACAGTGGTCGTGGTGGCGCTGGCGGGGATCGCGGTCAACGGCGCCGCCACCGCCGCGCTCGCCGGCGCGGGGCGCGAGTCGCACATGAGCATCGAGGGCTCCTTCCAGCACATCCTCACCGACCTGTTCGCGTTCATCGGCACAGCGATCGCCGGGGCCGTGATCCTCCTGACCGGCTTCGAGCGCGCCGACCCGATCGCCTCGCTGGCGATCGCCGCGCTGATGCTGCGCTCCGCCATCGGCCTGCTGCGCGCCTCGGGGCGGATCTTCCTGGAGGCCGCCCCACCCGGCCTCGACCCGCAGGAGATCGGGCACGCGCTCGTCGCCCACCCTGGCGTGGTCGAGGTCCACGACCTGCACGTCTGGGAGCTCTCCGCCGGTTTCCCCGCGCTCTCGGCGCACGTGCTGGTCAAGCCCGAGGCCGACTGCCACGCGGCGGGGCGGGCTTTGCGGGAGCTGCTGGTTGAGCGCTTCGGCGTCGAGCACACCACGCTGCAGGTCGAGCACGCCGGGGGTGGGGAGTTGTTGGAGCTGGAGCTGCCCTGGGGGTGAGGGGCCGGGCATCGTGTTCTCTTTTCGGCCTATACCGGGCTGGTTAGGGTCCAAAAAAGAAGTGTTCGACCCCGGCCACCCGGCTGCGATGTGTTCTTTTTGGGCCCCATACAAATAAGAACAAGACTTAGTCTTATTTGTATGGGGCCTCAAAAGGTTGTTTGACCCTCGCCTTGGCACCCCTCCCACCGCTGCTGCGCCGGGTACCGCGGCTGGGTCCTGTTTTGTCCCCATACAAATAAGAACAAGACTTAGTCTCATTATGGTAGGGTGGCTGCATGCTCGCCAACCGACCTTCGGAGAGGGCCATGATCGACGCCCATTCCATGACCCGCCTACGTGTTGCCCTCGCCGCGGCGCTCGCACTGGTAGCCGTGCTTGCGGTTGTGGCGGCCGCGGGCTGTGGAGGCACCAGCTCGGCCGGCGCCTCCAGCGGCGTGATCGTGGCCGTGGGGGCTGAGAACGAGTACGCGAACGTGATCGAACAGATCGGCGGCAGGTACGTCAAGGTCACCGCGATCGAGAGCAACCCCAACACCGACCCCCACACCTTCGAGGCCAGCCCAAGCGTCGCCGAGGCGGTCAGCGCCGCCAGCCTGCTGATCGAAAACGGTGTCGGCTACGACACCTACATGGAAAAGATCGAGTCGGCCTCGCCCAACCCTCAGCGCAAGGTCGTCAACGTCCAGCACCTCCTCGGCCTCCCAGACTCCACCCCGAATCCGCACCTCTGGTACAAGCCGCAGACGATGCCGGCGATCGCCAAGGCCCTGGTCAGCGATCTTGCGGCGTTGCAGCCCGCGCACGCGGCGTACTTCCGGGAAAACGCCAAGCGCTTCGAAGCATCGCTGAAGCCGTGGTACGCGGCGATCGCGAAGTTCAAGGCCGCCTACCCCAACACGCCGGTCGCGACGACCGAGCCGGTCGGCGACTACATGCTCGAAGCCGCCGGGACGCAGAACATGACGCCGTTCACGCTGCAGGCGGCGATCATGAACGGCACCGACCCGGCTCCCCAGAACGTGACCTTGCAGAATGGCCTGTTCTCAGGGCATCAGGTGAAGGCGTTCGTCTATAACCAGCAGGTTACCGACTCGCTGACAGCGTCGTTCAAACAGGCCGCCAAGCGTGCCGGGATTCCTGTGGTTGGAGTGTATGAGACGATGCCGACGCCAGGCTACAACTACCAGTCGTGGATGCTCGCCGAGGTCAAGGCCCTGGAAAAGGCCGTCGCGCAGGGTATCTCCACCGAAGAACTGTGAGCTTGGATGACGCACCGGTGAGCAAAGCGATCGTGAGCTCGGACGGCGCACCGGTGAGCAGGGCAATCCTCGCAGTGCAGGGGGTGAGCGTGCGGCTATCGGGCCGCACGATCCTCGATCGGGTCGACTTCCAGATCGTGCCGGGTGAGTTCACGGGTCTGATCGGATCCAACGGCGCGGGCAAGACGACCCTGTTCCGGGTGATCCTTGGCCTGCAGGCGGCGAGCACGGGAGCAGTGCTCGTCGAGGGACGGGAGCACGGACGCCGCCATCGACTGATCGGCTACGTGCCGCAGAAGTTCCTGCTCGACCCGGATGTTCCACTGCGCGCAGGCGACCTCGTGGGGCTCGGCATCGACGCACACCGGCTTGGGGTGCCACGGCCCTCCCGGACCCGGCGAGCGCTCGTCGAGGAGATGCTGCACGCAGTTGACGCGTCCCGCTTCGCGGACACACGTGTCGGCAAGCTCTCCGGCGGCGAGCAGCAGCGCATCCTGATCGCGCACGCGCTGATCGCCCGCCCGCGGCTGCTGCTCCTCGACGAGCCGCTCGCCAACCTCGACCTGGGCAGCGCCCACGAAGTCGTGGCGCTGCTCGCGCGCATCGCCCGCGAGCAGGAGATCGCCGTGTTGATCTCCGCGCACGAGATCAACCCGCTGCTGCCCGTCATGGACCGCATCGTCTACCTCGCCGCCGGGCGCGCCGTCAGCGGCACCACCGAGGAGGTCGTCCGCGCGGATGTGCTCAGCCAGCTCTACGGTCACCACGTCGACGTCTTGAACGTCCACGGCCGCGTGCTGATCGTCGCCGGAGCCGGCGAGGACCACGACCTCAGCGGCCATGAGGGCGTCTTTCCTGGAGCTGGGATCCAGTCGTGAGCCACTTCCTGGCCCCGATCTTCGCCCCCGACTTCTTCGAAAGCGAAGCCGTGCGGATCGCCCTCGCCGTCGGAGCGCTCGTCGCCGCCGTCACGGGCGTGGTCGGCGTGTTCACGGTCATGCGCGGCCAGTCCTTCGCGGGCGAGGCGTTCGGCGATCTGGGAACCACCGGCGGCTCGGGCGCTTATCTCGTGGGCATCGGGACGCTGTGGGGCTTCGTGCTGGGCAACGTGGTCGCGGCGGGCGCGATGGAAGCAATCGGCGTGCAACGCTCGCGCGGGCGGGATCTCGCCACCGGGATCGTGCTCGGCGCCGGAATCGGTCTCGCCGCCCTGTTCCTCTACCTGTACACCAACGAACACAGCACCACCGGAGCGACCGTCACGATCCTGTTCGGCTCGGTGTTCGCGATCTCGAGCTCGACGATCCCGCTGATCCTGCTCCTGAGCGCGGTCGTGCTGGCGATCGCGCTCACGATCTACCGCCCGCTGCTGCTCAGCTCCATCAACGCCGAGATGGCATCGGCCCGCGGAATCCCGGTGCGGCTCGTCGGCGCGCTCTACCTGCTCGCGCTCGCGCTCGCGGCGGCGCTCGCGGCGATCACGATCGGCACGATCCTCTCGACAGCATTGCTCGTCGGACCGGCGGCGAGCGCGTTGCGACTGACCAGACGCCCGCTCACCGCGCTGCTGAGCGCCGCGGGCATCGGCATCGGCGCGATGTGGCTCGGCATCGTCCTCGCCTACGACAGCTACCACTGGCCGCCCGCCGGACAGGGTTGGCCCGTGAGCTTCTTCGTCGTGACGCTCGTATTCATCACCTACCTGCTATCCGGGCTACCTGAAGCCAGACGGCGCCGACGAGCGCGCCGGACCCCGTCCACGTCCCTCTTCGCGCCGCCGGCGACCCCGAGTTAGCGGCGCACGACATGTTCTCCGGTTTCATGGTCAACGCCTGGACAGTCGCGAGCATCGTCGCGGTCGTCGCGGGAGTCGTGGGCTTCTTCACCGTCCTGCGCGGATCGGCGTTCGCCGCACACGCGATCCCCAACGGGTCCTTCGCCGGCGCCGCCGGCGCCAGCCTGATCGGCGTGAGCACGCTCCTTGGTCTCGGCGTCTTCTCACTCGGCGGCGCTCTGACGATCGGCCTGCTCGGCCGCAGGGGCCGCCACGACGTCGCGACCGCCCTCGCGCTCGTGGCGATGCTGGCGCTCGGCGCGCTGTTCCTGAGCTTCAGCGTCGAGTACGCGCCAGAGGTCTACTCGCTGCTGTTCGGCGAGGTGCTCGGAATCAGTCCCAACGAGATCACGCCGACGGCGATCCTCGGCGCTCTCTGCATCCTGGCCATCGCTGTCCTCTACCGGCCACTGATGCTCTCCTCGGTCCTCCCCGAGGTGGGAGAGGCCCGTGGCGTCAGCGCCTTCCGGATGGAGATGCTCTTCCTCGCCGTCCTCGCCCTCGCAACGACGATGACCGTGCCCGTCGTCGGGACGCTGCTGATCTTCAGCCTGATGATCGGCGCGCCGGCGGCCGCGCGTTCATTCACCGACCGTCCGCTGCTGGCCATGGCCCTATCGGTGGCAATCGCTCTGCTGATCGTGTGGAGCGCGATCGCCGCCTCCTACGAAACGAACTACCCCGTGGGGTTCTTCGTCGGCAGTGGCAGCGCCGTCTCCTACACGATCGGGCGCCTCTGGGCGGCGTGGCGCCGCGGCAGGGGAACGGTTCTCTACGCTTCTACGATCGTTCTATGAGCAACGGCTCTCACACCGACGCTTGGGCCGACCGCGCCGAAGCGGCGCTGGTTGCGGCGGGCCGCAAGTACGGCGCCGCGCGCCGCGCGCTGCTGGAGCTGCTCGGAGAGCAGCAGTGTGCGCTCACCGCCGCCGAGATCGAACAGGAGCTGCGCGCTCGCTCGCCGCGGCCGGTGAGCCGTGCGAGCATCTACCGGATCCTCGACGAGCTCGAGCGCGCCGGTTTGGTGGCGCGCGTGGAAACGGGGCAGGGGGTGGTGCGCTACGAGCGGGCGCACGACGCCGGGGGTGCCCACCACCACCATCTAGTGTGTGACTCCTGTGGCGTGGTGATGCCGTTCGCCGACGAGGCGCTGGAGCGTGCGATCGACGAGCTCAGCGAGCGCGTGCCGCTGGCGGTGTCAGAGCACGAGATCGTGTTGCACGGCGCCTGCCGTGCGTGTACCTCATAGCACCCGCTCGTGCTCTCTTGCGCCGTTCATCGCAAGCTCCGTATCCGCCGCGGCGGGCGCCGCGCGCACCGAGGTGCCCTCGATGTTCAGGCGCGGCAGCCGTCGGTCCAGCCATGTGGGGAAGCGCCAGGCGTGCGGGCCGACGATGTGCAACAGGGCGGGCAGCAGCATGCAGCGGACGATCAGGGCGTCGAGGAACACGGCGCTGGCGAGGCTGAGGCCGAACTCCTTGATGACGCGGTCTTCTCCCAGCACGAAGGAGAGGAACACACACACCATGATCGCCGCGGCGGCGGTGATCACGCGGCCGGTCAGCGCGAGGCCCTCGCCGACCGCGCGGCGGCTGTCGTGGGTGCGGGTCCACTGCTCGTGGATGCGCGATACGAGGAACACCTCGTAGTCCATTGAAAGACCGAACACGATCGCGAACAGCATCACCGGGATGAACGACTCGATCGGACCCGGGCTGACCCCCAGCAGCCCTGGGAACCAACCCCACTGGAAGATCACCACGATCACGCCCAGCGAGGCGCCGATGCTGAGCAGATTCATGACGGCCGCCTGCAGCGGGATCACCAGCGAGCGGAACACAACCATCAGCAGCAGGGCAGAGAGCAGCACCACCACGCCGATGAACAGCGGCAGCTTGTGGGCGAGCACGGTGGCGAAGTCAACTCCGCCGGCCGTCACGCCGCCGACGTAGGCGACCACACCGGTGCGCGCGGCCACCGGCGGGATCACGTGTTCGCGGAGATCCTTGACGAGCACGGTGGTGGCGTACGCCTGCGGCGAGGAGTCGGGGTACACCGAGAACGTGGCCACTTCGCCCGTCGGGTTCAGGCGTGGTGGGGTGACCGAGACGACGCCGCTCGCCGTGGCAAGCGCGCCCTGTAGCTCGCGCAGGGCGCCGGCGTCGTCGCGGTGTGGCAGCTTGACGACGACCTGCAGGGGCCCGTTGAAGCCTTCGCCGAAGCCCTCCGCGAGCAGCCGGTAGGCGTGGTAGGTGGTGGTGTTCGAGGGGTCGTTGCTGGCGTCGCTCGATCCCAGCCGCAGCGCCACCGCGGGAGCGGCAATCACGAGCATGATCAGCGCGGAGGGAAGCGCGACCCGGTGGGGATGGCGCCCCACGAAGTTGCTCCAGCGCTGCCACGCCCTGCCGCCGGAGGCCACGGGCGCGCCGTTCCCCGGGAGGGGGTTGCCATTGGCCCCGCCGGCTGCCGTGGCCGCGCCGTTCGCGAAGACCGCGGGCGCTCCGTTGCCGGCTGCTCCCGCGGCGATGCCGCTGCTGCCCGTCGCCGCGCTCTTCGCCGCCGCGGCTTCTCTGCGTGCCCGGCGGCGCATGCGCCGGCTCGGCCGCGCCAGGCGGGTACCCGCGAAGGTGAGCAGCGCGGGCAGCAGCGTGAGCGAGCTGAGCATCACCAGCAGCACCCCGATCGACGCCGAGATCGCCACGCCGTAGAGGAAGTTGACGCCCAACAGCATCATTCCCAGCAGCGCGATCACGACGGTCGTACCGGCGAACAGCACGGCGCGCCCGGCGGTGTCCATCGCGTGCACCACCGACTCCTGCACCCGCCCGTGCGTGGGGCCCGGGCCGGCATAGGACTCGCGGAAGCGGGTGAGGATGAACAGCGAGTAGTCGATCCCCACGCCGAGGCCGATCATCGCGGCGAGCTCGGAGGAGAAGTTGGGAGTGTCAACGACGTGCGTGAACAGCGCGATCACGCTGAGGCCGGTGCCGAGGCCGAACAGCGCGGTGACGATCGGCAGCCCCATCGCGATCAGCGAGCCGAAGGTGATCAGCAGCACCACGATCGCCGCCATCAGCCCGACGGCGGTGGAGAGGCCGAAGCCGGCCTGCTGGGTGGCCTCGATCGCCTGCCCCCCGAGCTCCACCTCGAGACCCGGCTGCCTTGCCGCGTGGGCGACCTTGACGACCCGTTCAGCGGCGCTCACGGGCAGCAGGTTGGCTTTCTCGTCGAACACCACCGTCGCGAAAGCGATCTGGCGATTGGCGGAGATCGCCTTGCCGGCCGCTGGCCCCGCGTAGGGGCTGATCACCGCAGAGACGTGTGGCAGCTTGGCGACTTCGGCGAACATTGCGCTCATGTGCGCGCGCACCGCTGGGTCGAGCACGCTGCCGTTGGCGACGCGGTACACGATCTGGTCGCGGTCCCCCGCCTGCGTCGGGAAGCTGTGTTCCAGCAGGTCCGAGGCGCGCTGCGCGTCGGAGTTGGGCAGCGTGAAGTTGTTTGAGTATTCCGTCCCCGCCGACTGCGCCAGGGCGCCAACGGCGACGATCATCACGATCCAGCCGATTACGACGAGGCGGCGGTGGGTTGTAGACCAGCGGGCGAGCTTGAGCATCGGCGACCTCGGGGTAGGGGTAGCAGTGGGACAGGCGCGGGCGGGTGGACCCCTGCGCGGGCGAAGCTTCCGTAGAGGGTAGAAGGTCGCCCGCGGTTGGGGGTGCGCGGCAGTCGCGGTCAGTTCATCCGCGGGTCCAGCGGCATCCGCGCCATCAGCGCGTAGGCGCCGCCCTTGCGGGCGAGCACCCGCGCCCACAGCTCCTCGGGGTCCTCGGTGAAGACGTCGTCGGGCTGTGCCGGGTGGGCGATCCAGTCACCGTTGTCGAGCTCCTCGTCGAGCTGTCCCTCCCCCCACCCGGCATAGCCGGCGAACACGCGCCGGCGGGCGATCGCGTCGGAGAGCTCCTCGATGTCGGCCTCGGGCGCGGGGAAGCCGATGCGCCCGAGCACCAGCAGCCCCGCGGGGGAAGGGTCGAGGAACTCGGCGAGAAACACGATCGCGTTGGGCTGCACCGGACCGCCGACATACACCGTTTCGAGCTCCCCGGCGGCCTGCTCGAGCTGCGGCACAGCCTCGCCGACCGTCACCGTGGAGGGGCGGTTGAGCACGATGCCCATCGCCCCCGCTTCGCTGTGGGCGCCGACCAGCACCACGCTGCGCCGGAAGTTCGGGTCCATCAGCGACGGGGCCGCAAGCAGCAGCTGCCCGCTGAGCGATTCCTCCATGCCTTCAGGCTACCCCTGCGGCGGGGTGCCCATGCCGGGGAGCCACCGATGCATCGCCCCCGATCACCACACGGTCACAACCGACGCCTGCGTCAGTGCAACCATCCAAGCTACCCCAGTAGGGGACAGAAGCGACGTGCGTTCCGAGCAGCCGGTACACGACCTCTCTCTCCCGCCGGCTGCCTCCCGGATCTCACGCCGGCCCGAGGCCCCCCTCAACCTCGGCGCCACTGTGAGCGTCGGCGGCCCGCAGCGCCGGGTCGCCGACGCTGCGTCGCCTCGCGGGAATGGCTGGCGGCGCCGCGCGCCGGTTATGCTGATCGCGTATCGCGGATCAAGAAGAGGGACTTGGCTCGTCGGCGTTGCGGCCGACTGCGCCACCCTTTCATCGAGCGAAGGGCGGGCAAGCATGGCGAAGACACCGCAGGTGGGAGAAGAGGCGCCGGACTTCGAGCTGCCGGGCACCGACGGCCCGTTCAAGCTCTCCGAGCACCGGGGCGAGCGCGTGGTGCTGCTGTTTTACCCGGGCGACAACACGATGGTGTGCACCAAACAGTTCTGCTCCTACCGCGACCGCGCGGACGACTTCGCGGCGCTGGATGCGACGGTGGTGGGGATCTCGTCGCAGGATCTCGACTCCCACAAGGGCTTCATCGAGAAGCACGGCCTCACTGTGCCGCTGCTCGCGGACGTGGACAAGTCGGTGGCGAAGTCCTACAGCGCCTTCTCGCCGCGCCTCGGCACCAAGCGCGCGGCGATCGTGATCGACGAGCAGGGGGTCGTGCGCCACCGCCACGACCACATGCTGGGGTTGGACTACCAGTCGGTGGACGACCTCAAAGCGACGCTGGAGGCGCTCCCGAGCGCGATCTAGGGTGAGAGCGGCGCGCCAAGCAGCCCCGCCGCGGCGCCCGCCGCGCCGGCGGCGAGCAGGGTCAGCACGACGCTGCCACGCAGCGCGAGCAGAACGATGGTTGCGGCCGCGAGCAGCGCGTACTGCCACGTCTGGCTCAGTGCACTGGCGAGGGGGATGGCTGAGCCGATGATCGCCCCAGCCGCGGCGGGGGCGGCGCCGGCAAGGAACGCGATCACGCGCTCGTTGAGTAGCAGTCGCTCGAAGCGGGCCGCACCGAACAGGATGAACGAAAACGACGGGGCGAAAGCGACTAGCGCGGCCAGCAGCCCCGCGGGAAGACCACCGGCGGAATAGCCGACGGCCGCGACCGTCTGCGTGACCGGCCCGGGGGTGACCTGCCCGAGCGCCACGGCGTTGAGGAACTGGCTTTGGGTCATCCAGTGGTAGGTGCCTACGGCGTCCGACTGCATCAGTGGGACGATCACGAACCCGCCGCCGAACGCGAGCGCGCCGACCTTCAGCGCGGTCCATATCAGCGCGCCCGTCCCGCCCGGCTCCGCGACCGCGGCGAGCAGCGGCCAGGCGTGCAGGCCCACGGCGTGGCCGGCGAGCCGGCGCTGCCAGGCGAGCTCGATCGCACCGCACGCCAGCAGGACGAGCACGAGCCACGGCCCGGCCGTGGCCGCCGCGCCTCCTCCCGCGAGCGCGTAGAGGAGGACGCGGGGCCGCTGCTGCTCTGTGGTGCGTCGCCAGATCGGCACGGCCACGCCCAGCCCGGCCCTGATCGCGACGGCAGCGACGACGGCCCCGGCTCCCATCCCGGCGCCTCGGATCCATGTGGGCGGTGATCCGGCGAGGAACAGCACGGAGAGCGCGAGGATCGCCACCAGACCGGGCAGGATGAAGCCCAGTCCGCCGATCAGTGCGCCCCGGGAGCCGCGCAGCCGCCAGGCGCAGTAGATCGCGAGCTGAGTCGAGGCCGGTCCGGGCAGCAGGTTGGTCGCCGCGACCGCCCGCTCGAACTGAGCCTCGGTCAGCCACTCCCGGCGTGTCACGCACAGCTCACGGAATAGTGTGATGTGCGCGGGCGGCCCACCGAAGCCGATGCACCCGATGCGGCCCCACTCCCGTGCGATGGTGCGCAGCGACACGCCGGCTCGCGGCGGAGTGCCGGCTTGTGGGCCGCTCACTTCAGGGTCTCATCGGCGAGCAGCGAGTCGATACGGCGGGCGATGTCATCGCGGATCGCGCGCACCTCCTCGAGCGGCCGGCCCCTGGGGTCGGGGAGGTTCCACTCGATGTAGCGCTTGCCGGGAATGTAGGGACACTCATCGCCGCAGCCCATCGTCACGACGATATCCGCTTGCTCTGCAAGCTCGCGTGTGAGGGGCTGAGGCCGCCGGCCGGATAGGTCGATGCCGAGCTCTCGCATGACCTCAACGACCTCGTGATGAACCTGCTCGGCGGGCGTGGTGCCGGCGGATAGGGCTGAATGTCGCCCCGCAGCGGCGCGCTCGAAGAGGGCTTGGCTCATCTGCGAGCGCCCAGCGTTATGCAGGCAGACGAACAGGACGCTCGCCATCGACGGCCGTTCCCTCGGTCGATTGGGTAGCAGTGCCGGCAAGCGTCCTGGAGCCACGCACGAGCTCGTAGGCGAACACGCCGATGGTGGCGCCGATCAGTGGGCCGAGCACGTAGACCCAAAAGCTGCTCCACGTGCCGGAGGCCAGGGCGGGGCCGAATGAGCGTGCGGGGTTCATCGAGGCGCCGGTGATCGGTCCGCCGAACAGCGCATCGAGTCCGACGGTGCCGCCGATCGCAATCGCGGCGGCGGCACCCACCGCGCGCGTGTCGGTCGCAACGGCGGTGATGACAAACATCAGGAAGGCGGTCAGGCCGAACACGAGGCTCACGCCGAGATCGCCGATCGCGCCCGGGTGGGTTGTGTTTGTGATGATCGCTCCGCATCCCGCGGTCACGAGCGCGAACGTGCCGATTGCCTCCATGAGCGCGCGGCGGGCGAGGTTGGGACGCTCCATCAGAGCGCCACCGTGAGCTGTATTGGGCGGATCGACATTGGGGCGGATCGTATTACATCGATAGATGTGAGTGTTATTGATATAAGTAGATTGATGTCCGTCGATTTGGACATCGCCCCCAAGCAGAAGCGAGCGGCCGGCGAGCGCTGCTGTGAGCCCGTGGTCTACCCCGACGTTCAGCGTGAGGGCGCGCTGCGAATGGCCGAGGCTGCCAAGGCCCTCGGCGATCCGATCCGGCTGCAACTGGTGGACGTTCTACGCAAGCACGCGGGGAAGGTGTGCGTCTGCGAGCTCGTGCCGCTGTTCGACGTCTCCCAATCCACGCTCTCCCACCATCTCAAGAAGCTCCGCGACGCTGGCATCGTGGATTCCGAGCGCCGAGGGCTGTGGGCCTACTACTACGTCATCCCCGGAGCGCTCGAAGAGCTGTCAGCATGGCTGAGCTGAGCTGACAGAGGATCCAGGATGATCGCGAGCATGAGCGGAGCGGTGCTCGGGCTGCTCGCGCTCCCGATCCGCCGCGCGGTAAAGGACAGCTCCAGCTGAAGGTGGGCGATGCTTTCCCTCGACGAGGCGTCGGTCATAGCGGTCCACGACTATCGCGCTCTCGTCCTCGAAGCACTCGACGCGGGTGCGAGCCACCACGAGGCCGGCGCGTCGCGGTAGCGGGGAGGCTGGAGGGCTGATCGTGGCACGACGCGCCGCGCCGCACATGGCGAGGCTACGCCGGCTGCCTGACCTTCGCGTGAGCCAGCCGAGCCAGCGTTGCATGATGGCGCTTGGCGCCACCCAGCAGCGCCGCGTCGAGCTGCGCGCGCTTGAACAGCCAGTGCACGTCGGCCTCCCACGTGAACCCGATCCCGCCGTGCATCTGGATCGCGCCGGCGGTGACCGACGGGCCGCCTTCGGCCGCCGCGGCGCCCGCGAGCGCCGCTGCTTCGGGGAGCAGCTGCGGGTCGGCATCGGCGGCCCAGGCCCCGTAGTAGGCGCTCGAGCGCGCGCTCTCGGTGTGGAGCAGCATCTCCGCGCAGCGATGCGCGACGGCCTGAAAGGACCCGACGGGGACGCCGAACTGCTTGCGCTCTTTGACGTATGCGAGCGTCATGTCGAGCGCGCGCTGGCAGACGCCCACGACCTCGGCCGCGATCGCCGCGCGGACCCGGTCGGGGGCGCCGGGGCCGAGGGGTTCTCCATCCCCCGCGACCGTCGCGAATCGCCGGGTGGAGTCGATCGAGACGAAGTCGCCGGTCTCGGGGGAGGCGATCAGCTGAGCCTCCTCACCGTCGATCACGAGCACAACCGCGGCGCCGGCGGCGTCGGCTGCCAGCGCGCGCGTGCCGATCCCGGCGCTCAGCTCTCCCGAGGCGAGCCCCGGCAGCCATCGGCCCCGCTGCTCGTCGCTGCCGGTGGCCTGGATGACCGCGGCGGCTGTGGCTGTGGATAGGAATGGCGTGGCCGCGCACGCGTACCCGAGCTCCTCTGCCAGCACCGCCAGCTCGACCGCCCCGAGCCCCTGGCCGCCGTGCTCCTCGGCGACCGCGATCCCTGGCCAGCCGAGCTGCACCAGCTCGCTCCACAGCGCGGCGTCGTACGCGGCGTCCTGCGCCGCCTCTCGCACCTTGGCGAACGGCGAGCGCGCGGCGAGCAGCTCGCGCGCGACGTCCTTGATCTCTCGCTGGCTCTGACTGAGGTCAAAATCCACGGCTGCCCCCCACCTAACGCGACTTGGGAAGGCCGAGCACGCGCTCGGCGACGATGTTCTTGAGCACCTCCGTGGTGCCCCCCTCGATCGAGTTGCCGCGGGCGCGCAGCAGCTCATACGCCCACGGATCGCCCGCGCGCAGTGCGCGGGGGCCGAGCAGCTCGGCGGCGAGCTGCGTGAGCCGCTGATTGGTGTCCGACCACATCCACTTGGTCAGCGACCCCTCCGGACCGGGCTGGCCGTACTTCTGGATCGCGGTCAGCCCCCGGTAGGCGGTGAGCCGCACGATCTCGGTGCGCAGGTGCAACTCGCCGAGGCGGTCGGCGACGACCGGGTCCTCGAGCAACCCTTCGCGGGCGGCCTCGTCGATCAAGCGGTCGAGCAGCTGGCGCATGCGGACCTGCAGGAAGAACCCAAGGCCGGCGCGCTCGTTCATCAGCGTGGTGAGTGCGACCTTCCAGCCGTTGCCGGTGCCCCCGAGCACGTTCTCGTTCGGGACGCGGGCGCCGTCGAGGAAGAGCTCGTTGAACTCGGGCTCGCCGGTGATCTGGCGCAGCGGACGGATCTGCACGCCCTCCTGCTCCATGTCCAGCAGGAAGTAGGTGAGCCCCTTGTGCTTTGGGGCCTCGGGGTCCGAGCGCGCGACGAGCATGCACCACTTCGAGTACTGCGCGCCGCTCGTCCACACCTTCTGACCGGTGAGCACCCACTCATCGCCATCCCGCACGGCGCGCGTCTTCAGGCTGGCGAGATCCGAGCCGGCGTCGGGCTCGGAGAAGCCCTGGCACCAGATCTCATCCGCTGTCAGAATCGGCGACAGGTGGCGATCCTTCTGCTGCTCGGTGCCCCAGGTCATGATCGTCGGTCCGGCGAGCAGCAGACCGAGCACGTTGGCGGGCAGGGGCGCGCCGGAGCGGCCGAGCTCCTCGAAGAAGATCGCCGATTCGGTGAGCGTCGCCCCGCGACCGCCATACTCGCGCGGCCAGTGCACGGCAGCCCATCCGCCGTCCGCAAGCCGGCGCTGGAAATCGCGCCGGTAGGCGTAATGCCGATCTTCATCACCGTTTGGCTCGGGCCCCGGGTCGTTCGCGGCAAACCAAGCGCGCAGCTCGTCGCGGAACGCGATCTCCCGCTCGCTGAAGGTCAAGTCCATGGTCCCCCTCCTTCGTGGCGGCCACACGATGTGACCAGCCCGATGTCCTCAAGATCACGCCAGGCTATCTTCTCAGGTGTCGCATGGTGCCGGCCGCGATCATCACAGGCCACATTAGACGTCAGTAAGAACGAGCCTAGGATTATCTGATCGACGTCGAAAAAACTGGGAGAAGACATGCCGCGCTATCTAATCGAGAGGACCTGGAACGAGTTGGAGGAGGAGGAGATGGCGGCGAAGGGTCGCCTCTCTAAGCGCATCCTGACGGAGGATGAGAAGTTCTCCGCAATCGCATGGGAGCACAGTCACGTGGTCATGGACGAGGACGGTGAGCTGAAGTCCTTCTGTGTCTATTCCGCGCCCAACACGGAGCTCATACGGGAGCACGCCGCGATGCTTGGTGACCACACGGTCAAGGGGATCTACGAGATCGGTGGCGACATCTCGCCCGAGGACTTCGACTGACCAGTCGACGCGAGGTCGCTGCTTGCGTGCAGCTCCGCCATCCCGGCGACGGCCCGTCGCAGCCGTGCGCGCCGCCGGCGTGCCTTGTCGTTCTCCGGGATCAGCTCGAGCGCCTGGTTGCATAGTTCGATGGCCTCATGCGGGCTCCATCCCCTCCAGGCCTGGTCTGCCGCGGTGAGCAGGTAATCCGAGGCGCTCGTGGTCTCGCCGGCCTCACGCCAGTGGTGAGCGAGGATCGCCGCGTAGGCCGCTGGATTCCCCGCCGCGTTCTCGATGAAACGTGCGACGATCCCGTGGCGCTCACGACGGACGGCCTTCGGCAGAGTCGCATAGGCGACCTCGCGGATCAGCCCATGCTTGAAGGCCAGCTCCTGGTCACCTGCGATCCGCGATGACGGGCTGAGGCGGAGCAGGTCGCGGCGCTCGAGCGACCGCAATGTGCCTGCGAGGGAGCCGTTGCCGCCGAGCGCCTTGAGGCTGCCGAGCCAAAAGAAGTCGCCGACGACGGATGCGTCGAGGATTACTTGCCGCTCAGGCGCGGGCAGGCTGATCGACGCGCGCAGCGATGATTGCCTTGAGGTTCGCGGGGAGCCCGCCGGCACTTGCGGCGGCGCCTTCCGCAAGCCACGCAGCCAGTTCCTCGATGAACAGCGGATTGCCACCTGCCGCTTCGTCCACGCGCCTGGCGACCGCCTCCTGATCCGCCACGCCGGCGAGCAGTTGACGCACCAGCTCGTGCGCGCAGGGATCGGTCAGAGCTTGAACCTGGACGGTGGCATTGGTCGGGAGCCGCGCCCAAATTGGTCGCGTATCGAGGAACTCGGGCCTGGCGATTGCGAGCAGGAGCAGCGGCACTCCCGCAAGGCGCACCGAAAGTGTCTCGATGAGCTCCACGAGGCTGTCGTCGGCCCAGTGCAGGTCCTCGAGCACCACCAGAGTGGGCTGCTCGCGGGCAAGCGCCTCGAGGAATTGCTGAGCGGAGCCGAACAGAGCATGCCGGTCATCGACCGTGTCCTCGGCCAAACGGGCCAGGATCGAAAGGTTCCTCGCCAGCTCGCGCGCTTCGGAGGACGGCAGCAGCGATGCCGTACGCTCGCCGAGCTTGTGGGTCGCTAGGTCGGCCGAGTCGGTCGCGAAGATCCCGCACGCCTCCCTGATGATCGCTCCAAAGGCCCAGTATGCGGCCGGTTCTCCGTACGGGAGTGGGCGGCCGTGCAGGGTTCGTCCTCCCTCTGCGTCCACTCGCGCGGCGAACTCCCGCGTCAACCGCGTCTTTCCGATCCCGGGTGGACCCACCAGGGTGACGAGCTGCGGATGGAGCTCGGCTGAGGTTCGAGTCCACGCTCTCATCAGAAGCTCGAGCTCCGCGTCCCGGCCGATGAACGGTGCCGCCGAGAGCGGCCGGCCGGCCGGAGCCGAGGTGACCCCACGAGCGAGCCACGCACGCAGCGGTGCCTCCTTGCCCTTTGCCGTGATCGGCTCCACCGCCTCGCACGCGATCGCGTACAGGCAGGCGGCGTGGGTCGCCTCGCCGAGCAGCACTCCCGCCGGCGGAGCGGCGGCCTGCAACCTGGCGGCGACGTTCACCGCGTCCCCCATCACGGTGAGCTCCCGCCGGCCGTCCGGTCCCACCGGGGCGAAGATGACCTCTCCCGTGTTGATGCCGGCGCTGACGCAGAGCCCGCCGAAGAGCGCGGCCTCCTCAGACGCTCGGCGCTGGATCTCCAGGGCCGCCCGCACTGCCCGCTCTGCATCGTCCTCGTGGGCGATCGGCGCCCCGAACACTGCCATCAGCGCGTCGCCAATCACCTTGTCCACGATGCCCCCGAATCGCTCCACGACTTCGCCCATCTCCTGCATGCAGCCGTCCACCATCGAGCGGATCTCCTCGGGGTCGGTCCGCTCCGAGAGCGATGTGAACCCGGACAGGTCGGCGAACAGGACGGTCACCCAGCGCCGTTCCCCATCCTCGCTTTCGGTGGCCCCGGACGTTGCCGGGCCCCTGATCTCGCACGGCGCGCCACAGGACCCGCAGAAGCGAAAGCCGGGCGGGTTGTCCTGGCCGCACGAGGCGCATTTCAGCCACAGCGAGGTCCCGCAGTGACCGCAGAAGCGCTGTGCGGCGTCATTGAGCTCAGCGCAGCTGGGGCAGGGTGCCGTCCCAGCCAAGGCTCAGTCCTCCGGGGGGGCGGTGGCTTGAGGGTTTGAGTCCATGTCGCGTGGTGAAGGCGTTGCACGCCTGCCAGTCAGCCTGGATGCCTGCTAGGCGTACATGTCCGCGGAGATGCGGTTGACCTCCACCACGGAGTCCGCGGGAATGCCAACGCGCCTGGCGGCGGCGACGATCATGTCGGGTGACGGCGCCTCGTAGAGGCAGTATGCGCGACGCCGGTCGGCGCTGAGGAACGAGAACAGCCAGCGCACGCCCTCGTCCGCGTTGACCTCCTCGATCAGCTTGACGTCGTCGCTGGAGAGGTCGAGCTGTTCGGCGAATGCGCGCTCGATCACGTACATCGGCATGGATCCCATGCTACGCCATCGCTCAGCCCTCAACCGGGCCGCGCCGGTGGGGGTGCCATCGCTCAGCCCTCAACCAGTCCGCGCCGGTAGGCGTACGCCGTCGCCTCGGTGCGGTTGGCGCACGCCGTCTTGCGGAGAATGCTCCGCACGTGGTTGGCGGCGGTGTGCTCGCTGATGAACAGCGCGCTCCCGACCTCGCGGTTGGAGCTGCCGCGAGCCACCAGCCGGAGCACGTCGAGCTCGCGGGCTGATAGGCCGTCTGGCGGCGGCGAGCCCGACGCCGGCGCCAGGGCTCGGGCACGTGCGAGCAGTGTGGGCATCCCCATGGTCTCGGCGATGAGTGCCGCCTCGGCGAGCAGTTGCCCCCCGCGATCGGAGTCTCCCCGGCCGAGCAGCATGCGTCCGTACTCGTAGGCGGTGTGCGCCAGCCACGTGCTCGCGCCGATCTGTCGATTGAGCCGCAGAGCCGTCTCGAAGTGGTGGCTGGCGCTGTCCACGTCGCCGAGCGTTGCGGCGAGCATGCCCAGGTAGCGGTCGGCGGCGCCGTAGCAGGCCACGCCGTGACCGATCATCACGTACGTCCCGGCGAGTGGCGTGAGCATCGGGTACACGAGCGCGGCGACCCCCTCGTGTGCGGCCGCGCCGGCAGCGTCAGCGAGGTACGTGAGCGAGGCCAACCACAACCCCTCGCGCAGCGGCTCCAGACCCTCCGCCTGCACGCGATCGAGCTCGCCGCGGACCTGCTCCTCCATCGCGAGCTCGGCGAGCATCGCCACGAGGCCCGGGCGCCACGCTCCGCCTCCGCGATCGCCGGCCGCGAGGACGCGCATCACCGGGGCGAGCTCGGTGAGTCGGCCCTGCTCGCGCCGCACCCCGAACATCTGGATGCCGTATACGCCCGACGCGTCGCGGCCGACGAGCAGCCGGCCCCACTCGCGGGAGCGCTCCGCGGCCGCCTCCGCTTCCGCGAGGCCGCCCCGCAGCAGCGCCAGCGCCGATCGGAAGTGCTCGGCGACGTGCAGGATGAAGGGCTGGCGCGTGTGCTGCGCCATCTCGAGTGCGACGGCCGCCTCCTTACGGGCGGGCTCGATCTCGCCAAGGGCCATCAGCACGCAGAATCGCCACTGCGTCGCTTCCGCCTGGCCCTCGACGTCGCCGATTGCTTCGGCGAGGTCGCGGGCCTCACCGAGCATCTCGAGGGTCTCCGCGAGGCTTGTGCTCGCGCTCAGGCCCGTGCCGGCGCTCGCCCAGTAGCCCCCCATGAGCGCCGTCGCCAGCCCCGGCCGATCGTCGATCCGGCGCGCCATCGCGATCGCATCTACGCGCGCGAGGGCGGCCTGTTCGGAGTTGCCCTCGTACTCCAGCGCACGCGCGAGGCTCGCGAGCAGGCCAACACGGAGCGTGGAATCCGTCCGCGCGAGGGCGTTTGAGGCTTCCTGGAGGAGCTCGCGGGCGCCTTCGTCGGTTAGTCCCGGACGCCAGCAGGTCGTCTCGAACCCGATCGCCGCGCGGGCGAGCAGATCTCCCTCCCCGAGGTCCCGCGCGATCTCGGCTGCCCGGCGGAAGGACTGCAGCGAGTCGAGCGACCTGCCGGCACGGAACAGTGCCGTGCCGAGGTCGAGCAGGATCTCGGCACGCCGACGCTCGTCCTCGACCCCCAACTGCAGTGCCGTGCGCATACGGGCGGTGGCCTCGTCGTAGGCGAGCGCCGCCGATGCCGCCCGCGCCGCGAGGAGGTTGTACTCCACAGCACGGGCCGCTCCGCCGATAGGAGCCGCCGCGGCGAAATGGTGAGCCAGGCCAGCGAGCGCACGCCCATGCCGCGGCCGGTCGATCGCCTCCAGCGCCTCGGCGATGCGGAGGTGCAGTTCGGCTCGACGCAGCACGCTCAGCCGGTCATACAGCGCGCGGCGCACGAGCTCGTGCGTGAAGCGGTAGGCCAGCGCGGGGAACGGCAGCTCCTCGATCACCCCGCTGCGCATCGCCGGTTCCAGCGCATCGATCCGCGCGAGCTCGGCGGGCGCCGCTCGGCGCAGGAGGTCGAGCTCGAACTCGGGTCCGGCGACGGCGGCCAGCTCGAGCAGCTCTCGGCTCGCCGGATCGAGTCGGCTCAGACGCTGGCTAACGACCTCGCGGACGCTCTGAGGAGTCGCGATCTCCCGCAGGGGGGCGGTCAACCGGACGGCGCCGTCTTCGAGCGCGAACGCGTCGGTCTCGACCAGTGCCCGCCACAACTCGCACAACAGGAAGGCGTTGCCCTCGGTGAGGTCCCGCAGCGCGCGGGAGAGCTCGGGCTCCGCCGGGTCGATCTCGCCGCCGCCGGCGCGTCGCACGAACTCTTCGACCTCGCCCTCGCTGAGGCCGCCCAGGCGCAGGCGCACCACCTCATCCGAACGGCGCAGGTCGGCGAGCGCGTCGGCTAGCGCCGCCGGGATGTCGGCCTCGGTGTCGCGAAAGGTCGTGAGCACGAGCACGCGGGCACTGCCGCTGGTACGGGCGAGGTGGCGCAGCAGCACGAGCGTGGGCGCATCCGCCCAGTGCCCGTCCTCGAGCACGAGCAGCAGTGGCTGGCGCCTGCCGGCGCCCGCGAGAACGTCGCTCACGACTGTGTGCAGGCGATGGCGCTCGGTGTCGGGGTCAGCGGCGACGGGCGCCGGCAACTCGCCGACGTGGGCCGGCAGATCGGGCAGCAGCCGCGTCAGCTCGCCGCCCGCGCTGCCCAGGTCGCCGCGGAGCGCCTCGGGGTCGGTGCCGCGCACGAGCTGGTCGAGCGCCTCGGCGAAGGGACGGTAGGGAGTGTGCACCACAGCGTCGCAGGCGCCGTAGAGCACGAGCACCCCTTCCCCGGCGACCTTCTGCGCCAGCTCCCGCACGAGGCGGCTCTTGCCCGAGCCAGCCTCGCCGCCCACCAGTGCGAGCCGACCGCGCTCGCCGGCCTCGCGCGGGACCAGCGCCCGCAGCGCGGCGAGCTCCGCCGTGCGCCCGACGAACGGGGTGAGCGGGGGGAGTCCGAGCGGTCCGGGGAGCTGATGCACGGGCGAGTCGTGGGGCGAGTGGCGGGTGAGTTGAGTTGTGGGGTGAAGTCGTGGGGCGAGTGGCAGGTGAGTTGTGGGCGAGTGGCGAGTTGCGGGTTGCGGGTGAGTTGTGGGGCCAGTAGTCAGATCTGATTATGGCCCCCGCTCTGGCTGTGTGGTGGTGGGAGCGAACTGTGTCAATCCTGCTCATGACAGCGGGCGTGGAGGCGGTTACCGTCGCAGGTGCGAGGGAGTTCTCGCGTACTGGCGAGTCCAACGAAGGAGGACAGAGATGAGCACCACAAATGCGGCACACGCGGCGCGCGCAGAGCTCGGGGCGAAGTTCGCGGGTGAGCTGATCGGTCCCGAAGACCCTGGCTACGAGTCGGCGCGCGCGGTCTTCAACGCGATGATCGACCGTCGCCCGGCGCTGATCGCCCGCTGCGCCGGCACTGCGGACGTGGCGGACACGGTGGCGTTCGCGCGCCGTCACGACCTGCTGCTTGCCGTTCGCGGCGCCGGACACAACGGCGCCGGATTGGGAGTGTGCGACGACGGGGTGGTGCTCGACCTCTCCCCCATGCACGCCGTCGAGGTCGATCCGGCCGCGCGCACCGTCCGCGTGGACGGCGGCTGCACCTGGGCGCAGGTCGACGCCGCGACGCACGAGGCCGGCCTGGCGACGCCGTCGGGAATCATCGGCACCACGGGCGTCGGCGGCCTGACGCTGGGGGGCGGCCTCGGGCACCTCTCGCGCAAGCACGGGCTCACGATCGACAATCTGATCGAGGCCGACGTCGTGCTCGCCGACGGCACCCGGGCGCGCGCGAGCGCGGATGAGAACCCCGAGCTCTTCTGGGCGCTGCGGGGCGGCGGCGGCAACTTTGGCGTCGTCACCTCGTTTCGTTTCCGAGCGCACCCCGTCTCCACCGTGCTCGCCGGACCGACGTTCTGGCCGCAGGAGCAGACGGCCGAGGTGATGCGCTTCTACCGTGAGTTCCTCCCCGCGGCGCCTCGCGAGCTGAACGGGTTCTTCGCGAGCATGACCGTCCCGCCCGCGGACTTCCTCCCTGCCGAGCTGCACATGCGCAAAGTGTGCGCAGTGGTGTGGTGCTACACCGGCCCGCCGGAGGGGGCCGACGAGCTGTTCGCGCCGGTGCAGGCGCTCGGCACGCCGCTGCTGCACGGCGTGGGGCCGATGCCGTTCCCGGCGCTGCAGAGCCTCTTCGACGGCTTCTACGTCCCGGGGCTGCAGTGGTACTGGCGCGCGGACTTCGTCCGCGAGCTCCCCGACGCGGCGATCGCGCAGCACACCGCGTTCGCGGAGCGGCTGCCGACGCTGCACTCGACCATGCACCTCTACCCGATCGACGGGGCCGTGCACGACGTCGGCGCGGGTGAGACGCCGTTCAGCTTCCGCGACTGCAACTGGGCCGAGGTGATCGTCGGCGTGGACCCCGATCCCGCCAACGCCAGCACGATCCGCGACTGGACCGTCGACTACTGGGAGGCCACGCACCCCTACTCGGCCGGCGGGGCATACGTGAACATGATGATGGACGAGGGACAGGAGCGCGTGCGCGCGAGCTATCGCGACAACTACGACCGCCTCGCCGCCGCCAAGGTGAAGTACGACCCGACGAACGCGTTGCGCGTCAACCAGAACATCGTGCCGGCGGTTGCGGTGTGAGGGGAGGGCCCCGCCCGATGGCGTCCGTGCTGGCCGGTCGGAGATCGCAAGGGTCTGCGATCGGTTGGACTGGCCGAGTGCGAGTGAGGGGGCGCGCCCTACTCCACCGCCCGCCGCGCGTGGATCTCGATCAGCTCCAGCTGCATCGAGCGAGGCTCCTCGCCGGGCCCCGGATGCCGCCGCCGCCAGGCGCCGTCGGAGCCGAGCTCCCAGGCGTTCTGGTTGTCGTGGAAGGCGCGTTCGAGCACGTCCAGAAGTTCGGCGCGTAGCTCGGGGGCCTCAATCGGGACGGCGAGCTCGACGCGGTGGTCGAGGTTGCGCGGCATCAGGTCGGCGGAGGCGATGTACACGAGCTGCTCCCCCCCGCGTTGGAAGGCGTACACGCGGGAGTGCTCGAGCAGCCGCCCTACCACGGAGATGACGCGGATGTGCTCGGAGACCCCCGGCACGCCGGGCCGCAGGCAGCAGATCCCGCGCACATTCAGATCGACCTGCACGCCGGCTTGGGAGGCTCGGTAGAGCGCGCGGATGCAGTGGCCGTCGACCAGTGCGTTCATCTTCATCGTGATCCGCGCGGGGTGCTCGGGGGAGTGCGCGGCGATCGTGCGGTCGATCTCGGCGATCAGCCCATCGCGCAGCTGCGTAGGGGCGATCAGCACCTTGCGGTAGTGCAGGGGACGACCGTAGCCGGTGAGGTAGTTGAACATGTCGGTCACGTCCGCCCCGATCTGCGGATCCGTCGTGAACAACCCGAAGTCGGTGTACAGGCGCGCGGTGGTCGAGTGGTAGTTGCCAGTGCCGATGTGCACGTAGTTGCGCACCCCCTCGCCCTCGCGGCGCACCACGAGCACGCACTTGACGTGCGTCTTCAGCGCCGGCTGGCCGTAGACGACATGCACGCCGGCCTCCTCCAACGCCCTGGCCCAGTGGATGTTCATGCGCTCGTCGAAGCGCGCCTTGAGCTCCACGAGCGCGACCGCCTGCTTGCCGCTCTCGGTGGCGTCGATCAGCGCGGGGACGAGCGGCGAGTCGTCGGAGGTGCGGTACACCGTCAGCTTGATCGCGAGCACGTCCGGGTCGGCGACGGCCTGCTGCACGAAGCGCTCGACGGAGGTGGAGAAGGAGTCGTAGGGGTGATGCACGAGCAGGTCGCCTTCGCGCATCGCGGCGAGCACGTCGGGCCGCTCGCCCTCGTGGCGCAGCAGGCGCGGGTGGGTGATGGGGCTCATCGGCGGGTCGCGCAGCTCGGGCAGGCCGGGGAGGCGCACGATCTGCCACAGCGAGCCCATGTCGAGCAGGCCGTCGACGGGGTAGATTTCCTCCTCGGCGACGCCCAGCAGGCCGATCAGCTCGCTGCGCAACGGCGCCGAGCAGTGGGCGCCGAGCTCGACGCGCACGATCTCGCCGAAGCGGCGGCGGCGCAGCTCGTCCTCGACCGCCTGCAGCAGGTCGGCGGCGTCGTCGGAGACCTCCAGGTCGGCGTCGCGGGTGACGCGGAAAAGGTGGTGGTCGACGATCTCCATCCCCGGGAAGAGCGCTCCCAGGTGGTGGGCGATCACCTCCTCCAGCGCGACCAGCGTGACCCCCTCCGCGGCGCCGCCCTCACCGCCGCCCTCGCGCTCGGCCGCGGGTACCTTGATGAAGCGGGGCAGGATCTCGGTGGGGACCTTGACGCGCGCGAACACCGTCTGGTCGGTGACCGGGTCGCGCACGAGCACCGCCAGGGAGAGGGAGAGGTTGGAGATGTACGGGAAGGGCCGCCCGGGGGCGACCGCGAGGGGTGTGAGCGTGGGGAAGATGACCTTCTGGAAGTGCCTTGCCAGCTGGGTGCGCTGGCGCTCGTCGAGCTCTCCGAAACCGACCAGGTGGATGCCGTGGCGTGCCAGCGCGGGTCGCAGGCGCTGCTCGAAGCAGGCGGTCAGACGCCCGCCCAGCTCGAGCACCTGCTCGCGGATCAGCCCGATCGTCTGCGAGGGGGTAGACCCGTCCTGGGAGGGGTTCTCCACGCCGGCCTCGATCTGGTCGTGCAGGCCGGCGACGCGCACCATGTAGTACTCGTCGAGGTTGGTGGTGTAGATCGCGCAGAACTTCACACGCTCCAGCAGCGGCAGCTCCTCGTCCTCGGCGAGCTGCAGCACGCGCTCGTTGAAGTCCAGCCACGAGACCTCGCGGTTGAGGTAGAGCGAGGGATCGCCCAGGTGGCGCTCGTCCGGGTGTGGCGCCTCGCCCCGCTCGCCCGTGCGCACGCTCCCGTCCGCCGGCGCGCCCACCGCGCCCTCGACGTTGCCGGTCGGCCCTGGGGTGGGCTCGCGCTCGGCTTGGGTTTGCTCGATGTTCATGCGACCCTCAACGCTACACCCTGAACATATCGCTACTGTGAAGCGCGAGGGAGATGGCGCGCCAGCTCTGGTTGCTACGTCACGCGGACGCCGAGCCGCACGGGACCCGCCAGGACTCCGAGCGGCGCTTGACCGAGCGAGGCGAGCGTCAGGCGCGGCTCGCGGGCGAGGCGATTGCGCTGATGGGGGTGGAGTTCGAGGTGCTGCTGAGCAGCCCCAAGGAGCGCGCGCTGCGCACGGCAACGGTGGCGGCGCAGGCGTGGAGCGAGCAGCAGCGCGCCAAGGTGGAGACCCATGCGCCGCTGGCGGAAGGCTTCGACGCGCGGCAGGCGCTGGCGGCGATGAGCGCCCTGCCCAGCCGCCCGCGGTCCGCCGGCGAAGCGGCCCCGCCCACGCGGGTGCTGCTCGTCGGTCACGAGCCCGACCTCTCGACGGTGGTGGCCGAACTGACGGGAGCACGCATCGACCTGAAGAAGGGCGGGCTGGCGGTAGTGAGGATCGAAGGCGCAAGCGGAGAATTGATGGTGCTGCTGCGCCCCAGCGAGCTGGCGTTGATCGCGAAGGGTCGGGCGGCGGTTGGCGCCTCGGCTCCGTAACCCCCCGCTCACCGCGACACCCCACCCACGCGGTAGGGTCCCGCTCGTGGCCAACGGACGCTCGGCATTCATAACTGGAATCACAGGCCAGGACGGCTCCTACCTCGCGGAGCTGCTGCTGGAGAAGGGGTATGAGGTGCACGGCATGGTGCGCCGTTCCTCGACCGAGCGCTTCGAGCGGATCGAGCACCTGCGCGAGCGGATCACCCTGCACCAGGGCGACCTGCTCGACCAGCGCTCGCTGGTGGACGCGCTGCGCGCGGCGCGGCCCGACGAGGTCTACAACCTCGCGGCGATGTCGTTCGTGGCGGTGTCGTGGATCCAGCCGACGCTGACGGCTGAGTTCACGGGGGTGGGGGTGACGCGGATGCTGGAGGCGATGCGCGAAGTGTGCCCGGAGGCCCGCTTCTACCAGGCCTCCTCGAGCGAGATGTTCGGCAAGGTGCGCGAGGTGCCGCAGACCGAGCATACCCCCTTCTATCCCCGCTCCCCGTATGGGGTCGCGAAGGCGTACGGGCATTTCATCACGGTCAACTACCGCGAGTCATACGGACTGCATGCGACGTCGGGGATACTTTTCAACCACGAGAGCCCCCGTCGAGGCCTGGAGTTCGTGACCCGCAAGATCACCTGGCACGCCGCGGCGATCAAGCTGGGGTTGGCGGAGAAGCTGCACCTCGGCAACCTCGACGCCGAACGCGACTGGGGGTATGCGAAGGACTACGTGGAGGCGATGTGGCTGATGCTCCAACGCGAGCAGGCCGAGGACTATGTGATCGCCACGGGCACGGCGCACTCGGTGCGGGAGTGCCTGGAGATCGCCTTCGACCAGGCGGGCGTGGAGATTGACGAGCGCGTGGTGATCGACGAGTCGCTGGTGCGCCCCGCCGAGGTCGATCACCTGATTGGCGACGCCACCAAGGCGCGCGAGGATCTTGGCTGGGAGCCGCGGACGAGCTTCGAGCAGCTGATCAGGCTGATGGTTGATGCCGACCACCGGCTGTTGAGCGGCGCGGATCGCAGGCTGGTGAGTGGTTGAGGGCCCACGTCCCAAGATCTGCCGGTCTGGATGCGGTCGCTCCGCGGCGGTCTGCGCTGGCCGATCTTCGATCGGTCGCGGTGCTCGGCGTGCTACCAGCACGCCTGCGCTCGCGTGCGTCGCATCCCATCCACGGATCGACCACCCCAGATCCGGCACCTCTTGTGAGGTGAACCCTGAGGGCCCGCGCCGCGCGCTCGTGACTGGGCTGACGGGCCAGGATGGCTCGTTCCTGGCGGAGCTGCTGTTGGCGGAGGGCTACGCGGTGACGGGCGTGGTGCGCGGCTGGCCGCGACGCGCCTCGCTTGGCGCTGCCGAGCACCTGCGCGGCCGGGTGCAGGCAGTGCCTGGAGAGCTGCTCGACCCCGGCAGCCTGCGTGCGGCGGTGAGCGAGGTGCGCCCGCACGAGCTCTACCACCTCGCGGCGCCCTCGTTCGTGCCGGCCTCGTGGGAGCGCCCGGCGGAGACCTGCGCGGCGATCGTGGGCGCGACGGCGGCGCTGCTGGAGGCGGTGCGCGAGGTGGACTCGCAGATCCGCGTATTCGCGGCCAGCACCGGCGCGATCTTCGGCGACGCGGGGGAGAGCCCCCAGCGCGAGGAGACGTGCTGTCGGCCGGAGAGCCCCTACGCGATCGCCAAGCTTGCCGCGCATAACCTGGTGGGGGCAATGCGCGCTCACGACCGGGTGTATGCCTGCTCGGGGATTCTTTACAACCACGAGTCCGAGCGCCGCCCCGAGCAGTTCGTCACGCGCAAGCTCACGCGTGCGGCGGCGGCGGTGGAGCTGGGGCTGGCAAGCGAGGTGGAGGTGGGGGACCTCGACGCGGTGCGCGACTGGTCGTTCGCGGGGGACGTGATGCGCGGCGCATGGCTGATGCTCCAGCAGGACGAGCCGCAGGATCTGATCCTCGCAAGCGGCGAGCCCCACACGGTGGCGGAGTGGGCGCGCGCGGCATTCGCCTGCGTGGGCCGGGAGGCCGAGGATCATGTGCGTGTGGCGAGCGAGCTGGTGCGCGCGTCGGAGGCCACGCCGATGGTGGGGGATTCGAGCAGGGCGCGGGGGAGTCTGGGGTGGCGCCCCAGCATCAGCTTCGAGCATCTGGTGGAGCGGATGGTGCGGGCCGATCTGGAGGAGCTGAGCACCTCCAAATCGGATCTGAGCCGCTAAACCAGCGCCTCGACCTTGTCTCGCTCGGAGGCGAGTGTGCCGTCCGGCATCGGCGTCGACTCGGGCTGTCGAAGGCCGGGGATGCCGTCGTCCAGCCCACCTCCAGGGGGAGCCCCTTCCCCGCCCTCGACGGGCGAGCCGTCCGCGGGTTCGGCGGCGAAGCGGTAGCCGATGCCGAAGTGGGTGTGGATGTAGCGCCACTCGGGTGAAGCCTTCTCGAGCTTTTGGCGGAGCTTGCGCACGAACACGTCCACCGAGCGGTCGCCGCGGACCATCGCGTAACCCCACAGCCGCGAGTAGATTTCCTCGCGCTCTAACACCCGCCCGTCGGCGGCGGCGAGTAGCTCGATCAGCTCGAACTCGCGGCGGGTGAGGTCGAGTGAGTGGCCGGCGACGAACGCCTGGAAGCGGTCGGAGCGGATCTCCACCTCGCCCGCGGTGAAGGACTTGACCTCGGCGCGGCCGGCGGGCCGGCGGCGGCGGCGCACGACGCTTTGGATACGCGCGATCACCTCCTCGGGGTGGCAGGGCTTGGTGATCCAGTCGTCGGCGCCCAAGCGCAGCCCGCGCACCCGTTGAGCCACCGTGGAGGGGCCGGTGCAGACGACGATCCCGAGGTCGGGGAGGGCGCCGCAGAGGCGCTCCAGCCACTCCCACGCCTGCGGCCCGAGCACGGCGAGGTCGACGACGAGCGCGGACAGGCGCATCGCGCCGATCGCCTCGGGCGGGACGGGGCTGCCCAGCACGCGGTGCTCCCAACTGAGCCGGTCGAGGCGCTTGGAGAGTACCTGGATGAAACCGCTGTCGCGGTCGATAACGGCGACCCGCAGTGGCGGGGCTGTCGAGGAGGGGCTGCGAGCGTCCGCTGGGCCCCCCTGCTCGGCGCGGATGGTTTCCATCATCGCGGGCTCCAGTGTAAGCGAATCTCCGGTCTCAATGTTGTCACCTCGGACGATGGTCACAGGATCTTCACAGCGGAAGTCCGCTAATTGCGACAAATGCCACGCAATCCCGCATGCGTTTTGTCGCTCTGCCCTCCCCGCGGCGCCGCGGGCGCTCAATCCTGCCCGAACGGGTGGGAGGAGTCGGAGAACTCGCGGAACAGGCCGGTGACGACGAACGCGACCTGCTCGCCGATGTCGACGGCGTTGTCTCCGACGCGCTCCAACGCTCTGGCGACGAGGATCATGTGCATCGCCCATTCGCGCGTGTCGGGGTCGTCGCCGATGTCGAGCGCCATCCGGAAGATGTCGCGGTTGAGGCGGTTGATCGAGGCGTCCTGGCGCACAAGGTCTTCGGCCAGCGCGACGTCACGGGCGGCGAAGGCGGCCTTGGACTGGGTTACCTCCGAGCGGGCGAGGCTGCCCATCTTCAGCAGCGCCTCGAGCAGCGGGCGGCGCACCGGGGGCTCGTAGCCGGAGAGCGGGATCAGCTTGGCGATGTTGACGCACTGGTCGCCCATCCGCTCGATGTTCTTCATCACGTGCAGCAGCGCTGCGACTACGCGCAGGTCGCCGGCGACGGGCGACTGGAGCGCGAGCAGGGAAAGGATGCCTTGGTGGATCTCCAGGTAGCGCCCGTCGACACGGTCGTCGTCGGCGATCACCATCTGGGCGAGCTCGACGTCCTGGTGCTCGAGCGCCTCGAGCACGCGGTCGAGCTGCTCGACGATGATGTCGAGGCCGCCGAGGGCGCGCCGCTCGAGCTCGCGCAGTCTGCTGCTGGAAGTGCTGGCGGGGGGTGGTTTTCGACCCCGCGAGCCCCCCTGTGCCGCCCGCAATCCCCCCCGTGCCCCCCGCCAGCGCGGCGCCTCCCGCTCGTGAGCTCACCCTGGGCGGGACCGGCGCGCGTCCCTCCGAGGGATCAGCCGAACTTTCCGGTGACATATTCCTCGGTACGCGGGTCGGTGGGTTTGGTGAAGATCTCGTCGGTCGGCCCGACCTCGACGAGCTCGCCCGCGAGCATGAACGCGGTGCGGTCGGCGACGCGGGCGGCCTGCTGCATGTTGTGGGTGACGATCACGATCGTGATGCGCTGCTTGAGCTGCTCGATCAGCTCCTCGATCCGCAGCGTGGCGATCGGGTCGAGCGCAGAGCAGGGCTCGTCCATCAGCAGCACCTCGGGGTCGACAGCGAGCGAACGGGCGATGCAGAGGCGCTGCTGCTGCCCGCCGGAGAGCCCGACGCCGGGCGAGGAGAGGCGGCCGGAGACCTCCTCCCACAGGCCGGCGCCGCGCAGCGCGCTCTCGACCCGGTGCTGTAGCTCGCCCCGCCGGGAGCGGCCGATCGTGAGGCGCAGGCCGGCGGCGACGTTGTCGAAGATCGACATCGTCGGGAACGGGTTGGGCTTCTGAAAGACCATCCCGACGGCGCGGCGCACGGCGATCACATCGACCGAGGGATCGTAGATGTCGAGCTCGTCGAGCAGCACGCGGCCCTCGGCACGGGCGCCGGGGATCTCTTCGTGCATGCGGTTGATGCAGCGCACCATCGTCGACTTGCCGCAGCCGGAGGGCCCAATGATCGCGGTGACCTGGTTGGGGGGGAAGCGCAGGTCGATCCCCTTGACCTGCTCGGAGGAGCCGTAGAAGGCGCGCAGCCGATCGAGGCGCACCTCGTGCGCGACCTTGGCCACGGGCTGAGCGCCAACCGTACCGCCACTGGCCTCGACGGCGGCCGGCTGCGTGGAGGGGCCGCCAGTCGAGGAAGAGCGATCGTGTGGCTGGAGCATCTGCTCAGGAGTCTGCTCGGTCGGGGAGAGTTTTGCGTCGGGGCTCATGCAAGACGGCTCCTGCGGGCGATCAGGCGGGCGATCAGGTTGAGTATGAGGATCATCGCGACGAGCGTCAACGCGGCCCCCCACGCACGGTTTACCACTTCGGTGGTGGGGGATGTGACGTCGTTGTAGATCTGGTAGGGCAGCGAGTTCATGAACCCCCCAAGGCTGAGCGAGGTCTTGTTGGTGTGCCCGGCGGTGAACAGCAACGGCGCGGTCTCGCCGGCGGCGCGGGCGACCGCGAGCAGGATGCCGGTCAGCATCCCGGTGAGCGCGGTCGGCAGCACGATCCGGAAGATCACCTTCCAGCGCGGCGCGCCGAGCGCCAGTGCGGACTCGCGCAGCGCGCCGGGGATCAGCTGCAGGATGACCTCGGCGGAGCGGATCACGACGGGCAGCATCAGCAGCGAGAGCGCCAGCGACCCCTTGTAGCCGGCGTAGGTGGAGCCGGTGCCGATGATCAGCACGATATAGATGAACAGCCCAAAGACGATCGAGGGGACTCCAGTGAGCACGTCGACGAAGAAGCGCACGGTGTGCGCAAACCACGTGGGCTGGCCGTACTCGACCAGCCACAGCGCGACGCCGACCCCGATCGGAATCGCGATCACGGAGGCGAGCGCAACCATCTCCAGGGTGCCGAGGATCGCGCTCTTGATCCCGCCGATCGAGGAGCCCCCGAAGAACGTGCTGCCGGTCGGGTCGGTCGTGAAGAAGCTCCAGCTCCACGCCCCCAGCCCCTTGACGAGCAGGTAGTAGACGATCAGCACGAGCGGCACCAACGCCACCAGCGTGGCGGCGAGCAGCGCCCCCCGCGCGAGCCGGTCGGCGCGCCGCCGCCGCGGGCTGACCGCGAAGCGCGCGAGGCGATCTTCGCTCATGCCCCCACCGCCGCGGCGGCGCCGAGATCGGCGGGGCCCTCGTTCGGCCGTCCGCGGGAGCCGCCGCGCGCGGCGCGCAGCACGAACAGGCGCGCGACGGCGTTGACGAGCAGCGTGAGCACAAACAGCACGAGCGCGCAGGCGAACAGCGCGGAGCGGTGTAGCCCCGTGGCCTCGCCGAACTCGTTGGCGATCACCGCGGCCAGCGTGTAGCCCTGGCCGAAGAGGTGGTGGGCAAGCGTCGGGGAGTCGCCGATCACGATCGTGACGGCGATCGTCTCGCCGATCGCGCGGCCGAGCCCGAGCATCGCGCCCCCCACGATCCCGGGGCGGCAGTAGGGGATCACGGCGATGCGGATCATCTCCCAGCGGGTGGCGCCGAGCCCGAGCGCGGCCTCCTTGTGGTCTGCGGGCACGGTGCTCATCACCTCGCGGGCGATCGCGGAGACGATCGGGAGGATCATGATCGCGAGGATCAGCCCGGCGATAAAACAGTTGGGAATCGTTACGAGGCCGCCGCCGACGAAGGGGATGAAGGAGAAGTGGCGGGCGACCCATTCCTCGGCGGGCTCAAGCTTGGGGGCGAGGAAGAAGATGCCCCACAGCCCGTACACCACCGATGGCACCGCGGCGAGCAGCTCGACGAGCACGGTGAGCGGCGCCAGCAGCCGTTTGGCGCAGAGCTCGGTGAGGTAGATCGCGGTGGCGACCGCGATCGGCACTCCCATCAGCAGCGCCAGGACGGAGGTGATCAGCGTCCCCACCAGCAGCGCCAGCGCGCCGAAGTGTTCGGCGGCGGGGTTCCATTCGTTGTTGAAGACGAAGCCGAGCACCCCGGAGGCGGCGAACGCGGGGCGCGCTTCGCCGAAGAGGCGCACGAAGAAGTAGACGATCAGGACGAGGATCAGCGCGGCGAGCGCGGTGAGCCCGTACTTCAGGGCGCGGTCGGGCAGGCGCGCCAGCCCTGACCGCCCGAGGATCGGTCGGTCAGGGCTGCTGGGTACGGAGGCGGCCTCCATGCATCACCCGGCCGGCGTCGCCGCGCGGCCCTGGTCGATACATAGCTCTCTCAAGATGCTGCCTCCAAAGCGCCTTTCAGACTAACTCAGCGCCGAGCCTTCGCACGTCAGTCCCGCGACCGCCGCCTTGGACTTGGCGAGGATCGTGGCCGGCAGCGTTGCGTAGTCGGCCTTGGCGAGGATCGCCTGCCCCGCGCCGAGGCCGTAGTCGAGGAACTTCACGACGCCTTCGGCCGCGCTCTTGCCGCCGGGGACGCCGGCCTTGCACATGTCCTTGTAGACGACCACGAACGTCTGCGAGGTGATCGGGTAGGCCTGCGGCGAGGAGGGGTTTTTGATCGCGAACGCGAGGTTGGCCGGCAGCACGATGCCTTCCGCGGCGGCGCTGGTGGAGGCCAGCGTGGGCGCCACGAAGTTGCCAGCCTTGTTCTTCACGTCGGCGTAGGTGAATTTGTGCGTCAGGGCGTATGCCTGCTCGACATAGCCAACTGCGCCGGGGGTCTGTTCGACCGCGCCGGCGACGCCGGCGTTGCCCTTGGCGCCGGTGCCGACGGGCCAGGGGACGATCTTGCCGGAGCCGACCTTGCTCGCCCATTCCGGATCGACAGCGGCGAGGAAGCCGGTGAAGCCGGCGGAGGTGCCCGAGGAGTCGGAGCGGTGGATCACCGTGATCGCGGTGCTCGGCAGCGTGACGCCGGGGTTCAGCGCCTCGATTTCAGGGGCGTTCCAGGTCTTGATCTTGCCGAGGTAGATGTTGGCGATCGTGGTGCCTTCGAGCTTCAGGCCGGACTGTACGCCGGGGAGGTTGTAGGAGACGGTGATCGCGCCCAGGAACATCGGGATCTGCACCGGTTCGCCGACCTTGGAGAGCGCCGCTGCTTCGGCGGCCTTCAGCGGCGGGTCGGAGGCGCCGAAGTCGACGGTCTTGCCTTCCAGCGCGGTGATGCCGGCGCCCGAGCCGACGGCCTGGTAGTTGACGGTGAGGCCGGCGCTGGCCAGTCTGTGAGCCCCACTGTTCGTAGACGGGTGCCGCAAAGGTGGAGCCGGCGCCGGAGATCGTGGCGGACGCCACGGGGGTTTTGGTGGTGCCGGAGGTCGTGGTGCTGGTGCTGCTGCCGCACGCTGCGACGAGCAGCGAGAGCGCCGCCACGCCCAGGGCCGTCGCGGCTGTCTTTTGCAAGTTGATCACTATTGCGTCTCCCTCTGACTTGTATGGGGGTCGATGGATCGGAGCAGGGCTAAGCATGAGTCGCAAGGCGCACCCCGCCCGAGCGATGCCGACCCTACTGTCCTAGTCCACTGCCCCCGCCGTGTGAAAATTTCGTGAAGGTTGTGGTTGGCGGTCAGCCATCCGCGGGGCGGCCGCGACGGGGGCGGCTGCTCCTCCGGCATGGGGGGACGCCGGGAGCGCAGCAGATCCCCCTCCCGCAACAGGCTGGGGTTGGAAGCGGTAGCCGAAGCCCGGGTGGGTGTGGATGAAGCGGCGGTCGGGCATCGCCGCTTCGAGCTTGGTGCGCAGCTTGGAGACGTACACATCGACCGAGCGGTCGCCGGCGCGCAGCTCGCCCCCCCACACGACGCGGTAGAGCTCCTCGCGCGTAACGATCGTCCCGAGCCGCTTCGCCATCGCCACGAGCAGCTCGAACTCGCGCACTGAGAGCGTCAGCGCCTGGCCGGTGGCGAGCGCCAACCCCTCGGCGGGGTGGATCTCGAGCTCCCCCGCGTAGATGGTGCCGCCATTGCCATTCCCGAGAGACTCTTCCACAGGCCAGCATGATCGAGGTCGGCGAGAGCTACCGAGTTGCGAACTCGTGATTCATTCGTGAAAAAAATGTGAAAGGCATGGGCTGGGCTGGCGGGCAGCCTCCGCCGGGGCCGCGCGGCGAATATCCTGCGCCGATGAGTTGCCCTCGCCACGGCCGGCCCAACCACCCGCGTCCCGGGATCCTCGATCTCCGCCATCCTCGGCGTTTCGTCCTGGCGCGGCCAACCCTTGGCTGCGACGCCCGTCTGATTTGCGGCACCGTGCTGCGATGAGTTTCCTGCGCCGCGGCATGGACGGCTCCCTGATGGAGCTGGTGGAGGAGGCGGGGCGCAACGTGCAGCGCTCGGGTCTGTTGATGCGCGAGCTGCTGGCGGACTTCCCCGAGCACGCCCCGCTGGCGCGCGATCTGAAGGTGTGCGAGCAGGAGGGCGACCGCATCACCCACGACATCATCCACCGCCTCACCGCCGGCCGCCGCGTGCGCGCGCCGTTCGCGGCCAGCGACGGCTACGCGCTGGCAACTGCGCTCGACGACATCGTCGACTACACCGAGCACGCCGCCGCGCAGATGGTGCTGTACGGGGTGGAAGCCCCGATGGAGCAGGCGGTCGAGTTCGCCGAGGTGCTGGTTGGCGCCGGTGAGCAGATCGCCAGAGCCCTGCGCTGCCTGCGCACCGGCACCGAGCTGGGCCCCCACCTGGTGGAGATCCATCGCCTGGAGAACGAGGGCGACCGCCTGCAGCGCGACGCCGTCGCCTCGCTGTTTGCGGGCGGCATCGACCCGATGGTCGTGATCCGCTGGAAGGACATCTTCGAGTCGCTGGAGGCCGCCGTCGACGCCTGCGAGACGGTTGCCCACGTGCTGGAGGGGATCGTGCTCAAGCAGCGCGGGCGCTGGCGCTGAGGGGGGCGGTCCCAGTCACTTGGGTGGCGCGAATCGGTCCGTTGGCAAGACCGCTGCGTGGTGGCTGGGGGTGGCCTATGTTTCCCTTTGGGCCAGGCGAGCTGTTCTCAGACAGTTCGCAACAAACGGGCCGGGGAAGACTTCCCCGGCCCCGATTGACGACCTTGGCGGAACTACTTTTGACTTAACAGGAGCACTTTTTTGCTTGCGTCAGTCCGCGGCGTTCCGTTACGGTCGCATTGCTGTGGCTGCCTAACGCGTCGTCATGCTGCGGGTCCAATACCCCTCACCTCCCGGGGATTCGCTTGTGGTGCTCCGCGATTGCCCTGCATTTGGAATCCTGGCGCTGGCACTCGCGGCCCGGCACAGCCTATCAAAGCCCCGCGAGAAAATCAAGAGATTCAGACGCTTGTAATCATTTACCCCTTGCAAGTACCAAATGTTACGTGGATGATCACGAAACTATATCACTTTTCCGATTCCCACCGGATATACTTAGGACATGAAGGCGGAGTTTGCCCGAGTAACCGCTGTGCATGAGCGGGATACGAACGCCCTTCTCGACCTGCTGGGTGTCGGTGAGGGTTATCGCTCGGGGACGTTGCGCTGTGTTGTCTGCGGAACGCCCCTGCGAGAGTCGGGTCTCGGCGCGGCGAGCAGGGGCACGAACGGTGTCGTGTTTGCGTGTGACCGGATCGATTGCCTCGAGGGTTTCAACGCCACATGATCTTTCGCATGACGATCCCGGTTGCATTCGTTGGGCTCTTTGTGTTCGTCCTCATGCGGCCCGATCAAGCGGAAAAGCTTGCGGGATGGATCTGGCGAGGTGTTGCGTACGTCGTGAGGATTGCCGATCGCCGGGCCGTGGCCTTCTCAGTGCAGGGTGACGTCAACACCGCGCGGGCTATGTTGATGAAGGACATCCCGGAGGGCGTGATTGGCGGCAAGCTCAGGCTGGAGTGGGCCAACGCTGAGGAGGCGTGCGCGCACATTCGCAATGGCGAGGTTGTCGTGTTCATGCGCAGAGCCCGCGATCGTGAGGAGAACATCACCAACGCCCTGATGACCTATCTCCCCAGAGCCGTGATTCCGCGGGCGCGACGGTATGTCGACCGTGAGACCATGCGTGCTGTCGACCTGACGATCGCGCGGTCGATTCTCCAGGTCAGCCACATGCCGACGGGTGCACTCGACCTATTCATTGATCGTTATCTCGACCCGGCGCTCGTTGAACTGCGCGGAACCATCGAAGAGGTAGACGCGATCGACTTGCATGGATGGCTGACGCGTGTGATGCTCAGCGAGTACCGGATGTTGGGCAAAAAACTCTACCCAAGCCCATGTGACAAGGCGTGCCTTCACGACGCACGCGAATTTTGTGTCTGGCTGGGGAAGCTTGCGCGTCGAGAGCGATATGACCATAAAACCTCGTTGAAGTACAAAGGCCGTTACCTGAACGCTGGGATTGTCTTTGTGGCGATGAAAGGCAGGATTGAGGCAGAGGGCTTGATCCCATACAGAAAGCGTGTAAAGCGGCTGATATACCAAGAGAAGTGCGATGCCGTGTATCTGATGGCGCGCGACGACAACATCCCCGCTGTGCGCGCTCTACGCGATGACCTCAAGCGAGATGCGCTGGTCGAGGAGGTCACCAGCTATGAGTATCCGCTCAGGTCTGATTATGCTGCTCGTCTGTTGCGTCGAGAGCGCGCGATCATCGCGGTGCTTCGTCGCCGGCGCGTAGTCGAGGAGCCATCAATGGATGACGCCGAGATCGAAGACCTGCTGTTCGAGGATATGGATATCTATGATGCGGAAGAGGAAGTACAGCTCACGGAATGAGCCGCTTGATGCCTTGCGAGCGTGAGGCTGCGCCCGACGCGTGAAAACACCTTTGTACCAAAGCCGATTGATGAAGTAAAGTCGATCGATCAACTCGGGTTTGTTGGGATCGCCCAGCGCTCGCCTCACCGACTTGCGGTGGCGGGCTCGACCCGGCATGGAGTGCTCGACGGTGCGCGCCATTCACCGACCGCCCGCCGCCGCCCGCCCGGTGGCCGCTCAGAACGTGCTCGGCGGCGCGCTCGCTTCGACGTGCGCGCCGGCGGCGCTGCCGATGAACAGCACCTGGAAGGAGCTGGAGCCGTGCGCGGCGACTTTGCTTAGCACCGCCCGTCCGGCCGCCACGATCCGCGCGCCGCGGCGGGCGATCCCGTAGACGACGAGTTCGCGCTGGGTCACCGCGGAGTCGTTGTGGACGGTTCCCGCCACGCCGCTGCTGCCGCCTTCTTCGTTGGCGTGCACGCCCGTGAGCACGATCTGGGGTACGGAGGCCCGCCCGGGGGCCTGCGGCGCTTCGCCCACGAGCGCGCTCACGCTCGCCGGCGCTGCGGCGGCCTGCACCTGGTCGTCGATCCACTCGAACCGCGCTCCCGCCGGGAGCAGCGGCACGGTCGTAAGCGCCGCTTCCAGGCCGGCGGTGTCGTTCTGGTAGAGCGTGCTCCCGCCCGCGCCCTTCACGGTGATCGCGATCGGCACGTCGCGCAGCGCGTGGGTGGAGACGTTGCGCAGCGTCACGACCACCGCCGTCCCTTCGGAGCTGTGCACGGCCTGCGTGGCCACCACCCGCACCGCGCTGCTGGCGTGTGCGATCGACAGGCCTTTGGCGGCTGCCACGGGGTGCTCGGCCTTGGCGAGCTTCGCCTGCTTTTCGAGCTGCGCGCTCTTTTCCTGGCTGCTCTCGCATCCGCCCACCGCGAGCGCCAGCACCAGCACCGCGCCGACGCTCCCTGTACGTCCTCCGATCGCCTGCCTCACCGCGCCGAGTCCCCGCCCGCGCTTCCCCGCCGTTCCGCGCCACCACGTTCGGTACCGCTGTGCGTGCCCCGCCCCCGGCCGCCCCCTGGCGGCCCCCCTCCTCCTCATCCCCTGCTCACCCGAACGCTCCGCCGATGTAGTCGCGCGTGCGCTGCTGGCGGGGCTGCTCGAACACCTGCTCGGCCGTGCCGTACTCGACGAGCTCGCCGAGGTGCATGAACGCGACGTGGTCGGCCACGCGCTGGGCCTGCTGGAGGTTGTGGGTGACGATCACGATCGCCACGCTCTCGCGCAGCTCGACGATCAAGTCCTCGATCACCGCTGTGGAGATCGGGTCCAGGGCCGAGCAGGGCTCGTCGAGCAGCATCACCTCCGGGTCGGCGGCCAGCGCGCGCGCGATGCACAGCCGCTGCTGCTGGCCACCCGAGAGCGACAGCGCGGGGCGGTCGAGATCGTCGGCGACCTCCTCGTGCAGCCCCGCGCGGCGCAGCGCCTCGCGCACCGCCGGCTCCAGCGCGGCGCGCCGAGCGCGGCGGCGCCGGCCGGGGGCCTCGCGCAGCGCGTAGGCGACGTTCTCGAAAATGCTCATCGGGAAGGGGTTGGGCTGCTGGAAGACCATCGTCACGCGCCGGCGCAGCGCGTTGACCTCGATCTCGTGGATCTCTTCGCCGTCGAGCGTGATCCGCCCGGCACGGCCCGCCCCGGCGGTGATCTCGGTGAGGCGGTTGAGCGAGCGCAGCAGCGTCGTCTTGCCCGAGCCGCTCGCGCCGATCAGCGCCAGCACCTCGCCCCGGCGTACCGGCAGGCTGACGTCGCGCACGACCCACCGCTCGCCGTAGGCGAGCGACACCGATTCGATCTGCATCCGCTCTTCCGGGGGGTACGCCGCCGCCGGGCGCGCGGCGCGGCGGCGGGCGAGGATTGATGACCCGCCCGCCCCGGCTGCCACGCCGCCCGCGCCGTTGCCCGAGTCGTCGGCGGGCGGCGCGGGCGCGACCACGCGCGGGTCGCGGTCGGTCGCGATGCGGCGCACGGGTGGGGGGAGCCTGCTCATTGATTGATTCCCCAGTTGACCGTCTTGAACGAGAGCCCTTTGCTCAGGCGCGTCACCAGCGCGTTGAGTCCGAGCACGACCATCAGCAGCACGAAGCCGGCGGCGTACGCCTTTTGCGGAGAGTTGCCGTCGCCGGTCGGCGCGTAGTAGTAGATGTAGTAGCTGAGCGTCGAGCCGGTGCCGCGCAGCGTGCTGAGCAGAGGCGCCCCTCCGGTCCCTTCGAGCTTCAGCGTGTTGAGCAGGATCAGGATGATCGCGGTGTCGCCGATGATCCTCCCCATCCCCAGCACCGCGCCGCTGGCGATCCCCGTGCGGCTGGAGGGCAGTAGCACCCGCCAGATCGTGGTCGCGCGCGTCTTGCCGAGCGCGTACGACGCCTCGCGCATGCGCGCCGGTAGCTGCAGCAGCGCCTCGCGCGAGGCGCCCACCACCAGCGGCAGCGCGAGCACCGACATCATGATCCCGGCGTTGAGGAACGACTGGCCGCTGACCGTACCGTTGCTGGCACTCCCGGAGAGGAACCCGAACAGCGGACGCGCGAAGATCAGCAGCCCGAACAGCGCCAGCACGATGCTGGGGATCCCGGCGATCGTCTCAATCGCCGATTCCACGGCGCGCGCCAGCCACCGCGGGCGCGCGTACTCGACCAGCCACACCGCGATCCCCACGCCGGTCGGCGCGGCGATCGCAATGCCGATCGCAGTGAGGATGAACGTCCCGATCAGCGGGTCGAGGAAGCCCCCGGAGTGCTTTTCCTGCAGCACCCCCGTCGAGGGCGATTCGACGAACAGGCTCGGGCGCAGCGCCGAGATTCCCTTGACGAACATGAACAGCACGATCCCTCCCGCCACCACGCACAGCCCGATCCCCACTGCCCAACACAGCCAGTACGCCAACCGGTCCACGAGCGGCCACGACGACGTCGATTCGCGGCGCGGGCGCACGATCGCGGCGGCGGGCGGCTGTAGCGCGGGGCCGGCGGTCGCCATCAGATGCCTATTCCATAGCGTTTGAGCGGCTGCCTCACGGCCCATCCGGCGAGCGACAGCAGCGCCGCGCTGAACAGCAGCAGGGCCCCGAACGCGTACATGGTGTGTCCGATCGGGGTGTTGGGGTTGTCGCCGAATTCCTTGACGATCGACGCCGCCAGCGGCTGGATCGGCTCGAAGAAGAACGTCAGCCCGTCCAGCGGGTTGGGGGCGAACGGCCGCCCGCCGCCGAGCATCGCGAGCATAATCGCCTCGCCGAGAGCGCGCGCGGTGCCGAGCACCGTGGCGGAGACGATCGCGGGTCGCGCGGCGCGCACCGACACGCGCCAGATCGTGCGCCAGCGGTTGACGCCGAGCGCCACCGAGCCTTCGCGCCAGGCGGGCGGTACGGCCGCGAGCGCGCCCGAGGTGAGCGCGATCATGATTGGCAGGATCATGACCGTGAGCACCAGCGTGGCGGTCAGCAGACCCTCGCCGCTCGAGCTGCACCACGTACTGCACCGATTCCTTGCGCTGAGTGCTGATCAGGCCCTCCACCCACGGCGCGATCAACAGCAGCCCCACCAGCCCATAGATCACCGACGGCACGCCCGCCAGTAGCCGCACCACCGGTTCGAGCACGCGCCTCACCGGCAGCGGCGCGAACTCGGTGATGAAGATTGCCGCGAGCGTCGAGACGACCAGCGCGATCGCCACCGCTCCGGCGGTGCTCAGCAGCGTCCCCCAGATCAGCGGCCAGGCGCTGAAGTACAGCAGCGGGTGGCCGGGCAGCGCGGTGCCCGTCTGCATCGCGCGGAACTGCAGGACGGGGTCGCCGCTGTTGCCAAACCAGCCGAGGCCGTTGGCTTCGAACGAGGGCCACCCGTTGACCAGCACCGTCACCAGCATCGCCGCGATCAGCGCCAGCGTGCCGGCGGCCAGCGTGCCGAGCGCGAACTCGACACGCCGGTCGCGGGCGGCCTCCTTCAGGTGGGCGGCGACCGAAGCCGGGGGACACTCGCCTTCGGCTCGCATCCCCGTTTCGGCCAACGCGGCGTGCCGGTGCCGCGCCTCCATCGGGTCGGGAGGCGCAGCCGGTGGGACGGCCGGGGGATACTCCTCAGCGCTCACAGCCGTCCGCTCGCCGCCACGCCCCCGCTCGCCTCGGCTTCCGCTAGTAGACGGCGATCCAGTCCGAGTTGATGATGTTTTTGGTGGTCTTGTTGCCGCTCGTCACCCACTTGATGAACTTGGCCGTTTCGCCCTTGGGCACGCCTCTGGTGATCATCCAGAAGTTGCGCACGCCGCCGTACTGCCCCGAGCGGGCGTTGCGCAGGTTGCACGCCACGCCCTGATAGGCAGCCGCGTTGACGCCCGCGGTGTAGGCGAAGGAGACGAAGCCGATCGCTCCCGGGGCGGCTGAGATCGCGTTCTGCTCTTCGCCGTTTGAGTCCTCGGCGCTGGCGGCGGGGGAGATCCGCAGGTCTTCGCCCATGAAGATGTTCTGGAAGGCGTCCTGCGTACCGGAGGCGCTGGAGCGGTCGAACAGTTCGATCGGACCGGAGACCTTCGCGCCTTCGACTTCGCTCCAGTCGCGGATCGAGCCGCTGAAGATTCCCTGGATTGTCGTCTGCGAGAAGTTGGCGACCGGGTTCTTGTCGTTGGTGATCACGCAAATGCCGTCACGCGCGATCTTCGTCCAAGTGAGAGCGACGTTTTTGGGGTCGGTGCTGAGCGGGTCGCGCGAGGAGTCGCCGATGTCGAAGCGCCCGCTGGCCACGCCCGCGATCCCGATGTCGGACTGCCCACCCTCGACCTTCGGTTCGGGGATGTGCGGGAACTGGTGGTGGTAGGCGGAAGCGAGTTTCTGGGCGAGCGGGAGCACGGAGGTCGAGCCTCCGATGATCAGGCGCTTGGCGGCCACGGCCGCGGCGGGTGCGGCGAGCATCATGGCGAGGGTCAGCGAGACGGCGAGGGTGCGGTGAGCGCGCACGGAGACTCCTTTGCTTTCGGGGGCGTTGCAGTCTCAGCCGCTCGCCGGGCGGCCCAAGTAAACAGGTGGTGGCAAGTTGGAGAAAATTTGGTGAAGATTGGGAGGGCACCGTCCGCCAATGTTTTGTTTTTGTGAAAGGTCTTTGCTTTTCCCCCTCGCTCATGTAGACCTCGGGTGGATCCGGCGCCGACTCCTCGTCGCCACCTCGATTGTCTCTGCCTGCGGCCACCGCGGCATGGAGGCCTTCGCTCATGACCGACGAGCCCAGCTCCGACAACCCTCAGTTCCCGCCCGCGCCGCCGCCCGCGGCGAGCAATGGAGTCCCGCCCACCCGCGCCAACGGTGGGGGTGGGCGGGCGTCCGAGACACCGGGTCGCGCCACGGTGCGCTCGGGCCTGGCCAAACGCCGCAGCCCGGTGCTGGCGACCCTCGGCGCGGGCCTGCAGAGCGCGCGGCGGATCGCTTTCCGCGATCCGATTGCGCTCTTCCTGGCGCTCGCGTCGATCGGCCTGGCGATCGCGTTCGCCACGCTGCTCGGGGACATCAAGCCGAGCAGCTCGGGCGTGGAGGTACCGATCAACACGGTGCAGACGCTCGCCACGCACAAAGACATTGCCGACGCGCTGCTGCTCGACCACGACAACCGCGTTGAGCTCCTCACCACCACCTCCGCTCCCCGGCTCTCGCCGGCGGGAGTCGTGCCCCCGTCCACGCCGCGGACCGTGCGCACACCGGTCACGGTCAAAGGCAAGCGGCGGATCCGCGTCAGCACCGTCCTGGTCCCCGCGCCTGGCGCCGGCGCCAGGCAGCCGCTGTGGGCTGCCTACCCCTCCTCCGGCGCCCAAACCCAGCAGCTGCTGCACGAACTGCTCTCAAGCGGCGCCACGGTGGCGGTCGACCAGCAGTCGGGCAAGGGCACAAAGACGATCATCGTCCAGTTCCTGATCCCGATCCTGCTGCTTGTGTGCCTCTTCTCGCTGTTCATGCGGCTCGGCACCGAAGGCGCCGCGGGCGGCATCGCCGGCTTCTCGCAGTTTGCCGGCAAAGGCAAGAAGAAGGGGAAGGGCTCCGCCGACCGCATCACCTTCGCCGACGTCGCCGGCGCCGGCGAGGCCGTGGCCGAGCTGCGCGAGATCCGCGACTACCTCGCCGAACCGCAGAAATACCTCGACGTGGGCGCCGCGGCCCCGAAGGGCGTGCTGCTGGTCGGGCCCCCCGGCACCGGCAAGACGCTGCTCGCGAAGGCGGTCGCGGGCGAAGCCGACGCGGCCTTCTTCTCGCTGTCGGGCTCGGACTTTGTCGAGTCGCTCGTCGGCGTCGGCGCGGCGCGCGTGCGCGACCTCTTCCGCAAGGCGCGTAAAGCGGCGCCCGCGATCATCTTTATCGACGAGCTCGACGCCGCCGGGCGCAAGCGCGGCGCCGGCATCGGGCAGGGCAACGACGAGCGCGAGCAGACCCTGAACCAGATCCTCGTCGAGATGGACGGCTTCGCCGGTGACGGCGGCCTGGTGGTGATGGGCGCGACCAACCGCCCCGACATCCTCGACCCGGCGCTGCTGCGCCCCGGCCGCTTCGACCGCCAGATCGTGATCGACAACCCCGACGTACACGGGCGCCTGGAGATCCTGCGCCTGCACGGGGGCAAGCGCCCGCTCGCGCCGGACGCTTCGCTGGATGAGGTCGCGCGCCAGACGCCCGGCTTCAGCGGCGCCGAGCTCGCCAACGTGATCAACGAGGCGGCGCTCTTGAGCGTGCGCGACGGCCGCGCGCAGATCGACCAGAAGACGCTCGAGGAGGCGATCGACCGCGTCGTTGCCGGCCCCGCCAAACGCCACATCCTGAGCACCGAGGAGCGCTGGCTGATCTCGATCCACGAGTCCGCCCACGCCGTCGTCACCGACGCGCTCGGCCAGAAGACATCCACGCGCAAGCTCTCGATCGTCGCGCGCGGGCGCCAGCTCGGCACCGCCGCGCACATGCTCACCGACCGCGACCAGGTGATCATGAGCGAGCCCGACCTGCACCGCCAGCTGATCTCGATCCTCGCCGGCCTCGCGGGCGAGCGGATGGCGTTCGGCAACCACTCGACCTCCGTCAACGACGACCTGCACGCCGCCACCGCACTGGCGCGCTCGATGGTCACCTCGTTCGGGATGTCACCGGCGCTCGGCCTCGTGACGATCGGCGAGAAGAGCGGCGAGGTGTTCCTCGGCGCCTCGCTGCAGGACCTCGGCTCGGTCGGGCCGCACACGTTGGACGTGATCGACGACGAGGTCGAGCGGCTGGTCGGCGACGCCGAGGCGCGCGCCGCTGTGATCCTCGACCGCAACTGGTCTACGGTCGAAGAGACCGCCACCGCGCTGCTCGAGCAGGAGACGCTCTCGGGCGTGGCGCTGGAGGCGGTGCTCTCCACGGTGCACGAGGTGACGCTTGAGGAGCTGCGCGACGTGCGCAGGGCCTCCCCCGAGCCTCCGCGTTTCACCCAGCGCGCCGACCCGGAGCAAGCGTGATGAGCGTTCGCGCGCGCCGCCTCCTCCCACCTCCCTTCCCGGTCACCCGCGACGTCCACAAGCCGGCGGAATGAGAGCACGCCCACCACGCTCGCGACGCTACCTGCCCTCCCCCGCGATGGCCGTTGCGCTGATCGCACTCGTCTTCTCCACTACCGGCCTCGCCGACGCCGCCCGCCACGCGGTGGTCGCGGCGATCGACGGGCATCCGATCAGCTCCAAGCCCCACGCCGGCGCGCTGCTGACGCTGGGTCGCAACGGGAAATTCCCCTCCGCGGCGATCCCAACCGTGAGTACTGCCGAGAACGCCAAGCGATTCGACGGCAAAACGGCCGAACAGATCGTCGCCACCTGCCCGCCCGACAGCGTCGACCTCGGCACCTGGTGCCTGGAATCGACGCCCTTCCCACTCACCAAGGAAGACGTCGGCAAGAACAACTTTCTCTGGGCCTCGAAGAAGTGCGAGGAAGAAGGCGGCTGGCTGCCCGACGCCTCGCAGACTGGTGGGCGGCGCCGCGCGCGTCAAGCTCGAGTCGACGATCCACGACTCGCCGCTGACCGCGACGATCAACCTCGATCCCACGCGCGGCCTCAAAGACGAACGCGAGATGAGCTCGACGCTGGTCACGACCGAAGCGGGCTCGGCGGCGGCGGGCTTCGAGGGTGTCAGCGAAGGCGCGACCGGCGACCCCCGCCAGGGCCAGCCCAACCCGATCCCGCTGCCCGCCAACCCGCTGCCGGAATCGCTGCAGTACGTGGACGTGTACTCCAACGGCACCAAGGGCGGCTTCGCCGGGTCCCAGCCGGTCGGCGAACCGCAGAACTTCCGCTGTGCCTACGCCCCGAGCCCGGGCGCCCTCAACAAATCGACGTCGTGAGATGGGTCGCAGCTCGAAACGGGGACCGATTAGGGAGACACTCGCTTCGCTCGCATCCCCGAATCGGCCAGCGCCAAAGGCGAGTGTCTCCCGGCTTCGGTCGAGGAAGACACTCGCCGCTCTCACCGCGGTTCTGGCTCTCGCGATCCTCCCGGCCTCTGCGCAAGCGGTGATCCTGCCGGCGACGACGATCGACGGCCCCAGCGAGAGCATCGTCGGCTTCGGCGGTGCGGCGATGGCCGAAGACGGCAGCGGCGGAGTCGCCTATCTCAAGACTGTCGAAGGCGTCGCCCACGTGTTCGTCTCGCGCTATGTCGAAGGGCATTGGCTGGCGCCGATCCGGGTGGACACCGAAGAGCCGTTCGCCGCCAGCTGGCCCCGCATCGGCGCCGCCGTCGGCGGTGAGCTGATCGTCGTGTGGGCCACGCCGTTCGCGACCAGCCCAACCACCGGCAAGCCGATCTACGAGCTGCTCGGAGCGGAGCTCGGACCTGGCGCCGAACACTTCGGCCAGGCGATCATCGTCGACCGCGACATCGAAGAAGGAACCGGCACCAGCCCCGACCTCGCGGTCAGCTCGACCGGCCAGGCCGATGTCGTTTACCGGGTGATCGACACCAACAAAGTCGGTGTCTCGCTGCTGCGAGCGGGCGACGTGCCCGAGAGCGTGCGCGTCGCGCACTTCGACGGCCGGCGCTGGTCGAACCTCGGCGCGATCAACCGCGACGCCGCGGTCGGCATGCGCCCGCCGACGCAGGACGACGCGCCGCAGGTTGCGATCGGCCCGACCGGCAACGGGGTGGTCGTGTGGCAGGAGCCCGACATCGAAGGCGTCGCGCGGATCTGGGCGCGGCGGATCTTCGGTGCCGCGCTCAACTATGTGATGCCGGTCTCCGCCGAAGCCTACAACGGGGCGCCGATCACCGACGACGCCGAAGCCCCCAGCGTCGCCTTCTCGCGCCTCGGCCAGGCCGAGGTGGCCTACCGCCAGGCGGCTGGGCCCTCCTCACCGCTGCCGGGGACGCGCATCTTCCTGAACATCCTGCCCGATGGCGAATCGGCCAACGGCGGTGAGTTTCAGGGCGCGACGATCGCCGACTCGGCCGTCCCCGGAGGCAAGAGCGCGACCGTCGGGCCGCCGGCGATCGACATCGACGAAAAGCGCTCCGTGCGCGTGGTCTACGACGACAACGGCACCCCCCGCGTGATCGAAGGCAACGACAAAGGGCTGACGGGAGCGCTCTCGCTTGGACCCCCGTTCGCCGGCAGCGAAGAGAGCGTCGCCAGCGTCATGAACCCCGAAGGCGGGGGGGTCTCGGCTTGGCCGAGCGCCGAAGCGCAGGGCCACCCCGCGGTGGCGGTGCGCGAGGACTTCCCCGACGGGGCCGTGCAGACGGCGCTGGTGAGCGGCGGCGCCGGCGGCGAAGTCGCGGAACTCGCGGTCGGCCGCTCGGGGCTCGGCGACGGCTTGATCGCCTTCCGCCAAGGGCCGCTGGGCGACGCCGCGATCGTCGCTGCGCAGGCGACGGCGCCGCCCTCCCAGTTCGTGCTGACGCTGCCCAAGGGGTGGGTGAAACCGGACCAGGCGTCCGTCTCCTGGCAGCCTGCTCCGACCTCAGCCGGGCCGCTGAGCTACCACCTCGTGCTCGACGGTCACATCCAACCAACTCCGGCGGGCGAAATCCTCTCCGCGCGCCTCAGCCCCCGCGGTCTGAGCTCGGGTAAGCATCGTCTGCAGGTGCTCGCCACCGACCGGGACGGCGAGTCCACGCTGACCGCTCCCTCGACGCTGCTGATCGCTGGCGTGCCACCCACGGTCAAGGTCGCGCTCGCCAGCGGTGGCGCGGGGGTGCGGGTGCGGGTGCACGACGCTTACGCGGGCGTGGACGAGCACGCGGTGAGCGTCAGCTTCGGCGACGGCGCGTTCGCTCATGGGCACACGGGCTTCTCCCACCACTACCGCCGCGCGGGCGTCTACCGCGTGGTCGTGCACGTGCGCGATGCGATCGGCAATGCCGGCGTGGTGAGTCAGTGGGTGAGCGTGCGATGAGGTGGCTGTTTGCCGTCGGGCTCATTTGCGTGCTGACTGCGCTTGCGCCGGCGTGTGCGCAGGCTGACCTGTTCGGGCCAATCTCGCTCGTCTCCGAGGGCACGCTCGGCGGCGGCGAACCGCAGCAGGTGGAATACGCCCACGACGCCGCGATCTCCAGCAACGGCGTGTACGTCGCTTTCGATGGCTCGATCGCGGGCGTCACCGGCGTGTGGCGGCGCGATCTGCTTACGGGCGCGCTCGAACAGGTGGCCGGCGGCGACGCCGAGATGCCCTCGATCAGTGAAAACGGGCAGCACCTGAGCTTCACCACCAACGAAGGCAAGAGCCTGCCGGCGATCACCGACGAGCAGCCCGACGGAGCACCCAAGCAGGAAGCGGTGAACGTGTACGTGCGCAACATGGCGCTGGCGCCGGGAGAAGCGGGCGCCTTCACGATCGTCTCGGCCGCCAACGGCTCCTCCGAACCGCTTGCCTACCACGCCGCGAGCACGACGATGGGGGCGAGCGCGGCCGGCCGCTCGGCGATCAGCGCCGACGGCAACGAGGTCGCGTTCGTCACCACCGCGATCTCCAACCTCGTCGCCTACCCGAAGCTCGAAGAAGAAGAACGCGACCGGGACGAAACGCCGCAGCCGCACACGCCCGCCGGCCAGGTCGCGGTGCGCTACATCGAAAGCGCCAGCACGGTGCTCGTCAGCCGCTGCTACTTCGAATGCGGCGAATCGGCTGCGGCGGGGGCCGCCGAACCGGTCGTCGGCAAGGGCCAGCTCGGCGCCGTCTACCCGGGGGAACGGCTGGAGTTCCCGGCGATCCCGGAAACGGGCGAATGGCCGGGAGCCTCGATCAGCGCCGACGGCAGCACCGTGGCGTGGATGGGGGAGGATGTCGGCGAGCAGGCGACGGGGCTCCCCTCCGAACGGTTCTCGCCGACATACACCGAACCGCTGTGGCGGCGGATCGCTCCGGGCTCGGAAGCGGCGACCGAGCGGGTGACGGGCGGATCGGACCCGGGCAATCCCCTGTGTGCGGAATCGGGTGAGAGCGCGCTGCCGGAAACGCCCTCAGCGCTTGACCCCTGCCAGGGGCCGTTCGTCACCGAACGGGGGGCGAACTTCACCTCCGGGATCTGGGGCGCTGCCCGTGGCATCGGAGACTTTATCCCGCGGCTCAGCGCCGACGGCTACACCGTCGCGTTCCTCTCCGAGGAGAAGCTGCTCGCCGAGGGGCTCGACTTCGGGCGGAGCGACACGGGGCAACCGGCCGACCTGTTCACGGCCGACATGCACCCCGGCCTCACCCGCGACCAGGCGCTCACCCCGCTGACCGAGATCGGGCCCGAAAAGCTCACCTACGACGCGCCGATCGCCGACTTCGAAATCTCCGCCGACGGCGAGCAGGTCGCGTTCGCCACGGTGCGCACTCAGTTCCCGCTCGGCTTTCCCCAGTACGTCGACGCGCCGGCGTCCGAACCGGGGATGCCGGAGCTGTTCGACGTCGACCTGCGCGATGGCACGCTCACCCAGGTGACGCACGGGTACGCGGGCGGACCCAGCGAACAGCCGCACAAAACCAACCTCGAGGAAGAAGACCAGTACGGGCCCTCGCCGGATGGCTTCGGCGCGCTCTCGCCCGCCTTCTCCGCCAATGGGGAAACGCTCATCTTCGCCTCGACGGCAGACAACCTCGTCTATGGCGACGGCAACACCCCCCCCGGCGACACGCCCTCCGCGGCGCCTGCCAACGGCAGCGACGTATTTTTGGTCAAACCGGTGGCGTTCCCCTCGCTGTCGACGTCCCAGTCGTTCAGCCCCGCGCCGACTATGGGCACCGAACCGGCGTGGCGGTTGGGGGTGACTGCGCTATCGCGCGCCAACGGCAACGTCGTGCTCTACGTCGCGGTCCCCGCCGCCGGCACGCTCACGGTGCAGGCGCGCGGCGCGCTGCTCGTCGGCGGCGGATCCTCGCACGCGGCCCGGCGCGCCCGGCGCGCCCGGCGCTCCTCGCGCTTGAGCCGGCGTACTGATTGCTCCTCGCGCTCGACTCGGCGTACCGCCGGCTCCTCCTCACACTCGCACTGCCGCGCTGCTAGCTCCTCGCGCGCGGCTCACCACGCTGCCCATGCCACTGCTCGCAATGGCGGGCGCCAGCTCGTCGCGACCCGCACGCTCGCCGTCGCGGGGCAGGCCGCGCACGCCCCCGCGGGAGAACTGATCATGCTCGTGCTGAAGCTCGACAGGGCCTACGCCGGGCTCGCCGCTCAGCCGGGCGGCCTCTCGGCGAACGCCAGCCTGACGTTCACCGCGCGCGGCGAGCCGACGCTGCATGCGAGCATCGCGGTCGCATTCCAGCGCACCGCCACCGCGCGGCGCTCAGCCAAGGGCGCCGCCGCCCACTCCCGGACCCGCGGGGACGCGCGGCGATGAGACGCGCGGCGGCACACCTCCGGATGCTGTTGGTGCCGGCGGTTTTGGCGACCGCGGTCGCGTACATATCGCCGGCTGTGTCTGCCGCGGCGGAAGGCGGCGAAGCGGGCGCCGTGTGGCGCCTTGAACAGCCCACTCCCCCAAAAGCCCCGCCCGGCACGCCGGAACTGTCGCTGCCGATCGGCCTCGGGCAGATCGGCGACATCGAGTTCTGGGAACCCAATCGCGGCCTCTTGATCACGCACGGCAATGGCAAGGCCATCCCCCCGGGCGTGTGGGCGTACGACGGCGTTGAATGGCGCGAGATCGCCGAAGTGTGCGGCGCGAGCGAAGGGAGCATCGCGTGGGCGGGCCCCGACGAATTCTGGACCGTCTCCGACGGGCGCCCGGGGCAGGTGAGCGAATCCTCCGGCACGCAGTTCGAACGGCAGGTGCCGCTCGAAGACAACACGCTGTGCCACTTCGCCGGGGGCAGCGTGGTCGGCTCCTACGCCCACCCCGCCGGCGAAGCCGACTCCTATCAGGCGATGCACGCGGCGGCCTGCATCCCGCCGCCGCCGCCCGCGGTTGACTCCGAGGACTGCTGGTTCGGGGGGGATTCGCTGCCCGAACCGCAGCTCGGGACCTTCCACCTGCACTGGAACGGGAGCAGCGTGGAAGCGGAACCGTATCTCGGGGAAGGGCACGCGGTGGAGAGCATGAGCGTCCTCGAAGGCGTGCTGTACGAGAGCGTCCGCGTTAGCGCCGGCGACCCCGTCGCTAAGGAAGAGAGCCGCTACTCGGTGCTCCACGTGATCGAACCGGAAGCCTCGCCCCCGATCGTGCCCGAAGCCGAGGAACCGCCGCTGTACGGCTCCTTCAGCGAGCTCTCCGACGGGCTCGAATTCCTGCACCTCTCGGCGGCCGAAGGCGCGCTGTGGGGCGCGGCTGGCAAAAGCCCCAAGGCGGTCGAACCGGGCGAAGAACCGGGGCAGGTGACGGTTGTGCGCCGCGTCCAGGGCGTGTGGAGTCAGCTGATCGGCCCCGGCTCGCCCACCTCCGGCATCACCGCGCACCCGCTCGGGCACGTGCTGGGCAGCGAAGCCGAAGAACAGCGGCTGCTCGGCGGCGAAGCCAAAGGTGCGGCGGTCAGCGGGATCGCGGCCGAACCGGGCGGCGAAGACGCCTGGCTGGCGCTGCGCCCGCCGACCGGCGCGGGCGAAGGCGTCAGCGCGGTGCTCGTGCACATTTCCTCCGAAGGGAAGGTGCTCGGCGAGCAGACCCTGCCGACCAGGGCCGAAGCCGAAGCGGGGGTGGGCCCGAAGGGCGCTGCCGCGCGGATCTCCTGCCCCGCCGCTGAAGACTGCTGGATGGCGAGCACCGAGGGGTGGCTGTTCCACCTCGCGCCCGAAGGCGCCAGGACGCTGCCCGCCAACGAAATCACTGGCTTTCACAGCGTGATCGCCTTCCGCCCGGTCGACCAGGGCCTGCCGCAGGTGGTGGCCGACGCGCCGCCGCCAGACACCTCGGGTCTCAACGAAGAAGACTTCGTCGTGCCGAAATTCGTGAAGGGCGAAGAATCGAAGCCCTCCAGCGAATCGAAGGTGCAGTTGCCACTGCTCTCGCGAGTGCACAGCAAGCTGCTCCACCACACCACGCTGCAGCTGAGCTTCCATCTCGCGGTCAAGGCGCGCGTGCGCCTGCTCGCCAAGCGCAAGGGCCGCGTGGTGGCGTCCACGCGTATGCTCACCCTGAAGGCCGGCACCCGCACGCTGCGCCTGAGCCTCAACCCGCGGAGCTGGCCCACCAAGCTGAGCCTGCAGACGCACGCGCTCGCGCCACTGCCGCTGGTCTCCTCGGTGACGGGCGAAGGCGCGAACGTCACGACGGTGACGACCGGGCTGGTCGTGCTGCCACACAGTGTTCTGACGAGCGGACCGGATCAGCTGCCTTGAGAGCCCGGAGGAACCCTCGCGTCAAGGTGGCGCGCGCGCGTTGGGCGCTGCTTACTGGCGTCCTCGTCACGGCGATTGCGCTGGTGTTATCGCTCGCGCTGCCCGGCTCCCACCGCGGCTCGCTCGCCGTCGCCCAGCCGGGCGCGCCCGAAGAAGCGCTACCGCAGACCGACGCGTCGCTGCCCGCCCGTGAAGTGACGATGATCGGCGCCACCCCCGAAGAACCCGGAGCGCCCGGCACCGAGGAGACGTGGGGCATCGGGCGCGAGGGCACGGGCGGCAGCTCGACCACGGTGCTGGTCCGCTACTACGTGCACTCGGGATCGGTGGAAGCGCAGGAAGGGACCTGGACGCTGGGGCCGGCGCTGCCTGAAGAACTGCCGAAGGCGTTTCACCTCGCCGCGAGCCCGCTCGCCGGCCAGATGACGCCCAGAGGATTCGGGGTGCTCGTGGGCACGGAGAAAGGGGCCGCCGACAACGAACAGGTTGTGCTGGTGCGCAAGCCCGGCGGCGCCTTCGAAGCGACCGGCGCGGTGCCGGTCGAAGGCGAAGCCGAACCGCTGCTGGTCAAGGGCCAGCATCTGTATGGCAAGGAACGCGCGCCGATGCTCGCGCCGCTCGAAGAAGCCGGCGGGGAAGCGGGGGCGCTGGTGGCACCGGTCACCGATGAAGGGTCGGTCGAGAACGAGGTGCTGCACTGGGATGGGCACTACTGGAGCGTCGAGCCGATCGAAGTTCCCGCCAAAAGCTTGGAAAGCTTCCGTGTGCTGGCGATCGGGGCGAGCTCGCCCACCAACGCGTGGCTGCTCGCCGCGCTGTCCGCCAACTACCCGAGCGGCGCGGTCGCGCTGTTCCGCCGCGTCGAAGCCTCGCCGGGGCACTGGAGCTGGAAGCCCGTGGCGCTGAGCGCCGGGGCGGGCGACGGCGAAGCGCATCCGCTCACGATCCCCGTTCAGGATCAAGCCCACCCGGGCGGCCCTCCGGAAGCGGAGCCGCTCACGGTGCCCGGGTTGGGGGGGCCCGCGATCGAAGCCCAGCTGCTGACCGTCACGAGCGAAGGCGTTTGGGTGGACGGCGCGCGCGGGGACCTCACGCTGCACGCGCCGGTCACGGGGACGGTGTTCTTCAAGCCGGAAGGCAGCGGCGGAGGCACCGTGGAGTCGAGCTGGTGTGAGCTCCCCGCCGAAGTGCCCGCCGGCACCCCGCCATGCGAGCATGAGCTGCCCGAACAGCTGCCGCTCGGACCCGCCCGCAGCATCGCCTGGGCCAACGGATCAGGCTTTGGTGAGCGGGTGATCACCGGCCTGCCCGAAGGGGTGAGCCTGCGCCTGGAAGGGGAATCGTTCAAGCGCGTGCTCGCGCTCGGCGGCAGCGAAGGCAGCAGCCCCGGCGGGCGGTATGGCGCCGCGTTCTCGACGCCCACGGAAGGGTGGCTGGGCTACTCCGCGATGCCGGTCCACCTCGCGCCCGCGCCGAAGCTCCAGCCCAGCCGCCTGCAGCCGTGGCCGGTGTCGTTCCGCCACCCGCTGGTGGCGGTCGCGCCGGAACCGGGTACGCCCGTAGGCTCGCTTTCAAGCGGCGCGCTCGCCGTCGGTGAAAACGGAGCGGTCGCGCGCTACAAGCCCGGCCAGGGCTGGCTGCCGGAAAGCCTGCTGGGTCCGGGCGGGCGAGATGAAACCAAAGTGCGGCTGCGCGCCGTCGCCTGGCCCACCCCACATCGCGCCTATGCCGTGGGGGAAGAAGGGGAAATGTGGCTGTGGCGGGAGGAAACGGGCCTGTGGGAACGCGATCCAGCCACGCCGATCAACTTCCGCGCCAACCTGTACGGCATCGCCTTCGACCCCAACGACTCCTCGCGCGGCTACGCCGTGGGCCGCAACGCGGTCGGGCAGGGGGGGGTGCTGCTGCGCTACGGCAAGACCTGGACTGAAGAACCAGAAGCAGCGCTCCCACCTCAGGTTAAGGGGGCGACCTTCAACTCGATCGCGTTCGCCGGCTCGGAGGCGATCGTCGCCTACAGCAAGCAGCCCAACCCACAGGTCAACGCGTTCGTCGGCGGGCTGCTCGTCAACGAAGGCTCGGGCTGGCGGGTCGAAGCGGAAGCCGAAGCGGTCGCAGGGGCTGGCTCGGTCCCGCGGGCCGTCGCGGGGCTGCCCGACGGCGGCGCCGCGTTCGTGGTCAGCGGCAGCGAAGGAGGCCAGTATCTGTATGAGCGCGAAGCGACCGGCGCCCCGTGGCGGGCGGCGCCGACACCGCTGCCGGGCTCGCCGGCGCGGGCGCTCGCGCTGTTCCGTGAAAACGGAGCGCTGCGCGCGGTCGTGACGGCCGGCGGCAACGGCCTCTCCTCGGGCAGCAGCTCCACCACGCCGGGGTTCCCGCCGCCGCAGGCTCCCACCGGCGGGCTCTCCGCCGGGCCGGAAAGCGGCGGCGTGCTGCGCCAGACGGCAACCGGCTGGCGCGACGAGACCCACGAACTCAACCCGGTCGGCGGGCAGGAAGGCTCGTTCGTCTACCGCGACCTCCCCTACCGGCCCGACCCGATCTTCGCGGTGCTGGTCGACCCGACCGGCACGCAGGGGTGGGCGGTCGGCGGGATCACCAACTCCGAAGATGAAGCGGTCGAGACGGCCGACATCGAGCGCTACCCGGCCGATGGCGTCACCCCGCTCGGCGCGGGCGCCTCGCCGGTGGCCTCACCCGGCCCCGCGACGTTCGCGTTCGGCGGTGAAGTGCTGTGCGCGGCGCCCTGCTCCGATCGCGCGGATGCGGGTGTGGGGCCGCAGGTGTGGCTACGCGCAGCGCTGGCGCTCGCCGGCCGGGTCGGGGAATCGGGTGGGGGACACCTCGGAGCCTTCTTCGACACCGGCCCCACCGTCACGGCGGGCACGTTCGTCGGCTCCAAATCCCCCCCGATCCCGTTCGCGGACGAGCTCGGCAGCTCGGCCTCGATCTTCTCCAGCTCTGCGATCCCCGTCTACGACACGATGACACCGGACGACCTCGACGCCCGCCCCGAGCAGGACGGGAGTGAGGCCTCCTGGGAAGCGGCGTTCGCCGCCTTCCCGCGGCCGTTCGGCGGCGTGGGCGCGGCGGGCCCGGCCGAAGAACCGACCCGCTGCGGCCCCTCGCCCGATTGCGAGTCGGCCTACTACGCCGTGGAAAAGGAAGGTGTGTGGGTGTTGGTGCTCGACGACTCCCAACACGGCGACGTCAACCAGGCGCAGCGCGAATGGGTCGAGCGGCGCCTGGGGGCGGCCGGCGCCGAAGCGAAGCCGGTGATCGTCGTCGCCAACGCCAACCTCGGCGCCCAGGTGGCCGCACACGACATCGAAGCGAGCAGGCTGCTCGCCGCGCTGGTGGGCGAAAACCCCGACGGGGCGGGTGACGCCGGGCACTACGTCGCCTCGGCCTACTTCTACGACTCCCCCGAAGCCAACGTCCAGGAACACCTCACCTACAACGGCCGTCAGCTCGCCGCATTTGGGTCGGGCACGCTCGGCTACGAGTTGCTCTCCAACGAGGACGCGGGCAACTTCCACGGGGCGAAGGGGATCCTCCTCGGCCACGTCCACACGACCGAACGCAAGGCGAACGACGAAGCGCCGGTGTCGGTGCAGCTAATCCCCGTGATCGGCGAACTGGCGCTCGAAGCGGACAACGGGACGCTGGTGCGCCGCAGCAGCGTGTCGCTGTTCGAAGGGCTGGCGCGGCGCCCGCGTGCGGGCTGCCGGGCGAGCCAATCCGGCGAAACGCAGTGCGAAGAAGACCAGTACACGCCGATCCCCTCGCTGTGCGTGGTACAGGGCTGCCAGACGGCCGTGCTGCCCGAATACGAACTCGAATCCTCCGACAAGGAAGTGGGGCGCTTCGTCGAGCGCAACACCGCCTCCAGCAACCCCCACGAAGTGCTGCAGAACGCCAAGGGCGAACCGATCCCCGACGAACGGGAAGCGGGCAAGCCGCTGGCGGCGCAGTCGGGGCTCTTCTGCGCCTTCAACCCCGGCACCACGACCGTCACGATCCGCGCCGGCGGCCTCTCGGCCTCGCTGCCGGTCACGGTCGAGGCGGGCAGCGTGCGCGAGCCGTGCGGCACCGTCCCGCTGAAGCCCCGTGCTCTCCCCGAAACGGCGGCCAGCCCGCCGCCGCCCCCTCCGCCGCCGACCACCTCGCCGAACGTGACGCCGGCCTCCTCGACGCCGCCGCCGGTGCCGCTGCCCCCGCCACCGCCCGCGGTCGCGCCGATCCCGACGCGTCCATTGCCGCTGCGCCCGCCGCCGCCGCTGCCGTTCTTCGTGCCCCTGGCAGCCACGCTGCCGGCGGTCGCGTTCGTGCCGCCGCCGCTGCCCCCGGCGGCCAACCCGACCCCCCCGAGTGGCACCTCGGCGGTCACCTCCCCCGTGGAGGCGGCGCAGAAGGAAGAGGAGGAGGAGGAGGCGACCGAGTCGGTCTCCAACCAGGCGGTCGCCTACCGCGCGCATGAACACGAGCCGGCGCCCGCCTACCTGATCGGCCTGCTGGTGCTGGCGGCCTTCGCCGGCGCCTCGACCGGCCGCCGCTCGCGCCGCCGCGGGACCAAGCTGCGGATCGCCCCGGCCACCGTGTCGAGCACGCGCACCCAGCGGCGCATGGGCGGCGGGTGGCGGGGCAAGTGGTGAGCTTTCACCAAACATTCACCGCTTGGCAACACGATCGTTCACCGCTTGGCAACACGATCGTTCACCGCTTGGCAACATGATGCCTGGCGTTAGCGGGCACTCTCTGGGTTACACGACGTGCCGCTCCCGACTGCTCTCTTGACCACCGTTCGCAGATATCTGCCACTCGCCACGGCGTGCGTCCTGCTGATGCTCTGCGCGCTTGCCGCTGCGGCCCATGCCGAATGGGGGGAGCTGGGGCACTTCCCTATCCCCGTAGGCAAAGGGGAAAAACAGGTCAACTTCGGCCAAAGCGCGCCTATACTGGCATTCGCCACGGACTCGGTCGACTCCAGCTACTACATCGGCGACGAGCCGAATCCCGGCGAATTCAGGATCCAGCGGTTTGTCGAAGGCAAAGCGGAAACGTCGATCTCGTTCATTCCGCCAGAATCAAAAAAAGTCCAAGACGGCATCGGCGAAACCGGGGTTGGACTGCAACTGGCGGTCGACTCCAAAACCAACCGAGTCTACGCGCTCGTCGTCTACAAACGACGGAACGCCAGCCAAGCAGAAGAAACAAAAGAAACAAAAGAAGCCGAACAGTACGAAAAGGAAGTCGAAGAAGAAAAAGAAGGCAAGAAACCGTCGGGTAGCCGCCTGATTCAGGCGCCCCACGAATACTTCCCGCTCGACTCCGAAGAACATGCGGCCGGCGAGTTGTTTGGGTTCGAACTCGTGGGCGGCACCGGCAAACTCATCTCAGCCAAGGAAAACGGCGAAGGCAAGCCGGCTCCGATCATCAGCGAATCGGCGTTCGCCGATCAAGGTGAAGAACCAAAGGAAGCACTACTCAATCCACGTGGGATGGCTGTCGATCCCAAAAGCGGGGACCCGGTGATCCTTGGCGTCGAGGACGAAGAGAAGAACGAACTGGTCGAGAAGGGGGCCCAGAAACAGTGCCGGGCCGCCGCGCAGTTCATCACGATCGACGTCAAGACCGAAAAACTCGACGGTGGAAAGCTCGGGCACCGCTATGTCGACAAGGCAGATGCGCTGCGCCCCGGTGAAACCGGATGCGAACCGGAAGAAGAGACTGAGGTGCCGCTTTCGCCGGTGGTCACCCCCGGCGGCAACCTGCTCACCTACTCGGGGGCGCAGTCCGAAGGGCAGGTCTGGGAAGTGCCGACGCCGGGCAGCGAAGATGTCGGCGAAGAAGAAGTCGCAACCACCCCCACGATGATCTACGACGAACACCAGTTCGGTACCGCGCTCAATCTGGAACCACCGGAAGAAGGCGCGGGGCCGGCGATGTCGTTTGCCTCTGAAAACGCCACCGAAGGCAGGATCTACCTCTCGGTCGAGGGTCTCGCGCACGAACCGATCCCACTCGCGCTCCATTACACCGAATCCCCGGACAAGTCCTCCGAGGTGACCAATATCGGCTGGACCGCCGGCGGCGCTGGCGAAATGTGCGGCATCCCCTCGCCCGACAATGTCACGGCCGTGATGGGCGCGGGCAAGGAAAGCGTGCTGGTTCTTGACGCCTATCTCGAAGAAGGAGGATCACACGGCCCGCGAGTGGAAACCTTTGCGTTCGGTCCTGGGGGGAGCACGAGCGGGTGTCCGAAAGCGACCCTGACCGCGCCTCACATGGTCTTTGGGCTCGCCCAGGACGCTACCGAAGCACCGACTAACCAGCCGGTGAGCTTCGACTCGGAACTAAAGGGCGCCGACGCCAAGAGCGTGAAGTGGGAACTCAAGTACAAAGACCCGGCGACCGACGAAGAAGGCCAGGAAACGGTCGAACAGACCACTGCCCAGCTTCGTAACGGACTCGGCGAATACGAATTTCTGCCGCTCAAATACGAGTTCAAACACGCCGGGGAATACGAAATTAGCGAGATTGTGCAGGGCGACGATCTCGCCGACGAAGCCGTCAAGGCGGCTGAAGTCCTCCATGCCGAGGCGACGGCAACCACACCGATCCTCAAACCAGCGCCGCCCAAAGCTGTGCGTGTCAACGAAGAAGAAGCGACGCTCTCGGTGACGGTCGAAGATCCAAACGCCGCCGAAAAACCAACGATGCATCTGAAGAAGATCAAGTGGGAATTCGGCGATGGCACCTCTCAGGAAGTGACGCCGCCTGCGGGACTGGCTGACGGGAGCGAACTGCAGATCAAGCACACGTTCAGCTCACGCTGCAAAGCGGGCAAATGCAAGGTCACGCTGACCGTCGAAGACACCGTCGCCGAAGGAACGCCGGCCAAGACGACCTTTGAAATCGCGGTCAACGAAAGCGTTGCCGAAGAAGAACTGCACAAAAAAGAAGCAGAAGCCGCGAAACAAAAAGTCGAAGCAGAAGAAGCGGCGGCGCATAAAAAAGCCGAAGAAGAAGCGACCGCCGCGAAAAAGGCAGCCGAAGAAGCGGCGGCGCATAAAAAAGCCGAAGAAGAAGCGATCACAAAGAAACATAAAGAAGAAGAAGAAAAGGTGCACAAAGCTCCGACCCGCGCGGAACAGCTCGCGAAAGCGCTCAAGCAATGCAAGAAAGAGTCCAAGAGCAAGCGCGCAAAGTGCGAGGCGACGGCCCGCAAGAAGTACGGGCCCAAGAGCAAGAAGAAGCGCAAGAAGAAGTAACGGCGCGGTGAAGGAGTGGTGAAGTGCTCCTCCCGGTCGTGTAACCAGCCGGTGAAATCGGCTCAGGGGCACAGGATGGTAACTCTCTCCGGGGTCGTGGCTGCGAGATTTTCGTGTGCGAGGAAGCACTCCCCGCTTGCGCGGACGACTCGATCTGCGCTGGAATCGGTAACCAACCAGGAGGTAGTTACGTAATGACGTATCACTCCGCACGACGCATGCTCTCGGCGTGTATCGCCGCCGTGGCCCTGGTGGCCGCGCTGGCGATGGCGACGGCGGGCACGGCGAGTGCAACCAGCGACCTCACGAGCCAGTGCTCGGGGGCCAACATCAAAGGGCAGGGGTCCACTTTCCAGGCTCCCGCGCAGGAACCGGTGTGGAACGTTGACTTCAACGCAAGCACCGACACGAACGTGCTGGGCTGCGCTGGCAACGCCGGCCAGGGCGACGGCAAAAAGCCGACCGTGACGTATGAATCGACCGGCAGCCACTCCGGCAGCGGCGCCTGCCTGAAGGGCTTCGGCGATGGCGAAGCTCCGAAATACGAGGAATACCCGTACTGCGGCACCGATGAAGCCCCGAACGCCGCTGCTGCTGCGGCGATCGAAGCCAACAAAGCCTCGAGCGACACCGAAGTAAAAACGCTGGAGTCGATTCCGGTGCTGCAGGGGGCGGTGGCTGTGATCATCCACTTGCCGTCCGGCTGTGTGGGTCAAGATAAAGCGAAGGTAGGCGGCAAAGTGGTCGAGCAGGGCCGGATCGCACTCGACGACACAACCGTCGCAAAGATCTACGAAGGCGAAATCCGCAACTGGAAAGAAGTTGAAGAAGCTCAGACGGACTCGAACGACAAAATCACGTGCACCGGCGGCGCCTCCGAAGAGGAAACTCCGATCAACGTGGTTGTTCGCACCGACAAATCAGGCACGACACATATCTTCAAGTCGTTCCTGGCGCAGGTCGAGCCCGAACCGCATACATTCCAGGCTGAAGAATTCAACGAAATCGACGAAGAAGGCGTGGAGAAGAAAAACCCCTGTGGTTCAGTGCTCCCGGCAGAATCCAAGTCCTGGCAGAACGTCCAGGAAGGCTGCGAAAACCAGCGCTGGCCGCTCAAAGCCAAAGTCGTCCGTCCCTTCACGAAGGGTAACCCGGGCGTCGTCGGTGAAGTCAACGCCAAAGCAAGCAGCATCGGCTACGCCGACCTCGCGGTGGCTCGCAAAGAAGGATTCTTCTCGAAGAAATGCGTGTCGCCGGTAAAAGCACCTGAATGCGGTGGAGAAAACAAAAAAGGCTCGGAAACCAAACTCGGCGAACAGAACCATAAGTTCTGGGCCCCGATCCAGAACAGCGCTGTGGCCGGCGAAGAATACGCCGATCCGGCGAACAACAGTGACATCGAAAAAGTCGATGCTTCCAACTGTGCAGACACGGTGTACATTGGGAAAATCGGTGAAGTGATCCCGCCGACGAGCACGCGCGAAAACTGGTCGACCACAAAAGCGCAGCTGGTACAGAAAAAGTACCCGATCTGCGGTCTCACCTACGACCTCGCGCTGCTGACCTACAAGCCGTACATCCTGCCCCACGGCGGGACGCTGGCTGAAGAAGAAAAAGGCAAAGAAGTCGCCCAGACCGCCAGGGACTACCTCCTTTGGGAGGTCAGCACCAAAGCGCAGGGTGGCGGCTATGTCATCAAAGACCACGACTACGAAAAAGTGTCTGGCACGATCCAGAAAGAGGCCGAAAAAGGCATCAAGGAAATCGGCTGGGCCGTACCGTAGTCAGGCACACCCTCACCAAGCGGTCGCCAAGGCGGTCGTGATGGTGGAGTAGCACCAGACGCACCGATGCAGCAAGGCCGGGGCCGCCCCAGGGAGGGGCGGCCCCGGTTGTCGTTTACGCACTCCGCACCAGGGCGGTAAAGGAATGGTGAAATGACTCTTCCGTTGTGTGAACAGCCGGTGAAATCAGCTCAAGGTCACAGGATGGTAACCCTTTTCGCCACCATCGGTGCGAGTTTTCATCTGGTGGGAGATTTCACCTGCTGGAATGTTTTCCGCCCGCACGGATGACTGAACCTGTGCTGCATCGGATGAACAACCATGGGAGGTAGCGACGTAATGACATATCACTCGGCACGACGTATGCTTTCGGCGTGTATCGCCGCTGTGGCCCTGGTGGCCGCGCTGGCGATGGCGACGGCGGGCACGGCGAGTGCAACCAGCGACCTCACGAACCAGTGCTCGGGGGCCAACATCAAAGGGCAGGGGTCCACTTTCCAGGCTCCCGCGCAGGAACCGGTGTGGAACGTTGATTTCAATGCAAGCGCCGACACGAACGTGCTGGGCTGCGCCGGCAACGCCGGCCAGGGCGACGGCAAAAAGCCGACCGTGACGTATGAATCGACCGGCAGTCACTCCGGCAGCGGCGCCTGCCTGAAGGGCTTCGGCGACAACGCAATCCCGAAATACGAGGAATACCCGTACTGCGGCACAGATGAAGCTCCCAACTCTGAAGACGAGGCTGTGATGGAAGCCCACAAAGCCGCGCGCGACACCGAAACGAAAACGATCGAGTCGATTCCGGTGCTGCAGGGCGCGGTGGCGGTGTTGATCCACCTGCCCAGCGGCTGCGTGGCTCAGGATGAAGCCGACGTTGGCGGCAAAGTGGTCAAAGAGGGCCGGCTTGCGCTCGACGACACTACCGTTGTCAAGATCTACGAAGGCGCGATCCGTAACTGGAAAGAACTCGTAGAAGCCCAGTCGGATGCCCACGATCAGCTCACGTGCACCGGTGGGGCCACCGAAGAAGAAACCCCGATAAACGTTGTGGTGCGCACCGACCGATCGGGCACGACGCACATCTTCAAGTCGTTCCTGGCTCAGATTGAACCAGCGCACGAAGTCGAAATGGAAGAATTCAACCAAATCGAAGAAGGCGGCGAAAAAAGGAACAACCCCTGCGGTGTCAGGTTCGCGCCGGAATTTAGGACCTGGGCAGATGTCCAGGGAGGGTGTGAAAACCAGCGCTGGCCGCGCGCGGCGCACGTCATCCGCCCCTTCATCGTGGGCAACCCGGGCGTGATCGGCGAAGTCAACGCTAAACCCAGCAGTATCGGCTACGCCGATCTTGCTGTGGCCCGCAAAGAAGGGTTCTTCTCGAAGAAATGTGTATCGCCGTTCAAAGCTCCCGAATGTGGTGGGGAAAACAGCAAAGGCTCGTCCACCAAACTCGGCGAACAGAACCACAAGTTCTGGGCCGTAATCCAGAACAGCGAAGTGGCCGGCGCCGAATACACCGACCCGGCGAACAACGATGACATCGAAAAAGTCGACGCCTCCGACTGTGCAGATACCTTGTACATTGGTAAAATCGGTGAAGTGATCCCGCCGGTGAGCACACGTGAACCGTGGTCGACCGTGAAAGCGCAACTGGTACAGAAAAACTACCCGATCTGCGGGCTCACGTACGACCTCGCGCTGCGTGAATACGAGCCGTACATCCTGCCGACTGGCGGGACGCTGGCTGAAGAAGAAAAAGGCAAAGAAGTAGCCCAGACGACCAGGGATTACCTCCTGTGGGAGCTCAGCACTACAACACAGGGTGGCGAGTACGACATCAAAGACCACGACTACGAAAAAGTGTCTGGCACCATTCTCAAAGAGGCCGAAGCAGGCGTCAAGGAAATCGGGTGGGAAAAACCGTAGCCAGGCACATCCTCACCACGCGGTCGTGATGGGGAGTAGCACCAGACACACCGATGAGACATGCCGGGGCCGCCCCAGGGCGGGGGCGGCCCCGCGGTGGTCCCCGGGGGGCTTGGGGGGTGCACAGCACGGCTTGAGTCCGATCACCAAATCTCGACATTTGTTCGATGCGCGTCCGAAAGGATGCAATCGTGGACTCCACGATCGAGCTCGACCACCTACCCGGACCTGCTGGGGTGGGCGTGTCGGTCGAGCTCGACGGTGCGCTGCGCGCCCTGTCCGCGGCGCAGGCGGTGGGCACGAGGCAACTCGACCTCGAATTCACCCGCCCAGCGGTGCTCACCCGCTCGGCGATGCGCGTCAAGCGCGCACTCGACCTGCTCGGCGCCACGCTCGGTCTGCTCGCGCTGGCGCCACTGATCGCCTTGATCGCCATGGCAATCAAGCTCGAAGGCGGCGGTGCCGCGTTCTACCGCCAGCTACGCGTCGGCCACCGCGGAAAGCGCTTTGAGATGCTGAAGTTCCGCACGATGGTGCCGGGCGCCGACGCGATGAAGGAGGCGCTGCGAGCGCACAACGAGGCCCGCGACGGCCTCTTCAAGATCGCCGACGACCCGCGCGTAACCCGCATCGGACGATGGCTGCGCCGCAGCGCGCTGGACGAGCTGCCGCAGCTGCTGAACATCCTCAAAGGCGAGATGAGCCTCGTCGGCCCCCGCCCGCTGGTGGTCGATGAGGACGCGCGCATCGCCGGCCGCCATCGCCGTCGCCTCGAGCTGATGCCGGGAATGACCGGCCCCTGGCAGATCCTGGGGCCCACACGCGCCTCACTCAGTCAGATGGTCGCGATCGACTACCGCTACGTCGAGCACTGGTCACTGTGGAAGGACCTCACGATCCTGCTGCGCACCGTTCCGCACGTGGTTGGGCGGCGGGGGTTATAGAGCCACCCCTGAGCAGTGCGACGCTGCCAGCATCCTCGGCATCTGTCATAATCACGACAGATGACATTGCGTGAGGCAAATGACCTTCAGACACCAGCGCCGTCGCTCGGCGTCGCGGAGGCGAAGCGCCGGTTCTCGGAGCTGATCGACCGTGTCGATGCCGGCGAGCGCTTCGTGGTTACGAGGCGCGGGGATCCGGCCGTCGTGCTCGCGCCACCCACCCCCGATGCTCTGCGGGGCACGACCGCGAAGCCCATCGGCCTCGCGGCGGTAGCCGGGGCGCTCGCCGACTGGGAGGATCTGGAGGAGGCCGTGAAGGAGATCTATGCCAAGCGGCGCGCCAGCCGCGACCGTCCCCCGCCCGATCTGGGCTGATCGGGGATGTACTGTTTCGACACCGACACGCTAAGCGCTGTCATACGCCGCGATCCCCCGCTCCATCTCGTTCGTCGCCTCGCTCAGGTTCCGCCGACTGAGCAGGCTACGACGACGATCAACCTCGGCGAGCTGCTCTATGGAGCCGCTAAGCGAGGCAGCGAGCGGTTGACGCGCCAAGTGCGGGAGGTGGTGTCTACGGCTACATCCATTCTTCCCTTCGACGAGGAGGCCGCAGAGGTCTATGGGCCGCTGCGCGCTCGCCTGGAGAGCGAAGGTAGGCGCTTGGATGAGCCCGATCTGCGCATCGCCTCCATCGCTCTCGCTCGCGAACTGATTGTTGTCACCGGCAACGTCCGGCACTTTGCGCGTGTGCCCGGCCTCGCGGTTGAGAACTGGCTGGTGGAGTCAGCCTGAACCGTGCAGACGCAGGAGCTTCAGGACCGGATCGCGGCGTTCCCCCGCTGGCACTACCGCTTCGAGTTCGAGGGCGGAGTCACAACACCGGTGGTGGACCTCGGCAAAGTCAACCGCCACGAGCAGCGCCGCCGGTACTTCTTCGACGCGCTGCTGCAGGTGACGGGCGGCTCGCTGCAGGGCCGGCGCGTGCTCGACCTGGGGTGCAACGCCGGCTGGTGGTCGCTGCTGGCGATCGAGGCCGGCGCGGACTTCGTGCTTGGCGTGGATGTTCGCCAGATGCACGTCGACCAGGCCAACCTCGTGTTCGAGGCGAAGGGCATCGACTCCACTCGTTACCGCTTCGAGCCGGGCGACGTTTTCACACATGATTTCGGCAACGGCTTCGACGTGGTGCTGTGCCTTGGGTTGATGGAACACGTCGCCAGGCCGGTGGAGCTGTTCGAGCGCATGGCCGCCACCGGCGCCGAGCTGCTGGTGATCGACACCGCCCTCTCGGGCGCGGGCTCGAGCTTCTTCGAAGTTTCACACCTCGAGGAGCCCGACGCGCACGGCGAGCTGGTGCTGGTGCCGACCCGCGAGGCGGTGATCGAGCTGGCCGCGCGGTCGGGTTACAACGCCGTGGCGTTGGCGCGCAACATCAGCGACTACGCCGGCATGGAGGATTACCGCCGCCTGCGCCGGCTGGCGTTCATCTGCTCGCGTAGCGCGTCGCTCCAGATGCTGCCGCGGGAGGCAGGCTCACCGCTGGCTGCGCGCTGGACGACGATGCTCGCCGCGACGCGGCGCGGGTGAGAGGCAGCACACGCGCTTCATCGCGCGTGGGCGATATGCCACTTCCGTGCACGGCCCTGTTCACCTGATCCGCGAGACGACGCTGGAAGGCGGCCACCGAGAAACGCTCGGCGTTCCGGCGTGCGCGGTCGGGGTCGAAATCGAGCTTGTCGATCTCCTCGATCGCCCGCGTGAAGGCACCGACGTCGTCAACCTTCACCAGCGATCCGGTGCGCCCGCCCAGGACGGTCTCCAGCGCCCCGCCCGCGGCGGCGGCAATCACCGGGCGCCCGGCCGCCTGCGCCTCGACCACGGTGATGCCGAACTCCTCCACGCTCGGCACGAGCACCGCGCGGGCGGTCGCGTACAGCTCGACCAGGTCGTCGTCGCCGGCGCGCCCGAGGAACTCGGCCTCGGGGTAGGCGGCCTGCAGCGCGCCATGGTCGGGGCCGCTGCCGACCACACGGATCGGCACGCGCGCGCGGCGAGCCGCCTCGAGCGCGACGTGTACGCGCTTGTGGCGGACGAGCTCGGAGACGACCAGCAGCGAGTCGCCGGGGGTGCCCAGGTGGAAGCGGTGGGTCTCGACCGGCGGGTGGACGATCGCGGCGTCGCGGCCATAGCAACGCTTGATCCGCTCGCGGCCGAGCTCGGAGATCGCGATGTAGGCGTCGACGCGGCGGCTGGCGGCGAGGTCCCACCTGCGGATGCGGCGCAGCTGACGGCGTAGTAGCGGGCGCAGCGCCGCGGAGACCTCGCCAATGGCGAACTCCTGCTCATCCCAGGCGTAGCGAAACGGGGTGTAGCAGTAACAGATATGCACTGCGCCCTCGGGCGCCCGCAGGCCGTGCGCAAAGGCGCTGCTGCTGCTGATCACGACATCCGACGCCGGCGGTCGCAGGCGGCCGGCCGCGGCCGGGTAGAGCGGCAGCAGCCGCCTGAAGTTCGACTGACCGACGCCGAGGCGCTGCAGCGGCGAGGTCGTGATCTCGCGGCCCGCAAAGCGCCGGTCGGTGCCGTGCTCGTCGTAGAGCAGGGTGAAGATCGGCGCCTGGGAGTAGAGCTCTGCCATCGCCGCGAATGTGCGCTCCGCGCCGCGCATCACCAGCAGGTAGTCGTGCGCGAGGCTGACCCGCTCCGTCGGTGGTGAAAAATTGGTAAAGCGCGCTGCCGGGGGTGAGTGGGAGGGGCGGATCTGGCCGACCAGCGGTGAGAGATTGCCAGCCGCTGCAGTCGGTGGCGAGGTGCTGGGTATGTGACTCATTGCGGGTTCACAGTTGGTCCATGGACCGATCGCTCACCGAGTTTGCCCCGGGTTGAAATGCAAGCTATCCGCGGCCGGCTGCGGAGATGTAAAAATGTTGGGGGAGGCGGTCACGCTTGCGCCCATTGGGCAACATCAGCGCTGTGGTGGGGTACTCTCAGCGCGTGCGTGAGAGGCCTTTAGAGCACACGATGGGCCGGTGGGCAGTCCCATGCGTGTCCTGATCACAATGCCGTGGGGGCACCGTCTCGGCGGCGCGGAGGCGATGCTGCAGACGGTGCTCGACGGCGCGCGCGAGAGCGGCCACGAGCTGGAGCTGGTGTTCTTGCAGGCGGGGCCGTGGCCGGCCGAGCTGCGCGACGCCGGCTTGCGCGTCGAGGTGTTCGAGGCGGGGCGCCTGCGCGATGTCCATCGCTGGATCGCCACCGTCGTGCGGCTCGCGCGGATCTTCCGCCGCCGCCAGCCCGACCTGATCCTCAACTGGTCGGCGAAGACGCAGCTGTATGGCGCGCCCGCGGCAGGGCTCGTGGGGATGGCCGAGCGCGTGCTGTGGTGGCAGCACGCGATCCAGGCGCGTCACTGGATCGACCGCTGCGCGACCGCGCTGCCGGCGATCGCGATCGGCTGCTCCTCGGACACCGCCGCCCGCGCGCAGGCGCAATTGTCGCCGTCGCGGCCGACGTTTGTGGTCGCTCCCGGCACCCGATCTCCCAACGGCGGTTCACGCGCCGGCGCCGGCGCCGGCGACGCATTTCCTCCCAACGGTGACGCCAGCCCTCACGGCGAGGACGCATGCCCTCTCGTGGGCAGCTCGGCTCCGCTCGACCTGCCCACGGACGTGCCAATCGTCGGCCTCGTCGGGCGCATGGAGCCGTGGAAGGGCCAGGATCGAATGCTCAGTGCCCAGGCGCTGCTGCGCGAGCGGGGACACCGCATCCACACGGTGATGGTCGGCGGCGACGCCTACGACATCTCCCCCCAATACGCCCGCTCGCTCCCACGGCTCGTGGATCGGCTGGGGCTCGCCGACGCCGTGACGATGACCGGCCAGGTGCCCGACGCGGGGCCATACATCGAGCGCATGGACATCCTCGTCAACGCCTCCGACTGTGAGCCGTTCGGGATCGTGCTGCTGGAGGGCATGGCGCGCGGCGTGCCGGTCGTCGCGGTTGACGCGGGGGGGCCCGCCGAGTACGTCGAGGATGGCCGTACTGGCGTGCTGGCGCGCTCGGGCGAGCCGCACGCGCTGGCGGATGCGCTGGAGCCGCTGCTGGCTTCCCCTGCACTGCGTCAGGCCCTCGGCGCGGCGGGCCGTGAGCGCTTTGCGGAAGAGTTCACCGACGCCGCCATGCGCGAGCGGTTCTTCGAGCAGCTGCAGGCGCTGGTCGAGCGCCGCCGCAAGGGTGGGGATGCCTCTGCCCGGGCATGCCCGGTGACGATCGTGGCACACGACGTCGGCCCGGTGGGGGGCATGGAGCGCCAACTGGCCGAGCTCGCGCTTGGGCTGCGGCGCGCCGGCCACGAGGTCCAGGTGATCGCGCGCACCTGCGAGCTGCCCGCGGACGCGGACGTCGTCTTCCACCGCGTGCGCGGGCCGAGTCGCCCGTTCCTCGTGGCCTACCCGTGGTTTGCGCTGGTTGGCTCGCTACTAGTGTGGCGCTGGCGCCGGGGAGTGGTGCACGCGACTGGCGCGATCGTGCTCAACCGCGTGGATGCAGTCGCGGTGCACTGCTGCCACCAGGTCCATCGCGCGAGCCCCAACCGGCCGCTGCCGCTGCTGCGCTGGTACGTGCGCGCGGTGGGGCTGCTCGCGCGCGTCTGCGAGCGGCTGTGCTTTCGCGCCAACCGCGCGGCGACGTTCGTGTGCGTCTCCGACGGTGTCGCGCGCGAGCTGCGCGAGCACTTTCCCGAGCTCTCAGACCGCGTGGTGGCGATCCACAACGGAGTTGACACCGGCGCATTCGCCCCAGGAGCCCGCGTGCGCGAGGCGCACGCGCTGCGTCAGCGGCTGGGGGTGGCGCCGGGGCGGCTGGTGCTCGCGTTCGTCGGCGGCGACTGGGGGCACAAGGGCCTGCGCACGGTGATCGAGGCGCTCGCGCGCGCGCCCGAATGGGATCTGGTGGTGGCGGGGCGCGGGCATGTGGCGCCCTACCAGCGGCTGGCCGATTCGCTCGGCGTGGGCGGGGCGGTGCACTGGCTGGGCGTGGTGCGCGACATGCCTGTGGTGTACGAGCTCGCCGACGCGTTCGTGTTGGCGTCGGGCTATGAGACCTTCTCGCTGGTGACCTTCGAGGCGGCCGCGAGCGGCCTGCCGATCCTCGCCACGCCCGTCAACGGGGTGCGCGAGCTGATCGAGGACGGGCGCAACGGCTTCCTGGTCGCACCCGAACCAGACGCGATCGCGGAGCGCCTGCGCCAACTGGCCGGCGACCCCGCCCTGCGTGAGCGCGTCGGCGCCGCCGCCCGTCGCTCAGCGCTTGCCTTCTCCTGGGAGGAGATGGTGGCCAAGCACAATGCGCTGTACGAGCGGTTAGCTGGGGGAGGGCCGTCCGTCGGCGTGTAACGCGCCGAGTGCGGCGACAGAGATGCAACGAGGGCGGGTTCGGGGCGCCGCAGCACCCCGAACCCGCCCTCGGGCGTGACGTCGTTGAACCGAGGCCTATTCGAAGCCCAGGTTGCCGCCCGCGATTTCCTCTTCGAAGGAGCCCTTGAACAGGCCCGTCTTGCCCGCTTCCTGTTTGGCGGCTTCTTCGAACCCGCCTTCGCCCAGGCATTGGCCTTCTTCGTAGCTCCATTCCATGCCCTTGAATTCGTTTGCGATCAGGATCCTCGTCTGGAGCAGCGAGGGGAATTTCCTGGTCTCTTTTTCTTCGACCGGCACCTGCTTGCTGGAGTAGACGGCTGCCGAGTATGGTTCTTCGGGCTTTTTCACAGCCTTTGCAGGTACTGTCTGGCGGGGCCAGTCGATCTTGCAGATTTTCCCGGCGATCGAGAACGAGGCGTCGCCCGAGCCGACTTCCACTTCCGATTCGGTTTCGCCGGCGCCGAGCTGCACGAAGCCGTTGACGTGGTACACAAACTTCACAGGTTCTGATTTTTTCGTTTCGGGGTTCACGTTAAAGGCCGTTTTGGTGCCCGCGATGAAGCCGTTGAAGTCGGTGCGGGTGAGGCATTTTTCAAATTTGACCTCGGTCGAGAAGGTCAGCGAGGTGGCCCACGACACCGCGCCTTCGTCGATCGTCTTGCCCGAGGTCTTGGCGGCGCAGACGATGTAGAACACGCCGAACTTCAATTCCTGGCTGCGTTCTTCGCCGCCCAGTTCGGTGGAGCCGACGCCGCGGCCCTTGGTCTTGCCGGGTTCGGCTTCCGAGAGCGGCTTGGGCAGCCGGCTCGCGGCGAACTGAGTGGTTGCCATCGCGGGCGCCGCACAGGCGGCCAGCGCCCCGATCGTGGCGACCATTCCGGCCGCGGTTTTCATGCGTCTCATTCCTGTCTCCGTTCGCATCGAGGGGGAGGTGTTTCACCTTTACTTCACACAATTTTCACACCATGGGAGCATCCCATCCATGGCCGAGGGTCGCGCGGCGCAGCATATCCGATTCGAGTACGGAAAAATGTTGTAAAGAAAATGTTCACACCTTTTGGTGGTCAACTCTTTGGACTGCGGTGCGTTCGCCGCGCGCTGTTCATCCTGCGTTCGGGGGCGCCAAAACGACGGGGTGATCTAGCCTCTGGACTGCAGCGCGTTCGTCGGCACGCGGTTCGATCCTGCGTTCGGGGGGCGCCAAACGACAGGTGATCTAGCTTCTGGACCGCAGCGCACCCACCAGCAGGCGCTCGAAGGCGTCGCTCGCCGCGGGCACCGAGAACAGTCTTTCGACGGCCGCCCGTCCACTCCTCGTCAACCGCCCGCGCAGCTCGGGCGACGCGCGCAGCTCGCTCAGCCGCGCGGCCAGCTGTGCATGGTCACCCTCGGGGAATGTGAGCCCGCCGCCGGTCAGCTCGATCAGCCAGGGGATCTCGCCCGAGTCCGAGCCGACCACGGGGACGCCGCACCACAGCGCCTCGACGATCACGCGCCCGAATTGCTCCTTCCACGTCGACGTGGTGCGCGAGGGCAGCGCCAGCACGTCGAGCTGGGTATATGCAGCTGCCATCCCATCGTGGGCAAAGCCATCGAGCACGCGTACGCGCGAGCCGGGGATTGGCTGCCCCTCCAGCTGCGCGCGCAGCTCGCCGTCGCCGATCAGCAGCAGCTCGGTCGGGGCCTCCAGCATGCGCACGGCCGCGAGCAGATCGGTCAGCCCCTTGCTCTCCACCAGGCGCCCCGCGTAGCCGATCGTGAATGGCTGCTCGCCCTTTTGTTTGAATGGATGCCCGTCCTTCGGGGGATCGTCTGCCACATGGGCAGCACTGGCCGAGAGGTGATGTTCCGCCTGCCCGGGAGGCGGTGCCAACTCCCACTCGGGGACTGCGTGCGGCGCAAGCGCGACCTTCCCGCTCGCTCCCCACGTGCGCGCCAGGCGCGCGGCGCTGTCCGAGCGGGCGGCCACGAACGCCGCGCGGCGCAGCACTCGCGCGCGCAGCCCGCGTACCGGAAGGGGCAGCGCCCGATCGATGTTCTCGGCGCACTGCACGCCGAACGGGATGCGCTGCCTCGTGAACACCTGCCCCCACTGGGTTGCTGAGATCGAATAGGGCTCGGCCTCGACGAACGCCACATCGGGCCGCGCGCCGGCGCTCAGCGCGCGGCAGCGGGTCAGGTAGAAATGCCGCTGCGGGCGTCCAGCGAGCGCGACCGGCGTCGGACGCAGCGCGTGCTCCAATCCCGCCAGCGGCTGCGGAGTCATCGTGCGCTGCGAGTACTCGCTGCGCCAGCGGCTCGGGACGACGATCGTCACCTCCCAGCCTCGCCGCTGCAGCTCGCGGTAGACCTCCTGGTTGACGTTTACCACCGCCGGGTGGCTGATCGCCAACAGCCGCCGTCGGCGCTGTGTCGCGGGCGCCGATCGATCGCGGCTCATGCTGCGCGGATCGTGAGGGCTGGGGCCGGCGCACGTTGTTTAGTTTTTGTGAAGCCGTGCTGCGCGAGAGCGCCCGGCTGCCTGGCTATGAGTAGGGATTCGCGCTGCTTCGGGTATTCCGGGTGATGTGTACTTTTTGTGAAGAGCTTTACTCGGGCGCTGCGATCCTGTCAATCTGAGCCCCCGCGACGCTCACCGGTCGCCTTCCATCGCCCCGATCAGGGGCTCTCAGCAATGAACGAGACGACCGAACCAACGGCCATCTTCGCGCCGATCTGGAGGCGCAAGTGGCTGATCCTGCTCGTGGGGGTCATCGTCGCCGCGGCGACCTACCTCTACTACAAGCATCAGCCCACCGTCTACACCGCCAGCACGCAAATCTACCTGGGCGGGGGGACCGAAGAACAGGGGCTGCTCAACAGCACCCAGAGCAAAATCACGCTCGACGATCGCGACGTGACCGACCAGGCAACGCTGATCAACTCCAACTCGCTCGGCGAACCGGTGCACCAGCGGCTTCGCGTCGAACACCACCTCGCTGCCGCCCGCGGCAAGGCACACGCGAGCGCTGCCGGCAGCAGCGACTTCATCACGATCGTCGCCGAAGCGCACACCTCCAAGGGCGCCGAGCAGCTCGCCGACGCCTACGCCGCGGCGTACGTCAAGCGCCAGCACACCCACTACCGGCGCGAGGTGACCACGGCGATCGCCGCCACCCGCCGCCAGCTGGGCCGCATCGAAGCCGGCCTCGCCGCCGCCGCCAGGGCCAAAGCAAAAGGGAAGGGCGGTGCCGTGGCAGGCGCCGCGAGCGGCGCCGCGACCGTGCAGGCCGCCAACCTCGCCAGCAAGATCAACCAGCTCGAAGGCGACCTCGAGGTCGCGGGCGTGCAGGAGATCAGCTCCGGCCAGACCGAGGCGACGCTGGTGTCGCCGACGCCCAAACGGAACGCGATCTTCGGCTTCGTACTCGGCCTCCTGCTGGCCGCGGCCGCCGCCGTCCTGCTCAGCCGCTTCGATCGGCGGTTGCGCTCGCTGGCGAGCATCGAGGCAGCCTTCGAGACGCCGGTGCTCAGCGCGCTGCCCGCGGTCCGTCAGCCGGTCGTCCGCACCGGCGGCGAGCCGGCGCCGGCCGAGGGGTTGCTGGAGCCGCTGCGGCGTTTGCACACCACGCTGCAGCTCGGCGACATGCTCGAGCACGACCGCCAACGCCCGCCGCGTCTGATCCTGTTCCTCAGCGCCGACTCCGGCGACGGCAAGTCGACGCTGCTGGCCGATCTGGCGCTCGTGCAGCGCGACGCCGGCGCGCGCGTGGCGGTGATCGAGGCCGACATGCGCCGGCCGGTGTTGGCGGGGCTGCTTGGCGTCAATGCGCCCTACGGGCTGAGCGATGTGCTCGCCGGCGCGCTCTCGCTCGGCGAGGCGTGGCAGAGCGCGATGCACCTGCAGACCGGCGCCGCGGCGGCCACCGCGCCCGGCGCGGCGCAGGGACTCGCCACCGGCTCGGGCGCGACGCAGGATCTCATGGCGGCGCCCGGCGCGGGGCAGGGCTTCGTCGCGGCACAGGGGCTCGCCACGGCTCCCGGCCCGGGGCAGGGCGTCTCGGCGCCACGCGACCCGCGCGGCTCGGTGTCGGTGCTGCTCAGCGGCGGCCACACCGCCAACCCGCCCGCGCTGCTCGCCGGCGAGCGGATGCGCGGCGTACTGCGCTCCGCCGCGGAGGAGTTCGACTACGTGCTGATCGACGCGCCACCGCCGCTGCAGGTGAGCGACGCGCTGCCGCTGCTCGGCCTGGTCGACGGGATCGTGCTGGTCGCACGCGCCGGGCACACGCACGAGGCGGCGGCGCAGCGACTGATGCAGCTGCTTGCGCGCGTCTCCTCCGCCCCGGTGCTCGGGGTGCTCGCCAACTGTGTCTCGCGCGCCGAAGTGCAGGAGTACGGCTTCGGCGCCCCCTACGGGCAGCCGCGCGGTCTGCGCGATTTGATCGGACGATGAGCGCCTCCCAGCCGCGCGTGGCCGCTCCGGGCATGGGCGCCCATCCGGCTGTCGTGAGCCGGCGCATCGCCGAGCTGGCGCTGCTCGGCGGCGCCGGGGCGATCGCGCTCGGGGTGGCGCTCGGCATCGCGCTGGCGGTGCCCGACCCCAACTTCCCGCTGGTGCTCGCGCTGGCGCTCGGCGCGGTGGGGATCGTCGCGCTCGCGCTCAACACCCGCCTTGAGATGTCGGTCGCGGTGCTGGCGATCTACCTGGGGACGCTCGATGGGCCGGTGAAGCTGCTGAGCGCCAACCAGGCGGCCTCGGCCGTCCGCGACGTGCTAATCGCGGCGGTCGCGCTGGGGGCGATCGTGCGCCTGTTCGCCCGCCGCGAGCGCGTGGCGCTGCCGCCGATGTCGGGCTGGGTGATTGCGTTTGTCGCGCTCGTGCTGGCGAACGCCTTCAACCCCAACACACTGGGGACGCTGAAGATCCTCGGGGGCTTCCGCCAGGAGCTGGAGTGGGTGCCGTTCTTCTTCTTCGGCTACGTGTTGATGCGCTCGCGCCAGCGCTTCCGTCAGCTGTTCGTGATCCTCGGCGTGATCGCGCTGGCCAACGGCGCCGTCAGCCTCTACCAGACGAGGCTCACGCCGGCGCAGCTGGCCAGCTGGGGCCCGGGCTACTCCGAACTGGTGTACGGCAACGAAACGCTCTCGGCGCGCAAGTACCTCAGCGAAGGCGTCGCGCGGGTGCGCCCGCCCGCGCTCGGCTCGGACGCGGGCTTCGGCGGCAGCGTCGGCGTGATCGCACTCGCCGGCACCGTGGTGCTGCTGGCCACGATCCGGCGGCGGCGACGGTGGTTTGCGGCGCTGCTGTGCGTGGGCGCGCTGCTCGCGGTCGCCACCTCACTGGCGCGCCTGTCTGTCCTCGGCGCGGTGATCTCGCTACTCGCTTTCGGGCTGCTGTGCGCCGGCGCCGGCGTGGGGCGGCGGGTGCGGCGCCCGCTCGGGGCGCTGGTCGCGGTCGCGGTCGTGGCCGTTGGGCTCGGGGTGGCGCTGGTCGCGTTCGAGGGCGGCGGGGTCTTCTCGCGCTACGTCAGCATCGCGCCCTCCAACGTCGGCTCGACCTCGACCACCTACAAGGCCGTGAGCCTCGCGCAGATCCCCAACGACATTGCCAACGACCCCTTCGGCTTCGGCCTCGCGACCGCGGGCGCGGCGTCCAACTTCGGCGGGCACACGACGGTGACCCTGGAAGGCCACGGCCACAGCGCCGAGACGCAGTACAACTACGTTACCGACGAACTCGGGCTGCCCGGCCTGCTGCTGTGGAGCGTGCTCTCGCTGAGCGTGATCTGGCTGGCCGTCACTCGCCTGCGGCGGGTCGGCGACGCCGAGATCCGGATCGGCCTCGCCGGCGTGTTCGCGGCCTTCATCGCGCTGATCCTGATGGGCACCAACGGGCCGGTGATGGCGAGCGCGGCGGCCGGTCCCTTCTACTGGTTTGCGGTCGGGATCGCCGCCTACTGGCTGGCGGGCGCAGGGCGCGCAAGAAGTGACGATCTTGTGAGGGGTGGATATGCGGGTGGCGAGGAGCGTTGATCGGCCATGAGGTCCCGGCGCTCCCGTTCGCATCGTGATCCCGCTCAGCGGCTTGCTACCAGCGCCCACGGCGATCCCGCGCTGGGCTCCGCCGCCGGCGCGCACGGTGAGCCTGCTCCGTCCACCGCCCGCGCGCGGCTGAGCCTGCTGCTCGGCGACCGCCGCGGGGCGGTTGCGATGTTGGCCGGCAGCTCGATTCTCTCCGGCTTCGCGGAAGCCGGGATGCTCGTGCTGCTCACGCAGATCGCCGCCGCGATCACCACCGGGGCGCGGCGCGTGCATACGCACATCGGCCCGCTGCGCCTCGACACGACCGTCGGCGAGCTGCTGGTGGTGGCGCTCGCGCTCACCGGCTTTCGCCTCGCGCTGCAGGTGCCGATCTCGATCCTGCCGGCGCGGATCGGCGCGGAGGTGCAGGCGCGCCTGCGCCGCGACCTGCTGCACGCCTTCACGCGTGCCTCCTGGAGCGTGCAGTCGGCCGACCGCGAGGGCCACCTGCAGGAGACGATGACCAGCCAGGTGATTCAGGCGACCGCCGGCGCGGTGCAGGCGACAACGCTGCTCACCTCGCTGATCACGTTTGTCGTGCTGCTGATCTCAGCGCTGGTGCTCAACGTGCTCGCCGCCGCGATCGTGCTCACCGTGGCGATCGCGCTGTTCGGGCTGCTGCGGCCGCTGAGCGCGCTCGGAGCCCGCCGCGCGCGCTCGCTCTCGCAGGCGCAGATGGAATATGCCGGCGGGATCGGCGAGGCGATCCGGGTCGCCGAGGACACGCAGGTGTTCGGCGCCGCCGCCGCCCAGCGCGAGCGTATCGGGCGGCTGATCGACTCCGCCCGCGAGCTGTTCTTCCGCACCTGGGTGATCGGGCGCCTCGTGCCCAACCTCTACCAGAGCATGATCTACCTGCTGATCGTGGTGGGCCTCGGCGGCCTCTACCTCGCCGGCGCCGGCCACGCGGCCTCGCTCGGCGCGGTCGTGCTGCTGCTGGTGCGCGCCGGTAACAACGGCCAGCAGGCGCAGACTGCCTACCAGGGCGTGCGCCAGTCGCTGCCCTTCATCGAGCGTCTGCAGGCGGCCGAAGAGCGCTACGCGCACAGCGCCCCGCTCGACGGCGGGGCGCTGCTGCCGCAGATCGAGAGCCTCGCGTTCGAGCGCGTCTCGTTCGCCTACCGTGCCGAGCGCCCGGTGCTCTCGGAGATCAGCTTCGCCGTCGCCGGCAGCGAGGCGATCGGGATCGTCGGCCCCTCCGGCGCCGGCAAGTCGACGCTCGTGCAGATCTTGCTGCGGCTGCGCCCCCAAGACGGCGGTCGCTACCTCGTCAACGGCGTTCCCGCCGAGCAGTTCGCGCGCAGCGAGTGGAACCGGCGCGTTGCCTACGTCTCCCAGGAACCCCGCCTCGTGCACGCCACGGTGGTGGAGAACATCCGTTACTTCCGCGACATCCCGCGCGAGGCGATCGAACGGGCCGGGCGCTTGGCGCGGATCCACGACGAGGTGGTCTCCTGGCCGCAGGGATACGACACGGTCGTCGGCCCGCGCGCGGACGCAGTCTCCGGCGGCCAGCAACAGCGCATCTGCCTCGCCCGCGCGCTCGCGGCGCGGCCGGAGGTGTTGGTGCTGGACGAGCCCACCTCCGCGCTCGACCCGACCTCCGAGCGGCTGATCCAGGAGTCGCTAACGGCGCTCAAGCACGAGCTGACGCTGTTCATCGTCGCCCACCGCCTCTCCACGCTCGACATCTGCGACCGCGTGATGGTGATCGTCGACGGGCGCTTGGCGGCGTTCGACACGACCGCCTTCCTGCAGACGCACAGTCCCTACTACCGCACCGCCTCGGGGCTCGCCGCGAGCGCCCCCGCGGGGCTGCTGGGGGTGCGATGAGCGTGCCCGACTTCTTCATCGTCGGTCAGCCCAAGGCCGGCACGACCGCCCTGTATGAGATGTTGCGCCGCCACCCGCAGATCTTCATGCCCGACGGCAAGGAGCCGTGGTACTTCGCGCGCGAGCTGCACGAGCGCACACCGCCCCGCCCGGAAGGGACGCCGACGACACTCGATCAGTACCGCGCGCTGTTTGCCGCAGCGCGCGGTGGGCAGCGCGTCGGCGAGGCGAGTGCGCTGTACCTGTGGTCGCGCACCGCCGCGCGCGGGATCGCCGAGGTGGCGCCCGGCGCGCGGATCGTCGTGATCCTGCGCGAGCCCGCCTCGCTGCTGCGCTCGCTGCACCTGCAGTTCGTCGAGACTTACGTTGAGACCGAGGCCGACCTGCGCACGGCGCTTTCGCTGGAGGCCGCCCGGCGCGAGGGGCGGCAGGTGCCCCGTCACACCTACTGGCCGCAGGCGCTGCTCTACTCCGAGCACGTGCGCTACGTCGAGCAGCTGCGCCGCTACCACGATTTGTTCGGGCGCGCGCAGGTGTTGGTGCTGATCTACGACGACTTCCGCGCCGACAACGAGGCGACGGTGCGCCGGGTGCTGCGCTTTCTGGAGGTGGACGACGGCGTGGCGGGCGAGCCGGTCGAGGCCAACCCCACGGTGCGCGCGCGCTCGCAGCGCCTGCACGAGCTGCTGCACGCGGTCTCCGTCGGGCACGGCCCGCTCTCGCGGGCGGTGAAGGGTGGGGTCAAGGCGCTCACGCCGACCGGGCTGCGCCGCCGCGCGCGCGACGCGGCACAGCGGCGCATCGTCTTCGCCGAGCCGCCCGCGCCGGATCCGGAGCTGATGGCCGAGCTGCGCCGTCGCTTCAAGGGGGAGGTCGAGGCGTTGAGCGAGTACCTGGATCGCGATCTGGTGACGCTTTGGGGTTATGAGGGTGTGTGATGAGGGTGCCCGACTTCTTCATCCTCGGCCACCCCAAGTGCGGCACCACCGCGCTGTACGAGATGCTGCGCCGCCATCCGCAGATCTTTATGCCGGCGTTGAAGGAGCCCGCCTACTTCGCCACCGACCTGCGCTCCCGCTTTCAGCGCAAAGCCACCGGTCCGCTGCCCGTGACGCTCGCGCAGTACCTCTCGCTGTTCGACGCCGCCGCCCCCGGGCAGCGCGTGGGGGAGGCCTCCTCGTCGTACCTGGTGTCGGCGACCGCGGCGCGCAACATCGCCGAGCTGCAGCCCGGGGCGCGCCTGATCGCGATTCTGCGCGAGCCCGCTTCCTTCCTGCGCTCGCTGCACCTGCAGCTGCTGCAGAACCACGTCGAGACCGAGCGCAGCCTGCGCCGGGCGCTCGCGCTGGAGCCCGCGCGCCGTCGGGGACGGCGGATTCCCCGCCGTTCGCCCCGCCCGCAGGCGCTGCTCTACTCCGAGCGTGTGCGCTACGCCGAGCAGTTGCGTCGTTACCGCGCGGTGTTCGGAGAGGAGCGGCTGTTGGTGCTGATCTACGACGACTTCCGCGCTGAGAACGAGGCGACCGTGCAGCGCGTGCTGCGCTTCCTGGAGGTCGACCCCACCGTCTCGGTGCAGGCGAGCGAGGCCAACCCGACGGTGCGGATGCGCTCGCAGCGGCTCGACGAGCTGGTGCACACGCTCAGGGTCGGCCGCTCGCCGCTCGCGCGCGCGGTGCGGGCACCGGTCAAGGCGCTGGCGCCGCGCTCGCTGCGCCACGCCGCGCTGCGCGGCGTCCGGCGCCGCTTCGTGGTCGGCGCGCCGCCGCCGCCCGACGAGGGGCTGATGCTTGAGCTGCGTCGCCGTTTCGCGCCGGAGGTGGTGGCGTTGAGCGAGTACCTCGATCGCGATCTCGTGGGCCTGTGGGGCTATGACCGTCTCGGCTGAGCAGTCACCGGCGTCGCCCCCGGACGCGCACGGGGGCCTGCCGACGGCCGGCAGCGCCCGGCGTGCGAGGGCGCCCGACTTCTTCATCGTCGGCCACCCCAAGTGCGGTACCACCGCGCTCTACCGGATGCTGCGCTCCCACTCGCAGATCTTCATGCCCGACATCAAGGAGCCGTGGTTTCTCGCGCCCGAGCAGCGCTCGCCCATGCGCGGGGCGGTCGTCGGCAGGCGGCCCGAGACGCTCGAGCAGTACCTCGCGCTGTTCGCTCCCGCGCGGCCCGACCAGCGCGCCGGCGAGGCCTCCTCCTCCTATCTAATGTCCCCCTCCGCCGCCGGGCGCATCGCGGAGCTCTCGCCGCGGGCGCGAATCGTCGCGATCCTGCGCGAGCCCGCCTCCTTCCTGCGCTCGCTGCATCTGCAGAACGTACAGGTGCACGTCGAGGTTGAGCGCGACCTGCGCCGGGCGCTCGCGCTGGAGGACGAGCGGCGCCGAGGGCGCCAGATCCCACCCGGCTCGCCGCGCCCGCAGGCGCTGTTCTACTCCGAGCACGTGCGCTACGTCGAGCAGCTGCGCCGCTACCACGAGCTGTTCGGGCGCGCGCGGGTGTTGGTGTTGATCTACGACGACTTCCGCGCCCGGAACGAGGCGACCGTGCGCCGCGTGCTGCGCTTCCTCGAAGTCGACGAGCTGGCGCCGATCGAGGTGGTCGAGGCCAACCCGACCGTCGCCGTGCGCTCACTGCGCCTGCACCGCGCCGTGCAGGCCGTGCAGGTGGGGAGTGGGCCCGTTGCGGAGGCCGTGAAGGCCTCGCTCAAGACGATCACCTCGCGGCGGCTGCGCCATGCGGGGCTGCGCGCGGTCAGGCGGGGTGTGGTCTTCGGCGCGCCGCCTGCGCCCGACGCGGAGCTGATGGCGGAGCTGCGCCGGCGGTTTGCGCCGGAGGTGGTGGCGCTGAGCGAGTACCTAGAGCGCGATCTGGTGAGGCTGTGGGGTTATGACGGCGTCGCTTGAGCAGGCACCGGCGCCGGGGCAGGGTGGGCGTGGGGCATTGGGGGAGGAGCGGGGCGGTGGCGGCGTGAGTCCCGCTGCGGCCGGGGCCAGGGTCCCCGACTTCTTCATCGTCGGCAACCCCAAGAGCGGCACCACGGCGTTGTACGAGATGCTGCGCCGCCACCCTGATATCTACATGCCCGCGCTCAAGGAGCCGCATTTCCTCGCCGCTGAGGAGCCGCCTTCCAACTCGCTCCCTCGGACGCTCGACGAGTACTTGGCGCTGTTCGCCGCGGCGCGGCCCAGCCAGCGCGCCGGGGAGGCGTCACCGTCGTATCTGCGCTCGCCGCTCGCGGCTGGACGCATCGCACAGCTCGCTCCTGAGGCGGGGATCATCGCGATCCTGCGCGAGCCCGCGAGCTTCGTGCGCTCGCTGCACATGCAGTACCTGCAGGACCACGTCGAGACCGAGCGGGATCTGCGTAGGGCGATCGCAAAAGAGGAGATCGTGCGCGACGGCAGGACGGTGTTGCGCTACTCCGAGCGCGTGCGCTACGTCGAGCAACTGCGCCGCTTTCACGAGCTGTTCGGGCGCGATCGGGTGCTGGTGTTGATCTACGACGACTTTCGTGCCGACAACGAGGCGACCGTGCGCCGGGTGCTGCGCTTCCTGGAGGTGGACGACGGCGTGGCAATCCCCCCGCTGGAGGTCAACCCGACCGTTCGGATGCGCTCCGTGCGTCTGGCGCGGCTGACGCTGGCGGTGCGCACCGGTCGCGGCCCGCTCGTGCGAGCGCTGAACACATCGATCAGGGCGCTCACCCCCCAGTGGATGCGCGCTGGGGCGATGCGGACCGTGCGCCGACACGTTCTCTACGGCGCGCCCCAGCCCCCCGAGGAGGGCTTGATGGTGGAGCTGCGCCGGCGGTTTGCGCCGGAGGTGGTCGCATTGAGCGAGTACCTTGACCGCGACCTTGTCACCGAGTGGGGCTATGGCTGCGTCGGCTGAGTGTGGTGCGGTGGGTGGATCGGCCGAGTGTGACGCGACGGCGTTGGCTGAGCTGCCTCGCATATCGCAGCGGGTCCCCGACTTCTTCGTCGTGGGACACCCGAAGTGTGGCACCACGGCGCTGTACGAGATGTTGCGCCGCCATCCGCAGATCTACATGCCCGAGCTCAAGGAACCGATCTTCTTCGCGAGCGAGCTGCCGCCTCGCGCGCACCGCTACCACGCGCCGGCGACGCTTCAGGAGTATCTCTCCCTGTTCGACGACGCCCCGCCCGGGCAGCGCGTAGGCGAGGCCTCCGCCTCCTATCTGTGGTCTCCCACCGCTCCGGGCCGGATCGCCCAGGTCGCCCCCGCGGCGCGGATCGTCGCAATCCTGCGCGAGCCCGCAAGCTTCTTGCGCTCGCTGCATTTGCAGTGCCTGCAGTCGCGTTACGAGACCGAGCGCGACCTGCGCAAGGCGCTCGCGCTGGAGGAGGCCCGGCGCCGGGGGCGGAGCCTGCCGCGGCGCTCGCGCTGGCCCCAGGTGTTGCTCTACTCCGATTACGTGCGCTACGTCGAGCAGTTGCGCCGCTATAGCGCGCTGTTCGCCCCGGAGCAGATGCTGGTGCTGATCTACGACGATTTCCGCCGCGACAACGAGGCGACGGTGCGGAGGGTGCTGCGCTTCCTGGAGGTGGACGACACGGCCGAGATCGACGCGCTCGAGGCCAACCCCTCGGTGCGTGTGCGCTCTCCGCAACTCGACGATCTCATCCATGCGGTGTCGGTCGGGCAGGGAGGAGCGCGCGCCCTGAAGGCGCCGCTGATCGCGCTGACACCGCGTCGTCTGCGCCGCGGCGCGATGCGGACGATCCGGCGGCGGATGATCGTCAGCGCGCCACCGCCGCCCGATGAGGCGCTGATGCTCGAGCTGCGCCGTCGTTACAGGCCCGAGGTCGTCGCGCTGAGCGAGTATCTGGGCCGCGACCTGGTTGTGCTGTGGGGCTATGACCGTCTCGGCTGAGCAGTGGGTGCGCGGGCAGCTCGACGCGCATTGGCGGGCTGAGCGAGAGCGCATTCAGGAGGAGGTCATGCCGCTTGGCCGGACCGTCGTCTCGTGCTCCACGCCGCTCGGTGTGGGTGGCCTCGGGCGTCACTTGCAGGAGGCGATGGACGCGCTCGAGCGCCGGGGGGCGGCGGGGGTCTGCATCTGCGATCCGGCCGCTGCGGGCGCGCATCGGCTCGGAGCACACCGGCTTGCCGCGGCGATCGCTCCGCTCACGCGCCACTCGCCGGCGTGGAGCGCGTGGGCGGCGAACGTCGCCTTCGACCTCGACGCCGCGCGGCGGCTGCCGGCGGCCGAGCACCTGGTCGCGTTCAACGGCTCGGCGCTTCTGCAACTGCGGGCTGCCGGGCGTGCGCGGATGCAGTCGCTGTCGCTGATGTCCGCCAACTCGCACCTGCGACGGGTCGTGCGGATGTACGCCCTCGCCCACCGCCAATACCCGTTGGAGCGCCCCTGGGCGACGCGGCTGCTGGGGCGCAACCTCGCCGAGTACGCGCTCGCCGGTCGCATCTACGTCTCCTCCGCGCACGCCTGGGAGTCGTTCGTCGAGGAGGGGGTGACCGAGGAGCGGCTGGCGCTATTCCCGCTGACGCCCGCCCCCCGCTTCGTGCCCGACGTGGGGGCGCGCACGGCCTCGCCGAGCTTCGACATCGTGTACACGGGCAGCCTCTCCGTGGCCAAGGGGGTGCCTCTGCTGATCGACGCGGTCCGTCGGCTGACCTACCCCGATCTGCGGCTGGTGTTGGCGGGAGGCTGGGGGACGCGGGGAATGCGGCGCTTCGTGCAGCGGGCCTGCGCCGAGGATGCGCGCATCGTCGTGCGTCCGGGCGACCCCTTGCCGCATCTGCAACGCGCGGCGGTGTACGCGCACCCGAGCTGGGAAGACGGGTTCGGCTACGCGCCCGTCGAGGCGCTCGCCTGCGGTGTCCCCGCGATCGTCAGCGCCAACACCGGCATGCGTGAGCTGATCGAGCCGGGCCGCAACGGGCTGGTCGTGCCGACGGGCGATCTCGACGCGCTCACGCAGGCGCTCGAGTCCGCCTATCGCGGGGAAGCCTTCGGTGGGTAGCGGAATGCGCGAGCCTGCTCGAGCCGGTCGGGGCCAGGCGACGGCTGACCCTGGTCGGGAGGCAGGTGGGGGGCGCAAGCCCGATCTCTCCGCGGGAGCATCGGCGCTGCGCGTTGCTGTCGTCGGCATGTCCGTGGGGCCGACCTGCGGCGCGCGCGACCACGCGCTGCTGCTCGCCGAGGGATTGAGCCGCGAGGAGGTCTCCTACTCGCTGCACTGGCTGGACCGCCGCGAGCAGTCGGTGCGTGGCGGAGGGGCCGAGATCCGCGCGTGGGGGCGGGCGCTCGGCGGCGAGCTGGCGCGCGAGCGACCGGACGCGATCCTGCTGCACTACTCGGTCTTCGCCTTCTCCCACCGCGGCCTGCCGCTGTTCGTCGCCCCGGTGCTTGCGGTTCTGCGGCGTTCGGGGATCCCCGTGGTCACTGTGCTGCACGAGTACGCCTACCCGTGGCGGCACGGCGGCCTGCGGGGCAAGGTGTGGGCGATCACGCAGCGGGCGCTGCTGATCAACGTGATGCGCAGCTCCGCGGCGGTGTTGCTCACCACCGACTTCCGCTCGCAGTGGCTGGAGTCGCGGTCGTGGCTGCCGCGGCGGCCGACCGCGTTCGCCCCGGTCTTCTCTAACCTGCCGCCCCCGGTTGGCGCGCCGTCTGTCGGTCTCTCGGCTACGCGTTCGGCGCTCCTGGGGTCGCGCTCTGGCCCTTCCCATCCGCCTCCTGCGTCAGAGTCGTCGGGGCATCGCGTACAGCCCGTGATCGGTTTGTTCGGCTACTCCTACCAGGGGGCCGCGCTCTCGCTGGTGCTCGACGCAATCGTGCCGCTCGCAGGGCGTGGCGTGGCGCCGCGGCTGGTGCTGCTCGGGACGCCGGGACGCACCTCGCCGGTGGCGGGGACGTGGCTGCGGGAGGCGCGGGCGCGTGGGATCGAGCAGGCGCTCGAGTTCTCCGACACGCTCCCCGCACAGGATCTCTCCAACGCGCTCGCCGCCTGCGATCTGCTGCTGTTCGTCGACGCCGCGGGCCCCTCCTCACGCAAGGGCACGCTCGCAGCCTCGCTTGCGTCGGGCCGGCCGGTGCTGGCGATCGACGGCCCCCGTCGCTGGCTGGAGCTGATCTGGGGCGAGGCCGCGTTGGTGGTCGAGCCGACTGCGCCGGCGTTGGCCGATGCGATGCGGGAGCTGCTCGGCGACGACGCCGCACGCGAAGCGCTCGGGGCGCGCGGGCGCGCGTTCGCCGAGGAGCGGATGGGCGTGGCGCGCACGGCGGAGGCTGTTGGAAAGCTGCTTGACGGGGTTCTCAGCGTCGCGCCATTACCGCGCTCCGCTTCCCAGCGTGGCCGGTGGGCCGATAGCCTCTCCACCAGGCTCGCCCTCCCAGCTCCCGCGCGCGGTCCGGTAGCCCTCCAACAGCGCCCTGACATGCCGCTCGGGGGAGAACCGCGTGGCCACCATCTCCCTGCCGGCCGCCCCGATCTTCTGTTGACGCCCGGGGTTGGAGAGCAGCTCATCGAGCGCCTGCGCCAGCCCCCGCACGTCGCCGGGCCGGACGCCGACGCCGGTGATGCCGTCCTGTAGCCAGTCGGGGATCCCTCCGGTGAGGCTGGCGACCACCGGCCGGCCTGCCGCCAGCGCCTCGATCCCAACCAGTCCGAACGGCTCGGGCCACAGCGAGGGGATCGCCACGACCGATGTGCCCGCCAGCTCTTGCGCCAGATGGTCGGCGTCGAGCCAACCGTGGAAGCGCACGCGCTGCTCCACCCCCACCCGTCGCGCGAGCCTGCGCATCGCCGTCAGCTGCATGCCGTCGCCGCAGACGACCAGCTCCGCGTCCACCGAGCGCATCGCTCGGATCAGCACGCCTAGGCCCTTCGGCTTCACCACCCTGCCGGCGAACAGCACGCGCCGCTCCGTGCTGTCCCCCGCCCGCCCCTGCGGGTGGGGCGCCAGCGTGACGAACAGCGGGATCACCGCGCGGCGGGTCACGCCGTTGACCTCGAGATGCCGCTCCACGGCATTCGAGTACGCCACCGCGAGATCGGCGCCGCGCAGTGCCGCGAGCGCGCGGGTCGTCTGCCGGTAGGAGGAGGGCAGCGGCCGCGGGTTGCGCACGTGCGCGCAGCCGCGCAGTGCGAGATTGGGGATACAGCCCGGGCCATGGGGCCGTGCGCACTCCTGGCCGGGACGGAAGTAGTGCACGCCGGCGGTGCACGCTGTGTACCCGTGGGCGCTGACCACGACCGGCGCTTTGATTCGCAGGGCCGCCACCACGTCTGGGTCGTCGAGCTGATGAAGGTGGATCACGTCGGGGCGCACTGACGCGGCGGCGCCGAGCCGCGCATCGATCGGGAGGTGCGCCTTGAACAGCTCAGTGCTGTGGTGCACCGTCACGCCGGGCACGTGCAGCTCCGGGTCGACTTTCGCCGCGACCACATTCATCTGCAGGCCCTGCTCGGCGAGCAGCCGCGCGCTCGCCTGGACGTGTGCCGCGACGCCACCGTTGCGACCCCACAGCGGGGTGCCCAACAGCACCGAGCGTGGGTAGGTCGACATCGCGGCGGATGATATCCCGGCCACGCCAGGGAAGTGGGTGGATGTGTCTTTTATGTGAAACCGCCGAGGTGGGCGGGCGGCGTGCGAGAGAATGCCGGCGTGATGAGAGACCAATCGACATCCGCCGTTGCGACGGGCGCCACCACTGCTCGCCCGAAGGTTGTATACGTGATGGGATCGGGCCGCAGCGGCAGCACGATCCTCGGCGTGGCGCTCGGCAACTGCGACGGTGTCTTCTACGCCGGCGAGCTCGACAACTGGCTGGTGCGCTCAGGCACCCCGGTGCTCGGCGGCTTAGAACGGACGCGCTTCTGGAGCACCGTCCGCGACGAGATCCCGGGGGCGCACGAGCTCTTCGGCAACCGGGCGCAGCGCGACCTCGAACGCTCGTTTGCGCCGTTTCGGATTCATCGCCTGCGCGCCCGACGGCGACTGCGTGAGCGCTACCGCCCGGTCACCGAGGATCTCTACCGGGCGCTCGCTCACGCGGCGGGAGTCACACACGTCGTCGACACCTCACACTTCCCGCTGCGCGCGCGGGAGCTGCAGGCGCTCGCCGGCATCGACCTGTACCTGGTATTCCTGGTGCGCGACCCCCGCAGCGTGGTCGACTCGTTCAACCTGTACCTGAATCGCAACGACGTCGCCGAGCGCCGGCTGCGGGTGCTCAGCACCAACGCCAACCTGTGGCTGACGCACCTGCTGTCGGTGCTGGTGTTCCTGCGCCAGCCGCGCGAGCGGCGGATGCTGCTGCGACACGAGGAGTTCCTCGCCAACCCGGGAGGCATGCTCCGTCAGATCCTCGACCGGGTGGGGAGCACCGCCGCGCTCCCCGACCTGGCATCGCTCAGCACCGGCTTTCCCCTGAACGGCAACCGGCTGCTCTGCGCCGATGTCGTCTCGCTCAAAAGCCAGACGATCGTGGGGCGGGGCGGCTCGCGCATGACCGCGCTGTTGCAGCTTCCATGGACGGCTGTCTTTTCCCGACTTGGCCCGGTGGCGAGCGCCTCGACGCCGCGCGAGCCCGCAGCGAGGACTTCCGCGTCGCATGAGCACGCACCGGCTTCATAGGGTCGCCTGACTTGGCCATTGACCCATCCCGAGCTAACACGTCTTGGTCGTTGGTTGCCCTCACCAACCTGCCCAGAGTGGCCCGCAGGCAGCTTCGGGCATTGAGGGAGAGCTCTGAGGAGCACCGCTTCCGCACGCGTCTGCGCTTCGACCCGCAGGCGCCCGAGCTGCTGCTCTCCCCTCACTGGGACGACGCCGTGCTCGACTGCTGGAGTGTGCTCGCTGGCGAGCGTCAGGTGACAGTGGTAAACCTCTTCGCGGGAGTGCCATTGCCCGGGAGTCTGGCGCCGTGGGACGCGATCACCGGCGCCACCGACTCCTCTATTCGAGCCCGCGAGCGGATCGCCGAGGATACGCGCGCACTCGCCCGTGCTGGCCGCATGCCGGTGAATCTGCCGTTCCTCGACGCCCAGTACCGCACGGCGACGGGCGCTCCCACCCTGCAGGAGATCGACCGCGCGCTCTTCGCCGCTGCGCCCAGTACATCGCGGGTGTACGTGACCGCGGGCGTTGGCGGCCACCTCGATCACCTGCTCGCGCGCCGCTACGCGCGCATGCTGCTGCGTGCGGGCCTGCCAGTCACGCTATACGCCGATCTGCCCTACTGCGTCCTGCACGGCTGGCCGCACTGGGTCGACGGCACCGAGCCCGATCCCCGCCGCAATGTCGACGCGTTCTGGCTCGAGTTTCTCAAGGGCGTGCCGGAGCTCCCGGCGCTGCGCTCAGCACACGTCGTGCGCCTCGACGACAGCGCCGCCGTCGCGAAGCTCGCGGCCATGCGCTGTTATGAGACACAGTTTGCTGGGCTCGACTACGGCGCCGGACGTATGCTCTCCGATCCCGAGCTTCACCGGTTTGAGGTTGGGTGGAAGCTTGCGCCGATCGCAAACGCGCCCGAGCGGCGAGCGTGGTGATCGGCCCGCTTACGGGTATTGGATTGTGAGGATACGTGGGTAGTCGGTTGCGGCGATTTCGATAGTGGCGGTGTGGCCGACCTGGGCGATGAGCTTGGCGGGGGTGGTTTCGTTGCGGAGCGGGTCGTAGGCGCCGATGGTGGGGGGTGTGGCGGTTTCGGGGAGGTTGCCGAGCGTGATTCGGAAGGTCTCGTCGGGGAGGTCGAAGCGGTGAATGTCGCTGGTGGGCGCGTCCGGTTCGTAGAGGGTGAGCAGGTCGCGGGTCATCACGTAGACGGGGATCACGAAGCGGGTGGGGGAGGATTGGAAGGGCAGGACGGCGAGCACTTCGCGGTCATAGAGGCTGGGGTGGGCGGCGGTGCCGTCGCCGGTGAACTGGGCGTGGTTGCCGGCCTGGGCGATCGAGAGGAGGGAGAGCTGGCGCAGGCCGGGGCCGGGGCCGGGGCCCTGGAACTGGGCGAGCATGTTGCGAAAGCCGCTCATCGTTTCGCCGCCGAGCGCGTCGCCGGGGTAGGTTTCGGGGTGGGCCTGCAGGGCGGCGTAGAAGCTGGAGGGGATGAGCGCGAGGGCGTGGCCGGCGGCGGCGTAGAAGTACTCGCGGGTCATGCCCTTATTGATCATCGCGACGAGGCTGCGCAGCAGTGCCTTGGCTTGGAAGTGGGCCTTGTCGGCGGGGGTGAGGGTTGTTGGGGCGGGTGTGCTCTCGTCGGGGCCGACCACTGTGGCGCCGTTCAGCGAGAGGTTGTACTCGGTCATCCACTTCTGCAGCGGAGCGCCCCCGGACGGATCGACGTTGCGGCCGTGCGGCAACCCGTACACTTCGGTCGTCATCGGCGCGAGGTCGCGCACGATCGTCTCGGTTTGCGTCGCCGCGAGGTAGTACTCGGGGAACAGCGACTGGTAGTGGGGCACGAACAGCGGATCGAAGCTGTCCTCGAGGGTGTCCCGTTCGCCCAGGGCGCCCAGCGGTATCAGCGACCGTTCCTGGTCGGCGGCGGGGAATGTTTTGGCGCCGTCGTACAGATGCTTGCTGAGCGCCGTGAGTCCCAGTGGCGCATTCGCGCCGGAGGGGAACGGCGTCTGGCTGGCGAAGCCGTCGCTGATGCCGACGTCCGGGCCGATCCCGTTGGCGGGGTTGCGCACGTAGGCGACCGTTTCGTCGAGCAGCGCCTTGGTGATTTCCCTGGTTGCCGCGCTCACTCCTTCGGTGCCCTCAGGCGTGTCGTAGGATTCGGCGTTGAGGAACTGTGAGCCGAAGCTGAGCTCGTTCCACACCTCGAGGTCATACCCTTCGGGGCCGAAGATGCTCGCGGCCTCCTTGCACACCGTCGCCACGTAGCTCAGCCAGCCGGCGAGGGTTTCCTGGAAGGCGGGGTTCGGTTCGCCGTTCGGGAGGGTGGGAGCACTGAAAGGCGCATACAGCAGCGTGGCGCCCTTGTGTTCGCCGGCAGGCAGCGCGCTCGGCAGCGGTTTGGAGAGGGTGGCGAGGTCGCCCGGGTCAACCGAGTCGACGAGGATGTCGGGGTCGCCGCCGAAGGAGAGCCCGTCGAAGCCGGTCTTGCCGGGCACGACCGCCGCGGCGGCGGCGGGCGTGAGGGTCACCGTCTGCGCGCCGGCCGGCGCTTCGGCGACTGTTTCGAGGTTGACCTGCTTCGCCGGGGTGGGGCCCTCGCTGTTGGCGTCGAGCAGGATCAGCGGTCGCAGCCCGTGCCTGTGCAGCGCTTCCAGACGCGTGCGCACGCTGGCTTCGTCGCTGAACTGGGTTGGATCGTCGTAGGAGAGCGCATCCCAGTTGATCGCGATGCGGGCCAGCTTGAAGCCACTGTCCTGCAGCAACTGCGCGGTCGCTTCCGCCTGCGGTGCGCTCACGTTGAAGTTGATCCCGAGCGATTCCAAGAGGCGCGAGGCCGGCCAGGTGTCGATGTAAGCGCGCCACGGCTGGATCCAGAACGAGGTCGTCCCGAACGGCGTCTCGGTCAGGTACTTGGGGTCGATCGGGTCGGTCACTGTCCCGCCCGAGCCTTCCCCTTCGCTCTGTTCCGCCGAGCCGCCGCCATGTTCGGTTGAGCCGTTGCCCTGTTTCGCGGAGGAGCCGCCTCCTTCCGAGCTGCCGCTGCCGTCCGAGGCGGGGCCGCCCGGTTCGGACGCTTCCCCGGAGGGTTCGCCCTGTTCGGCGCCCGTGGTCGCGCCCGTCACTTCCGGAGAGGGCAGTTCGCTTTCCGAAGCGTCCGCCGTGGAGCCGTCGCTCGCGCTGGTACCCGTGCCGCTGCCGGAGCTCGCGGGGGAGTGGTGGGTCGGCTGATGTCCCTCCTTGGTTGTGCGCTTCTTCGTGCACTTCGCCGAGGAGCGCCCGTGGCCGGAGGACTCTCCGTGGCGCTTCGCCGCACACGATTGGTGGGCGCTGCTCGGGTGCGCGACCGAGCGGGTGTGCGCCGCTCTCGACGCCACTGCGGGTCCCGGCGCAAGCAGGCCAACCCCGATCGCGAGCGCCGCGGTAAGGATGCTCGCCGGTCGAGCCCGCCGGGCAGGCGCAGGTGGGTGGGTGGGTGCGTCGGCTCGGAGCACTTCGCGGGGGAGGCCTGCCGGGGATCGGCCTTCGTCAATCCAATCGACGGTCTCGCCAGCCCGCTTGACGTGGAAATACCGCGGTGGACGTGTGTGGGAGCCGCGCTCTTCGCAGACACAACTCGGGCCCGTTCTAGCTAAGTGCGTGCTATCGTGTGGTTGTGGTACGCGTCGGAATGCATGAAGCCAAGAGCCAGCTGTCGCGGCTGGTGGACCTTGCCGAGAACGGCGAGGAGGTCGTCATCCAACGCTCGGGCCGCCCGGCCGCCCGGCTGGTGGCAGTGCAGCGCCGTCGCCCCGTTGCGGACGCCTTTGGGGCGCTGCGTGGACAGATCGAGTTGGCCGACGATTTCGACGAGCTCCCCGCGGACTTCGCCGAGCATTTCCACTGAGCTTGCTACTGGACACCCACGCAGTGCTGTGGTTGCTTGAGGGCGACGCACGGGTCGAGGGCGCGCGTGCCGCAATCGAGGATCCGCGGTCAACCGTGCTGGTCAGCGCGGTGTGCGTGTGGGAGGCAGCCATCAAGAGCGCGCTGGGCAAGCTGCGGGTTCCCGATGATCTACCCAAGCGCCTCGACGAGTTCGCCTTCGAGCGCCTGCCGGTAACCGATGTTCACGCATGGGCGGTGCGAGCGCTCCCGCCTGTTCACAACGACCCCTTCGATCGGCTGCTGGCGGCGCAGGCCATCTGTGAGCACGCCACCGTCGTGTCTACCGACACGGTCTTCGATGCCTACGGACTCATGCGCATCTGGTAGCGCACATCCGACGAGGTCACTCACGGTGGGTCGAGCTCCTTCCACGTTGGTGGACGCCGTATTCAGAGGGCCGCAGCACCTGCTTATACACCTCCTCCAGCTGCGCCCCCACGCGCGTGGGGTGGTAGGCCTCGATCGAGTGTCGCGCCGCGCTCCCCAGCCGCTCGCGTGCCTGCGGGTCGGCGCTCAGTGCGCGCATTGTGGCGGCGAGGGCGTCCACGCTGCGGGGAGTAAAGAGGCGACCGGTCTCCCCGTCGGCGATCACCTCGGCGGGGCCGCCCTCGTCGGGCGCGATCACCGGGAGACCCGCCGCCATGCCCTCCAGAACCACCTGGCCGAACGGCTCGGGGATCACCGAGGCGTGTACGAGCACGTCCATGCGCGCGAGCTCGCTCCACACGTCCTCGCGAAAGCCGCGCAGCCGCACGCGCTCGGCGAGCCCTAGGCGTGTTATGAGCTCGCGCAGCTGCAGTTCGCATGCCTCCTCGCCGAATAACGGCGCTCCCACGATCACCGCCTGCTCTGCTCCCGTCGGGAAAGCGGCGGCAAAGGCGCGCACGAACAGGTCCTGTCCCTTCCACGGGGCGATCCGCCCGACGATCCCGAACGTCGTGGCGGGCGAGTCGGGCATGCGAATGCGTGGGGAGGGCTCCACCGAGTCGGGAATCACCCGATGCACCCGACCCCGATCGCTCGCGCCGGCAGCGAGCGTGTTGAGCGTGCGGGGATGACTGGGGGGCTTCACCGAGTCATGGATCGCGCGGCGCCCCCAGCTCCGATCGTCAGTGCCGGCCGCGAGCGTATCCAGCGTGGCGACCGAGTTAGCGACCACGCCGTCCGCCAGACGGTTCACGAGCCCGCGCACGAAGCGCACCGCGGGGCGCGGCAGGTAGTCGGGGGCGATCCGGTCGCGCAGGTGCCACACCAGCGGGATGCCCGCGGCGCGCGCGGCGAGGCTGCCGTACACGCCGGCCTTTAGTGAGTTGGTGTGCACGAGGTCGGGTTGCAACTGGCGCAGGCGCAGCGTGAGCCGAGCGACGTACGCGAGCGTGCTCCGCAGCGCGGCGGGCGAGGCGCCGCCGAGGCGCACCGTGTCCTTGCGCGCGTCCCGTGCCGCGGCGGCGATTGGTAGCACCTCGACCGAGATCCCTGCCTGTGCCAGCCGGGTCGCGAGTGGCCCCTCCTCGCCGAGGATCACGTGGGCGTTCACGCGGCGCAGATGGGGCAGCAGACGCAGCAGCGCGATCTCGCCTCCCGACAGCCGGGCGACGTGGTCGAGATACACGACCCGCAAGCGCTGCTCGCGGCTGCCGGCTACCAGCCGGCGGTGCATGGCGCGGTGGCGCTCGGCGACCGCCGGCCAGGCGAAGCGCTCGGCGTAGCCGCGCGTCGCGGCCCGTGTGGGCAGCGCCCCGTGTGCCGCTGCCCGCAGGCGTGCGCCGAGCGCCTCGGTGTCGCCGGCGGCGACCACCAGCGAGGGGTCAAGCGCCGCCGCGGCCTCCGGCAGGCCGCCCACGTCACTGACGATGCTGGGCGTGCCGCACGCCGCCGCCTCCAGCACCACCAGGCCGAAGCCCTCGACGGCGACGCTCGGCACCGCTGCCACGTCGGCGCAGCGGTAGGCCTCGATCAGCTCCTCGTCGGAGAGCCTGCCCATCACGCGCACCCGCCCCGCCAGGGGTGGTTGTGCGGCGCGCGCCGCGAACGTCTCACGTAGCGGCCCATCGCCGACCACCAGCAGCAGCGAACCCTCCGGCAGTTCGTGCTCGATCTGGCTCCACGCGTCGAGCAGCAGGTCGATCCCCATACGCGCCACAAGGCGGCGGGCACACACGACGACGAACGCTGCGGGGTCGATGCCCAGCCGCGCACGCCCCCCCGACCTGTCGCCGGGAGTGAACCGCTCGAGCGCCACACCCGGCGCCCACACGCTGATATTCCATGGCGCCACGCGGTGGCGCTCGACCAGCACTCTGCGGAAGGCGGACGACAACACCACGTGGGCGTCGGCGCGGCGCAGCACACCACGTTCCAAGGCCGCGCGCAGCGCGCGCTTCACGCGCGAGGAGTCCCCCGCCGCCGCGTTCTCATCCGCCCACGGCCCGTGAAAGTGAAACACCGTCGGTCGCCGCCGCGGCCCGAGCAGCAGCGGCGCCGCCGCGTACAGCGCGAAGTGCGCATCCACCACCTCGGCCCCGCGCGCGGCGTGCCGCGCGGCCAGCCAGAACGAGCCGAGGCGCCGCGCGAGCGGAAGGTCGTGGCGTGACGCGGCGGCGATCGCAGCGGGCGCGCCCTCGGCCGGGCCGATCACGACGCCGCTCGCCTCGGGAAGCTGCTCGAAGAGCGAGCGGTAGTAGCGGTCCAGGCCGCCCACCGTCGAGGGAAACCAGCCCATCCCGAGCATCAGCACGCGGGGGTGGCCGTCGGTTGCCTGCATTGCACGAGCCTGGGCTGCACCCGCTTGCCGGCTGTGAACATTTAGTGAAGCGTTGGAGTACGGGAAGGCGGGTGGAGTTAGATGTGGCACCCAATGCTCCCAACCAAACGTCAGTTACGGCGCGGCTCGCCGGCGGTTGCGCTGCTCGCGCTGCTGTTGCTTGGCGCTACGATCCCCGATGGCCTGGCCAGCAGCTCAGCGTCCTTGTTCCAGCAGGGCACGAAGCTCACTGGCGGTGCAGAAGAGAGTGGCGCGGGTCGTTTTGGGCGCAGCGTGGCGCTCTCTGGCGACGGCAACACCGCCCTGATCGGTGCGCCGCGCGACAGCGGGGAAGCGGGCGCGGTGTGGGTGTTCACGCGCACCGGCTCGACCTGGACGCGGCAGGCGCGGCTCACCGGCGGCGATGAAGAGAGTGGCGCGGGTCGTTTTGGGCGCAGCGTGGCGCTCTCTGGCGACGGCAACACAGCCCTGGTCGGCGCGCCCAACGGTGGCGCTGGGGGCGCGGCATGGGTGTTCACTCGCTCGGGCTCCACGTGGACGCAGCAGGCGAAGCTGACGGGTGCCGGGGAGAGCGGCAGCGGTTGGTTTGGCCAGAGCGTGGCGCTCTCCGCGAACGGCGACACCGCGCTGATCGGCGGCTACGTCGACCACAGCGACACCGGTGCCGCGTGGGTGTTCGAACGCTCGGGTGCCGGCGCGGGCGCCAACTGGGAACAGCAGGGCGCGAAGCTCACCGGCGGCGAGGAAGAGAGTGGCGAAGGCGAGTTCGGCTGGAGCGTGGCGCTCTCAGCTGAAGGCGACACCGCGTTGATCGGCGGGCGCAAAGACGACGGAGGCATCGGCGCGGCGTGGGTGTTTACGCGCGCTGGCTCCGGCGCCGGCGCGAGCTGGGCGCAGCAGGGCGCAAAGCTCACTGGCGGCGGGGAAGAGAGCGGGGAAGGCGAGTTTGGCCAGAGCGTGGCGCTTTCCGCCGAAGGCGACACCGCGCTGATCGGCGGCTTCCATGACGACTCCGGTGATGGCGCGGCGTGGGTGTTCACGCGCACGGGCTCCGGTGCGGGCGCAAGCTGGGCGCAGCAGGGCGCCAAGCTCACCGGCGCCGGCGAGGCGGGCCACGGCTACTTCGGCGACGCGGTTGCGCTCACCCCCGATGGCGGCACGGCGCTGATCGGTGGTGTCAAGGACGACGAACAGCGGGGCGCTGCGTGGCTGTTCACGCGCTCCGGCTCCGGTGCAGGCGCGGGCTGGGCGCAGCAGGGCGAAAAGCTCACCGGCGGCAATGAAGAGAGCAGCAAGGGGGAATTCGGCTGGAGCGTGGCGCTTTCCGGTGACGGCGACACCGCTCTTGTCGGTGGCATTGGCGAGAACAAATGGGCGGGTGCGGCGTGGGTGTTCGGAAACGAACCCCCGGCCCCAGAACCCCCGTCCTCCGGATCGCCGTCGGGCGGCAACTCCACCCCGGTCACGCAGACGCAGACGGCCGGCGGTGGCTCCTCGGACGCCGCCGGATCCACCCCCAAACAGGGCGTTGCCGCCTACCAGGTCGCGGGTGGCGGCGTGGCGCTGCTCGCCAAACGTCTACTGACCGCCGGCGGACGCGCGCGGGTCAAGCTGCGCTGCACGGCCACGACCACCTGCCGTGGGCGTCTCACGCTGACGCTCGCGCCGCAGGCCCGCGCCGCGCGACGCTCTCGCACGGCTACCCTCGCCAAGGGCAGCTTCTCGATCCTCCACGCCCGGACTGTCATCGTGATGCTCCGGCTTGACCGCCCCGGCCGCTCGCGTGTGCGCGCCGGCCACGGGTACCTGCACGCGAGCCTCGCGATCCACGTCGTGGCGCCAGATCCCCCGAGGACCCACGTCTACGTGGTCAAGCTCGTGCCGCGGCGCGCCGGTCGCTGACACTCGTTGAAACCCTCAGGCCCGGCGGAGTGTCAGGCGATGGTGGCCGTGCGCGCGACGCTTTTTGTGCACGACCGGCGCCGCGCGCAGCATTACGGTGCGGCTGGAGCCCGACACCTGCTTGCCGTTGCCCACTCTGACGAGCGCGCGGTAGTAGCCGCTGTGGCGGATCCTCACCACGGCGCTGAAGCGCGAAGTGCGCGCGGCGCCCCGCTTGACGACCGTGCTCCCCACGGTCACCGGCTTACCCGTGGGCTTGACCCACTGGAGCTCCACCGGCGCTCCGACCTCCGTGGGGGCCACGGTGCCCGAGAGGCGCACATAGCCCGTTTTCCCGGCCGGGCGTGCGGTGAGCGTGACGAGCACCGCGATCTTCACTTTGACGATCTGGCTGTAGATGGGTGTCGCGTCGAGCGTGCGCACGCGCAGCTCGGTCGTCTGCGTGAGGTTGGATGCAGTGAGGGTAAAGTTGCCGGCGGCGTTGGTGCTTACCGGTGTGCCGACGTCGCTGAAGCCGCTCAGGTAGGGGAACGTGCTGGTCTCCAACATCACCTGGTGGCTGGCCCCGCCGGCGCCGGAGAGGGTGCCGGTCAGCGAGAACGGGCTCCCGAACGTGGTCGCCTTCGATGCCTTCACGATCACAAACTTCAGCGGAATCCGCTTGGTGACGAAGATGCGATCGACGCCGTCCGAGGTGCCCGCCGAGCTGGCTGCCACGATGCGGAAGTGGTAGGTCGTGCCCCCCTGCAGCCCGGAGATCGCCTGGCTCACCTTCACCCCGGTGGTGCCGCTACCGACCACGGCGGTGGGCGTCTGCGCGCCGTAGGCGGTGGTGGTGCCGTACTGGAAGTAGCAGGTGGTTTCCACGCCATGTGGGTTGACCGTGCCGTCGAGCTCAACGGTGGTTTCGCCCGCGTGCAGCGCCCGCTCGGTGGCGGCGTGTGGGGGCTTGAGCTTGGGCGGTTTCGGGGTTTTGGGGGATTTGGAGGTCGCCTGCGAGGAGAGCGGCGGCACCAGCACAACGCCCGCCAACGCCAGCGCGAGGCTGATTAGCAGCGCTCCTGCCCAGACTGCCCGGCGGCTGGGGCTGGTGGATCTCCTCATATAGCGCTCACCTCGCTCTCTGTTGGAGGGGTCGGCTCCGCAGCGAAGCGGTAGCCGATCCCGAAGTGTGTGTGGATGTAGGTCCAGCTGGGTGCCACCGCGGCGAGCTTGGTGCGCACCTTGCGCACGAACACGTCCACCGCGCGGTCGCGGTGCTTCATCTCCCCGCCCCACACCTGCCGGTAGATCTCCGCGCGGCGCATCACGCGATCCTCGCGGCCCGCCAGCGCGGCGAGCACCTGGAACTCGCGCACGGTGAGGCCCACACGCGCGCCTGCCACCAGCGCCTGCATCTCGTCGGGGCGCAGCTCGAGGTTGCCGAAGGTCTGTGTCCGCGGCCCCTCATCCTCCGGCTGCGCGCCGGGAAATGAAGATTCGGGGCTGGGAGTCGTGAGAGGCTCGAGGAAGCTGTGCATCGGGACTACCCGATCGTGTGAAAGACTTGTGAACGACGTGTTATGGCACCCGCGCGGTGTGGGCGCCAGTCTTTCACGTCATCCCCTTGCTGGGACGTATGTTCACCGAATCGTCACCAGTTGCCGCGGGGGCGAAACCGTATGATGCGGGACCTATGAAAGCCTGCGCTTACTGCGGCGCTTCGCTTGCCGACGATCAGCGCTACTGCCTGGAGTGCGGGGGGCGCCAGGTGCAGGCGCGCAGCCAGTTCCTCAGCCGCTTCACGCCTGCGACCGTCTCCGGTCCGTCCCCGTCGAGCGGGGGCGGTGGCGCGGGTGGCGCGGGGGGTGGGCGCTCCTCGGGCGCGACCGCCGTGGCCGGCGTGGGGGTGCTGCTGCTGGCGATGGGCGTCGGCGTGCTGATCGGTCGCGCGGGCGCGAGCAAAACCACCACCACGCCGGCGCAGGTGATCTCGGTCACCACCCCCGGCGCCGCGGCCTCGGGCACGAGCAATGGCGCCGCTCCGGCGGTCACGACGCCCGCGGAAAGCTCCTCTTCCGGCGCCGGCACCAAAAATGGCGGCGGTTCGGGGTCGAGCACGAGCGGTGGCGGCAAAGGCTCGTCCTCCACATCTAAATCCTCCTCCACCACCAAATCGTCCTCCGGAAGCTCTTCCCCGGGGAGCTCCTCGAATAGCGGCAGCTCACGCAAAACCAAATCGAGCAGCGGCGAAAGCGCCGAGCAGAAAACGCGCAACATCCCCAACGTGGTGACGACGGGCTGACGGCCGCGCGACGTGGTCTGACTAAACCGATGGGTACCAGCGACATAATGAGCATCGGCTGATGGGTATCTTCGACTCGCTGCGCGGGCGCGCCGACGCGGACACTCCTCGACAAGCCCCCGCGGCTCCCGGCGGCTCCCCCGATGCCGGCGACGGGCGCGCCAGCCTCGAACGACGTCGCGATGAGTTGCTTGCGCAGGTCGCCGAGCTGCACTGGGACCTCGGCGGCCTCGCCTACGAGATGGCGATTCGCGACCACTTCCGCCTCGACGTGCTGGTACGCCGCGCGGCGCAGTTGCAGGAGCGCGACGCTGAGCTCGGTGAGCTCGAGCGCGTGCTCAGTCTCCGCGAGCACGTCGAGACCGGCACCTGCCCCGACTGCGGTGCGGTGCACGGCCGCGGCGCGCTCTACTGCTGGCAGTGCGGCAAGGTGCTGATGGAGCGCGTACCGAGCGCCTCCGCCAACGGCGGGTCGCCGAGCGAGCCGGCCGGCGAGGGATCGGCGAGCGCCCCGGCTGCGCCGGCCGCTGCTGAGGAACGGGCTGAGGAGCAGACACTGACGCTGCCCCCAAGCGCTCCAGTCGGCTGAGAGCGTCGCCCGTGAGTGGGGATTCCCCTGTGCCCATGCGACCCCCCGGCGCCTGCACTGAGTGCGGCTCGCCGCTGGCCGGCGACCAGCGCTACTGCCTGAGCTGCGGTGCCCGCAATGGGCCGCGCGCGCCGGCGTTGGAGCGGATCCTCGAGGATATGGGCTCGGGCGGGCAGGCGCCGCCGTCGGCTCCTCCGCCGGTAAAGCGCTCGCGCAATGGGCTGCCGAGTCCCCTCACCGCCGCTGTGCTGACGCTCGCGATGCTCGGCTTCGGCACGGTTACGGGCGCCGCCGCCTCCAACCCCTCCGGCGCCCTGAGCGCGCTGCGCCGCGGGCCGCTTACGCTGCTGATCCCCGCCCCGCCCGCGAGCGCCCCGCTCGCCGCCGCGCCGCCGGCGGCGCAAGCAACGCCCACGCCGGAAGCGCCGCCGTCGAGCTCCGCCGAAGAACCGAAGTCATCCTCGGAAGAATCGAGCTCGTCCCCCGGCGAAAGCCACAAGCATTCGAGCAAGGGCGGCTCCAAGGGCTCCGGCTCCACAGGCGAAGCGCCGAAGCTGCCGCCGGTGAAGCACGTCTTCCTGATCGTGCTCGCCGACCAGGCCTACGCCCAGACCTTCGGGCCGGAATCGCCTGCGCCCTACATCGCGCACACGCTCGAGCATCGCGGCGAGCTGCTGGTGCGCTTCTACGGCGTCGCCCACGAAGAGCTCGCCGACGAGGTCGCGTTGATCAGCGGGCTCGGGCCGACCCCGCAGACGGCCGCCGACTGCCCGACCTTCACCGACATCGTCCCGGGGCAGGCCAACAGCAAGGGGCAGTACACGGGGCAGGGCTGCATCTATCCCAAGGAAGCCGCGACAGTCGGCGAACAGCTCGCCGCGAAGGGGCTCAGTTGGAAGGTGTATGCCGAAGGGCTGGGCGACGTGTCCGGCGGCGCGGCCGGGTCGCAGGCGGGCGGGTCTGGATCCGTGCCCGCCCAGTCCAAGGCCCTCGCTTGCTGGCACCCCGAATTCGGCGCCGCCGATCCGACCTCGCAGGCGCCGCAGGGGGATACGTTCGCCACCTTCCGCGACCCCTTCGCCTATTTCGACGGCGTGCTGCACTCGCCCGCGTGTGCCCGCGACGACGTCGGCATCGAAGGGCTGGCGGGCGATCTGAAGAGCGCGAGGAGCACGCCCGCGCTCTCCTACATCGTGCCCGACCTCTGCCACGACGGGCGCCCCACCCCGTGCGCGCCCGGCGCGCCCAGTGGGCTGCCCGCCGCCGAAACGTTCCTGCGCCGCGTCGTCCCCGAGATCCTCGCCTCCCCCGCCTACCGGCACGGTGGGCTGCTGATCATCACCACCGACCAGGCGCCGAGCACCGGGGAGTACGCCGACTCGAGCTCCTGCTGCATGCAGCCGCGCTTCCCCGCTCCCGCGGCGGCGAGTGCGCCGGCGGGCACGACCAACGCGGCGACAGCCACACCCACCACACCGGCTTCGGCGACACCGGCCGCGGGGACGCCAACCACGACCGGTACAGCCACAACAACCCCACCCCCCTCCTCCCCCACCACAACCACGCCGGCCGCGACGACGCCGGCCGTGACGACGCCCGCGCCGGCCACGCCCGGGATCGACCTTCCGCCCACAGGCGGCGGGCAAGTGGGGGCGCTGTTAATCTCGCCCTACGTCAAGCCCGCCACGTTCGACCAGGAACCCGTCAACGACTTCTCGCTGTTGCGCACGATCGAGAACCTCTTCGGGCTCCCGCCGCTCGGCTACGCCGCGACGCGCGGCCTCAGCTCGCTGGAAGCCTCGGTGTTCTCGGCGTGGAGCGGAGCTTCCGCTAACTCGTCGTAGGTGACGGCGAGCTGCCGCCGGCCACAGCCTTGGCCTGGCCACCATTGCGCTGGAAGTACGAGCTCAGGCTCGGCTACCTCGGCGTCGAGCTCCCGTCGGCGTCGGGTTTCCTTTTTCAGCCGCGCCCGGCCGCACAGAAGCTCTGACTCCTCAGGTCGTCCCAAGCGGCGCGGGGGTTCAGGCGGTGCTCCTCCCGTTCGCGATCCGCTTCGCGCTGCTCCAGCCAAACCTTGTATGGGTCGGCGGGTATGATGCGCCCGGTTAGCACCTGCGCGTCGTGGCGGCTTGCCGTCTGGTAGGACCCGTTTTGTGTGGACAGCTCGATGCTCCGCGGGGGTGCAGTTTGGTGGGTCGATGAACCGTGTTGCAGTGAATGCCTGAGAGCTTGAAGCGGTCGCATGTCAACAGTCTCCTGACTCAGTCGTCGCTCATTGGTGAATATGCGGCAGTCGATTCACACTTTCGCAAAGACGCACATCGAGGTGCTGCGAGGGCGCGATCGAAGAGGGCAAGGATGCACGCTGCACCGACGATTTGTAGGGGTGTTGGACGAACGCATTAGGAACCGCCCGAAAGGCCATGCGTACATGTCGGTCGGGGTGTCCAACTTGCTGCCCGAATCGGGCAGTTGGTGTGGTGCTCGACTACTCAGCCGGCGGGCGCCGCCTCCTGCACGGGCTCCCGCCCTCGGCTACGCCGCGACGCGCGGCACCAGCTCGCTGGAAGCCTCGGCGTTCTCGGCGTGCAGCGGCGCGCCCGCCAACTCGTCGTAGGTGACGGCGAGCCGCCGCCGGGTGACGTGAGCGAGCGTCCGCTCCAGCGACCGCAGCTGGTGGGGGTGGTCGAGGTGCGCGGGCGAGAGGTCCAGGCGCAGGGTGTCTCCCGCCAGCAGCGCCCCGGCACGGATCGAGCGCGGGCCCCAGGCGGGGACGAGCCGCGAACGCGGGCTCCAGGCGGGGACGAGCCGGAGCCGGGAGCGCTCGGCCCCGCCACTGTGCAGGCTCAGCAGGCCGGCCCACCAGCGGAAGCGGGCGCTCACCGCGTGGTGCAGCGCGGGGGTGTAGGCGTAGGCGGGCGCCACGAAGCCGTCGGGCTCGATCCCCGCGAGCTTCAGCAGTCGCCAGCCGGCGTCCACGGCGCGGCGCGTCTCCTCGTCGTCGAGTCCGGCGAACTCCGCCGCGCGGCGGGCCCGCGCCGGCGCCGAGACGCGGTGGGACAGGCTCGGGCGGCGCAGCTGCTCGTGCTGGAAGCCGTGCTGGGCGATCGCGTCGCCGGCGCGGCGGCGGGCGGCCAGCCAGTCGGTCAGCGCCGGCGAGCGCTCGCCCACCGGGTGCAGGTCGCGCGCGGGGATCACCAGCAGCGTGACGCGGTGCACGCCGCGCTCCTCCAGCCAGGTCCGGGTTTCCACGCAGCGCTCGAACGTCGCCGGCTCGACGTCGTGCAGCGCCACCGCGATCGTGCGCTCAGGCGGCACGGCGCGCCCCCGGGCTTCCCGCTGCGCTGTGGGGCGCTCCGCCGAGCACGCGGCGGTAGCCCTCGGCGAGACGCTCCAGCGCACCCTCCCAAGTGCGCCGGCGCACTCCCGTGAGCGCTACCGCCGCGAGGCGCCCGCGCAGCAGCGGCGAGCCGGCCAGCTCCAACACTCCCTCGGCCAGGGCGTCGGCGGTGGGCTCGCACAGCAGGCCGCTGACACGGTGCTCGATCAGCGACGCGGGCCCCCCGGCAGCGACCGCGACGACCGGCAGGCCGGAGGCGTGCGCCTCGAGGATCACCTGCCCGAAGGTGTCCGTGGCCGAGGGGAACAGGAAGATGTCGGCGCTCGCATACACCCTGGCCAGCTCCGCGCCGCCTTGCCAGCCGAGGAAGGTCGCATGCTCGCCGAGGCGCGCGCGTAGACGGCCCTCCTCCGGGCCGCCGCCGGCCAGCACGAGGTGCAGCCGGCGGTCGCGCCTGCGCGCCTGCAGAAACGCGTCCGCGAGCAGGTCGGCGCCCTTCTCGCGCGTGATGCGCCCGCTGTAAAGCACGTTCAGCTCTCCTGGCAGCGGGCGCTCCCCGCGTAAGGAGGGGTCGAAGCGCGAGCAGTCCACGCCGCGATCCCAGCGGGCGATCCGCGACGCGGCGATCCCGAGCCGCTGCAGCGTCTCGTCGGAGGCGGGGGAGGGGGAGAGCACCGCCTCGCACGCTCCGTACAGCGTGCGCACGGCGAGGTCCATCGCCTGCGCGAGTGAGGGGTCACCCGAGCGCAGCGCAGCGTAGGCGGTGAGCTCGGTGTGGTAGCTGCCGATCAGCGGCACTCCCAACCCGCGCGCCACGAGCGCGCCGGCGATGCCGACTGGCCCGGGTGAGCAGACGTGGATCGCGTCGAACGCGCCCTCCGCAAGCGTCTCTACGGCGGCCGGCAGCCCTGGCACGCCGATCCGCAGCCCGGGGTAGAGCGGCACGTCGAGCTCCGCCACCGCCGGCAGCCGCCGATCGACGCCCGGGTCGGTGCCGATCACCTCGATCTCAAAGCCCCTCACGCCGCGCGCGCGGATCTCTTCGATCGTGCGCGACACCCCGTGCGTCGAGGCGATCCCGTCGGCCATCACCGCCACCCGCGGGGTCTCGCCCTCGCGCGAGTCGAGCTTCGCCTTCTCGGCCCCGAGGAAGGCGGCGGCGGGCGCGTAGGGGATCGCGGCGATGCAGCCCTCGAACACCGCGGTGGCGGCGGCGGAGAGATCGACGCTGCCGCCGGCCTCGATCGCGTGCGCCACCGACTCCACTGCGCCGCCCAGCTTGCGCTCGTGCGCGCGGCACGCGCGGCGGTAGAGATCGGAGTGGGTGAAGCCCTCCGCCTGCAGGTGCGGGAGCAGCTCGCGCTCGGGCAGCTCGACCGCGGCCAGCCAGGCGCGCAGCAGTTGGCGGGCGTCGTCCGGTGTGAGGTCGTTGCCGGTAGCGCCGTGGCGGGCGTCGCCCTCGCGCAGCAGGCGCTCCGTCATGCGCATCACCATGCGTGGGTCGGGCCCCTGCTCGTCCGGCTCGGCCTGCCCTGCTCTCTGCTGACCTCCCGTCGTCCCCTGCTCCATCCCAAGCCCATCCCCGCCCGCTCCCAGCGAGCGCGCGGCGAGCGCGATCGCGGCGTGCGCCCACTTCGCGGCGCTGCCCTGCTCACCGCGTGCGAGCACCCGCCCGGCACGCAGGTGGGCCAGCAGCTCGGCGGGCGTGCCCGCGCGCGGCGTCTCGGTGAACGTCCGGCCGATGTCCACCCCCGCGTGGTCGTCGCTGCCGCCGATCCCGATCCCGCCGTGCGTGGCGACGTAGACGGCCGCCGGGCGGTTGAGCTCGCGCGCGCGAGCGCCGTTGCGCACCTCCCAGATCGCGAACAGCTCCACCAGGCGGCGGCGGTGACGGGGTAACAGCGGCGCGGCGACCGTGTAGTAGGGATGCGCCAGCGCACACACGATGCCGCGCTCGCGCAGGTATTCGGCGCACGCCTCCACGTCGTGGTTGTGGCCCTGCAGCCACTCGTGATCGGCGGGCGTGATCCCGTAGCAGAGCACGTGCACCGCCTGGCGCTCGCCGCGGAAGTGCGCGGTCAGCTCCTCCGAGACGAACACGTCGGGCCGATCGGCGATCGCCAGCACCCCGTCGATCGTGTCGTGGTCGGTGATCGTCACGAAGTCCATCTCGCGCCGCTTCGCCAGCGCGTAAACCTCCTCCGGCGGCGTGGCGCACTCGGGTAGCCCCATCGCGCGCTGGACTCCCAGCCGCGAAACCTCGGAGGCCGAGGAGTGACAGTGCAGGTCGACGCGGCTCACCCGGTCGTCGGTGCAGCTCGACCGTACCCCCGGGTCTGCGCGGCTCGCCCTTACCCCTGCCTGTTCCCTGATGGTCGGCGCGTCCACACCAACAAGATTCGGCCGCAAATTGCGGGTTTTTGTAACGAGCCGGGAATCAGGTCGTGAACAGTTGGTGAACGTACCGACCGACCGGATCCTGCAGGAACGACGCATCCCACTTCGGTATGCTACGCGTATGTCGCAAATCGCGGTGCGCTTGAGTGGGGATGAGTTGCGGGTGCTGGATTCGGCCGTAGCCGAGGGCGCGTTCAGCTCGCGGGCCGATGCTGTGCGCGCAGGCATCCGCCTGTTGGAGCATGAGTTGCGGGAGGTCCGCATCGCCGCCTCCTACCGCGCTGCATACGCGGGAGCGCCGTTGACTGACGACGAGACGCGGGTGCTCGACGCGGCAGCCGCGCTGGCCGGCGACGCGCTAGCGTGATCGGGCGCGGCGAGGTCTGGGACGTCGACCTCGGCGCGATCGTTCGGCCCGTCGTCGTGGTGACGCGCGAGACCGCGATCCCGGTGCTGAGCCGCCTCAACTGCGCCGTGGTCACGAGTACCGGTCGAGGTCACGTCGCCGAGGTAGAGCTGTCGCGGGCGCACGGCTTGCGGGAGCCGAGCTTCGTCAACTGCGACTGGCTCGTGAACGTCGCCAAGGACCGCTTCGTGCGCCGCCGCGGTCAGCTCGATCCATTCACAACCCGCCGTCTGAATGCTGCGCTGGTAGTTGCGCTGGGGCTGGACGCGTAGGGCCGCGACCAACCGCCTCGATCGCGTCCGCCGCCGCCGGGGCGCCCCCGGCGGCCGCGTAGGCTCGGCTCACGCGCTGTGCGCCCGCGCGGCGCCCGATTGCGGTGCGGACCGCGTCGGCGAGCTGCTCGGGGGTCACGCGCTTGGGCGCGAGGCGCACGCCGGCTCCGGCCACCTCGACGCGGCGGGCGGTCTCGAGCTGGTCGCGTCCGAACGGCACCACGACCACCGGCACCTCGGCCGCCAGCGCCTTCTGCGTGATGCCCATGCCGCCGTGGCAGATCACGCACGCCGCGCGCTCCAGGATGGCCGCGTGGGGGACGAAGCGCTCGACCCTGCTGCCGGGGGGCGGTGTGAACTCACCGGGGTCGTGCGCCGCCGTGGTGGCGAGCACCGACATGCCGGCCGGCGGCAGCGCCTCCAGCGCGACGCGGATCAGGCGCCGGTCGTGTTGCAGCTCGGTCGAGCAGGTGACCAGCACGAGTGGATCTCGCATCTGCGCGAGCCATGGGGGCGGTGGCGAGGAGGAGGATGGCGGCAGGGAGGGGATGAGGCGGGACGGGGAGGATGCGCCCGGGCGTGGACGTGAGAATGACGCGGAGTTCGGGCGAGGGGCCGGTGTGGAGGGGGATGGAGGGGGGGATGGGGACGGCGGGATCGGCGGGTCCCAATTAATCGGCCCTACCAGGCGCACGTTCTCCGGCCAGTCACGGCGCGGGTACTCGAAGCCCTCGGCGGTGAGCGACAGCAGTAGGGGAGGACATCCCAGCAGTTCGGTGAAGTGGTCGAGCCTGCCGAGGGCATACCGCGCGCGCAGCGAGTTCAGCCCCGGCATCACCAGGCGGTCGATGTTGGTGTCCCAGAGGCGGCGCAGCACCGTGTCGCGCAGGCGGCCGAGTGGGCCGCGCAGGGGCGCCAACCCCGGCCCGTAGGCGGGGGCGTCGCGGGAGGGGAGCATCAGCAGGAAGGGGCAGTACATCGCCCACGGGCGTCCCGATGCCTCGGCCACCACGGCCGCCCCCCAGCAGTTGACGTCGATCACGAGCAGCTCGGGGCCGTGAGCGTCGATCGCCCGCTCGAGGTCGGGAGCCTCGTGCCGCGCCCGCGCGAGGAACGTCGCCAGCGCGCGCTTGCCCTTCGCCGGTACCCACCGCGCCTTGTAGTCGTCGAGCTCGACCGCTTCGACTTGCTCGGAGATCGGTGCGGCGTCGATGCCGAGCGTGCGCGCCAGCTCGACCTGGGAGGCGAGCGTGCGCAGCGCGAGCTCGTGGCCGCGTCGCTGCAGCTCCTGCGCGATCGGCACGACCGGGTAGAGGTGCCCGCGCGCGGGGGAGGTGTACACGAGGATCCTCAACTCAGGTCTCCTCTGCGTCCCTCCGCGCGTGCCGCTGCCCCTCGGCCTTTCCCTGCTCCTTTGCCCCCTCCCCGAGCAGGCGCTCGATCGCGGTGGTTAGCGTTGCCCTCACCGCGACGCGGTCGAACCCCAGGTCGTGCGAGAGCAGCCACCACGTGTGCACATCGCACAGCACGATCAGCGCGGCCCGGCAGCGCACGCGCTCATCTCCGCGGCGTGGCTCCAGCTGCGGGCCGAACGCGTACTCGATCCAGTTGTAGTGCATCTGGCGCGCCATCTGCGAGAGGCGCACGAGCTCGGGATTGCCACCCTCCAGCCACGCGCCGACGCGCAGCGAGCGCTCGCCCCACGCTTCGTAGTGGTCGAGCACGTTCTCGACCGCGCCTTCGATGTCGCCCGGGTGCATGCTCCAACGCTGCTCGAGCGCCTCCGCGGCGCTGCTCGCCATCGCCTGCATCAGCAGCCCGTCCTTGGAGCCGTAATGGCGCAGCAGCGTCTGCTTGGTGACCTTCGCCCGGCTCGCCAGTTCCTGCAGCGACACCCGCTCCCAGCGGCCCTGCGTGAACTCCTCGACCGCGGCGTCCAACAGCGCCTCGCGGGTGCGCTGCTGCGCCTCTGCGCGCGCCACCTGTTTGTACGGGCGTTTGCCGATTGTGGCGGTCATCGCAGGGTGGTCGGGTGTCAACGCGCCGCTGCTGTGAGCGGCGGGCGCAACCGGTGGCGCGGAGGGCCGGGAGGTTGGGCGCCGGGTGCCACGCATCAGTCCTGTAGCGCCATCGCCGCCGGCACACAGGCGGCGATGTAGCCGGGGAGCGCGAGGATCGCAAGCGCCGTGGCGCTCACCAGCGCGAGGCTCTCGAGGCCCGCCAGCGCCGTGACCGAGTGCACGACGGGGAAGTTGATCGCGTCGGCGAGCGCGCGGTCGGCCAGTTGCTGGCCGTAGAGGCCGAAGATCGCGCCCGTCAGGCAGCCGACGCCGACCAGCAGCAGGCTCTCCAGCAGGATCGTGCGCCACAGTTCGGCGCGCGCCAGCCCCTCCAGCTTGAGCTTCGCCAGGCGCGGGCGGCGCTGCCACACCAGCGCGCCCATCGCCGCCGCCATCGCGAGCACCGCGGCGAGCGGGATCAGCGCGGCGATCTGGGTGAGGCGCGCGAGCGCTTGGCGGCTGAGCGCGCTCTGGCGGGCGGCGTGCTGCGCGGCCGTCTCCACCGCCAGCCCGGAGCGGGAGGGCGGACCAAGAGCGCGTTCGATCTCGCGGGCGCCCTGGCCGGGCGTGACGCCGTGGGCGAGCGTGACGGCGTAGGCGGTGGCGTCCCCGCTGCCCCACGCGCGCGCGTAGTCGGTGGCGTTCATCACGATCGCGCCCGGCTCCCAGCTGAGGTTGGTCGAGAGCGCCGCGACGCGGAAGCGCCGCGGGTCGGGGCTGGGCAGGGTAAACGCCTCGCCGATGTGCAGGTGGTGTTCTTCGGCGAGTGCCCGCGAGAGCACCACCCACCCGCCCGTGCGCAGGCGTTCGGTCGCCTGGAGCGGGTCGCCCTGCACGATCTGGTCGGCGGGCAGGAGCGGCACGGCCGTGCGCGGCGGGGCGATCACCAGCACGCGGCGCTCGCCGTAGTCGAGCAGCCCGCTGCGGTACAGGCCCACCGCGCGCACCCCCGGCAGGCGCTGCAGGCGCGTGCGCAGCGTCGGGTCGAACGGTGCGGTCTGCAGGAGGTTGTACGAGCCGGCCGGCGCCACCCACACGTCGGTGAATGCGTTCATGTCGCGCGCCGCCCCTTCCAGGCCCGCCAGCAGGTCGCCGTGCGCGCCCTGGATCGCGACGCTGCCGAACACCGCTACGGCGCCGGTCGCCGCGATCGCCATCGCCCGCGCGCGGGCCGCGCGCAGCTCCATCGTCGCGACGTGCGCGACGGGGCTCGTGATCCGGCCCGCCAGCCGCTTTACCAGCGCGAGCGCGACGCCGAGCGCGAGCGGCAGCTCCAGCAGCAGCGCACCGAACAGCAGCACCATCCCCGGGAGCGCCGCGTCGGGCGCGGCCAGCAGGATCGCGGTGGCGCCGGCGAGGCACGCCAGGCCGGCGAGGGGCAGCAGGGACGCTTGCTCCAGCCGGGCGCGTGCGGCGTCGAAGGCGCTGCCGAGGCGGCCATGCAGGGTGGCCGTGCCAGCCTCGCGGGGAAGGTCGCTGGCCGCGGTGGCTTTGCGATCGGGGCCGGCGATCGCCGCGAGGGGATCCTTCGAGAAGATGTCGCGCAGCGGGCTCAGCACTGCCACGATCGCCGCCACCATCCCCCCGCCCGCGGCGAGCGCGACGGCCTGCCAACTCACTTCGCGCGCGCTGCCCAGCGCGAACGCCAGCGAGAGGAACGCGGGGTTGGCGTGGAACAGGTGGATCGAGAGCTCCTCGCCGAGCGCCAGCCCGAGCGCGCACGCGATCACCCCCAGTACGAGTGCGTCGAGCGTCAGCACCGCGATCACCGTGCGCGGGCTGTACCCGTCGCGGCGCAGGTCGGCGATCAGACGGCGCCGCTGGGGCACCGTCAGCAGCATCGCGTTGAACGCGAACAGGAACCCGACGAGCGCGCTGATCGCGGCGAACAGCGCCGTGGACTGGTTGCTCGCCGCGGCGGCCTTCGCGAACAGCGTCTCGTCGTAGCCGATCGGCTCGACGTTCAGCCGCCCGGCAGCGATCCGCTCGAGCGCCACGCGCACGTGTGCTTCGGAGCCCGGCGCCGGCTGCACGAGGATGCGGCTCACGCGCGCGCCCACGCCGGCGAGTTCCTGCGCGAACGCGAGTGGTGCCAGCACGACCGGGGTCCCGACCAGCGCGCCGATCTGGCGGGCGTACAGCTGCTCGTACAGCGGTGCCGTGCCGGTGTGCCCCGCGAGCTGGAAGGTCGCTTCCTGGCCGAACCGCGTTACCCCGATGGACCGGGCGAGCGGAGCGGGCAGCACCACTGCGCCCACGCCGCCAAACGGCGTCAGTTCGGCGTGGCGCACGAGTGCGCCACCGAGCTTGGCGAGGCTCGAGTCCGCGCCCACCAGCTCCACCGACTCGCTGCCTCGCGGCCCGGACGCGTTGGCGTCGGCTTCCAGCAGCGGCGCCGCGGTGCGCACGCCGGGGATCCTGCGCACCCGCTCGAGCGTGCTCTGGGGGAAGCCCTGCGGAGCGCGCGCCAGCAGCTGCAGCGTCGCGTCGCCGGCGATCCCGTGCGTGAGCTCCCCCACCGAGCTCTGCAGGCTGGAGCTCGACACCTGCGAGGCGAACAGCAGCGCCACCCCGGCGGCGATCCCGAGCACCGCCAGGCACTCCTGCGCCAGGCGCGCCCGCAGGCGCACGCGGTAGAGGCGCAGGACGTTCGCCGGTCTCACGGCTGCCCGCCGTCGGCCTTTGCCGCGAGCCCTCCCGATCCGATCGCCACGTGCCCGTCGGCGAGCGCCGAACGTGCGCCTCCATCGCCGGGGGTCGACCGCTCAGTTTCGTGCGCGCCGAGCCGCCCGTCGCGCAGCGCGAGCACGCGGTCGGCGTACTCGGCGGCCATCGGGTCGTGGCTGACGAGCACGACCGCCACGCCCCGCTCGCGGCACAGCCCCCGTAGCAACTCCAGCACTTCGCGCCCGCGCTGGGTGTCGAGGCTGCCGGTCGGCTCGTCCGCGAGCAGCAGGCTGGGCTCGGTCGAGAGCGCCCGCGCGATCATCACTCGCTGGCGCTCGCCCATCGAGAGCGTCTCGGCACGGTGGCGCAGGCGCTCGCCCAGCCCCAACCGTTCCAGCAGCGGTGCGACCTCGCGCTGCGCCGCGCTCCAGCGGTGGCTCTTCAGCAGCTTCAGCACCGCGTTGTCGATTGCGCTGACGCCCGGCAGCAGGTCGAAGTTCTGGCGGATGAACCCCAGTTCGGTGAGCCGGAAGCGCGACGCTTCGCGCTCGCTCAGCGAGGAGATGTCGCGCCCGCCGATCAGCACCGTGCCCGAGGTGGGCGCCAGCAGCGTGGCGACCATCAGCAGCAGCGTGGTCTTGCCCGACCCGCTCGGCCCGTACAGCGCCACCATCTCGCCCGGCTCCACGCGCAGCGACACGCCGTCCACCGCGCGCACGGTTTCCCCGCCGACTGCGGGGTAGTGCTTCACGAGGTCACGCAGCTCCAGCATCTCAATCCGAGATCGGGCCGCTCAGGCGCACGGCGATCGCGTCGTTGGAGTTCTGGATCGTGCCGCCGAAGCTGAGGCCCGAGCCGTGGGCGTGGCTGTAGCTGCCGGTGCCGCCACTGACCGACAGCGAGCCGGAGAAGTTCGCGCTCACGCCATTTTTGTGGTAGCTCGCGGTGGCCTCCCCGGAGATCGAGCCACCGCTGCGGGCGATGCTCACTTCGGCCTTTACGCGGTCGCTGGAGACGATCGTCAGGCGCACGTCGATCGTACCGCTCAACGTGCCCGTCGCCGAGCCCCGCTCGTTGAGCGTAAACCCGTGCTTGCTGGTCAGGCGCAGGTTGCCGGTCTCGTTCAGGGAGACCGTCCGTGCGGTCTTGGCGTGCGGGGCGCGGCGCTTGGCCTTCGCCAAGCAGGGCGCCTTGGCGGCGGTGTCGTCGCTGGAGCCGTCGGCGTAGGTGAACGCCGCGGCGAACGGCCAGCCGCCGGCGGGGCAGCGTGCGGGCGCGAGCACCGTGTTGGCGCTGCGCGACGGGTGCGGCCCGCTCGTGCCGATCGTGAGCGTGATGTTGGCCAACGCGGTTTCCGATAGCGACGGCAGTGAGGGAATCGGCGGAAATGGGATCACGAGCTGTTCCCCGTAGGGGGCGTGAGCGGGGACCACTGTGCCGGTGATCACCACCTGCGCCGGCACCGGTTTGGAGCCTTCGCCGACCAGCTCGAACGTCGGGTAGTTGCCCTGCGGCGGGCCGATGAAGGCCAACAGCGAGACTTCCTCGGAGATCACTTCCGATCCCGCGAGCGTCTCCGCCAGCGCGTGCCCACGCCCGATCAGCGACTGCGGCGGGCAGGCGTCGGGGCCGAGGGCACGCAGGCGCACCGCGCTGCAGCTGCGCAGGCTCGGTATTTCGAGCGTCAGCCCGGCGGGGAGGCTCAGCGTCGAGCGGCGCACCGGCGCGGGCACGCCCATCACGCCGCCCGTGTAATGGACCGCGAGCGTCAGCGCGCCCTTGGCCCCTGGTCGGTTAGGGGAGAGCGTGGGCGCGAACGTCGCCGAGGTCGCTTCGGGGGAGGGTGTGAGCGTGGCGGTTGTTGTCTCCGGGGTGGGGGAGGGTGTGAGCGTGGCGGCGGCTGCCTCCGGGGAGAGGGAGGGTGTGAGCGTGGCGGAGTTTGCTTCCGGCGCGGCTGCGGTGCGCGCCGCGCCGGAAGCACTCACCCGCACGGGCGCTACCAACGCCGCGCAGATCGTCAGGGTCACGGCGAGGGTGCAGGTGGCCCCGGCCGCAATCGCTGGTCGAGTCCCCACGTTTGGGACCCGTAAGTCAGTTCCTCGGCGAGTCATCTCGCTCCACACCTCCACAATGTCCTAATACTCTAGTACAGTATCAAACTATCCCGACCGACGTGCCGTCCATCAAACTTCATGTAACCAATGGTAACACGAATCTCAGGGAGGTGCGTGCTCCCCGCCGCTGCGCGCCTTAAGCTCTCGCGCGCATGCACCATCCGATCTCCTACTTCCAGGCGATCGTCCTCGGCCTCACGCAGGGGATCGCTGAGCCCTTTCCGATCTCCAGCCTCGGGCACGCGGTCGTGCTGCCGCGGCTGTTCGGCTGGAACATCCACCAGAACGACAAGTTTTTCCTCACTTTCCTCGTCGCCACGCATTTCGCCACGGCGCTCACGCTGCTGCTGTTCTTCGTGCGTGACTGGATCAAGATCGTCGGCGGCGTTCTGCGCTCGCTGCGGATGCGCGAGATTCGCGACGACGACGTCTACGCGCGCCTCGGCTGGCTGCTGATCGTCGGTACGATCCCCGCCGGCATCCTCGGGCTGCTGCTGCAGGAATCGCTGCGCAAACTGTTCGCCTCCGCCGCGATCGCCGCGGCCTTCCTGATCGTCAACGGGATCGCGCTGCTGATCTTTGAGCAGCTGCGCAAACGCCCCCCGCAGCCCGATGACTACCTCGGCGACGGCGACGCCCGCATCGCCAAGCTCAGCCTGGCGTCAGGCGATCGCGATCGGCACCTCACAGGCCGCCGCGCTGATCCCGGGCATCTCGCGCTCGGGCTTCGCGATGGGGGGCGGCCTGCTCGCCGGGCTCTCCAACGAGGACGCCGCCCGCTACTCCTTCCTGCTCGCCACCCCCGTGATCCTCGCTGCCGCCGCCTTGAAGTTGCCCGAACTGCTCGGCTCACAGGGCAACGGCGTGCGCGGCCCCGCGCTCGTCGCCGGCCTCTGCGCCGCCGCCACCACGTTGCTGGCGGTGAAGTTCCTCCTGCGGTTCTTCGAGACCAATCGCCTGAGCCCGTTCGGGATCTACTGCATCGCCTTCGGCACCGCCTGCACCGTCGTGTTCGCGGTGTAAGGGGAAGGAGGAGGGGGGAGGGGGGAGGGTGCCGTGTGGAGGCGCAGGGCGAACCCGCACGTTTCAGCCGCCCGCGGCGTCCGACCCGGTGGCGCGCGTTTTGGGGCCGGTCTGAAACCACGCAAACGCGAAGCACGCCAGCGCCACGATCACCGCGGCCAACCCGTGCTTGGTGTGGTGGTGGTTGGCTTCGGCGCTCCCCGCCGCGGCGTGGCCGGGGAAGAACGAGGGCAGCGAGTGCTCGGGGGTGACGAAGTAAACGATCGCCACAACGACCAGCACGACTCCGAGGATCACGGCCGGCACCACGAGTTTGCGCAAAGTCGAGCTGCTCACCCGCGGGAAGGCTAGCGCGTGGGGTGCGGGCGGGGCTGCGTGCCACGGATACGCTGATAGAGCGATGCCCCGCACCCCACAGCTACCCACCCCGCCGCGCATGTTCGAGACCCGCAGCCAGGCGTGGGCCGAGGTCGGGCTCGAGGAGCAGGTCAGCCCGCGCGCGCTCAAACGCGCGCGGATCGAGGGGCTCGTGCTGGCGGTGCTGTTCGTGGTGGTCGTAGTTGTGTTTGACAATCGCCTGCGTTGGTTCGGGACGACCGTGCCCGCCGAGCCGGGGCCACACGGGCATCCGACCTACCAAACGCTCGAAGAACCACTCGAAGCCGCGGTACAGATCGCGACTGCGATCGTGCTGCTGATCCTCGGCTGGCGGCTCGCGCGCGACGCCGGCCGGGCGTTCGCGCCGTCGCTCTTCCGCCGCATGGACCCCGCTACCGCGGGGACGGTCGGCTTCCTGATCCGCCTCGCCACGGTCGTGCTCGCGCTGCTCATCGCCCTCTCCGTCGCGGGAGTGCAGGCGCGCACACTGGCGCTCGGCGGCGCGTTCACCGCGGTGGTGCTCGGCCTCGCCGCCCAGCAGACGCTCGGCAACCTGATCGCGGGCACCGTGCTGCTCAGCGCCGGTCCCTTCCGCGTCGGGGAGTACGTACGCTTGCAGGGCGGGCCGCTGGCGGGTCAGCTGGAGGGGGTGGTCAGCTCGTTGGGGCTGCTCTACACCACGTTTGCCACCGACGAGGGGTCGGTCTTGGTGCCCAACAGCGTGGTCCTCAACGTCGCGCTTCACACCGGCCGGGGCCGCATCGGTTCACGGCGCACGCGGGGCGCGGATGGCGGACAGAGCCGCGTCGCGGGGGCGCACGGCAATCGGGAGGAGCCACCCGCGGACGCGTCCGACACGCCCGCCGGGAGGCAGGCGAGTGTCGCTGGTTACCGCTCCCCGCCGCCACCCACGCCGTAGCGCAGCAGCAGACACCCTTCGCTCTCAAGCGCCTCGCGCAGCTCCAGCTCCAAGGGTGGGTCCAGCTCAGGCCCGCTCACGATCCGCAGCGACGCCTGCGAGTCGGCCCCTCCGCCGAGCTTGGGAGCCAGCGTGAGAAACAGCTCATCCACGACCCCGGCCGCGAGCAGCGCGCCGTTCAGGTGAGGCCCCCCCTCGCACAGCAGGGTACGCACCCCCCAGCGGGCGCGCAGCTCGGCAAGTGCGGCTGGCAGGTCCAGCTGCCCCTCGCGGGCCGTGCGCACGTACTCGACCAGTGGAGCCTGTTCTGGAGTGGCGGTGGGCCCGCCGGGGGTAGCCTGCGTGCTGGAAGTGGCCTGCGGGCCGGAGGTGGCCTGTCCGCCCACGGCGCCCATCGGCAGCACCCCCGCCGGGGAGGACGTGACGATCACGACCCGCGCGGCGGGGTCCGCGAGCAACGGGACGCTCTCGGGGGAAAGTGTGAGGCTGGCAGAGACGATGCAGGCGAGCGGTTCCTCCGCCAGTCCTCGCGCTCGCCGCAACCGCCGCTGCGCCTCATCCCGTACCAGCCGGCGGTAGCGCTCGGCGCGCGCGGTGCCGGCGCCGACCAGCACCGCGTCGACGGCGGTGCGCAGAGCGTGGAAGAGTTCCCGGTCGGCGCGGTTGCCGATCGTCCCCGAGCGCCCGCCCAGGGTGGCGCGCCCGTCGGCGGTGCACGCCATATTGAGGAACACCCGCGGACGTCCCTCCATCGCCGCAGCCGACGAGCTCGGGTCCCACAGGCGCAGATGCTCCACGGCCTGCGCGGCGGTCAGCCGTCCCGTGGTCTGACCCAGCAGCGGCGCAAGCATCGCAGGGCCGGCAGATGTGGTGGGACCGGGGGCCCCAATGGGAGTGGAGGGCGTGGCCGGGTCAGGGGGCTCGGACTCGGAGCTCATCGATCAACTCTAGCCGCGCAACATCCCGTGAACACAACCGCCTTGCTACCTGCTACCGTCGTGCTCGTTGGGCCGGGCAAAGAACCGGCATAAAGCAGTGCAAGCTCTCGCAGGTCGAAGCTCTTCGCAGCATCCTCCGCGCAGCAGCACGCACGAATCGTGGAGGAATTGTCACATGCCCACAGGCACAGTGAAGTGGTTCAGCGACGACAAGGGATTCGGATTCATCACCCCGGATGACGGGGACAAGGATCTGTTCGTCCACCACACCGGAATCAACGGCGAGGGCTACCGCTCGCTCCAGGAGGGCGCCAAGGTGTCCTACGACCCGGAGCAGGGCGACAAGGGGCCGAAGGCCGTCAACGTCCAGGCGATCTAGGACGCCGCTGACCGAAGCCGGGTGACACGCGCCTTCGGCGCTGGCCGATTAGGGGATGCGAGCGAAGCGAGTGTCGCCCTAATCGGTCCCCGTTTCGGCTAGCGCGATGCTGCGTCCTCAGTCGCTCGTGTACCGATCGTCGATCAGATGCGATCGACGATCGGCCAGCACACTTCGCTCCTTGCGTCCTCAGCCCTCCGGCACCCGTCACGGCGACGCCCTAGATGGCGTAGTTGAGCAAGACGGGGATCATCGTCAGACCATCGACATAGCGCAGTAACCTTGGGGGGTCCGGTCGTCACCGGGCCCCCTCTGGTATGTCGACCGACGCAACCACATTGCCCCTGCGGGACTCGCTGCTCGACGACCCCGCCGAGGTTGCGCGCAGGGGCGCGTCCTCGAGGCAGGCGAGCGCCTCCGAGCGCGAGCGCGTCGGCGCCCGGGCGCGCACACGCCGAGAGACGGCGATTGGGGCGGCGGCACTGATTTGGATCGGCGCGTGCGTCCTGCTGATCGTGCTCGCCGCCGCCGACCGCCCGAGCTTCCTCTCCTCGCCTTCCCACTACGGCTTCTTTCCCCACTGGCTGGCCGGCCCGCTGGGCGGGTTGTGGCCGTGGTTCACGCGCAGCCCGCGGGCGACCAAGTTGCTGCTGACGGGAGCGCTGGTGACGATGTACATCGCCTACGTGGTCGGCCTCCGGTACGTGCCGATGCTGCGGGCGCGCTGGGCGATCGCGACGATCGTTGGGGTCCACGCGATCCTGCTGCTCTCCCCCCCGCTGTCGCTGACGGACGTGTTCAACTACATCAACTACGGGCGCATGGGGATGCTGCACGGCCTGAACCCCTACACCACGATCCCCGCACTCGGGCCCCACAACGACCCCAGCTACGCGCTCAGCAACTGGCATCAGCTGCTGACTCCCTACGGTCCCCTCTTCACGCTGATCACCTACGCGGTGGTGCCGCTCGGACTGGCGGGCTCGCTGTGGACGTTCAAGGGCCTGTTGATGGCGCTCAGCCTCGCCACGATCCTGCTGGTGTGGCGCTGCGCGCGCCTGCTCGGGCGGGGTGAGCGGGACCCCATACGGGCGATCGTGCTGGTCGGCCTCAACCCGTTGATCCTCGTGTGGGGCCTGGGGGGCGACCACAACGACTTCTTCATGATGTTCTGCATCACGCTCGCCTTCTACCTGCTGCTGCGCGCGCGTGCGCCCGGGATCTCGCCCGGGTTCCCCACGCAGACCACCACCACCGAGCCCACCGCCCGGGCGCTTGATGAGCCCCTAGCCGCGTTGGCTGTCGGGATGGAAGGCCCGGTGACCTCTCCGCGCGCCCGCCGGTTGTTGTGGGCGCGGGTGAGCGCGTGGCTCTGGCCGCTGGCGTCGCTGGAACTGGGGGCGGGGGTGGCGCTGGCGGCGGCGATCGCGCTGAAGGCCTCCGCGGCGATCCTCGTCCCGGTGATCCTGGCGGGGCTGCTCAGAGCCCCGCGCCGGCTCGTACAGGTGGCGTTGGGCCTCGTCGCGGGCGTGGTCGTGCTGGGGGTATGCACGGTGGCGGCGTTCGGGATGCACTTGCCCGACCTCGGCGCCCAGGGCCGCCTGGTGATCCCGATGGGCCTGCCCAACCTGCTCGGCCTCGCGCTCGGTCAGGGCGGGGTGACGGAAACGCTGCGCAACGTGCTGAGCGTGGTGCTGGTTGCGGTGGTGGCGGGCTGCGGCGTGATGGCGTGGCGCCGGCGGGACGCATTGACTGCGTCGGGCTGGGCGACGATGGCGCTGCTGCTGACGCTGAGCTGGGTGCTGCCGTGGTACGTGCTGTGGGTGCTGCCGCTGGCGGCGCTGTCACGCTCGCGCGCGCTGCGCACCACGGCCCTCGCGTTCGGCGCCTACCTGCTGCTCACGTGGATGCCGCTCGCCACCGGGTTGGACAACGCGCTCGGCATCCGCCCGACGACGACGTTGGTCGGGCAGCAGAACCAGCGTTACGTCCGCGGCCTGCTGGACTGATCACGCTCCGTCGATCGGGCCCGCCCCGGCGGCGCCGGGAGGTCCGCCGTGCGCGCTGACGCGCTCCTCGCCCTCCGGCAGGCGCCCGTCGCGCCCGACGTAGCCGTCTTTGCCGCCGGCGCACAGGTAGATCGCGTCGCCCTCGCCGACGTTGCGCATGCGGCGCACGGTGGGGGCGTCGACGCGCGCGAAGCCACCCTCGCCGAGGCGGTGCACGGAGCCGTCGCCGAACTCCATCTCGATCGTGCCGCGGTGCACGAAGTACAGCTCCTCCTGGGTGTCGTGGTAGTGGCGCCCCGACTGGTAGCCGGGCGGCATGACGATCGCGTTGACGCCGAACGCGGTCACGCCGAGGCCCTTGCGCACCTTGCGAAAGCCGTGGCCCTCGCCCAGCGCGTCGAGGTCGCCCACGGCGTAACCCTCGCCTGTCGTCACATTGGGGTACTCAGATGCCTCCATGTTCGGTCTCCTTGGTGTGGTCGGTGGTTGGGTGGTGCTGGACTGATTTGGATGGTGCTGGTGTTTCGTGGGCTGTGGGATGGGGGTGGTTGGTCAGGATCGATGACGGTAGGGATCAATGGTCGGCGACATGCCCGCCCTCGGGCGAGAGCGCTCGGCCCTCCTGCGCCCAGCGTACGAGGCCGCCGCTCATCGAGTGCGCGTGGAAACCGGATGCCCGGAACGCCTGGGCGGCCATCAGCGAGCGGGAGCCGACACGGCAGTAGAAGACGACGGGCCGGTCGGCCGCGAGCGTGGCGGCCTGCGAGGTGAGCTGGTTGAGCTCGATGTGGCGGCTGCCCTCGATGTGGCCGGCCTGGCGCTCGTAATCCTCGCGCACGTCCACCAGCTGCACGCCGGGATCCTCGGCCAGCCACTCTGCCACCCGAGCGGGCTCGACAGGGATCTCGGAGGGCTCGTCGCCTGCGGCCATCGACGGAGCGTAGCGGCCCCGTCGCCGCGAATCCCGAGACTTTGGGCCGAGGATTCCTCCCGGCGCGCGGGGGCGCTAGTGGAGCCGTCCGGAAGTGATGCGGCTCATGCGGCGAGGGCGAGGGGCTGGGGTTCGTGACGAGTGATCTTTTTGATCACGGTATCGAGCTTGGCTCGGGTGAAGGTCCATTGGAAGGGTTGGGCGAGCGTGCGGTAGTGCTGGCCGAAATCCATCAGGTGTCTCGCCAACTCGGGGTGGGTGGCGAAGTCGTTGGGCGTGAGGGCCTTGCGCTGCACGATTGAGAAGTAGATCTCGATTTGGTTCAGCCACGAAGCGTGGACGGGGAGGTGAATCAGCCTCGCGTTCGGGTATGCCTCGGCCATCCGCTTGACCGAGGTCTTGCCGGCGTGGCTGGAGCCGTTGTCCACAACCCAGTAGACGGTGCGCGCTGACCGGTAGGGCTCGATTTGCATCACCTGGTCCACGAGCCGTCCGAACGGGACGATCCCGGTCGTCTGCTCGACCCGGTCGAACAGGTTGGCGTGATGCACGTCCCACGCGGCGAGGTAAGCGAGCGTCCCGCCGCGCAGGTACTCGAACTCGACCATCCCCGGCCGCCCCGGCCCGGGCGGGATCGTCTCGTGGGGGCGGCCGAGCGCTTGCAGTTGGGTCTTCTCATCGGCGCTGATGACGTACTCGTCCGGGCGCAGCCGCTTGCCGTCGAACACGCGGGCGTAGAGGTCCAGCGCGCGGCCAGCCTTCTCGGCGAAATCGGGGTCACGCGGAAAGATCCAGGAGCGTGTCTGCCACGGCTTGATCGCGTCCTCGTGCAACCAGCGCCAGATCGTCGAGGCGGACGCCTCGGTCACGCCACGCTCGATCACGAGGCGGTGCAGCTCAACCCGGGAGAAGCGCGAGAGCGGCAGCTCGTGGGTACGCGGCAGCTCGCAAGCGATCGCCTTGACCTCGGCGACCTGTTCCGGGGGGAAAACGACGCGGCCGACCCGACCGCGCTTGATCCTCAAGCCCATCCAGCCGCTCAGCGCAGAACCGAGATCTTCGCCGAGCAACGCTGTCGGGCGAGCAGTCCAGCCGACCGGCGATATCGATGTCCTGCATCCCCTCCGCCGCATACAGGATCACTCTCGCCCGCTGCACCACACGGAACGGCAGCGTGACCGTGCAAGCCCGCCGCTCCAGCTCGACACGCTCCTCCTCAGAGAGTTCGATCACATGCTGGCTGACCCGCGGCACGACACATAATTCCGCGCGCGCACCGCTATCCCTTCCGATAAACCGCAAGACTTGCGGACACGTCTACTAGCATCCATGTCGATGGAGGCCGTCAGCGACGTCTACACGATCCCCCAGGAGTACCTGGACCTCTGCGCCACGATCGCCCAGATCGCGCGGGAGAAGATCGCGCCGCGCTCGGCGGAGATCGACGAGCGGGCGGAGTACCCGTGGGACATCCGCAAGATCCTCGCCGAGCAGGACGTCCTCGGTCTGCCGTTCGGAATCGAGTACGGGGGCACCGGCACCGGCACGCTGATGTTGAACATGGCGGTCGAGGAGATCGCCAAGGTGGATGCGTCGTGTGCGCTGATCCTGATGGTGCAGGAGCTGGGGACGCTGCCGATCCAGCTGTTCGGCAGCGATGAGCTCAAGGAGCGCTTCCTACCGAGGTGCGCGAGCGGGGAGTGGTCGCCGGCGTTCGCGCTCTCCGAGCCCGAAGCCGGCTCGGATCCCGCCGGGATGAAAACCACGGCGGTGAAAGACGGCGAGGAGTGGGTGATCAACGGCACCAAGAACTGGATCACCAACCTTGGGGTGGCGGACTTCTACATCTGCTTCGCGGTCACCGACCGCGAGAGCCGGCGGATCACGGCGTTCGTGGTCGAGGCCGACCGCCCGGGGTTCAGCGTCGGCAAGCTCGAGCACAAGCTGGGGATCCGCGCCTCGCCGACGGGGCAGCCGATCTTCGAGGACGTGCGGGTGCCCCAGGAGAATGTGATCGGCGAGGTCGGCCGGGGCCTGCGGGTGGCGCTCGGCACGCTCGAGCGCACGCGCCTGGGGGCCGCGGCGCAGGCGGTGGGGATCGCCCAGGGGGCGACCGACTACGCCGTCGGCTACGCCCGCGAGCGGGTGCAGTTCGGCCAGCCGATCATCGAGCACCAAGCGATCCAGTTCAAGCTGGCCGATATGGAAACACGCACAGCCGCAGCGCGGGAGCTCCTGTACAAGGCGTGCGCGATGGCCGATCGCGGCGATCCACTGCGTGCGAAGTACTCCTCGATGGCGAAGGTGTTCTGCTCGGACACCGCGATGGCGGTGACGGTCGAGGCAGTGCAGGTGCTGGGGGGGTACGGTTACGTGAAGGAGTATCCGGTGGAGCGCATGATGCGAGACGCAAAGATCACACAGATCTACGAGGGCACCAACGAGATCCAGCGGCTCGTCATTGCCCGTACGCTCAAGTAGGGGTGGACGGGGCGGGGCGGGTCCCAATCGCGATGGGCGCACCCAAGCCTCCCGGAGCAGCCGGCCAGCTCGAGGAAGATCGGTCTGGCGGCCCTGGTCGCGCTCTCGCTGGGCCTGGTCGTGATCGTGGTGGGCGAGGGCTTCAGCACGCAGGGCGCGGTGCGGGTCGTGGAGGATCTGATTCTGGGGATGGCGGCGGTCGTGCTGCTGAGCACGGCGATCGCGTTTGTGGCGGTGCGCATGGCCGGCTGGCACGACCCGGAGTCCGAGGAGGAGTTCGAAAAGATCGTGCGCCGCGCCGAGGACCTCGGCCGCGAAGGGCTGGCGGTGGATCCCGACGAATCGGAGTTCATGGCGCTCGACCCCCTCAACGACGAGGACTTCGAAGAGCTGGTGCGCGACGCGCTCGACGAACTTCCCGACCTGCTGCGCAACGCGCTGCGCCACGTGGCGGTCGTGATCTCCGACAAAGGGCGCGCGGCGGGCGCATACGGCCTCTACCAGGGCGACCAGATGCAGAACAGGATGCTCGGGCCTCCCGCCCACGATCGCATCGTGATCTTCAGGGACACGCTGCGGCGCGACTTCGGCCACGACCCCGAGCTGCTGCGCGAGCGCGTAGTCAAAACGGTGCGCCACGAGCTCGCCCACCACGTCGGCTTCGACGAGCTGGGCGTCTCGCGGCTGGATCTCTAGTAGGACGCACTCTCCCCTCCTTCACCCTCCTCCCCTCTCCCTCGCCCTCCTCCCTTCTCCTTTCCCCACCTTTCCCCTCCCGGGGGCTCCCTGGCGATTGGGCTCTGGGGCAATGCGCTTTTCAGGCCCCTACCGAAGGCAAACACTCTTTTGGGACCCATACAAACGAGACCGAGTCTTGTTTGTATGGGCGCGAAAACAGAACACAACGCCACCCCCTGCCCTTCATTTTGTGAAGTGGTAGGGTGCGCGAGGGGGAGGCGAGCGGATGCCGCGCCGCCGGGAGAAAACGACCAAGGAGAGCCGCATGCCTGACGCCGTAATCGTTGACGCCATACGCACGCCGATCGGGCGGGCGGTGAAGGGATCGCTCAAATCGGTGCGCGCCGACGACCTGGCGTCGATCCCGCTGAAGGCGATCCTGGAGCGCAACCCGCAGCTGGAGTCGAGCTCGATCGTGGACGTGATGATGGGCTGCGGCTTCGCCGAGGGCGAGTCGGGCTACAACATCGGTCGCAACGCGTCGCTGCTGGCGGGCATCGACTACCACGTGCCGGGAACCACGGTCAACCGCTTCTGTGCCTCCTCGCTGCAGACGACGCGGATGGCGTTTCACGCGATCAAGGCGGGCGAGGGCGACACGTACATCGCCTGCGGCGTGGAGGCCGTCTCGCGTGCCACGCAGGGCGGCGAGTTCGAATTCCACCCGCAGCTGGACGGCTCGGAGGGTTCGCTGTACAACGTGTACATCCCGATGGGCCTCACCGCCGAGAACGTGGCGGAGGAAAAGAAAGTCAGCCGCGAGGCGCAGGACGAGTGGGCGGTGATCTCCCAGAACCGCGCGGTGGCGGCGCAGGAGTCCGGCCACTACGACGTGGAAATCGTCCCGGTGACGGCGCCCGCGCACAAAGACACCGACCGCGAAGGCAACGAGATCGAGATCCCCGAGCAGGTGGTCTCCAAGGACGACGGCCCGCGCCCCGGCACGACGCTCGAGAAGCTAGCGTCGCTGAAGCCGGCGTTCAAGCCGGACGGCACCGTGACCGCGGGCAACGCCTGCCCGCTCAACGACGGCGCAGCCGCGCTGCTGGTCACCTCCGAGGAGCGCGCGCGTGAGCTCGGGTTGAAGCCCAAAGTGAAGATCCTCGCCTCCACAGTGGTGGCGATTCGCCCCGAGGTGATGGGCCTCGGCCCGATCCCCGCGATCCAGCAGCTCCTGAAGAACACGGGCATGTCGATGAGCGACATCGACGTGGTGGAGATCAACGAGGCGTTCGCCGCGCAGATCGTCCCCTGCAAAGACGAGCTGGGGATCGACGACGAGAAGCTCAACCCCTTCGGAGGGGCGATCGCTTTGGGCCACCCCTTCGGCATGACCGGCGCGCGGATCATGACCACGCTGATAAACGACCTCCAGACCCTCGACGGCACCTACGGGATCGAGTCGATGTGTGTCGCCGGTGGCATGGGCATGGCGATGCTGGTGGAGCGGCTGAGCTGAGCTTCAGTTCCCGACGGCTCCCGCGTCATGTCCCGTGTGGCCGCGGCGCGGGGGCCGTTTTTTTGGGGATGAGGCCGCGTGATGGCGCCTGGATGGGTCGTGCCGTGCGGAAACCGCGCCGGTGCGGAGACTTAGGTGTCGTCGAGCCCGGGAATCGACTCGATCGGAAGCTCGCCGTGAATCTCTGCCAAACCGATCAGGTCGTTTCGATCTCGGGGGCGACCCGCAAGGCGCTTGAAGCCCACAATGCTGCTCAAGCCGGCGACCAAGAACTCCAACCCGTCGTCCTTCGCCCGCAATGCGCGTTCCTCGACGGTTTGAAAGTCGAGTGGGGGCAGCCCGCCGCGCATGATGTCGATCACGCCGGCACTTGTCTTCGCTCGCAGATGAGCCTGGTCGAGCAGGTGCTCCTCGCGAAGCGGGACGCCGTCGCGCAAGCGCACACCGTCAAGCTTGATGAGGGCGGCCAGCACACGCCGATCGTTATCGCGGTCATCGGGAACCAAGAAGTCGATGTCCTCGGTTGCTCGGACGTAGCGATTGGCGATGACGGAGAAGCCGCCAACGATGACGAAGCGGGCATCCTCGGCGACCATTGCGGCGACGGCAACGTCGAGTTCAGGATCTAGAGCTGCCATCGGCTCGCTCGACGGCTCGCAGCAGCCATGCCCCCTGCGCCGAGAGGTGCTGCCCGCGCCTGAGCAGCTCGCCGATTGACGTATCTGCGGGTGGCGTCAGGATGCGGCGCTTTTCCTCATTGAGTGCTGCCCATGTGGCCTCATGGCCAGGGGAGAGCAGCGGAGTCTTTGAGGGGGTCTTGGCCGGAGTGCTCACGACCTCATTCTACTCAAAATGCTCGATCCCATCGGACAAAAGTCTGCAAGTCACCTACGCGACCTACCGCGGGGGCATCCGCAGCGCGCCGTCGAGGCGGATGACCTCGCCGTTGAGCATCACGTTCTCGACGATATGGCAGGTGAGGTGGGCGTACTCCTCGGGCTTGCCGAGGCGCTGCGGGTAGGGGACGCCGGCACCGAGCTTCTGACGGGCCTCCTCGGGCAGGGCGGCGAGCAGCGGAGTGTCGAACAGGCCGGGGGCGATCGTGCAGACGCGGATGCCGTATTGGGCGAGGTCGCGGGCGGCGGGGAGCGTCATGCCGACGATGCCGCCCTTGGAGGCCGAGTAGGCGATCTGGCCGACCTGGCCGTCGTAGGCGGCGATCGAGGCGGTGTTGATGCACAGGCCACGCTCGCCGTCGTCTCCGAGCGGCTCGTTGGAGATCATCGCCGAGGCGGCGAGACGCAACACATTGAAGGTGCCGATCAGGTTGATCTGGAGGATCGTCTCGAAGGGCGTCAGCGGGTGCGGGCCCTTGGAGCCCGCGACCTTCTGCGCCCAGCCGGTGCCGGCGCAGCAGATGGCGATGCGCAGCCCGCCCTCCGCGGCGGCGGCGCGCTCGACCGCGGCCTGCACCTGCGCCTCCTCGCGCACGTCGCAGGCGAGGAACTCCAAGCCCAGCTCGGAGGCGAGCGCCTGGCCCTTCTCGGCGTTGACGTCGGCGATGGTCACGAGGGCGCCGGTGGCGTGCAGGCGACGCACGGTCGCCGCGCCGAGCCCGGAGGCCCCGCCGACGACGATCGCTGAGCTGCCCTCGATCCGCATGTGCGGCGGAGCCTACATCACCTCGTCGCCACTGACATCACCAGCCGATGACCCTCGACGTGGGGGCGTGGTGTGTATGTAATTTTTTAAAGGCCGTGCGCAATGGCTATCGGGCTTTGAATTTTTCATAACACACACAGAAGGCGGTCCGCAGCACCACGTGGCACCCCAGCCCTCACCGATATATACTTTAGCTATACAGTGATCCCACCACGATCACGACCACAATCTGGCCCTCAGTGGCTGGGCTGCGACAGCGTCAGCGCGAAGAGATCCTCCGGATCGGTAAGCCACCGCACGAGTTGCAGGCCGGCCGCGTCGAGATCCCCCTCCAGGCGCGGGCGGGTGAACTTGGCGGAGATCTCGGTGCGCATCTCCTCGCCGGCGTCGAAGTGCACGTCGAGCTCGAGCGCGTTGACGGTGACCGTGTGGTCGCGCCGCGCGCGCAGGCGCATCTCGACCCACTCGTGGCGGTCGTCGAAGAGCGCGACGTGGTCGAAGTCGCCGGGATCGAAGTCGGCGTCGAGCTCGCGGTTGAGGACGTGCAGGACGTTGCGGTTGAACTCGGCGGTGACCCCTTGCTGGTCGTCGTAGGCAGCCTCCAGCACACCGGCGTCCTTGACGAGGTCGGTGCCCATCAGCAGGTGGTCGCGCGGTCCGAGCAGCCCGGCGATCTGGCGCAGGAAGCGGCGGCGGCTGCCGGGGGGAAAGTTGCCGATGGTGCCGCCGAGGAACACCACCAGGCGGGGACCGTCTGCCGGGGGCACGCGATCGAGGTGGCGCTCGAAGTCGCCGATCACCCCGTGCACACGCAGACCGGGGTACTCGAGCGTCAGCTCGTCGGCGCAGTCGCGCACCATGCTCTCGGTGACGTCCACCGGCACGTAGCGCTCGAGTGTCCCGGCGCGGTGCAGGGCGTCGAGCAGCACGCGCGTCTTGGCGGCGGTGCCCGAGCCCAGCTCGACCAGCTCGACGGCGCCGGTGAGGGTGGCGATCTCCGCGGCGGTGGCGTCGAGGATCCCGCGCTCGGTGCGGGTCGGGTAGTACTCGGGCAGCTCGCAGATGCGGTCGAACAGCTCGGCGCCGCGGGCGTCGTAGAAGTGCTTGGGGGGCAGTTCCTTGAAGGGCTGGGTCAGCCCGTCGAGCACGTCCTCGGCGAGCGTGCGCTGCTCGGGCCCGCCGAGGTGGGAGTCGATTTGGATGGTGTCGTCGGCGACCGAGCTCCCGTTGGCTGGGCCTCCGGTCGTATGGCCTCCATATGCCGGGTCTCCGGTTGCATGGTCTCCGTTGGCTAGGTCTCCGTTCACCGCGCCTCCATTTGCCGGGCTTCCGATGGTTGGGCCTCTGTTTGTGGGGTCTCCATTCGTTGCGCCCCCATTGGCGCTAATGGGGCTGGTGGATTCCCGCGCGGGACCCATCACGTCACATCCCTCGCCAGCCGCACGCCCGCGAAGATCTGGCGTCGCAACGGGTAGTCCCAGTTGCGGAAGGTGGGGCTTGCGACGCGCGGGTGAGTGGCCCAGGAGCCACCGCGCAGCACGAGGTAATCTTCGCCGAAGAACACCTCGGAGTACTCGCGGTAGGGGTAGGCGACGAAGCCGGGGTAGCCGCCGAAGTGGCTGGCGGTCCACTCCCACACCTGCCCGACTCCCTCCAGCCCCAGCTGCTCCGAGGTCGCCGCCCGCTCCCACTCCGCCTCGGTGGGGAGCCGCGCACCGTGCGCGCGGGCGAAGGCGTCGGCCTCGAACCAGCTGACGTGGCAGACGGGCGCCTGCGCGTGGCCGGCTGCCACGGAGGGATGGTGGGTGATGTCGTACTCCTCCTTCCACGACCAGCCCTCGTCCGACCACCACTCGCGCCGCTCGTAGCCCCCACCCTCGCTGAAGCGCAGCCAACTGGCGTTGGTGACGGGGCGCCGCGCGATCGCGAAAGCGCCGGTGCGCGCGAGGTGGCGGGGGCGCTCGTTGTCGTAGGCGAAGCCCTCGGCGCCGGCGGCGGGAGGGGCACCCATCAAAAAGGCTCCTGCGGGGAACGAAAGCCATCCCTCCGCGCTGGTGAGCGCCCGCAGCGAAGGCTCGCCCGGCGGCAGCAGCCTGGCGAGCGCGAGCGTCTGGCGCATCGTCTCGGAGTGCTGCAGCTCGTGGCGCACCACCAACTCGGTGAGGACGCCGTCGCCGACGCCGTCGCGGGCGAGCGCGCCGTCGCCTGCGCCAACCTCAACTAGCGCGCGGTCGCCCGCGCCGACCTCCGCCAGCGCACCGACGACGCGCTCGCGCACCGCCTCCAAGTAGGCGCGTGCTTCAGCGGCGTCGAGCAGCTGCGCTTCACCCCGTTGGGAGCGGGGCGTCTCGAATGCGTCGTAGAGCTCGGCGAGGTCGGGCCGCAGCAGCTCCAGGCCGGCGTGGCGGTGAGCCAGCCACAGGTCCTCGTAGGCGGCGATGTGCGCGAGGTCCCACACGAGCGGGCTCATGATCGGCGAGTACGTGCGCTCGAGCTCGCGGTCGTCGAGGTGGGCCACCAGCTGCAGCGTGCAGCGACGGGCCTCATCCAGGGCCGCGAGCGTCTCGGCGGGTGGGGCAGGGGATGCGGCCGTGGGTTGGGGAACGGTGCGGGCCATGATCTCCGGGCGCGTACTCAAGGTAGGACCTTAGCGCCCTGAGCGGGGGTACGCCTCACCCGGTGTGTTCAGGAACTGTCAGAAGAGTCGATTCTTGACGCCGCGGCGGCGTCGGCCACCACGTGCAGGCGCTCGGACACGAGCAGGCTGGCGGGCACGCGCGGATCAGGAGCCCGCCCACCCCCGGCCAGCGCGGCGGCGAGCGCCTCGGCCTTGCCTGCGCCGGCGACCAGCAGCAGCGAGTAACGGGCGGCGCGCAGTACCGGCAGGCTGAGCGTGACTCGCTCCGGTGGGGGCTTGGGCGAGTTGCGCACCGGCAAGCAGAGCGCACCGCTGGAGTCCTCCACCTCGGGGTGGCCTGGAAAGAGCGAGGCGGTGTGCCCATCCTCGCCGATGCCGACCAGCGACACGTCCAGCGCAGGCAGACCGCCCAGCTCGGCCGCAGGCACCGCGGCGCGCAGCTCCTCGGCGTACTCCCGCGCGGCCGTCTCGGGACCGAGCTCGCCGCGTACGCGGTGCTCGATAGGCCCCGCCCGCCCGCTGCTCGCGATGTGGGCGAGCAGCGATTCCGCCACCAGCAGGTGGGTGCTCTCCGGGTCATCGGGTCCTACGCAGCGCTCGTCCCCGTACCACAGCTCGACCGCGCTCCAGTCCTCGAGCAGCCCGGCGAGCGACTGGTAGGCGACCCGTGGAGTACTACCACCAGAAAGCGCGAAGTGGGCGACCCCGCGCCGATCGAGCGCCTCCCGCAGCGCCCGTGCGATCTCGCCCGCGGCGTACTCGGCGGCGGCCTGCGGGTCGGGAAGAGTGGTGAGGCAGCTCATGGAAGACGGAGCGCAGAGATTGCCAGCTGGTAGGGGCGCGAAAAGAACACAACTACGTCCCCGCAACACCGCTCACGGCACGATCTCCCCCGCGGCAGCGAGCGCGGGCGCGAACGTGGGGTCCCGCAGCAGTGCCTGGCGGATACCCTCGCCGAGGATGCCGGCCTCGCCGCGTGAGGCCCCGAGGATCGTCCACTCCCGCTCGTGACCGCGGGCGTCGTGCCGGTAGGCGTGCAGGCCGCCGGGCCCGCGGTCGAGGCGCAGACGCAGGCCGGAGGCGGTGTCCAGCTCCAACCCCGCGAGCCCGCGCACCTGCTGCTCGGGCGTTGCGAGCAGCCGCAGCTCGATGTCCTGGCGGCGCCCGCTCGCCTTGCCCGCGAGCACGCCCTCGTGCGCCACCAAAGGGTTGAGTCGCCAGCCCAGGCGCGTGGCCAGCCAGCCGATCAGCAGCATCGCGGAGATCGCCGATTCGGGGTGGTGGCGGATCGTGACCGAGGTGAGCGTGTGCAGCTGGCGGCGCATCTCCGGTGGGTCGAAGGCGGTGGCGAGCCGCTCGCGCCACGGGGTGGTGCGCAGCCAGGCGAGATCGACCACATACGCATCCTGTGAGAGCGCGCGCGCCTGTGCGATCGCCTCGCGCGGCTCGGGCTCGTCGACCGAGTCGAGCAGCACGGCCTGCACCAGTGGCAGCAGCTCCCGCACGACCTCGTGGTGGCCGTGGGGGGACCACAGCAGCGTAAGCAGGTCGCTGACGACGAGCGGGTCGGCGATCGTGAGCAGGTCGTCGAGGTGGCGCTTGCCGATCTCGACGATCACCGTCTCGCGCAGCAGGGTGAGCTCGCCGGGGCGCGGATCGCCTTCGGAGGCGACGGTGGCGCGCGCGTCGAGGTGCTCGCGGGAGGGCTCGTAGGAGAGGACGATCAGGCGCGAAGCGTGGTAGCGCCCCACGCCGCGCAGCCGGTTGGCGATCTCCCCGCTCCACGCACGGTCGACGAACGCGATCATGTTCAGCGCGCGCGCGGGAACGTACCCGCCGTTTTCGGCGTGGCGCGCGACCAGCAGCTCGCGCAGCGCGGCTTCGATCGCGTCGGGCGTGGTGTCCTGTGCGCTCCAAACGGCGTCGCTGGTGGCGGGCATGGCTTCGGCCCGGCGCTTACCTGGTCGTCCCGGCGCCCGCCGGCGTGATCCGTGGCCGCAGTGTTCTCTTTTCAAGCCCCATACAAACAAGAACGAGACTCAATCTCATTTGTATGGGTCCAAAAAAGAACGCAAGTTCCCCGTGCCGGGCGTGGCGCCAGGCACTCATCAGATCGCCCGCCACGTGTGACCCTCGAGCAGAATCTCCGCGGCCTCGCGCGGCCCCTGCGAGCCGGCCTCGTACTGCGGCAACGGCCCCGGCGTCTCCGCCCACGCGCTGACGATCGGGTCGCAGATCTCCCACTGCGCCTCGACCTCGTCGTTGCGGGTGAACAGCGTGGGGTCGCCGCGCATCGCGTCCATGATCAGCCGCTCGTACGCCTCCGGCGACTGCGAGAGGAACGAGGTGCCGTACAGGAACTCCATGTTCACGGGGCGGATGATCATGCGCGTGCCGGGGATCTTGGCGCCGAGCTGCAGCGACACGCCCTCGTTGGGCTGCAGCGTGAGGACGAGCTGGTTGGGGCGGATGCCGAGCGAGCCCTCGGCCGAGAAGGCGAGGTGGGGGACGGGCTTCAGGGTGATCGCGATCTCGGTGATCTTGCGCGCGAGGCGCTTGCCCGCGCGCAGGTAGAAGGGAACGCCGGCCCAGCGCCAGTTGTCAACCTCCAACCGCAGTGCCGCGAACGTCTCGGTGATCGATCCCTCCCTCACCCCCTCCTCCTCCAAATAACCCGGCACGTCCTCTCCGCCCGCATGTCCCGTCGCATACTGGGCGCGCACCGCCATCTGCGGCACATCGGCCGCGCTGGGGGCGTGGATCGCCTGCAGCACCTTCACCTTCTCGTTGCGCACCTCTTCAGCGGTGAAGTTCACGGGAGGCTCCATCGCGACGTGGCAGAGCAGCTGCAGCATGTGGTTCTGGATCAGGTCGCGCAGCGCCCCGGAGTGGTCGTAGTAGCCGGCGCGGCTGCCGATGCCGATGTCCTCGGCGGCGGTGATCTGGATGTTGTCGATGTAGTTGCGGTTCCACAGCGGCTCGAACATTCCATTGGCGAAGCGGAACGCCAACATGTTCTGGACGGTCTCCTTGCCGAGGTAGTGGTCGATGCGGAAGACCTGGCTCTCCTCGAACACGTCGAGCACGCGGCGGTTGAGCTCGGCGGCCTCTGCCAGCGAGGTGCCGAACGGCTTCTCGATGATCGCCCGCACCTCGGCGCCGGCGTGGCGGTCGAGCCCCTGCGCGCCGAGCGCCTCGACGATTACCGGGAAGAACGCGGGCGCGGTCGAGAGGTAGAAGGCGCGGTTCAGCGGTTCGCCCGCGCGCTCGTCGAAGCGGTCGAGCACGAATGCGAGCTCGCGGTAGACGCGCTCGTCGTCGAAAGTGCCGGGCACGTACTTGACGTGCTCGATCAGCCCGGCGAGCACGTCCTCGTCGGGGGTGCGCCGGGAGAAGGCGCGGATCGCCTGCTCGCACTCGGCGCGGTAGTCCTCGCGCTCCTTCTCTTTGCGCGACACGCCCACGAGGTTGAAGCGCTCGGGCAGGGCGCCCTCGTGGGCGAGGTTGTAGAGCGCGGGCAGCAGCTTGCGCCGCGCGAGGTCGCCGGTCGCGCCGAAGATGACGAGCGTGGTCGGCGCCACGGGCAGCCGCTCCAGCCCTTCGACGAGGGGATTGTCCGGTGCCTGCTCGACCGCGCTCATTGGCTCTTCTTCACCGCATGCCCGCCGAACTGATTGCGCAGCGCCGCGAGCACGCGGTTGGCGTAGTCGCCGTTGCCGCGCGATGTGAGGCGCGCGTACAGGGAGGCGGTGATCGCGGGGGTGGGGACGTCGCGCGCGGTCGCCTCCTCGATCGTCCAGCGGCCCTCGCCCGAGTCCTCGGTGTAGCCGGTGAGCGTGTGCAGGTCGTTGCCGTCGGCTTCGAACGCGCGGGCGGCGAGTTCGCACAGCCACGAGCGCACCACCGAGCCCTGCCCCCACAGGTGGGCGATCCTGGCGTTGTCGAGCTCGTACTCGCACTTGTCGAAGAGATCGAAGCCCTCCGCGTACGCTTGCATCAGGCCGTACTCGACGCCATTGTGCACCATCTTCACGAAGTGCCCGGCGCCGGCGGGCCCGAAGTGCTGCCACCCCCGCGGCCCGATCGCGGCGACGCTCGTCTCGTTGGTCGGCGGCGCGAGCACGTCGAGGAACGGCGCCAGCCGCGCGACCGCGCGCGTGGGGCCGCCGACCATCATGCAGTAGCCGACTTCGAGGCCCCACACGCCGCCCGAGGTGCCGACGTCGACGTAGTGGATGCCGCTCTTTTTGAGTTCACCGGCGCGGAGCTTGTCTTCGGTCCACTTGGTGTTGCCGCCGTCTACGATCGTGTCGTCGCGGTCAAGCAGCTTGGCGAGCCGATCGATCGTGCCCTGGGTAACCTCACCTGCGGGCAGCATCACCCACACGATCCGGGGCGGCTGCAAGCGTTTGACAAGTGCCGCGAGCGAGGCGGCGCCGACGGCGCCGTTCGCTGTCGCTCGCTGGACCGCGTTGCGGTCGGCGTCATACACCACCACCTGATGCTCGGAGTCGCGGAGGATGCGATGCGACATGCCGCCGCCCATCCTGCCCATGCCGATGAACCCGATCTGGCTCACAACTCCTCCTCTGGTGTAGGTTGCAGGCGCACGCGCAGTAAAGGTACCCATTGTCCCGACCCCACGCGCGGCGGTCTTACCCCACGCGCGATGGTATGAGAGAGGTGAGCATTTGAGCCCCGATCCCACCCATCAACGGCCCGATCGCAATCTCGCGCTGGAGTTGGTGCGCGTCACCGAGGCCGCCGCGCTGGCGGCCGCGCGGATGGTGGGCAAAGGCGACAAGGAGGGCGCCGACCAGGCCGCGGTGGACGGGATGCACTACGCGCTGCAGTCCGTGCAGATGGACGGCCTCGTGGTGATCGGCGAGGGCGAGAAGGACGAGGCTCCGATGCTCGCCAACGGCGAGCACATCGGCGACGGCTCCCCGCCGGAGGTGGACATCGCGGTGGATCCGCTGGAGGGCACCACGCTCGCTGCCCACGGGATGCCGAGCGCGCTGGCGGTGATCGCGCTGTCCGCCCGCGGCACGATGTTCGACCCTGGTCCGTGCGTGTACATGGAAAAGCTGGCGGGAGCCCCCGAGATCGCCGACCTGCTCGACCTCGACCGCCCCCTCGCCGAGACGGTCGCCCTGATCGCGGAGCGCAAGGGCCGCGAGATCGGCGACGTGACGGTGGTCGTGCTCGACCGCCCCCGCCACGAGCGTGGCATCAAGGAGATCCGCGAGGCCGGCGCGCGCGTGCGGCTGATCCCCCACGGCGACGTGTCCGCCTCGCTGCTGGCGGTCACCGAGCGCTCCCCGGTGGATCTCCTGTGGGGCATCGGCGGCACCCCCGAGGGAGTGATCTCGGCGGCGGCGATTAAGTGCCTGGGCGGCCAGATGGTGGGGCGGCTGTGGCCGCGCAACGAGCACGAGCGCTCCGCCGCGCTGGACGCCGGCTACGACCTGCGGCGGATTCTCGACCGCGACGACCTAGTGGCGGGCGATGACGTGTTCTTCTCCGCTACCGGCATTACCGACGGTGACGTGTTGCAGGGTGTGCGCTACCCGAGCGCCGGCGGAGCGAGCACCGAATCGCTGGTGATGCGCACCCGCTCGGGCACCGTGCGGCGCATCAGCGCGCTCCACGACCGCGCGAAGCTGCGGGCGATCTACGGCGACGCGCGGTTTGGCTGATCACGCCGCCGTCAACCGCCCCACGCGCGACTTCGCCAGATCGAGGCGGGCGAGCGAGCGCAGGAAGCCGTGGGTGACGAGCACATGGATGCGCGACTGCGTGGCGTTGTAGAGGCGGAGGCTGATCCCCGAGGCGATCGCCGGGTGGAAGTTGGCGACCTCCACCTCAATGTGCAGGCCGTCAGCGACGCGGCGCACGTCGATCTGCAGGTGCCCCTTGCTCTCCCGCCCGGCGCGGGCGACCAGCAGCCCCCGCTCGATGCGCCAGCGCACCACGCCGTGGTCGGCCTGGAGCTCATACTCCGGGGCGCGGAAGGCGAGCAGCGTGAGCGGCCGGAAAAGTAGCACCACGAAGCGCTCCCGCTCGGTGTAGCGCACCCGCACCAGCCCGAGCGTGGCGCGGGTGACGAAGCGCCAGTAGGTTCGCGCCAGCCGCTCCAGGTTCTCGGCCGACCACAGTTCGCTGAGCGCGCGCTCGCTGAGCCTCAGGTCGGCGGCCTGCACCGAGCGCATCGCTCCGGTGCTCTCATCCACGGTCGTGCGGTCGCTCAGGTTGGTGATCGCGGCGTTCGCCGGCACCCGTTGAGCCTAGCTCGCGGAGGCCCCGCCGGTGGTGGCGGAGGCCGGTGCGGCAGCGGCGGAGGCGGTGGGCGATTCGGACTGCGCGCTCGTGGATGTGGGGGTCGCCGGCGAAAGCGTGATCGAGAGGGGGGACTGGCCGAGCGTGGGGGTGTTGGGCACGCTGCCGACGACCTGCGTGCCGATCCGCACTGTTTCCTTGATCTCGAGCGCTCGCGCGGCACCCGAAGTGAGATCCCACACGGCCCCGCTGTGGCCGTAGGGCCCACGATCGAGCACCGGCGCGGTGAGCAGGTGCCCGCCGTAGGAGATCCGCACGAGCGTCCCACACGGAAGCGTGCGGCTGGCGAGTCCCACGAGCTTCGGGGTCAGCTTCTGCCCGCACGCGGTTGTGTGGCCGTAGAAGCCGGGGCCATACCACGTCGCCACGGTCTGCTTGTTTGTAGAGCCAGGCGTGGGTGCCGCCCCGCCGGACGTGGTGCTGCCGGACGTGGAGCCGCTGGACGTGGTGCTGCCAACGGTGGAGCCACCGGACGTGGTGCTGCCGGACGTGGTGCTGCCAACGGTGGAGCCGCCGGACGTGGTGCTGCTGGTTTCGGCAAGCGCACGCGCGGCGGGCACGGCAAGGGGTCCGGCCATGCCGAGTAACGCGGCCAACAGGCCAGCCGAGAGGGCGTGCTTGAGCGAAACGGTGTGCATAGTCGTCGTCTTCGTACGCCTACGAGGTGAGCTGACGGGCTCGCGCCTGATGGCGCTACGGCCTCGGTGAGGCCGATTCGCCCCCGCGGATCGATCGACTCGTTCCGCAATGGATCCCCCGTCCTCCACGACCTGAGCCGCAGAGGTTCGGCGTGCGCGGAGTATACATAGCTCGCCCGCACGTGTTGCATCGCCCGGATGGGGGCCGGGGGTTGCCTGGCTCTCAGCCGCCGGCCAGCCGGGTGAGTGCGTCCCGCAGCACGCGCCCGCCGGCCGAGAGCCCCGTTTGGGCGAGCTCGCCGACGAGCTCCACCATCGAGGTCGCCAGCTCGGCGCTGCTCGGCGGCTGCACCGGCCGTCCCATCTCGATCGCCTCCTCGGACTCGAAGCCCTGGCGGGGCACGGGCGGCTCGGCGCGCTTGGGCGCGATTCGGGGTTTGGTGATCGGCGCGGGCCGTGTCCGAGCGGCGCGTTTGGGTTTCGTCGCGGTTCGCTCTGCCCGGGGTTGGGCCGTCCGCGTCGGCGAGGTCTTGCGCTTGGGTTTCGCCTCGCCGCGCTCGGGGGCCCGAGTGGAGGGGCGCTCGGCCTGCGCGGCGGCGCTCTGCCGCGCGGCGGCCCGGCGCGCGCTGGGGCGCTGGGGGCGGGTGCTGGGAAGGCTCGACAGCACGCCCGGCTCCTCTGCCGCGCCGGCCGAGGGCCGCGTTGCACCGGCCGGAGGCGACGTTGCGGCGGCCCGCCGGCGCCCGCCGGATCGTTTCTCTCTGCTCGGGGGGCTCATCGGAGTGCGCAATCATCGCGCATCGGGGCGCGGGCATACGGGACGGGTGCGCGCAGGCGTTAATATGGGCCACGTTCGGCTGTAATGTGGGGCGGGTCGCGACCGCGGGGGGGCGGGCAGGCGCTCGCCGTCTCGGCACGGTCGTCTCGTTTGGCGTACAGCCCTCCCGGCACCAAATCGCTGTCTAAGGAAACGGAAACCGATGTCAGTAGTCGAACTGCAGGAGCTCGATGAGATCAAGGGCCTGCTGGCGAAGGGCCAGCAGGTGGGGGTATTGACGTTCGCCGAGATATCCACGGCGACCTCCGAGTTGGACCTCGACGAGACGGACGTCGAGGATCTGCACGGCTTCCTGGAGAAATCCGAGATCGAGCTCGTCGAGGACATCGACCCGGCGACCGCCGCGGCGTCGCAGGTCGAGCGCGCCCCGGACAAGCGCGGCCGGCGCAAAGCGAAAGCGACGCTCGACCTCAAGCCGGACATGACGACCGACTCGCTGCAGCTGTTCCTCAAGGACATCGGCAAGGTGCGGCTGCTGACCGCCCAGGAGGAGGTCGATCTCGCCAAGCGGATCGAGCGCGGCGACCTCGACGCCAAGCAGAAGATGGTCGAGTCCAACCTCCGCCTGGTGGTGTCGATCGCCAAGAACTACCGCAACCAGGGCCTGCCCTTCCTCGACCTGATCCAGGAGGGCACGCTCGGGCTGGTGCGCGCCGCGGAGAAGTTCGACTACCGCAAGGGCTTCAAGTTCTCCACGTACGCCACCTGGTGGATCCGCCAGGCGATCGCCCGCGCGCTGGCCGACAAGGCGCGCACGATCCGCATTCCCGTGCACGTCGTCGAGAAGCTCAACAAGATCGGGCGCGCCGAGCGCAAGCTGGTGACCGAGCTGGGGCGCGAACCCACCGCCGAGGAGATCGCGGACATCACCGGGATCGACCCCGAAGAGGTCGACTCGATCAAGCGCTCCGCCCAGGCTCCGGTGTCGCTGGAGAAGCCGGTGGGCGACGAGGAGGAGTCGGAGTTCGGCCAGTTCATCGCCGACGAGCGCGCCGAGTCCCCGTACGAGCGCGCCGCCGAAATCCTTACCAAGGAGGCGCTGCGCGAGGCCCTGGAGAACCTCTCCTACCGCGAACGGCGCGTGCTGGAGTTGCGTTACGGCCTCGGCGGCGAGCACCCCCGCACCCTGGACGAGGTCGGCCGCACCTTCAATGTCACGCGCGAGCGCATCCGCCAGATCGAGAACCAGTCGCTGAAGAAGCTGCAGTCGCTCGCGGAGGCACAGAAGCTCCGCGACGTGGCGTGACGCGCCTCGGCGCACCTACCACCCATTGACCAAACATGTGTTCGTCTGGTGGATGTGCGAGAGTTTGCAGGTGCTGATCAAGCTCTCCCGAACTTCTCGACATGGCCGACCGTAGCCGCATCGAGTGGACCGAGGCCACGTGGAACCCCGTGACTGGGTGCTCGAAGGTGTCGCCTGGGTGCGCCCATTGCTACGCCGAGACATTCGCCGAGCGCTGGCGTGGCGTGCCCGGCCATCCCTACGAGCAGGGCTTCGATCTGCGCTTGTGGCCTGAGCGCTTGCAGGTGCCATTGCGTTGGCATCGCCCGCGCATAGTGTTCGTCAACTCGATGAGCGACCTCTTTCACGAGGACATCCCCGATGAGTTCGTCGCCGCCGTGTTCGACGTGATGGTTCGTGCCAAGCAGCACACCTTTCAGATCCTGACCAAGCGGCATGAGCGATTGGCCGAGCTCGCTCCGCGACTCCCATGGCCCCGGAACGTTTGGATGGGCGTGACGATCGAGAACCGCCGCTTCGTGCATCGCGCCGAGGTGCTACGAGAGGTGCCCGCCGCCGTGCGTTTCATTTCCGCCGAGCCGCTGCTAGGGCCGCTGGAAGGTCTCGATCTCGACGGCATCGACTGGCTGATCGCCGGGGGCGAGTCCGGGCCGAAGCATCGCCGCATCGACCCCGTATGGGTCACCGAGCTACGCGACCGTTGTGAGGCCGAGCGCGTCGCTTTCTTCTTCAAGCAGTGGGGCGGGCATCGACCGAAGAGCGGAGGGCGGGAACTCGCCGGCGAGCAATGGAGCGACATGCCCAAGCCAAAGCGCCGCCGCGCCGCTCTCGCTATTGTGTGAAGCGCATCGTCGTACCGGGCGGGTAAACGCCTTTGTGGTTCCGCGATGACTCGATGACCGTGATCTTGCCGCTCCGCTCAAGTGGGCGCAGCACCCATGCTCGCAGGTGTGGTTTGTCCAGGTAGCGGGTGCGGCAAAGCGTGAAGTCTTCGGCTTCGGTGATCGTGAATGTGCGGTCTGCGAACTCTGCGCTTAGCAGCCCACCGAGGATGCTGGTGTCGGGTGGGGCGGTCAGCTGGTCGTCGCCGAACAACTGCCCTTGCTCGGGCAGGACTTTGGGCTGCTTGAAGCCCTCGCCGCCGTGCGCGTCTACCTTCCACATGCCTTGCTTCATTGCACGCAGGCCGTCTTTGTGGTTGGTGCCGAACAGCAGGTAGTAGTCGTTGTGTCTCTCTGGCTCGACGTTGAAGCTCGTCACCCAGTCGAAATGCTCTTTGAGTCGATCCCCGAACAGCCCCGCGAGCCTTTGCCCTACGCGCTGGCGTGACTGCGCATCCAGAGTCTTCGCGTCCTCCCAGGTCGGCCCGCCGTAGAGCTTTGTTAGTGCCTCATCGGTGATCCCTGTTTCAAGGAACCGAGCCATGAACGCGGCAGGGAGATAGACCATTACCTCGCTCTTGTTCGGCATCGCGCTCTTGAAGGCGGCGATATGCGAGAACGGGTTGTCGGCGTAGCCGAGCGGGTCGATGAACGCGAACGTCGGGACGGGCTGGTGGTAGGCGCTTGCCAGGTATGTGACGACCTTGGGGAACTCCTCCTCGTAGCTGCCGTGGATCACGTCCACGGTCGCGCCGTGCAAGGTCGGGTAGCTCGCGACCTCGGCTTTCAAGTGCTGCGCGTAGTCCTTTCTGCTCTCGATAAAGACGCAGTGCGGTGGACTCCTGAACAGTGCTCGATCGCTGGCTGAGCGCCCGACGTAGGCGTCGAGCATGATGAGCGGCGAGCCGCGCTCGTTCTTTCGGTAGCGCCCGGCGCTTGCGAATCCGTCCACGAGCGCCACCTGGCCGTAGGTGAACCCGAGCTTGGGCAGCCACACGTCCATGTAGCGGCGCAATAGTTCGTGCTTGGCGCGATGGTGCGCCTGATACGGGGGCAGCTTGTTGGGCGGCAGTCGTACCGGGGTGATATGTGAGCTGAGTTCAGACATACGGGCATCAAACCGTAGACGTGTGATCGGATCCCTTCGATACTCTCGATGCGGGCGTGGCGTCGATCGATCCACGTCGCAGCACCTCTGCTGGCTTGGGTCTGTCCACCCTCCGCGGAGCCGCTCAAGCCCCCCGGCGGGGATGCCGATGCGAGAGGCATGTTCGACGTGCAGGCAGCTCTGCGTGAGCTGGTCAACCGCCACGGCTCGGATCTGCACCTGAAGGTGGACGCGCCGCCGCTCTACCGCGTGGACGGCATCCTCACCCACGACGAACGCAGTGGGGCACTGAGCGCCGAGGATACCGAGCACGCGCTGCACGATCTGCTGCACGATCCCGTGAAGCTGCAGGAATTCACCGAGGAGCACGAGGTCGACTTCTCCTTTGAAATCGTCGGTCTCGCGCGCTACCGCATCAACGCCTTCCGCCAGCGCGGCGTGATCTCGCTGGCGTGCCGCGCGATCCCCCACAAGATCTCCTCGATCGAGGAGCTGACGCTGCCCCCGGTAGTGCGGGAACTGGCCGAGGAGGAGCGCGGGATCGTGCTGCTCACGGGCACCACGGGCTCGGGCAAGTCAACGACGCTGGCGGCGATGATCGACCACATGAACGAGACGATGAGCAAGCACATCGTGACGATCGAGGACCCGATCGAGTTCGTGCACTCCGACAAGCGCTCGGTGATCAACCAGCGCGAGGTGGGGATGGACACCGCCTCCTTCAAGCGCGCCCTGCGGCGCGTGCTGCGCCAGGACCCGGACGTGATCCTGGTGGGGGAGATGCGCGACGACGAGACCGTCCAGACCGCCCTCTCAGCCGCGGAGACCGGCCACCTCGTGCTCTCCACGATCCACACGGTCGACGCGACCGAGTCGATCAACCGGATGCTCGACTTCTTCCCGCCCCACCAGCACGCCCAGGCGCGCTCGATGATCGCCGGCACGGTCAAGGGCGTCATCTCCCAGCGCCTCGTCCCGGGCGCCGACGGTGGCCGAGTTGCAGTGTGCGAGATCCTGCGGATGACCGGCCGTGCGCGCGACATGATCGTCGACCCGGCCCAGACCGGCAAGCTGCACGAGGTCATCACCGCGGGCGGCTACTACGGCATGCAGACCTTCGACCAGGCTCTCTTCGGGCATCTGAAGGCGGGGCGGGTCACCGTGGAGGACGCGATGCGCGTGGCCTCCAGCCCCCACGACTTCAAGCTGCTGGTGCAGGCCGACGGCCGCCGCGGCACCACGATGGAGGACGTCGCCTCGGCGCAGGAGCAGCGCGGCGTCCCGCCCGCCGGTTCGCCGTCGCCATCCCCCTCGCCGGCGCAGCCCCCCCTCGCGCCTGTGCCGTCTCCCAACGGCGCCCCCCCGCAGGTCCCCGCGTCTGCGCCGCCCGGCCGCCCGCCGTTGACCGTCGCGTAAGGAGCGGTGCGTCGGCGCGGGTAGGCTGACCGGCCCGTCGAGGGACGCGATCAGAAACACGCGCTTGCGGGTCTGGGGCACGCCGTAGCGCTCGGCGCTCAAAACTCCGACAGTGGTCTGGCAGCCGTGCGTGGAGAGCAGCGCGGCGAGCAGCGTCTCCAGCTCGAGGGCGGTTGGAACCTGCTCCAGCGCGACCCACCTGGGTCGCAACGCGAGTGCGTAATGCAGCGGCTCGACGGTCAGCAGCGACCGGCCCAACATTGTCGACCCACAAACTGAACAATAGTCTGGTACGATCCCGCCGCCAATTGTTCATTTTATGGATCGGAGTTACGAAGTATGGAGTTACGAGGTGTAGAGGCTCCTGCTCTTCCCCATCGCGGCGTGCCAAGGCGTATCGGGCGTGACCGATCTCGGCCGCGCGAGCGCACATCGACGCTGCAACGATCCCTCATAGCCGAGGACGACCCGGTCGCTCCGCCCCAGCCGGCACCGCTGCGGATCGCGGTCCTAGACCGTGACTCGGGCTTTCTGGTCGTGCTCGCAAAGCGCCTGGAGCGCCTGGAATGGAGCCACCGTGTGCTGGCGCCGACGGTCTCCACGGAGAAGATCGCCTCGATGCGCCTCGACGCTCTCGTCATCGACCTGGCTGTCTTGGGTCCGCGGCCCTGGCGGTGGCTCGAGCGCCTGTGCCTGGCGGGGCCGAAGTACCGCATCATCATCTGCACGGGTTCTTCTACGGTCACAGAGCGCGTGCGCGCCCTGCAGATGGGCGCTGACGACTGGCTCACCAAGCCCTGCCATCCGGAGGAGCTCGTCGCCCGGATCGAAGCCGTCGCGGGTCACCGACGCCGGCCCGAGCCGCGCAGCATCGAGCCCGTGACGGTGGGCGAGGTGGAAATCCGCTGCGACCAGTACCAGGCGTTCGTTGCCGGGCGCAGCCTCCGGCTGACGCGGCGCGAGTTCGAATTCATCGAGCTGCTGGCCGGGGCCGACAATGAGATATACGAGCGCGAGCTCATCTACAAACGTCTCTGGGGTCCCGCGATGGTTCGCAACGACCGCTCGTTGGACGTCTTCGTGCACAAGCTGCGCCGCAAGCTTGAACGCGCATCGCCGCGCTGGCGCTACATCCACACCCATTGGGGCCGTGGCTTCCGCTTCTCGGCGGAGCCTGTCGATGGCTCTGGCGTGGCGCAGGACGACCTGGGGTCCGCTTTCGCTTTCGAGGAGTCCACTTCCAGTTTGGCGGCCTGAGAACGTGTTTTGAAATCTCGGCGCACCCGGATGCGTCCCTGGACACGGCGCTGGGTCGCCACGGAACGGCTCGCGCGTGCAACCAGCACGCGCTTCGCCGCCCCGCGGCACCCAGCTTGGTCCAGGAACGCCCCGGTCACACCGATATTTCAAAACACGTTCTGAGGGCCCACGAACCCTGACTCGCTCGCACGTGCCGCGAGCTCTGGGTCGCTGCAGCCCGGGTCAGCCGGCGATCGTGAACTCAAGCCTTCTCGGTGTCGAGTGCTCGCCCGACGCCGTCGCCGTGAGCACAAGCGTGTAGCTGCCGAGCTCGAGCTTCTTCTTCCTTGAGACGAGACCCTGGAAGCTCACCCTGTTTGGTCCCTTGCGCGCGGAGAACGTTAGGTTTCCGGCCACGACCGTTCGAGTGCATGGGTGCTCGCTCTTGTTCTTACCGGTCTGCGCGACACACGTCTTTCCGGCCTTGCGCCCGCCGGCCGGCTGGGTGAACGCGAGCGTCACGCTCGCCGGCTCGTTGAGGCCGATGAAGAAGGTCGTGCCGAGCGGAGGCTGTGTGTTGGCGCTGATGTGGGCAAGCGCGTTGCCCTCGCGCCAGGTCTTGGCCGTCTCGCCGACCCCGCTGAGGGTCGGTCGCTTCAACGGGGGGATGAGCTGCGCTCCCACGACGGTGTCGAGCTGCACCCCCACGACGGTGTAGGTCACGCTCTTGGACGCGCTGACGCCTTCGCTGTCGGTCGTGGTGACCGTGAAGGTATGCGTTCCGAGCGTGCTCGTGTCAATCCATGCGCCGTTTTCAACGGAGCCTGTGCACGTGGCCACGCTTGCCCCTGCGGGTGCACTGCACGCGTACTTGGCTTCGACTGTTTCTGCGACTGTTCCATTCCCAAGTGCGTAGGAGGCGCCGTTCTTCGGTGAGCTGATCGTGATGCCTGGAACCGGCGGGGTGAACGCGTAGACCGTGCCCTCGCGCACGCGAGCTTCGCCTTTGGACACGTATGAAGCCACGTGGAAAGGCGCGCCCGCGGCGATCGTCTTTTCGGAGATCGCAACCGAGCTGCCGAGCCTGTCGCCCCCGGTGCCGTCTGAGGCGCTCAGCGCTTCGGTCTGGGTGGCGTTCGTCCAACCGCCCCCGGCCGGGGTGAACAGGTAGGTCATGCCCTGAAACAGGTTCGAACCCAGGTCGTGATACGGCGCCCCGGCCACGATCGTGCCGTCGGAGATCGCCACCGAGCTGCCGAGCTGGTCGCTCTGGCCGCCGTCTGAGGCGGTCAGCTCGGCCGTCTGGGTCGTGGTTTCCCATCCACCCGCGGGCATCGTGAACACGTATGCGGCGCCCTGGCTCGTGTTCGAGCCCACCATGTGGTGCGGCGCCCCGGCGACGACCGTGTTTTCGGCGATCGCGACCGAGTAGCCGAGCTGGTCGTTTTCGGCGCCGTCCGACGCTGTCAGCTCGGCGGTCTGGTCTGTGTTGACCCAGCCGCCCGGCGGCGTCGTGAACACGTAGGCCGCACCTTGATTCGTGTCTGAGCCGACCTTGTGGAGTGGCGCCCCGGCGACGACCGTGTTTTCGGCGATCGCGACCGAGTAGCCGAGCTGGTCGTTTTCGGCGCCGTCCGACGCTGTCAGCTCGGCGGTCTGGTCTGTGTTGACCCAGCCGCCCGGCGGCGTCGTGAACACGTAGGCCGCACCTTGATTCGTGTCTGAGCCGACCTTGTGGAGTGGCGCCCCGGCGACGACCGTGTTTTCGGCGATCGCGACCGAGTAGCCGAGCTGGTCCTCGCCAGCGCCGTCTGAGGCCGTGAGCTCAGCCGTTTGGGTCGTGTTTTCCCATCCCCCCGCGGGCATCGTGAACACGTAAGCTGCGCCCTGGCGTGTGTTCGAACCCACCGCGTGATAGGGCGCGCCCGCGACGATCGTGTCGCCAGAGATCGCGACGGAGTAGCCGAGGCTGTCCTCTTCGGCGCCGTCTGACCCGGTCAGTTCGGCGGTCTGGGTCGTGTTCGCCCACTTGCCCGAGTGCGGTATGAACACGTACGCAGCGCCCTGGTAGAGGTTCGTGCCCACTTTGTGGAACGGCGCGCCTGCGACGATCGTGCTGCCCGAGACGGCCACCGAGTAGCCGAGCTGGTCGCCTTCGGCCCCGTTTGAGGCACTGAGCTCCGCCTGCTGGATGAACGGGTCGATCCGTAGGGGGTAGGTCGCTCCACGGTCGTCGATGCGGATCAGTGCATGGCCTCTGAGGAGCTGCAGCCAGGAGCGCAGCGTGTGTCCCCGCGCGTCGGTGACGAGCAGACCGTCGTAGCGAAGTGCGACCCCCCGGCCTGTGAGCAACACCGAGTCGTGTTGCAGCCGCGAGCTGAGGTTGCCCGAGATCGCGAGCGAGAGCGTGAGCGGACCGCGGCCGCCGGTGGGGCGTGTGGTGACGTCGAAGCCCTGCTCCACTCCCCACGGACCGTTGACGTACCACGCCGTCAGCGAGCGGCGCCGATAGCTCACGCGGTTGCCGCTCGCGTGCGGCGCAATACTCGGTGCGAGCGGCTTCAGCGCGCTCGCGTAGCCCCATGCCGTGAGCGCCATGCCGAGTCGCGCTTCCCCGGAGGCGACCGTCACACCCCGGCGCGAGAACGCCACGCGCAACCGCTGGGCGGGGTTGCGGGCGTGCAGGCCGAAGACGCCATAGGCCGGTTCATCGCGGCCCAACGCCGCCGAGATCGGGCTCTGCGCCGCGGCCGGCAGGCTGCTCAGGCCGTGGCGGGGGCCTGCCACGAGCCTTGCGGGCGCGCCAGACAGCGCCACGAACGCGGCGAGGAATCCGAGCGCTGCCAGACATCCGATCGCCGCGGCGGCTGCAGCCAGTGTACCTGCGCGCATGTGGCCGGCTGCGGCCAGTGTACCTGCGCGCCCGTGGCGAGGCCTATCGCCGCGCCACCGCGCCGGTGGGCCCGGCGGGTGTACCGGTTGCGGCCCTCGCTCCCGCGGGGTCAAAACAGTGGGTGTGCCGAGACTCTCCATCCGCTTTTGCCTGCCGACGCTCGCTCAGCGTCTCCTGCGCCTGCGCGCGGCCTCGGCGCGGCGATCGATTAGTAGGACCGGGCGGGGCCGAGGCCCTGCGGGCAGAGCTCGCGCGCTCAGCAGGAGGGCCAGCAGCGTGGTGATCCCCACGGCCGCGTAGAACCACTCCTCACCGCTGCGCGATTCCTGGCTGCTCGCACCCGCGGGCCGGATCGCGAACGCCGACTGGCTGGCCTGCTTGCGGGCCTTTTCCCGACGCTCGGCCGCTGAGGGGCTCTGGGCGTAACCGCCGGCGCCGGGCGGAATCGGCTCGACCGGAGGCGTCGCCGCCGGCAGGATGGCGGGGGGTACCCCCAGCTGTTCCATCGGGGTCCCCGGCGGTTCCGGTGGTTGCGCTGACGGTCGTGCCGCCGGTGCCGCGAGCTTGGGCGCGGGCGCCGGCGCCGCCGGCGGAGCCGGCGTCGCGGGCGGTGGAGGTATGAAGTGGAGCGTGGGGTTGACAGCGGATAGGGCTGCCGCCGGTGGGGGCGGCGGCGCGGCGGTCGCCTTCACTGGCCGCTGTGCCTGATGGGAGTTCAACGCGGTCCCCGCCGGGAGGCCGGCGGGGGGGACGGTGCCGCAGGGCCTGCCGAAACTGCCGCGCTGGACCGTGACCGTCTCCGAGTAGCTGAACAGGCCTGCCGTGACCGTGACCGTGGTCGTACCCGCGTTGTAAGCGCAGAACAGACCAGACGTGCTGGAGGCGATCGGGTGTCCGCTCGCGCTGAGCTTGGGGAAGGGCGACCCTTCGCCGGTCGGTTCCACGAAGCTGCCGACCGTCGGTTCCGAGCTCGTGAAGGAGTAGCTCGGGGACACGCATGTCGCGCCGCAGTTGGGCGCTGGAATTTCGACGTAGTCGTCGTAGCCCTGGAAGTTTTCCCCGACCTTCGTCGCCAGCGTTCCCGCCGGGCGGCGACCCACCGCTTCGAACTCGAGCGTCCGGCTGCGCGCGACGCTCAGCCCATCGATCGCCTTCAACGAGAGGGATTCGATCACGGGGACCGCCGCCACCTGCACCGAGCGGGCACCTGGATTCGTGTCGATCGAGGCGAAGTACCACATCACCCCGTTGTTCTTCGTCTGCTGGTAGCCGAGCGTCGCGCCTTCGTACTCGGGTATCTTCGGTTCTTCGGGACCGGCGTTTTCGGGGATAAGGCGGTGTTCGTCGAGTTCGTGGACTTCGCCGGCGCTGTTGCCCGGCTGGGCGCCGTCGGTCGTGAACACCGCCAGCACGGTTGCTTCGTGACCTTCGCGCACGCCGGTGTGTGCGAGCAGCGCGGCGATTTCTTCCGCTTCCGTTTCATCGCCGCGGTTCAGGTTTCGCAGCGGGTGCGCGGTGACGACCACGACCGGCACGTTTTCCTCTTCGGCCTTTTGCAGCTGCCCTTCCAGCCACGGCCGCTGGCGCGTGCTTTCTTCGAGAGCGCCTTTGGGGTCGGCGTTGTCCAGCACGAGCACCCGCAGTGTGCCTCCGTTCTGGGCCGCGTCGAAGGCGTAGTAGAGATGCGCTTCACCGGTTGCCGGCGTTTCTCCGGGCGAGGAGACGGGCGTGATCCCGGGCGCGTCGGGGCCGGACCCGAAGGGCGCCGGCGCACCGGCGAAGGCTTCAGCCCACGGCAGCGTCGTGTTGGTCGCACTATGCACGGGATCGAACGGCCCCAGCGCGGCGAACGTCGGCACGCCCGCAAGCGGCGCGAGCAGTGCGGGCAGGTGGGCGAAATCGGCTTCCTGCTTCGCCGCCGGGATCTTCGAGCCTTCGAGCGGCCCGACCGCGTTGCCGCCCAGCATCGCGAACGCCGGCCCCCCCGGTTGCGCGGCGTAGGCGGCGATCTGCCTGGCCGCGGAGGTCAGGTTGACGTCGGGCTGCGCGTCAGGCGCCGACGCGCACTCTTCCTTGCACATCGGGCTCGTGAAGAAGGCGAAGGACACCGCGCCCGGTTCGGCGGGGAGGCTCGGTGTCGTGGTCTGCAAATTGGGAGGCTGAGCGCTGCCCGTGGTGTCGTAGCGCCAGATCGATGCGCTCTGCCAGCCGACGGGCCGGCTCGACAGCGGTTCTTCGGTTCCCTGTCCGGCTGCGTCTTCGGTTCCGTCGTAGCCGCCCGCCGCCCAGGCATGTTCGCCGGCCGGACCGGTGGCGACCGCCAGCACCGGATCGCTCTTGAGCGCCCCGTCTCCGGTGATTTCGTTGCCGGCATACTGCGCGTGGCTGAGGTCCTGCCATCCGCCTTCGGTCTGGCGCAGCAACTCGCCGTCGCCGGGGGGGAAGCCGCCGACTTCGGGGGGGTTTCCGCGCCCGGCGGCCGGGGGCGCAATCGATACGTAGGCGCGCAACCTGCCGCCGGCGTCGCGAAACGGGGCGAGGGCGACGGCGATCCCCTCGAGCGGCTGCGCGGCGTAGGCAAAGCTCTGTCCCGCCGCTTCGCGGACCAGCACGAGCGACTTGCCCGCGGCGACGATGCCCCCGTCGGGCAGGCCGCCGACCACGCGCAGGTTGCCGGGGGTGAGCCCGCTGGGCAGCGTGGCGGCGCCGACTTCTGTCCAGCCTCCGTCAGGCGAACGAGCGATCAGGTTGCCGGCCGCGACCGCGAAGACTTCCGAGCCCGCCACCGCGACCGAGGTGATGGCGACGCCGGAATCGGCTTCCGGAGGCTGTTCTTTGCTCCAGATGCTGCCGTCGTAGCGCAGGATCGTCCCGTCGGCGCCGACCGCCCAGCCTTCGCCCGATTGTGCGAATGCCACCGCGTTCAGCTGTGAGTCGGTGAGCGAGGTCGACTGCGGGTCTTCTGACCAGCTCGCGCCATCCCAGTGCAGGATGACGCCGAACTCGCCCACCGCGAAGGCGCTGCTCGGGCCCGCGAAGGCGACGCCGAGCAGGTTGAGTTTGCGCGCGCGTGGGGGGGTGGGCTGCACCAGCCAGCCCGCGGAGGCTTCGTAGCTCAGCGTGGTGCCATCGAACCCGACCGCCAGCGCACCCGATTCGCCTGCTTCACCCGGGCTGCCCGGGGGCAGCGCAACGCTCATCAGCGGCGCGCGGTCGGGCAGCGGCCAGGAGGTGAGCGAGCCGGATGCCTTGTTGGCGGTCCAGTGCCCGAGCGCCTCGACGCCGCCGAGCCAGCCTTCGTTGGGGCTGGCGAACACGTCGTCTGCTCCCGTCTGACCCGGGAACGGTCCGTAGCCGGGTGCCAGGACGCTGCCCCACTCGCCGTGCGCGAAGACGTCGACGGATCCTTCCCTCAATCCCAGCGCCACCGGTCCGCTTTCGGTCTGGAAGATCGCGTCGGGCACCGTCGCCCGGCCACTCGACGATTCGAGCGGTTCTTCACAGGAGTTGGTTCCCGGCAGGGTGCACCACGAGTTGGTGATGTGGCCGCTCGCGCCTTCAGCTTCGTAGCGCGCCACCACGCGGCCGCTTTCCCTGCCGGGGGTGAGGTCCACCCTCGCTTCGATCCAGACGCCCCTGCCGTCGGCCTTCAGCGCTTCGGGTCGTACTTCACCCTTCCCGTTGCTCTCCGCCGCGACCGCTCCCGTGAGGTCGAGCGCATCCAGACCGGTCGGCGAAAACGTCCATTCGCCGTCTTGGAGGTGGCCGAGGACGAGTCCCAATCCGGGCGGATGTCCTTCGACTTCGAACGCGCCCCAGCCTTCGCCCGGGCCCTGCACGTCCGCGAGCTTCAGCCTGACCGGGTCCGCGGAGGTGAAGGGCTTTGGCGGCTGGGTCGCGGCCTTGACGGTTTCGACGGCCCACCTGCCGTCCTGTAGCAGCCCATACCTGAGTTCGCCCAGCGGCGCGTATTGACCGGACGCGGTGAGCATGCCGTAGACGTGCCCGCCTTCGCTTTCGCCGAGCCGCAGGGTGACGTCTTGGCGGCCGGGTTCTTTCGCTTCGGCTCCGAGCAGTGGACCCAGCGTCCGCGTGGCTTCGGTGTCGAGCCTGAACTGGTCTTCGCCGGGGGCACGGTGGAAGAGGCCCACCACCGGCGGCTGTCCCCTGTTCGTCGAGGCCTCGGCCACCGACAGCCAGGCTTCTCCGGAGGGCGTCATCGCGCCCGCGACATGCACTTCTTCAGTAAGATGCGCTCCGCCGGTTGCGTCCGAGACTTCGTCGGCTTTCAGCAACTTGAACGGTTCGCCCTCCGGTCCGCGCGGCACGTCGGCTATCTGCCAGCCGCCGCTGTCGGTGTAGCGCAGCAGGACGAGCTGTTCGCCCTGCGCTTCGTAGGGCAGCGGGCTCCCGTTCACTTCCGCGGGCGGCGCGCTCGTGAATCCGTATGCCCAGGCTTCGTGTTCCGGGCTGCCCGCGATGGCGCCGAGGAAGCTGACGTCTCGCGCCGGAGCCGCGACGCCGGCGATCGATGCCGAAACCGCGGGGGCGACCGACGGGTTCTCGACGGTGACGTCGCTCACCGCCTGAGAGGTGGCTTCGTTGCCCGCCACATCCTCCGCGATCGCGCGGAAGTCGTAGGGCCCGTTCTGCAGGGATTCGATATCGAGGGTATGCGTGTAGATGCTGGACCCCAGGGATTCCGGAATGGTCGTCTTGCCGCCGACGTCGATCCAGGCGCCGGCGCTGGCCACCGAGCGCGCTTGGAAGCGAACCGATGCGACGCCAGAGAGGGCGTCCGTCGCCTTGGCCGAGAGGGTGACCTGTTTGCCGAGCTGCGATCCGGGCGTGGGGCTGGTCAGTTCGACGTTGGGTGGCGTGTTGTCCACGAGCAGCTTGCGGACGGGGATCGAGACGAATTCGCCGGGATTGGCGGGTACGACGCGGAAGTCGTATTCGCCGTTGCCTCCTTCCGGCAGCGTCTTCGTGTCGAAGCTCGTGCTCACGAGTTCGGTGGCGGGCAGGGGGGGTGCGCCGATCGTCGTCCACCTCGCACTGCCGGGGGGGCTGTTGGAGTAGGCCCACTGGAAACTGACGGAGGCGACCTCTGCGCTGGCCGGAATCGCGGCATCGAGGACGATCGTGCCTCTTGCGTCTGCGCTGGGCCTGGTGGTGAGCGTCACCACGGGCGAGCTGTTGGCGATCAGACGATCGGTCAGCTCGGATTCATATTTGCTCCCTTCGGCCGTCGTCACGATCACGCGCAGGTCGTAGAGGCCGTCGCTCACGGGTTTATCTTCGGTGTTTGTTTCAAAGATCGTGTTCGAGCTCGTCATTGTTTTGATGGTGGTCCATGCTTCGGATTCCGGGGATTCGGCGGGCCTGTACTGAAACTCGTATGAGGCGATCGACGAGAGTCCCACTGTCTTGGCCACGAGCTCTTGGTATGCCTTCAGGACGGCTTCGGTGCCCGGAGTTTCGAGGACCACTTCCGGTCCCGAGGTCAAGGGCGTGGCGCCGGGCGCCCCCGGCAGCGGCTCGGCCCTCGGCAGGGGTGAGTCCGGGTTGTCCGCGACAGCCGAGCTTGTCGGTGCGCTCGGCACGTGGGGCTCTGCGATCCGCGATATGCGCGTGAGGAGCTTGTGCCACTGCACCGCGTTCAGTGCGGGATCGCGCCGCACACGCGACCGCGGCTGACGCTTGCGCAGCAACTGAGTCTCGTCGATCAGGGCCTCACGGGAATCGGGGCCGAACAGCGGCTGTGCTCCCGCCTGGGTGTGACCCTGGGTGTCGCCCAGCAGCTGCCAGCTCTGCAGGAGCGGGAGCGGGTCGATCGGCCCGGCGCCCGCGGGACGGATTGCGAACAGGAAGTGCGCCTGCGAGCCCGCCGGCCCAGCGCCCACGCTGCCCAGCACCGTGCCTGGCGCAAGCCACGTGCCCCGACGCAGTGGCGCCAGCGCCGTGTACCCGTCCGATCCGGCCTGAGCGTGCTGAGAGAGGCCGCCGCGGATCGACTGCACGGGCAGCGAATAACGCTTGAGGACACGGCCGAGATCGGCATAGGTGTAGGTGTTTCCGTAGGCATCGCGCAGCTCGATGAAGCGCCCCTGCGTTGCGTTGCGCCCGATCTGGACGACCTCCGCGGTCTGCACGGCGAGCACCGGTGCGCCCGGTGAAGCGGCGACGCTGGCACCCACCACCGCTGGGTCCGGCGTGCTCGTGCCCGCGACGGCGGCAAGCTGCGGCGGTGGTGCAGGCGCCCCGGCCGGGGTCGAGCGTCCCGCCGTCGCCCCACGGGCAGCGCTGGCCTGTGGTGGCCTGCTCCAGATCGCTGTCACCGCGTGGGAGCGTCTGCCTGCCACCGGAAAGCGTCCGCTGGCGATCGCGCTGAGACTGCCGATCAGCGACTGCGGAGTGGCCGCGAGCAGCTGGGTGCGCAGGATCACGGATTCGACATAGCTCGCAGAGTGGTTGTAGGCGTAGATCGCTCCCCGCAGGTCGTGGCCGGCGCCGGCGGCCGCGAGGTAGCGGGCGGTCGCAAAGATCGCGTCGGCCGGGTTGTTCGGGTCGCGTACGCCGGCTCCATTGGCGTCCACGCCGTATATCAGCCACTCTTCCGGCAAGAACTGCATCCAACCCTCCGCCCCCGCGCTCGAGGGGCCGAGATCCAAGCCGTAGTTGGTCTCGACTTCGTTGATCGCGGCCAGTACCTGCCAGGGCACCCCGTAACGCTGGGCGGCCGCCAGGTAGATGGGCAGCAGGAACGGTGGCGTGCGGTAAGTGTCAAGGAAGAAGCTCAGCAGCTGGCTGCCGCCGGGGAACGCCAGCGGAGAGCCGAAGAGCGCGCTCGGACTTGGCGCGGGCGTCGAGGGTTCCGCCGGGTTCGGCGCCGGCGGCCTCCCGGCGTTGGTGCCCGCGGTCTGCACGACCGCTCGCCTGGGATGCGCGTGGGCGTGGCGGTGCGAGATGGGCTTCTCTGGCACCTGTGGCTGTGGCGCCTGTGCCACCACCGAAGGCCCCGGGCTCGATGTCGAAGTTGAGGGCGAAGGGGTCGTTGATGATGAAGGAGGAGTCGACGCCTGCGCGGTCGATTCAGATGGCGGCGACGGCGTTTCTGAGCCTGACGTTGATTCTGATGTTGAGGGTGAGACTTCAGGGCCACTGCCGGCAGGCGCGGCGCCTTCGCCTTCAGGCGTCGGCGCGCCGGCTTCCGTGGTGATCGCCAAAGCGCGGCTGGCTTGCGGCCAGGGCGCAGCGCCGCCCGCAATCGCGAGCGTCAGCAACACCAGAGCAAGCCTTCTGATCGAGCGCGCCCTGCTCATGCGAAGAAGCTCACCTTGGTCGGCCAGTGCTTGCGATTGAGGCTCAGAACAAGCAGGCCGCTGTGCCCGGCGAAACGTCGTGGGCGCGCCTGGCTGACGATGTGCCCGGAACGAAGCGCCCGCGCCCCGATCGTGACCGGCCGGCGTACCCTGAACGTGATGTAGAGGCTCAGGTGCACCTGCCCGTTGCGCTTGACCGTGTGGAGCTTTGCCTTGACGTCATAGACGGCGGGCGGCAGCGTGACCGTGCGCGTCCGGATCACGGTTGGCGGTGCTTCCACGGGTGGCGGTGGTGGAGGAGCTTCCGCCGCGGGGGGCTGCGGTTCTTCTTCTCGTCCTTCTTCTTCTTCTTTCAGCCGTTCCGGTTCTTCTTCGTTGCCTTCGGGTGCTTCCGGCGGTTCTCCGTCGGTCAGCCTGTAGAGGTGCGGGAACTCATCGCTCGCGCTCAAAGGGCCGCCGCTTGTTCCGGCGCTCGTGGCCGCCCAGGCGTCGTTGGCGGCGTTGGCGGCGAGGGCAGTCACGCCGCCTGCGCGATCGGCCGGCGCCGAGGGACCTTCGGAGAAGCGCGTCAGGGTCGTGGTCCCTTCGCAGTTGGCCTGGGCGATCATCGGTTGGCCGACGGGTTCTTCGTGGCCGGCGGCCGCTTCCCAGGCCTTACCGCCCGCCAGCGCTTCGCCGTCATTGGGAAAAACCGCCAGCGAAGACCACAGAAAGGCCCCCGCCGCGGAGATGTGTTCGTAGTTCGGCGTATACGTGAAGCGAGTCGCTGGTGGGCCGGTGCACGCGGCCGCCGCGCCGTAGGTGGACACCGGCTGCAGCGGGGAGGGCTGCGGCGACTCGGGCGGCGCGAATGGCCGGGAGGCCGGCTGAACGAGCTCGTCCCCTTCCGAGGACGGTCCCTCGCGGCGTTCTTCCAGGCGCAGACCGGCCGGGTTGCCCGCCACCCAGCCCTGGCCGGCCGCGTCGATGCCGGCGGCGACGAGGTCGGTCCTGAAGGGATCGTCCACCTGCGGGCTCGTGAACGGGGTGAACGGGAGCGGCGAGAAGGCCTGCCCGCTGGAGGCGAACAGCTGCGCCGGCGGCTGGCCTTGCAGTGTCGTCAACGGCCCATCGGCATACGCTTCGCCGGTTGCGCCCACCGCAATCCCGAGGCGTTCGCCGGCCGGGCCTTCGCGCGCGGCGGCGGCGGTGTATTCGCCCTGCAGCAGGCTCTGCGATGGAGCGGGGGAGGCGTTGGTCAGGGCCTTGCCGTTCCAGTGCACGACCGTGCCGTAGGTTCCGAAGAACCAGCAGTCGTTCCAGGCATAGCAGGCGGCCGAGGTGATGCCGCCCGGGTTTGTTCCTATGCGCTCTTTGGTGGCGCTGGGGAGCGCGAACTGCTCCCATTCGAGGTCGACCTCGCCTTCGAAGCGGCAGAGGTCGGCCCATTTGCCCCCACTGCCGTCTTCGGGGCCGGGTCCCACGAGCCAGTAGTCGAGCTTGCCCGCCCACACGATCGTGTTCCCCGGGCACTTCTTGCTGCCGGGAAACGTGGGTGCCGGATACCAGTGATTGCCGTTGAAGATCCAGACGCCGTAGGCCGTCGCCGCCGCGTTGCTGCCCTGCTCCGTCGTGGCCGCGAGGCCGCGGTTCCAGGCCCTGAAGGCCATCGACGTCACGGTCAGGGGGCAGGTCACTTCGCCGATGGCACCGTTGCAGTTCGGCACGGAGGAGCTTTCGACCGGCCCGCCGGCGCTGCCGAAGGGATACGGCTGGACGTCTTCCCAGCAGGAGCCGCCCCCGGATGGCGCCGAGCCCGGCTCGATGGTCGTCGTCCCAGAGGTTCCGCCCGCCGTCGTGGTGGTGGTGCTCGCGCCCGCGCAGCGGACGGACGAGTCCGCCAGGGCAGTACTGCTCGCGGGAGTCGCGGCCATCTCAAGCCCGCTCAAAGCCACGCAGCACGAAAGGATCCCGAAGAGACGGTGCATGGCACGGAGCTTAGGTTGGGCCGCTCGTCGCGAGGCCGGGAAGTCACAGGAACTTAAGCTGTGGGAAAGGTCGAGCCTGGCTCCCGGGCGGCGAGGGCGGAGCGAGATTGTTCACTGGAAGGAAAGAACAAATCACGAAAAGGCGACAATGGGCCCCGATCCGCCACCAATAATCTGCCGGCGCTGGTCATTGGAGGTCGGACCCTACCTGCGACCAGTTCTGGAGCAAATCGGCCCTGATTCCGTCATCTCGACTCGAGCAAGGTGGGAGAAACAAACATGGACATATCACTTCACAAGCGCTTTGGCTTCGGCGCGCGTGCCCTGCTTGTCGGGCTGAGCGTGCTCGGTTGTTCTGTGCTGGCAAATCTGGTGCTTGCGGGCACGAGCTCCGCGACCCCGCCGGCAGCCGGGCTAGCCTGCCAGAACGGCGGCGGCAGCCAGGCATCCAACGGCAAGATCACAGGTCGTGGCTCGAGCTTCAACGCCCACGCCGAAGCGCTCTTTGCGCAGCTCTACGAGGAAGATATATGTGGCAGCACGCCTGAAACTCTGGGAGGCCCTGCGGGCAACACGATGGTCGCGTACAACTATCCGACCGCTGAAGCGGCGAGCGCCACGGGTGCGAAATTCGGACTGCAGGCGGCCGCGTGCCGCACCGACGCCTACGCCGGCGACGCGAGTCCCTATACCGAGGCAAACCTTGCGGAACTCGACGGGACACCAGGCGCGACGACGGGTGGGGGCTCGTGCGCGCTGACCTTCACACCGCCGTTCGAGCCGACGCCGGGGCCGTGGCCCGACACAACCTCTGGCCAGGCGGACACGCAGGCGAACATCATGTCGTTCCCGATCGCGGGCGAGTCTGTGGCGCTGCTCGTGAACCTCCCGAGCTCGGCCTGCACGGCCGGAAGCAAAGTGGCGCCGACCACCCTCAACTTGACAGCCAAAGAGGTCTCGAGGATCTATGGGGGCGATGCCCTGCATTGGAATGACTCAGAACTCGTGAATGGGGAAGGCGCAGGCACCCCTCCTCGCCCAGGAGAAAACCCGTCGCTGGCGAACTGCGAAGGGGAAATCCAGCGCGTGGTCCGCGAGGACAGCGCGGCGCAGTCGGAAATCCTCAAGAAGTACCTGGTCGCCGCGGAAGCGACGGACGGCGGCAGGGGCGACGTGACAGGCGAATGCGCGGTCGGCAAAGAATGGTCCGCCTACATCGCGAAAAACACCGAATGGCCTGGATTGAAAGGCTCTGAAGGCACCTGCAGCAAAATCAAAGCGGACGCCTCGAGCGGCGGCCCGGAGGAGGTCAAAACGGTCGAAGAAACCCCGGACGGCGTCGGCTACGCCGATCTCGCCGACGCGGTGGAAGGGAAGGGCCTGATCACGGCCAAAGTCGAGAACGCTACGAACACGGGCGCCCAGTCTCCGCAGAGCGGCTCGGCGGCCAACTGCAATTTCAGCACGCTGACTCTTCCCAGCGGCGGCAGGAACGGCGCCGTGGGCCTCAACGCCGAAGACGACAACTGGGCGAACAACAACGAAGCGACCGCCGAGTTCCCCAATCACGAGAACGCGACGGACCTGGGTAAGCAGTACCCGATCTGTGCGCTGGTGTTCGACCTGGTGTACACGGGCCTGGACGACACGAGCGGAACCGAAAACGCGATTACAAGGCTCACGAACAACCAGCGCAGGACTCTGTACTCGTACTTCACGTACGTCCTGTCATCGACCGCACAGGACAAGCTCACCGCTCACGACTACGCACCACTGCCGATTTCCTGGCTATCCCTCCTGACAGAAGGATTCGAGTCGAACTTCTAGATGGCGGGCGCGGGCGACAGGGATCGTCAAGAGAACCGAAGGATGGACGGGGCCGGCTATGCCGGCCCCGTCCACGTGTATCGGCCGGGGCGCTGGGGTTCGCTGGCCGGTGTGCGCCGGTGCAGATCCGCATGGCTTCGTAGGTCCGCGTGGCTCCTCGCGCTCGCGATGTTGCCGGCGGCCGCCTGCGCGGGATCCGCGCGGGCGGCGTCCTACGACGCCGACAACGGAGCGAGCCTCGAAGCGGCGGTCGCGCGCGCGGACACGAGCTCGGCGCCGAGCACGATCGTCTTGAGCGCAGGAGTGCTCCTGCCGTCGGCCACGTTGCGCATCGGCGGCGACCTCACGATCGTCGGGCCGTCGTCCGGACGGGGAGCGAGGCTCGACGGGGGCGCGGTCGAGCCGTATCTCTCGGATCTGCTGCTCGTGGAAGCCCACGCGAAGCTGACGCTGTGGAACGTGCAGCTGACGACGGGGGGCGGAGGCGCCTTTGCGGCGGCGATCGACGACCTCGGCGCCGTCGACGTCGAGAGCTCGACGATCGAGGGCAACGATGGGCCCGGCCTGGAGGTGGAGTCTGGAGGCTCGGCCACGGTGCGCAACTCAACGCTCAGCGACGGCTCCGACTTCGGGCTGATCGACGACGGCAGCGCGAGCCTGTTCAACTCCACGATCGCGTTCAACACGAACGGCGGCATCGACGACTCCGGCGGTGTGCTGAACCTGACGAACACCATCGTCGCCGACAACAGCCCGTTCGACTGCACGAGGCACGCCACGACGAGCGATCGCAGTCTCGACTCGGACGGCAGTTGCGGGGTGGGTCCGCTCAGCGATGTGAATCCGCGGCTGGACGTCGCGCTGCGCAACAATGGCGGCTCGACGCCGACGCACGCGCTGGAAGCGGGCAGTCCGGCGATCGGCGCGGGCGACGAGTCCAAATGCCCACCGGACGATCAGCGCCACTTCATCCGCCCGAACGGCAGCTGCGACATCGGTGCCTACCAGGTGGATGCTGTCCAAAGCGACGCCCAGCAGGGCCCGGCGAGCTCCGGGCCGGGATCGGCCGGCGGCTCGGGCGCCATCTCGCTGGTGGTCAGCGGACACGGCAGGCTGCGTGGAGCACACGGCTCGCGCATCGCGTTCACGCTGCGGGCCCAGGCCGGTCGCAAGAGCGCCGCATTCCGCTATGTGGACAGCGCTCGCCACGTTGTGCTCGGTGCCCTGACCGTGACGTCGCTGTCGATCGACCGATCCCGTGGCGTCGCGACCCTCGACGGGAGCGGCGTGGAGAGGGCGAATCGACGACGGGTTCGCATACAGCTCGTGCTGGGGCGTCGCGCTGGGCATCTCACGCTGAGCATTCGCCTCTCGACCGGCTATCACGAGAGCGGGCGCCTGCTCAGCGGCTCGGTCACTTTCACTCAAATTATCTCCAAGTCGTGAACAACCCGCCCTCGCCGCCGCAAATTATCTCCAACTCGTGAACGACTCGCGCCCGCCCGCCCGCTCTCTGGTAGAACGGACCACTGATGAGCCTCAAGGCAGCTAACTGTCGTCGCCGCGTCGTCGGTTTCTTGGTCGTGGCGGCAGGTCTCGGCATGCTGACTGCGCCTGGCGCGAGCGCCAAAACATATACGGTCAAAACGACGGGCGAATTGACGGGGGCTGTGGCGGAAGCCAACCTCAATTCGGGGGCGAACACGATAGTGCTCGCGGGCGGCAGTAACTCTTACACTCCGCTCGAAACGTTGGCGCTGACAAATACGAGTGGTGTGCAGACCATCGAAGGGCCGTCCAGTGCCCCATCGGTCAGGGGCCAAACCGCCATCATCAACGGCGGTTCGGTCCTACCGTTCCCCTCGCAGCTGTTCAAAGTCGAACCAGGCGTATCCGCGACGATCAAGAACGTGGAGATCGGCGGCTCGGCTGGGCAGGGGACGCCTACGATCGAAGACAGCGGCAACCTCACAATCGAAAGCACGACGCTCGAGGGGAACCCCGGCTCCGGCGTTCTCGTAGCTGACGGCGCAACACTGACAGCACGCAACTCGACGATTTCCGAAGACTCGGAATTCGGTGTGCTCGTCGACGGCACGGCAAGCTTCTTCAACTCGACTATCGCGTTCAACACGGACGGCGGCATCCAGAACCTGGGCACGTTGAACCTGACCAATACGATCGTCGCCGAGAACACCGAAAACACCGACTCCCACGACTGTGTTGGCACAGCCACCAAAAGCGTCAACAGTCTCGACTCCGATGGCACCTGCGGCGTCGGGGCGCTGAGCAACAAGAACCCGCTGCTGCAGAAATCACTGCTCAACGACGGCGGTACGACGCCATTGCACTCCCTGAAACCCGGCAGCCCAGCGATTGGCGCCGGCGACGAGGCGCAGTGCCCCACGACAGACCAGCGCGGCGCAAAACGTGCGAACCCGTGCTCCATCGGCGCGGACGAATACAACGGCACCGCGCCGACGATCACCGTGCCGGCGGAAATCGTCGTGGAAGCGACAAGCGAAGCGGGAGCGGTCGTGGCCTATAGCGCGAGCGCTGCCGGTTTCGAAAATACGATCCGCACCTTCGGCTGCGTGCCCGCGTCGGAATCGACCTTCCCGGTCGGCACCACCACCGTCGAATGCACGGCCGTGGACGGTCATGAAAATAAAGCTACCAAGTCGTTCAAGGTCACGGTGACACCGAAGGTCGGGCCGCCGGTCGCCCCGACGGTCGTGACCGAACCCGCGTCGCCGGTCGCCCAGACCACCGCGACGCTGAACGCGACGGTCAACCCCAACGGCAGTGAAGTCAGCGCATGCACATTCGAATACGGCACGACGACGTATGAAAAAACCATGTCGTGTACGCCCGCGAAACCCGGAGGGTCGGGCACGACCGCCGCGGCGGCGAGCGCATCGATCTCGGGCCTGACGGCGAACACGACCTACAAATTCAAGATCTCGGCGACGAACGCGGGCGGCACCAACGACGCCGAATCGACGTTCAAAACGTTGCCGAACGCACCGACGGTGGTGACGGGGTCGGCCTCGTCTATCACATCGACGACCGCGACGTTGAATGCGACGGTGGACCCCAACGGCGGGAACGTGACTAAATGCACGTTTGAATACGGCACGAGCATCTCTTACGGGAAAACCGCCCCGTGCTCCTCGCTGCCCGGGTCCGGCACGAGCGCGGCCCCCGTATCGGCATCGCTCACAGGCCTCACCGCGAGCACCACGTACGACTTCAGGATCGTCGCGAAGAACGCCGGCGGCGAAAGCCCCCCCGGCCTGAACGCGAGCTTCACCACGTCGGCCCCAGCCCCGGTCGCCCCGACGGTTGTGACGGGCGCGGCGTCGTCGATCGCGCAGACCTCGGTGACGTTGAATGCGACGGTGAACCCGGACGGCTCGGAAGTCACCGAATGCACGTTTGAATACGGCACTAGCACCTCCTACGGGAAAACTGCCTCATGTTCCTCGCTGCCCGGGTCCGGCACGAGCGCTGTAGGCGTCTCGGCGCCGATCTCCGGTCTCTCGGCGAGCACCACCTACCACTTCCGCATCGTCGCCAAGAACGCCGGCGGTACGACCCAAGGCTCGGACGCGACGTTCACGACGGGCGAAGCAACAAAAGTCGAACCGAAAGTCGAACCGAAAGTTGAACCGAAAGTTGAACCGCCGCCGAGCGAAAATCACGAACCGGCCCCGGACGTGACGTTGGCGGCCAGCTCGGCGACCGTGAGCGCGCAGGGCGGGTTCGCGCTGAAGCTGAGCTGCCCGGATGCAGACAAGACCTGCTCGGGCACGGTCACGGTGCGCACGCTCACCGCGGTGGCCGCTTCCCGTGGGTATGAGGCCAAGCACAAGAAGTCGAAGGCGGCGCCCCTGACAGTCGCGAGCGGCTCGTTCACGCTGTCCGGCGGGCAGGTCGAGACGCTGACGCTGCACCTCTCCAGCAAGGCTCGCGCACTGCTCTCACGCGCGAAGACGCTGCGGGTGCGGGTCACGATCGTCGCTCATGACGCGGCGGGCGCCACGGAGACGACTCAGGAGACGGTGACGCTGCGCGCGGCCCGCGCGAGGTAGCGGCGGGGCAGACGTGCGCATCCGCTCGGTGTTCGTGTGGCGCTCTCGATGAGCCGCGTCGAGGTTCTGCGCCTGACGGTTGCGGTGGCTGTGGCCGCGGGCGCGGTGGCGCTGGGCGAGAGCCTTTCGCATGGGAGCCACCAGTCCCACGCTTCGGCGTCGCGGCGCGCTGAGCGGGCGCCCGCCGCCGGTTCCGTGCGTGCGGGGAGGGCTGCCGGGTCCAGGAAGGGTTCCGCGGGTTCCGCGGGCGGCAGATCGCCGTCGCGGGCTGGTGGTGTCGCGGTGGCAGGTGGACCGGCGGTGGAACGGTCGCTGGCGGGTGGGTCGATGACGGTGGTGGTCGACCAGCCACCATCGGGTCTGTTCACCGAACAGAACGCTTCGATTGCGCAGGGAGCCGAAGTCGCGGTTGGTGAATTGAATGCCGCGGGCGGGCTGGCCGGGCATGTTCATATCAAGCTGGTGCGTCAGACTTTGGATGGTCTGTCCGCGGCGGCTGTGCAGAGCCGGCTGCGTTCGGAGGCCGCCGCTGCTCTCATCCTGCCGTGCGACACGAATTCGCAGCTGAGCCTGGCTGCCGGGGCGTCGCGGTGGGGGCTGCTGATGCTCGCGCCGTGCAATCCCGACGCGACGGCCGGCCGCCGCTATGCCACCTACTGGCCTGTCGGCGCCGCGGCGACCGACGAAGCCGCCGAGCTCACCACCTTCATGCGGATAACCGGCTACGGAAGCGCCTTCCTCGTCAGCGCCCCGGGCAACCGCTATGTCGAACTTTTGACCAGCGACTTTCGCAGTGCCGCACAGGCGAGCGGCATCGAGCTCAGGGGGAGCGCGTCGATCGCCGCGACAACCACAGACTTCTCGGGCTTGGCCAGCGCCATCCGGGCGACGCGTCCCCGACCCGCGCTGATCTTTACCGCACTGCCTCCGCCGCTCGTGAATCGGCTGGCCGCCGGCCTGCGGGCAGACGGTGTCGAACAGACCATCATCGGCACCACCGCGATGGATACTCCGCTCACGCTCTCGAGCGGCTCCAAAGCGCTCGAAAATGCGACCTTTGCGTCCTACGGCTTCCCGCGTGAAAGTGCGGCGGCGGCGCGCTTCGCCGCCGCCTACCGTGCGCTTGCCGGCCATGAGCCCGTCGGCAGCTTCCCAGGTCTCGGACTCGAAACGATCCGCCTGCTCGAGAGCGCGGTGCGCAAGGCCGGGTCGGCCGAGCCGAGCGCCATCCAACGTGCGCTGGCCGGCGGCATGAGCCTGGAAGGAGTCGGGCTCGCGGGGCGCACCTACCAGCCTGGAGGCGATCACAACCCCGTCGGTGAAGTGGCTGTCAGCAAGATTTCCATGGGCGGCTTCCTGCCGCTGCTTGCGAGCACACCAAGAGATCTGCCGTCACGCTAGTGATGTTTCCTGCGAGTTTTGGGTAGTAGGTGGCCCGATCGGGACTCAACACCTGAGACGCCGAACCGGCGCGAGGCACCACCAGACGTCAATAAAGCGGTCCCGTATCCTCGGTTAACGCCTCACCGCCGGCAGCGACGGACTCCCGCATTATCACGGGCGCGTTGCCGTTGAGGCCATGGACGAGCGGGCGCGGCCAGCGCTGGACCGCTTCGAGGAAGGCGTTCAGCTCCGGCCCCGCCAGCGTCTCGGCCGCGACCAGCTCGTTGGCGAGCTCCTCCAGAACCTGCCTGTTCATGTCGATGATCTGCTTGGCGGTGTCCTCCGCCTCGTGGGTCAGCCGGCGCGTCTCGCTGTCCACGAGTTCGTGCGTCGCCGCGGCTACGTTCGCCGTGTTGGCGAGTTCGCGCGCAATGAAGACCTCACCGGGCTTCTCGCCGACGGTCACCGGTCCGATCGCCTCGCTCATGCCCCACACCGAGACCATCGCATGCGCGGTCTTGGTTGCTTCGTCGAGATCGTTCTCTCCGCCGGTGGAAAGCATGCCGAACACGTAATCCTCCGCCGCCACTCCGGCCATCGTTGTGACCAGGTTCTTCGTGAGGTCGAGGTGGGTCAGCATGAGCTTGTCCTCGCTCGAGTAGACCGTCGCGCCGCCACGTCCACGCGCGCGGGCGACGACCGAGAGCTTCTGCAGCGCCGCGGAGTTGTCGATCGCGCGGGCGACGATCGCGTGTCCGGACTCGTGCACGGCGATTCGCCACACCTCCTCGCGCGTGAGCACGTGGCTCTTGCGGGCCGGTCCGGAGAGAACGCGGTCGATGGCCTCTTCGAGCTCTTCCTGCTCGATCAACCGCTTCTCGGCTCGCACGGTGAGCAGCGCAGCCTCATTGATGATGTTCGCGAGGTCGGCGCCCGTGAACCCCGGGGTCTGGTGGGCGATACGCGCCAGGTCGGCGCCCGGCGAGATCGGGCTCCTGCTGGCGTGCAGTTTGAGGATCTCGGTGCGCCCGTGCACGTCCGGGACGTCGACGACGACCTGCCGGTCAAAGCGGCCGGGTCGCAGCAGGGCGTTGTCGAGGATGTCCGGCCGGTTGGTCGCGGCCATGATCACAACGCCGGTCTCCGCGCCGAATCCATCCATCTCGACGAGAATCTGGTTGAGCGTCTGCTCGCGCTCGTCGTTACCCTGTCCCATCCCGGCTCCTCGCTGGCGACCGACCGCATCGAGCTCGTCGATGAAGATGATGGCAGGCGCCTGTTCGCGCGCCTGGCGGAAGAGATCGCGCACGCGCGCCGCGCCGACGCCGACGAGCGACTCGACGAACTCCGAGCCCGAGAGGGAGAAGAAGTTGGCCTGGGCCTCCCCGGCGACGGCACGTGCGAGCAGCGTCTTGCCCGTGCCCGGGGGCCCGGTCAGGATCACTCCCTTGGGCGCTTTGGCGCCGAGGTGTGCGTAGCGCCCGGGATTCTCCAGGTAGTCGCAGACCTCGCCCAGCTCGATCAGCGCCTCCGGAGCGCCGGCCACATCGGCAAACGTCGTCCGCCCCTCGCCGGCCTTCTGCCCGCTCCCGGTCCACTTCGAGAACGCGGCGAACGCCGCGCCCTGGTCTTTGAGCAGCGTCATGAAGAACGCGAACAACGTGACGAGGATCAGGATCGGCAACAGGAACTGGACCGTCGCGTGCAGGTTCGCCTTCCCCGACTGTGCGTCCACCGTGGTCGGAACGCCCTTGTGCTGGAGCTGGGCGAGCAGCGTGCCCGTATAGGAGTTCGACGACGGGTAGTTCGCCCACAGCTTTTCGCCGCTCAGGGTGCGCAGCGCGATGGCGGCGTCCTGGTCGAGCAGGGTCGCCTGCGACACGCGTCCTCGGGAGATCAGTTCGGTGGCGTTCGTGAGCGTGGTCTCCCGTCCGGTCGGGGACCGTCCGACGAGCGAGAGGCCGACGAAGAAGAGGATCAGCAGAACGGCCGCCGTCCCCGCCAGGCCGGCCAGCAGCGGGCTGGCGGTGACCACGTCCCGAACAGTCTTCGCGCCGGTGCGCAGCCAGCTGAATGGAGGTTTCCTGAGCATGGTCAGAGTGGTGGGGTTCTTGGATGCGAAAACTACGGCCGATTGCTCGCGGGACCGGCGGCCCCGACCGTGCCGAGCGGCGGACTCCCGTATCCCCAGACGGGCCATTCTGTCGCATCGAGTGGCGCCAAACCTAAACGACTTGTGAACAAGTGCGGGAATCGCACGGCGCACAGAACCTAATGATCTTGTGACCGATCGTAACGATCCGGTTAAACAACTCGCTTGCAGCCGGTATGCCTTGCTAGAAAGTCAGCCATCGCTCGGAATGGCAGCGGAGCGTCATACGACAGCCGGCCACTGGCCAAGATCATCCCATCGCGGAATCTGCTGTGGGCTGGGGAATCTGCACACTGGACTGGAGGATAGAATGAGGTACGGATTTATGGAGCATCTGCGAATAGCGTTGGTCGCGTTCGCGTGTGCTGCGGTGTCGTTGGCGGTGCTCACTCCCGGGGCGAGCGCCGCAACGTTCAACGTGAAAAACACCGCCGAATTGGAAGCGGCGGTGGCCAGCGCCAACGGCAATAAAGAAGCGAACACGATCGTGCTCGCGGGCGTCAGCGTCAGCTACGTGCCGGTCGCAACCTTGACGCTGACGAATACGAGCGGTGTGCAGACCATCGAAGGGCCGACCAGTTCGCCATCGGTCAAGGGCAGCACCGCCCTCATCAACGGCGGTTCGGTCCTACCGTTCCCCTCGTCGCTGTTCATAGTCAACCCAAGCGTATCCGCGACGATCAAGAACGTGGAGATCGGCGGTTCGGCTGGGCAGGGGACGCCTACGATCGAAGACGGTGGCAACCTCACCATCGAAAGCACGACGCTCGAGGGGAACTCCGGCTCCGGCGTTCTCGTCGCTGACGGCGGAACACTGACGGCCCGCAACTCGACGATTTCCGAAGACTCGGAATTCGGTGTGATTGTCGAGGGCACGGCGAGCCTCTTCAACTCGACTGTCGCGTTCAACACGGACGGCGGCATTCAGAATGTGGGCACGTTGAACCTGACCAACACGATCGTGGCGGAGAACACCGAAAAAACCGGCTCCCACGACTGTGTTGGCACAGCCACCAAAAGCTTCAACAGTCTCGACTCGGACGGCACCTGCGGTGTCGGCGCGCTGAGCAAAACGAACCCGCTGCTGCAGTCGTCGCCGCTCAACAACGGCGGCACCACGCCCGTGCACTCCCTGAAACCCGGCAGCCCAGCGATAGGCGCCGGGCTCGAGGCGGACTGCCCCTTGACCGACCAGCGCGGCGCGAAACGTGCCAACCCGTGCTCGATCGGCGCGGTTGAATTCGGCGCGGCGCCGACGATCACGGTGCCGGCCAACATCACCGAACCGGCGACGAGCGCATCGGGCGCCGTGGTGTCATACACGGCGACCGCCACGGCCTCGGAAGAACTGCTCCACTCGTTCAGCTGCACGCCGGCATCGGGCTCGACGTTCAAAGTCGGCACCACTGAAGTGAAATGCACGGCGGTGACCGGTGACGAAAACACCGCGACGGCGTCCTTCAAAGTGCAGGTGACCACGCCAAAGCACACGCTTACCGTGACGGTCACCGGCGAAGGCACCGTGACCTCCACGCCCGCGGGCATCGAATGCGGGCAGGGTCACACGGCATGCAGCGCCGAATTCGAAGAAGTCGCCGTCACGTTGACGTCGACGCCGGCATCCGGCTATACGCTCTCGGCGTGGGGCGGCGCCTGCTCGGGCACCGGAGCATGCTCGATCAATCCGCTGAGCGCGAACGAGTCGGTCACGGCCGCATTCAGCGCGGCGCCGGTGCCTCCGGCTGGTGGGATAACGATCGGCGGTACGCCTCACGTGGGCGAAACGCTGAGCATCGCGAAAGGCGGTAAAGCGGCCGAATGGACGGGCGCGCCCGAAGCGTTGACCTACCAGTGGGAAGACTGCAACGCGGCGGCCACCGAATGCTCGGCGATCGAAGGCGCGACCGCAAACGAATACACGCTGACCGCCCTTGACGCCGGATTCTACGTGCGCGTCTCGGTGACAGGGAAAAACGCGTCCGGCTCGACGACGGCACATTCGCCGGTGAGCGTAAAGGTGGAAATGGTGCACTCGTTCCCGGTCGGCGTCCACGGTGAAGTGCCGTTCACGCAGACCCTGACGTCGTACTGCACGGAAGTGAACCTGGGTCATTTCATACCCGCTGAGGAAAAAACATACACAAACACGTGCAATGTGACGGCGACGGACACCGACGCGGCCAGCAGGCTGACCGCGGAAGACGCGAGCGCGACGGACACGGGGCATCTCGTGCAGGGGACCTATGACCTGCCTGACCTGCTCGAAGTGCAGGCGTCCGCAGAAGAAAGGGGGCTCACCACGGGAGCGCAGACGCTCGCGACGTCACTCGGTCATCCACAGACCCTGCTGAACTTCGCGGAACCGTTTGCCGATAATCTTCTGACGGTGAAATTCACGCAGAAGATCGGCAAGAAAGACCCCCTGCACACCGGCGTGTACGCCAAGACGATCACGCTGACCCTGTCAACCACAACCCCGTAGCGCCTGCAGGGTGTGATGACACACCTGCGAAACACCGCCGCCGCCGCGATCGCAGTGATCGCGGCGGCGGCCTTTCTTCCCGGGCCGGCGCGGGCGTCCGACGAAGCGCCTCCTACCGGCGCCGTCGAGGGCGTGCGGAGTCCCCTGGAACCCGGCGAATCGCTGCAGCTGCTGCTGTACGCGTACGACTCGGGCCCCGGGCTGGCGAACGCCGAAGCGTCGATCGATGGGCACACGGTCGCGTTCGTGCGCCTCGGCACCGGCTCCTGCCCCGAACATCCATCTTCAAGTGGCACGATTGAACTTCCCCTCGGCGCCACCGGCTGCCCCGAATCGGTCTCGAAAGTCCCGCTGTCGGTCCCCGTCGGCGGAGTCGGCCAACACCGAGCTGCGCGTGAGCGTGACCGACGCCGCGGGCAACAGGACGACGCTCGTCGATGAAGCAATCACGGTTGAAAGCGCTCCGCCGCTCGGTTCGAACACGGTGACGATCGGCATCGGCAGCCAGGGCTCCCCCAGCAGCAGCCCCGTCGCCGAAGGCGTGCTGGGGTCCTCCTCCAGCGGCGCGCCGGGGTCCGCCGCCGGCGGCGTGCTGGGGTACTCCGCCAGCGGCGCGCCCGTCGCCTGCTACCTGCCGAGGCTCACGATGAAACTCGTCTCCAAGCCGCTGCGCTACGCCAAGGTCGGCAAGCGCCGCGTGCCGGTGCTGCTGGCCCGCCGCCACTACCTCTACAGGGGAGCGCTCACGTGCCTGCTGAACAACCATCGCGTGTCCGCGCCGACGGGGACCGTCGTGCATGTGCTCGACAAGGTCGGGCGGCACATCCTCAAATCGGGCCGGCGCACGATAACCGTGCACAAAGGCGCCCTCAGGGCGATCCTCGGCTATACCAGCGCGCGCACGATCATCTTCCGCTACGGTCCAATCGATGGTGAGTTCGTGCAGGTGAAGCTCCCGATCGAGATCGGCCGCAAGCGCGCGAAGACGACGATGCACAGGCGCGCGAAGACGAAGCAGAAGGGGCGTGCAGCGCGATGAGCGCGACGCTCCCACGATCCCGGGTGGTCGCGCTGGCGCTCATCGCGACGGTCGTGGCGGCGCTCGCGAGCGCGACCGCCGCGCACGCCGAAGAAGGCACAAGCATCGGCGGCACGGTGGAAAGCACGCTCGGCCTCTCGCTGGGCGAACCGAGCGCGTTCACGCGCTCTGGCGCCTCTCGTCGCGGGCGTGTCTTCACGGCTCTCATTCCCATTGAAGTAACCGCGACCGAAGGACCGACGTGGCTGAGCATCGCCGACGGGGAAGCGTTCGCGGGCCGGCGCCGCGGGCGGTTGGTGAGAGGGACCTCGACCCTCGCGATCCCGCTGCTGGCGGCGTCGGGTAACGGCCCGTACCGCTCGCTCGACGCAAGCGTGGACCCGGGGCTCGAGGAGTGGGGCAAACCGGTCTCGCTGGAAGCGGCCACGATCCGGCTGCGCCAGACCGTGCGCGGTCGTGCTCCACGCACTCTCCGCGGCTACCACAAGCTCCTGCTGGTCACGATCACAGCCGCGGGACCGTGAACGGTGCGGGCGAGGTTTTTGTGCGGGCGAGGCTTGTTTAAAACCATGAGAGAGAGGATGCAATCGTGAGACCTGTGAGACTGTTCAGCGCCCGGCGATCGGCGATCGCCGCGATCGCCCTGCTCGTCGGCGGCGCGGGCGCGGGCCACGCGCTAGCGGCGGGCGGCGGCCTGTCTGTCTCGCCCGGCATCTTCGAGCACACAGCGAGCTCTGGAAACGTCGGCTCGCTCAAGATCTCCAACACGACGGGCGAATCGATGGCGGTCAAGGTCGTGCTGCGGCCGTGGGTGCAGTTGCCCAGCGGCGAAGTCTCGCCCAACCGGGGCAGGACGCTCGGCGAAGTGCGCCTCAGCGCGAGCTCGTTTACGCTCGGCGCCGGCTCCTCGCAGCCGGTTGGCGTCTCGCTGACGCGCACGCCCGCGGGCCGCTCGCTGTATGGCGCCGTCGAAGTCACGGGCACGCCGGGCGGCCGCGCCACCAACAGCATCAAGATCGCCTACCGCCTGGTCTGCAGCCTGCGCCTGGACGCGCCCGGCGGCGCGCAGTCCTTCCGCGTGAGCGCGGGAAGCCTGATCGAGCAGGGCGGCGTCAAGCACGGCACGCTGCTGCTCGCGGTGCGCAACACCGGCAACACGATCGCCCCGATCGGCGGCACGGTGCGGATCAGCGGCTCGGGCCACTCGCTGAGCGCCAACGCTACGGCCAAGGCGATCGTCCCCGGAGCAACCGTCAACGTGCCGCTCGTCCAACTGCTTGGCTCGCTGCCGCGCGGCCGCTACACCGTCACGGTCGGCCTCTCCCAGGGCGGCCACGGCCTCGGGACGGTCACGCGCACGATCGAGCTGCGGTAGCGGCCCGGCACGTGCGCTCGGATAGGCCCCCAACACTTCATTTGGTAAAGTGGCGGGGTGGCGTTCGATGAGACGTGTCCGGTGTGCCGTACGGCGGAGATCGTGTGCGGCAAGTGGACGCTGCTGCTGATCCGCGAGCTGGCCGAGGGCCGCTCGCGCTTCTGCGAGCTGGAGCGCTCGCTGGAGGGGATCAGCCCACGCACGCTCTCGCTGCGGCTGCGCTCGCTGGAGGAGGAGGGGATCGTCGAGCGCCAGACCTTCTCCGAGGTGCCCCCGCGCGTCGAGTATGCGCTCACCGAGAAGGGCGCCGCGCTGCTGCCGATCATCGATGACATGCGCGTCTACGGCGAGCGCTGGATCGTGCAGGGCTGCGAGGACCGGACGAGCTCCGCGCTTTTTTCCGCGGTGCCGGCCGGCGCGGCGTAGGGGGCCGGCCGGGCGAAGCATCGTCCCCGGACGCTGGACAGGAGGTCCAGCGCCCACGCGCCTGTCGGCAACACCCGTCACGCGGATGATCCCAAGGCAAAACTCGACGATCGCCCGACGCTCGGATCTGCAACGCCCCCTGCGCAGAGCAGGAGCGCAGTGGCCGCCGGCGAAGGGTGAGCTTCCGTGCGCTCACACCGAGCTCGAGACAGCCATAACCCAGTTTGTGCACGAGGCCGCGGCATACCTGCAGGCCGAGCTGGACGCCGGCGCTGAGGTGCCGTTCGAGCTCGAGTCGCACTCTGCGCGAGGACGGGGGCAGGGGAGGGGCGCCCAGTTGTACTGCTACCGGCCGCTCACCGGGGCGTTCATCGGCGAGCGCTGGCAGGGGCTGGCGAATTTGGAGAGCTGCGCCGCGGCGGAGCGGCTGCTGGAATGTCTGCAGGGGCTCGACCGCTACCTGCTCCAGCACGACGTGCGGATTGGACGAGGCGATCGGCGCTCGCGTGCGACCGTGGTGCTCAGGACGCTGCTGGAGGGGGTGTTCGCCGAGCGCACCGACTTCGAGCTCGACGGCGAGCGGCTGCGCGGGGCGCTCGCACGGCTGGACGCGACTGCCTTCACGAACGCCGGCGAGGTGGCGCTGATCGAGACGCTGCACGGCATGGGCGTGGTGGCGCCCGAGCTCGCGCACACGCGCGCGCCGGCGATCGGCCGGCCGGAGCTGGCGTGGGCGCTGGCGCGTTTCGAGATGGGCTGCGAACGCTCCTCGGAACTGGAGGCGCTGAGCGACCACCTGCTGGCGCTGCGGGCGCTGCTGGAGCCGGAGGGACCCGCCAGCGGACTGCTCGCGGGCCGGCTGGCGGCGCTGTGCGCCGTGCCCGAGGAGCGCGCCGGCCTCACGCGGCGGGTGCTGAAGGCGATCGCCCTGGAGCGCGACGTGATCACCGGCGCCGCCGTGGAGCACGCGAGCTGCGATGCGCTGGTGACGGAGCTCGCCGGCCATCTGCGGGCGGTGCTGCGGGACGTTGTGTGCGGCCATCTGCCCCCCGACCTCGTGCGCTGCGCCGACTCGTTGCTCTCCTCGCAGGAACCGACCCAGCGGGGGCCGCAGGAGCCGGCCCACGAGGAGCCGATCAAGGCGCGGCGTGGGCCGGGCGCTCAGCCGAAGCCCGACGACCAGATCAACACGACGATCAAGCGCATGCGTCGCCTCGCAGCCAGATCAGGCGAAGAGATGCCGAGCGACGCGGTCGAGACCGGCGAGATCCTGAACGTCCCCGTCTAGGTGGGGCACCAGGATCGGATGGGGATCCTCGAGCGCTTGCGAGAGCCGCTCCACCGTCGCACGATCGCGCTGCACGAGCACGTCGAAGTCGGCGAGGTTGCCCGCCACGCGCGCAGCCAGCCGCTCGCCCAGCTCGCCGGTCAGCAGCGCCTGCACCTCGGCGGGTGAGCGCCCCCCCAAACCGTCGCTGTGGACGCGATTGACGATCAGCGCCACGCGTGACATCTCCGCGGCGCGCAGCTGCTCGGCGAAGAAGAGCGCCTCGCGCGCCGGCTCGGGCTCGGGAGAGGTGATGAGCACGAAGGCGGTGGCGGGGTCGCGCAGCAGCTCATGAACGGTGTGGGCGCGCTCGCGAAAGCCGTCGAGCATCCCGGCGAGCGCGCCGAAGAAGCCCGACAGCTCGCCGATCAGGTCCACGCCGGTGAAGCGCGAGAACATCGAGAGCACCAGCCCGCTGCTGCGGCCCACGAGGCGCGCGGCGAGGTTGCCGGGGACGAGGAACATCCGCACCGAGCGGCCCTCCAGGAAGCGCGTCATGCGCATCGGCGCGTCGAGAAAGTCCAGCGCGTTGCGCGCCGGCGGGGTGTCCAGCACGATCGTGTCGAAGCGTCCCTCGCGGTGCAGCTCGTACAGCTTTGCGATCGCGCTGAACTCCTGGGTGCCGGCCACCGCGCCGGAGATCTCCTGGTAGATGCGGTTGGAGAGCACCTCGTCGCGCGCGCGCTCGTCGGGGGCGACGCCGGCGATCATCGCGTCGAAGGTGTGCTTGGCGTCGAGCATCGTCGCCCACAGCTCGCCCCTGCACTCGATCCCCTGCGCGGCCAGCAGCGCCGGGTCGATCCGGCGCGGCTCGTTGTCGAGCTCGCCGATGCCGAGCGAGCTCGCCAGGCGCCGGGCGGGGTCGATCGTCACCACCGCCACGCGCTGCCCGCGGCACGCCAGCCCCAGCGCGAGCGCCGCCGCCGTGGTCGTCTTGCCCACGCCGCCGGGGCCCGCGCAGATGCAGACGCTCTTGCCGCGCAGCCGCTTCGCGAGGGGTGATGCGCTGGCCCGTGGCACGGGGGGATCGTAACCGTGCAGGAATCCGACCACCGCGTGCGAATACTCACCACTGAAGCTTTCCCACCATCGAGCATCGGAGCCCACCGTGCAACCAAGGGCAAAGGTCATCGCGTTCGCCAACCAAAAGGGCGGGGTGGCCAAGACGACCACTACGCTGAACCTCGCGGCCGCGTTCGCCGAGGAGGGCCACCGCGTGTTGTGCGTGGACATGGACCCCCAGGGCAACCTGACGATGTCGCAGGGGATCGACCCGGACACGCTGGAGAAATCGATGTACGACGTGCTGGTGCACAAAACCTCGATCCGCGAGGTGATCCGCCGCCGCGAGGTCGACATCGCGTGCGCCTCGATCGACCTGGCGGGGGCGGAGATCGCGATGTCGACGATGATCGGCCGCGAGCGCTCGCTGCAGAAGGCGTTCGAGCCGATCCGTGAGGACTACGACTTCATCTGCATCGACACGCCCCCGAGCCTGGGGCTGCTGACGATCAACGCGCTGACGGCGGCCGACAAGGTGATCGTCCCTGTGCAGTGCGAGTATCTGTCGATGCGCGGGCTGATCCAGCTGCAGAACACCCTGGCGATGATCCGCGAGAACCTTAATCCGGACGTCGACATCGAGGGTATCCTTCCAACGTTGGTCGATTCGCGCACGATCCACGCCAAAGAGGCGATCGAGATCCTCGAGGAGAACTTCGGGGACCGCGTGTTCGCCTCGCGCATCCGCAAGACGGTGCGCTTCGCCGAGGCGCCGGTGAAGGGCATGTCGGTGCTCAAGTACGAGCCCGAGGGCGTGGCGGCGCAGTCATACCGCGAACTCGCGCACGAGGTGCTCGCCCACGGCTCCCCCGAGATCGCCGCGCGGCGGGGCCCGATTGTCGCCCAGGCCGCCCCCGCAGTCGTCTCGGAGGGCACGCCCGCGGCCGCCGCCGAGGCCCTCCGGGAGGTAATTGCTCATGGCTCAAAGTAAACGCGCAAGCATGCGGGAGGGCCCGCTGGCGGCGCTGTTCAGCAAGACCGAGGAGGAACAGGCGAAGGAGCCCGAGCAGCCCACCGCGAAGGAGCCCGCCGAGGAGTCGTCCACACGCGAGCCTGAGCAGCCGCTCGCTGAGGGTGGATCCGCCGCGGTGGAGAAGGCCGGGGAGGAGCATTCGGCCGAGAAGCATTTGGCCGCCAAGCAGGAGCGGATCGAGGAGGAGGACGACTCCCCCCAGATCCCCAGCCCGCGCGAGCGCCTGCGCAACGTCTTCTCCGCGGAGATCCCCGCGAACATGATGGAGCGCCCAGCCGCATCTACCGCGGCCGGAGCAGCCGGGGCGCCAGCCCCCGACGCGCCCCCGCCGGTGGACGTGTACGCGCGCGAAGAGTCCCACGCCGCGATGGCGGGCGGCCAGCCGGTGATCCACCCCGTGATCCGCGTGGTGGGCGTCGGCGGCGCGGGCGTCAACGCCGTCAACCGCATGGTCGAGGCCGAGGTCGCGGGCGTGGAGTTCCTGGCGATCAACACCGACCTGCAGTCGTTGCAGCAGTCCACAGCGGACATCACCCTGCATATCGGCGCCGAGCTGACGCGCGGCCTCGGCTCGGGCTCCGACACGGAACTCGGCAGGGCGGCGGCGATGGAGGACTACGACCGCGCGAAGGCGCTGCTGAAGGGCTCGGACATGATCTTCATCACCGCCGGAGCGGGCGGCGGTACCGGCACCGGCGCGGCGCCGATCATCGCGCGGATCGCCCGCGAAGTGGGTGCGTTGGCCGTGGCGATCGTTACCAAGCCGTTCGGCTTCGAGGGCTCGCGCCGCGCCGAGGCCGCCGAGCAGGGCATCAAGGCGCTGGCGGAGGAGGTGGACACGCTGATTGTGGTGCCCAACAACCGCCTGCTGAGCGTGCTCGACAAGCAGACCTCGATGGTGGACGCCTTCCGCGTTGCCGACGACGTGCTGCGCCAGGGCGTGCAGGGCATCTCCGACCTGGTCACGCTGCCGGGCCTGATCAACCTCGACTTCGCCGACGTGCGCACGATCATGTCCGGCGCCGGCAACGCGCTGCTGGGCATCGGCATGGGCGCCGGCGGCGAGCACCGCGCCACCGAGGCCGCGATGCAGGCCGTCGCCTCGCCGCTACTCGAAACCTCAATGGAGGGTGCGCGCTCGATCCTGCTGTCGATCACCGGCGGACGCGACCTCTCGCTGTGGGAGGTCAACGAGGCCGCCAAGGCGGTGGCCGAGGCGGCGCACGCGGACGCCAACATCATCTTCGGCGCGATGGTCGACGAGAAGCTCGAGGACCAGGTGTGGGTCACGGTCGTGGCCACCGGCTACGAGCAGGAGCGCTCTCGCCCCTCCGGGCGCTCCCGTTTGGAGGAGCCCGCGGGCGAGCCCCGCGTCCAGCGAGGCAGCGGCCGGCGCGAGCGCCGCGGCGGTGGCGCCGCCGTGGAGCTGGACGTGCCCGAGTTCATGCCGCGCGGCTGAGCGCCTCTCCCTCACGCCGACCTCGCTCTACCCTTCGCAAATGCACAGGGGCGAGAGAGGAGTCGTCGCCGCGGGCCACCCGCTGACCGCGCAGGCGGGCGCGCGCGTGCTGCGCGCGGGTGGTAACGCGGTGGACGCGGCGGTCGGGGCGATGCTGGTGTCGTTCGTCGCCGAGCCGCTGCTGACGGGCCTGGGGGCGGGGGGCTACCTGATGGTCGCCGGCGGCGGGTGGGAGCCGGCGCTGCTCGACTTCTTCGTGGAGGCACCGGCGCGGGCCACGGACGGCTCGGCCGCCGAGCTGCAGGCGATCGACGTGTCGTTCGGCGACGCCGCGCAGGTGTTCCACATCGGGCCCGCCTCCTGCGGGGTGTACGGGACGCCGGCGGGGGTCTGCGAGGCGATCGCGCGGTGGGGCACGGTGCCGCTTGCGGAGCTCACCGCCCCTGCGGCCGAGCTGGCGCGCGCCGGCGTGGCGCTCAACGCGGGACAGGCCTACATCGCGGAGATCCTCGCCGAGCTGCTGCTCTCCACGGCGGAGTGCGCCGCGCTGTGGGCGCCCGCCGGGCGGGTGCTGCGCGAGGGCGAGGTGCTTCACAACCCGGAGCTCGGGGACGCGCTCGAACGCCTGGGCGGCGACGGCGCGTCACCCTTCTACGCCGGTGACATCGCCGCCGCCGTGAGCGGCTGGCTGGGCGAGCGCGGCGGCTCGATCACCGGCGAGGCTTTGGCGGCCTACCGGGCGCAGCCACGCGCGCCGGTGCGGGTCGGCTACCGCGACCGCGAGGTGCTCACCAACCCGCCGCCCTCGGCGGGGGGCACGTTGCTGGCCTACGCGCTCGGCCTGCTCGACCGGAGTCCCGGCCCGCCCGGGCTCGGTGAGATCGTGGCGGCGATGGCTGCCGCCCAGGGCGAGCGCACTCCCGAGTTCGTCGACGGTCTCGGCGAGGACGGCTTCCTGGAGCGGTTCCTTTCAGAGCGCCTGGGGGTGGCCGGTGGGGCTGGGGGCACGGCCGGTCGAGCGGGGGGCGCCGCTGGCCACCTGGGCGCGACCACGCACATCTCCGTGCTCGACGGCGAGGGCCGCGCGTGCAGCGTCACCTGCACCAACGGCGAGGGCTCGGGCGTGGTCGTGCCGGGGACGGGCATCCACGTCAACAACATCATGGGCGAGCAGGACCTCAACCCGCTGGGCTTCCACCGCCACCCGGCGGGCCGACGGATGCCGAGCATGATGGCCCCCTCGGTGGTGCTGCGCGCGGGGGAGGTCGAGCTGGTGCTGGGCTCCGCAGGCTCCAACCGCATTCGCTCGGCGCTGCTGCAAACGATCGTCGGGGTCGTGGACCACGGCATGAGCGCCGCGGAGGCGGTGGGCGCGCCCCGCGTGCACTACGAGGAGGGGGCGGTGTACGCCGAGCCGGGGATCCCGCTGCGGGCGCTGGCGGCGCCGGGCCGCGAGGTGGTGGCCTTCCACGCCCTCAACCTCTTCTTCGGCGGCGTCCAGGCCGTTCAGTGCCGCGAAGGGGAGTTGCTCGGCGCGGGCGACCCCCGCCGCGGCGGAGTGGCGGTGTGGGCGTGAGGAGGAGGGGGAGGGGTGGGGCTCGCGTGGGGTTGAGGGGCGTGGTGGTGGCCGTTGCCAGGCGTGGCGGCTGGCGTGTGCGGTGTCGCGGTGGTTTGGGGGTGAGGGGCGTAGTGGTGGCTGTGATTGTCGTGGCGGCGACGCTCGCCGTGGCGGGCTGCGGCGAGCACGTCGAACTTCCCGACCTGTTCGTGGCCACGCGCATGGGAGGGGGAGAAAAGCTGACGGTGCTGATCAACGAAGGCGGCGCGGTGCGCTGCAACGGCGGTCGCGTCCACCAGCTGAGCGACCCCCAGCTGATCCAGGCCCGGGGCGTCACCGAAGAACTGCAGGTTCCCTCCTCAAAGCACCTCTCGCTGCCGCCGCGCCCGGGATCGGTGTTTCGCTACGTCGTGCGCGACGCCGAAGGCGCGGTGCGCTTCGCCGACAACTCGGCCCACCAGCCCTCCGCCCTGCACCACCTGCAGTACCTCGTGTTGGAAGTGGCGCAACGTGTGTGCGGGCTGCCGGGGTGAGGTCTTCCGGCGGCTACCCGAAGCGCACCTTCCCGTTGGAGCGCGCGTGCGCCTGGGCGCGCTCGACGAGCTCCATCCGCTTGATCGCGGCGCGAAACAGCATCGTCAGCAGGCGTAGGCGGGCGTTCTCCGAGCGCAACTCCAACAGCTCCTGCTTGGCGTCGGCGCCGAACTCCACGGTGGCGGCCATGCGGTAGGCGTTCAGCGCCGCGATCTCCTCCTCGGAGAGGGCGTTGTCGGTGGCCTGCTCCACCAGCTCGGCGTACAGCTGGCGGGTGGCGCTCACGACCTCGGGGTCGGCTGGCTCGTCGTCGTGCTCGTCGAGGAACTCCACCACCCCCGCCGGGTAGGGCAGGTCGTCCTGGCGCTCCACGAGGCGAAACGGCCGGGTGCCGCGGGCGAGGATGTTCATACGCCCGTCCTCGAGGCGCTCCAGCACCGTCTCGACGGTGCACGCGCAGCCGACCGGCTTGAGCTCGTCCTCGGCCAGCCACAGGATGCCAAACTCGCGCTGCTCCTCCAGGCACTGCTCGATCATCGTGCGGTAGCGGTCCTCGAAGATGTGCAGCGGCACGTTCTCCGTCGGCAGCGCCACGATGCCGAGCGGGAACAGCGGGAAGTCGCGGTGCAGGCTCGCCGACATACGCAGAGTCTAAGGGGGTGAACCATCAGGTGGCTGCGAACTGACGGGTCTGTAACGATCGGTACCACCCTCCGTGCGCTGGGCCGCTCAACCTCCCTTGCGCGCGGAGAGCATCAGGTTGTAGAAGATCGCGGCGGGCAGCCGCGGCTCCAGCAGGCGGCGGTCGAGCTCCTGCAGCACGAGGTAGCCCCGGTAGGCGTACTGGCGCCACGCCCACGGCACGTCGGCCGGCTCGGCGGTCGCCTCCAGCGTGCGGTTGGTCCAGCCGAACCAGTTGGCCACGAGCTCCTCGCCGCTCACACGCACCTGCTGCAGGCCGGCGCCGCGGGCGAGCTCGCGCAGTTCGCCGGGCGTGAACGCATGCACGTCGACGACGCCCTCCAGTGCCGCATCGGAGGCGCCCCCCGATCCGTTGTCCGCCCACCCGGCCGGACGCGCGCGCAGCGCCGCCCGCCATAGCGGGGCCACGGTGCCGGCGAAGCGCTTGGGCACGCTCGCGAGGCGGTCGCCGGCGCGCGAGGGCTCGCCGGCGAACAGCAGCGTGCCCCCAGGTGCCAGCACGCGCGCGAGCTCCCTGAACGCGGTGGGGAGGTCGGGGATGTGGTGCAGCACGGCGTGGCCCAGCACGAGGTCGAAGCTCCCGTCCTTGAACGGCAGGCGCTCGGCGTCGGCGCTCACGGTCTTGACCTTCAGTCCCAGCCGCTCGGCGTTGGCGTCGAGCGTGGCGAGCATCCCGGGGGAGATGTCGGTGCACGTGGCCTTCCCGATCAGCCCGGCGCGCATCATGTTGAGCGTGAAGTACCCCGTCCCCGACCCGATCTCAAGCGAGCGCTCGTAGGTCGGAAGCCCGCCCGCCCGCCCGCCGAGCGCCTTGCGCACCTTGGCGCCCACCTGCTCGAGGCCGATCTCCCCGAAGTCGATCCCCCACTTTGAGTCGTAGTGGTCGGCGGCCACGTCGTGGTAGCGCGTGTTGACGTCGCGGATCTCCTCGGCTGTGAGTGGGGGGGGCATGCCCCGGGACCATATACTCGCGCGCGGTGTCGGCGTCTCTCTACGTGCAGCGCGACCAGCCCGACGGAGTGCCTCCGCTGGCGCTAACCGGCGAGCGCACGCTGCCGGACGTGCCCGAGGAGAACTACTGGTATCGCCGTCACTTGGTCGTCTACCAGTGGATCGCCGCGCGCGTGGGCGGCCTGCGCGTGATCGACATGGCGTGCGGCGAGGGGTATGGCTCCGACGTACTGGCGGGCAGCGCGGCGAGCGTCGTCGGGGTGGACGCCAATCCACAGGCGCACGAGCACGCGCGCAGGCGCTACCGGCGCCCCAACCTGAGCTTCGAGCGCGAGCTGATCGAAACCTTCACGGCACCCGCCGACGCCGTGGTGTTCCTGCAGACGATCGAGCATCTGCAGGACCCGGGGTCGGCGCTCACGCACTTCCGTGAGCTGGTCGGTGACGGCGGCGTGGTGTACCTCTCGACGCCCAACGTGCTCACGCTCGCGCCGAAGGGGGCGCCGCGCTCGGACAATCCGTGGCACGTGCACGAGTACCGCGCGCACGAGTTCGAGCGGCTGTGCCGCGAGCACTTCGCCTCGGTGGCGCTGTTCGGCCTCTTCCACGCCCGCAAGCTGCGCGCGCACGAGCTGGCGCTGCGGGCCGGCTGGGACAGCGTGCACCCGCGGCTGGGCCTCACCGAGCGCTTCTACGGCTGGTTTACTCCGGCGATCTCAACGGCGGACTTCGCGCTGCGCCCGCGCGGCCAGGCCGATCTCGACCGGGCGCTCGACTTCGTGGCGGTGTGCCGGGCGTGAGCGCCCCCCGGGGCGAGCTGGCGATCGTCCTGCACACCCACATGCCCTACGTGGAGGGCTTCGGGACGTGGCCGTTCGGGGAGGAGTGGTTGTGGGAGGCGCTCGCCACCTGCTACCTGCCGCTGCTGGAGCTGCTGGAGCGCGGGGCGCCGCTGACGGTGTCGCTCACCCCCGTGCTGTGCGACCAGCTCGAGGCTCCGGGTTTGGGCGAGCGCTTCGCGCGGTTCGTGGGCGAGACCCGTCGCTACACCCACGCCGAGGACTCGCGTGGGCTGCGCGCGGGAGGGCATGACACCCTGGCGCGCGAGGTCGAGCGCTCCTGGGGTGACTACGAGCGGGCCCTGGAGAGCTTCGAGCGTCGCGGCGACGAGATCTTGGGTGCGTTCGCGCCGTACGCGCAGTGGACCTCCGCGGCGACCCACGCCGTGCTGCCGCTGCTGGCGAGCGAGGCGGGGCTGGCGCTGCAGGTGCGCAGCGGCGTGGAGTCCCACCGCGCTCGCTTCGGCGCGGGGGCGTGGCGGGGGGGCTTCTGGTTGCCGGAGTGCGCGCACGCCGACTACCTGGAGCACGCGCTGGCGGACGCGGGCGTACACGCCGTGTGCGTGGAGCTGACCGGCCGCTTCGGTCTCGGGGCGTCCGCGCACCTGCGCCCGCTGGTGGGGGAGTCGGGCGTAGTGCTGGTGCCGATCGACCGCGCCACGATCGCGCGCGTGTGGAGCGACGAGGGCTACCCCGCACACGGACGTTACCGCGACTACCACCACCACACGATCCACCACCACAACCCGTGGGCCAACGACGGCGGCCCCTACGACCACGAGCACGCGCTAGGCCTCGCGCGTGCGCACGCGAAGGACTTCGTGGCGGGCATCGGCGAGCGGCTTCAGCGCGACGGGCGCGGCCTGCCCGGCGGCGGGCTGGTCGTGTGCGCGCTCGACACCGAGCTGCTCGGTCACTGGTGGTACGAGGGCCTCGCGTGGCTGGCGGCGGTGGTCGAGGAGTGCGCCCGCCAGGGCCTCCCGCTGGTGCGTCTCGACGACGCGCTGGAGCGTCACGAGCCGGTGCCGCTGGGCGACGTGAGCTCCTGGGATGCCCGGGAGTGGGAGGTGAGCACCTGGGGCGCGGGCGGTGACCTCTCGACCTGGTCGGGCCCGGCCGTCGCGGAGATCGCGTTTGCCACCCGCGCGGCGGAGCTGGAGGTCGTGCGCGCCGGCCATCGGGCGGGCGGGGGGGCGGTGAGAGAGCTGCTGGCGCTGCAGGCGAGCGACTGGGCTTTCATGGTGTCTCGCGGCCTCGCGGTGCCCTACGCGCACGAGCGCTTCGATGCCCACCGTCGCGGCGTCGAGCGGGCGCTCACGGCAGGCGCGGACGCCGATCCGAGCGCCCTGCGCAACCTTGCGGCGCACGCCGAATGCGCCGCGCTGCTCGCGCCCTGAGTGGGGGTGCCCGGCGGCGTGACCGTGGGCGTAGTGTTCTCTTTTCAAGCCCATACAAACAAGAACAAGACTCAATCTCATTTGTATGGGACCAAAAAAGAATGCAGACCCCCGCCGGGCGGTTTCGGCGTCAGCATGTCGAGCAAAAATTCAAAGCCGTGTGCAATTGCTATCGGGGTGCCGCCGTCCTTTGACTGAGCCGCGCTGGTCCGTCACCCCCAGCGCAGCGACTGCGGCGCATCGCGCATCCGGATCACGCGCGCGGGGACGCCGCCGACGATCGCGTTGGCGGGGACCTCCTGGGTGACGACCGCGCTGGTGCCGATCACGCTGTTGTCGCCGACCGTCACCCCGCGCAGAACGCAGGCGCCGTAGCCGATCCACACGTTGTGCCCGACGCGCACGTCGCGCTTGTAGATGCCCTGCAGGCGGATCGGGCGCTCGACCTCGACGACGCCGTGGTCGAAGTCGATCAGCATCACGCGGTCGGCGACGATGCACTCGCGCCCGATCGACACGTGCTGGAAGGCGGAGACGGTGCACTCCTGCCCCATTACCGTCTTCGCGCCGATCCGCACTTCGCCCTCGTGCACGCGCAGCTTGGTGCCGTGTCCCACCCACGCCCAGCGGCCGATGTGCAGCTTGGCGTGCTTGCCGATCTCGAACTGTACGCCCGGGCAGATGAAGCAGATGCCGTCGGTTTGCAGGCGCCCGCGCCAGCGCAGCTTCAGCCACAGCCACCTTGCTCCCAGCAGCGCATAGTGGCGGCTGATCATGTTGTTGGCGCGCATCCACCGCCACGTGCGCAAGCAGTCCCGGGTCCGTGTCACGAGCGGGCATCCTAGATACTTCTTGGATGCCCACCACGCTCGCCCAACGCCTGCTCGCCGGCGACCGCCGTGCTCTGGCGCGGGGAATCTCGCTCGTCGAGGACAACCGCGCCGAGGGGTGGCAGCTGGTGCGGGAGATCTACCCCCACACCGGCCGCGCCGCCGTGGTCGGCTTCACCGGGCCTCCCGGCGTGGGCAAGTCGACGCTGATCGGCGCGCTCACCCGCGTGCGCCGCAAGGCCGGGCGCACGGTGGGGGTGCTCTCGATCGATCCCTCCTCGCCCTTCACCCACGGCGCGCTGCTCGGCGACCGCATCCGCCTCGGCGAGCACTTCCTGGATCCGGGCGTGTTCATCCGTTCGATGGCCAACCGCGGCGCGCTGGGGGGCCTCTCCGAGGCGGCGCTGCAGGCCGCGCTGCTGCTCGACGCCGCTGGTCGCGAGGACGTGTTCGTGGAGACCGTCGGGGTGGGGCAGGCGGAGGTGGACATCATCGACCACGCCGACACCGTGGTGCTCGTGCTGATGCCCGGCTCGGGCGACTCGATCCAGGCGCTGAAGGCGGGCGTGATGGAGATCCCCGACGTGATCGTGATCAACAAGGCCGACCACCCGCTCACCGACACGATGGTGCGCGAGATCCGCGGCGTGCTGTCGCTCGCCAACCTCGATCGCGACAGCGACGCGGCTCAGCGCTGGCGGGTGCCGATCGTCAAGACCGAGGCCGCCCACGGCCGCGGCATCGAGGAGTTGGTCGAGCACCTGGAGGAGCATCGTGCGCACATCCTCGCCGCCGGTCAGCTCGCCGAGCGCCGCCGGCGCAACCTGCGTAGTGAGGTGCTGGCGCTGGCGAGCGCGCGCATGCGCCGTCGCCTGGAAGCCCGCCTGCACGGGGACGCTGAGCTCGAGCGCCTGCTGGACGAGGTCGTGGAGCGCCGCCTTGACCCGGCGAGCGCGGCGGCGGCGCTGCTCGAGCGAGTCGGCGTGGGCGGGGAGGATCTGGCGCCGGCGGACGCGTCCTGAGGAGGTGTTTCGAAACACCTCCCGACTCCCGCTCAAGCGCTTTCCGGCAGCGGCAACGTAGGATCCATTCTATTTGAAAGGTTCTTAAGTTCGCTGCACTTGGGAGCGGTTTGGTGTAACGTTCTGCGGGCAAACGGAGTGGTGGTCGGAGGGACGACCGGGAGACGCAAGAGATGTCCGCAGAGAGCATGATTGCCGTCGATGACGAGTCCGCCAAGGGGTCGAGCGCGGCTGGCGACAGAGCGTGGATGCGGGGCTCATCGCCCCTGAAGGGCGCGATCCTCGGCCTCGTGCTGGAGCGTCCCGGCCACGGTTACGATCTGGGTGCCCGCTTGGGCGCCCGCCTCGGCCCTTCGTGGGCGATCGACCCCAAGCGTCTCTACCGGATGCTCGACCAGCTCGAGCGGGCGGGGCTGATCTCGGGCGCGGTGGAGAGCGATCCCGAGAACCCGCGCCAGCAGCGCACCGTCTACAGCGCCACCGACCTGGCACCCGACGCGCTGCGGATGTGGCTGGAAACGCTCGCTCCGCGCGAGCCCACGCGCGTGGAAATCCAGGCGAAGGTGGCGGCCGCGCGCGAGCAGGACGTGCCGCAGCTGCGCCAGGCGCTGCTGCAGTATGAGCGCGAGTGTCTGGAGCTGCTGCGCCAGAGCTCGGGGCCGCCGCTGCCGGTGCGCTCGTGGATGGGGTTGGTGATGGACATTGTGCGGGACGCCTCCGACGCCCAGCTGCGCGCCGAGATCGAGTGGGCCAAACGCACCCGCCGGCGGATCGAGGAGCATGCCGTCCGCGCCAGGTAGCACCGCCGGCGCCGTGCCGTTGCTCCGCTTCGAGCAGGTCAGCAAGGCGTACCCCGATGGGCACCAGCGGATTCCGGTGTTCGAGAAAGTCTCATTCGAGATCCACGAAGGCGAGCACGTCGGCATCTTCGGCTCGCGCCGGACTGGCAAGTCCACGCTGCTGCGGCTGGCGGCCGGCATCGAGACCCCGGATGTAGGTTGGATCGCCTTCGAAGGGCGCGATCTGGCGCGGATGTCGACGCTGCAGCGCGACCGCCTGCTGCGCGACCGGATCGGGCTGCTGGCGAGCGACGACTGGCGCCCCGCGAAGGGCGAGCGCGTGGTCGATCACGTGGCGCTGCCGCTGGTGAGCGACGGATTCACCATGCACGAGGCACGTCGCAGGGCGCGCCAGACGTTGCACTGGGCGGGCGCCACCGGGTATGCGGACGAGCCGGCCGTCGTGCTCGCGATCGGGGAGCGAATGCGGGTGATGCTCGCGCGGGCGCTGGTACGCAAACCACGTCTGCTGCTGGTCGACGAGCCGGCCGCCGTGCCTAGCCCGAGCGAGCGCGAAGATCTGTACGCGTTGCTGCGCGCGGGCGCGCGCGAGCACAAGGCCGCGCTGGTGATCGCCTCCGAGGACTCGGGCGCGACGCGCGGTACCGACCTGCTGATGGAGATCGGCGGCGGCGAGCTGTTGCAGGCCGGCGGCGAGTCGGCGGTTGTGGTGCCGCTCGTGCCGCGGCAGACGCCGCGGCAGGCCGGCGGGATGGAGCGGTCGGGGACGTGAGTCCGAGCGCAGGGCTGGAGCTGCGCGAGCTCGTCAAGCACTACACCAGCGACGCCGAGGTCGTGCGGGCGGTGGACGGAGTCTCGCTGACGGTCGCGCCCGGCGAGCTCGTGGCGCTGTACGGGCCCAGCGGCTCGGGCAAGACCACGCTGCTGCTGCTGACCGCCGGCCTGCTCACGCCGGATGCGGGCAGCGTGTGGTTCGGCCAGCGCGACGTGAGCATCCTGCCGGCCGCCGAGGGCGCTCGCTTCCGCCGCCGGGAGGTGGGCTTCGTGTTCCAGTCCTTCCACCTGATGGCCGGCGCCACGGCGCTCGACAACGCCGCGGTGAAGCTGCTCGGGGACGGCTGGACGCTGCGCGACGCGCGCCGGGTGACGCGTCCGTGGCTCGAGCGCGTGGGGCTGCGCGAGCGCGCCGAGCACACGCCCGACAAGCTCTCGATGGGCGAGCGTCAGCGGGTGGCGATCGCGCGCGCGCTCGTCGGTGAGCCGCGCCTGCTGCTCACCGACGAGCCCACCGGCAACCTCGACTCCAAGCGCAGCCGGGAGGTGCTGGCGCTGCTGCGCGACCTCTGCCGCGAGCGCGGCATCCCCGGCCTGCTCGTCACCCACGACCCCCAGGCGCGGGCGTTCGTGGATCGAGTGCACACGCTCCGTGACGGGCACCTCCACGAGGGTCTCGATGCGGAGCTGGCGGTGAGTCTCGCGTAATGGGACACTCGACCGACTCAAGCTCGGCCGGCGCGCTGCTCAGCCTGGGGCTACCGATCTCGGGGTTGCACCGGCGGGCATCGAATCTAGATGCTCAGCCCGTTATCGGTGGCTACAGACTCGGTCGATGAGACCCCCGACCGATCGAAGCTCGGCCACCGCGCGCCGCTGACGATGAACCGGCCCTCGCTGAACCCGACGATCCTCGGCGTGCGTCTGAGCATGCTGTGTCGCTTCTACGGCTGGCGCCTGCGCCGCCACACTGTGCAGGAGCTGCTGGCCGGTGGCGGGATCGCTGTGGGGGTGGCGCTGGTGTTCGGGGTGCTGGTGGCCAACGGCAGCCTGATGAGCTCGGCCGGCAATCTGCTGCACGGGCTGGTCGGCACGGCACGCCTGCAATTGGTGGCGCGCTCCGGCGACGGTTTCGAAGAGGGGCTGGCGACCACGGTCCGCCGGCTGCCGGGCGTGGAGGCCGCGGCTGGGCTCTTGCGTGAGGAGGTCACGGTGCGCGGGCCACGAGGGCGCGAGTCGGTACAGCTGATCGGCATCGACCCCAACATCATCGGGCTGGGCGTCCTCACCCAGCGGGAACCGATCTCCTCAGAGCTGCTGCTCGCCGGCGGATTGGGCCTGCCGGGCGAAGTCGCGAGCGCGATCGGGGCCGGCCAGGGGGATCAGGTGACGCTCTTCGCCAACGGCGAAGCGCATCCGATCGCCGTGCGTCTCGTGCTCAGCGGCGCGCTCGCCAATGCGACCAGGGACGGGACGGTCGCGATCGCGCTGCTGCCGCTCGCACAGACGCTCACGGGCAAGCTCGAACGCGTCACGCAGGTGTTGGTCAAGCCGATGCCCGGCGACGAAGCGCTTGTCGCCGGCGAGCTCCGGCGACTGGCCGCGGGGCGCCTGGACGTGGAGCCGATCGAGGAGGAACTGCGCCAGCTGAACAGCGCGGAGAAGCCGACCAACCAGTCGACCTCGCTGTTCGCCGCGATCGGCGGGATGGTGGGCTTCCTGCTGGCGCTCAACGCGATGCTGCTCACGGTCCCCGAGCGCCGGCGCTTCATCGCCGACCTGCGCATGCAGGGCTTCGACTCCCACCAGGTGCTGCTGATCCTCGGTTTTCAGGCGCTGGCGCTCGGGATCGGCGCCTCGCTTGTGGGGGTGGCGCTCGGCGACGTGCTCTCGCGCACGCTGTTTCACCGGGTGCCCCTCTACCTGGCGGTGGCGTTTCCGCTCAGCTCCGCGCAGCTGATCGACGCAAGCACGGTTCTGCTGGCGGTCGCCGCCGGGGTGCTCGCCACCCTGATCGCCTCGCTGCCTCCACTGATCGATCTGCGCCCGGGCCGGCCGGCCGACGCGGTGTTTCGCGAAGTTCGCGATGAGGCCGGCATCTCCAGGTCCGGCGTCCTCTGGTTGGGCGCCGTGGGTCTCGCCATCATCGTTGCTCTGACCGTGCTCGTGTTGAGCGCTCCACGGCTGACGGTGCTCGGCGGCGTGGCGCTGGCGTTGGCCGCCATCTGCCTGATCCCGGCGGTCTTCGTGATCGTGGTGGGTGTACTCGCTCGCATCGGGGAGCGCATACCCGGCAGCATGCTCGTGATTGCCGTGACCGAGCTGCGCTCGACCGCCACGCGCTCGATCGCGCTGGCCGGCGTGGCGGCGCTCGCCGTATACGGCAGCGTGGCGATCGGAGGAGCTCGCCAAGACCTCCTGCATGGCATCGACGGGGCGATCTCCCACTACTTCAGCACCGCGGACATCTGGGTGGTGAACGGCGATGACATCTTCAACACCAACAGCTTCACGGCCGACGGCACGGCGGCCAAGATCGCGCGCGTCCCCGGCGTCAAGACGGTACGCACCTACCAGGGAGGGCTGCTCAACTTCGGCGCGCGGCGGCTCTGGGTGCGCGCAAGAGCGCCGGACGATCCGGCGATGCTCGAAGCCGGACAGCTCGTGAGCGGCAACCTCGGCCGGGCCACCGCGCTGCTCCGTAGAGGGGGCTGGGCCGCGATCTCAAGCGAGCTCGCGGCTGAACACCACCTGCGTGTCGGTGGTTCCATCCTGCTGCCCACGCCCTCAGGCTCGGTGCGCTTTGGCGTCGCGGCGATCATGACCAACTCGGGCTGGCCTCCGGGCGCGATCACCATCAACACCGACGACTACAGCCGCGATTGGCGCACGTCTGACCCGTCGGCGCTGGAGGTCGACCTCAGGCAGGGTGTGGCTGTTGGGACGGCCAAACACGCGATCGAAGGCGCGCTTGGCGATCGTCGGGGTTTGCTGGTGCGCACGAGCAGCGAACGGACCGCCGAAAGCGAGGCCAGCGCTCGTCAGGGGCTGCGAACGCTCGGGGAGATCGCGACGCTGCTGCTGATCGCGGCGGCGCTGTCAGTCGCGTCGGCGCTCGGCGCGGTCATCTGGCAGCGGCGCGCCAAGCTTGCATCGCTGCGCATCCAGGGCTTTGACTACCGTCAGCTATGGCGGGCGCTGCTGCTCGAGAGCCTGATTCTGCTGAGTATCGGCAGCGTCGACGGAGTGTTGTTGGGAGTCTACGGTCACGCGCTGGCGAGCCGCTGGCTGCAGCTCACAACGGGCTTTCCCGCGCCGTTCTCACTCGCGGGCCTGCAGATTCTGGAGACCTTCCTGCTCGTCGCCGGAATGGCGATCGCCGTGATCTCCATTCCCGGTTTGAAAGCAGCCAAGGCACCGGCCAGCTTGGGCCTGCAGGAGTAAGAAACTCTCAAGCCGATTGACTTGCCCCAAAGGTTCGGTCGTTGCGGCTGCTTGGCTGTGACGCGACCTCTCGACGAATGTTTCGGGGATTCGTCCCCTCGACGCGCAAAGCTGTTGGTGTGGGTCCGTTTATCGAGGAGGGTGGATCGCTGGCCGCGGCGTTTGCGGGCGCCGCAAAACGGTACTGGCTGCGCATCTTTCCCAGCGTTCGGCGCGAGGCCGTTCACTGGCGTGGCCGCGCGGAGGAGATTCCCGACCCAGTGCTCCGTCGAGCGGCGCTGGCCAATCTTCGGATGGAGCGCTTGAACCTGGACGGCGCGGCCGCTTTTGCCGCGTTCGTTCCGGACGCACATCGTCCGGCGGTGGTGCGGGCCCAGGTAGCCCTCCAAGCCGCATACGACTACGTCGACACGCTTGCCGAGCAGCCGTGTCGGGATCCGATTCGCAACGGCGACCAGTTGCACAAAGTGCTCGGAGCGGCACTCGATCCAGCCGGTCCGCGGATCGACCACTACGCGCACCATCCCCACAAGGATGACGCCGGCTACCTCCAGTGCATCGTCGAGACCTGCCGCGCCGCTCTGCGCGAGCTTCCCTGCTACGCCTCGGTTGCCGAGCCGATGCGCAGAGCGGCCGAGCGGATGGCGTCCTATCAAAGCCTGAATCTCAATGAAGCACAGGGCGACCACGCCGCGCTGGCGTGTTGGGCGCAAGCGCAGACACCGGCCGGCACGGACCTGAGATGGTGGGAGACGGCAGCCTCCGCGGGCTCGTCTCTTGGTGTCTACATGCTGATCGCGATGGCGGCCAATCACGCTGTCTGCGCGGAGGAGGCGACTGCGATCGAGGAGGCGTACTTCCCCTGGATTGGATCCCTGCATCTGCTGCTCGACAGTCTGGTCGATCGACAAGAGGACCTTGCGGCCGGTCAACCCAGCCTGCTCGCCTATTACTCCTCGCCAGAGGAGGCCGCGGCACGCCTGGGCGCGATCGCGGCCGAGTCGATGCACAGGATCCGGGCGCTCCCGTACGGCCGCCAGCACGCGCTGTTGCTCGCCGGCATGGCGGGTCACTATCTGTCGATGCCCGTGGCCGTTCGAGCGGATGCGCGGCTTGCGACCCGTTCGGTACTGGCGGCCATCGGTGGGCTCGCGGCCCCAACGATGTTCGTGATGGGCGCCCGTCGGGTACTCGGGCGCGGATGATCGCGCGCGATTCGCGGCGGTGGACCGCTCGACTCACGCGGCGCCGAGAGCCCTCGAATCAGAAACAGTAAAAATAACTTTGTATAGTGGGAAGGCAGACTGTCGCGATCGCGTTAATTACTCGCAACGCGACCATTCTTGTTGCGACTTTTACTCCGCCGGGGTGTTAGTCATGATGTGATGGTCCTGCTGGTGGCGCGCTTTCGGGCTTCGACCGTCGGTTCCACCTAGCGGATCAATCCGTATCGCCACATCCCAGATTCGCATTGCCACATCCATTTGGATTAAGTCCACGTCAAGTCCACAAATCCACACCACTACCCGACCAGTCCACACCACCACTCAACCGCAACAAAGGTCCACACCCCACCCACCCAACCGTCGTCGAACCTGCTGTCGCCATTCCCGCGTCTTTACTCATGTCAAAGCCATTGGATCCCGAGCACCCCGGCAGGTTCTCCTCCTCGCTGGTCGCCGGGCTGGCGATGCTCACGTGCTTCACCGCCGAGCACCCGGTTCGGGGAATCGCCGACATGGCTGAGGAACTCGATTTGGGCCGCTCCACCACGCACCGTTATGCGACCACGCTGGTGACGCTCGGCTATCTCGAGCAAGGGCCCTCCCGCAAGTACCGGCTCTCCTCGCGCGTATCCGACTTCGGGCTCTCGCTACTCGACTCGATGGTGGTTCGTCGGGTTGCGCGCGAGCACCTGCGCGAGTTGCGCGCGCGGACCGGCCGTACCGCAAGCCTGGGGGTCCTGGGGGGCGCCGAGGTTGCCTACATCGACCGCTGGCAGGGGTCTCGCCAAGGGCAGTATGCGGTCGATGAGGGCATTGGGCTGGGCACGCGGTTGCCCATCCACTGCACCGCCGCGGGTAAGGCGCTCCTGGCGCGCCTGCCCGAGGCGGGGCAGCGGAGCTTGATCTCCCAGTTGCGCCTGGTGCGGCGCGGACCCAAGACGATCACCACCAAGACGGCCTTGCGGGCCGAGCTCGAGCGGATCGCGGCCGAGCAGGGGGTGGCGATCGAGGATGAGGAGCTGCTCGCTGGCCGGCGCGCCATCGCCGCCGCGGTGTTGGACAAGGACGGCCAGGCGGTCGCCGCCGTTGAGCTGGCGGTGCCCGTGCAGGCTTGCAGCCGTGAGGAACTGCTCGCCCAGCTCGGCCCCAAAGTCACGGCCACGGCTCAGCGGATCGCAGCGGCGCTGACATGAGCGCCCCCAACCACCTCGCCCGGCGTCTGCGTCAGGCGCGCTGGCATCGCGTCGACGACGAGCTGTCGCGGCGAACGGTCGGCTGCAGTGCCCGTCTGCCGTCGGCCTGCCCGCTGATCGGCGCGCGGCCGCGACCTACGAGACTTGTCATCGATGGTTCTCGTGGCGTAGAGCGCAAGCGGCTCTCGGAGAACCCGCTCAAGGGTTCTCGCCGCGGGGCCTAGACCCTATGGAGCGTCGGCTCTTCGGCGTTTGAGGCAGGATCGGCCGGCACCCCGCGCATAGATGTGCGGGGACTGGGCGTCGGGGTGGTCCCGGCGCCGACACCCCAGCTATGGGAGGTGCCGACCATGTCAGAGAGTATGGCTCTTGTCGGGCTTGATGTTCACCAGGCGCAGACGGTCGCTGCGGTGCTCGATCCGAGCACCGGGGAGTTGCGTGTGGAGCGGTTGCGTGGTGAGCCGGCGAAGGTGGTGCCGGTGTTCTTGGAGGAGCTGGACCGGCCGGTGGCCGCGGTGTATGAGGCGGGTCCGACCGGGTTCGCGCTCGTGCGTGTCGGGGAGGAGCGCGGCTTGGATATTCGTGTCGTGGCGCCAGGGTCGATCCCCAGGGCGCCGGGTGACCGGGTGAAGACCGACCGGCGTGACGCCAAGCGGCTGGTCAGGCTGTTCGCTGCTGGTGAACTTGGTTTCGCGTTTGTGCCGAGCGAGATCGATGAGCGCTTCCGTGACCTGGTGCGCTGTATTGAGGATGCGCGCAAGGATCTGATGCGCTCTCGTCATCGCCTCTCGAAGTTCCTGCTGCGCAGGGGGCAGCGTTTCCCGTGCAAGGCGTGGACGCAGCCGCACGAGCAGTGGCTCGGCAAGCTGCGCTTCGATGATGCTCCCTCCCAGGTGACGTTCGTGGACTACCTCTGCGCGGTGCAGACGCTGGCTGGGCGTCGTCGCACGCTGATCGGCGCACTCGAGGAAGCGGTGCCAGGGAGCAGCCACGCCGAGACGGTCGCGAGGCTGCGCTGCTTCCGCGGGATCGACACGCTCACCGCCGCCGGACTGTGCGCGGAAGTCGGCGACTTCACCCGCTTCGCCAAGCCAGCGCTGCTCTCAGGGTTCCTCGGCGTGGTGCCGAGCGAGTACACCTCCGACGATAAGCGCACCCAGGGCCAGATCACGAAGGCCGGCCCGCCGCACGCCCGACGGCTGCTGGTCGAGGCCGCCCACCACTACCGCCACCAGCCGGCCGTGCGTCTGGGTCTTCAGGCACGCCAAGCCGGACAGGACCCTCGCGTCGTGCAGATCGCGTGGCGCTGCCAGCGCCGCCTGCACGAGCGCTGGACGCATCTCGCGGGCACGCGCGGCAAGCGCACCGGGACGGTCGCGATCGCGTGCGCGCGCGAGCTCGCCGCGTTCTGCTGGGAGGCCGCGATCTTGGACTGACACCAGTCGACATCACAACGGCGCCTGGGCGGCTGCCGGGGCGCCACGAGCAACCACGAAGGGCCGTCACGTCGCCGCTCAACGGGCCCGCGAACACGGGCTATGGGCAACCCGGTGTGCACCACGGGTGGCGCCCGCTCCTAGATTGCGAGCCCGGCGACGAACAAGGGTCTTGAGGTAACCAGCCCTCGCATATGAGCCTGACCAGACACGGTCGAACAAGCCGGCACTCCAGCTCGCGGCGCCCCGGGAACCGCCCACGCCACCATGCCCCAAATCACGCTCCCAACCACGGTCGAGGACCCGCGAAACGAGTACGCCGCGACACCCGGACGCGTGCACCGACGGTACCCAACAACAAACGATAAGGCGGCGACTAAGGCCGCCCGATGGGCGGCGAATCCCCACTATCTGCCCCACAAAGTCGAGCGCCGCCAGCGTCAAGGCCAAGCCCTAAGGGCGGCCTACGGCCGGCCTTGACCCCGGCTCCATCGGTCTCCTTCAGCGCCTGGCCGGCACCAACCCGATGCCGGCCAACACCCCGCACGAACAACCCCAACGCCGCCCCTTGACAAACCCTCATCCATATGAGCCTGGATCCACCGATAACGGGCTGAGCATCTAGATTTGATGCCCGCCCACCCCGAGCCAGGGGCAATTGACCGAGCATCCGTAGGGTGATCCCTCGGAGCGAGGGCAATTGGTTCTGGCGATGTGTCATCCGGTGCCGGTGCGACCCCGGGATCGGTGGGTCCAGGCTTAGCTAGGCCCCGAGGGCCCGGGCGATCACCATCTGCTGCACCTCGTCAGTGCCCTCCCCGATCGTGAGGATCTTCGCGTCGCGGTAGAAGCGGCACACGGGGTACTCCTCGATGAAGCCGTACCCGCCGTGGATCTGCACAGCCTCCTCGGCGCAGCGCACTGCCAGGCGGCCCGTCTTGAGCTTGGCCTGAGCGGCGGTGAGCGTGAAGTTGCGTCCCGTGTCCTTCTCGCGCGCTGCCTTGTGCACGAGCAGGCGGGCGGCGGCGATCTCGGTTGACATGTCCGCCAGCTTGCCCTGAATCGCCTGGAACTTCGAGATCGGCTTGCCGAACGCCCTGCGCTCCTTGGCGTACTTGAGTGCCTCGTCGAGCGCTCCCTGTGCGAGGCCCACGCCCATCGCCGCCACGCCGATGCGCCCGATGTCGAGGACGTGCAGGAACTGCTTGAAGCCCTGCCCGCGGGGCCCGAGCAGGTTCTCCTCGGGGACGTGGCAGTCGGTGAAGCTCAAGGGCCGTGTGTCGGAGGCGTTCCAGCCCATCTTGCGATACGGCTCACCCGGCTCGTAGCCGGGGGTGCCGTTGGGGACGATGATATTGGAGATCTCCTTGGGGTTGGCGGGCTCGGTGGCCCCGCCTGCCTGCTTCCCGTCCGCGCCGCTCTCACCGCCGCTTGCGCCGCCCACGTCGTTCTCGCCGGTGACGGCCGTGATGCACACCACGCCCGATATCTCCGTGCCGGCGTTGGTGATGAACTGCTTGGCCCCGTCGATCACCCACTCGCCGCCCCGCAGACGCGCGCGCGTGCGCGTGTTGCCCGCGTCGGACCCCGCCTCCGGCTCGGTTAGCCCGAACGCCCCGAGCTCCTCCCCCGCGCACAGCCGCGGCAGCCACTCGCGCTTCTGCTCCTCCGAGCCGAACAGGTAGATCGGCTGGGTACCTAGCGAGGTATGCGCGCAGAGCGTGATCGCCACGGAGGAGTCCACCCGGGCGAGCTCCTCCACCGCGAGCGCGTACGCCAGCGAGTCCCCGCCGCCACCGCCGTACTCCTCGGGGAAGGGAATCCCCATCAGGTTGAGCTTCCCCAACTGGGCGACGATCTCGTAGGGAAACGCCTTCGTGCGGTCGAGCTCCTCCGCGACGGGCGCGACCTCGCCCTCGGCGAATTCCCGCACGGTCCTGCGGATCAGCTCGTGGTCGTGTGAGAGGTCGAAGTCCACTTGTCGTGGTCGGGGGAGAGGTCGAGGTCCAGAGGAGGAGGGGGAGGGGGGAGGGGGGAGGGAAGGGGTTTGGTTAGGGAGGGGGAGGTGTTGATTAAAAAAACGAAAGGCGTGCGCAATGGCACACACCTTTTAAAAAAGAATATACCCGCCCCAGCCCCGATCGCGAAGGTATTACCCGAGCTCTGAAAACTGTTCTTCGCGCGTGCATCTGCGCTCCGTGCACGGCCACGAGGGACGTCCTGCGCGGCACCTGCGCGCTTCGCGTCACCGTGCGCGAACGTCGTCATCTTTCGCGGCATCTGTCCTCCGCGTCACGTGTAGGAGCGCGCCAGCTCGACCAGCAGGCGCACGCCGTAGCCCGAGGCGCCTTTGGGGGCGTAGGCGCGGCCGAGGTCCCAGGCGGAGCCGGCGATGTCAAGGTGCGCCCAGGGGGTCTCGCCGACGAAGTTCGAGAGGAACGCGGCGCCCACGATGGTGCCGGCCTTGCGCCCTTCCGGGGCGTTGTCGAGGTCGCCGTAGGTGCCCTTGATCAGCTCGTCGTACTCCTCGTGCAGCGGCAGCCGCCACACGATCTCACCCGTCTGCCTGCCAGCCGCTGTGATCCGCTCGGCAAGATCGTCGTCGTTGCCGACCAGCCCCGCGTGGGTCGAGCCGAGCGCGATGATCACCGCGCCGGTGAGCGTCGCGAGGTCGACTACCCGTTCCGCTCCGAGCGATACCGCGTGGTGCAGGCAGTCGGCCAGCACGAGCCGGCCCTCGGCGTCGGTGTTGTTGACCTCGATCGTTTTCCCGTTCGCCGCCGTCACGATGTCCCCGGGCTTCACCGAGCGGTCGCTCGGCAGGTTCTCGGTTGCGCCAACCACCCCGACGAGCTTCACCGGCAGTTGCAGCCGGGCGATCGCCGCGACCGCCTCGACCACGGCTGCGCCGCCGGACATGTCGAACTTCATCTCCGCCATCTTCGCCCCCGGCTTCAGCGAGATACCGCCGCTGTCGAACGTCACCGCCTTGCCGACCATTCCCAGCAGCGGGCCGCTCGCCTCGGGATGCTCGTAGCGCAGCACGATCAGCGCCGGTTCCTGCGCTGAGCCCTGCGCCACCGCCGCGAACGCGCCCATGCCCCGCGCGAGGATCTCCTCGCGTCCCTCGGTCTCGACCGTGAGCCCCTTGACCTCCTGTGCCAGCGCCCGCGCGTGCTCGGCCAGCGCGGTCGGGGTGAGGTCGTTGGCTGGCCGATTCTGCAGATCCCGCGCGGCGTTGACCGCCGCCGCCACGATCGCCGCCTCGGCGACGGCGCGCTCCAGCGCCTGCGCGGACGATCCGCCGGTCTCGCTCCCCTGCGCGTCCTGCGGAGAGCTCTGCCCGGCGGTGTGGGCGTCCTGTGGGGAGCCCTGCCCAGCGGTGTGGGCGTCCTGCGGAGAGCGCTGCCCAGCCGCGTGGGAGACGATCAGCGCCTGCAGGTGCTTGGGGGCGGCGTCCTCGCCCTCGGGCGGGGCCGAGCGGTGGCTGTCGAAGCGGTAGTCCGCCAGCGCAGTGCCCTCGACTAGCGCCGCGCACACCGCGAGGTCGTCGCCGGGCGCCTGCCAGCAGAGCGTGCGGGTCGAGAGCTCGAGGGCCCGTGCGTGGGCGCCAGCTGCCGCGGAGCGCGCGCGCTCAGGTGTGAAGTCCTTGCGCTTGCCGAGGCCCACCAGCAGCCACCGCTTGCCGTCGGCGTGGGCGAGGGCGAGGGCCTTCGGGGCGGGGCGCGCCTCGCCCGCTGCGATCAGCTGCGTTGCCGCATCGGGCAACCCGCTCGGGGCATCCTCGCCGTCGAAGATTCCCACCGCGATCGTGTCCGCGTCAGTGCTTGCTCCGGGCCGAGTTGTTGCTGAGATGTTCACAGTCCGGCACGATATCTGTTGCGGGACCGGATGGTTGTGCCGAGCCTCCACTAGCATTGCCGGCACCCACCCGTTCGTCATCGACCCTAGGAGAGCTTGATCAAATGCCAAAGACCGTGATCCTCGGCGCCGCGCGTACGCCGATCGGCAAGCTGGGAGGCGGGTTGTCGACGCTCGACGCCACCGAGCTCGGGGCGATCGCGATCAAGGCCGCCCTGGAGCGCGCCGGGGTCGAGCCCGAGCAGGTCGAGCACGTCGTCATGGGTCAGGTGCTGCAGGCCGGCCAGGGGCAGATCCCCTCGCGCCAGGCGCAGATCAAAGCCGGCATCCCCAAGGAGATCTCCTCGGAGACGATCAACAAGGTGTGCGCCTCCGGTTTGCGCGCGACCGTGATGCTCGACCAGGCGATCCGCGCCGGCGACGTGCAGGTTGGCGTAGGTGGTGGGATGGAGTCGATGTCCCGCGCTCCCTACCTGCTGCCCGGTGCCCGCTTCGGCTTTCGCATGGGCGACGTAAAGGCGCTCGACGCGATGGTCCACGACGGCCTCACCAACCCCTTCTCCGGCAAGCAGATGTTCGTCGAGGCGACCGCCGTCGGCGACGAGCTCGAGCTCACGCGCGCCGACCTCGACCGCTGGGCGCTGCGCTCGCACGAGCTCGCGCTGCGAGCGACCGACGAGGGGCGCCTGTCCGAGGAGATCGTGGCGGTCACCGTCAAGGGGAAGAGGCCCACCCAGCCCGACACCGTCGTTGAGATCGACGAGGGCCCCCGCCGCGACACCTCCCTAGAGAAGCTGGCCGCGCTGCCCGGCCTGGTCGGCAAGGAGGGCTCGCACACCGCGGGCAACTCCCCCGGCGTCAACGACGCCGCCGGCGCGCTGGTGGTCTCTTCCGAGGAGTGGGCCTCCGCCAACGGCCGGGAAGTCCTCGGCGAAATTGTCACCCACGCGCAGAGCGGTGACGACTTCGCCTACCTCGCCCGCACCCCCGCCTCGGCCGCGACCAAGGCGCTGCAAAAAGCCGGTTTGAGCGCGAAGGACATCGATGTGTGGGAGATCAACGAGGCCTTCGCCTCGGTCACGCTCAACTCGATCCGGATGCTCGGCATCGAGGAGGAGCGCGTCAACGTCAACGGCGGCGCCGTCGCGCTTGGCCACCCGATCGGCGCCTCGGGCGCGCGCATCCTCGGCTCACTCGTGCTCGAGCTGCGTCGTCGCGGCGGCGGTCTCGGCTGCGCCGCGATCTGCTCCGGAGGCGGGCAGGGCGACGCGGTGATCGTCCGCGTCTGAGCTGTTGCCGCATGGACGCGCTCCCGCCTGAGCCACCGGCAGGGGTAGGTGGTGTGCCCGCCCGCGCGGGTGCGCTTCCGTCTGAGCCACACGGAAGGGATGGTTGCCCACCCTCCCACACGATGTCCCACCCCCGGGACCTTGGGATGGAAGTGGGCCGCGCGGATGCGCACCAACTGAACGAAGACGGTTTGCGCGGCGCTGCATTCTTCGACCTCGACCGCACGTTGATGGCGGGTTCTTCCGGCATCTTCTTCGCGCGCGCGGCCTACGAGGCGGGGATGATCACGCGCGGGCGGCTGCTTGGCGACCTCTACCAGAACCTCCGCTTTCGCCTGCGCGGCTCGACCGACGACTGGGCCGATGAGGTGCGCCGGCGCGTCGGGGAGATGCTGGCTGGGGTCGCCGTGCGAGATCTGCAGCGCATGTCCCCGCGCGTGCTCGCCGGGGTGCTGCCGCGCCTGTACCCGCAGATGCTCGAGCGCGCCTACGCCCACCAGGACGCGGGGCGGCCCGTCTACATCGTCACCGCCGCCTCGCAGGAGATGGCCGACCTGCTCGCCCACGTGCTGGTCTTCGACGGCGGCGTCGGCTCGCGCCTTGAGGTGCGCGACGGCCGCTACACCGGCCGCGCCGCCGGCCCGTTCAACTACCGCGAGGGCAAGGTGCTCTCGCTGCGCGAGCTCGCCGCGCGGGACGGCATCGACCTCGCCGCCTCCTTTGCCTATTCCGACTCCGAGTCCGACCTGCCGATGCTGCGCGCGGTTGGGCACCCGGTGGTGGTCAACCCCGATCCGGACCTTGCCCGCATCGCCGCCGTTGAGGGCTGGGAGGTCCTGCGCCTCGACCGCCTGGGGCGGCGTTTGAAGATCGCGGTCGCGCTCTCCGCCGGCGCCACGCTCGCCGGTCTCGGCGGGGTCGTGCGGGGGCGTGCAGGCGAGCGCGAGCAGGCGCGGGCATAATCCCCCGCGATGTCCTCCACCCCCACCCACGGCAAGATCCGCGTCGTCGTCGCCAAGCCCGGTCTCGACGGGCACGACCGCGGCGCCAAGATCATCGCCCGCGCGCTGCGCGACGCGGGCATGGAGGTGATCTACACGGGCCTGCACCAGACGCCCGAGCAGATCGTCGAGACCGTGATCCAGGAGGATGCCGACGCCGTCGGGCTCTCGATCCTCTCCGGCGCGCACATGACGCTCGTGCCGCGTGTGGTGGCGCTGCTGCGCGAGCAGGGCGTCGACGACGTGCTCGTCACCGTCGGCGGCACGATCCCCGCAGAAGACATCCCCGAGCTGAAGCGTTTGGGGGTCGCGGAGGTCTTCACGCCCGGTGCGCCCACACAGGCGATCGTCGACTTCATCCGCGCCGGTGTAACCGATGATTGATTGACTCGTCAGTCAACCGCTTAAAGCGGTAGGCTTATTGCGTCCAGATACCCGTTAGGAGATCGACCGAATGAAGATTTGCGTCCTGGTTAAGGAGGTTCCGGACGCCGCCGTCGAGAAGCGCATCGACCCCTCGACGGGGCGCATGGACCGCAGCGGGGAGAAGAACCTCAACCCCTACGACACCCACGCCATCGAGGCCGCCATGCAGATCCGCGAGGGCGGCGCGGCGCCGGTGGAGGAGATCGTCGCCGTCACGATGGGCCCGGAGAGCGCGGTCCGCGCGCTGCATAAGGCCGTCTCGCTCGGCGCCGACCGCTCGGTGCATTTGACCGACCCCGCGGTCGCCGGCTCCGACGTGGCCGCCACGGGCTACGCGCTCGCCAAGACGCTGCAGCGCGAGAGCCCCGACCTGGTGCTGCTTGGCCAGCAGTCCGACGACGGTGAGTGCTACACGATCGGCGCCGTCGTCGCCGAGCACCTCGGCATGCCCTCGCTCACGCAGGTGATCAAGATGGACGTCGCCGACGGTGCTTTGCGCTGCGAGCGCCAGGCTGAGTACGGCTACGACACTGTCCAGGTCGGTCTGCCCGCGGTGATCTCCGTGGGCGACGCGATCAACGAGCCGCGCTACCCCTCGCTGAAGGCGATCATGGGCGCGAAGAAGAAGCCTTTGGACACCGTCGGCGTCGGCGACGTCGGCATCGATGCCGCCAAAGTCGGGGGCGAGAACTCCGCCGCGCAGTGGGTGGCCGCGAAGGCGCCGCCCGCGAAGGCCGCCGGGGAGATCATCGAGGACGAAGACACTGGTGAGACGGTCGAAAAGATCGTCGCTTGGCTCGACCAGCGGAAGCTTCTCTAAGCGTGGATCAGCGAAAGGAACTGAACTGACATGGCAAACATCCTGGTCTACGCGCTGCACTACGAAGGCGCGATCAACAAGAACTCGCTCGGCGCCGTCTCCGAGGGCGCGAAGCTGGCCGCGGAGCTCGGCGGCGAGGCGCACGCGATCCTGCTTGGCGAGAACGTCTCGCATGAGCTGGCGGCCACGCTCGGCAAGTACGGCGCCAAGAAGGTGCTCGTGGCCGAGGGCCCCGAGGGGCTCGCGCAGCCGCTGGTCGACGCGATGGCCGCGGCGATCTCGGGCGGCGACTACTCCTACGCGCTGTTCGGCGGCGGCCTGCTCGGCTTCGAGATTGGCGCCGGCCTCGCCGCGCGCCTCGGCGCCGGCGTCGCGATGGAGGTTACCGGCGTGCGCGCCGAGGGCGGCAAGCTGATCGCCGAGCGCCCGATCCTCGGCGACTCCGCGATCTCCGAGATCAAATACCGCTCGCCCGTCGGGATCATCATCGGCCGCCTCAACGCGTTCGAGATCAAGGAGTCCGGCGCGAGTGACGCGCCGGTGGAGCAGCTCTCCTTCGAGCTCTCACCGCACGCCTCGCAGGCGAAGATGCTCGTCCGCGGCGAACAGCGCGGCGCCGACGTCGACATCGAGGGCGCCTCGATCCTCGTCGCCGGCGGGCGCGGCCTCGGCAAGGCCGAGGGCTTCCAGCTCTGCGAAGAGCTCGCCGCGGCGTTCGGCGGCAACACCGCCGTCGCCGCCACGCGCGCCGTGGTCGACGCCGGCTGGTACCCCTACGCGGCGCAGATCGGCCAGACCGGCAAGACGGTCGCGCCGAAGCTCTATCTCGCGGCCGGCATCTCCGGGGCGATCCAGCACAAGGTCGGGATGCAGTCCTCCGAGAACATCGTCGCGATCAACAAGGACTCCAACGCGCCGATTTTCGAGTTCTCCGACCTCGGCATCGTCGGCGACCTCAACAAGATCCTGCCGAAGCTGACCGAGGCCGTGAGGGCGAAGAAGGCTGGTTAGTCGTGTCGGTGCCCGCCTCGACGCGGTCTGCGGGAGGCGCCTGTGGATGAGCGATGTTGACGATGGTATCTACGAACGACGGTGATAATGCGATAGTATTGACGGGAGAGGGGGTGTTGCTGTATTCAACTTTTTAAAACCCGTGCGCAATTGCACACACCTTTTAAAAGTTTAATGCACATACCATCCTCCTCCGTCCACAAACGTGATCCCGCGAGGATGGTTTTCGCCGAAGCAATCCCGAAAGGAGGATCTGAGCCATGTCCGGTAGTCTGAAAAACGAGGGGCCCGGCTCGGCGGCCTCCGGCCGCCTGCGTCACCCTCGTAGCGGCTCCAGCAACGGACGTGTCATCCCCGCGGCCTACCCGCCGCCGGTCGACTCCCAGAAGGAATTCGTCAAGCGCGGCCTCGACCCCGAGGACGAGCTAATCGAGGTCGGCGTGGCGATCGTCGGCGGCGGCACCGCCGGCCTCGCCTGCGCCAACCGCCTGCTGCAGCTGCTCGGCGACGATCCGGAGACGATGGAGCGCCTCGGCGAAGTGCCGGTGGCGGTGATCGAGAAGGCGAAGACCTGCGGCGGGCACAACCTCTCCGGCGCGGTGATGAACCCCGGGCCGCTGCAGGAGCTGTTCCCGGAACTCACGCGCGAGCAGTGGCGCGAGGAGGGCTTCGCCTTCGGCGAGGTCAAGAAGGAGGCCATCTACGCGCTGCCCAACAGCAAAGCCAAGATCCGCATCCCGCCGCCGCCGCCGCTGAACAACCACGGCAACGAGGTGACCTCGGTCTCCGCGCTGGCGCGCTACCAGCAGCGCGTGGCAGAGGAGGCCGGCGCCTACATCCTCACCGAGACCGCCGCCACGCAGCTGATCGTCGAGGACGGCCGCGTCGTCGGCGTGCGCTCCGGCGACAAGGGCCGCGGCAAGGAGGGCGAGGAGCTCGGCAACTTCGAGCCCGGCACCGACATCAAGGCGCAGGCGACGGTGCTTGCCGAGGGTTGCTGGGGGCACATCACCGGCGCGGCGATCAAGGAGTTCGACCTCGCCGCCGGCCGCGAGCCGCAGGGGTGGGAGCTCGGCGTCAAGGAGGTGTGGAAGGTCACCAAACCGCTCGACCGCGTGATCCACACGCTCGCCGGGTGGCCGCTGAAGATCTCCGCCAAGTACGGGCAGATCGGCGGCTCGTGGGCCTACCCGATGAAGAACGAGAAGACCGGCGAGGACCTCGTCTCGATCGGCTTCATCGTCGACCTCGACTATGCGGACGCCACCACCTCCGCGCACGACCTGCTGCAGGAGATCAAGCTGCACCCGCTCTTCAAAGGGATCCTCGAGGGCGGCGAACGCGTCGCCTGGGGCGCCAAGGCGCTGCCGGCTGGCGGCTACTGGGCGATGCCGAAGCTCTCGATGCCCGGCGCGGTGCTCGTCGGCGACGCCGCGGGGATCATGAACCTCGCCTCGTTGAAGGGCGTCCACTACGCGATCAAGTCGGGGATGCTCGCGGCGGAGTCGATCTACGCGGCGCTCAAGCGCGGCGAGTCCTCGTTCGAGAACTACGAGCAGGTGGTCGAGGACTCGATCATCGGCAAAGACCTGTGGGAACAGCGCAACACCCGCCAGCCCTTCCAGAAAGGGCTGCTCAAGGGCGGCCCGCTCGTAAACCTGATGATCGCCACCAAAGGCCGCTTCCCCGGCGGGCGCTGGGCGCTGGAGCGCAACGACGCCAAGCCGATGTTCATCGGCAACAGCAAGGACTCCTACCCCAAGCCCGACGGCAAGTACACCTTCGACAAGCTCTCCTCGGTGTTCATCACCGGCAACGCCACGCGCGACGACGCCCCCAACCACATCCGCGTGCAGAAACACGTGCCCCGCGAGGTGGCCGAAACGTGGCGCTGGATGTGCCCGGCCGGCGTCTACGAGATCCCCGATGACGGGGAGGGTGGGGAGGAATCCGGCATGGTCGACGTGATCGTCAACTACACCAACTGCGTGCAGTGCGGGGCGATCACCGCCAAGGGCGGGCGCCTCACGACCCCCGAGGGGGGCGATGGGCCTTTGTACCAGATTCTCTGAGCGCCCTCGACCTGCGCATAGCTGCGTCCTCAGTCGTTCGTGTGCTGGCCGATCGGAGATCCCGTCGATCTCCGATCGGTACATCTCTCCTTGCGTCCTTGCTCTGCTTGGTCGATGACCCTCAGAGGTAGTTGTGTGTACTGGAGCGTCTAAAAAAGTCAATGCGATGCGTGCGCCTGCGCAACCAAGGCGCCCCTTGGAGTGTTAGGGGGGAGCGATGTCGAGATCGAGGTTCTTCACGTCCCTGAGCACGGTTGCCGTGCTGGCGCTCGCCTTTGCGCTCCCGGCGTGGGGCGCGGGCACGACCGGGACGGGCACCAGCACTGGAACGGGCACGACAAGCCCGACTCCGACCCCGGCCCTGAGCGCAGGCGTCGAACAGTGCGTGACGGCGCCGACCCAGGCCGGGCGCTCGGTGACGTTCACCGGCCAGATGGAAACAGTCACGGGCGCACACAAGATGGCGATCGAGATCGAGGTGCAGGAGCACACCCTCGAAGAAGAAGGCTTCCACACGCTCACCACCGCGGGCCTCGACTCCTGGCAGCGCTCCGAAGCCGGAGTCAAGATCTACAAGGTGCGCCAGGCGGTCACCGACCTCCCCGCCCCCGCCGTCTTCCGCGCGATCGTGCGCTACCGCTGGATGAACGAAAAGGGCCAGGTGATCCGGCACGACGAGCGCCGCACCCCGATCTGCAAGCAGCCCGGCGAACGCGCCAAAGCCGGAACGGCCCCCGCCAAAACCTGAGCGGCGCACGTCGCTACAATGCATTGAGCATGAAGACCTCGATCCATCCCACCTACGTGCTGGCACACGTGCGCTGTACCTGCGGCAACGAGTTCACGACGCGCGCCACGCGCGAGGAGCTGCACGTCGAGGTGTGCTCTAACTGCCACCCGTTCTACACCGGCCGCCAGAAGCTGGTGGACACCGGCGGGCGTGTCGAGCGCTTCCAGCGCCGGGTGGCCAAGGCCCGCGTGCGCCAGGCGCAGACCGCCACCGCGGCTCCGGGCCAGAAACAGCCGGAGTAGCCGATGGCCACCGCCGTTGCTCCACCGCAGGCGGCGGCCAGTAACGAGAGCGACGGTCAGCTGGTTGCCCAGCGCGACGCGCCGCTCGGCGGCCAGGCGGTGCTCGAGGGCGTGATGATGCGCGGGGTCTCCAACTGGGCGGTGGCGGTGCGTAAGCCGTATCTCCCATCCGCTCCCCCCAACGAGGCGCTGGCCGGCGGGAACGGCAAGGTCCTGGCGAACGAGCAGGAGATCGCGACCGGCGGGAACGGCCGGGTGGATTTGGCGAGCGGCGAAAACGGCCACGGACCGACGCCCGACGAGCCCCTGGGGGAGATCGAGGTCACGAGCTTCCAGCTCGAGCTCCCCGCTGCGTCGCCACCGCATCCTGCGCCTGCCGATCGTGCGCGGCGTGGTCGCGCTGGGCGAGTCGCTGGCGATTGGCTTCCGCGCGCTGGGCGTCTCCGCCAACGCGCAACTGCCCCCGGCGGAGAGTGCGGGCAAGGGCGACGGCGATGGGCAGGACGGCGAGACGGGCGGCGAGGCCCAGGAGATCCCCGGCGCGGTGTGGGCAGGGACTGTGGTCCTCGCCGTGGTGTTCGCGATCGGTCTCTTCTTCCTCGTGCCGGTCGGGATCACCAGCCTGATCAAGGGTCAGCTCGGGGACTCCTCGGTGCTGTTCTGGCTGATCGAGGGGCTGGTGCGCACGGCGATCTTCCTCGGCTACATGCTGCTGCTCTCACGCCTGCGCGACCTGCGCCGCGTGTTCGAGTACCACGGCGCCGAGCACAAGACGATCTCCTGCTACGAGGCGCAGCTGGAGCTGACGCCCACCAATGCGCAGCGCTTCTCGCGCCTGCACCCCCGCTGTGGCACGAGCTTCCTGCTGGTGGTGATGATCGTGGCGATCTTCGTGTTCGCGCCAATCGGCCTACCCGCGTGGTACTGGCTGGTGCTCACGCGCATCCTCGGCGTGCCGGTCATCGCCGGCATCTCCTTCGAGATCATCAAGTTCGCCGGGCGCAACCGCCGCCGCCGTTGGGTACAGGCGCTGATGTGGCCCGGCCTGAAGTTGCAGCTGCTCACCACCCGTGAGCCCGACCTGCACCAGCTCGCGGTCGCGATCGCGGCCCTGAACGCGGTGCTGGAGCACGAGACCCCAGGCGAGCTGAGCGCCGCGGACCTCGTGGGCGTGGAGGTCGTTGCGTAGCGACCCATAAACTGGGTCGGGATGATCGAAGACCTGGTCGAGCAGATCGAGACGCGCTTTGCCGAGCTCGGCGCGCAGCTCGACCGACCCCGCGGTGATCGGCGACCGTGCTCGCTATGCGGAGGCGGGGCGCGCGTACAGTCAGTTGGAGCCCGCGGCCAAGCTCGCCACCGAGTGGCGCCGGGCGCAGGACGACGCCGCGGGTGCTGAGGAGCTGCTGAGCGAGGACGGCGAGGACGCGGAGGTGCGCGAGCTGCTCACGGGCGCACGCGAGCGCGGCGAGCAGCTCGAAGAGGAGATCCGCCTGGCGATGGTCGAGGAGGACCCCAACGACGAGAAGAACGTGATCGTCGAAATCCAGGGTGGCGCCGGCGGCGAGGAGGCGGGGCTGTGGGCGGGCGACCTCTACCGGATGCTGACCCGCTACGCCGAGCGCCGCGGCCTGCAGGTGGAACCGCTGGAGGCGGGAGAGGGCAAGTACACGTTCGCGATAAAGGCCCACCCACCCGGATCCCGCCCGCCCGGCGCGGGCGTTGGCGGGGCAGGCGCGGGCGCCTACTCGATCTTCAAGTTCGAGGGCGGCACCCACCGCGTGCAGCGCGTGCCCGCGACCGAGTCCCAGGGTCGTATCCACACCTCGACAGCCACGGTCGCGGTACTGCCCGAGGTCGAGGAGGTCGAGGTCGAGATCGACCCGAACGACCTGCAAATCGACGTCTACCGCTCGACGGGCCCAGGCGGCCAGTCGGTCAACACGACCGACTCCGCCGTGCGTATCACACACAAACCATCGGGCATCGTCGTGGCGATGCAGGATGAGAAGTCCCAGCTGCAAAACCGCGAGAAGGCGCTGCGGGTGCTGCGCGCGCGTCTGTACGAGCGGGCGCTCGCCGAGCAGCAGTCCGAGTTGGCGGCCGACCGCCGCGCGCAGGTCGGCACGGGCGACCGCGCGGAGAAGATCCGCACCTACAACTACGGCGAGCGGCGCGTCACCGACCACCGCATTAAGCTCACCACGCACAACCTCGACGCGGTGCTGGAAGGCGAGCTCGACGAGTTCACCCAGGCACTGCAGTCCGACGAGAAGCGCCGCAGGCTGGAGGCGCAGACGGCGGCGCCACAATGAGCAGCAGGCATGAGGGGTTGGGATGGGCGGGGTGGGCGGGTCCTAATCGATTGGGCCGCGGGGTGGTGCTCGCAACTCATTCAGAGAGCGGGGCTTACTTCCGGCGCGCTCCGCCGCGGCGGGCGGTGACCGCGAAGGATGCGCTGGACGGTGCGATCACAGCGTTCACCGCGGCTGGCGTGGAAACCCCGCGACTGGACGCCGAAGTGCTGCTCGCTCACATCCTGGGCGTGGACCGCGCGCGTCTGACCACCGGTTCCGGCGGCGGTGCCCCCGACGAAGAGCTGACCGTGACGGGCCCCGCGGTGCGGCCCTACCAGGAGGCGGTGCGCCGCCGCGCGGTGGAGCGCGAGCCGGTCGCCTACATCACCGGCGTGCGCGGCTTCCGCCGCCTGGAGCTGGACGTGGACCCGCGCGCGCTGATCCCACGCCCGGAGACCGAGCTGCTGGTCGAGGTGGGCCTCGGGCTGCCGCGGGGAGCGGGCGTGCTCGACGTCGGCACCGGCTCGGGCGCCGTGGCGCTGGCGCTAAAGGACGAGCGGCCCGACCTGCGGGTGACGGGCAGCGAGGCGAGCGAGCAGGCGCTCGAACTGGCGCGCGCCAACGGCGGCAAGCTGGGGCTGAAAGTTGCGTGGATGCACGCCGACCTGTTGGAGGGGATGCCCGACGAGTACGACGCGCTGCTCTGCAACCCGCCCTACGTGGCCGACTCCGAGCGTGCCACGCTGGCGCCGGAGATCCTGCGCCACGAGCCCCCCGAGGCGCTGTTCGCGGGGGCCGACGGCCTCGATGTGATCCGCGCGCTGCTCGCCCAACTGGCCGCCCGCCCGCGCGTGCGGCTGGCGGCGCTGGAGGTCGGCGCCGGGCAGGCGCGGGCTGTCAGCGAGCTGGTGCGCGCCGCAGGTTTCTCCACGGTGCGGGTCGAGCCCGACCTCGCGGGCATCGAGCGCGTGGTGGTGGGGGCGCGGGACTGGTAGCGCTGCGCTGATGGACGAGATCGTCTACACTGATGTCTACGCGACAGGCGCGTAGAAGTTCGCAAAGGTAGGCGAGCATGGCGACGACCACGGTCCGGGTTTCGGAGGAGACACATCGAGCTTTGGTGGAGATGGCCGAGCACGATGGGGTGACGATCTCAGCGAAGGTGGCAGCGCTCGTGCGTCAGGCCGAAGACGACGCGATGCTGATGGGTCACGAGGCGGCGATGGAGCGCCTGCGGTCCGCTCCGGAGCAGTGGGCCGCGTGGCAGACCGAGGTCGCAGCGCTCGATGGCACGCTCGCCGACGGGCTCGACGGTCTGTGACGCCGACCCCCTGCCAGCGTGAGGTGTGGATGGCCAACCTCGAGCCGGTGATCGGTCACGAGCAGGGCCGTGAGCGACCGGTGACGGTGATCTCGCGCGATCCCCTGGGTCGTTGGGGCCTTGCGATCGTTGTACCGTTCACGACCAGGGATGTGGGCTCGCCGCTCCATCTCCGGGTCGAGCCGCCCGAGGGTGGCCTGCGCGAGGTGAGCTTCGCGCTTCCTCAGCACGTCCGCGCGATCTCGCCCACGCGCCTCGCGGCGCGGCTGGGCACCGTGCGTCCGCAGACGCACCTGGAGATCGTTCGGCGCATCGACACCCTGATTCGACCTGACTGACTGCCGCTCCCGTGCTCACCCCCGATGATGCGAAGCGCCTGCAGGAGTGCATCGCCGGCGGCGGCGTCGCGGTGTTCCCGGCGGACACCGTGTATGGCCTCGCCTGCGATCCGCTGCGGCGCGAGGCGGTGTGGCGGCTGTACGAGCTGAAGGGCCGGTCCCCGGAGCGCCCCGCGGCGGTGATGTTCTTCTCGCTGGCCGCCGCGCTCGCGGCGCTTCCGGAGCTCGGGGGGCAGGAGCGGGCCGCGCTGGAGGCGCTGCTGCCGGGGGCGCTGACGGTGCTGCTGCCCAACCGCGAGGATCGCTACCCACTCGCGTGCCGGCCGCTCTCCCCTCGGTCGGGTGCGGTGGGGGCGCCGGCCGCGGAGGAGCGCCCGCGGGAGGGCGAGGCGGGCGCGCTCGGCCTGCGCGTGCCGCTGCTGCCTGAGCCGGTGGCGGCGCTGCGTGCGGTGGACCTTCCGGTCATGCAGTCGAGCGCCAACCTCTCCGGCGGCCCCGAGGCACGGCGTCTGTCGGACATCGCACCCGCGCTGCTGGCCGGCGCCGACCTTGTCTTGGACGGCGGCGAGCTGCCGGGAGTCGCCTCCACGGTGCTCGACCTGCGCGAGTACGAGGCCAGCGGCCGCTGGCGCATCGTGCGCGAGGGACCGGCCGGGCCGGCCGAGCTGGGGCGGGTGCTGGGATAGCCGACCGCGCGCGTATGACACCTGCGCCTGCGATGCTTTCCCCGAGCATGAGCGCCCATGGGCTCGACGCGCTGTACGCCTTCCTCGCCGCCGCCACTGCGACGGCGCTGCTGACGCCGCTTACGATGCGGCTCGCGGTGGCGGTCGGCGCGATCGACACGCCGCGCGAGCGGGGGCTCTCTGAGCGGCCCACGCCCCTGCTGGGCGGCCTGGCGATCTTTGCCGGGACAGGTCTCGCCGGGCTGATCTGGCTGCCTGACGAACGGATCTGGCACGGGATGCTGCTGGCCGGTGCCTTCATCACGGTGGTCGGGGCGTTCGACGACCGCTTCGAGCTGCCGCCCCTGGTGAAGCTCGCCGGGCAGTTGGCCGCCGCGCTGATCGTCGTGCACTACGGGATCGTCGTCGAACTGATCACACTGCCGTTCCTCGGCGCGCTGCACTTCCCGCACGCCGGCGGGGCGATCACCGTGGTCGGGCTGGTCGCGCTGATGAACGTCGTCAACTTCTCCGACGGCGTCGACGGTCTCGCCGCGGGGGTCTGCGCGATCGTCGCCGCCGCGCTCGCGGTGATCGCGTTCGACCTCGAACGGTGGGCGCCCGGCGTGCTCGCCGCGCTGATCGCCGGCTCCTCGCTCGGCTTCCTGCTCTACAACTTCCCGCCCGCGTCCTCGTTTATGGGCGACTGCGGCGCCAACCTGCTCGGGCTGCTGATGGGCTGCCTGACGGTCGAGGGCGCGGTCAAGACCGAGGTGGTGCTCTCCTTCGTGCTGCCACTGATCTTGCTCGCGGTGCCGTTTCTCGACACAACCTTCGTGGTGCTGAAGCGTTTGAAGTACCGACGCCCGATTTATGCCTCCGACTCCGAGCACTTCCACCACCGCATGGCCCGCATCGGCTTCTCTCGCCGGCGCACGATCGCCTACCTGTACGGGTGGACGCTGCTGCTCGCCGGCTTCGCGCTGGCGCTGCGCTTCGTCCCCTACAGCGACCACAAAGGCCACCTCTACTTGGGCTGGACGCTCGTGATCGCCGCGCTCGCGCTGTTCGTCGCGGTCGCCTCCGTGTACCTCGTGTACGTGCTGGAGATCCTCAAGTTCCGCCGCCTCGACTCGATTCGCCTGCGCCGGCTGCGCCCCGAAGCTTCGCCCGCGCAGATCGAGCAGGACGTCACGCAGGACTTCGAGACCGGTGAGTTTCAGACGATCGCCTCATGATGCGGCTGCGGGTCATCCTCGGCGCGTACGCGCTCGTGGTCGCGCTGGTGCTGCCGGCGGGGGTGCTGGCGGCGAGCGCCGGCGCGGGAGCGGCGCCCGGCGATGCACAGGCTTCGTTCGCTGACCGATCGAAAATCGGCCAGCACGCGCTGGTCGTTGGCATCGGCGAGCAGCACCCCGCGATGTTCGGCGATCCCCGCTTCTCGGCGCTCGGCGTCCGCTACGCGCGTCTCTCGATCGGCTGGGACGCGCTCGAAAGCCGCTCCGAATCGCGGGCGCTCGCCACTTGGCTGCGCGACGCCCGCGCCGACGGGGTGCACCCGCTGATCTCCTTCGAACACTCCTGGATCGCCGGGCGCCACCGGCGGCTGCCGAGCGCCCTCGCGTTCGCCCGCCAGTTTCGGCGGCTGCAAAAGCGCTACCCGTGGGTGACCGACTTCGCGGTGTGGAACGAGGCCAACTACTGCGGGCAGCCCACCTGCCACAGCCCCGGCCTCGTCGCTGCCTACTACCGCCAAGCGCGCGCCGCCTGCCCCTCTTGCAACGTGCTCGCCTCCGAGTTGCTCGACGTGCCGGGGATGGTCACGTGGGTCGAGCAGATGCGCCGCGCGCTCGGCTACGAACCGGGGATCTGGGGCCTGCACAACTACATCGGCGCCAACCGCCTCTCCGCGGCGTCCACCAAGGCGCTGCTCGCTGTCACGCACGCGCAGATCTGGTTCACCGAGACCGGCGGCGTCGTCGCCCGCCACAACCACTCCTCCCACGATTTCCCCGAATCGGCCGCCCACGCCGCGAAGGTGACCCGCTTCGTCTTCAACCGCCTCGCCCCGCTCTCCCCGCGCATCGCGCGCGTCTACCTCTACCAGTGGAACGCCGGCTCGGGCCGCCGCGAACCGTGGGATTCCGGCCTGATCGGCCCCCACGGGACCGCCCGCCCGGCCTTCTGGGTGCTCGTGCAGGAGCTGCACACGCTGGGGCAGCTGCCCGCCACGCCCGCCGCTGAAGCGCTGCTTGCGAAGGCTGCCCGCGTGGGGGGCTGAGGGGGGGAGGGAGGGGGAGGGGGGGAGGGGGTTGGTGTCGCCAAGAGGACGCGTGGCCCTGCCGGCGAAGATTGAGATCATGTTTTTCTTGCGCTCCGCTGCCAGCGCGCCCGCAAGTGCTCCGTTTCTCCCTGTACCCTTAGCTCCGCGTAATGCGCCGGCTGCTGGGAGCCGAGGCGATATGGGACATCCTGAAGACACACCCGACCATGGCGGGCCCCGCCGTGTCCTGATCCTCTCGGCCGACGTCGGCGAGGGGCACGCTGCGGCTGCCCGCGCGCTCGCGCAGCAGATCGAAAATGGGTCCGAGCCGGCCGAGGTCACGGTGATCGACGGCCTCGCCGCGATGGGGCGCGTGCTGCGCCAGGTCGTCCAGGACGGCTACCGCGTGCAGCTGCGCTTCCTGCCCTGGAGCTACTCGCTGGTCTACTGGCTGCTCGAGCACGTGCCCCCCGTGCGCTGGCTGACGCGCTGGCAGCTGCGCCTGTTCGGCGCCCGCCCGCTGGCGCGCCGGATCGCCGAGTACGACCCCGACGTGATCGTCTCGACCTACCCTGCCGTCACCGTCGTGCTTGCGCGGCTGCGCCGCACCGGCGCGGTGCGCTGCCCCACCGTGGCCACGATCACCGACCTGACGGGCCTCTTCTTCTGGGCGCAGCCCGGGATCGACATGCACCTGGTGATGTACGGCGAGTCGATGCCCTCCGTCGAGCGGATCGCGGGGGAGGGCTCTGCCCGCCTGGTGGCGCCGCTGATCTCCGCCGAGTTCCTCGAACCCCGCTGTCCGCTGGAGTCCCGGCGCGCGCTGGGGCTGCCCGAGGAGGGCCGCATGGTCGTCGTCTCCGGCGGCGGCTGGGGCGTCGGCGACGTCGAGGGTGCCGTGCGCGAGCTCTGCCGCGTGGGTGAGGTCTCCAGCATCGTTTGCCTCGCCGGGCGCAACGAGCAGCTGCACAAGCGGCTCTCCTCCACCTTCGCGCGCGAGCCGCGCGTGCACGTGTACGGCTTCACCGACGCGATGCCCCAGCTGCTGGCGGCGGCCGATGCGCTCGTGCACTCGACCGGGGGCGTCACCTGCCTGGAGGCGAAGGCGACCGGGACGCCCGTCGTCTCCTACGGGCTGCCCGTCGGCCACGCCCGGCTCAACACCCGCGCGATGGCCGACCTCGCGCTGCTGCGCCTCGCCAACGACACCGGCGAGCTGCGCGAGCACGTGCAGGCGAGCTTTGGGGACGAGCAGGCAGAGCCGCGGGAGCAGCCGGCACGGGAGGAGACGGTAGAGCACCCTCACGCCGTGGACGTCGTGCTAAAAGCTCCCCGCCGCGTGAGCCCGATCCCGCTATGGCGGCTGCGGCTGGCCGCGTTCTGCGCGCCACTGGTGATGTTGCTGGGTGTCAGCATGTGGACGATGTCCACCGACGAGGTCAGCGCGCTCGCCGACGCGATCCTGCGTGTGCACCCGCTCGTGCACGTTGCCACCAGCCAGCCCGACGTGAGCGTGATCGTGCGCACCCCCGCGGGCGACGTTACGCGTGTGGCGCACGAGCTCGCCGGGCAGGGCATCCACGTCTCGTTCGCCGACGGCGGCGTGCACGTGCCCGCCACGATCGCCGCGCTGCGCGCACTAGGTGACGAACTGCTGCCCGAACTGCCCCCGGGCACGAGCCTCTTGCGCTGGATGCACACCCCTGGCGCGCTGCACGCACAGGCTCATGCCCTGGGCCTACACCACCGCTTCTACTTCCTGCAGCCCGCGGGCGGCCTCACGGTCGGTCAGCTGCTGCTCTCGCGCATCACTGGAGCGAGACCCGTCAAGGGCACGCGGCGGCTCAGCGCCACGTGGCCGCTGCCGCAGCGGCGAGCGCGCCCGGGCGACGTGCTCGTGGTGAGCGCCAACGGGTCAAGCGCCTCCGTGCAAGGGGTCGAGCGCCTCGTCTCGCGGCTCGGCGCTGAGGGGCTCTCGGCAGAGTCGCTCGCCGCACTCACCGGCTCGCGCTGAGGGGTGCCGCCTCATCGTGCGGCTTGCCGTTCGCGGCGGCTGCCCCGGGCGGCTCGCCCGCTCCGCTGCTCCGCGACTCCCCGGACTCGCCTGCCATCAACGCCAGTAGCAGCGGCGAGCGGGCGAGAACGGCGGCGCCGACGACGACCAGTGCCAGCGAGAACCCCAGCGGTACCCCGCCGCCGGGCGTCGCGGCGAAGCTCTCGTTGAAGAGGATCGGCGCTAGCGCCACCGGCACCGCAGTCTGGATCACGAACACCACGGGGGCGACCTGAATCGCCGGGCGCGACTGCAGCGAGCTCATCTCGCTGAGCGTCGCGATCGCCGACGCGCCCCCCGTGGCGAGGCCCCACGCGATCGCCGCGCCGATGTAGGCGTTCGCGAGGTCGTCCGATGCCAGCTTGGTGGCCACGCCGCTCCAGCCAAACGCCAGCCCTGCCCCCAGCATCGTCACGAACGGCAGCGGGCGGCCGAGGCGCAGCATCAGGTAGGGCAGCAGGCTCGCCAGCGCCAGCGCCCCCAGCACGATCGCGAGCACGGTCCAGTGCGCGTGTGTGGTGCTGCGCGCCGGCGCGAACACCCCGGCGCCGATCACGCCCACCACGATCGCGCCGACCGCCAGGTGCTCGCGCCGCCCGGCGCGCTCGCCTAGCATCCGCTCGCCCATCACCATCAGCACCGGTAGTCCCAGCGCCAGGGCGGGCTGCACCACCACCAGCGGGGCGAGGCTGAGCGCCAGCAGCTGCAGCGGCCAGCCCAGCATCGAGAGGCCCGTGCCGCCCACCCAGCGCACCCGGGTGAGCAGGCGCAGGGCCAGTGCCGGGCGCAGCTGCTCGCTGCGCGGCGCCTCGCGGGCCTCCATTGCCTGAAAGGAAAACCCTAGGCTGTACAGGACCGCGGCCCCGACGGCCGCCACGATGCCAAGGATCAGTTCGAGCATGCCCGCCCCCGATGATTGCAGTCTTCTCGGCCCAATGACCAAAAACGAGGGGCCCGACCGAAGCCGGGAGACACGCGCCTTCGGCGCTGGCCGATTTGGGGATGCGAGCGAAGCGAGTGTCTCCCCAATCGGTCCCTGTTTCGGCCAGCCGGCCTGGGGCCGGCTGCGCCACCCTCTCGTCGGCGCGGCGGTCGGCGCCGTGGTGCTCGGCTACACGGCAGCCTACGTGTTGCCCGCGCTCGCCGGCGAGTACCGGATGCTGCGCGGGCCGCTCGGGATCGAGGATCGCACCGCGAGCGGCACGGGCTACGCATTGACCTTCGACGACGGCCCCCACCACGAGGGCACACCGGCGGTGCTCGAGATCCTCGCGCGGGAGGGCGTGCGGGCGACCTTCTTCCTGGTCGGCGAGCAGGTCCTGCGCAACCCCGCGCTCGCCGCCGAGATCGTCGCGGCCGGCCACGGGATCGGGCTGCACTGCCACCGCCACCGCAACCTGCTGCGCTTGACGCCCTACCAGGTCCGCGAGGACATCCTGCGAGCGCTCGGGGTCATCGAGGAGACGACGGGCCGCTCGCCGGCGCTCTACCGCCCGCCCTACGGCGTGTCCAACGCCGCGGCTCTGACCCTGGCCCGCAACCGTGGCTGGCGCACGCTGCTGTGGAGCCACTGGGGCCGCGACTGGGAAGCGCGCGCCACCCCGGAGTCGATCGCCGCCCTGCTCACCGGCGGGGCCGGGCCCGGCGCGGTCCTGCTGCTGCACGACGCCGACGACTACTCCGCACCCAGCTCCTGGCGGCGCACGGCCGCCGCGCTGCCGCGGGTGCTGGAGACGCTCGCCGCGCGGGGCCTGGAGCCCGTGGCGCCCTGACACCTCGTTAAGCTGCCGGGATGGAAACGCGGCGAACTCGCCTGTGGGTCGAGGCGCTGGTGATCGCCTGGCTCTGTTGGGTGTACGACGCGATCAACAACCTCGCACCAGTGCGCCTGCACGCTGCGCTCGCGCACGGTTGGGGGGTGCTGCACCTCGAGCGCTCGCTCGGGCTCGACCCCGAACTCGCGCTCAACCGCTGGCTCACCCACCACCATACGCTCGGTCTGCTGCTCTCCGACTACTACGACAACGCCCACTTCATCGTCACGCTCGGGCTGCTCGGCTGGCTGTGGTACCGGCGCGCGGACATCTATCGGCCGCTGCGCAACACGCTGGTCGCGATCAACGTGATCGGCCTGGCAGTCTTCTGGCTCTACCCGACCGCGCCGCCGCGACTGCTCCCCGGCAGCGGCTTCGCCGACGTGGTTGCCTCCACGCACGCGTTCGGAGGCTGGCACACCGGTTCGCTCGCCGTGGTCGCCAACCAGTTCGCGGCGCTGCCCTCGCTGCACATGGCCTGGGCGGTGTGGTGCTCGCTGGTGATGTGGTCCATGTCCGAGCGTTTGTGGGTCCGCTGCGCCGCGATCATCTACCCGTGCATTACCTGCCTGGCGGTCCTTGCCACCGGCAACCACTACCTGTTCGACGTGCTTGCGGGTGTCGCGACCACGGGCCTCGCTGTCGTGTTGGTGCGCGCCCTCGAAGCGGCGTGGCGCTCGCGGACGGCGCTGCGGCCGGTGCGGGCTTCCGCGTAGTCGCGCGCTGGCTTGGCGAAGCGCGCGATCCGCGTACCGCAGGGGATTATCCCCTTGACACAGGGTGCCATATCAGCTAGAGTGCTTCTTAGTGGACTTCTTTTCCCCTGTTTTCCGGGCCTTTTGGGCCTCTAGCGCGACCGCTTCCCGTGCCCCTTTGGGGAACATTCGCCGTGCGGCCTCTTCGGTCGTCAGCTCGTGCGCTTTGGGTTTGCGTCTAGGCATGGTGCTCTGATGGAGGATACGACACTCGTAAGCCTCATCGAGGACTTCGGCAGCGAGGAGAAGTGCCGGGCATACCTGGAGGAGCTGCGGTGGCCCGACGGCCCGGTCTGCCCGCGCTGCGAGGGCCTGGGCGTGTCCCGGATCAGCACCCGTGACCAGTTCGAGTGCAACGCCAAAGGGTGCCGCTACCAGTTCAGCGTGACCGCCGGGACGCTATTCCACGACAGCCACCTGCCGCTATGGAAGTGGTTCCTCGCGATCTACCTGATGTGCGAGTCCAAGAAGGGCATCAGCGCTAAGCAGCTCCAGCGGATGCTCAAAGTGACCTACAAGACCGCGTGGTACCTCTCGCATCGGGTTCGTGCGGCGATGGGCGACGACGAACAGCCCTTGTTGACTGGGACCGTCGAGGTAGACGAGACGTACGTCGGCGGGAAACGCAAAGGCTATGGCGCCGGGTACCGTGGGAACAAGGTGATCGTCGCCGGGGCGATCGAGCGCGGCGGCGAGATCAGGCTCAGATTGGTTGCAAACACGCGCCGGGGCAACCTGAAGGGGTTCATCGACTCCACCGTGGACACCACCGAGGCAGCGGTCTACACCGACGAGCTGAAGTCCTACGACGGCATCGCGGGCGACAAACACGAGACCGTGGAGCACAAGAGCGAGGAATGGGTCCGCGGCGATGTCCACACCAACGGCGTCGAGTCCGCGTGGAGCCTCTTCAAGCGCTCGATCGTCGGGACCTACCATCACATGTCCGTCAAGCATCTACCCGCGTACCTGAACGAGATGGAGTGGCGATTCAACGGCCGTGAGAACCCCTACCTGTTCCGCGACACGCTGCTCGTGCTCCTCCACGGGGACGCGCTCCCGTACCACGTCCTGATCGAACGCGATGACCCCGGCGAGCAGCAGCGCGAGAACGATGCTCTCATCAGGCGCGAGGCGAAGCGCCAAGCACGCCAGAACCGCTAGTTCGATCCGCCGGGGCGCCGTCTAGCCTTCGGAGGGCTTCCTGTCAGGGGAGCGGTTAGCCCTCGTAGCTCAGTCTGGATAGAGCAGTTTCGTCGCAGAAACAGGTCCCAGGTTCGATTCCTGGCGGGGGCGTTCCGGAAAGTATTCGGCATACCCCGGACGACTTCCTTCCCAGCTATCCGCCGCATCGTTGCGATACGCTTGCAGAGCGACGAAACTGCCCAGCAGGAGCTAGACCATCCCTTCTTGGGACGGCTACCCCAAAGGGCCTTGAGGAGCCCGCTCCGGCGGGCTCCTCACTTATAGGCGCCCGAGTAGATCGGTCTTCTTCGTCTCGAACTCCTCAGCGGTCAGTAAGCCCGCGTCCTTGAGTTCGGCGAGTTCCTTGATCTGGCCCGGAGAGACCGGGGATAGCTGCCGCTGGCGGTCTAGGGCCTCGCGTTCTTTCTGGCGTAGACCCTCCTCAGAGGCCCCGGCGATCAAGAGCGGGATGAACGCGAGGAGGCCGATGACGAGCGCTAGCGCGACCCACCAGAACGGCGCGCGTCCTTTGCGCTCAGCAGTCTTTCCGACCCAGAAGCCAACGCCGAGCCAAACGACGAACGAGACCAGGAGGATCATCAGAGCGTCACCCGGAGCCTTCTTCGGGTGACGCGTGGCCTTCGGCTTCCTGACCCTCCCTGGTTACTTCTTCGCCTTGGCGGCGTATCTTTGCGCCTTCTTCCTGGAGTTTGGCGCCTTCTGCTTCGATTTTGTGCTGCGAGGCTTCGGCTTCCTGGGCAACCCGGCGCTCTTGTGCGAGTTCGTGACCGCAGAAAGTGACACCCAGCCCATTACGGGCGCATTCTTCGCTATGGCCCAGGTTGATAACTCCGCTTGCGAGCAACACAAAGACCACGGCACTACTGAAGACAGCGAGGAGGAGGTTGGCGAACCCTGGCCCGATATCTCCGCGGCCGAAGCGCCAGATGGCTAGTCCAAGGCCCGCTATGGGGATCAGGAGCGCGACTAGAGCCTCGACGGGACCCATCGTGTGTTCCCATTCCTTGGTATCGGGTTGGGGTGCCTCCGGCTCCACATACTCGTAGCCGGGGTCATCGACCCCGTGCCTGCTCTCGATGCTCATGGTTCCCCCTGCCTATCGGGACTGTTTCAGCGGGGCACCCTACATGATCCTTTGAGGTTTTGGCCCTAGAGCTTTTGGCCGCATACAGTGAGCATCATCGGGCATGGACGCCCGTCAAACGTTCGCCCGGAACCTCCGCACCGAACGGCACCGACTCAAGCTCTCCCAAGAAGCCCTCGGGTTCCGCTGCGACCTCAACATGAGCGAGATCAGCCGCCTAGAGCGCTCCACGCGCGACCCGAGGCTCGCCACGATTGTCAAGCTCGCACGCGCTCTCGACATCCCAGCCGGACGGCTACTCGACGGGATTCGCTAAGCGCTCCAGCCGTAGCACTGCGGGTGTGAGGGGATCGACCCGGATCGCGGCTTCGCTTGGTAGCTGCGCGCCCGTAAAGTCGGTTAGCTCCTCCAGCCTCCCGCGCCGTATGTACTCGCCCTCCAGTTTGGATACGCGCTCACGGAACGCCAGCTCCTCCCGATCGCGGCGCTTCATCTCCTCGACGTGATCGTAAGTCTCCGGGTCGGGGCGCCACATGCTTGTCTGGAAGCGATGCCAGTCATTCAAAAGCGCCTGCGTATGTTTGTGTAGGCGTCGATGAGACCAGTGTTCAGGCGGTTGCAGCGCGACATGAAGTGTGGGGCGCAAGGAGCGCAGCCGATCCTCCGTCAGCAAGAGAACTAGGGCAGCAAGAACCAGGACTATCCAAGCCACGGTGCTCCAGTGCCCGAGGCTGACCCCGTGGAACTTGTTGTAGATAAGTAGCGAAAAGACGGTGCCGCCTGCGAACCGGGCTCCATTCCGCGTTGCGGCCATATGTGGCGGGACTTTAGCATGGTACCTGCGTCAAAGGGATAATCCCCGTACCGCATGTCACAAACTTGTTACTAAGTTCCAGATAAGGTAGACTCCGCGCGCTGCCACAGACGGTCAGAGGAGGGCCAGGGGTAAAGTTCGCCGTGGGCGGACGCGCTTGGCTCTTTCGTCTGTAGGGTCCCAGCCAACCATCCATGCCCAACCACGAGCCAGAACCAATGGCCCCTGCCCTGAGCCATGCCGGCGCGAGCCCGGTTCTCACCCGATCACCGCTGCAGCTGCTGCAGTACCTCGACATCGTGCTCGTGGTGCTCGCCACGCCGCTGGCGCTGGCGCTCGGCGCGCCGGCGTTCGGCCTGCTGATCGCGGTGGGCGCGTGGCTGGTGCAGCGCGTGCTCGCGCACACCGACCGGCGCTGGATCGCACGGGCGCGTGAGCCGCGTACGCAGCTCGGCCTCAACCTGTTCGAGGCGTTTGGGCGGATTTGGCTGCTGGCGGGCGCGATCGTGCTCGCGGGCGTCGTCGGCGGGCGCGCCGACGGGCTGACCGCGGCGCTCACGATCTGCGGCGCGTACTCGGTGGCCTTTGCGATCAGGGTCCTCACCGGCCCGCCGCAGAAAAAGGCGACCGGCGAGCCACGGCGAAGGGCGGTCGGCGAGCCGCAGCAGGAGGCGACCCGATGAGCGCCGCGGCCGTATCGGGCCCAACCGGGCCGGCGACTGGCATCGCGGCGCCCAGTCCGGAGAAAGGCGGGATGAGCAAGAAAGCGAAGATCCTGTGGGCGATCCTCGCGGTCTACATCATCGGCTTCATCGTGTTCGGGCTCGCGTTCGGTGTCAAGGCCCACCGCAACGAAAGCTTCGACGTGGTCGGGTCTTTCCACCTCGAAAGCTGGTTTCACATCTTCGGGCCGCTGAACTTCGACAAGGGCGTCCTCTACGTGCTGATCTCCGCCACGATCACGGTCGGCATCGTGCTGCGCGCCTCCAAAAACATGGAGCTGCGGCCGGGGCGCCTGCAGACGATCGTGGAGTGGATCTACGAGCTGGCGCTGGGGATGACCCGCGACAACATGGACGAGGAGATGGCCAAGCGGTGGTTCCCGCTCGTGTTCACCCTGTTCGTGTTCATCCTCGTCACCAACCTGATCGGTTACATCCCGCTGCCGGTCGACACCGCGGAGACCTTCAAGGTGTTCGGCGTCGAAATCCCCTCGTTCCAGATCTACGCGGCCGACACCAACCTCGCGATCCCGCTGCTGCTGGCGCTCGGCGTGTTCATCGCCTACAACGTCGAAGGCATCCGCCACCACGGGTTCTTCGGCTACATCAAAAGCCTGGTCCCCGCGGGCCTCGGCGGCGTGATGCTCGTGATCATGTATCCGCTCGAGATCCTCTCGAACTTCCTGCGCCTGATCTCGCTGACCGTCAGGCTGTGGGCCAACCTGCTCGCTGGCCACCTGCTGATCGAGTTCATGGGCGGTCTGCTCGCCGTGGTCATCGGCCTGCAGATCCTCGGCTGGTTCACGCTGCCGATCGGGGTCGCGATCTACATGTTCGAGGCCGTTCTGATCGCGGGCCTGCAGGCCTTCATCTTCGCCATTCTCACTGCCATCTACCTCGGCAGTGCCACCAGAAGCCACTGACAAAGACCGGATAAGGAGACATTAGAGCCATGCCCCAGCGGCATCCCACAAGGAGATCCACGCAATGCTGACCCACGTTCTAGGTTTGATCAACCCGCTGCTGGCGACCGCCAATGCGGAAGTCGCCAAGGAAGGGCTGCGGTCGGTCGCCCTCGGGGTCGGCGCCGCCGGCGGAGCGGCCGGCGCCGGCGCCGGCATCGGCATGCTGTTCGGCAAGGTAATCGAGGCGGTCACCCGTCAGCCGGAGATGCGCGACGAGATCACCTCGATCCAGTGGCTCGGGTTCGCCCTCACCGAGGCCACCTTCTTCTACGGCCTGGTAGGCGGCCTGATCGCCTTCTTCCTGTAGGTCGGAGGGCTCCTCGCGATGAGCATTCCAATCGCATCCTCCAGCAACTCGTGGCTGATCACACCCAACGTCGGCCTGACGATCTGGACGCTGGTGGTGTTCCTGATCTCGATGTACACCCTCAACAAGTTGGCCTTCCCCCGCATCCGCGAGGCGCTCGAGAAGCGCCGCAGCGGCATCGCCGAGTCGATCGACGCGGCCGAGCGCACGCGCACCGAGGCCGAGGAGGTGCTCGCCGAATACCGCGAGCGGCTCAAGGAGGCGCGGGCGCAGTCCGAAGAGATCGTCCAGCGCGCGCGCCAGACGGCCGAGTCGCACGAGGCCGAGGGCAAGGTGCGCGGGCAGGAGATCGTCGAGGAGGCCGCCAGGAAGGCCGAGCGCGAAATCGAGGCGGCCACCAAACGGGCGCTCGACGACATCCGCCGCGAGGTCGCCGACCTCACGATCATGGCCACCGAGAAGGTCACGCGCAAGTCGCTCACCGACGCCGACCAGAAGCGGCTGGTCGAGGAGGCGCTCGGCGAACTGGACTTCTCGAGCATCTCCGGGAGCCAGAACTGAACGTCATGGTTCGCACAGCGCTCATGTGCACGTTCCCGATCGTCACTCGTGGTCTGTCCAGGCCGGGGGCGAGCGGCTGATGGAGGAGCTGGCTCAGGTATATGCCCGCTCGCTGTTCGAGGTCGCCCGCGAACAGGGCAAGCTGGACGTGCTGCGCGAACAGCTCGCGCAGCTGGCCGACGCGCTGCGCGAGAACCGGGAACTGGAAGTGTTCTTCTTCTCCCCCTACTTCTCGACCAAGGAGAAGCAGGAGGCGCTCGAGAAGCTGCTGGACGGCGCCGATGAGGTGCTGCTGAACTTCCTCAACCTGCTGATCGAAAACCACCGGATGCCGGTGATCTTCCACATCCGCCGCCAGTACGAGCGGCTGTGGGACGAGGAGAACAAGACGTTGCCGGTGGAGATCACCAGCGCGATCGAGCTCGACCCCGCCACCACCGAGAGCCTCGGCAAGACGATCGGCGAGCGCGCCGGGCGCAAGGTGCAGCTCGCCGCGCGTGTGGACCCCGACATCCTCGGCGGCATCGTGATCAGGGTCGGCAACTCGATCCTCGACGCCTCGATTCGCAGCCGCCTGGAGCAGTTGCGCAGGCAGGTGGCGCAGGGAGTCGCGTGAGGCTATGCAGATCATTGGGTGTGTTGAGCTGCGCCACCACCCTTACGGTGCAACCACCGTATGTGAGGCTTGCAGGCCAACGCTCTCGCGGTACCACGCCAGTCAAAGTTAGATCAACAAAGGGATAGACATGCAGATCAATCCAGATGAGATAACCAGCATCCTCAAGAGCCGCATCGCGGGGCTTGACGCCGGCGCGGCGGAGCTGACCGAGGTCGGCACCGTGCTGTCGGTGGCCGACGGCATCGCGCGCCTGCACGGCCTGGAGAACTGCATGTCCTTCGAGATGCTGGAGCTCCCGCACGGGGTCACGGCGCTGGCGCTCAACCTCGAGTCCGACAACGTCGGCGCGGTGCTGTTCGGCGAATGGGAGCACATCTCCGAGGGCGACACCGTCAAGCGCACCGGCAAGCTGCTCGACATCCCCGTCGGCGATGCGCTGCTCGGGCGGATCGTCGACCCGCTGGGCCGCCCGCTGGACGGCAAGGGCGAGATCGCGATTACCGAGACCCGCCCGGCCGAGTTCAAGGCGCCCGGCGTGGTGCAGCGCCAGCCGGTGAAGGAACCGATGCAGACCGGCCTGAAGGCGATCGACGCGATGATCCCGATCGGCCGCGGCCAGCGCGAGCTGATCATCGGCGACCGCCAGACAGGCAAGACGGCGATCGCGATCGACGCGATCATCAACAACCGGGACACCGGCATCGTGTCGGTGTACGTGGCGATCGGCCAGCGCATGTCCACGGTCGTGGCGCTCGCGCAGACGCTCGACGAAAACAACGCGCTGGAGAACACGATCATCGTCGCCGCTCCCGCCGACGAGGCGGCGCCGATCAAGTTCATGGCGCCCTACGCCGGCTGCGCGATGGCCGAGCACTTCCTCTACTCGGGCCGCCACGCGCTGTGCGTGTACGACGACTTGACCAAGCACGCCTACGCCTACCGGCAGATGTCGCTGCTGCTGCGCCGCCCGCCCGGCCGCGAGGCCTACCCGGGCGACGTCTTCTACCTGCACTCGCGTCTGTTGGAGCGCGCGGTGAAGCTCAACCAGGACCTCGGTGGCGGCTCGCTGACGGCGCTGCCGATCATCGAGACGCAGGCGGGGGACGTCTCCGCGTACATCCCCACCAACGTGATCTCGATCACCGACGGGCAGATCTTTCTGGAGTCGAAACTCTTCAACTCCGGCGTACGCCCCGCGATCAACGTCGGGATCTCCGTCTCGCGCGTGGGCGGCAACGCGCAGATCGGGCCGATGAAGAAGGTCGCCGGGAGGATCAAGCTCGAGCTCTCCCAGTACCGTGACCTCGAGGCCTTCGCGCAGTTCGGCTCCGACCTCGACGCCGACACGCAGCGCACGCTGGCCCGCGGCGAGCGGCTGGTGATGACGCTCAACCAGCACGAGCGCGCGCCGCTGCCGGTCGAGGACCAGACGCTCCAGATCTACGCCGCCACCGCCGGCTTTCTCGATCGCCTGAACGTCGAGCGGGTGAGCGAGTTCCTGGCCGAGCTGATCGAACGGATGCACTCCGAGCACGCCGACGTCGGCGCCAAAATCGCCGGCGGCGACTGGTCGCAGGAGACGCAGAAGGCCGTCCACGACGCGGTCGAGGCGTTCGCGCGGGACTTCGGCTACGACCTCGACGAGGAGGGCCAGCCGCTGGATGAGGATGCGCCGATCCGCACGCAGGATGCCCCCGCGGGCTCATCCGGGCAGGGCGCCGCTGCACAAGAGGAGGCGAAGGCGGCGGCCTAGCGCCGGCCGCTCATAATTGCCATGGCCTCTCAGCGCGACGTCAAGAACCGGATCTCCTCGGTGAAGAACATCCAGAAGATCACGCGCGCGATGGAGATGGTCGCCGCCGCCCGCCTGCGCCGCGCCGAGCAGCGGATTACGGCGCTGCGCCCCTACGCGGAGGCGCTCGGGCGGATGACCCGCCAAGCGGCTCGCGCCGCGGGCGCCAGCGAGATCGCGCGCGTGCCGCTGATGCGCGAGCCCGGCGGCGCCGAGGGCGGTGGCAGCGCGGAGGGTGGCAGCGGTACCGTCGGGCTGCTGCTGATCACCGGCGACCGCGGGCTGGCCGGGGGCTTCAACTCGCAGGTGATCCGCGCCGGCGTGCGCCTGCACGGCGAGCTCTCGGCTGTTGGGCTGCGCAGCGCGTGGTACGCGACCGGGCGGCGCGGGGTTTCTTCGCTGGCGTTCCGCGGGTACGAGCTGAGCGGCAGCTATACCGGCTTCTCCGACCGCCCCGCCTTCGCCGACGCGAGTACGGTCGCGGGCGACGTGATCGACGCGTATGTCGATGGCCAGCTTGACCGCGTCGAGCTGATCTTCAACTCCTACGTCTCCCCGCTCACGCAGGTCGTCACGCGCGAGACGCTGCTGCCGCTCTCCCACGCGACGGCTGCGGAGGAGGGGGCCACGGGGGAGGGCGCCGTGGGACGGGCTGCGGGAGGGCCTGGAGCTGGGGCCGAACCGCGGGAGGAGAACGGCGGAAAGCGCGCGCTGGTCGAGTACGAGCCCGACCCCGAGCAGGTGCTCAAGCAGCTGCTGCCCGACTACATCGAGACCTCGATCTACCGGGCGCTGGTGGAGTCGGCTGCGGGCTTCTTCGGCGCGCAGATGACCGCGATGCGCAGCGCCTCCGACAACGCCGGCGACATCATCACCGACCTGACGCTGCAGATGAACCGCGCCCGCCAGGCCGAGATCACGCAGGAGATCATGGAGGTCGTGGCCGGGGCTGAGGGGCTGAGCTGAGATGAGCGAGTGGGTGTTTGGGGATGGCGGAGGCCTTGCCCGAGACCCGTGATCAGTCAAGGTATAGCGATGGTATGCGCAAAATGTCCGCGGGAGTTGTTATAAAAAATTAAAAGCCCGATAGCTATTGCGCACGGCTTTAAAAAAGTTACACACACCCCACCCATCCCCACATCGACAATCATCCGCCCGAAGGCAATCAGCAAGGGCGCAATGCCTTTCAAAAAAGCCCTAGAACCCTTTACAAAATGAAGTGGTATAGGCCCGGAAAAAGAACAACAACCACAGACTTCGATAGATAGATACTGAGGAGAATCAGAGACCATGGAGGCCAGCATCGCCACAGAGTCAACACCAGCCGCGCCGAAGGCCGCCAGCGGCAACGGCGCCAAGCGCAACGTCGGGCACATCGACGAGATCCAGGGCGTCGTGATTGAGGCCGTCTTCCCCGACCGCCTGCCCGAGATCAACCACGCGATCACCGTGGCGCGCCCCGCCGCGGCCGCCCGCGAGGAGGAGGAGGACATAGCGGCCTCGCGGGAGGATGTGCTGGTGTGCGAGGTGCAGCAGCACCTGGGCGACGACCGCGTGCGCGCGGTGGCGATGGACACGACCGACGGTCTGGCACGTGGCGTCGAGGTGGTGGACACCGGCGGCCCGATCACCGTCCCCGTGGGGCAGGCGACGCTGGGGCGCATCTTCAACCTGCTCGGCGAGCCGATCGACCTCGGCGCGGAGCTCCCCCACGACGTGGAGCGCCGCGGCATCCACCAGGACGCCCCGCGCGTGGAGGACCTCACGCCGACGACCGAGATGTTCGAGACCGGCATCAAGGTGATCGATCTGCTCGCCCCCTACGCGAAGGGCGGCAAGACCGGGTTGTTCGGTGGCGCGGGCGTGGGCAAGACGGTGCTGATCCAGGAGCTGATCCACAACCTCGCCAAGGAACACGGCGGCCTGTCGGCGTTCTGCGGCGTGGGCGAGCGCTCGCGCGAGGGCAACGACCTGTGGCTGGAGATGAAGGAGTCGGGCGTGCTCGACAAGACGATGCTCGTGTTCGGTCAGATGAACGAGCCGCCCGGCGCCCGCATGCGCGTCGCGCTGTCGGGGCTGACGATGGCCGAATACTTCCGCGACCAGGGTCAGGACGTGCTGCTGTTCATCGACAACATCTTCCGCTTCGTGCAGGCCGGCTCCGAGGTGAGCGCGCTGCTCGGACGGATGCCCTCGCAGGTGGGCTACCAGCCGACGCTGGAGACCGAGATGGGCCAGCTGCAGGAGCGCATCACCTCTACGCGCGAGGGCTCCGTCACCTCGGTGCAGGCGATCTACGTCCCCGCTGACGACCTCACCGATCCGGCGCCGGCCTCCGTGTTCGCGCACCTCAACGCGACCACGGTGCTCTCGCGGGCGATCTCCGAGAAAGGCATCTACCCGGCGGTGGACCCGCTCGACTCGACCTCGACGATCCTCAAGGCCGACATCCTCGGCGAGGAGCACTTCCGCGTGGCCAACCGCGTCAAGGAGATCCTGCAGCGCTACAAGGAGCTGCAGGACATCATCGCGATCCTCGGCATCGACGAGCTCTCCGACGAGGACAAGCTCACCGTTCAGCGCGCGCGCCGGATCGAGCGGTTCCTCTCGCAGCCGTTCTTCGTCGCTGAAGAGTTCACCGGCACCCCGGGCGCGTACGTGCCGATCGCCGAGACGATCAGGGGCTTCGAGGAGATCATCGAGGGCAAGCACGACGAGGTCCCCGAGAGCGCCTTCTTCTTGAAGGGTACGATCGACGAGGTAGTTGCGGCGGCGAAGAAATAAAGGTGGTGGGAGCTCTGCCAATCCAACGGATCGATGGCGCGCATGCGCGGGACGCCGACGGTACATGCGCTTAAGAAAGCGCAAAGCACAGGGCCGCGCATGCGCGGCCCTGCCGACGGGCGCATGCGCCGCTGGCTACACAGATAAAGGGATGATCTAATGGCCCACACGAAGTTCCAAGCCGAAGTCCTCACCCCCGAGGGGCCGGTGTTCAGCGAGGAGATCGAGATGCTCTCGACCGTGACCGGCACTGGCTCGATCGGGATCCTCGCCAACCACGAGCCGGTGCTGGCGACGCTGAAGCCGACCGAGTTGCGGCTGTACCGCTCGGACTCCGAGATCGTGCGCTTCAAGCAGTCTGCCGGCTACCTCCAGTTCGCCGACAACCGCGCGCTCGTGCTGGTCGAGGAGGCCACCCCGGTCGATGGCGGCTGACCGCGACCGGGAGCCAGTCGGCGTCATCGGCACCGGGTACGTCGGTCTCGTCAGCGCCGCCGGCTTCGCCGAGCTGGGCAGCGAGGTGTGGTGCGTCGACATCGACGCCGAGAAGATCCAGCGTCTGCGCCGGGGGGAGGTGCCGATCTACGAGCCCGGCCTCGAGGAGCTGCTGCAGAGGCACGCGGCGCGCCTGCACTTCACGACCGAGCTGGCCCCCGCGCTCGAGCACGTGCGTCTGCTGTTCGTCGCCGTCGGCACGCCCCCGACCTACTCCGGGGACGCCGACCTCTCATCGGTGCACGCCGTCGTCGAGGCGATCCCCGCCTCCGACCGCCATGCGCTGGTGATGAAGTCGACGGTGCCCAGCGGCACCGGCGCGGCGATCCAGCGTCTCTTCGGCGAGCAGCACAAGGGCGGCCTTGGCTACGTCTCCTGCCCGGAGTTCCTCAAGGAGGGTTCGGCGGTGGACGACTTCCTGCGCCCCGACCGGGTGGTCGTCGGCGACAACGGCGACTGGGCCGGCGACGCTGTGGTCGAGCTCTACCGGCCGCTGCTCACGGCCGAGCACGGCGGTGCTGGCGACGGTGAGCTGGTGCGCACCGACATCGCCTCCGCGGAGATGGTGAAGCTGGCATCCAACGCCTTTCTGGCGACCAAGATCTCGTTCATCAACGAGATCGCCAACGTCTGCGAGGAGACCGGCGCCGACGTCGTCGAGGTGGCGCGCGGCATGGGCCTCGACGCGCGCATCGGGTCCAAGTTCCTGCAGGCGGGCATCGGGTATGGGGGCTCCTGCTTCCCCAAGGACGTGGAGGCGCTCAAACAGCTCGCCGGCAACTCCGGCTACCACTTCCAGCTGCTCACCGCCGTGATCGAGGTCAACGAGCTGCAGAAGCGTCGCGTGATCGGCAAGCTGCACAAGCACCTCGGCAGCCTCGTCGGCAAGCACATCGCGCTGCTCGGCCTTGCGTTCAAGCCCAACACCGACGACATGCGCGAGGCCTCCTCGCTGGTGCTCGCCGCGCGGCTGGCGGCCGACGGGGCCACGGTCACCGCGTTCGACCCGGTCGCCGAGCACGAGGCGCGCAAGCTGCTGGGGGGCCTGCAGTTAGCGGACTGCGCGATGGAGGCTCTGCAGGGCGCCGACGCGGCCGTGCTGGTCACCGAGTGGCCGCAGTGCACCGACCTCGATTGGTCCGAGGTCGCCGAGTCGATGCGCGGCAACGTGGTGATCGACGGCCGCAACGCGCTGGACGCCACCGCCGTGCGCGCGGCGGGCTTGCTGTACGAGGGGATCGGCAGACCGTCCGCCGCGACCGGAAGCCCGCCCGCCCGCCGGCGTGAGGGCGGCGTCTGATGCAAGCGGTGATCCTCGTCGGTGGCGAGGGCACGCGCCTGCGTCCGCTGACCTCCACGATCCCCAAGCCGGTGGTGCCGCTGGTGGACCGGCCGTTCATCGCCTTCATGATCGAATGGCTGCGCCGGCACGGGATCGAGGACGTGATCATGTCCTGTGGCTTCCTCGCCACGAGCGTGCGCAACGTGCTGGGGGACGGCTCGGCGTTCGGCATCCGCCTGCGCTTCGTGGAGGAGCCCGACCCACGCGGCACCGCGGGCGCGCTGAAGTTCGCCGAGTCGATGCTCGACGAGCGCTTCTTGCTGCTCAACGGCGACGTGCTCACCGACATCGACCTCACCGCGCAGCTCGCCCAGCACGAGCGCACCGGGGCGCGGGCGACGCTGGCGCTGGTGCCCGTCGATGATCCCACCGCGTACGGGCTCGTGCGGCTCACCCCTGAGCACGCGGTGGCGGAGTTCGTCGAGAAGCCCTCATCCGACCAGATGGAAGGGACCCGGGTGGCGGCTCGGGCCGGGGGGGATCGTCAGCTCCACACCTACGCCAACCTGATCAGCGCCGGGGCGTATCTGCTGGAGCGCGACGTGCTCGAGCTGGTGCCCGAGGGGCGCAGCGTCTCGATCGAGCGCGAAGTGTGGCCGCAACTGATCGGCAACGGCCTCTACGGCTTCCCCTCGGAGAGCTACTGGCTGGACATCGGCACCCCCGAGCGCTACCTGAAGGGCACCTTCGACATCATCGAGGGCAACGTGCACACGGCCGTGCGCGAGCGTCTCGGCAGCGACTTCATGGCGCTGGCCTCCGACGTGTTGGTCGAGGGGCGCGCGATTCCGCCCGCCGTGCTGGAGGCCGGCGTGCGGGTGGCGGCGGGCGCCCACGTCGGCAGCCTCGTGGTGCTCGGCCAGGGCGTGACGGTGGGCGCCGGCTCGATCGTCGAGCGCGCGGTGATCATGAACGGCACGGAGGTCGGAGCGGGATGCACGCTGCGTGACTGCATCGTCGCCGCCGGCTGCCGCGTGGGGGATGGCACCCAGATCACCGGCTCCGCGGTGCTCGGCGAGGGGGTCACCGTGGGAGCGCGCAACGTCGTGACCCGTGGAGCGCGTATCTTCCCGGGGGTGACGCTGCCTGACGGAGCGTTGAGGTTCTCATGACCGTTGAGAGTGATGCCCGATGACCGCGACGACCGATGACCGCTGAGAACGTGATGACCAAGCTCTCCCGCGAGGCGATCGCCGAGGTCGACTCCACCGCGCAGCTCGAGCGACGTGCTCACGCTGCCCGAGCACCTGCGCGACGCGCTGTGGCGGGTGGAGTCGGCGATCATGAACGAGTGGGACACGCCCGGCGGGCTGGTGGTCGCCGGCATGGGCGGCTCGGCGATCGGCGGCGCGCTGGCGGCCGCGGCGCTCGGCGACCACGCCTCGCGGCCGATCCTCGTCACCCGCGCCTACGGGCTGCCGCCGTGGACGACGCCGGATACCACGGTGCTGTGCGCCAGCTACTCCGGCGACACCGAGGAGACGCTCGCCTGCTACGAGTCGGCGGGTGCGCTCGGCGCTCAGCGCGTGGTGGTCACCACGGGCGGGCGTCTGGCGGAGCTGGCGCGCGCCGACAAGGTGCCGGTGATCCCGCTCCCCGGCGGCTTCCAACCGCGCGCCGCGGTCGCGTACATGACGGTGGCCTCGCTGGAGGTCGCCGCCCTCTGCGGGGCGGGTCCCCGCCTCACCTCGGAGATCGACGTCGCCGCCTCCCACGCCGAGCAGCTCGTCGCCGAGTGGGGCCCCGACGCGCCGGAGGAGTCGCTGGCAAAGACGATCGCGCGCGGCCTCTCGGGCACGACGCCGGTGATCGCCGGCGCCGGGCTGACTAACCCGATCGCCTACCGCTGGAAGACGCAGATCAACGAGAACGCCAAGCAGCCGAGCTTCTCCAGCGAACTCCCTGAGCTCGACCACAACGAGATCGTGGGTTGGGGGGGCGCGCGGGAGCTCGGTCGCTTCTCGGCTGTGTTCCTCGACGACTCCGACGCCCACCCGCGCGTGAAGGAGCGGATGGACCTGACCGAGCGTCTGATCGCCGACAACGCCGCGGCCAGCTTTCGCCTGGAGACACGCGGGCAGACAGCGATCGAGCGGGTCTTCTCGCTGGTGCTGCTCGGCGACCTCGTCTCGATCTACCTGGCGACGCTGCGCGGGGTCGATCCCGGGCCCGTGAGGGTCCTCGACGAGCTCAAGGCCGCCCTGGCCGAGCGCTGACCGAAGCCGGGAGACACTCGCCTTCGGCTCGCGTCCCCGTTTCGGCCAGCACGCCACGCGGGGGTGGGTGGGCTTTCGATCCTTGCCTCGCTTGCTCAGCGCCCGGCCAGGGGGCCGTTATGCCTATGACGACGGCGCTAGCTGGGGCGGAGCGTGTGATACCGTCCGGGACGGCCGAGGAGCGCTGCGACGGGCTGTAATCCGCCACGCTCGGCTTTCTCTGCAGCAAGGGCGCTCACCTGACCAGACAGGAGGACTCGTCATGTCAGCAATGACCCCCACCGCGACGCTGAGCACCGACTTCAAGGTTGCCGACCTCTCCCTGGCGGAGCTGGGACGCAAGGAAATAACGCTCGCCGAGCACGAGATGCCGGGCCTGATGGCGACTCGCGCTGAATACATGGAGGCGCAGCCGCTGCGCGGCGCGCGGATCACCGGCTCGCTGCACATGACCGTGCAGACTGCCGTGCTGATCGAGACGCTGACGGCGCTCGGCGCGGAGGTGCGGTGGTGCAGCTGCAACATCTTCTCCACGCAGGATCCTGCCGCGGCGGCGGTCGCGGTCGGCCCCGACGGCACGCCCGAGGAGCCGCGCGGCGTCCCGGTGTACGCCTGGAAGGGCGAGACGCTGGAGGAGTACTGGTGGTGCACCGAGCGGGCACTGCGCTGGCCCGGTGAGGACGGAACGCCGGGGGAATCGAATCCCGCCCATCCCACCCCCACCGGCCCCAACATGATCCTCGACGACGGCGGCGACGCCACGCTGCTCGTGCACAAGGGCACCGAGTACGAGGCCGCCGGCGTCGTGCCGGAGGTGGACGAGGATGGGATGGACGAAGATGGGCTGATCCACTCCGAGGAGTTCCAGGTGGTGCTCTCGCTGCTGCGGCGCTCGCTCGGCGAGGACCCCCGGCGCTGGACGCGGATCGGGGAGGGCATCAAAGGCGTCACCGAGGAGACGACCACCGGCGTGCACCGGCTGTATGAGATGACCGAGGCCGGCACCCTGCTGTTCGGAGCAATCAACGTCAACGATTCGGTGACGAAGTCGAAGTTCGACAACCTCTACGGCTGCCGCCACTCGCTGGTGGACGGCATCAACCGCGCCACCGACGTGATGATCGCCGGGAAGATGGCCGTGATCTGCGGCTTCGGCGACGTCGGCAAGGGCTGCGCGGAATCGCTGCGCGGCCAGGGCGCGCGCGTGGTCGTCACCGAGATCGACCCGATCTGCGCGCTGCAGGCGGCGATGCAGGGCTACACGATCCGCACCCTGGAGGAAGTGGTGGGGGAGGGCGACATCTTCGTGACCTGTACCGGCAACCGCGACATCATCCGTGCCGAGCACATGGCGCGGATGAAGCACCAGGCGATCGTCGGCAACATCGGGCACTTCGACAACGAGATCGACATTGCCGGCCTCACCAAGGTGCCGGGCGTCGAGCGGATCAACATCAAGCCGCAGGTGGACGAGTGGCGCTTCCCCGACGGCCACGCGATCATCCTGCTCTCCGAGGGCCGTCTGCTGAACCTCGGCAACGCCACGGGCCATCCGAGCTTCGTGATGAGCAACTCCTTCACCAACCAGACGATCGCCCAGATCGAGCTGTTCACCAAGAACGACGAGTACGAGCGGCGCGTGTACGTGCTCCCCAAGCACCTCGACGAGAAGGTCGCGCGCCTGCACCTCGATGCGCTCGGGGTCCGTCTCACGAAGCTCAGCGCCGAGCAGGCCGCCTACATCGGCGTGCCCGTCGAGGGGCCGTACAAGCCCGACCACTACCGCTATTAGCACCGGTGGCCTGCTCCTGGGTGGCGCCTGCCCGGTTGAGCAGGCGATCCGATAGCGTGCCGGCGCGATGAGAGCGATGGTTCTCGCGGCGGGGCTCGGCACCCGCCTGCGCCCGCTGACGTACGAGATCAACAAGCCGATGGTGCCGGTGCTCGACCGGCCGGTGATGGCGCACATCGTCGACCTGCTCGACCGGCATGGGTTCGACGAGACGATCGCCAACCTCCACCACTTTCCGCAGACGATCCGCGACTACTTCGGCGAGCGGCTGACCTACCGCACCGAGCAGGAGCTGCTGGGCACCGCCGGTGGGGTGCGGGGCTGCGCGGAGTTCTTCGGCGACGAGGCGTTCCTGGTGATCTCTGGGGATGCGCTCACGGACATCGACCTGCAGGCGTTCGCGGCACGCCACCGCGAGGCCGGGGGTGTGGCGACGCTGGCGGTGAAGCAGGTAGCCGATACGCGCGAGTACGGCGTCGTGCTGCACGACCGCGCGGGGCGGATCACGGGCTTCCAGGAGAAGCCCGAGCCCGAGGAGGCGCTGTCGGACCTCGGCAACTGCGGTATCTACATCTTCGAGCCACGGATCTTCGACTACTTCCCCGACCGCCCGTTCGTGGACTGGGCGCAGGACGTGTTCCCGGCGCTGCTGGCCAACGACGTGCCCTTCCACATCCACGAGGTGCGCGACTACTGGAACGACGTCGGCTCGCTGGCGGAGCTGCGCCAGGGCACCTTCGACGCGCTGCGCGGCGAGCTGCGGCTGCAGGTCGAGGGCGAGGAGGTTGCTCCGGGGGTGATCGTCGCGGGAGGGGCGCCGCTGCCGGCGGACGTGGAGGTCGAAGGGCCGGTCTGGATCGGACGCGACGTGCAGATCGGCACGGGTGTGCGGCTGACGGGCCCGCTCGTGCTGGGCGACGGCGCGCGCGTCGGCGACGGGGCGCAGCTGCGCGAGAGCATCCTCTTCCCCGGCACCGAGGTCGCCCCGGGGGCGATCCTGATCGGCGCGATCGCCGGGCATGCGGGGATCCTGCAGAGCATGCGTCCACGGCGGTAGACAACCGCCGCCCGGGGGCGTAGCATCGGAGTAGAAGAGTCTCCCCAACCGATAGGAGGCACGACATGCAGATCGAGATCAAGGGCCGCAACGTTCCGGTTCCCGACGATTTGCGCAGGCACGCCGAACGCCGTCTGACGAAGGTCTCGCGGCAGGTCTCAAAGCTCGCGCGCCTGGAGATCGAGTTGCTGCACGAGCGCAACCCGCGGGTCGCCGACAGCCAGGTGGCCGAGGCGACGCTCTACCTGAAGGGCGCCACGCTGCGTGCCCGGGACGCCTCGCCGCAGATGCTGCACTCGCTGAACCTCGTGGTCGACGAGCTCGCCCGCCAGGTCAAGCGCCACCGCGTGATGCGCCGCCGCAGGCGCAAGACGCGCGCGGCGCTGGCGGAGCACACGCTGGCCGTCGCACCCGAGTTTCCGAGCACCCCCTGATTGAAAAAAGAGGGGCCCGGCTCGGTGGCCTACGGCCGCCTGCGCCACCCTCTTAGTCGCTACCCTGGGGGCGTGTCCCTCCTGGATCGCGCCCTCAACGTCGGCGAGGCGAAGAAGTTCAGGCAGTACGAGAAGCGGGTCGCGCTGATCGGCGCGTTTGAGCCCGAGCTCGAACACGACAGCGACGCGGAACTGCGTGAGCGGATGGCGGCGCTGCGCGAGCGCGCCACGAACGGGGAGGATCTCGACGCGCTCCTCCCCGAGTGCTTCGCGATCGTACGTGAGACCGGCAAGCGCACGATGGGCATGCGCCACTTCGACGTGCAGCTGATCGGCGCGATGGCTCTGCACGAGGGCTGCATCGCAGAGATGAAGACCGGCGAGGGCAAGACGCTCACCGCCACGCTCGCGGTGGCGCTCAACGCGCTGCCCGGCAAGGGCGTGCATCTGGTTACCGTCAACGACTACCTCGCGCGCCGCGACGCCGAATGGATGAGCCCGATCTATGAGGCTTTGGGGATCTCCGTGGGGGTGCTGCAGAACATGCAGCCCTACGAGGAGAAGCACCGCGCGTACGCCTGCGACGTGGTGTACGGCACCAACTCGGAGTTCGGCTTCGACTACCTGCGCGACAACATGGCGAAGGATCTTGGCGAAAAGGTGCAGCGCGGCCACCCCTTCGCGATCGTGGACGAGGTCGACAACATCCTGATCGACGAGGCGCGCACGCCGTTGATCATCTCCGGCGCCCCCGAACAGGCGGCCGACCTGTACGTCAAGTTCGCCCGCCTCGCGCCGCGGCTGACGCCGGGCAAGACGCCCGAAGGGATGGATCCCCGCTCGAAGAAGGAGTTCCTCGCCGACTTCGACTACGAATTCGACGAGAAGCACAAAACGGTGTCGGTCATGGAGCAGGGCGTCGCCAAGGCCGAGCGCTTCCTCGGCATCGACCACCTCTACCGCGCCGAGAACGGCCACCTCGTCAACCACCTCAACCAGGCACTGCGCGCGGAGTCGCTGTACAAGCGCGACGTCGACTACGCGGTGATCGAGGGCGAGGTAAAGATCGTGGACGAGTTCACCGGCCGCATCCTCGAGGGCCGGCGCTGGTCGGAGGGCCTGCACCAGGCGATCGAGGCGAAGGAGGGGGTGCGCATCCAGGAGGAGAACCAGACGCTCGCGACGATCACCTACCAGAACTTCTTCCGCCTCTACGACAAGCTCTCCGGGATGACCGGCACCGCGCTGACGGAGGCGACGGAGTTCATGAAGATCTACGAGCTCCCCGTCGTGCAGATTCCGACCAACGTGCCGATGGTGCGCGACGATCGCAACGATCAGGTGTACAAGACCAAGGAGGGCAAGTGGAGCGCGGTCGTCAGGGAGATCGCGGCGCGCCACGAGAACGGCCAGCCGGTGCTGGTGGGCACGATCTCCGTCGAGGTCTCCGAGCTACTCGGCGAGCGCCTGAAGCAGCGCGGGGTTCCGCACACGGTGCTGAACGCCAAGCCCGAGCACGCCGCGCGCGAGGCCGACATCGTCGCTGAGGCCGGGCAGCCGGGCGCGGTGACGATCGCCACCAACATGGCCGGCCGCGGCGTGGACATCAAGCTGGGCGGCAACCCCGAACACCTCTCTCATCAGCAGCTCGCCCGCGAAGGCATCAAGGCGGACGGGGACGAGGAGGAGTACGAGCGGCGCATGGCCGAGGTGCTGCCGTCGCTGGAGCGCGAGGTGGAGGAAAACCGCGAGCGCGTGATGGCGGCCGGCGGCCTCTTCATCTGCGGCACTGAGCGCCACGAGTCGCGGCGCATCGACAACCAGCTGCGCGGGCGCGCCGGGCGCCAGGGCGACCCGGGCGAGACCCGCTTCTTCCTCTCCGCCGAGGACGATCTCGTGCGGCTGTTCGCGGGCGATCGCATCTACCGCATCCTCGACAAACTGGGCGGGGTCGACGCGGAGGGCAACGAGGAACCGATCGAGGCGGGGATGCTCTCCAAGCAGATCGAAAAAGCGCAGCGCAAGGTCGAGGAACAGAACTTCCTGATCCGCAAGCGCGTGCTCGAATACGACGACGTGATGAACGAGCAGCGGCGCGTGATTTACGCCTACCGCGACGACGTGCTCGAAGGGCGGTCGATGGGCGAGCAGGCGCGCACCGAAATCGCCGGCGTGATCGAACGCACGATCGAGCAGTACACCGAGGGCGACTACCTCGAGGATTGGGACATCGACGGCATGTTCAGGGCGCTCTCGCAGTTCTTCCCGCTGGACATCGGTCCCCAGGAGATGAGCCCCGAGGCGATCGACCGCGCGCATCTCGGGAAACGCCTGGTGGAGCAGGCGATGGAGCGCTACGACGCGCGTGAGCAGGAGCTCGGCGAGGAGCTGATGGGCCAGCTCGAGCGTTTCCTGCTGCTGCAGATCATCGACGAACGGTGGCGCGAGCACCTCTTCGACGTGGACTACCTGCGCGAGGGCATCCACCTGCGCGGCTTCCTGCAGATGGATCCCCTGGTGGCCTACAAGAATGAGGCGTTCACCCTCTTCGGCGACCTCATCAACAGCATCTGGACTGACTACACCCGTCTGATCTTCAACGTCCAGGTGCAGGTGCAGGGCGAAAACGGGGGGGAGGGGGTGCGCCGGTGCCGGCGTTCGCCGCCGCGGGCAACTCCACGCGCCCCGCACGGGTCTCCTACTCGGGTGGCAGCACCGCGATGGGCGCTGGCGCGATCGCCGCCGCGGCCGCCAACGCGGGCGCTGCCGGCGCGCAGGCGTACGCCACCAACGGGGGTGGTGAGGGGCAGGAGCTCGTGCCGGTGGTGGAGCAGCGCGTGGTGGACTCCGAGCACACGGTCGGGCGCAACGACCCGTGCTGGTGCGGCTCGGGGAAGAAGTTCAAGAAGTGCCACGGCGCCTGAGGGTGCGATAGCGTGGAGGAATGCCCACCACCGCTTCCACCGAGTCGGTCCCCCAGAGACTTGCCGCCATCCGCGACCAGTTGAAGCTGCTCGCGGATTATCTTTGACCCGGCTGGGCTGAGCGAGCGCACGAGCGCGCTCGAGGGGGAGATGGAAGCCCCGGGCTTCTGGGATGACTCCGAGCGCGCGGGCAAGGTCTCCGCAGAGCACGCGCGGGTGGCGCGGCGGCTGGAGATGTTCCGTGCGCTCGAGCGCGACGTCGAGGATCTCGAGGGCCTGGCGGAGCTCGCCCAGGAGGACGAGTCGCTGGAGGGCGAGGTCGAGGAGCACATCGCCTCCGCTGAGGCACGGTTGGCGGCGCTGGAGGAGCAGCGGCTGTTCTCCGGCCCCTACGACTCCGGCGACGCGCTGGTGAGCGTCAATGCGGGCGCCGGCGGCACCGACGCGCAGGATTGGGCGGAGATGGTGCTGCGCATGGAGATGCGCTGGGCGGAGTCGCGCGGCTTCGCGGTCGAGCTGTTGGAGGCGAGCGCCGGCGAGGAAGCGGGCATCAAGTCCGCCACCTTCCGCGCCGCGGGGGAGAACGCCTACGGGCTGTTCGGCGCCGAGCGCGGGGTGCATCGCCTGGTGCGCCTCTCCCCGTTCGATTCCGCCCATCGCCGCCAAACCAGCTTCGCGGGCGTCGAGGTCGCCCCGGTGGTGGAGGAGTCCGGGGAGATCGAGATCGCCGACGACGACCTGCAGGTGGACACCTACCGCGCGTCCGGAGCTGGCGGGCAGCACGTAAACAAGACCGACTCCGCGGTGCGCATTACCCATCGGCCCACGGGGATTGTGGTGCAGTGCCAGAACGAGCGCTCCCAATCCTCCAACCGCGCCACGGCGATGGCGATGCTGCGCGCCAAGTTGCTCGAACGCCAGGAGCGCGAACGCCAGGCGGAGATCGCCCGCGAGAAGGGCGAGGCCCAAGACGTCAACTTCGGCTCGCAGATCCGCTCTTACGTGCTGCACCCCTACACGCTCGTCAAGGACCACCGCACGGGCCACGAGATGGGCGACGTGCAGCGTGTGCTCGACGGGGATCTTGACGGGTTCGTGCGTGCGTACTTGCTGCACGCGGCGTCGTCGCAGGGGTAGCGTTTAGAACGGCTTTCAAAAAGATCGGTACGCCTGGATGTTCCCCTGGGACGCCCCACCGATCGGAGAGCGACGGGCTCTCCGATCGGCTGGCACCGCCTGTTTGAAAGACGTTCTCAGCGACCCGCCTGGATCTGCTCGCGCTCGGCCAGCCGGTTGCGGCGGCGCAGCTGCGCCTCGCTCTCGCGCCGGTGCTCCTCGTCGGTGTCGGCGAGCAGTGGTGGCACCGGCATCGGGTTGCCCTGCTCGTCGACGGCCACCATCGTCAGATAAGCACTGTTGCTGTGCCGCCGCTCGCCGGTGCGCGGATTCTCCGTGTCGACGCGCACTCCAACCTCCATTGAGGTGTGCCAGACGGCGTTGACGCTGGCTTGGAATGTGACGAGCTCGCCGACGTGGATCGGGACCCTGAACGTCATGCGATCCATGCTGGCGGTGACGACCCTGCTGCGACAGTGCTTGACGGCGGCCAGCCCGCCGGCCTCGTCGCACAGCTTCATGACCGTGCCGCCGTGCACGAAGCCGGCGCCGTTGGCGTCCAGCGGTCCCATCCAGTGAGCGAGCGTGGCGTGCGAGTCTGCGGCGGGGCGCGCGTCCATGTCGCTGATCCTATGCCTATGCTGAGGTCGGTGGGCGCCACTTTGGATGTTGACATCGCAGCGCTCGTGCGCGCGGCGCTCGATGAGGACGTCGGTGCCGGAGACGTGACGACGCTCGCGACGGTGACCGCCGAGGCGCGGGCTGAGGCGCTGATCACGCAGAAGGCGCCCGGCACGATCTACGGTCTGGACACAGCGGAGGCGACCTTCGCGCTGCTCGACCCTGACTCCCGCTTTGAGCGGCTTGTGGACGAGGGCGTGTGGCGCGAGCCCGGCGGGTCCGCACACGGCGGCGAGGGCACCCCGGCCCTGTCGGTGCTCCGCGTCGAGGCCTCCTCGCGGGCGCTGCTCACCGCCGAGCGCACCGCGCTCAACTTCCTCAGCCACCTCTCCGGGGTGGCGACGATGGCCGCGCGCGCGGCCCGCGCGGTGGAGGGGACCGGCGCGCGGGTGCTCGACACGCGCAAGACCACCCCGGGGCTGCGGGCGCTGGAGAAGGCGGCGGTGGCCGCGGGCGGCGCTCACAACCACCGCGTGGGGCTGTACGACGCGATCCTGATCAAGGAGAACCACATCGCCGCCGCGGGCGGGATCGCGCAGGCGGTTGCGCTCGCGCGCGCGGCCGCCCCCGAGCTCGCGGCGACGCTGGAGGTGGAGGTGCGCAACCCCGAGGAGATCGAGCAGGCGCTTGCCGTGGGGGCGCTGCGGCTGCTGCTCGACAACATGGACGTCGCGCAGCTGCGCGAAGCGGTGGCTCTGGTTGCCGGGCGCGCGCGGCTGGAGGCCAGCGGCGGAGTGACGCTGCAGACGCTCCGAGAGCGCGCGGAGACCGGGGTAGAATGGATCTCGATGGGCGCCCTCACCCATTCGGCGCCGGCGCTCGACCTCTCCATGACTCTACGGAGGCAGCTGCTATGAACCTGCCGATGGTCCCCACTCAGGCACCCTCTGCGGAGCTTGCACCCGAGGAGATCGCGCAGCTGCAGAGCGAGGTGCGCGCGCTCGCGGCCGAGCGCGGGGCGGTGATCCTCGCCCATAACTACCAGGTGCCCGAGGTGCAGGACGCCGCCGACTACGTGGGCGACTCGCTCGGGCTCTCGCGCCAGGCGGCCGCCGCCGAGGGCGAGGCGATCGTCTTCTGCGGCGTGCACTTCATGGCCGAGACCGCCTCGATCCTCTGCCCCGAGAAGACCGTGCTGATCCCCGACCTCGACGCCGGCTGCTCGCTGGCGGCCTCGATCGACGCCGGGCAGCTCGCTGAGTGGCGGGAGCAGTATCCGCGAGGCGTGGTGGTGATGTACGTGAACACGACCGCCGAGGTGAAGGCGCTCACCGACTACTGCTGCACCTCCGCCAACGCCGTGCAGGTGGTGCGCCACATCTACGACACGCACGGCCCCGACACCGAGATCCTGTTCGGCCCCGACATGTGGCTGGGCGCCTACGTCGAGCGGGAGCTGGGCAAGCGGATGCACGTGTGGGACGGCGAGTGCCACGTGCACGCCGGCATCCGCCCCACCGACATAGCCGCGACCCGCGCCGCGCACCCCGGGGCGGATTTCCTGATCCACCCCGAGTGCGGCTGCACCACCTCGGTGATGGAGTTCCTCGCCGCTGGTGACATCGCCGCGGAGGGGGTGCACATGCTCTCGACCGGGGGAATGCTGAAGTACGCCGAGCAGGCTGAGCACGATGCCGAGGGGCACCCCAGCGAACGGCGGGAGGCGGTGGTGGCGACCGAGACGGGAATGCTCTATCCGCTGCGGATGGCTGCACCCGACATCGACTTCATCCCCGCCAATGCCGAGGCCAGCTGCGTCTACATGAAGATGATCACGCTGCCAAAGCTGCGCGACTCGCTGCGGGAGATGAAGTTCGAGGTGCGCGTCCCGCCGGAGATCGCCGAGCGCGCGCGGGTACCGATCGACCGCATGGTGGCGATCGGCTAAAACTCCTCGGCCGTGTGCGGCCCCACGCAGGCGACCGCGAGGTTCTCGGTGATGCCCTCGGCGACCTCGCGCACCTCCTCGTAGGTGACCGCGTCGAGGGCGGCGATCACCGCGTCGGGGTCGATCTCCTCGCCGAACACGATCGACTGGCTGGCGGCGTAGCGGGCGACGGCGTTGGTGTTCTCGAAGGCGAGCACCAGCCGCCCGGCGGCGTAGGCGCGGGCGCGCGCGACCTCGTCCTCGGTGGGTCCGTCCGCGCGCAGCTCCTCCACGATCTCGCGCATGCGGGTGTACGCCTCGATGCACTTGCTGGAGTCGAGTCCCGACCCCAGCTGCAGGATCGGCACGTCCGCGAAGGCGTGGTCGAGTGCGTACACCGAGTAGCAGAGGCCCCGTTTCTCGCGGATCTCGTCGAACAGCCGTGAGCCCATCGAGCCTCCCAGCAGCGTCGAGTAGATCGCGAGCGCCGCGCGGCGGCGGCGATCCCTGACGTCCACCGCCGGCCGGTAGATCATGCGCAGGTGCGACTGGTTGGTGTCGCGCTGCTCGACCGCGATCTGCGGCGCGAACGCGGGCGCCGGCACGTAGGGCTCGGGCTCGCCGAGCGTCGGGAAGCGCGCGAAGCACTCGTGCAGCTCCGCGTCGGCGGGCAGATGGTCGAGGTTGCCCACCAGGAACGCGCCCCCGCGCGCGCCCGCCCAGCGGCGCTCGCGGAAGGCGACGATCGCCGCGCGCGTGAAGCTGCGCAGGTTCTCCTCCGGGCCCAGCACCGTGCGTCCCAGCGGGTGCTCGCCGAAGGCGGCGCGGTCGATCAGGTACTCCGCCACCGTGGAGGGTTGGTCGTAGGCGCGGTTGATCTCCTGGATGACCACGCCGCGCTCGCGGTCGAGCTCCTCGGGGTCGATCCGCGGGCGGCCCACGAAGTCGCTCAGCAGGTCGATCGCCGCCGGCGCGGACTCGGCGCGCACGGTGATGTGGAAGGCGACGAGGTCGTGGGAGGTGTACGCGTTCAGCACGCCCCCCAGCCGCTCGGCGGTCTCGTTGACGTCGGTGTACGTCGGGTACTTCTCGCCGCCCTTGAACACGAGGTGCTCGAGGAAGTGAGCCATCCCGTTCTCCTCGGGGCGCTCGGTGCGCGCGCCCGCGTCGAACGCCACGAGCGCCGTCAGCGCGCGCGTGCCTGGCACCTCCACGCGGTGGACGGGCAGGCCGTTGGCGGGGACCGTGGTGGTGGTGATGCTCGCCATCGCCTCACCTTATCTCGCTCCGCGCTTGAGGCGTCGGCGATCTGGAGATTTAGTCTGAGCAGACACTTCTTTGGCCCCATACAAATGGGATTGAGTCTTATTCTCGTTTGGTTAAGCGGCAAAAGTACACCTGCGCACTACCCGGACCGGCAGGGCTGGGGTTTCAAACACTCTTTTTGGAGCCCATACAAATAAGATCAAGTCTTATTCTTATTTGTATAGGCCCTCAAAAAAGAACACAACACCACCCGACAGCGAGCTCGCCAACCACCTTGCGGGTCCTACCGGGGCGGCCGTGTGTGCGACCTCGTAGGCTGAGGGGCGATGACCACCCGCCGAGGACCCCTGACGTTCCTGGCCGCGCTTGCCGCGGTCGTCGTGCTGCTGCTGGCGTTGGTGGCGGCGGGCATCTGGTGGGGTGGGCACCCCGAAGACCTGCCCGGGTTCATGCAGCGGGTGTTCGTTGCCAACCGCGGCACGCGCGTGGTGGACGAAGCGCTGGCGAGGATCCACCGGGAGTACTACCGCCCGATCGGCGAAGCGCAGCTCTCTAACGCTTCGATCTCGGGTGCCGTGGCCAGCCTCGACGACCCCTTCTCGCACTACCTCACCGCCAAGGAACTGAGCGAATTTGACCACCCCGGCAGCTTCAGCGGCATCGGCGTCGAGGTCAACCCCGGCTCCAGGGGGTTGCAGATCGTGCAGGTCTTCAACTCCTCTCCCGCGGCGCGCGCCGGGCTGAAGCCGGAAGACCTGATCGTGGCGGTCAACGGCCGCAACCTGGCGGGCCTGCCGGAGGACGAGGCGACCAACCTCGTCAAAGGGCCGCCCGACACCGACGTAACGCTGCGCGTGGAAGAACCGGCAGATGGGGGGCAGGCGGGCAGCGACGCGGGGACGCATACAAGCGGGTCTTCGAGCGGGCATTCGAATGGGTCTTCGGGCCGGTCGTCGAGCGGGAGCTCGACGGGGCATCCCCGCACGCGCACCGTCACCCTGACGCGCGCCACGATCTCCCAGCCGGTGGTCGCCTCGATCACGCGCAAGGTCCATGGCATCCCCCTCGGGGTGGTGGCGCTCGCCGAGTTCAGCGCCGGCGCCCACGCGGAAGTGCTGGAAGCGGTCGAGCGCGAGCTGCAGCAGGAGCACGCGCGCGGGCTGGTGCTCGACCTGCGCTCCAACCCCGGCGGCCTGGTCGAAGAGGCGCAGTTGATCGCCTCCTTCTTCCTGCCCCGCGGCGCGGTCGTCGTCACCACGCGCGGTCGGGTGCAGCCGACCCAGGTGCTGCGGGCAGAGGGGGGCGCGATCCCGGCGTCGATCCCGGTGGTCGTGCTCGTGGACCGCAACACGGCCTCCGCGGCGGAGATCCTGACGGGCGCGCTGCAAGACCACCACCGCGCCACCGTGGTGGGCACGCACACGTTCGGCAAGGGCGTCTTCCAGGAGGAGCAGTCGCTCGCCAACGGCGGCGCACTGGACATCACCGTCGGCGAGTACTTCACCCCCAACGGCCACAACCTCGGCGGCGGCGGGGTGCACGAGGGCGCGGGGATCGCCCCCGAAGTAAAGGTGCCGGCAAAGCTCATCGACACCCCCCACGGCCTCGCGGTCGCGCTCGAAACGCTCGCCGCCAAAGTCAAGTGAAACCGCACCAACCCCGGGACGGTCGGGGCGGCAAGCGGGGTCGGGACGGCAAGGCGGGCGACGGCAGCCGCAGCGGCAAAGGCACTCGGCGCAGTGGGCCGAGCGGGGCACGCGTGGTGTGGCCACCGCAGCAGCGCGAGAGCGCACAGGAGGCGATCGAGCAGCTGATGCGCGACCGCGGCCTCGCGCGCCGCTTCGAGCAGGGGGTCGAGCGCGCGGCGCGCGCGGCACGCGAGCGCCCGAGGGTCGCGGTGGACGCCGCGGCCCGGCGCGACCTGCGCGAGAAGGCGACGTTCACGATCGATCCGATCGCTGCACGCGACTTCGACGACGCGCTCTCCGCTGAGCGCCAAGAGGACGGGGCGATCATGGTGTGGGTGCACATCGCCGACGTGAGCGCGTACGTGCGCGAGGGCTCGCCGGTGGACGTGGAGGCGCGGGAGCGCGCCACCAGCGTGTACGTGCCCGGCGCCGTGGAGCCGATGCTCCCCGAGGCGCTCTCCAGCGACGCCTGCTCGCTGCTGCCCGGGCGCGAGCGCGCGGCGGTGACGGTGGAGCTCGAGCTGCACGGCGCCGAGGTGAGGCGTACCGCCTTCTACCGCTCGTGCATCCGCTCCGACGAGCGCCTCGACTACGACCGCGTGGACGCGATCTTCGCCGGGCGCGAGGCGGCGCGCGAGCCGTGGGCGCAGCCGCTGGCCGCCGCACGCGAGGCATCGGCGGCGCTGGCACAGGAGCGTCTGCGCCACGGCGGGGCGCTCACGCTGGAGTCGCAGGAGCCGGAGTTCGACTTTGACGAGCAGGGCGAAGTGAGCGACGTCAAAGGGCGCGCCCAAACCGAGTCGCACCGCCTGATCGAGTACCTGATGATCGCCGCCAACGAGGCCGTCGCCCGGGAGCTGCAACGCAAGGCGACCCCGTGCTTGTACCGCGTGCACGAGCGCCCGCAGGCGGCGAGCGTGGAGCGCCTCGTCGAGCAGTTGGCGTCGCTGGGCGTTGCCACGCCGGCGCTGGGAGCGCAGATGTCCCCCGCGCAGGCGGCAGAACTGGTGGGCGAGGCCTCGCGCCTGGTGGAGGCCCACGTGCAGCGCACGATCGCCCGCGCGCGCGGCGGCGACGCGACGGCGGCGCCCACGGGCGGCCGGCAGGCGCTGACCGGGCTGGTGCTGCGCTCGCTGCAGCAGGCGTACTACTCCCCCCGCAACCTCGGCCACGCCGGGTTGGGGTCGGCGTGCTACTGCCACTTCACCTCCCCGATCCGTCGCTACCCCGACCTCGTGTGCCACCGCGCGCTGCTCGCGACGCTGGGTGAGCCCGAGCGCGCCCCGCGCGCGGAGAGCCTGGCGGAGCTGGGCGAGTGGACCTCGCAGCGCGAGCGCGAAGCGATGCAGGCTGGAGCGCGACGGCGACGACGTGGCGCGCTGCTTCGCGCTGGAGCGCGAACTGCTGGAGCGCGGCCTGGAGCAGACATTCCAAGGCGAGGTCGTCGGCCTGATCGGAGCCGGCGCGTTCGTCGCGTTCGGCCGTTCCGCGGGGGAGGAGCCGAACGCAGGCGGCTACCGCTACGAGGGGATGCTTCCGGTGAGACGCCTCGCGGCGACGATGGCGGCGCGAGCGCCCAAGGAGGGGGAGGATGGGGCCCCCGCCCCGGAGGGCGGGGCTGGGTTGGGGACGGCGGACAGTCGCAACCAGCGCGCAGGGCCCTCCCAGTCGCCTCGCCCGAAGGTCGGGCATCCGGCAGGAGGTGGACGCCGCGGACGCGGGGCTGCGGCGATGCGCAGCAACGAACGGGCCGCCCGCGAGTGGTGGGAGCTGGGCGAGCAGGGCACGATCCTGCGCGGCGAGCGCTCGGGCATGACGCTACGCCTCGGTGACCCGATCATGGTGACGGTCGGGCGCGTGGATCCGCGGCGCGGCCGAGTGGATCTCGACCTGGCGCCGACCGACGAGGAGGAGCAAGCCGGTGGCCGCCGGCCAAAGCGGGCATCGCGTGGGCCAGCAAAGCGAGCATCGCACGGGCGGTAGGCTCGGAGGACGATGGCGAAGACGCGAGGCGGCAAGCGCAAGGTGGGGGCAGGGGACGTGGCGAGCAACCGCTACGCCTCACACCGCTACCACCTGCTGGAGCGGTTGGAGTGCGGGATCGAGCTGCGCGGCACCGAGGTGAAGGCGCTGCGCGACTCGGGGGCGCAGCTGAAAGAGGGGTATGTGGCGATCCACGACGGGCAGTTGTGGCTGCACGGCGTGTACATCCCCCCCTACGCTCCCGCCGCGCGCGAGAACCACGAGCCCGAGCGCGACCGCCGGCTGCTGGCGCACCGCAACGAGATCGAACGGCTGGCGGCGAAGGTGAGCGAGCGCGGCCTGACGCTGGTGCCGACCAGGATCTACTTCAGGGAAGGCCGCGCGAAGGTCGAGATCGCGCTGGCGAAGGGTAAGGACCTCTACGACAAGCGCGAGGCGATCAAGGAGCGGGAGATGAAGCGCGACATGGAACGCGTCACCCGCGCCCGCCGCTGAGGGCCTCTTACAGCCGGCCGAAGGAGTGCCCGGCGCTGGTGAGCACGTGCGTCTCGGCCATCCCGAAGGCGAGCCCCGCGGCGAGGCCGATGTAGACGATGCCGACCAGCAGGCGGTGGTGGGGGGCGACGCGGTAATACGCTTCCTGCGCCGGGGAGCGGGTTTTGCGCAGCTTCCAGCGGCGGTAGAGTTCGAAGCCGCCGAACAGCACGATGATCAGTAGCACTGGGTTGGAGGGCAGCGAGAAGAGCAGCACGAGCAGGGCGCCGAAGCCGACGAACCACATCCACGGCGCCATCGCCGCCATCGCGCGGCCACCGTCGAGCGGCACGATGGGCAGCAGGTTGAAGAGATTGATCAGGAAGCCCACGTAGGCGAGGGCGATCAGCATGTCGGAGTGGAGCAGCTCCCCGGCGACGGCGACGGCCGCGGCGGCGAGGCTGCCGAGGATCGGGCCGGCGAGCCCGACGCGCGCCTCGGCGAGCGCGTTGTCCCCGAGCGAGCGGGAGGTGATGAGGGCGCCCATGAAGGGGACGAACATCGGCGCGCTCGACTTGATCCCCTCGCGGCGCAGCGCGATCACGTGGCCCATCTCGTGGATGAACAGCAGCACCACGAAGCCGGCGGCGAACTCCCAGCCCCAGAAGAGCGAGTAGGCGGCGACCGAGATCAGCGCGGTGCCCGCGGTGATGAAGATCTTCGCGTTGGGCAGCGCCACTAGCAGCCCCTTCAGCACGGCGCCGAACTTCGCCAGCAGCGCCGCCAGCCCCGCGAAGGCGCTGCCGATCCGCTTGCGCAACCCATTGCGCTGTTGCCCGAACGGCTTGCTGCCCCGCTGCGCTCCCAACGGCTGGTCTCGCTGCCCGAACGGCTGGCCGCCTGGGTCACCGGCGCTCGCGGGGGCGGTGGCGGGCGTCAAGGGGATGCCGTTCAGCGTGGTGGTGCTGTGCGACGGGTAGGTCGCGGACACGACGGGGAGCTCATCCATGGCATCTCCATTGTCGCAGGCGCGCTAAGGGCCGGGTAAGAGCCACACGCTCGTGATTGTCCGAAGACGTCCGTGGGTTGACCGGCTCGACGCTGGCGGCGCAGGCTCGACCCTGTTGGCAGGTCTTCGAGCGGGCCCCGTGAGGGGTCGCTCAACGTTTGCTCGGAGAATGCGGGAAGAGTTATGAAAAGCTCTTGCATTCTTCGCGGAGCGGGCGTATCTTGGATCCAGACGCGGAACCGAGCCGCCAAAGAGCGAGGCCAACGAGGTGTGAGGCCGCGCCACCCAAGCCGGAGGGCCGCAAGGTCAGCCGAGGCGGGTTCCTCGAAAGGCGGCCCGGAACCGCGTCGCTTTGTTTAAGCGCAGGGGTCCCAGCCGGCGCAGGGTCCCAACCAGGGTCGCTGGCCGGTGTAGCGTTCTTCTTCGGGGCCCCGCGACCAGGTCGCTGGCCGCGCTACACTGGGCAGGCAAGAACATCCCTGGGGACGACAGGCTTCGACGCGGTCGGTTCGTGGGGGTGGTGGCGAGCCGAGGTTCCGGGAGGCCTCGTAAATCACCCGGAAAACCATAAGTGCGGACTCACACGAGTACGCCCTCGCGGCCTGATTAGAAACCAGGCCTGAGGTCTCGGCCCTCGTTAGCCTGCGGCGGGGATAGTCGGGATCAGATAGCAGGCTCACCCGGCAAGGCCCGCTCTCGCCGAACCGGGAACACCTTCAGAGAGCTGGTCCCCCGCAACCCCGCCGGCGAGGCGAGCAGGGGATGAGATCAGAGCGCCGGCTACGCTCGTAGAAGCCGCCTCATCACGCGACAGCGGACGTGGGTTCGACTCCCACCGTCTCCACTGGTACGTAAAGGGGCGAAGAATTGCGAACTTCGCCCCTTTACAGGTGGTTCTAGGGCTTTTGTGGTGCGAAAGGGTACGAACAAAACCCGTCGATTTGCGAACCTGGCGGCCGCGTTGTCCGGCGACTACGGCACGGAGGCGCGGGCGATCATCCTCACGATGGCCTACACGGGGATGCGGCTTACGAAGGGTACGCTCGCCTACTTCTGGCGCAGCGTGCGAGCGGGCAGGGTCGCAAGGGGAGGACGACCGATCGATCTCTACGAGCTACGCCATGCGTGCGCCACGATGCTCGTCGAACGCGGACTGAACGTGGGCGATGTCGCGTTCCAGCTCGGGCACCAAGACGGTGGGCGCCTGGTGATGACGCTGTATGGGCACCCTGGGGAGGACGCGATCCGGGATCGGCTGAAGATGGCGCATTCGCAGGTGTCTACAGTCGCGCTGCGAAATCGTGGCGGGCGGACGGTCCATCAGCCCTAGAGAGTTCAAGCCGATGACTCCACTGGCGCGACTGGGTGCGTTCCTACAAACTGCGACCACCGCGCAGATGCGTGGTGCATGCCGACTCCCGTTAGGTCCGCTTGCCCGAACTGGGCTCGCTCCATGATCGCGGAAGACCTTGCCGCCTAGGTTGCCGGGCCCGCACCCTCCGCACGGTGTTCAGCGTAAGTCGCCTCCTGTGCGGGCAACTCTGTCTCGTCGTAGCGGGTGCCGGCGAGCGCGCGCCCGAATAGCGTCGCTGCGGCCGGCGCGTCGTTGAGGAGTGCGAGGGTTGCCCACCCGCTGAGTCGGAGTAGCGGCGGTGGCGCCGCAACTCCCAGTGCTGCCACTGCCGATGTCAGCTCCTCACGCTCGCCGCCGGTCGCAATCGCCCTGAGCACGAGCAGCTGGAGGTTGAGAAAACGCGTGATCCAAGCGCCTCGAAGCTCAACAAGGTTCCACCGCTCATTGGTCGTCGCCCAGTCATCGGGCGTTGGAAAATATGCATGCAGAAGTACCTGCGCAGCGATACCCGTCTCGTGATGTGCCACGGCCAACTCCCCTAGAGCGCATGCCAAACCAAGGTCTCCCTGGCGGGCGCGTACATAGGCTTCGTTGTAGTCCAGTAGCCACTCCTCAGTCAGGAACATCCTCCGGCTGCTCTGAAAGCCATCTATCGCAGCGTCCCAGTTGCCGCGGTGAGATGCAATGAAGGCTTGGCGACTCAGGGCGTTTGCGAACTCTGTCCGTAGTAGCGGGTCTTCGGGGTCCGAGCCGACCATTTTCCCGGCGATCTCGAGAACCGTCCCGAGTATGCCTTCTGCGGCACTTCGTGCACCGGTGCGGAAGACCGGATAAGAGGCACCACACGCCAGTCGCAAGTGCCCGTACGCGATGACTGCACGGAGTGTCTCGCTTGGAATCTCGAAACAACGTCGCTCAACCACTCGGATGCCGTACTTTCCAAGCAGATCCTCCTCGCCGGTGAGCCACATATTTCCGGCATCGAGGGCTTCCTCCGCAGATATGCCGTCTCCGTTCGCGACGAGCTCCACATACTCGACGTCATAGACCCCGACTTGCAACTGGACCACGCTCAATAGGAAACTACTCTCGTCTGACCCAATGATCCGCTCCGTAGGTAGTGACAGGCCGAATGGCTCTGACAGCGCCACGATGTCGCCCCTCGCCGCAGCACTCCCGATCGACTCTGCCCAACTGCCCGCGCTGTCGTCGCCTAGCTCTTGTGGGCGGCCACCCCGGAAAAGAAGCATCTTAGCGTAGTCATCACCGCTGACCGCTGCGCCGAGCTGGCTCGCAAAGCGCATTGTTACTGCCCATGTGTAGGTATCCCCGAAATGGAGGTCGTCGCCCGTGTGACGCTTAGCGGCATACTTCAGATAAAGGCGGGCGTCACGAGTGCCCTTGATCGCAAAGCGGTCTCTCTCAAGTATCACGACCCCCTTCAACTCCAACTGCGCTAGCTCGGTGCGGATGTGCGTTTCGGCCTGTGCAAGGTCATCCTCGTTGTGGTCTTTGAGCATGAGACGCAGCAAAGCCAGCTCACGCAGACTGAGTGCCTCATACGGGGCATATCGTCCAAGCATGGAGTAATCAGCCTGCGACAGACTGCTGTAGGTCGCGATCTCGGGGCTCGCTTGATGGCGGCCCTTCTCCTCGAGCTCGACTGTCACGCGCTGAATGACGCTCGGCGAGAGCTCAAAGCTGTCCTGCTCGCCTTGCTGGATCGCATCCCAGATGAAATGACTAACAAGATTGACCTCATACGGCACGCGACTCGTCAGGTCTGCGATATCGCGTGCGGTCTCGGGTGTCGGTGGGTTGATCTCGGGGATGCCATCGGCGTTTGTTGCCGGCTTCGTTATGGCGTCCATTACTGCGCCGATCCCACGATATGGCCCGACCTCGATCTGCGCCCAAGCGCGCGGGGCGGCCGCCTGCAGGGTTCCGGCTGTCTCAGCTGCCGTAATAATCGTCAGGAACGAGCACGAGTCCGCGAGGTGGGTCATGCTCGGTCCGAGATCCTGGTTCTCGTCGAGCAGTTCCGCGCTGTCCAAACACAACACGAGGCGGCCCATCGGCCCGCAGCCAACACCCAGGAGGCGTTCTATGTCACGTCGGAGCATCGGTGTTGGGACGCTTTCCACCATGCGACCGTTGAGCTTCGCCGCAATAAGCAAGCCAAATTGCAGCTCACCCTGAGTGATCTCCTGCGGGCCCGCAGGAGATACACCCGTATAGGTACGCAGAGCCCAAGTGCCCATCAGCTCGTCGTCAGAGGTCAGTCTGCCGGTATCGATCAGCGTCTGTAGCGCTGCGTCGTAGAGCGCCCTGTAGAAGTCGATCTCAGTCTCGACGATCGTCGAGGTCAGTGCCAGCTTCACCACCATCATCCCGCGCCCACACGCCAGATCCACCGCGCCGTTCAAGAGGCTCGACTTGCCAGTGCCCTCGCCGCCGAACAATGAAAGGTGCGTTGGTGAGTCTGCTGATGAGTCGCGCAGCAGGTTATCGATCGCTTCCATCTCGTCATCACGCCCCGCAAGCAGCGTGCTGCGCTTGACGGGGGAGCGAAAGTCATACGGGTTCTTGAGCTGGGGTTCCTCGGCCATCACTTCAGTCCATCGGAGGGTCGAACTCGGCGCGGTCAAGGAGCAGGCTGGTCGCATGCCATGCGAGCTTCTTCTGTAGCTGACAGGTCGCATCATGCGCGAGCTGGGTGACCCGTAGTCCATCGAGCATGTCGTGGTGCAGCGTGACCGGCATATAGAGCAGCGCGAGGCTGTCTGGGATGCCGAGGGCGTCGCTGGTGGGGATCCACATGTAGTTGATCAGCGAGTCACGCTTCTCGGCGATGTTGCGTTTGGACGTGTCAAGGATCCCCATGTCGGTGAGCTCCGTTACAGGGCGCAACGGGACGAGGGTCCGAACGGGATGTGCGTAGTCGCGTCCAGCCGTCTGAGAGCGCATCGAGCAGGTCGGGGAGATGAGCATCGCGTATCCGTATTCCAGCGGTCCCGAGAGGAAGGTCCTCGCGGTCTCCTCCGGGGTGTCTGTGTCTTCGATCGCTATCTCGGCTGCAGGTGTTGGATACGCGAGGGGAACATCGCGGAAGATGTCCCCCTGGCTGTAGAGGTCCGTCCGCAACTCGTAGTAGTTGGCGCGAGGGCGAGGCTCGTGAGACATCTCACTCCTCATCCCCATGGACGATCCGCCGGGTGCCCGTCGGGCGGATTACGGGGCCCTCGGCGACGGGCGCGAGGTCGTTCAGCATCTGCGCGCGGAGCCGTTCGACCTCAGCCACGTCGAAGCGCCGGTAGCCGGAGCCGGGCAGCTTGACGGCTCTGAGCAGGCCACGCTCCTCCCAGTTGCGCACGGTGTTCTCGTGGACGTCGAGACGGCGAGCCGTCTGGCGTACATTGAGGCGCTGCTCCTTGTACATGGTGATCCTCTTTCAGTCGAGTGTTCGCTTTGGGGACTTTAGCGACTTTGTCGGCTTTTTGCAAGTCTAAGTTGAAGCAAGGCGCTTCTTGCTTCACGGGACGCTTGGAGAGCTCCTGCGCGATCCCGAGTACTTCCGGAAAGTCCGGGTCGATGACGAGGCGCGAACGGCGGTGTGGCCTAACGGCCTTGATCCCGCGCCGGAGCTTCTACGCGGCGACTGCGAGTCGGCAATCCCCGAGAGGACCTACTCCCAAACGCCCGCAGTGCGCCAGGTCGCCTACCCGCTCTCGGCCACAGCAGCAACGCCGCGCCCCAGGCAACTCTTCGACCTCGGCATCATTCAGACTGGGCTTGTGGTGCTGGGCCAGTGAGCGCGACGACCATGAGCCCGACCCAGGTGTCGACAAGCGTTTCGTCGTCCACCTGGGCTGGGATGCCGAGGACATCGCGTAGCAGGCGGGTGCAGAGCAGCGATCCGAGCCCGAAGGAAGCTATCGCCCTAGCCTCCTCGTCCGTGATCGCGCGCTTGGCGCGTTCGCTGATCCACGTGGCAAAGCCTGTGAACGTCGAGCTCACGAGCTGCTCGACGGCGGCGGTCAGCAGCTGTGGTCGGTTGCGTGCGTCGGAGGCGAGGATGCGCAGCAGCTCGGTCTCGCTGTCGAGCTCGGCGAGGACGTAGCGCGCGGTCAGCGTCAGTTCTGCTTTGAGGTCTCCGAGCGATCCAAGTACCTGCCGGATCTCGCGAAGCGCGCCGAGCCGTGAGAGCTGGCGCTCGATCCCGGCGGCGAGCACGGCTTCCTTGCTTGGAAAGTGGTGGTAGATGCCGCCGGCTCCGGGTGTGAGTCCGGCGGCGGCCTCGATCTTGGCGATGCTGGTGGCGGCATAGCCGTGCTGGCTGAACAGGCGCATTGCTTCGTCGACGATGCGCTCTCGGGTTGGAACCATGCTTGACATCTGCCCTACTAAGTATACACTTAGCTTAGACCAGTAGTTGAAGAAGGAGACGTGTTTGATGTCCGACGCCGGGCTCCCCCCAGATACAGACGACGCGCTGTCGCAGGGCGATGGCATTACCCGTGGGCGCTTGCGGCGCACCGCCCCGCTGGCTGCGCTGAGCGCTCGCACCGCGGGCGAGGCGGTCGTGGTCGGACTGCGGAGCAAGCTCACTGGCGCGGACAGCACCGAGTTTCACATCCGCACTGCGGAGCGTTACGTCGAGCTGCTCGGCCGCTCCAAGGGCGCGCTGATGAAGGCCGGGCAGATGCTCTCGTTCGTCTCGGCCAGTCCCGCGGTGCCGGCGGAGTTCCAGTCGATCTATCAGACGGCGCTGGCGCGGCTGCGCGATGCGGCGCCCCCGATGGCGCCCGAGCTCGCGCGCTCCGTTCTTGAGCGCGAGCTTCATCAGCGGACTGAGAGCGCGTTTGCCGAGTTCGACTGGGAGTCCTTGGCGGCAGCCTCGATCGGTCAGGTCCACGCCGCGCGGCTGCTAGACGGACGCCCGGTCGCGGTGAAGATCCAGTACCCGGGGGTGGCGGCTGCGATCCAGGCCGACCTGAAGAACAACGAGCTGATGGCCACGTTCCTCGGATTGATGTTCGGCCTGTCGCCAAGGAAAGTGAGCTTTGACATTCGCGGTGCGGGGCGCGAGATCACCGCGCGCATCACCGAGGAGCTCGACTACCGCCAGGAGGCCGCCAACCAGGCGGAGTTCGCCGACATCTATCGCGGGCATCCGTTCATCCGTATCCCCGAGGTGATCGCCGAGCTGAGCACCGATCGTGTGCTGACCCAAGAGCTCGTGCAGGGCAAACCCTGGAGCGACGCGCTCACCGCTGGACAGGAGCTGCGCAACCAATGGGCGGAGGCGATCCACCGCTTCGTCTATGCATCGAACCACCGCTTCGGCCTGCTCAACGCCGATCCGCACCCCGGCAACTACGTCTTTCACGACGACGGGAGCGTGAGCTTCCTGGACTTCGGTTGCGTAAAGCGATTCGGGCGCGAGCAGGGCGAGGTGATGAACGCGATCGGGCGCGCATGTCTACGCGATGACGTGCTCGGGACATGGCACGCAAGCGTGGAGGCTGGGTTCTGGCGATCCTCAGATCCGGTCACCCCCGAGGAGGTGTTCGCCTACTGGCGTGAGCCCTGGGAAATGTGGTGGGCGCAGCAGCCATTCACGATCACGCCGGAGTACGTGTCCAGGTGGATCGAGCGCAAGTTTTCACCGACCGGCCCCTCAGCCAACGCCTTCCGGTACCTCACCGCCTCGCCCGAGTACACGATCATGGGCCGGATCGAGATGGCCGAGGCGTCAGTGATCGCCGATCTGCGCGCCAGCGGCTATTGGGGTTCGATCGCGGCCGAGTTCTTCGAGGACGAGGCCCCGTTCACCGAGATGGGCAAGCTCGACCACGCGTTCTTCGCCGAGCGCAAGACAGCGAGCAGCCATGCCTGATTGGCAAGCATGGCCGTTCCCGACCGACGACCCCTACCCCACCTATCACGCCGCGCGTGAGCAGGCGTCTGTCCAGTGGAACGAGGCGCTCGGCGCCCATCTCGTGCTCTCCTACGAGTGCGCAGCAGACGTTCTGCGCAGCCCCGAGTGGAGCTCTGACCCGCGCAGTAGCCCGCAGATGCTCGCCTCTTTGGGTGGACCAGGCCTTGTCTCCGAACAGTGGAGCCGTTCGCTGCTGATGGCTGACCCACCGGCCCACACAAGGCTGCGGACGGCCGTGAACCGCTTTTTCACGCCGCGAACGGTGCGGGGAATCCGCGGGCGCGTCAGTGCGATCGTGGACAGTGCGTTCACAGCGCTAGCCGACGGCGAACCGGTCGAGCTGATGAGCGAACTCGCCTATCCGATCCCGCTCGCGGTCATCGCGGAGCTGTTCGACGTGGGCCTCGAGGGTGCAGAACTGCTGCGCTCAGAAACTCCCACGCTCGCACGGATGCTCGAGCTCGACCCGACATCGGAAGAGATCGACGCGATCGGCACGGCGGCCATGACCCTGATGCTGTTCCTCGTCCCGATCGTCGCGCAACGGCGCGCAGCTCCAGGCGAGGATCTATTGAGCGTACTGGTCCATCCCCCCGACGGCGGCGCGGCGCTGGAGACCGATGAGATCATCACGATGTGCCTATTGCTGCTCGCCGCTGGTCATGAGACGACCGCGAACCTGATCGGCAACGGCACGCTCGCGCTGCTTGAGCACCCCGACCAGCTCGACTGGCTCGCTCGGCACCCCGACCTCTGCGCCCAGGCCGTCGATGAGCTTCTGCGCTACGACAGCCCCGTCCAGGTTGCCTCCCGCGTTGCCCGGAACGACCTCATCCTTGGCGGAGTCAGCGTGCGCAGGGGGCAGCAGGCGCTTGTCGTGCTCGGCGCCGCCAACCGCGACCCCGCACGCTACCCCGACCCAGACCGGCTGGACCTCACACGCACCGGGGCGCCCCACCTCGCATTCGGCAACGGCCCGCACTTCTGCATCGGCGCTGGACTTGCCCGACTGGAGGCGCAGGAGACCTTCAATCGTCTCGCGCAATCAGCACTGAGACCGAGAGCCGGTGGCTGGTTGTATCGCCGGGATCACTCGCGCACGTTCCGGCGTCTGCGAAGCCTGCATATCGGGGCCGGCCGGCCTCTCCCTTCGACGCACACGCTCGACACCGTACCCATCCCGTAGGCGTGCATGGGCCCCATGCACGAAGCGATCCTCGACGGAGACGCCCGTGTAGTAGCGGTGCCACGAATCCACAAGAGTCACAACTCGCACCCACCTTCGGGTTCACGAAGGTCCCTGACGTCACCGAATACCTCTAAGTCTCTGGCAAGTGCACTGTGAACTCGATGACCTCGAGTCCGAGGACGTATGGTTCGCGTGCCCGTCGGGGCTCGGCTTACGGAGAACCTCGGCAGTGTGCGTCCGGCTCATGACTCGATGCCCGTCCAGAAGCGGATCGACTCCCGCTCGTGGCCGATTCCTGCCTCCAGCGCGAGCCGCCAGCCGCGGGGCCAGTCGGTGACCTCGGCGTGTAGCTGCTCGTATGCGCGCAGCTTGCGCTGGTGGGCGTCGAGTTGGGCGGCGGCGAGCTTCGCCGGGTCCCCGCCGAAGAAGAGCTTGAGCGTGGCGGGGTCGCGCAGTTCTTCGAGCTCCTCGGTGGGCTCCGCCAGCCACTGCGCGAGCGCCTCGCGTCCGCGTTTTGTCAGGCGATAGATTCGCCGGCGCCGTCCGCTCTGCTCGCGCCGCTCAGAGAGCAGCCCCTCGCTGGCAAGCCGTCCGCACTCGGTGTAGAGCTGGGTGTGGGGGACCGCCCAGAAGTTGAACGTGGTGACTTGGGCCATCCGCTTCAGGTCGTATGGCGTGGCGGCGCCAATCTGCTCGATCAGACCGAGCACGACGTAGGAGGTCTCGGTCATGCGCGTGGTTGTGGGGGGCGTGCTTGACAACGCCCGCAGATTAGCCTACGCTGTGTATCGTTCGAGCCGAACCATACGGAAGGAAGTGTTCTGATGGCCGTCAACACAGCTCCGTCGACAGCACCAAAGCTCAGTCCGCCCGCGCTTGGCTTCTCGACACTGGAGCGCGAGGTGGTGGTGGACGCGCTGCCGCTGAGCGGCGAGCTGCCGGCTTGGCTGAGCGGCTCGCTGCTGCGGACGGGCCCAGCCAAGTTCGAGATCGGGGGCACCGCCGCCGGAGGCGATGGTCAGCGCATGAGGCACTGGTTCGACGGGCTGGCGATGCTGCACCGGTTCACGATCGACGGCGGGCGGGTCTCTTACGGCAACCGCTTCCTGGAAAGCCGCTCCTACAAGGCCGCGCGCGAGCAGGGCCGGATGGTCTATGGAGAGTTTGCGACCGACCCCTGCCGCTCGCTGTTCAAGCGCGTGCAGACTCTGTTCTCACCGGAAGGCGTTCTGCCGGACAACGCGAACGTCAACATCGCGAAGCTGGGTGAGCGGTTCATTGCGATGACCGAGACCCCGCTGCCCGTACAGTTCGACCCGCACACGCTGAAGGCGGCAGGGGTGCGTCCGTACGCGGTCCCCGGGCAGCTCTCAACTGCGCACCCGCATATGGATCGCGCGAGCGGCGGGATGCTCAACTACGCGGCCAAGCTGGGCGCCCGCAGCAGCTACCGCTTCTTCGCGGTCGCACCGCATGAGCGCAAGCCTCGCGTGATCGCCTCGCTGCCGGTGCGAGAGCCCGCGTACATGCACTCGTTCGGGCTCACCGAGCGCTGGTTGGTACTCGCCGAGTTCCCCTACGTCGTCAACCCGCTGGCGCTGGCGCTGTCCGGACGCCCCTACATCGAGAACTACCGCTGGAAGCCCGAACTCGGCACGCGCTTCACGCTGGTGGACCGCGCTACCGGCAAGGCGAGGAGCGGCTTTCAGACCGACGCCTGTTTCGCCTTCCACCACGTCAACGCCTACGAGGACGACGGCGAGGTCGTCGTCGACCTGTGCACCACCCCAGACGCCGGCATCGTCGAGGATCTCTACCTCGACCGTCTGCGTGCCGGCAAGCCGATCACACCCGCTGGTTTGACCCGCTTTCGCCTGTGCCTCGCCGACCGCTCGGTGCGCCGCGAGCGGCTGTCCGAGCAGGGGATCGAGTTGCCGCGCATCAACTACGGGCGCTGCAACGAGCGCCCCTACCGCTACGTCTGGGGCAACGGCAACGGCGCGAACGGATGGCTCGAACAGATCCTCAAGATCGACACCACAGACGGCGCCACGCTCTCGTGGGGGCAGCCGGGGTGTTATCCGGGCGAGCCGGTGTTCGTGGCCCGCCCCGAAGCCGAGCACGAGGACGATGGGGTGCTGCTCTCGGTCGTGCTCGACGCCGATGAGGCCAGGTCCTTCCTGCTCGTGCTCGACGCCGCCGACCTGAGCGAGCTGGCACGTGCGCACGCACCCCATCACATCCCCTTCGGCTTCCACGGCCAGTTCGCGCGGGGATGAGCGGCAACAGCTCATCCAACACTGGAAGCTGACAACGAGCAAAGGAGTCTCCGATGACAACCACCATCGCACCGCCCAACCCCGACCAGGCCACCGACTTGCTGAAGCAGCTCAGAGGTGGCCTGCAGGGTTTCTCTGAGCGCTGGCTCCCCCGCGCCAGCGAGCTGGATCACTTCTTTGCGTGCTGGGAGACGGCCTGGAACAACCACGACCTCGACCAGCTCGACGCCCTCGTGACCGAGGACATCGTGTGCGAGGACCCGGCGATGTTCGGCGATACCGCCCACGGCCGCAGCGAGTTCAGGGCATTCATCGAGATCTTCTTCCGCGCTTTCCCCGACGTTCACCTTGAGAGCACCGGCGCGATCTATCCCGCGCTGGAGGGCACCGGGCTCGCGTTGCCATGGCGCATGACAGGGACGTTCACAGGCGAGCTGGCGTTCTGGGGCAAGCGTTACGGCTCCAAGGCACCCACATGGGCTCCCACCGGACGGCCCATCGACATCGACGGCATCGACCTCTACGAGTTTCGTGACGGTTTGATCTCCCGCCAGACGCTGATCTACGACCTCTACAACTTCTCACAGCAGATCGGGCTGCTCCCACCGCGAGACCGCAAGGTGCCCGCGGCAATGCTGCTCGTCCAGCGGCTCATCGCATCCCGCTCCAGGCGGCGCATAGGTTCGCCGGCCTGATGCTCGGGCATGGCTTCGCTCGGCACGCGGAGCCGACTACACAGAGCGCACGTCGATCGCCGCGTTGCACCTGCGCGCCTCGGCGAACGTCACGAGGCGCCCGCGATCCTCGTCCCACAGCTTGAGCGCGACAGCACGCACGGCGTCCCATAGATGGAGCGTCGGTACCGCCTGGAAGATCGAGTTCTCATCGTGCGCTCGTCGCAGGTTGTAGTTGGGGATGCGCGCATTCAGGTGGTGGACGTGGTGGTAGCCGATGCTCCCCGTGCAGAAGCGCAGCGGAGCTGAGAGCTTCAGAAACGAGCTTCCCCGCAGCGCCGCATCCCTGTAGCTCCAGTCCTCGCCGCTCTCCCAGTAGGCGTCCTCGAACTGGTGCTGGACGTAGAACAGCCAGATGCCGATCGAGCCGGCGAGCAGTGCGGGTGGCCCGCATATGAGCAGGTAGTCACGCCAGCCGATCGCTACGCAGAGGAGGCCCACGATCGCGGCGAGCGCCACATCGGTGGCGAGCACGCTGCGGCGCATGCGTGGGCGGGCGCCCCGAGCGACGATGCGCGGGCCTATGATCATCGCGACGATCGGCCCCAGGCCGAACATGATGAGCGGGTTGCGCAGCAGGCGGTAGCCGAGCCGTCCGCGCCATGGCAGCGCGCGGTATTCCGCGACGGTCAGCGTGCGGACGTCGCCGGTGCCACGGCGATCGAGGTCGCCGGAACTCGCGTGGTGGACGGCGTGGTCGTGGCGCCAGCGGACGAAGGGCGAGTACAGCAATAGGCCCGTGGCAATGCCCAGCCACGCGTTGGCGCGCCTCGACTGCAGGAACGACCCGTGCGTGCAGTCGTGGAAGACGATGAACGTGCGCACGAGGAAGACCGCCGTTGGGACGATCAGCGCCAGCGTCAGCAGGCGGGACACACCGAGCAGCAGGTACATCGCGACCGACAGGCCGAGATACGGCGCGACCGACGTTGCGAGGCACAGCAGCGCTCGGGGACGGTTGGCTCGGGCGTAGGGGGCTAGCCGCTCGCGCCACAGGCGCGGGTCGTCGTGGGGCTCGTGGTCGGCGGCGAGGTCGTGCGGCTTTCGGCCCGCGGTGCCACCCGCCGATGTCGCCGGGTGGGCCAGGGCAGTCACAGCGCCAACGGTACTGCATACGGCCCCGGGAAAACTGCGGACGTTTATCTCGAGCTGGTAGGACGGTGCGGGTTCGCCACACGTACCCCCGCCAGCGGCCCCGGAGGGGGCCGCCCATCCCAATAAATCCCTTGCCACCACTGGCTGGATACACACAAACATCGCTCAAGCGCAGGTCTTTTGCGGCCGATGCGTTCGCGATGCCCGAGCTCTCCGTAGAACCCGGCGAGCGGCGCTCCTCCGCCGCCGCCGGCACGCGCGAGCGCGAGCGCCGCGCCGAGGCGCTGCGCCGCCAACGCGCCGACGAGCGCGTGCAGAAGCTCACCGGCGCCGGCGAGCTTGCCTACCTGCGCGCGCAGCCTGCGGGTCGCCTCGCAGCTCACCGCGCGGCTGGCTGCCACGCAGGAAATCGAGGAGATGGCGCACCTGGTCGTGGACGAGCTGCACTGCACGTTCTCCTTCTACCTCGCTGCGATCCAGCGCCTCGACGGCGACGGGATGCTGCGGCTGATCGCCGGCGCCGGGCCGCTCGCGGAGGTGATGACCGAGTTTCTGCTCGTCGAGCAGTCGGTGCACGAGGGCGTCAACGGGCGCGTCGCGCGCTCCGGCAGCACCGCGCTCGTGCACGACACCGGTATGGATCCCGACTACATCGCGCGCGATCCCACCACCGACCCGCGCTCGGAGCTGAGCGCCCCGATCTTCGTCGACGGCACCGTGTGGGGGGTACTCAACATCGAGGCGGTCGCCCCCTCCGCCTTCGGCCAGGCCGACGCGGTGCTCGTGGAGGCGGTCGCCGCCGCCCTCGGCGCCGCCGTGCACCGCGCGGGGCTCCTCGCCGACCTCGAGCGCACCTTCACCACCACCCTGGCGGCGCTCACCTCCACCGTGGAAGCGAAGGACGACTACACCGCCTGCCACGGCGAGGACGTCGCCGACCTCGCCGAGCGCGTCGCGCTGCGCATCGGGCTCTCCCGCGCGCAGGCGCGCGACGTGCGCTACGCGGCGATGCTGCACGACATCGGCAAGATCGCCGTGCCCTCCGAGATCCTGCTGAAGCCTGGCCCGCTCACCGACGAGGAGTGGGCGGTGATGCGCAACCACGCCGCCGTCGGCGGCGACCTGGTCGGCCGTATCCCGGCCTTCGCCCACCTCGCCTCCGCCGTGCGCGCCTCCCACGAGCGCTGGGACGGGGGCGGCTACCCCGACGGCCTCGCCGGCGATGCGATCCCGCTCGCGGCGCGCATCATCGCGGCATGCGACACCTACGACGCGATCGTGACCACGCGCCCCTACCGCCCGGCGCGCACGCCCGCGGAGGCGGGTGCCGAGCTGCGCCGAGTCGCGGGCGCCCAGCTGGACGAATGCGCCGTCGGGGCGCTGCTGGCTGAGCTTGCCGTGGGCGGCTGACGCGAGCTCCGCCGTCGTCGCCGGCCCTCGGCGGTCGTGGTGGGAGGCGAATGGGGGGCTCAATACCCGTGCCTGACGACGTTCGCCAGCGGCTCTCCGCGTAGGTAGCGACGCACCTGTTCGCCGACCAGGGCAAACGCGCGCCGATCCGCGGCGAGGGTGTCTCCGGCGAGGTGGGGGGTGATCAGCGCACCTGGCGCGTCCCACAGGGGATGGTCGGGGGGCAGCGGCTCGGGGTGGGTCACGTCCAGCGCGGCTCTGATGCGTTCGGCGAGCAGCAGCCGCCACAGCGCCTGTGTGTCGAGGATCGGCCCGCGGGCGGCGTTGACCAGCAGCGCGCCGGGCCGCAGGCGTGCGAGCAGGTCGGCGTCGAGCAGGCCGGTAGTCTCGGGGGTGAGCGGCAGCAGCACGACCACGACGTCGGCGAGCGGTAGCAGCTCTCGGAGGTCCTCCACCGCGTGCACGCCCGCACGCGCGCGTCGCGCCACGCGGATCAGCTCGACGTCGAATGGAGTGAGTCGCCGCTCCGTGGCCGCGCCGATCGCGCCGTACCCGAGGATCAGCACGGTGCTGCCCGCGAGCTCGTGGGATCGCTGCCACTCCCAGCGGTGCTCGCGTTGGCTGTCGCGTAGCTCCGGCAGTCGCTTCGTCGAGGCGAGGATCGCCGCCACCACCCACTCCGCCACGGCCGCGTTGCGGGTACCCGCGGCGTCGCACAGCGTGACGCCGGCGGGGACGATCGGCAGCAGCCGATCCACGCCCGCCGACAGCGTCTGGATCACGCGCAGCCCCCGCATCCGCGACAGCAGCTCGGCGATCCGCGAGTCGCCTGCGCCGGGCACCAGGAACTCTGCGTCGACCGCCGCGCGTGGCAACTCCCCCGCGCGGGGGGTGAGGTTGAGCGACACGCCCTCGGGCAGCTCGCCGACGGCCTCGCGACCCGGACGATCCGGAATCCACAGATTCACGTGTCGGGGAGTTTATGGGGTGTCGATCCGGTGCCCGTACCTGCGGGAGTGCCCGATGTGCCGGGCCGTCGCCTCGTCCTCGCCGTGGGTATCGCGGGCGGCCGGTATGCGACCGAGGTCGCTACGGTGTCGCCATGTGCTCGAGCGAGGCCGACACCGAGCGGGCGCCCCGCCAGATCGCGCTGCTGCGCGGCGTGAACGTGGGCGGCAACAACAGGGTGCCGATGGCCCATCTGCGCGAGCTGATGCAGGAGCTCGGCTACGGGGACGTGCGTACCCACCTGCAGAGCGGCAACGCCGTCTTCACCGCCCCCGGCACGCCCCCGGAGCGGGCGGCGCGGGAGATCGAAGGCCAGCTTGTGAGCTCGCTCGGGCTGGGTGTGCGCGTGCTGGTCCGCACCGCCGCGGAGCTCGCGCGGGTGGTCAGCGCCAACCCGCTGCCCGAGGCGGTCGCCGAGCCCTCGCGGCTGCTCGTCACCTTCCTCTCCGCGCCACCCGACCCGGCGCTGCTGCGGGAGCTCGACCCCGTCGACTACGAGCCCGACCTCTTCGGCTTCGGCGAGCGCGAGATCTACGTGTGGTGCCCCGAGGGGGTGCGCACGATCAAGCTCTCCTACGCCTTCTTCGAGAAACGCTTCGGGGTCGTTGCCACCGCGCGCAACTGGAACACGGTCACCAAGCTATTGGCGCTGGCGCGGGAGTAGCGGTGGCCGGGTGGTGGCGAGCAGTGCACCACCCGAGCGCCCCGAGGTCCACGTGTTACTCGTAGCCCCAACTGAGCGAGAGCTGCTGCTCGGGGAAGCCGAGCTGGTAAACCAACCGATCTTCTTTGTGCCATGTGAGCACCGTTTCGGTGCTTTCGTCAATTTTGGTGAAAAGCGTGCTCTCGTGCCACTGCCACACTTTGGCCTTGGGCTCACCCTGAGAGGTGAAGTAGACCCACAAACTGCCGTCTGAGGGCAGCTCGATGGACACGTACCCCGCGGGCGTATTGGTGTTCAGGGTGCTCGTGCTCGCGGGTTTGGCGGCGACTTTCAGGGAGATTCCCTCCAGCGCCTTGGCGAATACGGCCGGCTCCGGTGCAGACATTCTGTCCTCCTATCCAGGTCGAGCGATCTTGGCGCGAGCCGCGCAAGTTCAATTTGACCGGACTCTATCAAGGAGAGGTCTCTCGGTGAGAGGCCCGGCCGATCGCTCGGCGCGGCGGCCGCGGGCGTGCCCGAGGCCGATCTGCTCGTGCCGGCGGGGCCTGTGGGAGACTGCGCACATGCAAGCCGGCGCGCCGCGAGTGGCGGTGGTGGGACACGTCGAGTGGGTGCGCTTCGCACGCGTGTCCCACATTCCCCGCGCCGGCGAGGTGGCGCACGCGCGCGACCCCTTCGAGGAGCCGGCCGGTGGTGGCGCCGTCGCGGCCGTGCAGGCTGGCGCGTTTGGCGGGCGAGGCGACGCTCTGCACCGCGCTCGGCGCGGACGAGCACGGCCGCCGCTCGGTGGCGCGTCTGCGTGAGCTCGGCGTGCACGTGTCAGCCGCCCCGCGTGAGGGCCCCACCCGGAGCGCCGTGACGCTGGTGGACGACTCCGGGGAGCGCACGATCACCACCTTCGGAGCGCGCCTCGAGCCGCTGGGTGGGGACTCGGCGGTTCCGTGGCGCGCGCTCGCGGAGATGGACGCCGTCTATTTCACCGCCGGCGACCTGGACGCGCTGCGTGCCGCGCGCACGGCCCGGGTGCTGGTTGCCAGCCCGCGCGCGCTGCACGCGCTCGGGCACGGCGTCCGGCTCGACGCGCTGGTGCTGAGCGGCGAGGACGCGATCGAGCGCGAGGAGGCCGTTCGCGCGCAGGCGGACGCCGAGCTGGTCGTGCTCACCGACGGTGCGCGCGGCGGCTCCTACCGGGAGCGCTCGGGGGGTGCGGGTGAGCGCTCGGGGGGTGCGGGCACGTGGGACGCGGCCCCGCCGCCTGCCGCGCCGGTGGATTCCTACGGCTGCGGCGACTCCTTCGCGGCGGGGCTCACTTACGGGTTGGGCGCGGGCATGACGGTGCCCGACGCGCTTGCCCTGGCGGCGCGCTGCGGGGCGGTGTGCCTGACGGGCCGGGGGCCTTACGAGCGGCAGCTGTCAGAACCCGGCTGAGCGCCTCGACCGAGCAGGGTCCGCTGCGCGGATGCAAACCGGCCGCGGTGGCGGGGTATGGACGCCCCCCGCCCCCGTAGGCGCGGTCAGCGAGCGTGCCGAAGCCGGGAGACACTCGCTGCGCTCGCGTCCCCGTTTCGGCCAGCGCGGACGATCACCGCCCCGGCCGATGTGAGATCCACACGTACACCGTGTTCACGGTGGCCTCTTCGCGGAAGCTGACGTCGAACGCCAGCGGCGCGTGCCTGACCGGCGGGCGGGGGACGTCGCTGAGGTAGATCGCTTCGCGGTAGGGGCGTTTGTAGAGCTCATACCACGTGCCCAGCCGCAGGTCGGAGCCGGGGGCCAGCACGCGGGTGCCGCGCGCGACGAGGAAGTAGCGCAGCGACGGTTTGATCGGTTCGGTGGCGCCGTCCAACAGGCCCTCCAGCACCACGCTGCCGCCGCGGGGCACCAGCCGAGCGAGGCGCGCGTCGATCGCTTTGATCGGCCTGTACAACGTGGCGTGTTCGTCGGGCGTGGCCTGCGCAGCCACCGCGTTGCCCACGGCCGCGGCGGTGCCGATCCCCGCGAGCGTGAGCAGCGTTGCGCCGAGCGCCGCGAGGCGGCCGGCCGCGGGGCGAGGCGGGACCGGGCGATCGGGTGGGGCTGGAGGTCCGGGTGGGGCTGGAGGACCGGGTGGGCTGCCGGCGTCGCCTGATGCAGTGTCCGCGCGGCGCCGACGCACAGCTCGCGTCACCCCATCCGCCGCCCACGCGAGCACCAGCGCCAGCACCCACGCGAGCGCCAGCCACACGACCATGCCCGCCTGCGAGCCCCACCACATCGTGTAGCCCAGCGTCGCCGACAGCCGCCGCGGGGTGGGCGTGGAGGCCGCGACGGCGCCGAGAGCCGGGCACAGCACGAGCGCGGTCAGCGCCAGCGTCGCCACGTCGCGGCGGCGTCTCACTGCTGCGATGAGCGCCACCAGCGCGAGCGCGGCGAGCATCGCGATCGTGGAGTTTCTCGCGAGCGCGGAGGGGGTGGAGCGGACTTCGTACTTGCGCTGCCACCGGCTCTTGGGGGTTTGCAACCACCAGGGGACGATTCCTACCGCGTGCACGACGGCGTGCCACCCCACTTCGTCGCCGAGCGTGGCCTTGGGCTTGGTCGCGCTTTCGACTACCAGCGTGAGGTTGCCGGGGTGTTCGGTGAGCTGCCCGTCGATAGTTGCGCTCCAGCACAACGCCGTGACCATGAGCGTGGCAAGGCTCCAGCCGAGCAGCGAGCGGCGGCTTGGGCCCGGCGCCGGCGCTTTCACAGTCGCGCTTCCTTCCCCTGTCGCCGCCGGCCTCGTCGTGCCGACGTCGGTCTCCGGATGGCCGTCCAGTCCCGGGGCGCCGGGCGAGGGAGTCCCGGTCGCGCTACGCCGCCGCCGCCGTCGCCGCCGTCGCCGCCGCGCGATCGCCCCGACCGCGAGGCCGCCGAGCCCGACGGCGAGCAGCGCGAGGGTGGGGGGGAGGTAGGTGAGGTGGGTCTGCACCGTGAAGCTCGCCACCAGTACTGTCAGCGGCGCCAGCCGGTAGTCGCCGCAGGCGAGCGACCAGCAGAGGAATATCAGCAGCGTGAACGGGAACAGCCCGGCCGAGGGGTTCCACACGTCGTAGAAGGTCTCCGCCGCCAGCGACTGGCACATCAGCGCGATCGCCACGGCGGCCATCACCATCAGCACCCTGCCCCCGCGCTGGCGAGCGAGCGCGACGGCGCCGAGGATGCAGAGTGTGTTGAGTGCGCCCATCGTCACGGTCATGCCCGTGTCGCTGCCGCTGTAGGCGGTGGGGGCGAGCAGCCAGAACAGCATCGGCCCGAGCGAGTGGGTCACGCGGCCGGTGACTTCGCCGGCGAGCGAGTACTGGCCCACGAGCGGGGCGTGCGCGGTAAACACGTCGTGGGCGCGGGTGGCGATGATCCCGCGGTCGGCCACGGGCACCCAGCCGGCCTGCACGGCCTTGACGGTCGCGCTGATCACGGGGATCGCGGCAGCCAGCCCGGCGGCGAGCGTGAGCAGGCCGTCCCCCAGCTTGGCGGCGGTGCCCGGCAGCAAGGCGCGCACCCGGGTGGCGATGCGTCTCGGCGCGGTATGGGGCTGGAGGTAGTGGGTCGGTTTGGAGTAGAGAGCGAGCCGTATAGCCATTGCAATAGGGCGGGGTGTTGAACAAAAAATTCAAAAGCCGTGCGCAATTGCTATCGGGTTCTGGATTTTTTATAACAACCCCAGCACCTCTTTATATATACTATCATTATACTCAACGCCAAATCTCCAGCCAGAGAACACCGCGGTACGTGCTCAAACCGACCTACCGTCGAGCTGGAAGTAGTGTCTCAGTCGCATCACCCCTGCGGCATGTGAGGGGCGAGCTCGTGGCGGGCGATCGAGCGCTTGTGGACCTCGTCGGGGCCGTCGGCGAGGCGCAGCGTGCGCAGGTGGGCGTACATCCACGCGAGCGGGAAGTCGTCGCTGACGCCGCCGCCGCCGTGCACCTGGATCGCGCGGTCGATCACCTTCAGCGCGATGTTGGGCGCGGCGACCTTGATCGCGGCGATCTCGGTGCGCGCCTGGCGGTTGCCGACGGTGTCCATCAGCCACGCGGCCTTGAACGTGAGCAGCCGCGCCATCTCGATCTCGATCCGCGACTCGGCGATCCAATCCTGGATGTTGGCGCGCGCCGCGAGCGGCTCCCCGAAGGTGACGCGCGCCACTGCGCGGGCGCACATCGCCTCCAGCGCCCGCTCGGCGGCGCCGAGTGAGCGCATGCAGTGGTGTATGCGCCCCGGCCCGAGCCGCGCCTGGGCGATCATGAAGCCCTCGCCCTCGCCGGCGATCAGGTTGGCGGCGGGGACGCGCACGTCCTCAAAGAGGATTTCGGCGTGGCCCTCGTGGTCGAGGTAGCCGAACACGGGCAGCCCGCGCACGACCGTCACGCCGGGGGTGTCGAGCGGCACGAGGATCATGCTCTGCTGGGCGTGACGCGGACCGTCGACCCGCGTCTTGCCCATCACGATCATCACCCTGCAGTGCGGGTGCAGCACGCCCGAGATCCACCACTTGCGCCCGTTGAGCACGTACTGGTCGCCGTCGCGCTCGATCCGCAGCGCGATGTTGGTCGCGTCCGAGGAGGCCACGTCGGGCTCGGTCATCGCGAACGCCGAGCGGATCTCCCCGGCCAGCAGCGGGTGCAGCCACCGTTCGCGCTGCTCCTCGGTCGCGAACAGGTGCAGCACCTCCATGTTGCCGGTGTCGGGCGCCGAGCAGTTGCACGCCTCTGAGGCGATGTGGCTGCGCCCGAGGATCTCGGCGAGCGGGGCGTAGTCGCCGTTGGAGAGCCCGGCGCCGTGCTCGGGGTCGGGTAGAAACATGTTCCACAGCCCCCGCTCGCGCGCGCGCACCTTGAGCTCCTCCATTATCGGCGGCTGGATCGAGCCCCCACCCGCCCCGCCGGACTCGCGCAACTGGCGCTCGTACACGGGCTCGGCGGGGATGACGTGCTCGTCCATAAACGCGCTAAGGCGCTCTTTGAAGTCGAGGCAGCGGGCGCTGGGCTGGAAGTCCATCGGTCTCCTCCTTGACGGGAATGGGACCTGTATGAAACCAACCCGCCGGTCGTGAGGTGCGTGACAGGTCAACTCTAACCCTCCACTTGAGCCTTCGCACTACTAAAGTAGGATCTCAGTGCTACTAAAGTAGGATAAGAGTCCAGAGAGGAGTTCTGACTGTGGGGAAAAGCGGCCTCAGACGCGGATTTTCAACGCTGACTAAAAAAGGGGACGAGGACGATATCCGTACGCTCGAACTTGAAGCCATCGGCCGCGACGGGTAGAGTGGCGGTAAGAATCGCCACGTTCTCCGAGTCGCGAGGCTCTGGGGATCTCGATGTCGCCGAGTCGGCAACGGCTCGGAGCTACCCGGATCGAGGCGACCTGTCTACATAAACGTACAGAGGAGAGAGAAGCTGATGATGCGCATCGCATCCACCCGCAGGGCGCTGCTTGGCCTTGCCGTCGCTGTCGCCGGAGTACTGGCCATCTCGCCAGCCGTGGCGTCTGCGACACCCACAGTCACACTCAAAGCCGTGCCGGTCCCACTCAAGGGCGTTCCGGGTAGCGGGGACATCCTTGGCGCGCCCGCGGCGGTCGAATTCGAATTCACGATCCGGGGCACCGAAGTAACAAACGACTCCCCCTCGCAGCTGCGAGGCGTCAACGTGTGGGCCCCCAAGGGCGTGAAGCTGCAGACCAACGGGTTCGTGACCTGCACGCTGAGCACGCTCGAACTCAAGGGCCCCGAAGCGTGCCCGAAGAAGTCGCAGGCCAGCGCCCTTGGATCCGTCGAAGCCTCGGACACGATCGGCGGTGACCCGATCAAAGAGAAAGGCACCGTCCAGGCCTTCTTCGCGCCCAAAGGCGAACTGATCTTCTACGCCAACGCCCCCTCGCCGATCTCGGCGCAGGTCTACGTCGGCGGGACGATCCATCCGGCGGGTGGGCTGTACGCCTACGAGTTCGAGTCCGAAATCCCGCTGGTCGAATCGGTGCCCGGCGCGGCTGCCGTCTCGACCGAAGCGATCGACCTCAAGGTCGGCTCCGCATTCAAGAAGCACGGCAAGACCACGTCCTACATCACGCTGCCCAACAAGTGCCCCAAGGGCGGCTTCCCGCTCAAGGCCGAAATGAAGTTCGAGAGCGGGGAAGTCGTTATATCCGAATACAAAGCGCCCTGCCCGAAAAAGAAAAAGTAGAGCGGTAGGTCTACGAGGAAGAGATGGCGAACAGGTAGACCGCAAGCGATGAGCGCCCGCCCGCGAGGCGGGCGCTTGACCGGAGCGGCAGCGAGCGGGATCCCAACGGGCGGGGTCGCCCACTCGCTGTTTGGACAAGGAGATTGGGGTAGCTGTGAGGAAGCGGGCCGTTGGGGCGAGCAGGAGCGGAGCGGTAGCGGCGATTGCCGGCGGCCTGTGCGTGGCTGCGGCGATCGTCGCCGTGCTGCTCGCCACAGCGGCAGGCGGCTCGAGCGGCGGCTACACGGTGCGCGCGATCTTCGACGACGCCGGCAACCTCGTCAACAGCGAGAACGTCAAGATCGACGGCGTCAAGGTCGGCGTCGTGGGCACGGTCGTGCCAACCTCGAACGGCAGGGCGGCCGTCATGCTGAAGATCGAAAACCCCGGCTTCCAGGACTTCCGCGCCGATGCCAGCTGCACGATCGAACCGCAGGCGCTGATCGGCGAGAAGTACGTCAACTGCCTGCCCACCCAGTCGCGCGCGGAAGGGGCGCCGCTGCCGCCGCCGCTGCACCGGATCCCGGCCGGACGTGAAGGCGCGGGCGAGTATCTGCTCCCGGTGGTCAACACCTCCAGCCCAGTGGGCGTGGACCTGCTCAGCGACATCGGTCACCTGCCCGAGAACCAGCGCCTGACGATCATCCTCAACGAACTCGGCACTGGTTTCGCCGGTCGCGGCAGCGACCTGAGCGCGGTCCTGCACCGCTCCAACCCAGCGCTGCGGGAACTGGAAAAGGTGTTCGGGATCCTCGCTTCGGAGAACAAGGTGCTCGGCAACCTCGCTGTAGAAGGCAACCGGGCACTGGTGCCGATCGCGCGCGAACGCAAGCAGTTCTCCGAATTCTTCGCCCAGAGCAGCACCGTGGCGGTGGCAACCGCTCGCCACAACTCCGAACTCGCCACCAACCTGCACGAATTCCCGACCTTCATACGCGAGCTGCGCCCCTACGCCAAACACCTGGAAGCGTTCGCCGAACAGTCGATCCCGACCTTCACCGACCTCGGCGTGGCGGCACCGGGCATCGACCGCACGTTCCAGAACATCGGGCCGTTCTCGGCGAGCACGACGCAGTTCTTCAAAAGCCTTGGCGCCTCCTCGGGGAAGATCGGCAAAGCGCTCGTCAACACCCAGCCGCTGCTCACCCGGATCGAGTCGCTGGGCAGTGCGACGAAGCCGTTCGCGAAGAGCTTCTCCGAACTCCTCTCCAGCGTGCGCTCGACCGGCGGGCTGGAGCGCCTGCTCGACTTCATCTTCATGGGCGCCGGCGACATCAACGGCTACGACTCGCTCGGCCACTTCGCCCGCGCCGCCGTGGTCGGGAACAAATGCGTCGCCTACAAAATCACGCTCGAACCGGAATGTCGCTCGAACTTCATCCCCGGCGCGAGCGCGGCGAGCACCGGCGCGCAGACGGCGAACGCGCAGGCGACCGACACGACACTCCCGATGGCGAGGGTGGAGGCGATGCTCAAGGGTGCCACGCTGTCGCAGGCGATGGCCGAGTACCCCGGCTCGGAAGCGGCCGCGAGCCCCGCCGGCGCCGGCACTGGCGCGAGTCTCCCGTCCGCCGTCGCCCAGCCGGTCGGAGGAGCGAGCGCCGGCACCACCTACTACACGCCGCCGAGCGAAGGCTCGGAAGCCGGCGGGCTGCTGCTCAACTACCTGCTCGGCAACTGATCGATGACCCCACTGCGCCACAGCCACCGTTTCCCGGCTCTCGCCGTCTTGTGCGCGCTGGTACTGCTGCTCGTCGTCGGCGCTTCCGCGGCTTGGGGCGAAACCGTCTCCAGCCCCACTCCGACGACGACCACGACCGTGCCGGCCCCCGAAGCGCCGGTGGGCGTTCATGGGCAGGTGGGCGAACCGGCTGCGGAACCCGAAACCGCGCCGGCTCCGGAATCAAGCCCACCCACCGCACCCGGCGCCCCAGAAACGACCCCCACGACCACCGCGCCCGAAGTGGCGAGCCAGAGTCCCCAGGTACAGGCACAGGGTGCGCCAAGCGAAGCCAATGGGCATTCCAAACGGGCTGGCGGCCACGCCCACCCGAAGACCGGCGCAAGTGGAACGGCCGGCAAGCGCAAGTCGACGGCGGCGAAGACCTCCCCCGGGAAGCCCGCGAACGCGCCCGCGCCGCCCCCCTCGACGCTGACCCCGCCGCTGCCCGGCGCGCTCGGCGAGGCGATCGGGGGGATCCCCGACTTCTTCATCGAAAGCTTCCGCGTCCCCCCGTTCCTGCTGCCGATCTACCAGGCGGCCGGCACTGCCTACGACATCTCCTGGCAGGTGTTGGCGGCGATCAACGAGGTCGAGACCGACTACGGCCGCGACCTCAACGTCTCCAGCGCCGGGGCGGAGGGCTGGATGCAGTTCTTGCCCTCATCGTGGGCGCGCTACGGGGTGGACGCCACTGGCTCGGGCTACGAGGACCCCTACAACCCGGCCGACGCGATCTTCGCCGCCGCGCGTTACCTCGCGGCCGCCGGCGGGGCGCAGCACATTCGCGCGGCCGTGTTCTCCTACAACCACTCCGCCGCCTACGTCGAAGCGGTGATGCTGCGCGCGCAGCTGCTCGGCGGCACGCCCCCGGAACTGCTGAGCGCGATCACCGGTCTCACCGAATCGCGCTTCCCGGTGCACGCCGAAGCGCACTTCAGCGACGGTTTCCCCGCCAATCCCACAGAGCCCGCCAAGACGCTCGCGGGGACCGTGATCTACGCGCAGGCCGGGGCACCCGTGATCGCCGTGCAGGACGGCGAAGTTACCGCCGTCGGAGAATCGCCGACGCTCGGGCGCTACGTGTCGCTGCGCGACGCCTACGGCAACATCTACACCTACGGGCAGTTGGGCAGCGTCGCCGCGCTCTACCCGGTGCTGGAACCGCGCGTGGACACGGCCGTCGCCGCGCGGATCTCCCACCCAAGCAGCGCCGGCGGCGTCGGTCCCAGCCCCAGCGTGCCCGCGAGCGCCGGCGTGCAGCCACATTCACCCCTCTCGCAGGCCGCGGTCACCACCGGCCTGGCAATGGGGGCCGCGAACGCGCTGGAAACGCCTCCCGCTCCCAAACCGGCCTCGCCGCCTCCGGTGCTCCCGACTCCGGCCAGAGCGGGTGGGGCGGCCTCGACGCCGCACGCCTTCCGCGCCGGTCCCAATGAGGTGTATCTCAACCCCCTGCGTCCCGGCGTGCAGGTGCTGGCGGGCACCGTGCTCGGGCACGTCGGCGCGAGCGGATCAGAAGTGCTGCCCGCCCCGGCGGCCTCCGGCGCGGGCGAAGGCGCGGCGCCATCCCCGGCGGCGGGGCAGACCGCGACAGCGGTGGGGGAGGGGCACATGCTCTTCCAGATTCGCCCCGCGGGCGCCGGCGCGCCGCTGATCGACCCCAAGCCGATCCTCGACGGCTGGGTGCGCCTGGAAGAGACGTCGGTGTTCAGAGCTAAGGGCGAGAACCCCTTCCTTGCGACCTCCCCGACCGTCGGGCAGGTGCTGCTGGCGTCAAAGCCGCAGCTCGAGCAGCTGCTGCTGCGCGACCCCGGCGTGCATCTGCCGGCGTGCGAGCGCGGCGCGGTGCGCGCCGGCGAGGTCGACCGGCGCGTGCTGGCGGCGCTCGAGTTCCTCTCGGTCTCCGGCTTGAGCCCGACGGTCTCCGCGTCCGGTTGTGCTCACGGTGCGAGCGCGCCCGGCGCGGGCAACACGATCGCCGCCGCCGCGGGTGACGCGGTCGACATCTCCGCGATCGACGGCACCCCGATCGCCGGGCACGAAGGGCAGGGCTCGGTCACCGACATCGCGGTGCGCCGGCTGCTGCGGCTGCAGGGCACGATGAAGCCGGCGCAGATCGTCAGCGCGATCAGCTATCCGGGGACCGACAACACGCTGACGCTGCCCGGCGACCGTGGCCTGATCCACGTCGCGTTCGCCTCGCCGGGTTCGGCGCGCACTGCGCGCGGCGCCCGCGTCGCCGCTGTATCCGGCTCGCCGCTCACCCCCAGCCAGTGGCTGCAGTTGATCTCGCAACTTGGCGAGATCCCCGAGCCGAACGTCTCCAGCAAGCCCTCTGCTGCGGCGATCCCGGATCCCGGCGCCGGCACCGCGTCGGCCGGCGCCGGGTCGAGCTCGGGCTCGAGCAGCTCTGCGCAGCCCGCTCCCAGCGCAGGTGGCTCCGCGCAGCCCAGCGTGGGCTCCTCCTCCAACCGCACGGGCGGTGAATGAGAGTGGCGACGACCACGCCCCCACCCCCTCCCGTGCGCCCCCCGCTGCCCCCTCCGGGTGGGGGAGGCAGAGTTCCGGAGCCCCCGCGGTTGGCCTCCCCGCCGCCGCGGAGCGCGAGCCGCTGGGTGGCGGGCGGCGCGCTCGCGGTGGTGGTCGCGGCCGTCGTCTACCTTGTGTTCTTCGGCGGCGGCGGGGCCACCTACAAGTTTGAACTCGAAAACGACAGCCAACTCGTGCTCGGCGACCAGGTGCAGGTCGGCGGGGTGCCGGTGGGGAGCGTCACCGCCATCACACTCACCCACGACTACCACGCGGCGCTGATCACGATCCACATCGAAGGCTCGCTGGTGCCGCTGCACCGGGGCACGACTGCGCAGGTGCGGGTGCCTTCGCTGACGACCGTCGCGGGGCGCTACGTGTCGCTCTCCCCGGGTCCCAACAACGAGCCGACGTTGCCCCCCGGCTCGACGTTGCCCGCCGGCTCCGGTGAAGGCACCACCGACCTCGACCAGCTGTTCGACACACTCAACCCGCGCACACGCAAAGGCCTGCAGGAGTACTTCGTGGGTGAATCCGAAGAGTACGCCGGCGCCAGCCAGGCATTCGGCACCGACCTCGAATACTTCGGCCCCTTCCTGAGCTCGGCCGATCACATCTTCGCCGAGCTCAACAAAGACCAGCGGACCTTCGCCAACTTCCTCGTGTACTCCGCCAAGGCGCTCACCACGCTCGCGGCCCACCGCGAAGAACTGACGAACCTGGTCAGCAACGGCGAGCAGGGGCTGGGTGCGCTCGGCGCCGAACAGTCCAGCCTGCAGCGGGGGGTCGCGCAGCTGCCGACTGCGCTGCAGCAGGGCAACCGCGCGTTCGCGCAGCTGCCATCCACGTTCGCCGCGCTGCGCAAGCTGGCGACGGTCGCGGGGCCCGACACCAAGACGCTCGCGCCGCTGTTCGCGAAGCTGACGCCGCTGGTGCACGAAGCGGGGCCGGTGCTGCGGGATCTCAGCGTCGCCCTCAGCAAGCCGGGGCCGAGCAACGACCTCACCGACAGCGCGCTCGCAATGCCCACACTTGCGCAGGAGCTCGCCAGCGGCTCGCCTGCCGACGTCAAGGCACTGCAGGAATCGGTGCCGGTGACCGCGTTCTTCGGGCCCTACGCCCCCGACCTGGAGGGCTTCGTGCGCACCTTCGGCACGAGCGCCGGCTACTACGACGCCAACGGCCAGTACGCGCGTATCAGCGCCGTGTTCAACAACTTCAAGGTCGGCGCGAACAACACGCTGACCCCGACCTCCCCACAGGAAGGCCTGCAGGGACTGCACAGCCGCGAACTGCGCCGCTGCCCCGGCGCCGGCGCGACGCCGTCGCCGGCCGACGGCTCGGCGCCGTTCACCGACGAAGGCAAGCTCAGCTGCGACCCCGGCGAGGTCCCGTGATAAACCCGCGCCGGCGCAACTCCCTCGCCGCGAGCCCGCTGCTGATCGGGGCGCTTACCGTGCTGATCGCGGCCGTGGCGGTGTACGTCTCCTACGGCGCCACCAACGGGCTGCCGTTCACGCCGACGTACGACATCAAGGCCGAACTGCCGGAAGCCTCGGGCCTCGAAAAGGGCAATCAGGTGCGGCTGTTCGGCCGGCGCATCGGGATCGTGAGCAGGCTTGTTCCCTACCAGAATCCCACCACCGGCAAGGTCACCACAATCGTCAGCCTCCAGCTTGAAAAGCACGCGGAACCGCTGCCGGCCGACACCACGATGGAGGTCCAATCGGTGTCCACGATTGGCCTGAAGTACCTGGAATTGAAGCGCGGGCACTCCCCGCGGGGGATCCCGGCGGGCGCGACGATCCCCGTCTCGCATGCCCGCGAACCGGTGGAGATCCAGGGCTTTTTCAACATGTTCGACAAGCAGACGCGGATCGCGATTCAGCAGAACACCAACGCCTACGGCGACGGCTTCGCCGGGCGCGGCGTCGGCCTGAACAACACGATCCACACGCTCCGTCCCCTTACCGAAAACGCGGTGCCGGTGCTGCACAACCTCGCCTCGCCGCAGACCGGCTTCGGCCAGCTGTTCATCGCGCTCGACAAAGCTGCCAAACAGGTCGCGCCGGTGGCCGAGACGCAGGCGTCGCTGTACCGCGAGCTCGACACCTTCTTCACCGCCTTCGCCGGCGCCTCGTCCTCGCTGGAACGGACGATCGAAGGAGGCCCAGCGTCGCTGCGCCAAGCGATCCACTCGCTCCAGTACGAGCAGCCGTTCCTCGAAAAAGCGACCGAGTTCGTGAGTCTGTTGCGGCCGAGCGCGAAGATCCTGACGAAGGTCGCGGCGCCGCTCGGCCACGCCTTCGCCGTCGGCGCCGTCAACGTGCGCGCCGCTGCTGCCCTGAACGCGCAGCTGGCCAGCGCGCTGCAGGCGCTCGAACTCTTCTCCAAAAATCCGCTGGTGCTGCTCGGCTTGGAAGAACTCACCCGCACCGCGGAAGTCGGCACGCCGCTGTTCGCGGGCCTGGCCCCCGCACAGACCAACTGCAACTACATCACGCTAGCGTTCCGCAACCTCGCCAACTCGCTCTCCGAGAGCATCGGCAACGGCACGCTCGCGCGCGTGGTGCCGCTCCTCGCTCCCTCCGGGGAAAACAACGAGGGGCTGCCGGCCTCCGCGCCCGCCAATGGGCCCTCGGGCGATGAAAACGTCACCACACACACGAAAATCGAAGACAACCACCTGCACTACAACCCCTACCCGTACGTTGGTGGGCCCGGTCAGCCGCAGGAGTGCGAAGCGGGCAACATGCAGTACGTCGTCGGCAAGACCGTGATCGGCAACACCTCGACCACGCTGGGCACGACCCACGAAGAAACCAAGCGCGGCGAAAGCCTGTACGGTGAAAAGTATCCGGCCTCCCAGCTGAAGGACTTCCCCAAGGAAAGCTCCAGCACTCCCAACGGCAAGGGGAAGCAGTCATGAGCGCCACGCCGAGGCCGAACGGAGGGGCGCCGGGAGACGGGCTTGAGCGGCATGGGCAGGACACGCATGGGCGGCGCCGCGAGGCAGGCACGGGCGGCACGCGCTGGTGGCGCCGTCGTCAGCAGACCGCGGTCTCCGAGCTGCAGAAACGCTCCAACCCGGTGCGCACCGGGGCCATCTTCCTGGTCGTCTTGATCGTGGGGGTGTACTTCGGCTTCACCAAACACATCCCGTTCAAACACGGCTATCGCCTCAACGCGGTGTTCAGCTCGTCGGTCAACGTGCGCCCCAAGTCGCCCGTGCGGATTGCGGGCGTCGCCGTCGGCACCGTCACCGCGACGCATCTGGAGAGCAGCCACGTGGCGCTCGTGAGCATGGAAATCGAAGGCAAGGGGCTGCCGATCCACTCCGACGCGACGCTCAAGATCCGCCCGAAGATCTTCCTGGAAGGCAACTGGTTCGTCGAACTGCAGCCCGGCAGCCCCTCTGCCCCCGCCCTCTCCTCGGGTGCCACGATCCCGGTGACGCAGACATCCGAGCCGGTGCAGCTCGACCAGCTGCTGGACGCGCTCAACACCGATACGCGTGCCAACCTGCAGACCTTCCTCGTCGAATACGGAGCGGCGCTGACCGCCAAGCCGACGCCCGCGGAGAACGCCGAACAGTCTCCCGAAGTGAGCGGCCTGAACATGGCGCAGGCGCTCAACAAAGCCTACCGGCTCGGACCGGAAGCGCTGCGCAAAGGCACGATCGTCAACCAGGCGTTCGCCGGCACCGAAACCAACGATCTTTACAAGCTGTTTGTGAGCATCGAAAAAATCAGCGCCGAACTCGACGTGCACGAGCAGGCGCTCGGCGAACTGGCCGGCCACTTCAACACCTTCCTGCACATCTTCGCCGCGCAAGGGTCGAGCCTGCGCGCGGCGGTCGCCGAACTGCCGGGCGCGCTGCGCGGCATCGAACACGGCTTCGCCGAAGTGCGGGGCGCCGCGCCGTCGATCAGGACCTTCGCGCTCGACCTGATTCCCGGCGTGGAACAGATCCCTGCCACGGATGCCGCCGCCTTCCCCTGGATCGAACAGCTGCGGGCGACGCTGAAGCCGAACGAGTTCGGCGGCGTCGCCGCGGCGCTGCGCACCGCGGCGCCCGAGATCGCCTCGCTCACGGCTGGGCAGGTCGCTTTTCAGCCACAGCTCACCAACTTCAGCAAGTGCCTCAGCAAAGTGCTCTATCCCGCCGGCTCCACCGAGCTCCAGGATGGCGCCAACACCTCCGGAGGCACCGCCGAACACGAATTCTGGTACGCGATGGCGGGCGTGGCAGGCTTCAGTCAGAACTTCGACGGCAACGGCGCGGCCGGGCGCTTTATCACCGGTGGCACCGGCTCCACGCTGCTCTCGCCGCCGGCGACCCTCCTGAAACCGGGCTCGCCCACCGACGGCAAAACGCTGATCGCCCAGACGCGCCTGACCCCCGAAGGCACCAGCCCGCGCTTCACCGGCAACGAGCCGCCGTACAAGCCGCTCGTGCCCTGCTACACGCAGAAGCTGCCCGAATTCAACGGCCCGCTGGCGCACGGACCGGCGGATGGAGGTGGCGGATGACCCCCGAGGTACAGGATGGCGGGCGTGGGGTCCGCGACCAGATCGCGCGCTACCGCACGGCGTTCATCGCGATCGTGACGATGATCGTGTTCGCGGTGGGCGCGGCCGGCTACATCCTCGCCCACGAGCGCCTTTCCGTGCCCGCGTGGGTGCCGGTCATCGGTCACGAATCGTTCGTGCTGAAGGGCGAATTCTCGACCGCCCAGGCGGTCACGCCGGGCCAGGGCCAGCAGGTCACGATCGCGGGCGCAAAAATCGGCGAAATCTCGAGCGTGGAACTGCGCGGCGGCAGGGCGCTGGTGAGCATGAACCTGACGCCCAAGTACGCCGCCTACATCTACCGCGACGCGACGGCGCTGCTGCGCCCCAAAACCGGGCTGAAGGATGAGACGGTCGAGATCTCTCCCGGCGACCCCTCCTCCGGGCGCGTGTCCGGCGGGTACACGATCCCCGTCACGCAGACCTCTCCCGACGGCAACCTCGACGAATTCCTCGCCTCGTTCGACACCGAAACGCGCCTGCTCCTGCAGGCGCTGCTCGCGGGCGTCGGCGAAGGCCTGAACGGCAACGCCGCCAACCTCTCGGCGACCTTCAAGCGCTTCGCCCCGCTCGCCCGCGAGTTCACGGCGATCGGGCGCGAAGTCGCCAAGCGCCAGTACTACGTCGAACACGGGATCCACAACTTCCGCCTGCTGCTGGAAGCGCTCGGCAGCAAGGACACCAAACTCGCCCAGTCGGTCGAGTACGGCAACGCGGTGTTCGCGACCTTCTCGCGGGAGGACCGTCAGGTGCAGGAAACCCTGCACGAGCTGCCGGGCGTACTCAAACAGGCCAACCACGGCTTCAGCAAGATCGCCACCGCGGTGCGGGTGACCGGCCATACGCTGCACGCGCTCGAGCCCTTCGCCACCGCGCTTGCGCCGGCGCAGAAGCAGGTGCGAGCCTCCTTCAAGACGGCCACGCCGATCCTCAAGCACGAAGTGCGCCCGCTATTCCACCAGATCCTGCCGGTGCTCGAACAGCTGCAACCCTCGCTGAAGGACTTCACGCAGGCCTCGCCGCAGCTGACCACCGTGTTCACCGTGTTCAACGAATTCTTCAACGAGCTCGCCTACAACCCCGGGCCCAATCAGGGCAACTTCCTGTTCTACCTGGATTGGGCCAACCATGACCTCAACAGCGTCGTCGCGCAGGGCGATGCGCACGGGGCCGAGGGCCAGGCGCTGCTGTACTTCAACTGCGGACTGGTGCCGATCCTGCACGATGTCGCCGCGGCCGACCCGACGGCGCGCCTGGTCCTCGGCCTGCTCAACCCACCAACCACGGCAGAGTGCGCGTCGGTGCTGGCGCCCAGCTCAGCGGCGGCCAAAGCGGCGAGCCTGCGCACCGGGGTCAGCCCCGACGGGCTGCTGGCCGATCGTGTCTTCGGACAGGGCCCCGACGCCAGCGCGCTGGCGTCGGCGGCGGCGCTTGGGAGGAACCACTGATGCAGAAGCGCGCGCCGACCCTCGCCAACATCCTTGTGATCGTGCTGTTCGCGCTGAGCTGCTTCGGGCTGCTGCTGTTCCTGTGGGACTCCTTCGGCGGCCCGGTACCGCTGAAGCCGAAGGGCTACCGCTTTACGGTCGAGCTCTCGCGCACGCTGGCGCTGGCCGAAGAGTCCGACGTGCGCATCAGGGGCGTCGACGTCGGCCACGTGGTCGGCCTCGCGACACACACCAACGGGACGACCGACGTGACCGTCGAAATGGACCATCAGTACGCCCCGATCTCCTCCGCCGATCGCCTGATCCTGCGCCAGAAGACGCTGCTGGGGGAGACCTACATCGAACTGTTCCCGCCGGGCACCACCGGCGGCGGGCCGGGAGGCGGGGGGCAGGGTCAGCCGCAGGGGAGCGGGGCGCCGGGTCGCGAGGATGCGGCCGAGGAGACCGGCTCGCCGATCCCCGACGGGGGGCGGCTGGCTTCGAGTCAGGTCGACCCCGCGGTGACCCTCGACGACATCCTCGCCGCGCTCAACCCCCAGGTGCGGAACGCTTTCAAAGTCTGGCAGCAGTCGCTCGCCGCTGCCATCAACGGGCGCGGGGAACAGTTCAACGCGGACACCGCCGGGCTCGAACCGTTTGCGCAAGAAGCCAACAAGCTGGTGACGATCCTCGCCTCTCAGGAAGGCGCGCTGACCGCGGTCGTGCACAACACCGGCGTGCTGTTCGACGCGCTCACCGAACGCGACGACCAGTTCCGCGGGTTCATGGTCAACGCCGAGCGCGCCTTCCACGCGCTGGGTGCCAGCAGCGCTCAGTGGGCCGACGCCTTCCGCGAACTGCCCGCCTTCGAGCGCGGCGGGACGGCGACGCTGCGCGCGGGCGACGAACTCGCCACCGCGGCGAGCCCCGTGCTCGATGAGTCATACGCGTGGGAGCGCGAGCTGACGCCGCTGCTGGAAGGGGTGCAGGCGTTCACGCCCGACTTCAACAACCTGCTGACCAACCTTGGCCCGTTCACGAGCGCCTCCAAGAAGGGCCTGCCCGCGTTCGAACGCGTGCTCAGCGAGTTCACCCCGCTGCTCGGCAACGTCACCCCGCCGCTGCGCAACTTCGAGCCCTTCCTGAAGTTCACCGGCGAGTACGTCCCCGAGCTGCAGGCGCTGTTCGCCAACGCCACCGCCGCGGCTGGGGCGCACGATAAAAACAACGACATCGCTGGCGAACCGATCCAGCACTATCTGCGCGCGCTGAACACGGTCAGCCCCGAAGGCCTCGCTGTCTACAGCCAGCGGATCGGTACCAACCGCGCCAATCCCTACTTCAAGCCGGAAGCGTTCCGGCTGCTGAGTGGCGGCGGGCTGCAGGTCTTCAGTACCGCGGCCTGCGCGGACTCCGCGCCGTCGGCCAATCCGGAAACCGCCAACGCAACGGTGTCGAAGAGCATCATCGAACAGCTGATCGAAGATCACGTCGTCAACGCCGAAGGCAAGCCCAATTCGGTCGCCGCGCCCGCCTGCACCCAGCAGCCGCCCTTCACGTGGGAAGGCGCCACCAGCCAGTACCCGCAGGTCACGAGCGCGAAATAGGCTCCTTCGCAAACGCCGCCACGATCGCGCGGTGGTGGCCGAGGTAGGGGAGCATCGCGAAGTAGGCGAGGTCGCCGCGCAGGCGGGGCAGTTCGCCGGTGCGGTCCTCGAGCGCGCGGCGGTGCAGGATCGAGGCGATCCCGCCCACGATCGCCTCCGAGGTGTAGGGTGGCAGCAGGTCGGGGTTGGCGCAATGGAAGCGACCCTCCTCCAGCAGGGGCGGGAAGAGGCGCAGCAGCGCATGGTGGCGCTCGCTGGCGGCGGGGCACGCGCAGAGGCTCTCGACCAGCACTACGCGCGCTCCGTCAGGGTCCTCCGCGAGCGCCCTCAGCAGGGTGTCCAGGCTCCCGCGGACGCGCTCGGGCCACGGCGCAGCGCTCTGCACGTATTCGCGTACCCCGTACTCGATGCGCGCGATCAGCGCATCGAGCGCCTGCAGGAAGCACTCTTCCTTGTTCGCGAAATGCTCGTCGAACACGGCCGGTGCGACCTTCGCCGTCTGCAGCACCCACTCCACCGTCGTGTGGTCGTAGCCGCGGTAGGAGGCGGTGGCGATGATCGCGTCCAGCACGCGCACGCGCGGGTCGCGAGCTTGACGCGGCGCGCAGAGGCGCGAGCCGCCAGGTTGTTGCCGGGCGCCGGAGTGGCTGCTGTGCAACATCTCTCCTCCCTCCCTGCCCGGGGAAGGAGCGGGTGGAGGAGCGCGGTGGCCGACCGGTGAAGCGATCGCGCGCCGCGTTTTCCAGGCGCTGAATCCCGGACTGTGGGTTTCCCTCTCCTACTCCCTCAGAGAGTAGACCCGCGGATATGCCCTGTCAAGGGCCAGTTGCATTTGTCAAGACGGTCCCGTCGGACGAGTCCGTTGATCGTGGAGCGCCGATCGGGCGGGTGCGCCGATCGGCGTGGGCGTTTAGGCGATCCCGCTGATCCTCGATCGGCTGGCGATCGGCTCGCCTTCGCCGCCGGCCGTCGCTCGACCAGCGCGCTCCGCGGGCACGCTGAGGAAGCGCAGCCGGTAGCGCCCCACCACGATCTCATCGCCGTCCCCGAGCATCCGCCACTCAATCCGCTCGCCGTTGACGAACACGCCGTTGAGGCTGCGATCGTCGAGCACCCTCACCCCGTCGGGCTGTCGCACCAGCAGGGCGTGGCGGCGGGAGACGGTGGGATCGTCGAAGCGCACGTCAGCCGCCAGGCTGCGTCCCACGCGCGTCCACTCCTGGGTCAGCGCCACCAACACGGCCTCCCCGTCCTCCTCGTAAGCGAGATACTCGCCGGGATGCTCGATCTGCTCCTTCGCCTGCGCCACCCAATTGCCGTCGCCTTCGCCCTCGGGTGAGTGGGCACCCCCGGCGAGGTCCGGTGCGCCGCTCTGAGCGAGGCGTCCGACGCTGAACAGCGAGGCGCGCACGAAGCTCGCGCCGCCGCAGCCGGGGCAGTCGCTCAAAGTGTCGGAGGCGGCCAGAGTAAGTACATAGCCGCAGCGCTGACAACGAAAGGATCCCGCTCCCGCCATCGTGCCCGAGGTTAGTGACTCCACCATCTCACAGCTCCTCTTCTCCTGTTGGGATACGTCCCGGCTCTCGTCTACCGGCAGACCCTCGGGGAAATCATAACCGCACTTTCCCCGCTGGGGTCTAAAAGGCTTGTAATTTTCTGGAGACTCGTTGGGAGAGTCTCGAAGCGTGGTAGGCAGAGAATCCGGGGGAACTTGGGTAGCCGGGTCTTTCTACCCCGCGGCCGCTTCCTCCAAACGGGCTGGCGAGGGCCGGGCCGCCGGCCGGCGTGGCGATTGGTTCGGGGCCGCGGGCGGCCGATGTCCGCTGGCCACGGGAGACGGGAGGAGATGGCCGCCGGCCGGCGAAATCCGTGGCATGTCCGCCGCGACCGTCACCGACATCGAGCAGTTCGAGCGCGTCCTGCTGCGCCGCAGCGTGGGCGTGCTGACATCCGGCCGCAATCGCTGTGCCGACTGCGGCCGCACCCCGCTGGTGGGCGAGCGCGTACACCTCTATGAGGAGCACGGCGGGTGCGTCGTCTGCGAGCTCTGCCAGTCGCTGCGGCGCGACCATCCCGCGGCCACTGAGACGGTACGCCACTCGCCGCATGGCAACGGCGTGCGTCTGATGGCCCGCGCGGCGTAGCCTGGCCGGCTGTCCCTTCCGTCACCGAGACGGTGCGCCACCCCTGGCATAGCGGTCTGCTGGTCGATCTCCGATTGGTCACGGCCCGCGCGGCGTTAGCTTGCGTCCCGGATCGGCCCGATAAACTGCCGGGCGCGATGGACCCCCTGACCGTCTCGATCCTGATCGACGCCCCCCGCGAGCGGGTGTTCGACTACCTGCAGGACATCGCCAACCACTCCGAGTTCACCGACCACTACCTGCGCGACTGGCACCTCACGCGCGAGAACTCCGTCGGCCGGGGGGCGGGGGCGCGCTTTCGCGTGGCAGCCCCGGGGCCGGGCAACCGCTTCATCTGGGGCGACGTAACTTTCGCCGAGGTGGAGGCTCCGCACCGGATCGTCGAGGTCGGCCGCGGCGGCAAGACCAACCGCATCCGCACGCTCGGGGTCTATGAGCTTGCGCCAGGCGCGGGCAACACGACACGCGTGCGGTACACGCTGGAGACCCAGCCCTCCACGCTCTCCGACCGCCTGATGGAGTCCTTCGGGGCGCGAGGGTGGCTGCGGCGCAAGAACATGAAGGCGATGCGCCGCCTGCGTTCGATCATCGAGAGCGGCGAGGGGCGCGGCCGGCGCGTCACGGTCGCCGGCGGGTAAGAGGGTGGCGCAGCCGGCCCCCAGGCCGGCGAGCCGGGCCCCTCGCTTTTCTGACAAACTGCCGCGTCGCATGCACCGCCTCCCCCGCAAGACACCACTCGTCGTCCTAGCGGCCGTGCTCGCAACGCTGGCGCTCGGGGCCTGCGGGGAATCGCACACGCGGGTCACGACCGGCACCTACGCCGGGTCCTCGGGCAAAAACGCGCCCTACCTGAACGTCGGGCCGCTCGTCTACCAGGTGCAGATCTCGCGCGAGCTCAACCCCTACAACACCGAAGACTCCGCCTACCTGCTCGGGCTGACGCCCGCGCAGGCTGCGCTGAAACCCGGCGAAGAGTGGTTCGGGGTGTTCATGCAGGTATACAACGAAAGCACCGTCCCGCATCCCGCCGCCACCGACTTCACGGTCGCCGACACCCAGGGCAACGTCTACCACCCGATTGTCCCCGGCCCCGCCAACCTGTTCGCCTATCGCGGCGGGACCGTGCCCGCCAACAACCAAATCCCCGCCCCCAACACCGTCGCCTCCAGTGGGCCCACGCAAGGCGAGCTGCTGCTGTACAAGATCAAAGTCGAATCGCTCGACAACCGGCCGTTCACGTTCACGATCGCCGACCCGCGCGACCCCACGCAGACGGCCTCCGCGGAACTCGACGTCTAGAGGGTGGCGCAGGCGGCCGAAGGCCGCCGAGCCGGGCCCCTCTTCTTTCGGTCAGGGGTGGCGCAGGCGGCCGAAGGCCGCCGAGCCGGGCCCCTCTTCTTTCGGTCAGCCACCGGCCTGCAGCGCCGCTTCGATCACCTGCCGTGCCACCGGCGCCGCGCTTTCGCCGCCCGCGCCGTCGCGCACCATCAGCACCCCGACCACGATCTTCGGGTGCCGCGCCGGGGCGAACGCCGCAAACCACGCGTCGGTGTTCTTCGGGTTGTTCTGTTCGGCCGCGCAGCTGCTCGATTCGGAGGTGTGTTCGGGGGAGGATGAGCGTTGTTCGCCTTCGGTGGGCTTCTGTTCGGAGCTGGCGTCGCAGGCGGCGGGAGTGCTCAATTCTGCGGTGCCGGTCTTGCCGGCCACTTCCACCCCGGGGATTGCCGCGGCGGTGCCGGTGCCGAAGCGCACCACGTCGAGCATCATGCCCCGTACCGTGCGGGCCGTGGCTGCGCTGATCGCGCGCGTGCCGGTGGCGCCCGTGCCGCCGTTCGCCGACTCCCCGCCGGCGCTCTGTCCTCGCCCACCGGCCGTTTCCCCCTGCCCGCGGGCACCGCTCGTCTGCCCGCCGGCACCCGACGCGCTGATGAGGCTGGGCGTCGGGCGGCGCCCCCCGTCGGCGATCGTCGCCGCGACCGTCGCCATCTCCAGCGGGCTCGCCAGCACCTGGTCCTGGCCGATCGCGGTCGAGCCGACAGCCAGTTCGCCTTGGATCTGGCTGGCCGGTGGGAGCGTGCTTTCGACCGCCCCTTCGATCCCGGGGGGGTGGTTGAAGCCATACCGTTCGGCCATCGCCACCAGCCGCGTTGCCCCCAGCTTGACGCCCAGCGGCGAGAACACGGAGTTGCACGACACCGCGAACGCCTCCACCAGCGAGCCCCCGCATTCCTCGCCGTTAGCGTTGTGCAGGAGCACCCCGTCCAGCTTCGCCGCGGTCGCGTAGGGGAAGGTGCTGGTGGGACGCGCGATTCCTGCTTCCAGCACGCCGCTGACCGTGATCATCTTGAACGTCGACCCGGGCGGCTGTAGCGCGTCCAGCCCGATCCCTGCAACGCCTAGCACCTGTCCGCTGGCCGGTTCCATCGCGATCACCCCGCCATACTGGCCGCCCAGCGCGGTCACTACCGCTGTCTGCAGCGCCGGGGAGATCGTGGTGCGCACCGCGCTCCCCGCGTGGGCGCTCGCGCGCGCCAACACCAGGCCCCCGCTCGTGGATCCCGCGCTGCGCACCGCGAGCAGTTCGCCCCCCGGGGTGCCGCGCAGGCGTGCGTCGGCCGCCAGCTCCAGCCCGCTCACGCCCACGATCGCGTTCGCTGGCACCCCTTCTGCCTCCAGCGCCTGCAGGCGGTTGGCCGGGAGCGGCCCCACTTCGCCCACGATCGCGCTCGCCGCCGCCCCCAGCGGAGAGGAGCGCGTCCCCGCCGCAGTGGCTGGTCCCTGGGCCAGCACCGAGCCTTCGCGTGCCAGCAGCGCCGCGCGCGGGGGCAGTTCTGTGCGCCGGCTCAGCAGCTCGCCTTCGCGCAGGCCCGGGAAGGCCAGCGAGCGCGACCACCGCACGCGCGCTTCCCCTTCGCGTGGACCGGCCACGATCGGCAGCCGGAAGCGCTCCGCGAGCGTGCCGAACAGGCGCGTGCGCACCCTCGTCGCCACCACCTCCACGCCGTCGGCCGCGCCTCGCGGCGCATCCGTCGCCTGTTGGCCATCGGCTTCGCTCTGTGGGGTCCCCACCACCCGCTCGCTATCGGCCGTGGCCGTCATCAGCGCTTCCCGGTACACCTGCGCGAATTCGCTCGGCGACACCGCCCGCCGCGAGGCGGGGGCGAGCTCGCTGTACATGCTCGCGTAGTCGCCTCGCGCCCACGCCGCCACGAAGCGCGCCGCCACGCCCGGAGCGGGCGGGGGGGAGGAGTGCCCGGCCCCCACGATCGCCCCCACCACGAACGCCACTGCCGCCAACATGATCAGAACCCGCCCGCCTTGCGTGCGCGGCGTGCGACGACGACGTGCCTGGTGCGACTGGTATACGTGGTGTGCCCCCCTACTATGGCCGGCGGAGGACGCGCTGCTCACGACGTTACGCCTCCTGTGCCATAGATCACATCGTGGAACGGTAGACCATGGTCTGACAGGAAAGACTCCGACGCGCGTCGTACGATCGGTCGCGGGAATCGCATGTGGGCAGGGACGACATCCGAACGGGGCACATCTCGGCCATGACCACGCTCGACTGGCTGATCCTGCTGTTCGCCCTTGCTCTCGGCTTCTTCGGCCTGCGCCAGGGCTTCATCGTGGGCGTGCTCTCGTTCGGGGGGTTCGCGATCGGCGCGTTTATCGGCACCCGCCTCGGCCCGCTGCTGCTGCCGCAGGGCTCCGCCTCGCCCTATGCGCCCGCGTTCGGGCTGGTCGGGGCGCTGCTCGCCGGGGCGATCCTCGCCACCGGCCTGGAGGGGGTCGGCTGGCGGCTGCGCCGCACCACCCTGCTGGTGCCCGGCGTCGGCCTGCTCGACCGGACGCTCGGCGCGCTGCTCAGCGCCGCCGTCGGCCTCGGCGTGGTTTGGATCGTCGCCGCCGTCGTCGCGCAGATCCCCAGCGCGACGCAGTTGCGCGCCGACATCCAGCGCTCGGTGATCCTCGGCGAGCTCAACGTGCTGCTGCCTCCCTCCGGCCCGATCCTGGGCGCGCTCGCGCGCCTAGATCCGATTCCCTCGCTCCCCGGCCCGTTGCCGGCGCTCGGCGCGCCCCCGCCCCGGGTCGCCCACGACCCCGCGGTGCAGGCAGCCTCGCGCAGCGTCGTGCGCGTGCTCGGCACCGCCTGCGGCCTGGCGATCGAGGGCTCGGGGTGGGTCGCGCGGCCCGAAGAGGTGCTCACCAACGCGCACGTCGTCGCCGGCGAGAGCGACACCACGGTCGAGGTCGAAGGCCGCCCGCCCGGGCTGCCGGCGCAGGCGATCGCGTTCGACCCGACGTACGACCTCGCGGTGCTGCGCGTGCCCGGCCTCGACCTCCCCACGTTGAGCCTCGCACCCGACCCCGCCGCCGGCACCGCCGGGGCGATCCTCGGGTATCCCGAAAACGGGCCGTTCGATGTGCAGTCGGCGCGCATTGGGTCCACCGAGCAGGTGCTCACCCAGAACGCCTACGGCGAAGGGTCGGTGTCGCGCATGCTCACGCCGCTGCGCGGCCTCGTGCGCCCCGGCAACTCCGGGGGGCCGGTGGTGGACGACGCGGGGACGGTGCTCACCACTGTGTTCGCGGGTACCACGGGGGGCGGGCCGGCCGGCGGGTACGGCGTCGCCAACGCGACGGTCGTGCGCGAGCTCGAACACGCCGGGACGCCGGTCAGCACCGGGCCGTGCGACCCCGATTGAGCCACCCGCTACTCTGAGCCCCGATGCCGAAGACCCTCGTGATTGCAGAGAAGCCCTCCGTCGGGCGAGACCTCGCGCGCGTGCTGCCCGGCACCTTCAAGAAGGAGGAGGGTTGGCTGGAGGCCGAGGAGTACGTCGTCACGTGGGCTGTCGGCCACCTCGTGCAGCTCGCCGAGCCCGACGAATACGATGCCAAGTACAAGCGCTGGCGGATCGAGGATCTGCCGATCGTGCCCGAGCGCTTCAAGCTGGTCGTGCGCGACGAGCGCTCGCGCAAGCAGATGTCGGTCGTCACCCGCCAGCTCTCGCGCGAGGACGTCGGCGAGGTGATCAACGCCTGCGACGCCGGCCGCGAGGGCGAGCTGATCTTCGCCTACATCTACGAGAAGGCCGGCTCCGCGCTGCCGGTGCGGCGGTTGTGGCTGAACTCGATGACCAACTCCGCGATGAAAGAGGCGTTCGCCTCGCTGCGCCCCGGCTCGGAGCTCGCGCTGCTCGAGCAGGCCGCCCGCTCGCGCTCGGAGTCAGATTGGATCGTCGGCATGAACGCGACGCGCGCCGCCACGATCCGCCTGCGCAGCTCCTTCGACGGGGCCGTCTCGCTGGGGCGCGTGCAGACGCCGACGCTGGCGATCGTCGCCCGCCGCGAGGAGGAGATCAAAGCGTTCGTGCCCGAGCCCTACTGGCTGGTCGACGCGATCTTCGCCGCCCCTCCGCTGGCGGGAGAGGGGAAGGAGGAGGGGGGGGTCGAGGACGGTGCGACCGCGGGGGACGGCGAGGCGGGCCTCCCCGGCGAGCGCGTGTATACAGGCCGCTTCCACGCCGGCGCCAAACCGCGCCTGGCGAGCGAGGCCGAGGCCGTCGCGATCGTGGAGGCGTGCAAGGGCAAGCGGGCGACGATCACCAAGATCGACGTCAAAGAACAGCGCGAGCGCGCGCCGATGCTCTACGACCTCACCTCGCTGCAGCGCGACGCCAACACCCGCTTCGGTTTCTCCGCGCGGCGCACGCTTGGGGCTGCCCAGCGGCTGTACGAGGAGCACAAGGCGCTCACCTACCCGCGCACCAACTCGCGCTACCTGACCAAAGACATGATCCCCGAGATCAAGCCCACCGCGGAGTTGGTCGGCGCCAACCGGGAGTACGCCGCCGCCGCCGCCTACGTCACCGCGCTCGACGTGCTGCCGTTGGGGCGCGTGGTCAACGACGCCAAGGTCACTGACCACCACGCGATCATCCCCACCCGCTCCGAGCACCGGGTCGATCGCATGGACGACGACGACCGTCGCGTGTACGACCTCGCGGTGCGCCGCTTCCTCGCCGTGTTCCACCCCGAGGCGGTGTTCGAGAACACCCGCGTGGAGACGACCGTGCCGGCCGAGAGCAAATACGTCTTCCGCACCCGCGGCAAGCTGCTGATCGTGCCCGGCTGGCGCGGCGTCTACGGCGAGGGCCTCGTCGGCGGCGAGCAGCGCGGTGGCGAGGAGGACGAGGACACCGACCAGCAGCAGCTTCCCCGCCTGATCGAGGACGAGCAGGTGCAGACGCGCGAGATCAAGAGCCTCGCCAAGGAGACCAAGCCGCCCCGCCGCTACTCCGACGCCTCGCTGCTCGGCGCGATGGAGACCGCCGGCAAGCTGGTCGACGACGACGAGCTGCGCGAGGCGATGAAGGAGTCCGGGATCGGCACTCCCGCCACGCGCGCGGCGATCATCGAGCGGCTCATTACCGTCGGCTACATCGAGCGCGACGGGCGCTCGCTGGTGGCCACCGAGAAGGGCCTCAACGTCGTGCGCCTGCTCGGCAGCCACCCGCTCACCTCCCCGGAACTGACGGGACAGTGGGAGCACCGCCTCGACGCGATCGAGCGCGGCGAGGACTCGCGCGAGCACTTCATGCGCGACATCGCCGGCTTCGCCGGGGAGACCGTGAAGATGCTCGACCACGCGCTCAAAGACGTCCGCATCCCCAAAGCCACGCTCGGGCCCTGCCCGGTGTGCGGCCACGAGATCGTCGAAAACCGCAAGGGCTACTCCTGCTGGGCGCGCGAGGACCCCGGCTGCGGCTTCGTGATCTGGAAGGCCAAAGCCGGCAAGCAGCTGCCGCTCGCGGTCGCCCGCGAGCTGATCCGCACCGGCTACACCGCCCGTCCCGTCACCGGTTTCCGCGGGCGCTCCGGGCGCTCCTTCCGCGCGCATCTCGCGCTCCAGCAGACGCCCGACGGCAAATGGCGCGTCGAGTTCAACGAGGCGTGGGCGAAGGAGGGCGCCAAGCCCCCCGACCAGGAGACCGTCGCGGGCGAGGCCGCCGCGGAGGCGCCCGGCCAGGCGGCGGCCGAGGCCGTGGCGACGGCCGCCGTGGCCGAGAGCTGATCGGTCTGCATCGCCGCAGGTTGGCGGGGGGTGGGGTTGTGTTCTCTTTTTTGGCCCCATGCAAATAAGATCAAGTCTCATCTTGTCTGGTGGGGATGGAAAGAAGAACAAAGATTTGACACCCATACAAATAAGATTGAGTCTCGTTCTTGTTTGTATGGGCCGTTGAAAGAAAGAACAATCGGCGTTCCGGTGTGGCGGGATCGACGGTCTGTGGTGTCGGGCCGGTGCGCCACCATAGGGCGGCCATGCCGATCACGCTGATCACCGGACCCGCCAACGCGGGGAAGGCCGAAGTGGTGATGGACGCTCTCAGCGTCCACCGCGCGCGCGGGGAGCGGCCGCTGTTGGTCGTGCCCACCCACGCCGACGTGGAGCGCTACCGGCTGGAGCTCGACCGGCGCGAGCTCGCGCTTGGTGGAAGCGCTGCGGGGGTTCGCGTCGAGCGCTTCCAGGGATTGCTCGCCGAGGTCCTCCGCCGCGCCGGCTCCGGCGGGCGCCCGCTCGGCCGGCTGGCTCGCGAACGGGTGCTCGCCGCAGTGCTTCGGCATGCGGGCGGGCAGCTCCCCACCGCGGGCGTGGTGCGGGCACTGGCGGCCCTGGTGGAGGAGCTGGAGGTGGAGCGGGTGACGCCCGCGCGCCTGCGCGGCGCGCTCGACACGTGGGCCGCCGCGGACTCCGGGCACGCTCCGCACGCACGCGAGCTGGGGGAGCTGTTTGAAGGGTACCGCCGTGGCCTGGAGCGGCTGCGACCCGCCCGCGTCAGCCCCGAGCGGCAGGCGGCGCGCGCGCTCGACGCGCTGCGGCGTGCCCCCGCGCTGTGGGGCTCCACGCCGATGCTGCTGTACGGCTTCGATGACTTCACGCGGTTGCAGCTCGACGCGATCGAGACGCTGGGCGCCGTGGTGGGAGCGCCGGTGACTGTCTCGCTCACCTACGAGCCCGGCCGCGTGGCGTTCGCCAGCCGCGGCGATACATTCCAACGCCTGCTGCCGCTCGCCGCCGAGCATGTCTCCCTGCCACCCCGCGCTGAGCTGGCCGCCGGAGGCGAACGTCCCCCGGTTTCGGTTGCCCCCGGCGCCGGGGCGGCACTGCACCACCTGGAGCGGCACATCTTCGAGCCCGACGCCCCCGCCCCCGTGCCCGCCGGAGAGGCGCTGCGGCTACTGGAGGGCGGCGGGGAACGGGCCGAGCTGGAGCTGGTGGCGGAGGAGATCCGCGGGCTCCTGGAGCGTGGGGTGCAGCCCGGGGAGATCGCCGTCGCGCATCGCTTCCCGGAGACGATCGCGGAGCTGCTGGAGGAGGTCTTCCGTGCCCACCGCATCCCCTTCCTATTGCGACGGCGGTTCCCCTTCGCGCACACTGCCACCGGCCGCGCGCTGCTGGGTCTGCTGCGAGCGGCCTTCCCCGACGCGGCGGATGACGGCGGCGGCCTGAGCGATCTGCTGGCGTGGCTGCGCGCCCCGGGGGTGCTGCGCAACCAGGAGATGGTGGACGAGTTGGAGTGGCGGGCGCGGCGCGCGGGGGTGACGGCGCGCGCGCTGTGGGAGGCCGAGCACTGGCCGCTGGAGACGCTCGAGGAGCTGCGGGAGGCGGCGCAGCGCAGCCCCGCGGCGCTGATCGAGCGCACGGCCGCGGAGCTCGGACGGCTGGGCTACGCCCCGCAGGTTCCCACCGAGGCGCGCGCGCTGGCGGTCGGACAGGAGGCCCTGGAGGAATTGCGTGAGCTCGCCCACTCCGCACCGGGGCTGGCGCCCGACGCGCACGAGTTGATTGCGCTGCTGCGCGGGCTGGAGCTGGTCGTGGGGGAGGACCTGGGAGACGGCGCAGGGGAAGAGCCCGGGACACTCGCGGCTGTGGCGGTGCTCGATCCGCTCGCCCTGCGTGCGCGCCGGGTACGCGCCCTGTTCCTGTGCGGCCTGCAAGAGGGCGTCTTCCCCGCCCCCGCGCGAGGAGAGCCCTACCTCTCCGAGGAGGAGCGCCGCGGGCTCGCGGAAGCCTCGGGGCTGCGCCTGGGGCGCCCGGGGGACGCGCTGGCGGCGGAGCGCTACCTGCTGTACGCCGCCATCTCGCGCCCGTGGGAGCTGTTGGTGCTGAGCTGGCATACCGCCGACGACGATGGCCTGCCAGCGGCCCGCTCGCTGTTCGTGGACGACATCTGCGACCTCTTCGCGGGCAACCTTCACGAGGCGCGCGCCCGGCGGGCACTCGGCGAGGTCTCTTCGTGCGCCCCCACCGAGCCTGGCGCCCGGCCGCAGGAGTGGATCCGGCCCCTGCGCGACTCGCGCGTGCTGGCCGATCTGGGCGAGGCACGGTTGTGGTCGGCGTCCGGCTTGCAGTCGTGGACGGGCTGCCCGGTGCAGTGGTTCGTGGAGCGCATGCTGGGCGCGCGCGACCTCGAGCCCGAGGCCGAGCCGCTGGCGCGCGGGGGTCTCGCGCACGCGGCGCTGCGTCAGACGCTCGAGCGCCTGCGGGCGGACACCGGCTCGGCCCGCCTCACCACGGAGCGGTTGCCCCACGCGCGCGAGCTGTTGCACGCCGCACTGCGGGAGCACGAGCGCGAGCATCCGCTCTCCACAGTCCCCGAGCGCGTCCCCGGGGTGCGCCGGCGCCTGGAGGCCGACCTGGAGCGCTATCTGGAGCACGCCGCGGAGTGCGGCGATCGCGCGGACGTCGGCCAGCTCGATCTGGCGCGCCAAGACTCTCCGAGCCAGCTGGAGCCGACCTATCTCGAGCTGCCCTTCGGTTTCCCCAACCGGACGTCCGAGCCCCCGGGCGCCTCCCCTGAAGCGTCGGTGGGGGAGTCTGGGGCGGCGGGGCCGGCGCCGGGGGAGTCCTCAAGGGCGCTGCCCCCGCTGGACCTCGGCGAGGGCGTGCTGGTGCGGGGCTTCATCGACCGCGTGGACCTCGCGCCGGGGAGTGAGGCCGTGGTGTACGACTACAAGAGCAGCCTCCCCGCTCCTCCCGACCGCTGGCTTGGCGAGCGCAACTTCCAGATCGCCCTCTACATGCGCGCCGTGGAGCAGCTGTTGGGCGCGCGCGTGGCGGGGGGCTTCTACCAGCCGCTCTCCGGCCGCGACCTGCGCGCGCGGGGGGTGCTCGCGGTCGAAGAGGGCGTGGCGCTCGAGTGCGTGCGGGGCGACGCCCGCCCGGCGTCGGAGGTGCGGGAGCTGGTGGAGGAGATCGTCGCCGTGGCGCGTACCGCCGCCGCCCAGGCGCGCGCTGGGCAGTTGGAGGCGCGGCCCGCCACCTGCGGGTTCGGTGGCAGCGGCTGCATGTACCCGTCGATCTGCCGGTGCGACCGTTGAGAGCCCACGTCCCCACCACTCCCGATCCACTATCGATTGCGAGAAGCACCCCGAGCGTCGAGAGCCCCGCCGCCCCGACCTTCACCGCCGAGCAGGAGCAGGCGGCGGCGCGCCGCCGCGGTCCGCTGCTGCTCGCCGCGGGCGCCGGCAGCGGCAAGACCTCGGTGCTGGTCGAGCGCTTCGTGCGGGCGGTGCGCGAGGACGGCATCGCTCCGGGGCGGATCCTGGCGATCACCTTCACCGAGCGCGCCGCCGCGGAGCTGCGCGAGCGGGTGCGCGCCCGCCTGCTGGAGCTGGGCGAGCGTGAGGCCGCGCGTGACACCGAGGGCGCCCTGATCGGCACCTTCCACGGCTTCTGCGCACGGCTGCTGCGCGTTCATGCCCTCACCGCGGGACTCGACCCCGAGTTCGAGATCCTTGAGGAGACCGGCGCGGGGCGGCTGCGAGGGCTCGCCTTTCGCCGCGCGCTCGCCGCGCTCCTGGCCGGGGAGCGCCGGGAGGCGGCCGTCGAGCTGCTCGCCGCCTACGGCGCCGACCGCGTGCAGCGGATGGTGCTGGGCGTGTACGCCGAGCAGCGCAGTCGCGGGGTCGGGCGGCCGGCGCTGCCCAACTTGCGACTCTCGGCATCCGGGCTCGTGGAGTCCGCCGCGCCCCAATCCAAGTTGCAGCCGACGCTGTTTGAGATGGAGCCGTTGCCATCGGCTCGGGAGCGGGGATCGCTGCACCCAGGCGAGCCCGCTTCGGGTCTGTTGAGCTTGGCGACTCCAGATCCGCGGGGGCCGGTGGTCACGGATCCGCTGGAGCTGGAGGCGATCCGCGCATGTGCGCTGCTGGGAGAGATCCTGGTGGAGTTCGGCCGCAGCTACGACGCGCTCAAGCAAGCTCGGGCGGCGCTCGACTTTGACGACCTCGAGCTGTGCGCGCGCGATCTGCTGGAGCGCCGCGAGGGGGTGCGCCGTTCGTGGTCGGAGCGCATCGAGCTGTTGATGGTGGACGAGTTCCAGGACACCAACCGCCGCCAGCTCGCGCTGCTGGAGCTGCTGGAGCGCGACAACCTCTTCACGGTCGGCGACGAGCTGCAATCGATCTACGGCTTCCGCCACGCCGAGGTCGCGATCTTCCGCGAGCGCCGCCGCAAGCTGCAAGCCGAGGGGGCCGCGATTGCGTTGGCCCACAACTTCCGCAGTCGTCCCCCGCTGATCGCAGCGGTCAACGGCGTCTTCGGCGAGCGCTTCGGGGATGCTTACACGCCGCTGATCGCCGCGCGCGAGGGAAAGGGCGAGAGTGACCCGGCGGGGGCGGTGGAGGGTCGCAGGGAGGCCGAGGGCACGGGGGAGGAGACGGACGCTCCTTTGATTGAGCTGCTGCTCACCGACAAGAACGGCTGGGCGGAGTCGCCCCACGCCCAGGGCATCGCCGGGACACTGCCGCCGGCGACCCTCTGGCGCCAGGCCGAAGCGCGCCTGCTGGCCCAGCGCGTCGCCGAGCTCATCGCCGCCGGGCAGGCGGCCGCCGGGGACGTGGCGGTGCTGCTGCGCGCCGCGACCGATCTGCCGGTGTACGAGCGGGCGCTGGAGGAGCGCGGCCTGCGCACGCTCGCGGCCGTCGGCAGCTTCTGGGGCCACCAGCAGGTCGGCGACCTGCTCGCGTGGCTGCGCGCGCTCGCCAACCCCCTGGACGAGCTCGCGTTCTACTCCGTGCTTGCCTCCCCGCTGGTGGGGATCTCCAGCGATGGTCTCGCACTGGTGGCGCTGCAGGCGCGGGCGGAAGGCGCCGGCGCGTGGGCGACGATCGCGCGGGCGGCGAGCCTAGCCGTGGCTGCGGAGGGTGGTTCGGAGGAGCACGACGTGGGAGGCACGGCTGCGCGGATTCCAGACGCGGGGGGCGCCAGCGTGGGCAAGGCGGGTGAGGCGGTCGCCGAGGGCGGACTCTACGAGCACCTCTGCGCCCCTGACCGCGAGCGCCTGGAGCGCTTCGCCGAGCATTTCGCCGCCGAGCGCAGCGCGGCGCCGACGCGCAGTGCCGCCGAGCTACTGCTGCGTGCGCTCGCCCACAGCGGCTACGAGCGGCACGTGCTCGCGCTCCCCTGGGGCGAGCGACGGTTGGCGAACATCCACAAGCTGTTGCGCCTCGCACGCCGCTTCGAGGCCGCGGAAGGCCGCGACCTGAGGGGCTTTCTCGACCACGTCGCGCAGCGCCGCGCGCACGCCGAGAGCTCCGAGCCCCACGCCCCCACCGGCTCCGAGCCCGACGCGGTGCGCCTGATGACGATCCACGCCGCCAAGGGCCTCGAGTTTCCCGTGGTGTGCCTCGCCGACCTCGGCCGCGTCGGCAACGGCACGTCCCCCGACCTGCTGGTGGACGGCGAGCGCGTCGGCCTGCGCTTGGCGCGCCTCAACGGCTCCGCGTCGGCCGCGTGCCTGCGCTACGAGGAGCTGTGCGAGGAGCGCCGCCGCGCCGAGGCGGCCGAGGAGGAGCGAATCCTCTACGTCGCGATGACCCGTGCTCGCGAGCGCCTGCTGCTGAGCGGGTCGTGCGATTTTGAGCGCTGGTCCGGTGGTGCGCCGATCAATTGGTTGGCCCCCGCGCTTGTGCCCGAGCTGCCGGCGCTCGCCGGTACGCTCGAGCGTCCCGTGGCCGACCTGCCCGTCACCGGCGCCGACGGCGCGAGAGCTCGCTGCTGGCTGAATAGCCCTGCGACCGTCGGCAGCGTGCTGCGAGACCCCGGATCCACTGCGGCAATGGGCCCCGGACTCGCGGCGGCAAGTGCTCTCGGGGTGGGTCCATAGCGTCGCCTTGCTGGGTGGGCGGTCCCGGGCGTGGCTATGCTCGTGTCATGAGGCCGACACCCTCCGTGGGCGGTCATGGGTTGGCGGCCCAGCCGTCCGCCACCGCTGAGGGTATGCGTGCGAGTGCCTCCGACGCCGAGCTGTTTGCGCGTGCGCGCCAACACGGCGACGGGCACGCCCGCGAGCTGCTGATCGAGCGCTACCTCCCGCTCGTCCGCCGTCTCGCCCGCCGCTACCAGCATGGCGAGGAGCCGTTGGAAGACCTCGTGCAGGTTGGGTCGCTGGGCCTGATCAAGGCGATCGACCGCTTCGACGTGGAGCGCGAGGTCGTCTTCTCCAGCTACGCCGTCCCCACCATCCTGGGAGAGCTCAAGCGCCACTTCCGCGACCGCACTTGGTCGGTGCGTGTTCCCCGCGACCTGCAGGAGCTCGCGCTGCGCGTCGACCGCGTGGTCACACGCCTCTCGGTGGGCCAGCACCGCTCGCCTTCGGTGAGCGAGATCGCGCGCGCCGTCTCGGCCTCCGAGGAGCAGGTGCTCGACGCGCTGGAGGCCGCCGCCGCCTACCGCGCCACCTCGCTCGACGCACCGCGTGCGGCGCTCGGCGGAGAGGAGGCGGGGGAAAGCCTCGCCGACACGCTTGGCGTGGAGGAGAGCGGCTTCCGGCACGCCGAGGAGCATGCAATCCTCGAGCCGCTGCTGGCGCGCATCACTCCGCGCGAGCGCCTCGTGCTGCAGCTGCGCTTCGCCGAGGATCTCACGCAGGCCGAGATCGGCGAACGCGTCGGCGTCTCGCAGATGCAGGTCTCCCGCCTGATCCGCCAAGCGCTCGTGCGCATGCGTGCCGGGGCCGAGGGCGCGTAGGGGAGAGCCACGGGATCGAGTGCTCGTGCTCGTGCAAGCCGGGGACGCAGGATCGCTGACACCGCTTGACATCGATCGCATAACGGGCACACTGTGAGGATGGCCCGTTCGATGTGGAAAGGGATGCTCGCCTTCGGCTTGGTGAATGTGCCCGTCAAGCTCTACACCGCCGTGAACGAGCGCAGCGTGCGCTTCCACCAGCTGCACACCACCGATCACGCGCGCATCGTCCAAAAGCGCTTCTGCTCCGCCGAGGAGGAGGAGGTTCCCTTCAGCGAGATCGTCAAAGGCTACGAAATCGCCCCCGGTCGTCACGTCGTGATCGAGGCCGAGGAGCTCGCCGCGCTCGAACCGGCGTTCACGGGCACGATCGAGATCGAGGATTTCGTGCAGATGGAGGAGATCGACCCGATTTTGTTCGATCACCCCTACTACCTCGTGCCGGGTCGCGGCGGCGCCCGCTCCTACCGGCTGCTGCTGCAGGCGATGCGCGACACCGACAGGGTGGCGATCGGGCGCGTCGTGCTGCGCTCACGTCAGCAGCTGGTCGCGATCCATCCGCGCGAGGACGCGCTGGTGATGACCACGATGAACTTCGGCGACGAAGTGGTGCCGACCGCCGAACTGCAGGAGCTCCACGAAGACCAGGTCGAGCTCAGCGACAACGAGCTCGAGATCGCCCACCGGCTGGTGGATTCCATCGCCCGCCCATTCGATGCAGCCAACTACCGCGACACCTACCGCGAGGCGCTGCTCGACCTGATCGATCGCAAGGCCGGCGGCGAGCAGGTGGTGCCCGAACCACCCCCGCGCGATCGACCTCTGGAAACCCCGGACCTGATGAGCGCGCTGGAGGCCAGCATCGAACAGGTGCGTGCCCGCCGCGCGCGCGAAGAGGAGGTGCTCGACGTGAACGGCGCACCTACCCCAAAGCGCAACAAGGCCCCGGCGAAAAGCAAGACGAAACAGCCCCAGCGCGGCTCGAAGCAGCCCCAGAGCTCGAAGCAGCCCCAAGGCCGCTAGAAAAAGAGCCCCAGAACGAGCTCCTCGCCGGCGCCGTCTGTGGCCGACTCGATCCGCAGCTCGTCCGTCACACGCTCCAGCACGCTGCCCACTCCGGGCAGCACCGTATCTCCCACCAGCCTGCTCGCAGCCTGCTCGGCGAGCTCGCCGACGCGCAGCTCGAACTGCCCTCCGCGCGTGCTCACCGCGAAGGCGAGATGACCGTCGACGGCGTACTCCGGGGCGTGGGCGCTGAGCGCATCGCAGAGCAGCATCACGTCGTCCAGGCGGTCCATCGGGCAGTTCGCCCGCGCGAGCATGATCGACACCACCCTGCACAGCACGGGCCCCACCAGCGGGCCGTTGGCCAGGCGCAGCAAAGCCGAGCTCTCGTACGCCGACTCCTCGTGGTGCGGCGCTGGCTCCTCGGACTCAACCGGCGGCTCCTGGCGTTCCAGTTGCACACCGTCGAGTGCGCCGTGGCCGCGGCTGTACAGCTCATCGCTCACGGCTCACCCCGGGTGTCGGCCGTGCCGAGCACCGCCTCCGGACCCGGCCCCGGCGCCGGGGCCTCGTCATCGGTGGGGGTCGTGAGGGAGAAGGTCATGCGCACCTCGGTGCGCTCCTCCTTGTCGCGTCCTAGCCGCACGCTCTCGGTGAGCGAGGCGATCAGCGGCAGGCCGAGCCCTAGGCCGGGGCTGTCCGGCCGCGGGCCGATGCCAGTGCCTTCGTCTCTGACCACCACCGTCAGCTCGTCGTCGAGCAGCGTGGCGAACACCTCCATCGGGCCCTCCCTGCCGTCCGGGTAGGCGTGGACGACCACGTTCGTGCACGCCTCCGTCACGGCCAGGCGGATGTCCGAAAGGGTTTGGGCGTCGAGCTCGTAGACATCCTCCAGCGCCCCGAAGGCGTGGCGCACAATCGCGATGTTCTCCGCACGCGCTGGGAGGGCGATCTGCATATCGGGGGTCATCGTGTGTGTGCTTCTCCCGGCGTGGTACGTGCACGGATCGTTGTCTTGTGTGATGGTGCCCTGCCGACGCGGTTTTCACACATCGACCACCCTCCGTCACGGTCTCACGCCGCGCTCGAAGTCGCCTATGGACGCTGTCATTGGTGAGGATACGGTAGCCGGCGGGCGGACGTTTGGAAAGCTGGACGCACGGTAATGTGAGCCCGCCCACCCCGCCTGCCCGCCCTCAACGCGAGCCCGATCCACTGCTACGCTTCAGCCTCCGCCTCAGGTGCCCTCACCGCCTGCACGGGTAGGCCCCGTCTTGCGGGAGGCACGGCCCTCCCAGGAGCACTGCCATGACTTCGCACACCAAACAGCCGCCCAAGGCCGTTGGCCTCTACGACCCCCGCTTCGAGCACGACGCGTGCGGCGTGGGCATGGTTGCGCGCCTGGACAACAAGCCCTCCCACGAGGTGATCGCGCAGGCGATCGAGGCGCTGGAGAACCTCGAGCACCGCGGCGCCTCCGGCGCCGACCCCACGACCGGCGATGGCGCGGGGATCCTCATGCAGATGCCCGACGAGCTGCTGCGCGCCGTCGTGGACTTCGACCTGCCGTCGCCCGGCCGCTACGGGGTGCTGATGTGCTTCCTGCCACTCGAGCAGGACGAGCGCGAGCGCCTGCGGGAGCTGCTCGAGCGCACGACCCGCGCTGAGGGCCAGCGGGTACTCGGCTGGCGCGAGGTGCCGGTGGACACCGCCTGCACGGGACGCACCGCGGGCGCCTGTCGCCCCGCGATCTGGCAGCTGTTCGTGGGGCTGGGCGAGCTACCTGCCGGCTCGCCCGCGCAGGCTCCTGCTAACGGGTCGGCTATCGGCGAGAGGCTTACCGGTCGGGAGGGCGCTGAGCACGAGCAACCCTTCGACCAGGACGCCTTCGAGCGCAAGCTGTACGTGATCCGCCGCGTCTGCGAGCTCTCCGGCGAGGACGGGCTGTACGTGACCTCGAGCTCCTCGCGCACGATCAACTACAAGGGCATGCTGATCTCCAACCAGCTCGCCGGCTTCTACCCCGACCTGCGCGACCCTCGCGCCAAGAGCGCGATGGCGCTGGTGCACTCGCGCTTCTCGACCAACACCTTTCCCTCCTGGGAGCTGGCGCACCCCTACCGCGTGATCTGCCACAACGGCGAGATCAACACCGTGATGGGCAACGTCGACTGGATGCGCGCCCGCGAGTCCGAGCTGCAGAGCGAGCTGTTCGGGGAGGACCTCGCGAAGATCCTGCCCGTCGCGAAGGCCGGCGATTCGGACTCCGCGACCTTCGATCGCGTGCTCGAGCTGCTGATGCTCGCCGGGCGTTCGCTGCCGCACGCGGTGATGATGATGATTCCCGAGGCGTACCGCGAACGCGAGGACCTGCCGCAGGAGCTGAAGAGCTTCTACGCGTTCCACGCCTGCCTGATGGAGCCCTGGGACGGCCCGGCCTCGGTGGCGTTCACCGACGGGCGCGTGATCGGCGCCACGCTCGACCGCAACGGGCTGCGGCCGGGGCGCTGGGTGGAGACGGTCGACGGCCTCGTCGTGCTCGGCTCGGAGATCGGCCTGCTCGACATCCCGCCCGAGCGCGTCCGGCGTCTGGGGCGCCTGCAGCCCGGCAAGCTGTTCCTCGTCGACCTCGAGCGGGGCTGCATCGTCGAGGACGGCGAGGTCAAGCGCGCGATCTCCACGCGCCGGCCCTACGGCGAGTGGTATGTGCGCAACTCGGTGCACTTCGACGACCTGCCCCCGTCGGAGGCGGTGACGACCTCCGACCAGCCGCTGCACACCCGCCAGCGCGCGTTCGGCTACACCCAGGAGGATCTGCGCGTGCTGCTCACGCCGATGGCTCGCGACGGGGTGGAGCCGGTCGGCTCGATGGGCAACGACCTCGCGCTCGCGGTGTTCTCCGACCAGGCGCCGCCGCTGTTCTCCTACTTTAAGCAGCTGTTCGCGCAGGTGACCAACCCGCCGATCGACCCGATCCGCGAGGAGATCGTGATGAGCCTCGCGACCAGCCTCGGCACCGAGCGCAACCTGTTCGACGAGACGCCCGAGCACGCCCACAAGCTGATCCTGCGCCAGCCGATCCTGCTTAACCGGGAGCTCGAGACGCTGCGCCACGTCGCCCACGACGAGTTCTCCGCGCGCACGCTCGACATCACCTGGCCGATCGCCGAGGGCGCCGCGGGCATGGAGCGGGCGCTCGATCGCCTCTGCGCGAACTCGCAGGAGGCGATCGCCGAGGGTGTCAACATCCTGATCCTCTCCGACCGCTCGCTCGGGCCGCTGCGCGCGCCGATCCCCTCGCTGCTGGCGGTGTCCACTGTGCACCACCACCTCGTGCGCGAGGGCACCCGCCTGCGCGCCGGGATCGTGCTGGAGTCGGGCGAGCCCCGCGAGGTGCACCACTTCGCCACGCTGATCGGCTACGGGGTCAGCGCGGTCAACCCGTATGTGATGCTGGAGACGCTCGACGAGCTTGCTTACCTGGGCATGATCGAGCGCCCGGCGAACGGCTCCGCCGCGACCACGGTCACCTCCGAGGAGGCTTCGCAGAACGTCGTCAAGGCGATCGGCAAAGGGCTGCTCAAGACGATCTCCAAGATGGGTATCTCCACGATCCAGTCCTACCGCAGCGCGCAGATCTTCGAGGCTGTTGGCCTCTCGCGGGGGCTAATCGACCGCCACTTCACCGGCACCGCCTCGCGGATCGGCGGCGTCGGCCTGTCCGAGCTCGCCACGGAGGCGCTGGAGCGCCACGCCCGCGCTTATCCGGCGCCGCACGACGACGTGCTCCCGGTGGGCGGGGTGTACGCGTGGCGGCGCGACGGGGAGCGCCACATCTGGAACCCCGAGACGATCGCGCTCGTCCAGCACGCGGTGCGCGCGAGCGACGACGCGCAGGTGGGCGCCGCGCTCGCCGGGGACGAGCAGGCGCACGAGTCGGTGCGCGCGAGCTCCGCCTACGCCAGGTACCGCGAGTACGCGCACGCCGTCAACGAGGACGCCGCGCGGCGGGCGACCCTGCGGGGCTTGCTGAGGTTGCGCAGCGAAGCCGGGTCTGTCGGCTCCTCGGGCGGTCGCGGATCGGACGGGGAAGGGGGAGGAGGGGGAGGGATTCCCTTGCAGCAGGTCGAGCCTGCGAAGGAGATTGTGCGTCGCTTCTGCACCGGTGCGATGTCCCTCGGCTCGATCTCGCGCGAGGCGCACGAGACGCTGGCGATCGCGATGAACCGCCTCGGCGGGCGCTCCAACACCGGCGAGGGCGGCGAGGATCCGGTGCGCTTCGTGCCCGACCCCAACGGCGACCGGCGGCGCTCGGCGATCAAGCAGGTCGCCTCGGGACGCTTCGGGGTGACGATCCACTATCTCGTCAACGCTGACGAGCTGCAGATCAAGATGGCGCAGGGCGCCAAGCCGGGCGAGGGTGGTCAGCTGCCGGGTCACAAGGTGGACAGGTACATCGGCTCGATCCGCCACACCACCCCCGGCGTCGGCCTGATTTCGCCCCCGCCCCACCACGACATTTACTCGATCGAGGATCTCAAGCAGCTGATCTACGACCTGCGCTGCTCCAACCCCCAGGCGCAGGTGTCGGTCAAGCTCGTCTCCGAGGTTGGGGTTGGCACGGTCGCCGCGGGCGTCTCGAAGGCCAACGCCGACCGCGTGCTGATCTCCGGCCACGACGGCGGCACCGGCGCCTCGCCGCTCTCCTCGATCCAGGCGGCGGGCGTGCCGTGGGAGATCGGCCTCGCCGAGACCCAGCAGACGCTGCTGCTCAACGAGCTGCGCTCGCGGATCGTGGTGCAGACTGACGGCCAGCTGAAGACCGGCCGCGACGTGCTGATCGCGGCGCTGTTGGGCGCGGATGAGATGGGCTTCTCCACCGCCCCGTTGATCGCGACCGGCTGCATCATGATGCGCGCCTGCCATCTCAACACCTGTCCGGTGGGGATCGCCACGCAGGATCCCGAGCTGCGCAAGCGCTTCCAGGGGACGCCCGAGCAGGTCGTCAACTTCTTCTTCTACGTCGCCGAGGAAGTCCGCGAGCTGCTCGCCTCGCTGGGGCTGCGCTCGCTCGATGAGGCGATCGGCCGCGTGGACCTGCTCGAAGCCGGCCCTGCGATCGACCACTGGAAGGCGCGCGGCGTGGACCTCACCCACATCCTCACCCACGTGGAGCTGGCCGACGGCGAACCCCGCCGGCGCGTGCAGCCGCCCCCGCCGGTGCTCGAGGACGCGCTCGACTGGCAGCTGGTGGAGCGCGCTGGGCCGGCGATCGAACGGGGCGAGCGGGTCTCGGTGCAGTTACCGATTCGCAACGTCAACCGCTGCGTGGGTGGCATCCTCTCCAGCCACATCGCGCGCGCGCACGGCGCCGAGGGGCTCGCGGCCGACTCGATCGTGGTCGACTTCGAGGGCTCCGCCGGCCAGAGCTTCGGCGGCTGGCTGGCGCCGGGGGTGAGGTTCACGCTGCGCGGGGACGCCAACGACTACGCCGGCAAGGGCCTCTCCGGCGGGGTGATCGCGGTGCGCCCCCGCGAGGGGATGAACGGGGAGTTCGTCGCCGAGCGCAACGTGATCGTGGGCAACACGGTGCTCTACGGGGCGACCGCCGGCCGCGCCTTCTTCCGCGGTCTCGCCGGGGAGCGCTTCGCGGTGCGCAACTCCGGTGCGTGGGCAGTGGTCGAGGGCGTGGGCGACCACGGCTGCGAGTACATGACCGGCGGCCGCGTGGTCGTGCTGGGCCCCACCGGGCGCAACTTCGCCGCCGGCATGAGCGGTGGGATCGCGTACGTGCTCGACGAGGAGGGCGCTTTCGCGAAGCGCTGCAACATGGGCATGGTCGACTTCGAAGCGCCCTCGGCGGCGGACGCGCTCGAGCTGCGCGCGCTGGTCGCCGAGCACGAGCAGCGCACCGACTCCCCGGTGGCGCGGCGCGTGCTGGCCGAGTGGGAGGAGCTGCTCGCGCGGGGGGCGTTCGTGAAGGTGATGCCCCGTGACTACAAGCGGGTGCTGGCGGAGCTCGCCGCGGAAGAGGAGCAGGCCGAGGGAGTGGCGGCGGCCTGATGGTCGGACGCGCAACCCCCATGTCGCGGAGCCGCAATCACTTGGCTGTTGGTTGTGCAACCCCCATGTCGAGGAGTCGCGCCCGCGTGGTGGTCGGCTCCGCAACCCCGATGGCGGCTGGAGCTGCCGCGAGCTGATGGGCAAGCTGGGCGGCTTCCTGCAGATCGAGCGTCGCGGCGTGCCTTACCGCGACGCGCACGAGCGCGCGCGCGACTACCGCGAGTTCATGGTCGTGCGCCCCGAGCCGGAGCTGCGCGAGCAGGGCGCCCGCTGCATGGACTGCGGCGTGCCCTTCTGCCACAACGGCTGCCCGCTGGGCAACCTGATCCCCGACTGGAACGACCTCGTCTACCGCGACCGCTGGCGCGAGGCGATCGCGCAACTGCACGCCACCAACAACTTCCCCGACTTCACCGGGCGCCTCTGCCCCGCCCCGTGCGAGGCGGCGTGCGTGCTGGAGATCCGCGAGGGCGACGCGGTGACGATCAAACAGATCGAGCACGCGATCGTGGAGCGCGCTTTCGCGGAGGGTTGGATCAAAGCCGAGCCGCCCTCGCCACGGCGTCTCAGCGGCCAAAGCGTCGCCGTCGTCGGCAGCGGCCCCGCCGGCATGGCGGCAGCCCAGCAACTGCGCCGCGCGGGGCACGACGTGACGCTCCTCGAGCGCGACGAGGCCGCCGGCGGGCTGGTGCGCTTCGGCGTGCCCGACTTCAAGATCGAGAAGCGCATCGTGGAGCGTCGCGTGCAGCAGCTCATCGAGGAGGGCGTGGAGTTGCGCTGCGGGGTGGACGTCGGGCGCGACCTCACCGTGGGAGAGCTGCGCGCGAGCTTCGACGCGGTGGTGCTCGCCACCGGCTCGCGCGTGCCGCGCGACCTGCCCGTCCCGGGGCGCGAGCTGGGGGGGGTGCACTTCGCGATGGACTACCTCTACCAGCGCAACCGCTTCATCGCCCACGAGCATGGCCCCGCGCCCCTCGCCCCCCAGCCGCAGGCCGCTGAGCGGATCACCGCCGCCGGCAAGCACGTGGTGGTGATCGGCGGTGGGGACACCGGCGCGGACTGCGTCGGCAACGCGCTGCGCGAGGGTGCCGCTTCGATCGTGCAGCTGGAGCTGCTGCCCGAGCCCCCGGCGCACCGCCCTGACGAGCGCACCCCGTGGCCGCAGTGGCCGCTGAAGTACCGCCTCAGCTACGCGATGGAGGAGGCGCGCGAGGAGGGGGTGGGGGAGCAGGACTACGCGGTGACGACCACCCGCTTCAGCGGCGACGCGGACGGCGGCGTGGCCGCTCTGCACATCGCCCAGGCCCAACCCGCGCCGCCGTTCGCGCCGGTGGCGGGGACAGAGCGCGAGCTGCCCGCCCAACTGGTGCTGCTCGCGATGGGCTTCCTGCACCCCGAACAGGAGCTGCTCGACCAGCTCGACGTCGAGAAGGACCCGCGCGGCAACGTCAGGGCCGTCACGCCCTACACCACCTCGGTCGAGGGGATCTTCGCCGCCGGCGACGCCCGCCGTGGCCAATCCCTGATCGTGTGGGCGATCAACGAGGGCCGCCAGTGCGCGCGCATGGTTGACCGCTACCTGGCGGCCCGGCGCAACGGCCATCCCGTCGCCGGCGATCCAGCGGGCGGCGGCTCAGCGGCGGGCGGGCCGCTCCCCGAAGACGCCGGGATCCCCGGCCACGCCGACGCCGACGAAGGGCCAGAGGGCCCACCCTCGCACGTCAGCGGTGGGGTCAGCGTCGAATAGGCGGCGGTAGTCGGTCGTTCCCTCCCGAGGGATCAACGGAGCAGCTGATAGGGCACGTTGAGCGCGCGGTAGGTGCGCTCGGCTCGGTAGTCACGTGTAAAAAGCTCGAGGTCGTGTTCCATAGCAGTCAAAGCGATCAGGCCGTCGTAGGTCGCTCTGCCGCTGACGCTGGCGGCGGCGAGACGGCTGGGCGCCTTCGCGTATGTGCTTGCGTCCAGCGTGGCATATGTGGCTGGTAGGCGTTTGTCAAGCACGGCGGCGGCGGTGTTCGCGTCGACGCGGTGTGGTGCCGGCAGTCGCGTGAGGACGCTGTAGGTCTCGGCCGCGACGTGCGCGATTGTGGTTTTGCAGTGGGCCAGCGCGTCGGCTGCGGCGGTATGCGCTGGATGGTCGCTCAGGAGTGCGGCGATCGTGACGCTGCTGTCGGCCGCATTTCTCACCGGTGCTCGCGCACGGCTTCGAGCGTGCGCCGCACATCCTCATCGGTGATCGGTGTGCCAGTTGGGGCAATGGAGGGTCCGTGCGGTCCGGTGACGACCTCGGCGAGCTTGTGGGGGACCGAGAGCTCGAGGTGTCCGTCGACCACTTCGATCTCCAGTGGGACGTTGGGCGAGAGCCCAAGTTCCTCGCGTAGCGGCTTGGGAACCACTACCCGGCCCGCGCTATCGATTGACACCTGCATGGTAGGAGCTTACCAGGACAATGGCAGCCGCAGGCTCAACTGCGAGCTTGCCATCCGTGCCACCGTGGCCCCGACAACAATCCCCGCTACGCTTCCCGGGTGGCAACGTTCGTCCGTGACCCTGAGCCCATCGAGTTGCAGCAGCTGCGTGAGTATCGCGAGCGGCTCGACGGCAAGTACAAGCCGGTGGAGCGGAGCGCGCTGATCGAGCTGGGGCCCGCCGAGCAGGTCGAGCAGCTCACCTGGCCGTAGGATGACCGCAACTGGCATCCTGCGCCGCGCCTGCGTCATCGGCGCCGGCTCCTCGGGGATAACGGCGGCGAAGGCGCTCGCCGATCGGGGGATCCCCTTCGACTGCTTCGAGAAGTCCGACAAGGTGGGCGGCAACTGGGTGTTCGGCAACCGCAACGGGATGTCGTCGTCGTACTCCACGCTGCACATCAACACCTCGCGCGAGCGCATGGAGTACGCCGACTTCCCGATGCCTACCGACTATCCCGACTTCCCCCGCCACGACCAGATCGCGCGCTACTTCGACGACTACGTCGAGCACTTCGGGCTGCGCGAGCGGATCACGTTCAACACCTCCGTGGAGCATGCCCGCCCGCTGGAGGGCGGCGGTTGGGAGGTGACGATCTCCGGGGAGGGCGCGATGGTGAGCGATGGTGGCGTTGGGCATGAGGGCGAAAGCGGTACCACGGGGGGAAAGAGGTCGGCAGGCGGACAGGAGGTCCGTCGCTACGACGCGCTGCTCATCGCCAACGGCCACCACTGGAACCCCCGCTGGCCCGAACCGCCGATCCCGGGCTGCTTCGACGGGGAGCAGATCCACGCGCACGACTACAAGGAACCGAGCCAGCTCGCCGGCCGGCGGGTGGTCGTGGTGGGGATGGGCAACTCCGCGATGGACATCGCCGTGGACGCCTCCTACCACGCGCTCTGCACCACGCTGGTCGCCCGCCGCGGCGTGCACGTGGTGCCCAAGTACATCCTCGGCCGCCCGCTGGATGCGGGGGTGCGGCCCAGCCGCGTGCCGTTCCCGTGGCTGCTGCGCGGGATCGAGCTCGTCACGCGCGTGACGGTGGGGCCGATGGACCGCTACGGCCTGCCGCGACCCGAGCACCGGCTGGGGCAGGCGCACCCGACGGTCTCCTCGCGCATCCTCGACCGCCTCGCCCACGGCGCGATCGCGGTGAAGCCCGAGATCGCCGAGCTGGTCGGCGAGCGCGTGCGCTATGCCGACGGCAGCGAGGAGCAGGCCGACCTGATCGTGTACTGCACCGGCTACAAGATCAGCTTCCCGTTCCTCGAAGAGCGGCTGGTCTCCGCGCCCGAGAACCGCCTCGTGCTGTACAAGCGGGTCTTCTCGCCCGAGCACCGGGGGCTGTACTTCGTTGGCTTCGTGCAGCCGTGGGGAGCGATCATGCCGATCGCCGAGCTGCAGAGCCGGCTGGTGGCGGAGCACCTGATGGGCGACTACGCGCTGCCCTCGCCGGCCCAGATGCAGCGGGACATGGAGGCGATGCTGCGTCGTCAGAGCCGCCGCTACAAGGCCTCCAAGCGGCACACGATCCAGGTGGACTTCTCCAACTACGTGGTCGAGCTAGACGACGAGCGCCGTGCGGGCGTCGAGCGGGCGCGCGCGCAGGGCTTCGCCGCTGTGGCGTGAGGCCGGCCGGACTCCCTCTGACCCACCACCTCCTCGCGCCCCCCCGGGCACGCGGGGGCGGTGACAGGGCGGGACGGCCCTAAACTGCCTGGTATGCCGAGGTTTTGCCGCCACAACCGGTTCGTCGAGCGCTGCCCGATCTGTCGCGAGACGGTATTGAATCCCGCCCACCCCGCGCCTGCCGAGGGGCAGGGGCGCCGCTCGCGTACGCGCACCGCCGAGCGGGTCGACGGCCCCCAACGGGCCGGGGCGAAAGGCGCCTCGCCGCGGGGCCGTCGCCGCGCGGGGCTGCACGTAGTGCACGAACAGCGCGCCGAGGACGACGGCTACCGCTCGCCGCTGGCGACCGGCCTGCGCGCTGCCGCGGACGCGGAGCGCCTGGCGCAGGAGATCGCGTTCGCGCAGGGGCGGCTGCTGGCGCTCAGCACAGCACCCCCCGACCTCTACGGGGAGATGCGCGCGCAGGAGGATCCCGAGCAGGCGCTGTGGATGTGCTTTCTGAGCGCCTACCTCTCACCGCTGGAGGGCCCCGACCCGTTCGCCGGGGTCAGGCAGGCGCTGCAGGCGGACTGGCGCGCCGGCGAGCTGCCGGCGCTCGATGAGATCCCGCTCGGCCCCCGCACCTCCCACGACCCCGCCCGAGGCGACGCCACGCTGCGCGCATACCTGCAGTGGGTGAAGCAGCAGGCGCTGGGATTCACCGGTGACCCCGCCTGGACCCCGTCGAGGCGCTTCGAGCGAATCTTCGAACGACTCACGCTGCCGGGCCTGGCGCGGATGGGCCGCTACGAGCTACTGGTCACGGCGGGTCGCATCGGGCTGTGCGAGCTGCGCGCCGAGACCCTGTGTTTCACCAACGCGCCCGGCGCTCACGGCGACCTCGCCACGCTGGCCGCCAAGCGGGTGTTCGGGATCGGCGAGCAGCTGCACCTGGAGCACCGCGCGCGCGAGCTGGCGCAGGCGATGACGGTGCCGGTCGAAGCGTTCGACCTGGCGCTCGCCAACTGGGGTGTGGGCGAGCGCGCGACGCTGGGCGTCGCGCCGGAGGCGCTGGACCAACACGCGCTTGAGCGTGCGCGCGAGGCGTTGGGCCTCTGAGCGTGAAAATGCCGTCCACACCGGCGCTTACAGTCTGCGTCGATGCCGCTCTGCTTCATCGAGCCTCAGGACGCGATCCGGGTGATCGCCGAGTCGATCGGCCGCGAGGCGCGCCGGCAGCTCGTCGGCGAGGTCGTGAGAGCGTGGGTCGACGACATCCCCGACCAGGAGCTGTCGGTGCACTACGCCAAAACGATCGCCGACCTCGACGACGAGGACCTGCAGCTGCTGGCGGCGTGGCACGCCTCGCTGGAGGTGGGGCAGCCGATCGCGAACACCACGTTCCTGCAGGGCGTCTTCCACAGCCTCGGCGAGAACCGCCGCGAGGCGCTGAAGATCGCGGCAGGCTTCCGCGGCGAGGAGGCTCTCCAGGAGGGTGTGGCCGAGGATCAGGCGCTGGACGCGGTGCTCCCCCGCCTCTCCCGCGGGCGCGCCGAAGAGCTCGCGAACGAGTGCATCCAGCTGTACATGTGGGACCGCTTAGGCTGCGATAACTAGCTAACTAACAGGGATGTGGGGCGCGATCGACTCGCGTGCAGTGACCATCGCGACTCGCGGCAACGAGGAGGCCAGCGCTCGTGCTGGGGTGATGTTGCGGGTCGCCATCGCCGTAAAGGTCAGCGTCAGACGCTTGTCGCGGGCTGCGGAGGAGATCAGTATCCGTTCGACGAGGTTGAACTTCCTGCCCCCGGTGTAGTCGTGGATCATCGCCGCGTGGCCACGCAGTGCGCGGGAATGGCAGCGGCGGTAGCGCTGTAGGCCGCGTTTCAGCGGCTCGGCCCCAAGCAACGCTGGAGCGACGCTATCGGCTAGCCATTCTGCGGACTGCAGCGCCCAGCCGCAGCCGACGCCCCACAACGGGTCGGTAGCCAGCGCGGCGTCGCCCACCAGCGCCAGGCCGGGCGCGGTAGGTGCGTGGATCACGTTGGGTATGTCGATCTTGCCGACCACTCGCCCGACCATGCGCGAGGCGAGGATCGGCGGCGCGTCGGGCAGCGCGGCGATGTAGGACACGAGCGCCGCGACGGGGTCACGGCGGAACTCGTCCTGGCGCTGCTTGGTCGGCATCGCGGCGTACAGCGTCAGCCCATTGTCGGTGGGGAACGCGGCGGCCCAATCCGGGTCCAGAAACCAGGCGGAGCCGTCGGGGGCGCCCACGGGAGAGGACCCCTCGAAGTACCCGGCGTAGAAGCAGCGGCCGTGAGCGATCGTGCGCGTGCGTACCTCAGCAAGCTCGGCCACCCGCGAGCCGCGACCGTCCGCACCGATGACCAGAAGCGCACGCAGCCGCCTCGACTGGCCGTTGCGCTCGCGCACCTCCACGCCGCGGATGTCGTTTCCCTCCCGCAGCAGCGCGTGTGCGGTGTGGCCCATGATCAGCTCCACGCCTGGGGTCTCAGCCGCCTTGCGGCGGATCATCGGGTCGAGCAGCTCGCGGCGCAGGTTGACGCCGCTGGGCACGATGCTCTCCGCCGATGGTTCGATCCAGCCCCAGCGAGTCCAGAGGCGTGCGAGGGCGCGCAGACCTCCAGCATCTTCGATCGCTCCGAGTAGACCCAGACGCTCGAGCGTTGGGACGGCGGAGGATTGGATGAAGTGGCTGCAGGTGCGCTTGAACGCCGCCATGTCCGGCCGCCGCTCCACGAGCGCCACGCGAGCACCCGCCCTGGCGAGGAGGATCGCCGCGGTGCAGCCGGCGAGGCTTGCGCCGACGATCACCGCGTCGTAGTCGCAGGTGCCCGCGGGCGTCTCTCGTAGCCGTCCCGGATCGGCCATATCTACTTCGGCGTGGGAATGCTCGGCGTGGCGAGCCGCTCGAGCGCTTCGGCGACCGTGACCGCACCATCGCTGCGGCCCAGGGCCTTGGCCATCGCCTCTGCCCCGCGCTTGAGCGCGGGGTCTCCGAGCGCCTGTGCGATTACCCGGCGGAGCTTCCGGGGCGAGGTCTTCTTGCGTACCCGCACACCCGCGCCGCAGGAGACGACACGAGCAGCGTTGTCGGGCTGGTCGCGCCCGTCGGGAACACAGACGAGCGGCACGCCGTCCGCGAGCGCGGCGTTGATCGTCTGCCAGCCCGCGTGCGTCACGACCAGCGCGGCGTGTGGCAGCACGGTGCGATGCGGTATGAATGCGACCGTGTGCGTGTTCGCGGGGATCCGCAGCTGGCTGCTCTCAAGCGCCGGCCCGGCGGTCAGCAGCGCTCGGACCGGCAGCCCGTCCACGGCGTCGAGCACGCGCTGGACGAGCGCCCGCTGGTTCATGTAGCTGGTGCTGAAGCTGATCAGCACGAGTGGATCGTTGTTCGTCTCCGGCCACGGCGACTGCCACTCGTGTGTGTAGGGTTCGAACGCGGGACCCACGTAATGCGCGTTCGCAGGCAGCTTGCCGCGGCTGGAGAAGTCGAGCTCCGCCGCCGTCATCATGTAGATCGCCTGCACGTCGAGTAGCTGATCCTCCCAATTCTGTAGCGGCGCCAACCCCTGCTCCGCCCGTGCCCTGTTGATCACCGGGCGACCCGCGGCGGCGAAGACACTCCTCACGCCGCGTGCGAGGACTCGGTCGCGCAGATCGCCGACCCGGCCTGACATCGGCCGTAGGCCGAAGCCCATCGGCGGCGCACCGTCGACAGGCAGAGTGTATGGATAGTGCACGAGGGTAACGGCCGGCAGGCCGGCGCGCTCGGCGGCGATCGCCGCGCCGATCAGCATCCAGTCGAACACCACTACCTCCGCGGGCCAATCCTCCAGCAGCTCCACGCAATCGCGCGCGACGTCCTCCACGAACGCGAACATGACGTCTTTGAGCATGACCCGCACGTAGCCAACCTGGGTGCGCGGCTCCCAGTCGCGCAGCGTGTCGGTCTCGCGCCGCGTGATGTCCATATCGGGAAATGTCCGGCGGAACTCGACGAACTCCGCGCCGGTGCGCTGCACCCGCTCACGCGCCACGAGGTGCGCGAGCACCCGCACCTCGTGGCCGCGCTCAACGAGCTCGCGCGTCACCGCGAGCTGCGGCGGCGCGTTGCCGCTGAACGCTATGAGTGTCTGGAAGATGCGCACCTCCATTTGACTATACTCATAATCAAATGAATATGTCGACCCCCTCCTCCTCCAAGAAGCGCCCATACCGGATGTCGGCCCGGGCCAAAGCCGCGGCAGCGACCCGCGAGCGCCTGCTCGCCGCCGCATGGCAGCACTTCGCCAGCCGTCCCTACGAGGACGCCCGGCTCCAGGAGATCGCTGCCGCCGCGGGAGTCACAGCCCAGACGCTGCACACGCAGTTCGGCTCCAAGGACCAGCTGCTGACCGCCGCGTACGTGTGGTTCGGCCAACACGAGATATCCCAACGCGACATGGCTCCAGCGGGAGATGTCAAGCAGGCGATCAAGGTCCTCTTCGACCGCTACGAGGCCCATGGCAAGGCCGTCCTACGGATGCTCTCCCAGGAGGATCGCATCCCCGCGATTGCCCAGATGACCGAGGCGGGACGCGCCTATCACAGTGTGTGGGCAGCGAAGACGTTTGCACCCCTCCTACGCGGCCTGCGAGGTGCCTCTTGGGAACGGCGTCTCGCCGCGATCGTCGTCGCGACCGACCTGCTCGTATGGAAGCTCTTGCGCCAAGACATGCAGCTCGACCGCGACAGCGCCGAACAGGTCGTCGCCGAGATGGTCGGCACACGAGTGGACAGCGTCTACATAGAAGTCACCCCCACCCCCACTCCCGACGTGCCCGCAGACTCATCCTCTACATAGTCGCGTGTCCTTCGTGCCGCTGAAAGCTAACTTGGCTAGCTGCATTGCCTGGCATCATCTTGCGATGCTGTGTGCATGCGCGCTCCCGTAGACACGATCCTCGCCCCCGCGTTCCTGGCGCACCTGCGCTGGGTGAACGTGAAGTCGCTGCGCATGGGCCGCCAGCATGGAAAACCGGTGCTGATCGAGTTCTGGGACCTCTGCCGCCCCAACTCGCTGCGGACCCGTCCCTACATGAACGCCTGGCACGAGCGCTACGAGCCCGACGGGTTGGTCGTGGTCGGGATCCATTCTCCGGGCTTCGAGCCCGCGCGCGAGCGCAGCGCCGTCGAAGCGGCCGTGAAGCGTCTCGGGATCGCCCACCCGGTGCTGCTCGACCCCGACCTGGAGATGTGGCGGGAGTACGAGAACGAGGGGTGGCCGGTGCGCTACCTGTTCGACGGCCGGGGGGTGCTGTTCGACTACCACTACGGCGAGGGGGCTTACGAGGAGACGGAGCTCGCGATCCAGGAGCTGCTGGGGATCGAGCGCGAGCCGCTCGCGCCGCTGCGCCCCGAGGATGCGCCCGGCGCGCGGCTGGAGGCGCAGAGCGAGGATCGGGAGGGCGCCTATGGCGGCCCCTACGAGGCTGGCGGCGTGTGGGCGGTGCTCGACGGGGAGGGGGTGGTGCGCGTCAACGGCGCCGAGCTCGCCGTCACCCACCCCGGGGCGTACCCGTTGATCGAGCACGAGCGCCACACTGCAGGGGTGCTGGAGTTCGAGGTGGGGCCCGGTGTGGAGTGCCTGGCGACCTGCTTTACGCCTGGCGTCGCGCTCGAGTAGGCCGCTGCGGCCCGCGCGGTCGTCCGCGTGGTCCAGTCAGGCCGGCGCGAGATCGGCGTGCGTGCACGACTCGAGCAGGCGTCGCGGCACGGGCGGGCCGTCGTCCTCGACCAGCACGCAACCGCCCGGCCAGTAGGGGCTCGCGCCCGGGGTGGCGGTGAGGAAGTAGGCGTCGTAGGTCCAGCAGCCGGTGTTGATCAGTCGCGCTCCGCCGGGGCCGCGCCACTCGGCGAGGTCGTCGCCGGGCAGCGGCCCCGCACGGTGGGTATGGCCGAACACGACATGAGCGTCGCCGAGGCGTAGGCGCGCGGCCACCTCGCCCATCGCGCGCAGACCGGCGCGGCGCAGCTCGTCGCTGGAGAGGTCGGCGTTGAAGGGGCCGAGGCCGGCGCGGTTGAGCGCGGCCACGCCGAGCGGGAAGGCGCCGGCGAGCGCGCGGTTGCGCAGCGTGCGGCGCGAGTGCGAGTGCGAGCGTGAGCCGTTGCCCAGTGCGCGCCATGCGCGCACCGTCGTGCCGCCGTTGAGCGTGTCCCCGGTGGGGGCCTGGCGGGCGACCGCGTCGATCCAGGCGAACACCGGCACCGTCACCGCCTCGTAGTCGTCGGCCCCGACGAAGGCGCGTGGGGGGCGGCGCATGAGGCGGCTCATCGCGCCGATCCCGAGGCGCTCCAGCGTGGGGATCGTGAGGTGGCAGTCGAGGTAGTGGCCGTGGGTGGCGTACACGTCGGGGCGCACCCACAGGCCGGGGTAGGCCACCGTCAGCCGCGCGGGGGCCGACCACTCGGCGAGCAGCGCCATCATCGAAGAGGCGGCGCCCGCCTCGATCCGCTGCTCGACGGCGAGCGGCGGCGGCGCCGGCAGTTCGCTGCGATGCTCCAACCACGTCTCGATCAGGGCGTGGTCGTGGTTGCCGGCGACGGCCACGATCTCGCGGGCGGGCGGGCCTCCCATCACCTGGCCGAGCTCCTCGAAGAACGGGCGCGCCGCAGCCAGCGCCTCGCGGCGGGGGCCGTGGCGCAGCTCCAGCAGGTCGCCGAGCAGCACCAGGCGATCGACGTCCGCGAGTGCCTCCAGCAGCTGGGCGCGCAGCTCGGGGCGCCGCAGCAGATCCACGCCCGTCGCGCTGCCGAGGTGGAGGTCGGAGACGATCAGGGTGCGCATCGCACCGTCGGGCACTCGTGGGCGGTCTTGATGGGGAGTGGCTGCTGCGCGAGATTCGCGCGGGGGAGGGGCAACGCCCTACGAGGCCCCGCCCGCCGCGACGGCGTCGCGGATCGGCTTGGGGAGCATGAAGCGGACATCCTCGCGCACCACGTGGAATTCGGAGATGTCCTCGTCGCGCACCCCGCGGGCGCGGAACAGGTCGAGCAGCTCCTGCACCAGCTCATCGGGGGCGCTGGCGCCCGAGGAGACTCCCACCACGCGCTTGCCCTGCAACCACTCCTCGCGCACTTCGCCGCGGTTGTCGATCAGGTGGGCGTCGGTGCCGCAGTCGCGCGCCACCTCCACCAGGCGCACCGAGTTGGAGGAGTTGCGCGAGCCGATCACCAGCACCAGGTCGCACTCGCCCGCCATCTGCTTGACCGCCGCCTGGCGGTTGGTGGTCGCGTAGCAGATGTCGTCGGTGCGCGGACCGGCGATGCCCGGGAAGCGCTCGCGCAGCCGCGCCACGATCGCCGCGGTCTCGTCGATCGAAAGCGTCGTTTGGGTGATGTACGCGACTCGCTCGGGATCCTCCACCTGAAGCGCCTCCACGTCGCGCTCGTCCTGCACCAGCACGATCCGCTCGGGCGCCTCGCCCATCGTGCCTTCGACCTCCTCGTGGTCGGCGTGGCCGACGAGCACGATCGTGTAGCCCTGCTCGGCGAAGCGCCGCGCCTCGACGTGCACCTTCGTCACCAGCGGGCACGTGGCATCGATCGTCTGCAGGCGTCGTGCCTGTGCGTTGGCGCGCACGCTGGGCGCCACGCCGTGCGCGGAGAAGACCGTCACGGCCCCCTCGGGCACCTCGGTCTCCTGGTCGACGAAGATCGCGCCACTCGCGCGCAGTTGCTGCACGACGTGCTTGTTGTGCACGATCTCCTTGCGCACATACACCGGCGGCCCATGCAGCTCCAGGGCGCGTTCCACCGTCTGTACGGCGCGATCCACGCCCGCGCAGTACCCACGCGGCGCCGCCAGCAAGATCTTCTCCACGGTATTGGCCACCAGACTTATTGTAAGGGCGCGTTCGAAGTACCCTGGGCAGTCATGCCCCAGCGTCATCTCGACAGGCTCACGGCGGTGGACGCCTCCTTCCTGCATCAGGAGGGGCCGAGCTCGCACATGCACGTGGGCGGGCTGACGCTGCTGGAGGGGCCGCCGCCGCCGCTGGAGGAGTTCCTCGAACAGATCCGCAAGCGCCTGCATCTGGTGCCGCGCTACCGCCACAAGCTCGCCCACACGCACACGGCGCTCGACAGCGGGCGCCCCGTGTGGGTGGACGATCCGAGCTTCAACCTCGAGTACCACGTGCGCCACACCGCGCTGCCGGCGCCGGGAGATTGGGAGCAGCTGTGCGGCCTCACCGCGCGCATCTTCTCCCAGCAGCTCGACCGCTCCAAGCCGCTGTGGGAGATGTGGCTGATCGAGGGTTTGAAGGACGATCGTTGCGCGCTGATCTCCAAGACCCACCACTCGTTGATCGACGGGATCGCCGGGATCGACCTGGCGACCGTGCTGTTCGACCTCTCGCCCGAGCCGCCGCCGGTGCGCCACTCCGGCAAGGCGTGGCAACCGCACCGCGAGCCGAACACGATTGAGCTGCTGGCGGCGGGTGCGAAGGGGGCGCTGCGCGCGGGGGTGGAGCTGGCGGCCGGCGCGGCCGACGCGCTGGCGCACCCCGACCGCGCGCTCGCCGCGGCGCGCGAGGCGGCGGAGGGCGTGGGGGAGATCGTGTGGGCGGTGCTCAACCCCGCGCCGGCGACGCCGCTGAACGTGGACATCGGGCCGCACCGGCGCTTCGCCGGGGTGGGCTGCGCGCTGGAGGACTTCAAGGTCGTCAAGAACGCCTTCGGGTGCACCGTCAACGACGTCGTGCTGGCGGTGGTGGCGGGCGCGCTGCGCGAGTTCCTGGTCGCGCGCGGGGTGCGCACCGAGGGCATGGAGATGCGGGCGCTGGTGCCGGTGTCGGTACGCGCCGAAGACGAGCACCAGCAGCTCGGCAACCGCATCGTGGCGATGCGCGGGCCGCTGCCCGTCTACATCCCCGACCCGGTGCAGCGGCTGCTGTTCGTCAAACGCGAGATGGACGGGCTGAAGGAGTCAAAGCAGGCGCTCGGCGCGGAGGTGATCGCCGGTGCGCAGAACTTCGCGCCGCCGACGATCCTCGCGCAGGCCTCGCGCCTGAACTTCTCCACGCGCCTGTTCAACCTGATCGTCACCAACGTCCCCGGCCCGCAGTTCCCGCTGTATGTGCTGGGCCGCAAGATGCTGGAGGCCTACCCGGTCGCGTTCCTGCCCCAGCACCACGCGCTGGCGATCGCGATCATGTCCTACAACGGCCAGATGAACTTCGGCCTGCTGGGCGACCTCGACGCGATGGACGACATCGACGAGTTCGCAGAGAGCATCGCCACCGAACTCGCCACGCTGGTGTCGCTCGCGGGCGACGTCGCCGCGTTGCCGGCTGTGTGACGCGTTACCTGGGCGTCGAGGGTCAAGCGGGGCAAGGACACAGTGAGCGAAGTGTGCTCGCCGAAACGGGGATGCGAGCGAAGCGAGTGTCTCCCGGCTTCGGTACACGAGCGATCGAGGACGCAGACCGAAGCCGGGAGACACGCGCCTTTGGCGCGAATCCCCGTTTCGGCCAGCGCAGGCCATCGGCGTCCAGGTCAGAAGCCGAGCGCGAACTTGGCATCCTCGCTCATCCGCTCGGGCGACCACGGTGGCACGAACACCATCTCGCACTCGACCGACTTGACGCCTTCGAGCTCGCCCACGAACTCCTCCATCTGTTCGGTCACCTGCGGGCCGATCGGGCAGGCGGGCGTGGTGAGCGTGAACGTGATGTGCACGTCCCCAGCGTTCACCTCCACACCGTAGACCAAGCCCAGCTCGACGAAGTCGAGGCCCAGCTCGGGGTCGATCACGTTGGTGAGCGCGTCCATCACGTCCTCCATCTCGACCGTGGGGGAGGCGCCGTTGTCGGGCTCGGTGGTGGCAGGCTCGGACATCGCGCGCCTTAGCCGATACTGCCGACCATCTCCAGCTGAATCAGCCGGTTGAGCTCCACGGCGTACTCCATCGGCAGCTCCTTCGTGACCGGCTCGATGAAGCCGTTGACGATCATCGCTGCCGCCTCGTCCTCGGTGAAGCCGCGCGAGCCCATGTAGAAGAGCTGGTCGTCGGAGATTCGCCCGACGGTGGCCTCGTGGGCGACGGCGACGTTGGGGTTCTGGATCTGGATGTCCGGCCAGGTGTCGGAGCGGGAGATCCCGTCCATCATCAGCCCGTCGCACTGCACGCGCGCTTTGGAGCCCGCGGAGTGGGGTCCCATCCGCACGAGGCCGCGGTAGCCCATGATCCCGCCGTCCTTGGAGATCGACTTGGCGAGGATGTTGGAGGTGGTGTTGGGGGCGAGGTGGACGACCTTCGCGCCGGTGTCCTTGTGCACGCCGCCGGAGGCCACGCCGACGTTGAGGTGGTCGGCGCGGGCGCCCTCGCCCATCAGGTAGGAGCCGGGGTAGAGCATCACGTACTTGGCGCCCATCGAGCCGCCGACCCACTCGACCGTCCCGCCGGCGTCGACGACGGCTCGCTTGGTGTTGAGGTTATAGACGTCCTTGCTCCAGTTCTGCACGGTGGTGTAGCGGGCCTTGGCGCCTTCGTGCACAAAGATCTCGACGACGGCGGAGTGCATCGAGTTGACGCTGTACGTCTGCGCGGTGCAGCCCTCGATGTAGTTGACCTCCGAGCCCTCGTCGGCGACGATCAGCGTGTGCTCGAAGGTGCCCTCCCCGGCGCCCTCCATGCGGAAGTAGGACTGCAGCGGCAGGTCGCACTTGACGCCCTTGGGGATGTAACAGAACGCCCCACCCGACCACACTGCCCCGTGGAGCGCCGAGAACTTGTTGTCCTGGGCGGGGACGCACTTGTTCATGAAGTACTTCTGCACCAGCTCGGGGTACTCGGTGACCGCGGTGTCCATCGAGCAGAACAGGATGCCCTGCTTGGAGTACTCCTCCTTGAGCCCCTCATACACGGGCTCCTGGCGCCACACCCCGACGACGCCGGCGAGGTGCTCGCGCTCGGCCTGGGGGATCCCGAGGTCCTCGTAGGTCTGCTTCATCTCCGCGGGGACGTCGTCCCAGGAGTCGTAGCGCCCGGCGGTCGGCGGCGAGTAGAGCACAAGGTCGTCGAGGTTCAGTCCGGACAGATCGATGCTCCACGTGGGCATCGGCTTGCGTTCGAAGATCTCCAGCGCCTTGATCCGTTTCTCGGCCATCCAGTCGGGCTCGCCCTTGATCTTGGAGAGCTCCTGCACGACCTCGCGAGAGATCCCCTGGCGCGCGCGCAGCTGCCCCTGCTCGTCCTCGACGATCGGGCTGGGCTTGGCGATCCTGACTGTGTCGGTTGCGGCCATTGGTGCTCCTTCGTTTGAATCCCGTGCTCTGAGGTAGGGATTCTATCGCGTCCGCCGGAGGCCGGGGCTCGACAGGTGTTGCCGACGCTTCGTCAGGTAGCTGCTGTCACCAACCGCAGGCTGTCGATGCCCTCGAAGTGCCGGGAGTTGAGCGTTGCCAGGGGCGTGTCGTGGGTCAGGCAGCATGCTGCGATCCAGGCGTCGTTCGCCGGCAGCGGTGCTCCCGCTCGCAGGGCGCGTCCGGTGATCTCGCCCCAGCGGCGCGCGGTTGCCTGATCGGCGGGGATGACGATGACACGTTCGAGCCAACGCTCGAGGGCAGTGACTCGCCGAGTGCCCCAGCCGGCATGGGCCGCGCCGCGAAACAGCTCGCCGACCGTTACGAAAGTGACGCATGGCGTTACACCACGGAGGCGCCGCGCGACGGGGGCGGGCAGCGTTTCTCGCATCAGCCTGGACACGACATCCGTGTCGAGCACGATCGCCTCAACGGTCGCGGTCACGCTCGAAGCGGATTGTGGCGTTGAACAGGTCGACTTCCTCGTCGGAGGACCACAGATCCCGGTCTGCCAGCTTGGAGGCGCTCTGCAGGGGTTTGATGCCCTGCTCGGCGGCTAGCGTCGCGATCGTCGCACTGGGGGTCGCGGGCTCCGCGGTCGGATCGAGTGTGCCGACGGGATGTCTCAGCGCTTCCACGTCGGCGCGTCGCAGGCGGCGCACACCGGAGGGGAGACGGGCGGCGTGGATCAGTCCACGGTCCGCGTAGCGGCGCACCGTGCTCTCGTGCACACCCAGGCTTGCCGCGGCCTCGCGCAACGTCACATAGGTAGGTTTGGTAGCCATGCGCTAGATGGTAGCTCATCTGCTTGAGCCGAGCGAGCGCTCGCGGGGCCTGAGTCATCGCGATGTGCCGGGTCCTCTGGGAACAACCATCGCCTGTCGCCTCCAGCCGAGAGGGCCGCGACACGGGGTGTCGCGACGATGGGGGATTGACAATGCGTGACAGGTGTGGTTATATTGAGGCGTCGTGGTGTCCACCGGGGTGGTGCATCGGGCAACATGGGGTCCGGTTAGGTCAAACCACCCTGTGGCTGACATCGGTGCCTGCACGCTCGCAGGGACGCAGGGCTGGGAGAGGGACTGGGTGGCAGCGGACGAGGGAGAGTTCAGCTTGGTTGCGAGAGGGAATAACGGGTCGGCCAGCCTCAGAAACGATCTCGGGCGGGAGGCGGCATGAGCCGATCGGTCGGCCGCTGTGCCGCGGGCTTTGTCTGTGCCCGTCCCTCGGCGCACACGCAACACAACAACCATCGAGGGGCGTACGTCCCCTCCGTTCTCCAGGAGGAGACAACATGTTCCACCAAGTACGTAAGCACGTAACCCCCGCGACGGTCTTGGCCTTCGCGGCCCTGGTCTTCGCGATCACCGGCGGGGCGTTTGCCGCGACCGGTAGCGGTGGCGGCGCGCCGGCCAAGGCGACGGCGTCGGTCACGGTCGCGCACGCCGCCAAGAAGAAGACCAAAGCCCCTGCCAAAGGCCCCGCGGGCCCTAAGGGCGCGACCGGCGCGACCGGCGCTACGGGAGCAGCAGGCCCCGCCGGGCCGGCAGGCCCAGCAGGTCCCGCGGGCGGGCCGGGCGGCAAAGGCGAAAACGGCGCCGTGGGCACAAGCGGTACCAACGGCACGAGCGTCACTTCGAAGGAAGTCAAAAAGGGCGAAAAGACATGCAAGGAACTGGGCGGCAGCGAATTCACCTCCGCCAGCGGCGCCACGACGGCCTGCAACGGCAAGGAAGGCTCGCCTTGGACCGATGGCAGTACTCTGCCTGAAGGAAAGACCGAGATGGGCGCGTGGTCTGTCACGGCGAGCATAAACAGCGGTCCGCCTTTTGGTTATGTGGGGTACTCCCCAATCTCCTTCACGATCCCGCTGAAGGCGCCCCTGAACGTGGCCGGCTGTTCCGAAGGCCAGGAACCCTGCGGCGTTTACGTACGTCCTGCAAGCTTCCCGGCTCTACCGACTGTGCCGACCGTGCCAGTCTGCACAGGAAAGACGGGAACAGAACTGACGGAATGCGAAGAAGAAAAAATAAAAGTCGAAAAAGAAAAGGTAAAAGCCGAACACCAAGACAAAGTGTTCGAAGGAAGGCAGAAACTCACTGAAGCAAACTGCAAAGGCACCAGCGTAGCGCCGACCGCCGAACCGGGCAATCTCTGCGTGTATGAAGAAGAAGGAGAAGAAACTAGGTTGATAGGGCCGGAGACCTCGTCTAACGCAGGGGTCGTGCTGTTCTTCGAAGGCATCCCGCGAGGTGCCGCGTTCGGTTCCTGGGCGGTGACCGCACCGCCAGAAGCGTAAACCCAACCAGCCATACACTCGAGGCCCGGACGGCGCGCCCAGCACCGTCCGGGCCCTCGGCCAACGACCACGCTGCCACCAAACCACACCACAGCACCCCCGTACCTAAAGGAGACAGATGAAACCCACAGAGCGCATCACGAGCAGGCATCCTCACCACAGCAGTGGCGTGACGGCGACGCTGTGCGCTCTGGGTGGCCCTCCTCGTCGTGTGCGCCCCGTTCTGGTTGGCCGCCGTCTCGTGCCGGCTGTGGTGTCGCTGTGCGTTCTCGTGGTGGTCGGTGTTGTGTGCGTCTCTCCGGCGTTGGCTGAACGGGCGCGGCTGTTTGAGGGGGCGTTTGGGTGTGAAGCGGGCGCGGCGGGTTGCACGACGCCGGATCCGTATCCGCTGGTGAGGCCTAGGGGGGTCGCGGTGGATGAAAAGACCGGTGATATCTATGTTGCCAACGAAACCCAGAACGATATCCAGCAGATTGAAGTGCATGCTACTGGCGGTAGTTTCGAGTTGGTCTTCGAAGATCCGCTGACTCACGCCAAGCAGACCACCGTTCCGATCGCCTTGGGATCCGCACGTGGAATAGAAGAAGCGCTGGTCAAAGCTGGCGCCGGCAACGGCAACGTCGAAGAGTACGGCAGTCCTCCTTCTACGTACATTGTCGTATTCAAGGGTGCGCTGGCGGGTGTGGATGTCGCGACGTTGACCGCCGATAGTTCGGGTCTCACTGGGCCTAACCCGAGTGTGAGTATCCGGACCACGAATAGGGGTGGCCCGGGGAAGGATGTCGAGGAGTTCACCGAAAAGGGCGATTTCCTTCGTGTGTTCGGCAAGGATGTGAATAAGACGAAGGTCGAAACGCTGGGTACCTTGAAAGCGGAAGAAGAAGCAAAGGATGTGTGTACCGCGGCGGAAGTTGCGTTGGGTGTTGAATGTCAGGCGGGCACGCCGGGCACGACCCCGGGTGCGTTTACCGAACCCGCGTACCCGGCGGTCGACCAGTCGACCGGCGATGTGTATGTCGCTGACCGCTCGGATGGTGTGGTTACGAAGTTTACCGAAGACGGTGAAGTGGTTTCCTCGTGGGGCGATGACGGTCCCGGTGAAGAACCTAACGGGCAGCTGATCGGCCCGAAGGAAAAGCCTTCAGAACACTTCGGTGAACTCGGTGGTATTGCGGTTGATGCCTCTGGCAACCTTTGGGTCGACGGTACCATTGTGAGAACCTATAAAGTTGGCAGCACCACGTTTCAGCACCTGTTTGAGTTTGATCACAACGGTGGATTTGAGACCGGTTGGACAGCAGAAAATTTCACGGACGCAGAAAACGGGCATGAGTCAATCCTATCCCCACAGTGGGGTATAGCGGTGGATTCTGAAGACAACGTGTATATCACCGCCGTAAGCGCGACCGAAGGTACGGACCTCAAGTTCAGCTCGACCGGCTCGCTGATCGGTTCGATCACGCAACTGGCGGACGGGGGAAACGAAAATGCCTATGGTGTGGCGGCTGATTCTAGTGGTGTCCTCTATCGTGCTCTCGAAACGATTGAGCGTAACCATGAAAGTGTGAGAGAAGACGAAATCCAGGCGTTTGCGGGTTGCGAGCCTCATGGTTTTATAGGGTCGTGTACGCCGACCGGGCGTTTTGCTGTTGCGCATCCGCCGGGCGAAGCGTGGCTTGCGGTTGATTCGGCGGGCGTGGGTGACACGGTTTATGCCGCCAGCCAGAGTGAGAGTCAGGTGTTGATCTTTTCGGAGGTGACTGTGCCGTCGGTTGTGACTGTTAAACCGTCGTCTGTGAGTGTGACTGCGGCGACGTTGGAGGGGTCGGTTGATCCGTCGGGTGTGGCGTTGACGTCGACGGGGTGTTTCTTTGAATATGGTGAAACCGGGGCGTATGGTCATGTGGCGCAGTGTGAACATCCTGGTGCGGGTGAAGTCCCGGTTGGTTCTGGGGCGCAGGCGGTTCATGCGGTGATTGCGGTGGTGGCGGGTAGGTCTTATCATTATCGTTTGGTGGCGGAGAACGTGGATGACTCGTTTGAACCGTCGGTTGGTGGGGATGTGGTGTTTGGTCCGCCGTTGTTGGAAGGTGAGGGGAGTGTGGGTGTTACGGCGGGTACCGCCAAGCTGCGGGGGGAAGTGGATCCGCAGAGTATTGATACGCGGGTGCGGGTGCAGTATGGCACGAGCGTTGAATATGGTAAGGAAACGGGTGTGGTTGATATTGGTGCGGGTGGTGGCGGGCAGGGTGTGCCTGTTGAATTGGTTGGTCTTGCGCCGGGTACGGAGTATCATTATCGTTTTGTAGTTGAAAATGTTCTTGGTGAAGGTGTGGGTGCTGTGGTGGGTGGGGATCGTGTGTTTGTGACGCAGGGTGAGGGTGCGTTTAGGTTGCCGGATGGGCGGGGTTGGGAATTGGTTTCTCAGCGTGATCGGCATGGTGCGAGTATTGAACCGCTGGGGAGTTCGTTTGATGCGGGTGGGGAGATTCAGGCTTCTAGGGATGGTGGTGCGATTTCTTATGTGACGAATGTGCCGACTGAATTGGGGGTGGTGGGGTTCCCTGAATTTGGGCAGGTGCTTTCGACTCGTACGTCGTCGGGTTGGGTTTCGCGGGGTTTGTCGGTGCCGCATGATCCTTCGGGTCAGACTGGTGTGGCGTTTGATACGGGGCGGGAGTACCGGTATTTCTCTGAAGATTTGTCTGAGGCGGCGGTGCAGCCGGCGGGTGGTTTCGCGTCGTGTGAGGATGCGCAGGGCGGGCCGGTGCCGTGCTTGTCGCCGGCGGCTTCTGAACAGACGGCGTTTGTGCAGGATCTGCAGAGTGGGGTGTCCACGCCGTTGGTGACGGGTTGTCCGTCGGCGCACGAGGAAGCTGAAGGCGATGTCTGCCCGGGGGCGGTGGCGGAACACGCGAACGTGCCGCCTGGCACCGTTTTTGGCCAGCAGGTGGTGGGGCAGGCCAACCCGTGTCCTGGTAAGGGGGTTTATTGTGGCCCGTTTTTCGAGGACGCGACAGGGGACTTCAGCCATGTGGTTGTGGATTCGTATGCGCGGTTGACTGAAGAACCGGGTGCGAGCGATGGGTTGTATGAGTGGACTGCTGGGAAGTTGACGTTCGTCGGCTCGGGGAGTCTCGGGGACGCTGGTGACGAAGGCTCTACTGATGATCGGCATGCGATTTCGAATTCTGGGACGCGGGTGTTCTGGACTGGAGGCGGGGGCCATCTTGATATGCGTGATACGGCGACTGGGGAAGGGTTGCAGCTCGATGTTCCCGAAGCGGAATGTGTCGCGAAAGGTGGATGCCAGGTCAACGACAATCACGAAGTCAAGGCCGAATTCCAGGATGCTTCGAGCGAAGGGGAAAGGGTGTTTTTCACCGATACTCAGCCGTTGACGGCGGACTCGGGAGCGCACAACGAGAATCCGGATTTGTATGAATGCAAGATCGAAGAATCCGGGGGGAAACTGGGGTGTGTTTTGACGGATTTGACGCCGGCTAATGGTGGGGAATCAGCGGGTGTGCTGGGCACGCTCCCGGGTGTTAGTGAAGGTGGCTCGTATGTGTATTTCGTTGCGGATGGTGTGCTTGGGGATGGTGCGCAGCGTGGCGCGACACCCGGCGATTGCGTAATCGGTGAAGAAGCGAAGGCGCCGGGTGAGCATTGTAACTTGTATGTGTTGCATGAAGGGGTGACGAGGTTGGTGGCTGTGCTCTCGGGGGTGGACGATCCCGACTGGGGCGCTGGGTATATGCGCGCGCCGGTGTCGCGGGTCTCTCCGAATGGTGAATGGTTGGCGTTCATGTCGAATCGTTCGTTGACGGGCTATGACAATCGTGATGCGGTCAGCGGCGAACCGGACGAGGAGGTCTACCTGTATAACGCTTCGAGCGAACACCTGGTGTGTGCGTCGTGTGACCCGACGGGCGCACGACCATACGGCAGAATGTATAGGAATACGAATGGTGAAGGCCTCGAGAATAGCCTGGTCGGTAGTTTCTTTGTGTGGTATGGGCCTACGTGGTTGGCGGCGAATATCCCGACGTGGACGCCGCAGACGTACGATAATGCTCTTTATCAGTCGCGGTTTTTGTCTGATAGTGGTCGTTTGTTCTTTAATACGAGTGATGGGTTGGTGCCGAAAGATGTGAATGAACAGGAGGATGTGTATGAGTATGAGCCTGTGGGTGTGGGTCCGGAAGGCGCGCGTTGTGGGCCGGGGGCGGCTAGTGGTAGTGAGGTGTTTGAGCCTGAACAGGCGTATGAAGTGTTGGGTCAGAAGGGAGCGGGGGGTGCGGGTTGTGTGGCGTTGATTTCTTCGGGTACGTCGGGTGAAGAATCGGCGTTTATGGATGCGAGTGAAGATGGTAGTGATGTGTTCTTTTTGACGGCGGCGCATTTGGTTGGTGGCGAAATCGAAAGTGGCGTGTCGTTGTATGATGCGCGTGAATGTGCGGTGTCCTCGCCGTGTGTGGGGGAAGCGCAGGCGCCGCCGGAATGCACGACGGCGGAAAGTTGTCGTGTGGCGCCTGAACCGCAGCCGTCGATTTATGGTGCGCCGTCCAGCGCGACGTTCAACGGCAAAGGCAACCCCGCTCCGCCGGAAGAAGCGTCGGCGCCTGTGAAGAAGGTTACGAAAAAGACGGTGAGGTGCAGGAAGGGGTTCGCGAAGGACAAGCGGGGGAAGTGTGTGAGGCGGCCCAGGGCTAAGAAGGCTAAGAAGGCGAACCGGAGGGGTAAGTAGCTATGCGTATATCGTTGAGGTCCCGTTTGTGTTTGCTGCCTGTCTTGGTTGTGTCGGTGTTTGTTTGCTGGGTTTGTCCGGTGTTTGCGCAGTCGCCGTGGTGGCATTTGGAGTCTGGTTCGCGTCCGAGTTTTTTGGCGCCGGAAGGTAAGGGTCAGATTGTCGCAACGGTGACGAATTTGGGTGATGCGTCGACGGGTGGGGTAGTGAGGATTACTGATGCGTTGCCGGTGGGCTTGGCCGCAAAGAGTGTGTCCGGGGAAGTGTTGGAAGGTACGGGTGGTATAGGTCGTAAAGCGGTGGTGTGTTCCCCGAATCCGCGGGTGGAAAGTCCGCTTGTGTGTACGGTGGCGGGAAGTGTGGCGCCGTATGACGCGGTCGAAATGCGTATTGGTGTGGAAGTGCAGCCGGGTGCTGTGGTGTGTGAACAGAATGCCGCGGGTTGTGAACAGAATGTTGTGAGTGTGAGTGGTGGCGGGGTGCCTGGGTTGTCAGTGTCGCGGCCGGTGACTGTGAGTGAAGCGCTGGAGCCGTTTGGGGTGGAATCCTATGAAGTGGACCCCGAAGAAGAAGGTGGGGCGCCGGTGACGCAGGCGGGTAAGCATCCTTTTCAGGTGACTGGTACGTTGACGTTGAATCAGGTCGCGACGACTCAAAGTGTGAAAGGGGATGTGGAAGGGCATCCTGTTGCGTTGGCGAAGGATCTCGCGGGGTTGTTGCCGCCGGGTTTGATTGGTAATCCGACGCCGTTCCCGAAGTGCTCGGTGCCGCAGTTGATCGGCCGTGGTGGTTGTCCGCCGCAGAGCGTGATCGGTATTGCGAGTGTGACGGTCAATGAACCGGTGTCGTTTGGTGGGCTCTCGACGTTTACGTCTCCGATCGTGGATATGGAACCGGCTCGTGGGGAGGCCGCGCGGTTCGGGTTTATCGGTGCGAGTGTCCCGGTGTATCTGGATGCGCGTGTGCGTTCGGGTGGGGATTTTGGTGTGACGTTGAGCTCTAGCGATATTCCTCAGATCGCGGCGTTCCTGTCGTATAAATTGACGTTCTGGGGTGTTCCAGGGGCGGCCGCTCACGATAATTCTCGTAGCCAGGAATGCTTGCTGGAAGCGCGCGAAGCAGCGCCGGTGGGTTCGTGCAAGCCTTTTGAAGATCCTAAGCCGCCGCCGTTTTTGGTGATGCCGACGTCGTGCGCGGTGAACCCGTTGACGCGTCTACCGGAAGCGTTGTATACGAGTACTGAAGCTGATTCGTGGGCTGAACCGCGCCCGGAAGGTTCGCGGCTGGTGATCGGGGAGACCGAGCCGATGCCCGCGATGACGGGTTGCGCGCGGCTACCGTTCGAACCATCGATCAGGGTCACGCCCGATGTCACCGAAGGCAGCACCCCGGCAGGGTTGACGGCCGACGTGCACGTACCCCAGGAATCAATCCTCAACGCTCAGAGTCTCGCGCAGTCAGATGTCAGGGACATCACGGTCGCGTTGCCCGCGGGTGTCGTGCTGAACCCCTCCGACGCAGGCGGCCTTGAAGCGTGCTCCAGCGACCCTGGTGCTCTGGGCGCCGGCATGCTGGGCTCCCCGGGTGATCAGATCGGGTTCCAAGGCGAACAAGAATTCGCGACAAGCCCCGGGCTGAAGCTGGCCGTGTTCACGGCGAAGCTGCCGGGTAGTTTCGGTACCGAGGGCGAAGAAGGCCTGCTGCGCCCAGGCGTCAACTTCTGCCCTAACGCGGCGAAGATCGGGACCGTCAAGGTCAAATCCCCGTTGTTGCCCGCTGATCAGCCGGTGACAGGCGCGGTATATCTCGCCAGCCAGGAAACCAACCCGTTCGGGAGTGTCCTGGCGATGTATATCGTCGCGGAAGACCCGATCTCGGGGACGCTCGTGAAGCTCCCCGGCGAAGTACGCCTCTGCCAGCAAGCGGGCGAAACGATCAACGGGATGACCTGCCGAGGGCTAGGGCAGATCATCACGACATTCCAGAACAACCCGCAGCTCGCGTTCGAAGACGCCGAATTGCATTTCTTCGGCGGGGAACGCGCGCCCCTCGCTAACCCCGCGTACTGCGGCGCATACACCACCCAAGCCGCGTTCGTGCCATGGGCCGCCGAACCAGGCGACCAAGCCGCGCTGACGGCCCCCTCCTCCTCCACGTTCAACATCACCTCAGGCCCCAGCCAGAGCGCGTGCCCCGGCGCGAGCCTGCCGTTCGACCCGACGGTCACCGGCGGCGCGACGAGTATCCAGGCCGGCGCGTTTAGCCCATTCACCGCGACGTTCTCCCGCTCAAACGGCGAACAGAACATGCAGTCAATCGTCGCGAAGCTACCCCCCGGCCTCTCCGGTCTGCTGCCCGGTGTCGAACTATGCCCCGAACCACAAGCCAACCAAGGAGCCTGCGGCCCGAACAGCCTGATCGGCGAAACAACCGTCAGCGTCGGTGTCGGCGGGCAACCATTCAGCGTCCACGGCGGCAAGTTCTACCTCACCGGCCCCTACAACGGGACGGGTGGGTGCACCCCCGGGCAACCCGGGTGCGCCCCATTCGGCCTGTCGTTCGTGGTCCCCGCAAAGGCCGGACCGCTCGACCTCGCGAACACCAGAAACAACCACCCGGCGTGTGACTGTGTGCTCGTACGCGGCAAGATCGAAGTGAACCCCGAAACCGCGGCACTCACGATCACCAGCAACCCACCCGGTACTCCTGACTCGATCCCGACGAGCATCGAAGGCATCCCGCTACAGATCCAGCACGTCAACGCCACGACCACACGCTCGAGCTTCCAATTCAACCCGACGAACTGCAACAAAATGGAAGTCACCGGGACGATCGACACAAGCGAAGGCGACACCCGCACGATCGGCGTACCATTCCAAGTCACCAACTGCGCCGCACTAAAGTTCGCACCCAAATTCGCGGTCTCGACCTCAGGCAAAACCTCCCGGGCAGACGGCGCTAGCCTCAACGTCAAACTGACCTACCCCCAGGAACCATTCGGCAGCGAGGCGAACATCCGCCAGGTCAAAGTCGAACTACCCAAGGGCCTACCCTCACAGCTAAAGACCCTCCAGAAGGCATGCACCGCCGCGCAGTTCCACACCAACCCAGCAGGGTGCCCAGCCGCCTCAGCCGTCGGACACGCCAAGGCAACCACCCCCCTCATCCCAGTCCCGCTGGAAGGACCCGCGTACTTCGTCTCAAACGGCGGCGAAGCATTCCCCAACCTGATCGTCGTCCTCCAGGGCTACGGCGTCACCGTCGACCTGGTCGGCGACACCTTCATCAAGAACGAAGTCACCAGCAGCACCTTCAAAACCGTCCCCGACGCCCCCGTCAACACCTTCGAACTCAACCTCCCCGAGGGCCCCTACTCCGCCCTCACCACAGACGGCAACCTCTGCACACAAAAACTCACGATGCCAACCGAATTCATCGCCCAAAACGCCGCCACCATCCACCAAAACACCCAAATCACTGTCACCGGCTGCCCCAAAACAACACACCACAAACACAAAAAACACCACCATAAGAAAACAAAGAAAAAGAAAAAGAAATGAGACGTCCTTCGACACCCCACCATACGAGACCACGAGCCGATAGAAGAAAGCAATGAGTCGCACGCGCATTCTAAAGACGTCAGGTGGGATCATCGCAGCCGCGATCACCGCACTGCTGGCCGCCCTGGCGATTGCCTCCCCCGCGGCAGCCACGCCGAAGGGTCTCTTCAGCGTGTTCGGAGGCTGCCCGGCGAGTGAAGTGAGCGGCGGGGGGTTTTGTATCAATGTGCCGGTCGACGGTGGCGTGCTGACGATCGGCCGCGCGACGGTGCCGATCGGCAGGACGATCACGGTGCAGGCCGGTGCGCAGTTCGTCAGCGAAAACTTGTTTGATTTGCTGCCGCCGCGTGGTGGCACGATCCTGTCGGAGACCCCGCTCGAGATCCCTGGTGGCCTGAGCGGTCTGGTCCAGTGCGGCGCGATCGGCGGTCGTCTGGCGCAGGCGTCGTGTGGCGCGGCGCAGGGCACCGAAGTGACGGCAACGATCGAAGTCGTGGCCAACAGCAGCGACCCGGCCACCTTGAACTTGGTCAAGTTCATAAACGATGAAACGTCGCTGGTGTTTCCGACGCGGGTTCATCTGGGTAATGTGTTCTTGGGCAGCAGCTGTTATCTGGGGTCTGGATCGCACCCGATAATATTTGAAATGACGCCTGGGGGGACCCACCCGCCGGCGCCGAACAAACCGATCAGGGGATCCAAGGGCCACTTCTACGAAGAGTTCGAAAATGGTCTGGAATTTGATTATTTCAGTTTGGCTGAATTAGTGGACAACGCCTTTTCGGTCCCGGCGGCCGAAGGCTGCGGCGGGCAGTTCTCATCGCTCGTCGATCCGATCGTGGACGCAAAACTCGGTCTGCCGTCCAAGGCGGGTCACAACACCGCGATCCTCGACGCCAGGGCACTCGATGTTGCGTACGTCGAAAACGTCCTCCTGAGCGAAGGATAAGCAGATGGTTTGCGTGGCTTCGAGAGGGAATCCGAAGAACATGCAGGGATCACACAGGCGCGGTCATCCCTTGCCAGTGGGGATCTGTTTGAACACGACCACACCCAAGGAGACAAGGTGATACCCACGGAGCCCACTGAGAGCCAAGCCCTCGCCCCCACCACGGGTCGGCTTGCCATGCTCTGTCTCGTGTTCCGCGCCGGAGGGATAGGTGCGCCGCGCGTCGCTGTGGTTGGCCGCCGTCTCGTGCCTGCCGTGGTGTTGCTGTCGGCGCTCGTTGCACTCGGCGCATTGCTTGCCTCTCCGGCGTTGGCTGAACGGGCGCGGCTGTTTGAGGGGGCGTTTGGGTGTGAAGCGGGGGTGGCTGGTTGTACGACGCCGGATCCGTATCCGCTTGTGCGACCCGAGGGGGTCGCGGTGGATGAAAAGACCGGTGATATCTACGTTGCCAACGAAACCAGTAATGACGGACAGGCGATTGAAGTGCATGCTACTGGCGGCAGTTTCGAGTTGATCTTCGAAGATCCGCTGACTCACACCAAGCAGACCACTGTTCCGATCGCCTTGGGATCTGCACTTGGAATACGAGAAGCGCTGGAAGAAGCGTTGGTCAAAGCTGGCGTCGGCAACCCCGACGTCGAAGTCTTTGGTTTCAATGTCTCCGGCACTTCTTCTTATGGGTATCAAGTTACATTCTTGGGTGCGCTTACGGGTGTAGATGTCGCGACGCTGGGCGCCGATAGTTCGGGTCTCACTGGGCCTAACCCGAGTGTGAGCGTCCGAACCACGAATAGGGGTGGCCCGGGGAAGGATGTCGAGGAGTTCACCGAAAAGGGCGATTTCCTTCGTGTGTTCGGCAAGGATGTGAACAAGACGAAGGTCGAAACGCTGGGCACCTTGAAAGCGGAAGAAGAAGCAAAGGACGTCTGTACCGCGGCGGAAGTCGCGTTGGGGGTTGAATGTCAGGCGGGCACGCCGGGTACGACCCCGGGTGCGTTTACTGAACCCGCGTACCCGGCGGTCGACCAGTCGACGGGCGATGTGTATGTCGCTGACCGCTCGGATGGTGTGGTTACGAAGTTTACCGAAGACGGTGAAGTGGTTTCCTCGTGGGGCGATGACGGTCCCGGTGAAGAACCTAACGGGCAGCTGATCGGCCCGAAGGAAAAGCCTTCAGAACACTTCGGTGAACTCGGTGGTATTGCGGTTGATGCCTCTGGCAACCTTTGGGTCGACGGTACCATTGTGAGAACCTATAAAGTTGGCAGCACCACGTTTCAGCACCTGTTTGAGTTTGATCACAATGGTGGCTTTGAGACCGGTTGGACGGCAGAAAATTTCACGGTAGCAGAAAACGGGCATGAGTCAATCGTATTCCCACAGTGGGGTATAGCGGTGGATTCTGAAGACAACGTGTATATCACCGCCGTAAGCGCGACCGAAGGTACGGACCTCAAGTTCAGCTCGACCGGCTCGCTGATCGGTTCGATCACGCAACTGGCGGACGGGGGAAACGAAAATGCCTATGGTGTGGCGGTCGATTCTAGTGGTGTCCTCTATCGTGCTCTCGAAACGATTGAGCGTAACCATGAAAGTGTGAGAGAAGACGAAATCCAGGCGTTTGCGGGTTGCGAGCCTCATGGTTTTATAGGATCGTGTACGCCGACCGGGCGTTTCGGTGTTGCGCATCCGCCGGGCAAAGCGTGGCTTGCGGTTGATTCGGCGAGCGTGGGTGACACGGTTTATGCCGCCAGCCAGGATGAGCAACAGGTGTTGATCTTTTCGGAGGTGACTGTGCCGTCGGTTGTTACTGGCAAACCGTCGTCTGTGAGTGTTGCTGCGGTGACGTTGGAGGGGTCGGTTGATCCGTCGGGTGTGGCGTTGACGTCGACGGGGTGTTTCTTTGAATATGGTGAAACCGGGGCGTATGGTCATGTGGCGCAGTGTGAACATCCTGGTGCGGGTGAAGTCCTGGTTGGTTCTGGGGCGCAGGCGGTTCATGCGGTGATTGCGGTGGTGGCGGGTAGGTCTTATCATTATCGTTTGGTGGCGGAGAACGTGGATGACTCGTTTGAACCGTCGGTTGGTGGGGATGTGGTGTTTGGTCCGCCGTTGTTGGAAGGTGAGGGGAGTGTGGGTGTTACGGCGGGTACCGCGAAGCTGCGGGGGGAAGTGGATCCGCAGAGTATTGATACGCGGGTGCGGGTGCAGTATGGCACGAGCGTTGAATATGGTAAGGAAACGGGTGTGGTTGATATTGGTGCGGGTGGTGGCGAGCAGGGTGTGCCTGTTGAATTGGTTGGTCTTGCGCCGGGTACGGAGTATCATTATCGTTTTGTAGTTGAAAATGTTCTTGGTGAAGGTGTGGGTGCTGTGGTGGGTGGGGATCGTGTGTTTGTGACGCAGGGTGAGGGTGCGTTTAGGTTGCCGGATGGGCGGAGTTGGGAATTGGTTTCTCAGCGTGATCGGCATGGTGCGAGTATTGAACCGCTGGGGAGTTCGTATGATGCGGGTGGGGAGATTCAGGCTTCTAGGGATGGTGGTGCGATTTCTTATGTGACGAATGTGCCGACTGAATTGGGGGTGGTGGGGTTCCCTGAATTTGGGCAGGTGCTTTCGACTCGTACGTCGTCGGGTTGGGTTTCGCGGGGTTTGTCGGTGCCGCATGATCCTTCGGGTCAGACTGGTGTGGCGTTTGATACGGGACGGGAGTACCGGTATTTCTCTGAAGATTTGTCTGAGGCGGCGGTGCAGCCGGCGGGTGGTTTCGCGCCGTGTGAGGATGCGCAGGGCGGGCCGGTGCCGTGCTTGTCGCCGGCGGCTTCTGAACAGACGGCGTTTATGCAGGATCTGCAGAGTGGGGTGTCCACGCCGTTGGTGACGGGTTGTCCGTCGGCGCACGAGGAAGCTGAAGGCGATGTCTGCCCGGGGGCGGTGGCGGAACACGCGAACGTGCCGCCTGGCACCGTTTTTGGCCAGCAGGTGGTGGGGCAGGCCAACCCGTGTCCTGGTACGGGGGTTTATTGTGGCCCGTTTTTCGAGGACGCGACAGGGGACTTCAGCCATGTGGTGGTGGATTCGTATGCGCGGTTGACTGAAGAACCGGGTGCGACCGATGGGTTGTATGAGTGGACTGCTGGGAAGTTGACGTTCGTCGGTACGGGGACGCTTGGGGCTGCTGGTGACGAAGACTCTACTGATGATCGGCATGCGATTTCGAATTCTGGGACGCGGGTGTTCTGGACTGGAGGCGGGGGCCATCTTTATATGCGTGATACGGCGACTGGGGAAGGGTTGCAGCTCGATGTCCCCGAAGCGGAATGTGTCGCGAAAGGTGGATGCCAGGTCAACGAACATCACGGAGTCAAGCCCGAATTCCAGGATGCTTTGAGCGAAGGGGAAAGGGTGTTTTTCACCGATACTCAGCAGTTGACGGTGGATTCGGGGGCGCACAACGAAAGTCCGGATTTGTATGAATGCAAGATCGAAGAATCCGGGGGGAAATCGGTGTGTGATTTGACGGATTTGACGCCGGCCAACGGTGGGGAATCAGCGGGTGTGCAGGGCACGCTCCCGGGTGTTAGTGAAGATGGCTCGTATGTGTATTTCGTCGCGGATGGTGTGCTGGGGGATGGTGCGCAGCGTGGTGCGACGCCCGGCGATTGCGAAGTCGCTGAAGCGAAGGCGCCGGGTGAGCATTGTAACTTGTATGTGTTGCATGAAGGGGTGACGAGGTTGGTGGCTGTGCTCTCGGGGGTGGATGATCCCGACTGGGGTGCTGGGTATATGCGCGCGCCGGTGTCGCGGGTCTCTCCGAGTGGTGAATGGTTGGCGTTTATGTCGAATCGTTCGTTGACGGGTTATGACAATCGTGATGCGGTCGGCGGCGAACCGGACGAGGAGGTCTACCTGTATAACGCTTCGAGCGAACATCTTGTGTGTGCGTCGTGTGATCCGACGGGCGCGCGACCATACGGGAGACATTATCGCGATACGAATGGTGAAGGCCTTGAGAATGGGCTGGTTGGTAGTTTCTTTGTGTGGTATGGGAGTGCGTGGTTGGCGGCGAATATTCCGACGTGGACGGCGCAGACGTATGATAATGCTCTTTATCAGTCGCGGTTTTTGTCTGATAGTGGTCGTTTGTTCTTTAATACGAGTGATGGGTTGGTGCCGAAAGATGTGAATGAACAGGAGGATGTGTATGAGTATGAGCCTGTGGGTGTGGGTCCGGAAGGCGCGCGTTGCGGGCCGGGGGCGGCTAGTGGTAGTGAGGTGTTTGAGCCTGAACAGGCGTATGAAGTGTTGGGTCAGAAGGGAGCGGGGGGTGCGGGTTGTGTGGCGTTGATTTCTTCGGGTACGTCGGGCGAAGAATCGGCGTTTATGGATGCGAGTGAAGATGGTAGTGATGTGTTCTTTTTGACGGCGGCGCATTTGGTTGGTGGCGAAATCGAAAGTGGCGTGTCGTTGTATGATGCGCGTGAATGTGCGGTGTCCTCGCCGTGTGTGGGGGAAGCGCAGGCGCCGCCGGAATGCACGACGGCGGAAAGTTGTCGTGTGGCGCCTGAACCGCAGCCGTCGATTTATGGTGCGCCGTCCAGCGCGACGTTCAACGGCAAAGGCAACCCCGCTCCGCCGGAAGAAGCGTCGGCGCCTGTGAAGAAGGTTACGAAAAAGACGGTGAGGTGCAGGAAGGGGTTCGCGAAGGACAAGCGGGGGAAGTGTGTGAGGCGGCCCAGGGCTAAGAAGGCTAAGAAGGCGAACCGGAGGGGTAAGTAGCTATGCGTATATCGTTGAGGTCCCGTTTGTGTTTGCTGCCTGTCTTGGTTGTGTCGGTGTTTGTTTGCTGGGTTTGTCCGGTGTTTGCGCAGTCGCCGTGGTGGCATTTGGAGTCTGGTTCGCGTCCGAGTTTTTTGGCGCCGGAAGGTAAGGGTCAGATTGTCGCAACGGTGACGAATTTGGGTGATGCGTCGACGGGTGGGGTAGTGAGGATTACTGATGCGTTGCCGGTGGGCTTGGCCGCAAAGAGTGTGTCCGGGGAAGTGTTGGAAGGTACGGGTGGTATAGGTCGTAAAGCGGTGGTGTGTTCCCCGAATCCGCGGGTGGAAAGTCCGCTTGTGTGTACGGTGGCGGGAAGTGTGGCGCCGTATGACGCGGTCGAAATGCGTATTGGTGTGGAAGTGCAGCCGGGTGCTGTGGTGTGTGAACAGAATGCCGCGGGTTGTGAACAGAATGTTGTGAGTGTGAGTGGTGGCGGGGTGCCTGGGTTGTCAGTGTCGCGGCCGGTGACTGTGAGTGAAGCGCTGGAGCCGTTTGGGGTGGAATCCTATGAAGTGGACCCCGAAGAAGAAGGTGGGGCGCCGGTGACGCAGGCGGGTAAGCATCCTTTTCAGGTGACTGGTACGTTGACGTTGAATCAGGTCGCGACGACTCAAAGTGTGAAAGGGGATGTGGAAGGGCATCCTGTTGCGTTGGCGAAGGATCTCGCGGGGTTGTTGCCGCCGGGTTTGATTGGTAATCCGACGCCGTTCCCGAAGTGCTCGGTGCCGCAGTTGATCGGCCGTGGTGGTTGTCCGCCGCAGAGCGTGATCGGTATTGCGAGTGTGACGGTCAATGAACCGGTGTCGTTTGGTGGGCTCTCGACGTTTACGTCTCCGATCGTGGATATGGAACCGGCTCGTGGGGAGGCCGCGCGGTTCGGGTTTATCGGTGCGAGTGTCCCGGTGTATCTGGATGCGCGTGTGCGTTCGGGTGGGGATTTTGGTGTGACGTTGAGCTCTAGCGATATTCCTCAGATCGCGGCGTTCCTGTCGTATAAATTGACGTTCTGGGGTGTTCCAGGGGCGGCCGCTCACGATAATTCTCGTAGCCAGGAATGCTTGCTGGAAGCGCGCGAAGCAGCGCCGGTGGGTTCGTGCAAGCCTTTTGAAGATCCTAAGCCGCCGCCGTTTTTGGTGATGCCGACGTCGTGCGCGGTGAACCCGTTGACGCGTCTACCGGAAGCGTTGTATACGAGTACTGAAGCTGATTCGTGGGCTGAACCGCGCCCGGAAGGTTCGCGGCTGGTGATCGGGGAGACCGAGCCGATGCCCGCGATGACGGGTTGCGCGCGGCTACCGTTCGAACCATCGATCAGGGTCACGCCCGATGTCACCGAAGGCAGCACCCCGGCAGGGTTGACGGCCGACGTGCACGTACCCCAGGAATCAATCCTCAACGCTCAGAGTCTCGCGCAGTCAGATGTCAGGGACATCACGGTCGCGTTGCCCGCGGGTGTCGTGCTGAACCCCTCCGACGCAGGCGGCCTTGAAGCGTGCTCCAGCGACCCTGGTGCTCTGGGCGCCGGCATGCTGGGCTCCCCGGGTGATCAGATCGGGTTCCAAGGCGAACAAGAATTCGCGACAAGCCCCGGGCTGAAGCTGGCCGTGTTCACGGCGAAGCTGCCGGGTAGTTTCGGTACCGAGGGCGAAGAAGGCCTGCTGCGCCCAGGCGTCAACTTCTGCCCTAACGCGGCGAAGATCGGGACCGTCAAGGTCAAATCCCCGTTGTTGCCCGCTGATCAGCCGGTGACAGGCGCGGTATATCTCGCCAGCCAGGAAACCAACCCGTTCGGGAGTGTCCTGGCGATGTATATCGTCGCGGAAGACCCGATCTCGGGGACGCTCGTGAAGCTCCCCGGCGAAGTACGCCTCTGCCAGCAAGCGGGCGAAACGATCAACGGGATGACCTGCCGAGGGCTAGGGCAGATCATCACGACATTCCAGAACAACCCGCAGCTCGCGTTCGAAGACGCCGAATTGCATTTCTTCGGCGGGGAACGCGCGCCCCTCGCTAACCCCGCGTACTGCGGCGCATACACCACCCAAGCCGCGTTCGTGCCATGGGCCGCCGAACCAGGCGACCAAGCCGCGCTGACGGCCCCCTCCTCCTCCACGTTCAACATCACCTCAGGCCCCAGCCAGAGCGCGTGCCCCGGCGCGAGCCTGCCGTTCGACCCGACGGTCACCGGCGGCGCGACGAGTATCCAGGCCGGCGCGTTTAGCCCATTCACCGCGACGTTCTCCCGCTCAAACGGCGAACAGAACATGCAGTCAATCGTCGCGAAGCTACCCCCCGGCCTCTCCGGTCTGCTGCCCGGTGTCGAACTATGCCCCGAACCACAAGCCAACCAAGGAGCCTGCGGCCCGAACAGCCTGATCGGCGAAACAACCGTCAGCGTCGGTGTCGGCGGGCAACCATTCAGCGTCCACGGCGGCAAGTTCTACCTCACCGGCCCCTACAACGGGACGGGTGGGTGCACCCCCGGGCAACCCGGGTGCGCCCCATTCGGCCTGTCGTTCGTGGTCCCCGCAAAGGCCGGACCGCTCGACCTCGCGAACACCAGAAACAACCACCCGGCGTGTGACTGTGTGCTCGTACGCGGCAAGATCGAAGTGAACCCCGAAACCGCGGCACTCACGATCACCAGCAACCCACCCGGTACTCCTGACTCGATCCCGACGAGCATCGAAGGCATCCCGCTACAGATCCAGCACGTCAACGCCACGACCACACGCTCGAGCTTCCAATTCAACCCGACGAACTGCAACAAAATGGAAGTCACCGGGACGATCGACACAAGCGAAGGCGACACCCGCACGATCGGCGTACCATTCCAAGTCACCAACTGCGCCGCACTAAAGTTCGCACCCAAATTCGCGGTCTCGACCTCAGGCAAAACCTCCCGGGCAGACGGCGCTAGCCTCAACGTCAAACTGACCTACCCCCAGGAACCATTCGGCAGCGAGGCGAACATCCGCCAGGTCAAAGTCGAACTACCCAAGGGCCTACCCTCACAGCTAAAGACCCTCCAGAAGGCATGCACCGCCGCGCAGTTCCACACCAACCCAGCAGGGTGCCCAGCCGCCTCAGCCGTCGGACACGCCAAGGCAACCACCCCCCTCATCCCAGTCCCGCTGGAAGGACCCGCGTACTTCGTCTCAAACGGCGGCGAAGCATTCCCCAACCTGATCGTCGTCCTCCAGGGCTACGGCGTCACCGTCGACCTGGTCGGCGACACCTTCATCAAGAACGAAGTCACCAGCAGCACCTTCAAAACCGTCCCCGACGCCCCCGTCAACACCTTCGAACTCAACCTCCCCGAGGGCCCCTACTCCGCCCTCACCACAGACGGCAACCTCTGCACACAAAAACTCACGATGCCAACCGAATTCATCGCCCAAAACGCCGCCACCATCCACCAAAACACCCAAATCACTGTCACCGGCTGCCCCAAAACAACACACCACAAACACAAAAAACACCACCATAAGAAAACAAAGAAAAAGAACAAGAAATAAGACCGCACCAGAAGCGTAGGCCGAACTGCCCGCACGCCTCCAGCGCCCTCCGGGCACCGGCCCCCACGATCACACAACAAAACCACCCAACCACAGGACCGGGCCGCAACAGCACACCCGAGGAGACAAGGTGATACCTACAGAGCCCACCGAGAGCCGTGCCCTCGCCCCCACCACGGGTCGGCTTGCCATGCTCTATCTCGCGCTCCGCGCCGGAGGGATCGCCGCGCCGCACGTCGCTCTGGTTCGCCGCCGTCTCGTGCCTGCCGTGGTGTTGCTGTCGGTGCTCGTCGCACTCGGCGCATTGCTTGCCTCTCCGGCGTTGGCTGAACGGGCGCGGCTGTTTGAGGGGGCGTTTGGGTGTGAAGCGGGCGCGGCGGGTTGCACGACGCCGGATCCGTATCCGCTGGTGGCGCCTAGTGGGGTGGCGGTCGATGAAAAGACCGGTGATGTCTATGTCGCCAACGAAACCCGCGACGACGTACAGACAATTAAGGTGCAGGCCACCGGCGGCAGTTTCGAGTTGATCTTCGAAGATCCGCTGACTCACGCCAAGCAGACCACCGTTCCGATAGCCTTTGGGTCGTCGGGACGCGGAATAGAAGAAGCGCTGGTCGAAGCTGGCGTCGGTCTCGGCAGTTTCGTCGAAGTCCAAGGCAGCGGTCCTTACGAATACACTGTCGCTTTCAAGGGTGCGCTCGCGGGTATGGATGTCGCGACGCTGACCGCCGATAGCTCGGGCCTCACTGGGCCTAACCCGAGTGTGAGCATCCGGACCACGAATAGAGGTGGCCCGGGGCAGGATGTCGAGGAGTTCACCGAAAAGGGCGATTTCCTTCGTGTGTTCGGCAAGGATGTGAACAAGACGAAGGTCGAAGCGCTGGGCACCCTTAAATCGGAAGAAGAAGCAAAGGATGTGTGTACCGCGGAAGAAGTCGCGCTGGGTATTGAATGTCAGGCGGGCACGCCGGGTACGACTCCGGGTGCGTTCACCGAGCCCAGGTACGTCGGGGTCGACCAGTCGACCGGCGATGTGTATATCGGGGACGATAAGGATGGTGTGGTCACGAAGTTCACCGAAGACGGTAAAGTGGTTTCCTCGTGGGGTGATGGCGGTCCCGGTGAAGAACCTGACGGGCAGCTGATCGGTCCGAAGGGTAAGCCCTCTGAACACTTTGGCGAACTCAGTGGTATCGCGGTCGATTCCTCTGGCAACCTTTGGGTTGACGGCAGCGCTTCAGTGGAAGTAGAAGAACTGCCCAGCCACTTGAAACGTGTTTTTACGTTTGAGTACCTGTTTGAGTTCGATCAGAACGGTGGCTTTGAGACCGGTTGGAAGCCAGGATCCGAACCCGGAGGGGGAGGCGAAATCACCCCCTCACGGTGGGGTATAGCGGTGGATTCTGAAGACAACGTGTATATCGCCAGCACCTTTAGTGATTTGAAGTTCAGCTCAAAGGGCTCGATGATTGGTACGATCGCGGATACTCAGCCGACCGAAGGAATATCGGAAACGGGCTATGGTGTGGCGGTCGATTCTAGCGGTGTCTTCTATCGTGACGTCGAAGTCACAGGGCGCAACGGGAAAACCCTCGATGAACCGGAAATTCAGGCGTTTGCGGGTTGCGAGCCTCATTTTGGGGGGAGGGTGTGTACGCTGACCGAACGTTTCGCTGTCGCGCATCCGCCGGGTGCCGCGTCGCTTGCGGTCGATTCGGCGAGCGCGGGTGACACGGTTTTTGCTGCTAGCCAGGGTGAGAGTCAGGTGTTGGTCTTTTCGGAGGTGACTGTGCCGTCGGTTGTGACTGGCAAACCGTCGTCTGTGAGTGCGGCTGCGGCGACGCTTGAGGGGTCGGTCGATCCGTCAGGTGTGGCGTTGACGTCGACGGGGTGTTTCTTTGAATATGGCGAAAATGCGGCGTATGGTCATGTGGCGCAGTGTGAACATCCGGGTGCGGGTGAAGTCCCGGTCGGTTCTGGGGCACAGGCGGTTCATGCGGTGATTGCGGTGGTGGCGGGTAGGTCTTATCATTATCGTTTGGTGGCGGAGAATGCGGATGACTCGTTTGAACCGTCGGTTGGTGGGGATGTGGTGTTTGGTCCGCCGTTGTTGGAAGGTGAGTCGAGTGTGGGTGTTACGGCGGGTTCCGCGAAGCTGCGGGGGGAAGTGGATCCGCAGAGTGTTGATACGCGGGTGCGGGTGCAGTATGGCACGAGCGTTGAATATGGTAAGGAAACGGGTGTGGTTGATATTGGTGCGGGTGGTGGCGAGCAGGGTGTGCCTGTTGAATTGGTTGGTCTTGCGCCGGGTACGGAGTATCATTATCGTTTTGTAGTTGAAAATGTTCTTGGTGAAGGTGTGGGTGCTGTGGTGGGTGGGGATCGTGTGTTTGTGACGCAGGGTGAGGGTGCGTTTAGGTTGCCGGATGGGCGGGGTTGGGAATTGGTTTCTCAGCGTGATCGGCATGGTGCGAGTATTGAACCGCTGGGGAGTTCGTATGATGCGGGTGGGGAGATTCAGGCTTCTAGGGATGGTGGTGCGATTTCTTATGTGACGAATGTGCCGACTGAATTGGGGGTGGTGGGGTTCCCTGAATTTGGGCAGGTGCTTTCGACTCGTACGTCGTCGGGTTGGGTTTCGCGGGGTTTGTCGGTGCCGCATGATCCTTCGGGTCAGACTGGTGTGGCGTTTGATACGGGACGGGAGTACCGGTATTTCTCTGAAGATTTGTCTGAGGCGGCGGTGCAGCCGGCGGGTGGTTTCGCGCCGTGTGAGGATGCGCAGGGCGGGCCGGTGCCGTGCTTGTCGCCGGCGGCTTCTGAACAGACGGCGTTTATGCAGGATCTGCAGAGTGGGGTGTCCACGCCGTTGGTGACGGGTTGTCCGTCGGCGCACGAGGAAGCTGAAGGCGATGTCTGCCCGGGGGCGGTGGCGGAACACGCGAACGTGCCGCCTGGCACCGTTTTTGGCCAGCAGGTGGTGGGGCAGGCCAACCCGTGTCCTGGTACGGGGGTTTATTGTGGCCCGTTTTTCGAGGACGCGACAGGGGACTTCAGCCATGTGGTGGTGGATTCGTATGCGCGGTTGACTGAAGAACCGGGTGCGACCGATGGGTTGTATGAGTGGACTGCTGGGAAGTTGACGTTCGTCGGTACGGGGACGCTTGGGGCTGCTGGTGACGAAGACTCTACTGATGATCGGCATGCGATTTCGAATTCTGGGACGCGGGTGTTCTGGACTGGAGGCGGGGGCCATCTTTATATGCGTGATACGGCGACTGGGGAAGGGTTGCAGCTCGATGTCCCCGAAGCGGAATGTGTCGCGAAAGGTGGATGCCAGGTCAACGAACATCACGGAGTCAAGCCCGAATTCCAGGATGCTTTGAGCGAAGGGGAAAGGGTGTTTTTCACCGATACTCAGCAGTTGACGGTGGATTCGGGGGCGCACAACGAAAGTCCGGATTTGTATGAATGCAAGATCGAAGAATCCGGGGGGAAATCGGTGTGTGATTTGACGGATTTGACGCCGGCCAACGGTGGGGAATCAGCGGGTGTGCAGGGCACGCTCCCGGGTGTTAGTGAAGATGGCTCGTATGTGTATTTCGTCGCGGATGGTGTGCTGGGGGATGGTGCGCAGCGTGGTGCGACGCCCGGCGATTGCGAAGTCGCTGAAGCGAAGGCGCCGGGTGAGCATTGTAACTTGTATGTGTTGCATGAAGGGGTGACGAGGTTGGTGGCTGTGCTCTCGGGGGTGGATGATCCCGACTGGGGTGCTGGGTATATGCGCGCGCCGGTGTCGCGGGTCTCTCCGAGTGGTGAATGGTTGGCGTTTATGTCGAATCGTTCGTTGACGGGTTATGACAATCGTGATGCGGTCGGCGGCGAACCGGACGAGGAGGTCTACCTGTATAACGCTTCGAGCGAACATCTTGTGTGTGCGTCGTGTGATCCGACGGGCGCGCGACCATACGGGAGACATTATCGCGATACGAATGGTGAAGGCCTTGAGAATGGGCTGGTTGGTAGTTTCTTTGTGTGGTATGGGAGTGCGTGGTTGGCGGCGAATATTCCGACGTGGACGGCGCAGACGTATGATAATGCTCTTTATCAGTCGCGGTTTTTGTCTGATAGTGGTCGTTTGTTCTTTAATACGAGTGATGGGTTGGTGCCGAAAGATGTGAATGAACAGGAGGATGTGTATGAGTATGAGCCTGTGGGTGTGGGTCCGGAAGGTGCGCGTTGCGGGCCGTGGGCGGCTAGTGGTAGTGAGGTGTTTGAGCCTGAACAGGCGTATGAAGTGTTGGGTCAGAAGGGAGCGGGGGGTGCTGGTTGTGTGGCGTTGATTTCTTCGGGTACGTCGGGTGAAGAATCGGCGTTTATGGATGCGAGTGAAGATGGTAGTGATGTATTCTTTTTGACGGCGGCGCATTTGGTTGGTGGGGAAATCGAAAGTGGTGTGTCGTTGTACGATGCGCGTGAATGTGCGGTGTCGTCGCCGTGTGTGGGGGAAACGCAGGCGCCGCCGGAATGCACGACGGCGGAAAGTTGTCGTGTGGCGCCTGAACCGCAGCCCTCGATTTATGGTGCGCCGTCCAGCGCGACGTTCAACGGCAAAGGCAACCCCGCTCCGCCGGAAGAAGCGCCGGCGCCGCCCGCGAAGAAGATTACGAAAAAGACGGTGAAGTGCAAGAAGGGGTTCGCGAAGGACAGGCGGGGAAAGTGTGTGAGGCGACCCAGGGCTAAAAAGGCCAAGAGGGCAAGCCGGAGAAGGTAGACGGGAGTCGCCGGGAGGATCAGGTTGGCCAGTCGCGCTCGCCGCTGACCGCGCCGCGCACGACCTTGAGGTTGAGCAGCGCGCACTTGCGCCGGGTGGCGGAGACGGGGATGCCGAGCAGGTCGAGCATCCAGTCGGCGCCGAGCCTGCCGACCTCCTCCAGCTCCATCCCCTTCAGCTCTTCGGAGGCGATCGAGGCGGCCGCCTGGGAGATCGCGCAGCCGTGGCCGTCGAAGCGCAGGTCCTCGATGCGGCCGTCCTTGACGCGGATCTGCACGCTGAGCTCGTCCCCGCAGAGGGGGTTGTGCTCTTCGGCCTCCAGGTCGTGGGGCTCGAGCGCGCCGAAGTTGCGCGGGCGCTTGTAGTGGTCGAGGATGTAGTCGCGGTAGAGGTCGTCCATCAGCGTCGTCTCACAGGCCGAACACCTCGCGTCCGGCCAGCAGCGCGTCGAGCAGCGCGTCGATCTCTGTGGGGGTGTTGTAAACCCCCACGCTCGCCCGTGCGGTCGCCGACACATGCAGGCAGCGCATCAGCGGCTGTGCGCAGTGGTGGCCGGCGCGGATGCACACGCCGCCGCGGTCGGCGATCTCGGCGACGTCGTGGGGGTGCATCCCCGCGATCGTGAACGACGCCAGGCCGCCGCGCTGCTCCGCCCGCGGGGGGCCGACGACGCGCAGGCCGGGCACTTCCGCCAGGCGCGTGAGCAGGTGCGCGGTCAGCGTTTCCTCGTGCTCGCGCACGCGCTCCATCCCCAGCGCGCGCAGGTACTCGACCGCCGCGCCCAGCCCGACCGCCTCGGCGATCGGCGGGGTGCCGGCCTCGAACTTGTATGGCAGCTCGTTCCAGGTGGCGCCGTGGAAGTCCACTGAGGCGATCATGTCGCCGCCGGTGAGGAAGGGCGGCATCTCCTGCAGCAGCTCGGCGCGGCCGTGCAGCACGCCGATCCCGGTCGGCCCGAGGGCCTTGTGGCCGGTCCACGCGTAGAAGTCGGCGCCCACGGCGGTCACGTCCACCGGCATGTGCGGCACCGCCTGGGCGCCATCCACCAGCGACACCGCGCCGGCGGCGCGGATCCGCGCGGTCATCTCCGCCACGGGGTTGATCGTTCCCAGCACGTTGGAGACGTGGGTGAACGCCACCAGCCTCACGTCGCCCCGTTCGAGCTCCTTGTCGAGCTGCGCGGGGTCGAGCAGCCCGGTCTCGTCCACTTCCAGGTAGCGCAGCTGCGCGCCGCGCTCTTTGCAGAGCTGCTGCCACGGCACGATGTTGGCGTGGTGCTCCATCTGGGTGATGAGGACCGCGTCGCCTGCGCCTACGTTCGTGCGGCCCCATGCGTAGGCGACGAGGTTGATCGCCTCGGTCACGTTCTTGGTAAAGATCGTGCTCTTGGCGTCCGCGCCGGTGAACGCGGCGACCCGCGCGCGCGCCTGCTCGTAGGCGGCATCGGCCTCCTGCGCGAGCGCGTACACGCCGCGGTGTACGTTGGCGTTGTGCTGGCTCAGGTGCTCGGCGAGCGCGTCGATCACGACCCGCGGCTTCTGCGCGGTCGAGGCCGAATCGAGGTACACCAGCGGGCTGCCGTCGAACTCGCGCGTGAGGATCGGGAAGTCCCCGCATACGTCCAGGCCGGTGATTGTGGCGCTCATCGATCGAATACCTACCTGAGAGGTAGGGTATCAGCACCTCGAGCCACGGTCGTGGCTCAGGCGTGGCGCGAGAGGTAGTCGCGGAACTTCGGTGCGGTGTAGGCGTACTCGCCCTTGCGGATGCGGTACAGCGCGCCGGCGTCGACGAGGCGACCGAGCAGGACGTTGACGTTGCCGGTCCGCTTTGCGGAGGCACCGGCGAGGTCAGCGGAGCGCAGTGGGGGGTAGGGGCATTTGGCGGAGGCGAGCAGGAGGTCTTGCTCGGCGGGGGTGAGCGTCGCCAGGCGTGGGTCGTAGAAGTCGCGGTCCAAGCGGCTGTAGATGTCCGTGCGCGTCGCGTCGAGTAGCTTCAGCGTGAGCCGGTCTGTACCGGTGATCACGGCGGCGTCCCACAGCTCCGATCCCCAGAGCTGCAAGAAGTAGGGGTAGCCCTCGACCTCGGTGGCGACGGTCTCGGCGAGCGCTCCGACGGTCCTGCGTGCGGTCTGCTCGAGCGGCTTGGTGAACGCCTCAAGGGCTTGGGGGTACGCGAGAGAGTCGATCTCCTCGCCACGGAACAGGCGCTCGCTGTAGGAGCGCGCTTTTTGCAGGTTGCCCGTCAGCGTCGGCAGGCCAGAGAGGACGAGTCCGAGCGGCAGTGCCTGGCGTTGCAGCGCGACGATCGGCGCGAGCAACAGCGACAGCGGGTGCTCGCCGTGGCGGTCGCGCTCGTCATGGACCAGTTGGGCCTCGTCCAGAAGCAGGACAAGGCCCGTGCGCCCTTTGGCAAGGGCCAGCTGGACGGTGACGAACAGCTCCCGCGCCAAGTCTTCCTCACGTTCGGAGCCGAACGATACCGACAGCGAGACCTCTTCCCAGCTGACCTGAAGGCTCGTCGAGCGCAGCGCTCGGCCCGCGACTGCCCGCAGTCTTGCTACTCGCGAAAGTCGCTCGCATGTGCGCTCCAGCAGCGATCCGATCACCGCCGCGAGCAGGGCGTCGGTGTTGTGCGCGGGCTGCAGCTCCATGAACGCTGGCTCCCAGTCATGCGCTTGCGCCCGCTCGGCGAATGTCTCCAGCAGCACGGTCTTGCCTACGCCCCTCAGGCCCGTAACGCGCATGTTCGCTTGCTGCTCGGGCGCGGCACGGAGCATCGCCTCGAAGCGCCGCAGTGGCGCCTCGCGACCGGCGAGATACAGCGGGCGCACGCCCACGCCCGGCCTGTAGGGGTTCTTGCCCGGACCCTCGATCATAACAGCAGCCTTGTAATAATCGACGATTCTAACTGGTCTTCTGTAATGAGTCGCAAGCCGGGCTTAAACAGCCCGGGAGTCTCCCGGAGCGACCGGGATGCCGAGCAGGTCCAGCATCCAATCGGCGCCCAGCTTGCCCGTGCCCGCCATCGTCGTACTACCTGCTCGCCGCGTACGCCTCGATGTCATCGCGCGCCGCCGCCAGCTTCGCGGCGATCTTCGTGCGCACCACCTCTTCCAGCGGCTCGTCCTCCAGTTGGGAGATCAGCGGCTCGAAGAAGCCCTCGACGATCACCCTGACGGCGCTCGCGCGGTCCAGCCCGCGGGTCTGCATGTAGAAGATCGCGTCCTCGTCGAGCTCGCCCACCGTGCCCCCATGCGAGGCCGAGACGTCGTCGGCGCTCACCAGCACCGAGGGGATCGCGTCGAGGCGCGCCCTGTGCGAGAGCATCATCGTGTGGATCTGCAGGTAGGTGTGGGTCCGCTGCGCGCCGGGGTCGATCTGGATCAGGCCCTCGAAGCTCGCGCGGCTCTCGCCGGTGGCGGCCCCCCGCCAGTGCACGTCTCCGCCGGAGGGGCCGGTCTCGTGCAGGTCCACCGCGAACACGTCGAGCAGCTCCTGCTCCTGTGCGAAGAACACTCCGCGGAAGGCCATGTCCCCGCCCGGCTCGCTCACCGCCAGCTCGAGGTGGTGGCGCACGAGGTGGCCGCCCAGCAGCGCCGGCAGCCAGTGGCAGTACGCGTCCCTGCCGACGCCCACGAAGCGGGTGGAGGCGTCGAAGACTTCGCCCGAGCCCCAATCCTGCACCTGCGCGAGGTGACAGCGCGCGCCGTCGTTCAGGTACAGCTCGAACGCGCCGGCGTGCAGCGCCTGGCCGCTGCTTCCGTCGGAGTCCCGAGTGCCGTCCGCGGTGGTCTCCGGCCCCACCCCGCCTCCCTCGGAATCCCGGGCGCCGGCGGAGGCGGTGTCCGGTCCCGCGAAGTCGCTGAGGTCGTACTCGTGCACGCGGAACTCCGCTTCGCGCTCGCCCACGATCAGCGTGCGCCCGTACTGCGCCGTGCCCGGCCCGTCGATCGCGTACACGATCTCGAACGGCTGCTCGATCTGCAGGCCCGCGGGGATGTGCAGGAAGGCGCCGCCCGTCCACAGCGCGGCGTTCGCCGCCTCCAGCTTGTGGCGATCATACGTTAGGCGCTTGGAGTACCACTGTGTGAACAGCTCCGTGTACTCGCGCGCGGCCTCCTCCAGCGAGCAGAGGATCACACCGCGCCGCCGCAGCTCGGGGTCGAGCTCCACGTGCACCACGGTCCCGTCGCGCTGCACGATCCGCCCGGCGCGCTCGCGCTGGGGGAGCGTGTCGCGCACGACCTGCGGCACGCCGTCGTCGGGGCTGTGGTGGCGCACCTGCAGCCCGTCGAGGTCGAGCCCCTCGAAGCTCGTCGTCCAGAAGCCCGAACGCCGCCACACCGGCAGCTCCGCCGACTCGTACACCCGCAGCGCCGCTTCGCGCAGCTGCTCCAGCGTGCGCCCGTCGCCCGCGCCGGCGCCGTGCAGCGCGTGGTAGAGCGTGGACTCGCGGTGGCGCCCCGGCTTGACCGCGACCTCAGACATGCGCGCCGAACTCCTGGCGGATCTGGTCGTACCCCTCGCGCTCCAGGCGCTCCACGAGCTCGACGCCGCCCTCCAGCACGATCCGCCCGTCGAGCATGATGTGCACGAACTGCGGCTTGATGTAGTGCAGGATGCGCTGGTAGTGGGTGATGATCAGCGCGCCCAGCCCCTGCTCGGAGTGGAGCTTCTCGACGCCCTCCGCCACCGTGCGCAGCGCGTCGATGTCGAGGCCCGAGTCGGTCTCGTCGAGGATCGCCACGTCCGGTTTGAGCATCGCCATCTGCAGGATCTCCGCGCGCTTCTTCTCGCCGCCGGAGAAGCCGTCGTTGAGGTGGCGCGAGGTGAACGAGCGGTCCACATCCAGCAGCTCGATCGCGTGCTGTAGCTCGGTGCGGAACTCCTTGACGTTGATCGGCTCCTCGCGCTTGGCGTTGATCGCCATGCGCAGGAAGTTCGCCACCGACACCCCCGGGATCGACACGGGGTACTGGAAGGCGAGGAACAGCCCCGCCTTCGCGCGCTCGTGCGGCTCGGCCTCGCTCAACTCCTCGCCCTTGAAGCGGATCGAGCCCTCCGTCACCTCGTAGGCGGGGTGGCCCAGCAGGGTGTTGGCGAGCGTCGACTTGCCCGACCCGTTCGGGCCCATCAGCGCGTGCACCTCGCCGCGGTCGATGCTCAAGTCGACGCCTCTGAGGATCTCGCGCTCCTCGATGCGCACGTGCAGGTTGCGTATCTCCAGGTCAGCCATATTCTCCTTCTGGTCAGGCGATTGTCGGCAGTGGCTTGCCGGCGACCGGCACCGGCAGCAGGTCGGCGAGCGTGGTGTTCATCAGCGTGCTCACGATCGCGAAGCGCACACGCGTCCACAGCAGCTTCGTGGGGCACACGTGGTCGGGATCGGACTCGCGCGAGCAGACGACGCTCCCGTCGGCGTTCTGGGAGATGCACTCGATCGGGGCGATTGCGCCCTCCAGCGCCTCGACGACCTCGGCCATCGTGATTTCTTTCGGCGCCCGCGCGAGCATGTAGCCGCCGCGTGAGCCCCGGCGGCTCTCGATCAGCCCGGCCTTGCGCAGCCGCGCCACGAGGTGCTCTAGGTACGCCAGCGGCAGCCCGTCGTGCTCGGCGATCTCCGCTAGCGGCACCACCGGCTCCTCCCCGTCTGAGCTGGCCTGCGCGCGCTGTGCGAGCGCGACCATCACGCGCACCCCGTACTCCGCCTTGGTTGAGAACATCATCTTGAAACACCTTTTGGGGGGAGGTCAGGAGGGGGGCCTGCCCCTTCCCGCTCAGATCATCATCTTGAATACCTACCTGGCGGGTAGGATATCAGGCAAGGATTGATAGAAGAGGGGCTCGGCTCGTCCGCCTTCGGCGGGCTGCGCCACCCTCTTATTGGTGCTCCAGCCTGCGTACGTCGTGCGCCAGCGCTTCCGGGGTCAGTTCTTCGATCGGGAACTCCACGCGCGGGGCGCCCTCCTGGTCGAGCAGCAGTACAAACGCACCGCGTTCGTACGCTACCGCGCCCGCGCTCGCCGGCACTGCCGCGTAGGCCCGCCACACCGGGCGCAGCTGAGCGGCGCTGCCGGTCAGATACTCCATCCGCCCCGTCAGCGACGCGGCGTGCAGGAACGCCCGCACGCGCGCCGGCGTGTCCCCGGCCGGGTCGAGGCTGATCGCCACCGCCGGCGTGCCCGCGGGAAGTTCTTCCAGCGCCCCCCGGATCTGCTGGGCGATCAGCGGGGCGGTCGTTTTCGAGGTGGTGTACAGGAACGCGAGGATCGCCACCTTCCCCTTGAAGTCGCTCAGCGCGACGCGCCTGCCGTCCTGGTCGGTGAGCGTGAACCCGCGTGGGCGCAGGTTCGCCGGCAGCAGCGCCCCGTCGTACCCGGTCTCAGACGGCGCGCCTGCCGCCACCGCCGCGGTGGATGTCCTGCCTGCGCTGCCACCCGACTTGCCCGCGCACCCGGGCAGGGCCGCGAGCGCGAGCGCGGTGGCGATGGCAGGCGCGATTGGGAGGTGGCGGCGCATGGAGATCCTGGAATGTAAGAGGAACGTAGGAGGCCGCGCGTCACCTCCTGCGAGCGAGGTTGTGTAATCCATTGTGCGGTATCGTTTTGAGCCCCTGGCAGACCGGCTCACGGAAGAGGTGCTCCACCGATGTTCCTCGCAAGCTGCCCCGGCATCGCCGCGCTTGCGCGGGGGGTGCTGGGCAACCTGACGATCCCCGCATTCGCGCCCGCGGCGGCGTTTCCCGGCGGCGCCCCGCACGATGAAGCCGAGCCCGAGCGCCCGGTGATCCTGCGCGGCGGGCCGATCCTCACGATGGACGACGCGCACCCGGTCGGGGAAGCGCTGGCGATTCGCGGCTCCACGATCCTCGGCGTGGGCTCGCTCACCGAGGTCAAACGCCACTACACCCCCGGCACCGAAATCATCGACCTCGCGGGGCACGCCGTGCTGCCGGGGTTCGTCGAGCCTCACGTGCGCGTGCTGGAGAAGGCGCTGGCCGACGCCGGGATTGCCGCGGATGCCGCGGCCGGGCTGTGCGAGCGAGATCCCGAGCGTGTCGCGGAGCTCGGCGCCTGTGCGCTGCGCGGGCTCGCGATGCGGGGCTGCACCACGGTGTACGACACCGGCATCGGCCAGCTTACCGGCGCGGCCGAGCATCGGCTGCTGGGTGCGCTCGCCCGCGCGTCCGACGCTCCGGTGCGCGTGCGGGGGGCGTTTACGCCCGAGCTCGCCACCGCGCTCGGCGCGGCGCCCGGGGCCGGCGACGAGCACTACGACGTGGTCGGGATCTCCTACCGGGCGGACGGTCCGATCGAGGAGTTCGCCGCCGCGCTTGGCGAGCCCTACCTGAACGGTCACGGCAGCGGCGCGCTCGAGCACGAGGAGGCTGAGCTGCGCGAGGCGATGCGCAGACTGGCGCGACGCCGGGTGGCAACTGGTCGTGCACTCCGAGGGCGACCTCGCCACCGAGCAGGTGTTGCGCTGCTTCGAGGCGATCCTCGTGGAGGCCCCCGCCGCGGGAGCGCCCCACCGCATCGAGCGCTTTGCGGTCGTCAGCGACGAGCAGATCGCCAGAGCTGCGGCGCTCGGCCTGTCGGTCAGCCACGCGATCAACCAGGTCTACTACTGCGGGGAACGCTTGCGCGATCAGGTGCTCGGGCGCGAGCGCGCCGCGCACATCCACTCGCTGCGGCGCGACCTTCAGCACGGTGTCCTCAGCTCCTGCCACAGCGGCGACGTCCCCGCGGCGAGTGGCGATGTCCTCCCCGCGCCGGTCGATCCCTGCCTGGCGCTGCGTACCGCCACCACCCGCCTGATGCGCGACAGCGACGACGTGCTCGGGCCCTTCCAGCAGCTGACGCTCGACGAGGCGCTGCGCACGCTCACCGTCAACCCCGCGCGCCAGGTTCTACTCGGCGATCGCGTCGGCACGCTGCGCCCCGGGATGCTCGCCGACCTGGTCGTGCTCGACCGCGACCCCCGCGAGGTGGCGCCCGAACGGCTGCACGAGCTGCGGGTGATCGAGACCTGGTTGGGCGGGCGCCGGCAGCGGTGGGGATAGCTGCTTCAGACTCCGCCGGCTCCCCTCCGAGGCGCTATACTTTCTGAAGTCCATGAAATCCGACCGCCGTTCGGGAGTTTCAAGATGAGCGTTTCCTCGGCGGAGCTGCTCCGCCAGATCAAGAGCCGCATCGATGAGGTCGACCCCTCCGAGGTCAAGGAGCTGATCGGGGAGGGCGTGGCGATCGTCGACGTGCGCGGCAGCGAAGAGTTCGCCACCGGCCACCTCCCGGGCGCGAAGAGCGTTCCCCGCGGCCACCTCGAGTCGCGGATCGAGAGCGCCGTGCCCGATCGCTCCGCCGAGGTGATCCTCTACTGCGCCTCCGGCATCCGCTCCGCGTACGCGGCGCGCACGATGATCGAGGACATGGGTTACGAGCGCGTGCGCTCGATGACCGGCGGGATCACGCTGTGGAAGGACCGGGGCTACGAGGTCGAGATCCCGCGCGCGCTCACCGCCGAGCAGCGCGAGCGCTACTCGCGCCACCTGCTGATCCCCGAGATCGGCGCGGAGGGCCAGCAGCGGCTGCTCGACGCCAAGGTGCTGCTGCTCGGCGCCGGGGGCCTCGGCTCCCCGACCGCGCTCTACCTGGCGGCCGCCGGCGTCGGCACGCTCGGGATCGTCGACGACGACGTCGTCGACCTCTCCAACCTCCAGCGCCAGGTGATCCACTCCACCCAGCGCGTGGGCATCCCCAAGGTGGACTCCGCCGAGGAGTCGATCCACGCGCTCAACCCCGACGTCGAAGTCGTCAAGTACCAGACGCGCATCGACGCGTCGAACATCATGGAGATCATCGACGGCTACGACGTGATCGTCGACGGGGTCGACAACTTCCCCACCCGCTACCTGCTCAACGACGCCACCGTGCGCCTGCGGATCCCCGTCGTCTCGGCCTCGATCCTCGGCTTCGACGGCCAGCTATCGGTGTTCAAGCCCTACGACGGCCCCTGCTACCGCTGCCTCTTCCGCGAGCCGCCGCCCGCGGAGCTCGCCCCCTCCTGCGGCGCCAACGGCGTGCTCGGCGTGCTACCCGGCACGATGGGCTTGCTGCAGGCGACCGAGGTCGTGAAGCTGATCCTCGACATCGGCGACCCCGCGATCGGGCGCCTGTTGCTCTACGACGCGCTAGGCGCGACGCTGACCGAGGTCAAGGTCCACCGCGACCCCGAGTGCCCGATCTGCTCACGCGACCCCGACGAGATCCGCGACGAGGAGCTGGGCGTGTTCCCCGACTACGAGGCGTTCTGCGCCGCGGCCGGGTAGCGAGCGGGTGGGGGTCATCAATCACGCGGCGACAGGCCGCTAGACGGTAGAGTGCCGACGACGATGGCTACGATCAAGATTCCCCCCGTACTGCGCGCCTCGGTTGGCGGCGAGAAGGAGGTCCCCGCCTCCGGTGAGAACGTCGGCGAGGTGCTGCGCGACCTTGCCGCCACGCATCCCGCCACGCAGAGCCAGCTCTTCTCGGCCGACGGGGAGCTCAACCGCTACGTCAACGTCTACCTTAACGACGAGGACGTGCGGGTGCTGGACGGGTTGGACACTGCGGTCGGCGGTACCGACACGCTGGTGATCCTGCCGGCGATGGCCGGCGGTTAGACAGCCCACCCCCCTTTGCCGGCCGCGTTGGTGGTGCGCGGTGGGGCGCACGCGTAGGTGTTCCGCCGCACCGGCCTCTACGCTCCGCGTCCAAGATTTCTTTCAATACTCAATCGTCTCGGCTCGCCGAACGATTCCTCTCGTGCCCGTGAGAGCTAGCCGCGTTCCCATCCCTGGATTCAGTGCCTGCAAGCGCATGCTTGGACGTGCGTCGTGCGCGGGGTTGCTTGCGCTTGGCGTGGGTATGGCGCTGCCGGGTGTTGCCGGCGCGTGGGAACCCAAAGCCACCGAATACTCGATTTCGATCGTCGAGGGCGAGACCACGGTGCCATCACACTCGATCCTCTCCACCAGCGGCTCCGTTGCCATCCCGCACGACAAGGAACAACTGCAGGTCACGCTGCGGATCACCGAACCCGATGGCGTCACCGTGGCGGAAAACACGCGCGAAGGCCAAGGGCCGGAAGAAGGTGTTTGGCTCGGCCAGGTGGTGCCCCAAGTCGGAGACTACGTCTATCTCGAATCTCCGACCGGGCACGTGCTGGAGTCGGTCAAATATGACGGGCTGCCCTCGATGGACCCCACGGTCTGCGCGGGCTCGACCAACTTCTCCGGCCAGCGCTCGGAAAACGAGGAAGTCGAAGGGAGCGCGTACACGCTGGTCGTGCATCCTTCATACGTCGCCGAACGCGTGGGGGGAATTGCGCAGATCACTTCGCTCTCGGGGTCTTCCTACGCGGGCAATTTCCTGAAGCCCCTGGAACTCGGAGAGACGGTCCAGGTGAAGGAGCACCTGACGACGGCTTTGGGGGGTGGAGCGACGTTCAAGTACAGCAGCGAAGCTCAGCGCCCTGTGGGGGCCTGCCCGGCGCCGCCGCCTCCACCTCCTCCGCCCCCGCCGCCGGCGCTGCAGGGCTCGATCTTCAAACTGGTGGGCACCACCATCAAGAAGCTGCTGAAGTCCGGCTGGACGGATCAGGTGACGATCAACCAGGCGGGCACGGTCACGCAGGACCTCTACCAGGTGGGGGGCGCGGTGCCCGCATCCGCGTCGGCGCACAAGAAGAGCCATGGGCACAAGCACAAGCCGCCGGCGCTGCTGCTTGCGCGTGGGTCGGTGTCGGCTGTCACCGCGGGCACCGTGAGCGTGACGCTGCACGTCACCGGCAAGGGCCGCCACGCCCTCAACCACGGCCACAAGGTGCGGGCGGTGCTGGTCACGACGTTGAAGACCGGCTCCGGCGCCAAGCTGAACCTCCAGACGCGCACGGTTACGCTCCAGCGCTAGCAGCCGGCTTGCGGCTGTCACGCTCCTCGTCCTCGAGCGCACTGGTCTTGGCCGGCGCGCTGATCGCGTGCGCCGGTGTGCAGGGCGTCGGCGCTGCGTGCGGGTCGCCGCGCGCTATCGCCAGTAGGGCACAGCCTGCGCAGGTCAGCGCTCCCGCATGGTTGCAACCCCCGGCGGTCCTGCCGACGCCCTCGGCCAACGGCCCGGAAGGGCCGCCTCGGCCGTACGGTGCCGAACCGCCGCCCGGCGTCACTGCACCGCCCACGAACCCAAGCATCGCGCGCGCCCAGAACCACGCGCTGCTCGACGGCCCCTTCCCCCAAGGCGGCCTCACCCGGGGCATCTCCGACGCGACGCTGACGATGAGCCCCGACGCGGCCGTGCGCGAACAGGCGTTGGCGCGGATCCGTGCCAGCGGCGCGAACGTGGTGCGGATCCCGGTCGAATGGCGCTATATCGTCAACGGCGACCCGCCCGCCGGGTTTGACGCGAGCGATCCCGCCAGCCCCGCCTACGACTTCGCCAAGGTCGACGCCGCCGTGCGCTCCGCGGCCGCCGCCGGCCTGACGCCGCTGCTGGTCGTGACCTCTGCGCCGGACTTCGCGGAGGCTCCCCACCGCTGGCCCTACGCCTACCCGGGCACCTGGGCGCCCAACCCGGTCGCGTTCGGGGAGTTCGCCACAGCGGTGGCGCGCCGCTACGACGGCTCCTTCCCCGACCCGCTGCAGCCGGGCCGTGCGCTGCCGCGCGTGCGGCTCTTCGAAGCGTGGAACGAGCCCAACCTCGCCCGCTACCTGGCGCCGCAGTGGGTCGCCGAGGGCGGGCATTGGCGCGCCTTCTCGCCGCTGCTCTATCGGCAGCTACTGAACGCCTTCTACGCCGCTGTCAAGACGGTCGAGCCCAGCGACACCGTGATCGCCACCGGCGTGGCGCCCAACGGGGAACCGGCCGGCGTCGGGCGGATGACGCCGGTGCGGTTCCTGCGCGAAATGCTCTGTTTGGAAGGGGGAGAGGGGACGCAGGCCGGTCCTCGGGTCGAGGGTGGTGGGGCGCGGAAAGTGAAAGCTCGTGCTGGGAAGGTCCGCATGGCGAGGAGTGGCGCCCCCTCCGCCTGCCCCGACCCCCCGCACTTTGACGTGCTCGCGTTCCATCCGCTCTCCTTCGAATCCCCTGACATCCCCGCGCACTCTTCGCAGGACGTGGCGATCTCCGACATCGCCAAGGTGACCGGCCTGCTCGCGCGGGCCGAACGCGCTCACAGCGCGCTGCCGCGGGCGCACAAGCCGGTATGGGTGACCGAGCTCAACTGGGAAAGCGCCCCCCAGTCCGCGCACGGCGTGCCCGGCCGCCTGCAGGCGCTGTGGATCTCGCGCGCGCTGCACCGGCTGTGGATCGCGGGCGTGAGCATGGCCGAGTGGCAGTTCCTGATCGACCCCTACCCAGGCACGCCGCTCGCGACCTCGACGGGCGCCGTCGTCTACGTCCCACGGCCGGCGGGCCTCTACAGCGCCGGCGTGGTGGACGGCCGCTCCGAACCCGCGGCTGCGCGCCCCAAGCCGTTCCTGCGGGGCTTCACCGTCCCGTTCGATCCGCTACGCGTCGACCGTGGGCACGTGCGCGTGTGGGCGCTGCTGATGCGGCCCGATCAGCGGGTCCTGCTGCAGCGCCGGGCGCGGGGCGGCCGATGGCGGACGATCGCCCGCCTGCATGCGGATGGCTACGCCGTGCTCAACGCGCTGGTGCCGTTGCGCGGGGCGATGACGCTGCGCATGGTGAGTGGGATGGTTAGCGCGTCCGTGCGAGTATCGCGCAACCAGAGCTTGTGATGTATATCTATACATCGGATGCGGGGTGTGGGTGCGGTGAGCTGCTTGGTAAGGGGATGGTGGTGGTTAGCGTCTCCGAGCATGTATGGTGCTGGCCGAGCTAGTGATGTATACTTGTACATCGTGCAGCGCACACAGATCTATCTTGATGAGCAGCAGACCACACGCTTGGATGAGCGAGCAGCCAGCGAGGGCGTCAGCCGCTCCACTGTGATCCGCCGCGCCGTGGATGAGTACTTCGCTCATGACCACAGCGACGCTGCGGAGTGGCGGCGTCGTTGGCGCAAAGCGGTGTCAAGGACCGCCGGAATCGCGCCTCATCTTCCCGACGGCGCAAGCTATGTCGAGGAGCTGCGCGCTGCTGACGTTGAGCGGCTGCGAGGGCTCGACCTCTGAAAATCGTCATCGACACCAGCGTGCTGGTCGATCACCTGCGTATGGTTGGGCCGGCGACTGCCTTTGTCATTGCGCTGGAAGAGAGGCCGTCCTGCTCGGAGATTAGCCGGATCGAGATCATCCAGGGCCTGCGCTCATCGGAGCGCCATGACGCCGAGGAGTTGTTCGAGTTGATCGAGTGGGTAACGGTGGACGAAGCCATCGCGCGACGCGCAGGCGAGCTCGGACGCCGATGGCGGCGCAGTCATCAGGGGATCGGCGTTGCCGATCTCGCCGTCGCCGCAACGACTGAGCACCTGGGGGCAAGCCTGGCGACCTCCAACGTCAAGCACTTCCCGATGTTTCCTGGGCTGCGGGCGCCGTACTGAAGTTGCGACGAGGGGTTCTGCGAATAGCCGCTACGCGGCCGCTCGCTCGCCCGCGGGCTCCGTGACGGCTTCATCCGCCCCCGGCACGAAGCTGATCGCCCGCTCGGCCAAAGCGGTGATCGTGAGCGAGGGGTTGACGCCGACGTTGGCGGGGATCGCCGAGCCGTCGCAGACGAGCAGGTTCTCGTAGCCGAAGACGCGCTGGCGGGCGTCGATCACGCCGCGCGCGGGGTCGGGGGCGATCACGGCGCCGCCGAGGATGTGGGCGGTGGTGGGGATGTTGAAGAGCGCCTCCATCACCGAGCTCTGGGCGATCCCGCCGGTGCGTTTGGCGATCCATTCCGCCGCCTGGTTGGCGACCGGGATGAAGGTGGGGTTGGGGCGCTCGGGGTCCTGTTCGGTGCGCAGCCACAGCGTGCCGAAGGGGCCTTTGCGGGGGCGCAGCGCGATCGCGTTGTCGAGCGTTTGCATCACCAGCAGGATGATCGTGCGCCGCGACCAGCGCTTGGCGAGCAGCACCTTGGCGAAGCGCCCGGGGTGCAGCAGGATCTGCGCGAGCAGCTTCAGCGGGCGCGTCAGGCGGGTGCCGTCGCCGACGAGCAGCGTGTAGAACATCCGCATCGAGTCGCCGTCCTCGCCGTAGGAGACGGTCTCGATGTGGGTGTTGGGATCGGGGTAGATGCTCGAGCTGATCGCCACGCGCTTGGTGAAGCCCGCGGCCTGCTCCTCGGGGACGGTCACAGTGAGGATCGCCTCGCTATTGGTGCGCACCAACTCCCCCAGGCGGGCGGAGATGCGGGGCAGCGAGCCGCCCGTGCGGCAGCGCTGCAGCAGCGTGTTGGTACCGAGCGGCCCCGCGGCCACGACCACCCCGCGCGCGCGGTGCACGCGGCGTTCCTTGCGCACCCACGCACCGGAGCGCACGCTTTCGACCTCGTACCCCTCGCTGCCGTCGCCGAGGCCGAGCGGGCGGATGTCGATTACGGTCCGTTCAGGCAGCACCTGCGCGCCGCGTCGTTCGGCGAGGTGGAGGTAGTTCTTGACGAGCGTGTTCTTGGCGCCGTGGGGACAGCCCACCATGCAGCGCCCGCACAGGCGGCAGGCCGTCCGTTCCGGGCCCTCGCCGCCGAAGAAAGGATCGGGCACGGTCCTGCCGGCCTCGCCCTGCTCGCCGAAGAAGATCCCCACGGGGGTCTTTTGGTAGGTGTCGGAGACGCCGAGGTGCTCGCCGAGCTCGCGCAGCAGCTGATCGGCTGGGTCGTCGTGGGGGTTCTGCACGACCCCGAGCATCCGCTGTGCCTCGGCGTAGTGGGGGGCCAGCTCGCCCTCCCAGTCGGCCATCTCCGCCCACTGGCGGTCGGCGAAGAACTGCGCGGGTGGGACGTACAGGGTGTTGGCATAGCCGAGGCTGCCGCCGCCGACGCCGCAGCCGGAGACGACTGCGACGTCGCGGAAGATCGTCAGGCGGAAGATCCCCTTCATCCCCAGGTGCGGGCGCCAGGTGTAGCGGCGCACGTCGGCGGTGCTCTTCGGGAACTCGTGATCGGCGAAGCGCCGTCCGCACTCCAGCACGCCCACGCGGTGGCCCTTCTCGGAGAGGCGCAGCGCGGAGACGCTGCCGCCGAAGCCCGAGCCGATCACCAGCCAGTCGTAGTCGTAGTCGCGACTCATCACCGGCATCCTACTGGCCGCCCGGCCAGGCGCTGGATGGCCGGCGGTCCGGGTTGCCTACAGGATCGTGAGGCGCTAGGACGAGCCCCGCTATATTCCGTGAAGTAATGGCTGCGGAGGGTCTGCGCAACAAGCCCTGTGGGGGTCGCTACGGCGACGTCGTGCAGTCGATCGGCAACACGCCGCTGATCGAGCTGCCCCGTCTCTCCCCGAAGCCGGGGGTGCGGGTGTGGGCCAAGCTCGAGTCGCGCAACCCCACCGGCTCGGTCAAGGACCGGGTGGCGCGGGCGCTGATCGAAGACGCCGAGAGCCGGGGGGCGCTCAGCCCCGGGCATACGATCCTCGAGCCGACCTCGGGCAACACGGGGATCTCGCTGGCGATGATCTGCTCGCGCAAGGGCTACCGCCTGAAGGTCGTGATGCCCGAGAACGTGACCCCCGAGCGCACGCAGCTGCTGAAGATGTACGGCGCGCAGATCGTCTACTCGGAGGGCTCCAAGGGCTCCAACGGTGCCGTCGAGAAGGCACTCGACATGGCGCAGGCCGACTCCTCCTACTACATGCCCTACCAGTACGGCAACCCCGCCAACCCGAACGCCCACTACAACGGCACCGCCCTGGAGATCCTCGAGGAGCTCGACGAGGTGGCGGCGTTCGTGGCGGGCCTCGGCACCGGCGGCACGCTGATGGGTAACGGCAGGCGCCTGAAGGAGACCTTCGGCGACGCCGTGAAGATCGTGGCGGCCGAGCCGATGCAGGGCGAGCCGGTGCAGGGCCTGCGCTCGCTCGACGACGGCTTCATCCCACCGATCATCGACCTCTCCCTGCTGGACCGCAAGATCTTCGTCACCAACCGCGACGCGATCCTGTGGACGCGCAAGCTGCTCGACGAGGAGAGCGTGTTCGCCGGGGTCTCCAGCGGCGCGATCGCGCGCGTGGCGGTGCGGATCGCGGGCGAGCTGGACGAGGGCAACGTCGTGTTCATCGTGGCCGACGACGGCTGGAAGTACCTCTCCAGCGGCATCTATACGCTGCCGGTGGACGAGATCGAGAACCTCGACTCCACCGTGTGGTGGTAGCCGCCGGCGATCTCCGCTGACGACGATGGTCATAGCTCCCGCCCTCCTCGACGACGTGATCGCGCACGCGCGCGAGGAGTACGACGCGGAGTGCTGCGGGATGATCGCCTACGAGCAGAACGGGCCAGCGGGCTCGCCGCGGGCGGTTAGGGTTCAGCGGGCGAAGAACGTGTACGCAGCCACGCCCGGGGGACACTCGTCTTCGGCTCGCATCCCCGGTATGGCCAGCAAGCGCTTCGAGATCGACGGCAAGGATGTTCTACGGGCGATTAACGAGTTTGACGATGCGGGCTGGGAGATCGGCGCGATCTACCACTCGCACACGCACACCGCCCCCTACCCGTCGCAGACCGACATCAACTTCGCCCGCAACTGGCCGGGCGTGGAGTGGCTGATCGTCGGGCTCGCCGGCGAGCAGCCGGAGGTACGCTGCTACCTGATCGAGGAGGGTGAGGTCAAGGAGGTACCGATCGAGGTGGGGTGATGGCGGGCGGGAATCTGCTCGAGGCGCCGGCGGCGGCGGGCGGGGAACCGCGCGAGGTGCGGTGATGGCCGAAGAATCGCTCCTCTGCCCGTCCTGCGGTGACTCCCATCCTCCGACCGAGCGCTTCTGCGCGCGCTGTGGCATGCCGTTGGTGTACGCCGAGGGCGCCGAGGGCGCCAAAGTCGATGAGCCCCATCCACTGGGCGAGCTGTGGCAGCGGGCGCGGAGGATCAAGCCGCAGTACTCCGAAGGCGACCTGACGCGGGTGGTGGGCGCCGGCAATCAGGTCGAGGCGGACTTCATCCAGAACCTGCTGCTGGAGGAGGGCATCCCCTCGATGCAGCGCCGCGCGCGCGGCTTTGACGTGCCCGACTTCCTCGCCGCCGGCCCGCGCGAGATCCTCGTCCCCGCCTCGGGCGTACCGGCGGCGCGCGACGTGCTGCTGCAGAGCGAACTGCTCCCGACGGGGCAGGCGGCGCTGCCGTGGGGCCCCACCGCGTGGCGGGTGGCGGCGTTCCTGCTGGTGGGTCTCGCGCTGCTCGCGATCCTCGCGTACCTGCACCCCTGAAGCCCCCCGGCGTTGTGGCCACATGCGCCCAGCCAAGTCGGTCGAGGTCGGGCTTTGGGACGCCAGCCCGAGACGGCAAGGGCTACGCCAAAACAGGCTGCGGGGCGCCGACCTCGCGGGTGATCGTCTCGATTTCCTCCGAGGCGCGCTCGAACTCATCGTCGGAGAGCACCGGGGTACCCTCGAACGGCAACTCGCGCTGGAGCTCCAGCCACGAGTGGCAGCCGAGGTACTCCTCACGCACCTTCACTGTGACCGGTCTAGGGATGCGGTAGGTGCGCAGCAGCAGCACGTGCAGCGGGTGGCGGGGCTTCCACGCGAGGCGCTTGGCGGCGTAGTCGCTGCGCCACACGTAGAAAGGGGAGAGCGCGTCAACACAGCGGGGGTCGGTGATCGTGAAGTGCCCGGCGACTTCGGCCCACGCGCGGATGCGCACGCGGTCGGGCTGATGCAGGCCGCCGTCGGCGGCGAGCGCCTGCAGCGTTGGCTCGCCCTCGCTCCACACGCCCTCCTCGAGCGCGCGGCGCAGCTCGGGTTGGTGGGACTCGCGTACGAGGTCGTTGCGCTGGTGGTCGAAGGTGGGGTAGAGGAAGAAGCGCTCGTGCTCGAGCTGGAAGTGCCTGTCGGCCTCCCGGATGCCGCCCTTACGCAGTGTGACAAGTTGCTCGCCTTCGGCGAGCGCGCGGACGGTGACCGCCCATTCCTTCAAAGCAATTGGCATGGCGAATGTGAGGGGACGAGGGTTCTCTGGAGAATGATTCCGACTTCGTGCTGCTCGCAACGAGGAGCGGTTAGCCGTCGTGCGAGTTGCCTTCTTAACATACGAAATCCTAGCGGAAATCCCAAATCGCCTGCAAATGGTCGCCTTTTTTGCGAGATTTTTCGGAGCGGGAGGTTATCTAGAGGCTATTTTGGGCGGTCCGTAGCCGCCGCCACCGGGTGTTTCGACGCGCAGGCGCTGCCCGGGGTGCAGTACGCCCGTGACCTTGCCGGGCAGCTCGCGGGAGTCTGGTTGAGGAGCAGGATCCCACCCGGGCGGGCGGGATCGAATCCCCGGCCTTCGCCCGGCGGCGCCATCCTCTAGGACTAGATTGCGCCCGCGCGCCCCCGGCTGCCCGCCGTGCGCGCCGGGGGGAGGGTGGCGACGGCGCTCGGTGATCAGCGAGAAGGTCATCTCGCGCAGAGCCTCCAGCTCGCGCACCACCCCATCGCCCCCGCGGTGGGCGCCCGCCCCGCCCGAGCCGCGCCGCAGGGCGTAGCGCGTGACCCGCAGGGGCAGCTCGCGCTCGAGCGCCTCCACGGGGGTGTTGAGCGTATTGCTCATCGCCACGTGCACCCCCGACGGCCCGTCGGCATCGGGGCACGCGCCCTGGCCACCGCCGAGCGTCTCGTAGTAGCTGAAGCGCTCATCGCCGAGCGTCAAGTTGTTCATCGTGCCCTGGCCGAGCGCCCGGCCGAAGGCGCTCAGCACGAGGTCGGCCACGCGGGAGGAGGTCTCGACGTTGCCGGCGGCCACCGCGGGGGCCTCACCCGCCTCCCGGCCGGCGCCCTCCCCGCGAGCGCCGGAAGTGTGGCGGGCGGCGTTTGCGGGACCCTCGCCTGGGGATGCCGGGGAAAAAGATTGGGGCTCGCCTGTCCGGGCCGCCCGCGCGTTCAGCAGACACCCCTCCGGGACGCGGATCTCCACCGGCCGGTAGGCACCGGCGGAGGGCGGGATGTCGGGATCGGTGAGCACGCGCACGGCGAAGTAGCACGCCGAGTGCGTCACCGCGAGTGGGCAGTTGAGGTTGCCGGCGTGCTGGGGGGCGCTGCCGGTGAAGTCGAGCAGCAGCCGCTCGCCCGAGACTGTGGCGCGCAGGCGCAGCACGAGATCGCCCTCGATCGCCTCCAACACGTCCTCCGCGGTGTGCACCCCGTCAGGGAGCGCCGCCAGGCAGGCACGGGTGCGCCGCTCGGCGTAGTCGAGCACGGCGTCGAACCCCTCGCGCAGTCGCGTGACCCCGACGCGCCCCGCCAGTTCATGCAGGCGCTGCGCGCCGATCCGGTTGGCGGCGAGCTGCGCGCGCAGGTCGGCGCGGCGCTCCTGCGGTTGGCGCATGCGCGCGATCAACCGCTCGATCGCCTCCGGCGTGGCCGGGCGGGGGGAGATCACGACGCCCTCCTCGGCGAGCGTGCGGGAGTCGGCGGGCATCGACCCGGGCACGCGCCCACCCACATCGGCGTGGTGGGCGCGGGAGACTGCGAACCCGATCGGGGCGCGCGCGTCGAGCACGGGTGTGATGAGCGTGATGTCCGGCAGGTGGGTGCCCCCGGCGAAGGGGTCGTTGAGCACCCACGAGCGGCCCGCCGAGTGATCCTCGCCGAGCACGGCGGCGACGGCGGCGGGCATCGAGCCGAGGTGCACGGGGATGTGCTCGGCCTGCATCACCATCTCCCCGCGTGCGTCGAACAGCGCAGTCGAGCAGTCGCGGCGCTCCTTGATGTTGGACGAGTGCGCGGCGCGGATCAGCGCAGCGCCCATCTCCTCGCAGGCGGCGCGCAGCGCCCCGGTGAAGACCTGGAGCTCGATGGGGTCGAGGGTCATGCGGTATCGGCTGGCAGGACAGTGAAGAAGCCGCCTTGCAGAGGCGTGACCGCGCGAAACGCGCGCTGGTCGAGCGTGAGTATCCGGCGGGTCTGCCAACGAGCGGCGAGTACCACCAGCGACGCGTCGGCCAGTCCGAGCTCGAGGTCGCGGTAGCGTGCGGCGACGTCGCGAGCGACGGCGAGGTCGGGCGGTGTGAGGGCGTCCATCACGTAGGTACCCGCGGCGAGGTCGTCGAGGAACGCCAGCTCGACATCGACCCCAAGGCGGCGCAGGATCAGGTAGTCGGCCTCTGCGGCGACGACTTGGGAGGTCACCAGCGTGTCGTGCTCCTCCCGCAGCAGTGCGACCACGGCATCGTGCTGAGGCTCATCGGCGTCAGCCTGCGCGTAGAGCGCACCGGCATCCACGATCAGCGCTGTCATGTGCGGGTCAGCGTCCGCGACCGGTCGCTGTGCGGTACAGCTCCTCGGGATCCCACGTGCGGTAAGGCGCCCCTCCGCCGTGGCCCTTGGCGAGGCTGCGAAATGTGCGGCGTTCGTGCTCGTTGATGGTCGTCACGAGCCGTACTCCCTCACGGATCAGCTCCGCCTGCGAGCGGCCGGTGCGAGCCGCGGCGATCCGCAGGCTGTGGGACTCCTGTGGGGTGAGATAGACCGAGGTCTTATGCATAGCCCTACATAGGGTATCATAGCGCCTTGGTGGTGAGGTCGTGTAAGCGCACCGTGCCCTGCGCGTCGACCTCGCCCTGCCAGCCGTCGGGCACGTACAGGGTGGAGCCCGGCAGGGAACACACCGTCGGCCCCTCGATCGAGGTGCCCGGCGCCGGCTCGCCCTCGGGGGATGCCAACCGCAAGCGCGGGGCGGCGCCCCACGCGGAGACGCGGATCGTCACCAGCTCAACCTCGACGCCGTCGTCGCGGTAGCTGTAGCGCTGCTCGTGTGCTTGGGCGAACGCCTCGCGCAGCACATCGGGATCTGGGGTCCCGCCGCTCGGCGCCTGCACGTCCTCCTCCTCCACCGCCAGCTCGAACGACTGCCCGCGGTAGCGCAGCTCGTAGCGGACGGCGACGCGCGTGGCCGCCTCGCCGAGCTCCGCGCACGCCCGTGCCACGAGCGCCGCGCGCTCTGCGGCAAGGCGCTCGGCGTTCAGGGCGGTCCCGGCGAGCATCACCGTGCGCGCTGCGTCGCGCCGAGGGGCCGCGGCGGCGAGGCCGAGCGCGCACAGCACCCCCGAGACGCGCGGGCAGAGGATCCGCCGTATCCCCAGCTCGCTCGCGAGCGCTGCCGCGTGCAGTGGGCCGGCGCCGCCGAACGGCATCAGCGTGAAGCCGCGGGGGTCGATCCCGCGCTCGACCGTGATCGCACGCAGCGCGCCTGTCATCTCCGCCTCGGCGACGCGCACGACCCCCTCCGCACAGCGCTGGGTCGAAAGGTCGAGTGTCGCGGCGAGGGCAGCGACCGCGCGCTCGGCGGCGTCGCGGTCGAGCCGCAGGCCGCCGGCGAGCGGAGCGTCCGCGGGCAGGCGCCCCAACAGCAGGTTGGCGTCGGTCACCGTCGGGTGCTCGCCGCCGCGCCCGTAGCACGCCGGCCCGGGGTCGGCGCCCGCGGAGTGTGGCCCGACGCGCAGCGCACCGCCCGGGTCGCGCCACGCGATCGAGCCGCCGCCGGCGCCGACGGTGTGGATGTCGAGCATCGCCAGCGCCAGCGGTCGGCCCGCCACGACGCCCTCCGCCGTTTCCGCCACGCGGCCGCCCGCGATCAGGCACACGTCGCAGGAGGTACCGCCCATGTCGAAGCACAGCACGTCGCGCTCCCCCGCCAGCTCCGCCAGCGCCAGGGCGCCGCGCACCCCGCCGGCGGGCCCGGAGAGCGCCGTCAGTGCCGCGTGCCTGGCGGCTCCCTCCGCGTCGGTGAGTCCACCCGAGGATTGCATCACCGCGGGCCGGGTCAACCCCAGCGCGTCGGCCTGCTCGCTGAGGCGGCGCAGGTAGGTTCGCAGCAGGGGCGAGAGCGCCGCGTCGACCTCGGTGGTGGCGGTGCGCTCGTACTCGCGGAAGGTCCCCACCAGCTCGTGTGAGAGCGACACGTGCACGGTCGGCAGTCGCGCGGCGAGCAGTTCTCCCAGCAGCCGCTCGTGCTCGGGGTGCGCGTAGGAGTGCAGCAGCGCCACCGCCACGGATTCGATGCCCGTCTGCCCGGCGTGCCCTGTCGGCTCGGTCTGCCCGGCCTGCCCGGCCTGCCCGGCCTGCCCCATCTGCCCCGCCTGCCCCATCTGCCCCGCCTGCCCGGCCTGCCCCATCTGCCCCGCCTGCGCGATTCGCTCGACCAGCGCCGCCGCCCGCGCGGGGTCGAGCGCCCGCAGGGGACCGTCGGGGGTCATTCGCTCGGGCGCCTCGAAGCGCAGCTCCGCCGGAGCCAGCGGGGCGGGGGCGGTCGCGCACAACCGGTACAGGTGCGCCCGCGCCTGGCGTCCCAGCTCGACGATGTCGGCAAACCCCTCGGTGGCGATCAACGCTGTGCGCGCTCCTCTGCCCTCCAGCAGCGCGTTGGTCGCCACGGTCATCCCGTGCGCGAATCGCTCCACCTGGCTTGGTTCGGCACGCGCCTGGGCGAGCACCGCGCGCACCGCCTCCATTACTCCGCGTGACTGCTCGTCGGGGGTGGTTGGCACCTTCGCGGTGTACATCGCCCCGCCCTCCGGGGCGATCAGCACCGCGTCCGTGAACGTCCCTCCGACGTCAACGCCCAGCAGCATCCTCCAAGCGTACGGGTGGCTGGTCCTGTGCGGTTGGCACGGCGGCAGTCAAGCGCGCCGTTGGTGGGGCACGGAGGCCCCACACCAGCGCGGCTGGCCTACGCGTCCACGCGCGCGGACGATCCCCTCTCCCCACGTGAAGTGCTTCAGGCCGCCAGCTGCTCGCGGTTCTCGGTGTCTGCGAGGTGCTGATGGGAGGGGCAGTACCCGTTGTGGGGCAGCGGCGTCCGTTGGCACGCCGCGCCCTTGCGGGTCGTCGCGCGGCACTGCAGCGGCTCGTCGCTGACCGACGCGTGCGCCGCGTGCGGGTTCTCCGCCAGGTAACGCTGCGCGAGGCCCATGTACCGGACGACCACGCTGTGCACGCGTGCCTGCTGGCTCATCGGGAAGTGCATCCGGATATCCCAGAACAGGGTCCTTTCCGGTCGCGCGAAGTAGTGGCGGTCGGTCGCCAGTCGCTCGATCGCCGACTCGCACGCGCGCAGCACCTGCTCGTGGTTGCTCTTACCCCCCGCCGCGGCGGCGGGATTGGATCCCGCCCGGGAGGGTGGGTACCCCATCTCCGCGATGTAAGGGGCCAGCTCCCTGTAGATCGCTCGACTGAACTGATACATGGCGATCCCCTCGCCTCCTTCTCTCTCCGTATCGACCGGGCTCTTCTGTGCGACTTCGCCGCGCACCTCCGCCGATCTCAAGGACTCCCCTAGCTCCTGAGACCTTTCACCCTGATTCAACACGTCTCCTACCCCAAAGGACCGAAGACCTTCATAAATCTTCACTTCTCTTTAGGGTGTAGGCCCTCGGGAATCGCGGAGTATCCGCCGCTCACATAAAGCGCAAGAGAAGGGCGGGTAAAGGCTGGTTAATGCGTCACTCCCATGTCTCCCACGTGAGCTGCCCCGCGGCGCCGACCGCGATGTGACGGTGCTCCAGCTCCGGGTCGGCCCGGGGGTACTCCACGCGCCGGTGCGCTCCCCGGCTCTCCCTGCGCTGCATGGCGCACGCCGCGATCGTGCGTGCCAGCGGGTGCGGATCCTCCACCAGGCGCGCCAATCCCTCGGCGGAGCGCTCGATGCCGGCGTCTCGCCAAAGTGCCTCGCGGGTGGCGGCGCTCACAGGTGGGGGAGACTGCTGCCGCGCCAACACCTCCAACTCCTCCGGGCGCGCGTGTCCGGAGGCCGCCGCCGGCTCATCCAGGGCACTGTGGGCGGCGCGGCGGCCGAACACGAAGCACTCGCTCAGCGAGTTTGACGCCAGCCGGTTGGCCCCGTGCAGGCCGGTGCACGAGGTCTCCCCGACGGCGTACAACCCGGCGACGGTGGAGCGCGCGCGCAGATCGGTCACGACCCCGCCCATCGTGTAGTGCGCAGCCGGTGCCACCGGTACGAGTTGCCGCGCCGGGTCCACGCCCGCCTCGCGCAGCGCCCCCACCACGTTGGGGAACAGCGCGGGGTCGATCGCGCGCATGTCGAGCCCCACCGACTCCGCTCCGGTCTCCCGCATCCGCGCCCAGATCGCGCGCGCCACCTCATCGCGCGGGGCCAGCTCGTCGACGAAGCGCTCGCCCGTGGCATCGTGCAGCGTCGCTCCCTCGCCCCTGATCGCCTCGGTGACGAGGAAGCCCTCGCGGCCCCCTACCCCCTTGACGGCGGTGGGGTGGAACTGCACGAACTCGAGGTCCGCCAGCTTCGCGCCCAGCGCCTTTGCCAGCAGCAGGCCGACCCCCTGCGAGCCCGGTGGGTTGGTCGTGCGCACCCACAACGCCGCTGCCCCCCCGGTGCTGAGCACGACTGCGCGCGCGGCGATCGTCCGCCCGTCCTCGCACACCAGCCCGCCGCAGCGGGTCTCGCGCGGCCACAGCGCCCGCGCGCGCACGTTCTCCAGCACCGCGATCCGCGGCTCCTCCACCGCCAGCGCCGCCAGCGCGCGCAGCAGCCGCCTGCCGGTGGCGCTGCCGCCGGCGTGCACCACCCGGCGCACCGAATGCCCGCCCTCGAGACCCAGCGCCAGGCGCCCGAAGCGGTCGGCGTCGAAGCGTACCCCCAGCGCCTGCAGGTCGGCCACGCACTCCGGCGCCTCTCTGACCAGCACCTCCGCCGCCGCCGTGCGCATCGCGCCCCGTCCCGCGCGCGCGGTGTCCCGCAGGTGCAGCTCCGCGCTGTCGTCCTGCGCCAACGCTGCCGCCAACCCGCCCTGCGCCCAGTAGCTCGCGGTCTGCGCCAGCGGGGCGGCTGACACCAGCGCCACCCGCGCGCCCTCCCGCGCCGCGCACAGCGCCGCATACAGCCCTGCCGCGCCGGCGCCGACCACGGCGACGTCCACCTCCAGGTCCACGCCCCCCCGCGTCGCCTGCACGTCTAACCCGCTGGCGTTGCGCGTTGTCCAGGTCGGTCGCGCAAGACCCCGACAGCGTGCCTTGAAAAGGCCGGCCCACCCGGACGCGGTCCACCGCATGTTGCAAAAAGCGCGCTAACCATGTCGGCGTTCATACGCCTGGATCACTTTTTCCAGCGGGTTTTTGGCTTTCGTCGTCGTCGTGGACCCCGTGCTCGTGGTCGAGCGGCCGGGGGCGGGTGCGCCGGTCGTCGAGCTGCCGGCGGTGGAGGCGCCGGTGCTCTTTCCGGTGTTCGTCACGCCCGGCGCCGTGGTTGTGGAGCCCGCTGCGCCGCTTGTGCCCGCGGGTGCCGTTGTGGTGGCCCCCGTTTTCGGCACCGCGGTCCCCGGCACGCCCCCGGTGGGCGCCCCGGCCGCCGGCGTCCCCGCGGTGCCCGCCCCGGGCACGCCGGTCGTGGCGCCCGTGGCCCCCGCAGCCGCGCCCGGCGTCGTGGCTGCTCCCGCCGCCGGCGCCGTCACCGTCCGTGTCACAGCGACCGTGCCTCCCGGGCCGCTCGAGCCCGCCAGCGACACCAACGCCGCGGTCAGCGCCCCCAGCGAGAGCACGATCACCGTCGTCAACGCGATCACCGGCGCTCGCCACCGTGGGGTGCTCGCCAGGCGCGTGCGTGCCGCGGCGCCACAGCGCATGCACCAATCCTGCTCGGCTTCGAGCGGCGCCCCGCACAGTGGGCAGCGTTCCTCCGTCGGCTCCCGCGGGGCGACTCCGGGCGGTGGAGGCGTTGCGACGCTCACCCCGACGCGTCCCGCGGCCGGATGATCTCCGTGGGGCGGTCCTCTTGTGGAGGTTGCGGCGGGGGCGTGGGAGCGCGCGGTACCGGCCCCTGCGCGGGAGTCCCCGTGACGGGGTGTGCCGGCACCGGCGGGCTGGTCTCGATTGGCGGGTGCACCGGCGCCGGCGGGCCGGCCACGGCGGGGGGCGTCGCCGCGATCGGGCTCGCCTCCGGGCGGCCCATCGGCATCCCGCACATCGGGCAGAAGCGGGCCTCGCTGCCGTGGATCGCGGCGCACCGCGGGCACGCTCCGATGCCGGCCTCGCGCAGCACCGTCACCGGTTGGCGCTCTTCGAGCGCGCCCTCGAGCGCGCGCAGCTCCGTGTCGAAGCTTGCCAGCACGCCCAGCTTTGCCGCCACCAGCTCGTCGTTGCGCTGGCCGGAGCGCTGCATCTCGAACACCAACCCCCCGAGGTCGCGGTAGGCGAGCTCCCGCGCCTTACGCAGGAACCGCACCCGCCGGCGCATGCGCCCGCGCTCGCGAAAGCCCGGGGGACGTGGCTGCGGGGGAGGCAGCTCCGTTCCCGCGGGCGGCTCCGCGCGGGCAGGGGCCTCGGGCGGACTCGTGGCTGGAGCGCTCATCGACATCCCCATCCTACCCATCGGCTCCCGCCTCACGCGGCGCCCCGCTCGAGCAGTTCTCTCCACGCCTCCGCAAGGCGTGCCGCCATCCGCACCGCGGAGTATGGCTCGGCGTGTGCCCGGCCAGCGATCCGGGGGTCCGGGTCGTTGAGGTGGGGGGCTGCTGCCGCGCTCCAGCGCTCCACGTCGAAGGGCTCGCACAGCGCTCCCGCCACGCCTTCCAGCGCCTGTCGGTGCACTCCCACGGGGGTGGCGAGCACCGGTACATCGCACGCCAGCGCCTCCAACACCGCCAGTCCGAAGCCCTCCGCCTCGGATGGCACTACCACGGCGTTGGCCGCGTTCACCCACAGCGGCACTTGCTCGGGAGCGACGCCGCCGAGGGTGTGCAGGGGCACGTCACGGGCGAGCGCCAGCGCGCGGTCATAGCGCTTGCCGGGGCGCGCGGGGTCGGCTCCGAACAGCAGGCAGGGGGTCTGCGGGTCCAACCCCAGCTCGGCGCGGGCGGCCGCGCGGGCGATCGGATGAAAGCGCTCCATGTCCACGCCGCACGGCAGCATTTGCGCGCGTCGCCGCGCCGCGCGCCCGGGCAACTCGTGCGCGAGCTCCGGGGTGGGGACGGCGATCAGGTTCATCAGCGGGAGCACCACGCGCGTGGCCAGGCGCGTACGGGGGTGGCGCACGTCGGTCCCGTGCACGGTCAGCCCCCTGACTCGTGCCTGCGCCGCCAGCGCCGGCCAGGCGGTGAGGCCGAAGTGGGCATGCACCACATCCATGCGCCCCGTGAGCCGCCGTCGCCGGCCGTGATGGCGGTGCAGCCAGCGGGCGGCCTCGATCAGCGCGGCGCCGCCGGGGGGAAACTCGTACAGCTCGACCTCCACACCGGGCAGCCGGCGCAGCGCGGCCACCTGGTCGCGCACGAAGCGGCCTCGCTCGGGGTGGCGGGCGTCGGGAAGCATGTTGGACACGACCAGCGCCCGCACGACCCGCGACGGTAGCGCGCGGCGCGGACTGGCTCGGTTCGGACTGGCTGCGCGCGGATCGGCTGTGTTCGCACTAGCCCTGCGCAGGCGGTGGCGCTCTGGGATGATGAACCGCATGGCCAACCTCTCGGCAGGCAACCGCGCGCGCCCCGTCGGGGTGTTCGACTCCGGCGTCGGCGGCCTCACCGTGCTGCACGAGCTGCTGGTCGCGCTGCCGCGGGAGGACTTCATCTACCTCGGCGACACCGCCCGTTTTCCCTATGGCGAGCGCACCCGCGAAGAGCTCGAGCGCTTCTCGGTGGAGATCGCCGAGGAGCTCCTCAGCCGCCGCGTGAAGCTGCTCGTGGTCGCCTGCAACTCCGCCACCGCCGCAGCGTTGGGGGCGCTCCAGCAGCGGATGATGGACACGACCCTGGGCGTGGACGTGCTCGGTGTGGTGCGCCCCGAGGCCGTGCAGGCGGTGGCGGCGACCCGCAGCGGGCGAATCGGGCTGCTGGCGACGCCCACCACGGTCGCCAGCGGCGCGTACGAGCACGCGGTGCAGGCGGTGGACCCGCACGTCACACTCACGGCGGTGCCATGCCCGACGCTCGCGCCGATCATCCAGGCCGGCGCGCAGTTCGACGAGCGCGTCGTGCAGAGCGTGCGCGAGGCGTGCGCCCCGTTGCAGGCCGCCGAGGTGGACACCGTGATCCTCGGCTGCACCCACTACCCGCTGATCGCACCGCTGCTGCAGCGGATGCTCGGGCCGGGGGTGAAGTTGATCACCTCCGGGGCGGCGCTCGCGCGCCAGGTCGAGCACGCGCTCTCCACGCGCGACTTGCTCAATCCACGTGCCAGCGAGGGGGACTACAGCTTTCTCTGCACCGGCGACGTGGAGACTTTCAGGGAGCAGGGTTCGCGCTTCCTACAGATGCCGCTCGGACCGGTCGAGCAGGTGCGGCTTGTCACTGCGGAGGCGATCGCATGAGCCGCGCGCGCAACGCCGACCGCGCGCTCCACGGCCTGTGTCCGAGGGCGATCGTATGAGCCGTGCGCGCAGCTACGACCGTGCGCCCGACGGGCTGCGCCCGGTGACGATCGAGCCGGGCTTCATGCGTACCGCCACCGGCTCGGCGCTGATCTCCGTGGGGGAGACGCGTGTGATCTGCACGGCCTCCGCGCAGGAGAACGTGCCGCGCTGGATGGCCGGCAAGGGCCGTGGGTGGGTGACGGCGGAGTACGGGATGCTGCCCGCCTCCACCGGCGAGCGCAAGCAGCGCGACGCCACGCGCGGGCGCCTGGACGGGCGCTCGGTCGAGATCCAGCGGTTGATCGGGCGTGCGCTGCGCGGGGTGATCGACTTCAAGGCGCTGGGGGAACGCACGATCTACCTCGACTGCGACGTGCTGCAGGCCGACGGGGGCACACGCTGCGCCTCGATCACCGGCGCCTACGTGGCGCTCTCGCTGGCGTGCGCGCGCCTGGCTGAGAAGGAGGCGTTCGAGCGCCCCCCGCTGACCGGCTCCGTGGCCGCGGTCTCCTGCGGGATGGTCGATGGGGTCGCGCTGCTCGACCTCGACTACTCCGAGGACTCGGGCGCCGAGGTCGACGCCAACGTGGTGATGACCGGTGAGGGCGACCTCCTGGAGGTGCAGGCCACCGCCGAGCGCACCCCGCTCTCGCGTGCCTCCCTCGATGAGCTGCTGGCGCTGGCGGCGGGCGGCATCGAGCATCTGCGCGCCGTACAGGAGCGGGCGATCGCCTCCCCGTCGGGTTGATGCTTTTCGTGGTCGTCTCGCGGAGCGTTGTGTCGGCAAGGGGCCGTGCCCGAGCCCCGGAGGCCGGAGGACTTCTCCGATGAGGTTGCTGCTTGCGACCCACAACGAGCACAAGCGCCGCGAGCTGGGGCGGCTGCTGCCGGACCATGAGATCGCGCTGCTGCCCGCTGCGGTGCAGTTGCCCCCCGAGGATGGGGAGACGTTTTCCGAGAACGCGCTCGGTAAGGCGCGTGCCGCGGCTGCGGCCACCGGCGAGGTGGCGATCGCCGACGACTCCGGGATTGAGGCGGCCGCGCTCGGTGGCGCCCCTGGGGTGCGCTCAGCGCGCTACGCCGGGGAGCACGCCACCGACCAGCAGAACCTCGACAAGCTGCTGCGCGAGGCGCCTGCTGGCAGCGCGCTGGCGTATGTGTGCGCGCTCGCCTATGTGGACCCCGCCGCGGGGATCGAGCAGCTGTTCGAGGAGCGCTGCACGGGCCGCCTGGCTGCCCAGCCGCGGGGAGAGGGGGGCTTTGGCTATGACCCCGCGTTCGTGCCGGACGACGGCCCCCCAACCGCGGCTGGCGACTTGGAGATGACGATGGCGGAGCTGACCGCCGAGCAGAAGGATGCGATCAGTCACCGCGGCCGCGCGGCGCGGGCGTTGGCGGGATGGATGTCCAGAGAGGCAAGAGGAACGTCTGTATAGCTATTGTAGTGTGGTCTGTGTGTTGTATGCAAAATTAAAAAGGTGTGCACGATAGCACACACCTTTTAAAAAGAGCAACACAACTCCAGAGCCCGTGCGCAATAGCGCACACCATTTGAAAAGAGCAATACCACCACCTTCTTCGCCCTCTCGAGCGGCTTGCAAAGACCCGAGCTCGGACTCGCGCAGGATTCTCAGAAGAGATTGATCGCCGCCGACGCCCCCACGGCGACCGACAGCACGGCGTAGCCGGTGTAGCCGGCGAGCAGCAACAACGCAGCCGTCAGCAGGGCGATCAGCACGGTCACGATCCAGGCAACGTGGGGGAGGTCCATCGGCGAGGGTATTCTCGCACGGAGATGGGATCCGGCTTTGGCGACATCCTGGCGGCGCGCGTGGCGGAGCGCGAATCGCAGATCGTGCTTGGTCTCGACCCCGACCCCGAGGCGCTGTGGCCGGGGGTACACGACGCCGCTGTCGCCCCGCCCGCGGAGCATCTGCCGAGCCCGTGCGTGGAGCAAGTGCCGACAACGCACGCCGATCGCTCGCCCACCCAGCCCACCGAGCGCTCGCCGACTCCGCGCACCGAGCGCTCGCCGACGTGGCGCACGGCGGTGGCGACCCGCGTTCACTGCTGCGCACTGATCGACGCGACGGGGCCGGCGTGCGTGGCGGTGAAGCCCCAACTCGCCTGCTTCGAGCGGCTGGGGGCGCCCGGGTGGGGCGCGCTGGAAGCCGTGATCGAGCACGCGCATCAACGCGGCTTGCTGGTGATCGCCGACGGCAAGCGCGGCGACATCGCGCTCAGCGCGCGCGCCTACGCGCAGGCGCTGTTCGACCGCCTGCGGGTCGACCTCGCGACGGTCAACCCGCTGCTGGGCGGGGATGCGATCGAGCCGTTCGTGGCGGGCGCCCGTGCGGTCGGCGCCGGCGTGCTGCTGCTGGTGCGCACCTCCAACCCTGGCGCCGCCGACGTGCAGGACCTGGAGCTGGCGGCGGGCGGGCCGGTGTGGGAGCGCCTGGCCGGGTTCGTGGCCGAGCAGGGAGCCGCGGGGGTGGGGGAGTCGGGTCTCAGCGACGTTGGCGCGGTGGTCGGCGCCACCCAGCCGCAGCACCTCGAGCGGGCACGCGAACTGATGCCCCACGCGGTGCTGCTGCTCCCGGGCGTGGGCGCGCAGGGGGGCTACGTTGAGGATCTGGCTCCGGCTTTCCTCCCCGGCCGGGCCGGCGGCCTGATCACCGCCTCGCGCAGTATCGTCGGCGCGCACCTCGCGACCGGCGGCGACCCCGCGGAAGCGGCCCGCGCGGAGGCGGAGCGCCTGCGAGAGACGGCATGGGCGCTGGGCAGCCGATGACCGGCGGCGACCCCGCGGAAGCGGCCCGCGTCGAGGCGGAGCGCCTGCGCGCAACCGCTTGGGCGTTGGGGACCTGATCGAGCGCGCGAATTTTTAGGCCACGTTGTGGTGAGGTCGGCTACGCTAGGCGAGCGCGCAGCGGAGCCACCCGGCGCCGCGCGGCGCAGACGTGGATGAGGCACTCGGGATGATCATCACGGTCACGCTCAACGCGGCTATCGACAAGTCGCTATCGGTGCCCAACTTCCGCTTGGGGCGCCGGCACCGCACCGTCGAGCAGCGCACGATGGCGGGCGGCAAGGGCGTCAACATCGCCCGCGCCCTGAAGGCGCTGGGGCAGCCGGTGATCGCCACGGGGATGGCGGGCGGTCCCACCGGGACGCACATCGTCGAGCAGCTCACCGAGGAGTCGATCCTCAACGACTTCGTGCGCATTCGCGAGGAGTCGCGCACCAACACCTCTGTGCTCGACCCCACAACGGGCGAGCAGACTGAGATCAACGAGCGCGGGCCGAAGGTGAGCGAGCGCGAGGTGGAGCTGTTTCGCGACAAGCTCCTCTACCTCGCGCGCGGCGCCGCGATCGTGGTGTTCGCGGGCTCGATCCCACGCGGCGTGGAGAGCGACGTGTACGCGGGCCTGATCCGCGAGCTGCAGCGCACCGGGGTCACGACCGTGATCGACACCGACGGCGATCCCCTGCGCCACGCGGTGCGCGCCGAGCCGGACGTGGTGTCGCCCAACGTGCTGGAGGCCGAGGAGCTGGTCGGCCACGAGTTCGCCGACGAGTCCGAGCGCTCGCTGGCGGTCGGCGAGCTGGTTGCGCTGGGTGCGCATGAGGCGATCATGACGCTGCCCGATGGCTGCTTCGCGCAGGTGCAGATCGACGGCCACCCCACGCTGCTGCGGGCCCGCATCGACCTGCGCGAGCCGGTCGCCAAACGCGGCTCCGGTGACGCCTTCCTTGCCGGTTACGTGGCGGCGCGCTACGAAGGCAAACCCCCAGCGGAGTGCCTGCGCTTCGGCGTCGCCTGTGGCGCGGAGTCCACCGGGCGCCTCGGCGCGGGCCTGATCGAGCGCCGCGAGGTGCACCGGCTTGAGCACGAAGTGGAGTTGGCGCCGGTGGAGTTGCCGGCCGCGGCACAAGGTTGACTCAGCCGCCAGCGACGTCCCGCCGCAGAAACACCAGGTAGGCGGCGAACAACGCCGGCACTGCGTACAGCGCGCAGACCCACGCGGAATGCCCGATCGGTGCCCAGTCGGTGGGGGTGCGCAGCAGGCCGTGCCAGTTCTCGTACTGTTCGGTGAGCAGGTAGGGCTTGAGGCCTTCCAGGCCGGGGATCCCGCCGAGGATGAACAGCAGGATCGTGAACCCCACGGTGCCGACGACCGCGGCGGCGCTGTTGCGGGTGGCGGTCGAGAGCAGCACGCCGATGCAGACGACGCTCAGCAGCGGGATCAGGTAGACGGCGTTGGCGGCGAACACCAGCAGCAGACCTTCAGGCGCCGACACGACCGAGCCGGAGAACGTGATCACGTGGTTGAAGCCCCACGACGCCACGCCGGCGACTGTGGCGACGATCGCCGACAGGAACACCGCAATCGCTCCATAGGTCATCGCCGCGAGCGTCTTGGCGGCGAACACCTGCCCGCGATCCACTGAGCGCGTGAGGATCGTCTTCAGCGTGCCGTTGCCGTCCTCGGCGGCGACGATGTCCCCGGCGACCAGGGCGGCGATCAGCGGCAGCATGAACACCGACAGGAACAGCAGTATCAGCACGGGCGTCGCGAGACCGGACTGGGTGATGTGCGAGATGAAGATGTTGCCCTGGTCACGACCGTGGACGTTGCGCAGGTTCTGCGTGATCACGAAGATGATCGGCAGGATCGCCGCCAGCCCGAGGCCGAGGTAGGTGCGCTTCTGGGAGACGAGCTTGCGCAGCTCCCAGCGGTAGGTAGTGAGCGTCATCGGTTTTCGGTCAGCGAGAAGAAGAGATCCTCGAGCGTCGCAAGCTCGGGTGTCAGCGTAAGGATGGCGATGCCCTCACGACCGAGCGCAAGCGATAGGGCACCCACGTCTCGCTCGTCGGCCTGCAGGCGCACGTACCCATCGACGGTCGTCGCATCGTGGATGCCAGGCTGGGCGCCAGCGAGCGCCAGCGCCCGCTGGTTGTCGCTGGTGCGCAGCCGATAGCCGGCTCCGCCCTGACGGCGAAGGTCGGCGAGTGCTCCCTCGTACACCACACGGCCACGGTCCACGATTGCGACGCGGTCGCATAGTTCCTGGACCTCTGGAAGCTGGTGGCTGGAGAGCAGCACTGTGATGTCCTCTCCTGCGAGGCGACGGATCAGCTCGCGCATGTCGCGCATTCCAGCTGGGTCGAGGCCGGTGGCGGGCTCGTCGAGGATCAGCAGTCGCGGTCGGCGCAGCAACGCGGCAGCGATGCCCAGGCGCTGACGCATCCCGTGGGAGTAGCCGCCGACCTTGTGCTTCGCTCGCGGGGCGAGCTCAACGACCGCCAGCACCTCGTCGATCCGCTCGTATGCTCCATCCCCGTCGAGCGCCGCGAGCAGTTCGAGGTTCTTGCGCCCCGTCAGGTAGGGGTAGAAGCGAGGTGCCTCCACGAACCCCGCGACCCCCTCCAGAGCGCGCGCACCGTGACGCATGGGGTCCCGCCCAAATAGCTCGACAATGCCCTCGGTTGGTGTGATCAAGCCGAGCGCCATGCGCAGCGTGGTGGTCTTGCCGGCGCCGTTGGGCCCCAGGAACCCATAGACGTCGCCGGCGTTGACGTTCAGGTCGATGTGATCGACTGCCAGAACCTCCTTGTAGCGCTTGACGAGACCACGCGCCTTGACGGGCGGCCCTTCGCTCACTGTTAGAGGCCTTTGGCCACCGCTTCGACGGCGGCGGGGGAGACCGCGCCGGCCACCAGGTAGCGCACGCCGGAGCGCTCGAAGCTGAGCAGCGTGCCGAGCTCGGTGGGCAGCTCGCTGGCCATGACCCCGTTGATCTTGACCTGCTGTAGCCCTTCGGGCAGCGACGAGGTCTGCGACGAGCCGGTCTTGGCCTTGGCTTCGAGCACGGCGATCGTCCCGGGCCCGCTGCCGTGCGTGGTGACATTGGGGTGTTCATGTTCGCCGCCGGGTGTGGAGCTGCCCTGATGTTCGCCGGGCTTGGGCAGCACGACTTCTTCGACCTTGGCGTTGGCCGGAGGCGTGAATTCGAACACCGAGGGTTCGACGGGCCCGTAGGAGATCGAGGTGGCGGCCAGTTCGAGCACGGGCGCGGCGCTCTCGGTGGAGTAGACCGCCGCGCGCAGCGGCACGCCGTGCGCGGCGTCCCAGGAGAGCTCGGCGCCGGCCAGCAGGCTGCCGCCTTCCTTGGGCGACACACGCACGGTGTAGGCGGCCTGGCCGGCCACGTTGGTGGGGGTCGCGCCGGAGACGTCGACGTGCTTTTCGAGGTGGGCGATCCCTGCTTCGATCTTGGCCACGCTGGGGACTTCGTGGTGGACATCAGGACCCGAGCCCGAGTCGCCGGATGAGCCCCACCCGCCTGCGCCGTCCGATGAGCCCGACCAGGCTTCATCGCTGGCCCCGCCACCTTCCTTCGGGGGCGTGTAGCGGTAGAGCGTGTTGGAGGAGGCGTCGTACATCGACAGGGTGTGCCCGTCGTAGTAGATCTGGGTGTCTCCCTTTTCGGACTGCAACTCCAAACGCACGCGGCCTTCCTTTGAGATCCACAGCCGCCCGGAGGCGCCGGAGAGCAGCGGGCTGGAGGTGAGCTGGCTGGCTTCGCCGCCGCCACTGGCGAGGGAGGCGCCTTCGAGCAGGTGGTTGGTGAGCTGGATCTGAGCGCTCACGCCTTCGACGGGCGCCGCGGTGAGCGCGTCGTGGACGGCGTCGGGCAGCGGCTTGGGCGGGGGTGTGGGCCCCACGCCGAGCGCCGTGGCGAGCGCCGTGGCGCCAACGCCCACGCCGACCAGCACGGCGCAGAGAAGCAGGAGGCGGGAGAGTGGTAGGCGTCGCAGGAAGTAGCTCATGAGCTGGTGCCTTGGGTCGCGGTTGAGTCGCGTGTGAGATCGCGAGGAGCGTCTCAATGAAAAGGCTAGCGCGATAGCTCAAGAGTTCCTGAAGGAGTTGATGGGCAAGCTCTCATCTTTCGCCGTCGCGCTGCGGAGGCAACTGGGTTGCCGTCGCAAGCCGCACGAGGGCTGTGAAGGCTGAGGGCGCCTGCCAAGGCCCGTGGGCGCACTCCGACGACGCCAACGTATATCGTGCCGGCCGGCATGTCACTCCCACTCGCAATCGCCGCGATCCCGCTGCTCGTCACCGTCGGCATCCTCGCGCTCGGCTTCGGCGTGTTCCTGCTGGCGATGCGCCGCCCCCGCGGGGCTCACGGCGCGGCTCCCGAGGGGTCGCCCCCGCTTGAATCCAAGGCCGCCCAGCGGGGGCTGACCGCGGGCCTCGTGCTCGTGTGCGCCTTCGGCCTGGTGGTGCCCGCCCTGGTGCTGGCGTTCAACGCCGAGCATAAGGCCAGTGTGGGGGTCGGCGGCGTGCACCTGGACGCCCAGCAGCAGAAGGGCCGGGAACTGTTCTCGCACTCCTGCAACCTCTGCCACACACTCGCCGGCGCCGCCGCGGTGGGCCGCACGGGACCCGACCTCGACGTGCTGATCCCGACGGTGGGCGCGACGCTGCCCGAAAAGGCACAGTACGCCGCCCGCAAGGCGTTCGTTGTGAGCGCGATCCTCGAAGGGCGCGCGCGCGGCAAAGGCCAGATGCCGAAGCTGCTCTTCCAGGGCACCGAAGCCGAAGACGTGGCCGCCTTCGTGGCCGCGATCGCCGGTCACTGATACGTCCGGCGGCGGTGTCAGCATCCGCGCATGGTCGAGAGGACCATGCGTCACAGACGCAGGCCGCGTCGTACGCCGGCCGAGTGGGTGGGTCCGCACCCCGATCGGATCGCCGGGTGGGCGGTGGTGATGGGCTTCGCGCTGGTGCTGGCGGCGCTGCTCAGCGCCCACTGACGCTTTGGCCATCCGTCGATACCCGCCCCGCCGGCCATCGACTAAGGTCCGCCGGGTGGCAGCGCAGCCGGACATGCCGAAGACCGCCGCGGACGTCAGCGCGTTCGTGCAGGAGCGGGAGATTCGCTTCATCCGCTTCTGGTTCACCGACGTCCTCGGCCAGCTGAAGTCGTTCTCGATCAACGCCGCCGAGCTGCAGGACGCGTTCGAGGCGGGGATGGGCTTCGACGGCAGCTCGATCACCGGCTTCAACGCGATCGAGGAGTCCGACATGATCGCGCTGCCCGACCCCACCACGTTCGCGGTGCTGCCGTGGCGCCCGGAGGAGCAGGGGGTGGGGCGGATGTTCTGCGACATCATCACCCCCGAGCGCACCCCCTACGAGGGCGACCCCCGCCACGTGCTGCGCCGCGCGGTGGAGCGCGCGCGGGCGATGGGCTTCGACACGTTCAACGTGGGGCCGGAGCTCGAGTACTTCCTGTTTCGCGACTCGCGCACCACCGAGCCACTGGACCGCGGCGGCTACTTCGACCTGACGACGCTCGACGCCGGCTCGGACGTGCGCCGCGAGACGGTGCTGGCGCTGGAGCAGTTGGGGATCCACGTCGAGTACACCCACCACGAGGTCGGGCCCTCCCAGCACGAGATCGACATGCGCTACGCCGACGCGCTGAAGATGGCCGACGACTGCATGACGTACCGCATCACCGTGAAGGAGTACGCGATGAAGTACGGCTGGCACGCCACGTTCATGCCGAAGCCGCTGTTCGGCGAGAACGGCTCGGGGATGCACACCCACCAGTCGCTGTTCCGGGAGGGCCGCAACGCGTTCTTCGACGCCGAGGACCCCTACTTCCTCTCCGACGTGGGCAAGGCGTTCATCGCCGGCCAGCTGCGCCACGCGCGCGAGATCTGCTCGATCTTCGCCCAGTGGGTCAACTCCTACAAGCGCCTCGTGCCCGGCTTCGAGGCGCCCACGTACGTCGCGTGGTCGCGGCGCAACCGCTCGGCGCTGGTTCGCGTGCCGATGTATCACCCCGGCCGCGAGCGCGCGACGCGGATGGAGCTGCGCTGCCCCGACCCGGCGTGCAACCCCTACCTGACGTTCGCGGTGCTGCTGCAGGCCGGGCTGGAGGGGATCGAGAAGGGGTACGAGCTGCCCGAGCCGATGGAGCAGAACCTCTACCACCTCTCCGGCGCCGAGCGCGCGCGCCTCGGCGTCGAGCAGCTCCCGGAGACGCTCGGCGACGCGATCGAGCTCACCGCGCAATCGGAGCTGGTGTTGCGCACGCTGGGCGAGCACATGTTCAACCGCTACGTGGAGATCAAGCGCCAGGAGTGGGAGGACTACCGGGTGCAGGTCTCCCAGTGGGAGCTCGACCGCTACCTGTCCATTTTGTAGGAGGGGGCCTCCGCCGCTAAAGCGGCTGCGGCGGGCGGGGCAGTGGTGGTGCTCCCGACGTGGCTGGCTGTCGAGTAGCGGGCGGCACGGCGCACGCGAGCGCCGCGGCCGGCGAGAGGTGCAGCTGCAGCGCCTGCAGCAGGTGACCGAACGAGGAAGGGTGCTGCGGCGCGATCTCATGCAGCAGGCGCAGCACCCCGAGCGCGTGACGTTCGTATGACTCCTCGCCGGTGATCTGCGCGAGCCGCAGCAGCCCGAGCGCGGCGGAGGAGGCGCCGGAGGGTATCGGGGAGTCGTCGAGCTCCTTGCGCCGCGCGATCAGCTCCTCGCCGTCGGCGGGCGTCGAGAAGAAGCCGCCGCGCTCGGGGTCGGCGAAGCGCTCGATTGTCTGCTCGGCGAGCGCGCGTGCCTCGGTCAGCCAGCGCTCCTCGCAGGTCGCTTCGAAGAGCACCACGAGCGCCTCCAGCAGGAAGGCGTGGTCCTCCAGGTAGCCGCCGATGTGCGCGCGGCCCTCGGAGTAGGTGCGCAGCAGTCGCCTTGGCTCGGCCTCGCCAGGGGCTGTCGGCTCGCGCTGCTTGCCCGGCTCGGCCTCGCCAGGGGCTGTCGGCTCGTGCTGCTTGCCCGGCTCGGCCTCGCCAGGGGCTGTCGGCTCGTGCTGCCTGCGCGGCCCGGCCCCGCCCGCGGTTGAGGGCTCGCGCAGCTCGCGCAGGATGAACTCGGCGCACCGCACCGCCGCGTCGAGGTAGCGCGGCTCGTCGAGCACCGCCCCCGCGTCGGCGAGCGCGGCGACCATCAGCGCGTTCCAGCTGGTGAGGCTCTTGTCGTCGAGGCCCGGCCGCGTGCGGCCCGCGCGGGCCTCCAGCAGCCGCGCGCGGATGCGCTCGCGGGTGTCGGCGTCGGGGCGAGGTCCACGATCGGTGAGCACGTTCAGCCCCGGCTCGGGGTGGTGCGGATCGACGAAGTTGCCCTCCTCGCTTGCTCCCAACCAGCCGATCGCGGCGTCGGCGTCCTCCCCGAGGACGTCCCTCAGCTCTCCGACGCGCCACACGTAGAAGCGGCCCTCGACGCCCTCGGAGTCGGCGTCCAGTGCGGAGTAGAAGCCGCCCTCCGGGCCGCGCATCTCGCGCAGCGCCCAGTCGAGCGTCGCGCGGCAGACTCTTGCGAGTTCCCCGTCGCGGCTTGGGGCGCCACCGACGCTCTCATCCCCACGGGTACTCTCGCCCCCCTCCCCCTCCTCCCCCCCTTCCACGAGCCGGTACCCGTGCAGGTAGGCCCGCGCCAGCAGGGCGTTGTCGTAGAGCATCTTCTCGAAGTGCGGCACCGTCCACGAGGCGTCCACCGAGTAGCGGTGAAAGCCCCCGCCGAGCTGGTCGTGGATGCCCCCGCGCGCCATCGCGCGCAGCGTCGCGAGCGACATCTCGCGCTCGCCGTGGCGCAGCAGAAACTCCACGACGGGGGTCTGCGGGAACTTCGGGGCGCCGCCAAACCCGCCGTTCGCCGCGTCGAACGACCGCCGCAGCGTCGCCACCGCGGCGTCGAGCGCGCTCGCGTCGAAGGGCTCGATGGAGGGCTCCATCCGCGCCGCGCGCGAGAGCTGCTCGCGGATCCGCTCGCCGCCGGCGCGGATCTCCGCCGCGTTCTCGCGCCACGTCTCCGCGATCGCCTGCAGTACCTGGCTCCACGAGGGCATTCCGTGGCGGGGCTCGGGGGGGAAGTAGGTGCCGCCGTAGAACGGCGTCTGCTCGGGCGTGAGGAACACGTTCAGCGGCCACCCGCCGTGGCCGGTCATGCCCTGGACTGCCTCCATGTAGAGCGCGTCGACGTCCGGGCGCTCCTCGCGATCGACCTTCACGCACACAAACTCCTCGTTCATCAGCGCCGCCACTCCGGGGTCTTCGAAGGACTCGTGCTCCATCACGTGGCACCAGTGGCAGGCCGAGTAGCCGATCGACACCACCAGCGGCACGTCGCGTGCGCGCGCCGCCGCCAGCGCCTCGGGGCCCCACGGCAGCCAGTCCACGGGGTTCTCCGCGTGCTGGCGCAGGTACGGCGAGGTCTGGCTCGCGAGCGCGTTAGGCATGGGCTCAGGGTAGTCCGGCTCCAGCCAGCCGTCGGCCACCTCTGCGCGCCAGTCCCGCGGGCCGGCTGGGGTACTCAACTTCCGCGTACCAACGCTGGCAGCGGGAAGTGCAGCGTGAGCGCCGAGCCGACCGCCCCCCATTCGCGCAGGGCCGCCCCCACCCGTGAGAGCTGAGCCTTGGCGGTGCTTACGTTGAAGCGCTCGCCGGCGAGGGTGCCGCTGGCGCGCCCGCCTGAGCCGAGCGTGATCGTGCCGTGCGTGGCGGCCGCGCCGCTGACGTGGATCGTGATGCTCTGCAGCTTGCCTTCCTTGGCGGGGAGCGTGCCGCTGAGCGCCACCCCAGGCACGAACGTGAAGTCGTGCAGGCCGACGGCGGAGGCGCCCAGCTTGGCGTAGCCGCCGTGCAGCCCCCCGAAGCTCGATCCATTCGGCAGCTTCTGCTCGACCTGCAGCGTTGCCCCGATCAGCTGGCGCTCGAGGTCCACGATCGTGTCGAGCACCGCGGTGAGGGTGCGCCCGCGGTTGCCGCGCAGGCCAGGGACCGGCTGCACGCGGGCGAGCTTCGTGGGGGTGATCGGCGTGGGGCTGAAGGGGTTGGGTTCGGGCTTGCACGGCTGCACCGCCGAGCCCCCGAAGAAGGCCTCCACGGCCAGCGACGCGCAGCCGCTGAAGTCGCTGCCGATCACGGAGTGGCCGGTGTAGGGGACGACGAGCAACTGCGCGTCGGGGATCTCCGCGGCGATCCGCCGGGCGTTTGAGGTCGGGGTGCGCAAGTCCTGCTCGCCGGAGAAGATCAGCGTCGGCACGTTCGGCAGCGGGCCCGCGGCGGGCGGGGCGGGGGCGGCGTTGGGCCAGTCCAGGCACACGGGCACGAGGCTGTCCGCCCACACGGTGGCGGCGTCGAACGGGTAGAGGTCGCCGCTCGGTAGCGCGTGCAGCGCGGCGCGCGCTTCGGCTTCGCGCGTGGCGGGCGCGGCCGAGCGCTGCCAGGGGAACGGCTTCTCTTCGCAGGAGGTGGCGAGGAACAGCGCGTTGTCTTCTTCTTCGTTTGCTTCCCGTTCGGTCTGCGAGCCCTGCGGCTGCAGCGGCACGTTGGGGATCAGCCCTTCCGAGAGCGCCTTCAGGCGCAGCAGCGGGTCGGGGTTGCCGTGCAGGGCCGACTGCACGGCGGCGGGCAGCAGCGCGCGCAGCGCGGGGTTGAGATCGCCCGCGAGCAGGACGTTGAACAGGTCGGCCTCGCCCATCGTGGCGGCGTGGCGGTGCCCGGAGCCGTCGTACACCGAGCCGCTGAGCGCGTGCCTGCGCAGCTGCGCCGCCAGCGTGGCGACGTCGCCGAGCGGGTTGGCGGAGATGTGGGCGCACGCCCCTTCCGAGCACAGCTCTTCGAGCATCGGCGCGAGCGCCTGGATCGAGGAGAGCGAGAACGGTTCGGGGCCTTCGGGGAGCACCACCGAGTCGAGCACCAGCGCTTCGACGTGTTCGGGGTAGCGTTCGGCGTACTCGAGCGCGACCTTGGTGCCGTAGGAGGTGCCGTACAACACGAGCTTTTCGTAGCCGAGGGCTGCGCGGACCGCCTCGATGTCCGCCACCGATTCCTTGCTCGTGAACGCGCCGCGGGCGGGGCCGAGTTGCAGCGCGCACTGTTCGGCGAGCTGCACTTCGCTGTGCGCTTTTTCGAGGGCCGGCGAGTTGTGGCAGTTGAGCGGGTCCGAGCGCCCGGTGCCGCGCTGGTCATAGACGATCAGGTCGCGGCTGCGCAGCGCGGGCGCGATCGCCTTGGCGACGAAGCCGGCGAGCGGGTCGGCCGCCTGCCCCGGCCCGCCGGCGAGCGCGAGCACGGCGCTCGAGCTCGGGGTGAGCCCGGCCTGCAAGCGCTCCACGCTGAGGCCGATCGTGCCGGGGACCGTCCCGGCGCGGTCGAGCGGCACGGTGACGGTCGTGCAGGCGAAGCTGGCTTCGTGAGCGCAGGGGGTGAAGCTGAGGTTGGCGTCAGGGGAGCCAGCCGAGGAGGCCGGCAAGCCTGTGAGCAGCAGCGCGGACGCCAGCGCCACGAAGAGCGAAGAGAGTGCTCGTCTGCGCATCGGAACCGACAATAGCGGCCGTGGCGGTGGGGCTTGCGCCGGTACTGACCCGCTGTCCCCCGAGCTCGCCGACCAGCGCCTTGTGGCGGCCGAAGTGCAGCGTGCCGTGGGCGGCGGCGCTGCCGCCGACACGCAGCGTGAGCTTTTCGGCCTTGACGGCGCCCGATACGGTCACGCCGGGCACGTAGGAGTAGCGGTGGAAGCTGATGCCGTTCTTGGAGAGCTGCGCCCAGCCGGCGCGCAGGCCGCCGCTGTCCAGCGAGGAGAGGCTGGCGGATCTGCTCGCCGCGAGCAGCTCGATCGTGAGCTGACGGTCGAAGTCGGCGATCGTGAGCGCCACCGCCCGCAGCGTCCGCCCCGCGCGGCCGTGGTAGCCGTGCGCCGGGGCCACGTCGGCGAGCCGCGCCGGTGCCAGCGGGGTGGGAATCAGCAGCGGCGAAGCGGGCGGGCCGGTGGGGCAGGGGACGATCGGATGCACGCCCACACCGCCGCTGAACATCGCCTGCAGCGCCTTGCGCGCGCACGAGGTCGGCTCGTCCTCGAGCACGGCGTGCCCGGTGTTGGGCACCACCAGCAGGTGCGCGTCGGGGATCTGTCCGGCGACCGCGCGCGCGTTGGCCGTGGGGGTACGCAGGTCGTCGGCGCCGCTGAGGATCAGCGTAGGGACGTCGGGCATCGCTTCCGTCACGGCCGGCGGCGCGGGCGTCGCGGAGGGCCAGTAGGCGCACGCGCCAAGCTCGTCGAAGTCGAGCACGTTCGCCGACGTAAATGGCGCGAACGCGCTCGTGGGGAGCGTGCCGATCTGCGCTTTCGCCTGCGCCAGCCGAACGCCCGGGCTCGCGGTGCGGCTCCACGGGAAGTCCTCCTCTTCGCAGGTGGTTGTGTAGAAGAGCGGCGTGTCGATCCCTTCGCCTTCTTCGCCTTCGCCGCTGAACGCGTGCACCAGCAGCCGCGCGAGCGGAGCGTTGTCGCCGCCGGCGGCGGCCCACACCGCGGCCGGGAATTCTGCCCGCAGGAGCGGGTCGAAGTCGCCGGCGAGCAGGACGTCGAGCAGCTCGTTGGCGGAGATCGGGACCGTCTGGGGGTGGCCGTGCGGCCCGACGTAGCGCCCACTCACCACACCGCCGCCCATGCGCCGCACGAGCCGCCCGAGGTCGGCCACGGGGTTGGATGTGATCTGGGCGCACTGGCCGTAAGCGCACAGCTGGCGCAGGATCCGCGGGATCGCTTCGAACGTGGTGCGGTCGAGCGGGTCCGGGCCGGTCGGCGGCACCACGGAGTCGAGCACCAGCGCTTCGACGTGCTGGGGGAACTCCTGGGCGTACTCCTCCGCCACCTTGGTGCCGTAGGAAGTGCCCCACAACACGAGCTTTTCGTAGCCCATCGCCTTGCGCAGCGCCTCGATGTCGGCGACCGAGTCGAGGCTCGTGTAGAAAGCGCGTTCGGGGCCGATCTGTTCGGCGCACGCTTTGAGCAGCTGCCCGCCGCTGTGGAAGGCGCCTGGTGCTTCGAAGCCGTGGCAGGCCAGCGGGTGCGAGTAGCCGGTACCGCGCTGGTCGAACACGATCAAGTCGCGCGTGTCGAGGATCGGGCCGAGCAGTTCGGTGAACGTTTGGGCGAACGGGATCGCCGACTGCCCCGGTCCGCCGGCCAGCGCGATCACCGCGGAGTGGGCTTCGCCGACGGGCGCGAGGCGGCGGCGGATCGCCAGCGTGATCGTGCCGGGCACGACGCCGTTGGGGTCGAGCGGCACGGTCAGGTGCGCGCAGGCGAGTTCGTTGCTTTCCTTGCACGGGGCGAAGGGGATGCTGGCCACAGCTGCTCCCGCCGGCGCGGGCAGCGCGCCGGCCGCCACGCACGCGGCAGCGATCGGGGCCGCCAGGAACGCGACGGCGAGCTTCCTGACGGTCGGTCGCACCAGTTGGAATCTACCCGATCGGACAGGGCGGTGCGCCGGTTCCGTGGGCGCGCGCGTTGGATCAGGGTTGTAGGGTCGGCCCATGGACGAGCGCCGCCAGACCGTGACGGCCCCCGGAGCGCCCGCGGCGATCGGCCCCTACAGTCACGCGGTGCGGGCCGCCGGCGAGCTGTTGTTCTGCTCCGGGCAGATCCCCCTCGACCCGACGAGCGGCGAGCTGGTCGGGGTGAGCGCGGGCGAACAAGCGCGCCGCTGCCTGGAGAACCTGCGCGCGGTATGCGCCGCGGCCGGCACCACGCTCGACCAGGCGGTGCGGGTCACGATTTACATGACCAACCTGGGACAGTTCGCCGAAGTCAACGAGGCGTGCGCCGAGTTCTTCCCCGACGATCCCCCGGCGCGAGTGACGATCGGGGCGGCGGCGCTGCCGCGCGGGGCGCAGGTGGAGATCGACGCGGTCGTGGCGCTGGGATCGAGCCCAGCTCGGGGCCCGGAGCCGGAAAGGGTGTCGAGCGAGTTGCCGGCATCGGCTCCACCGCTTGCAACCCCGCCGGTCCCACAGCCAACGTCGGCCTCACCGCCTGCGACGGCCCCACTGCCTGCGACGGCCCCACTGCCTGCGACGGCCCTACCGCCAGCGACGGCTCCACTGCCGGTCACAGCCCCGCTGCCCACGCTCTCCGACCCGGAGCACGTCTACCACGTAGAGCTGCGCCACTTCCCGCGCAACCTATGCCACTTCAACATGGGCGCCGCGGAACTGCAGAGCGCGATTCTGGAGTCGTGGGCCGCCGACCGGATGTTCGACCTGGGAGACCTCCGCTGGGACCCCCGCCAGGCGCGGCTCACGGTGCTGGAGGGCCCACGGATCCCACCGGATCAGCTCACGATGGGCCGCGGCTGGAGCACCGCCAAGCGCCAGGGCACTGACGTGACGGCGCAGCTGCTGGCTGTGGCCGGGGCGCCGCGCGGGCGTTGAGGTCCTGGCAGCCGCACCCAGACCGGCGCAGACCCGCCGCTACACTTCGTCCCCGGCCTGGTGGGCGTAGCTCAGCTGGTAGAGCTCCGGGTTGTGGTCCCGGCGGTCGGGGGTTCGAGTCCCCTCGCTCACCCTTCGTAGAACCCGTGTAGGCGTGCGGGTTCTGCGCTTCTTGGCGCGGGGTGCGGGAGCTGGATCGAGCTGGGGTGGTAACCGAGGTGGTAACTCGCCTCCAAGGACGTCGCGGTGTCGGGCGTGGCGCTCATCGTTTCCGCCCTACTGCAACCACCTGACTACGCCCCCTCCTCTGTCATGCCCGCACGCAGCGTACGAATCGTGTCTGCATTGCCAAGGATCGTGACATTGTGGAACTTACAGCCGGATACCCGGCATTCGCGGAAGACAATGGCATCCGCAAAGTGCTTCTCGGGAGTATCGGTTACGACGAATGTGCTGTTGCTGAAACCGTAGAAGCGACAGCCCGTGTAATTGCCCCCGCTGACAAGGATCTTCGCAGGTCCGGTTAGTTCGGAATCTTCGATCACATTCTCGTCAAGCCAGAGGCCGGGTGGGAGATCATCAAGGCGGATGAGCCGCCCCGCGACATGGTGGGGTACCACGGCGTCACCAAAGATTGGGGCTGCGGCACGCTCCCGCTCAAGTTCGAATTGCGCTGTCACGAGGCGCTGTTGGACGTCGTCCCAACGTCGGGTATGAGCTGCCACTACTGCCTGGGCATGGCCCATCGGGGCACGGACCAGATACCAAACCCCCAGGATAAGAAGCCACGCCGGAATGGCGAGTAGAGACCACAGGCGTTGCCGCCCATCACTTGGTCCCATCCCGACTCTGAGAAGCCGTAGACGAAACCCCACGGGATGAGGATCGCCAGGATCGCAATAGAAAGGGTGCCCGAGAGCAGGACAATCCAGCTCCGGTGGATGGCATGTCGCGCGTATCCGAAGACACCCGACCACGACAGGGTTAGCTCGTCCTCTGACATTGGGACCCCACGCTAGATCGACGCCAGCCGCTCTTAAGTCACTGGCGGCTTATGGCTTACGGAAAATACCGTGCGTGCCGATGCGTCGCCAGACGATGTGCGGGTCGCCGGGGCGCAGCTCGTCGCCGTACTCGAAGGTGGCACGGCCGTTGGGAGCCCAGGTCAGCTCCCACACGCCGGGATATCCCTGCACTCTCTTGACCCGTAGGCCCGGCTCGAACCGTCCGCGCCGCAGGCACGCGATGAACAGATCGAGTGCGCTCTCCCAGGCGGCTGCCTGCTCACGGGTCAGGTTTTTGTAGTCGCGCAGGAACCGGGGCCGCGCCTGGTAGGTGGGCACTAATCGCTGCGGACGGCGTGCAGCGCCGCCTTGAAGGCGTCGGCGTCCTCGTAGACCTCGCCGGGGGCGGTCTTTCCCTCGCGGTCTGCTTCCAGCTCGCCAGCGAGCCAGTCGGGGGTCCAGAACCATGCCTGCTCTGGGTCGATCCGGCTGTTCGAGAGGCTGCGCAGGAGGACGGCCGCGCCGTCGAGCGTGTTCTCGGGCAGGCCCTCTACCAGCTCGTGCAGCTCCGTCTTGGTCATGCCGTCATTCTCGCACGAGTCGCGGACCATCGAGAGGCAATGGCTTTGCGCGGCTCAGGATGCGCCGCGCAGCTCGCTGACGAGCCCGATTAGATGTCGCTTGGCTGCGGGGCTCAGGCGCGGCTCCCCGCGGATCGCTCCGGTTATGTCGGCGAGCGCGGTGTCTTGCCCGGTGAGAAGGTCGTCGGTGCTGACGCCGAGCCTGTGGCTGAGCTTGACGAGCAAATCGAGGGATGGGGCTGCTTGGTCGCTCTCGATGCGGGAGACGTGCTGGTGCGTGACGCCCAGCTCGCGTGCAATCTCGTCTTGGGTCAGCTTGAGGGAGTCCTGGCGGGCGCGGACCCTGCCGCCGACTCGCGTGATCGGTGCTTGCGCCACCCGGGAAGCCTCCCAGGATGGCAAGTTCAAGTCCCCGCCTGCGGCGGGGCACTGCCGTTACTTGCGAACTTGCTTGACAGCTCCTCCACGACCTGCAAAGGCCGGCAATCAGTTGGGCAGCCGCCCAACTGGCTCAAAGGAGCCCAACCCTTTGGAGGAGCCGTGATTTGCCGCTCATCGATACGTGAGCTCTCTTCCCGCCGCGGGTTTCGCGATGGCCGAGCCGCCGCGCTGAGGGCGTACCGCACGGGCAATTCGCTTGCTTGGCGGGGCCATTGCCCGGCTTCCATACAGAGAGTCGATGCGAGTCCCCGGAGACAGGTGAGCATGAGCGCGGGCGCCCTGGAGCTGCAAGTCCCCGATGCGTTCGTACAGGCCATCGCCGAGCGCGTTGCTGACCTGCTCGCTGACAACCTCTCGGAGGCCAGTCCGTCCGAGCCGTGGATTGGCGTGGAGCAGGCCGCAGAGCACCTTGCCTGTCCGACGAGCCGCATCTACGACCTGGTGAGCCAGCGGCGCCTCACGCCGCGCCGCGATGGCCAGGCTCCTGTTCAAGCGATCGCACCTTGACGCTGCGATCGAGGCGAACCTCTGATGGCCGCTCGACGCGAGAAGACGAGGACGCCGGGCATCTACCGGCGTGGGGACCGCTACACGTTCTCCTACAAGGTGGACGGTAAGCAGTATTGGGAGAGCGCTCGCACGCTTGACGAGGCCCGCAGGGCGAAGGCAGTCCGCACGGCGGACATTGCCCGAGGCGAGTTCGAGGAGCGCTCCCGGATCACGCTGCACGACTACGCCCAGGAGTGGGTCAAGCGCTACCAAGGTCGCGGCCGGCGCGGGTTCCGCGACCACACCCGCGAGGAATACGAACGGATGCTGGAGGCGTACCTGCTCAAGTTCTTCTCTGCCAGGGTGCGGCTCACGGAGGTCACGTCATCCAAGGTCGCGGAGTTCGTCGCGTGGTTGTGCAAGCAGACGAAGCCAGCGCCGACGAAGGAGAGCCCGGATCACCGCGAACTGCTTTCGGACAAGACGATCCGCAACGTGATGGGGCCGCTGCGCGCGTGCCTCGCCACGGCGGTCAGGGAGGGCTTGATCCGCTCCAATCCCGCGCGGGAGGTTGACCTACCGCACCGCCCGACCGCCGAGGACGTAGAGGACGAGGAGGTCAAGGCAATGAGCCGTGAGGAGCTGACGACGCTGCTGGGACAGTTCCCGGAGACGTGGCGGGTGTTCTTCTGGTTGCTGGCTGCAACGGGCCTGCGGATCAGCGAGGCCATTGCGCTCCAGTGGCGCCACCTGGACCTGGATGCCTCCAGTCCGCACGTCAAGGTCCGCCGCGGCGTCGTGCGTGGCCGTCTCGGGCCACCCAAGAGCCGCCACGCCCGCCGGGAGGTCCCGCTGGACCACGCGCTCGTATTGGCGCTCCGCGACCGCCACGAGGCGACGGAGTGGTCCGGAGACGACGATCTGGTGTTCCCGGCGGGCAACGGGGCATATCTCCACGTCGGCAACACCCGTCGCCGGGTGCTCAAGCCAGTCCGCGAGCGGGCGTGTCTGGAGTGGGTCGGGTTCCATACATTCCGCCATACCTGCGCCACCCTGCTGTTCGCAGAGGGCCGCAACGCCGTGCAGGTTCAGCGGTGGCTCGGCCACCACTCCGCTGCGTTTACGCTTGCTCGGTACGTCCATCTGTTGGATGGCGACCTCGGGGAGCCGCTGGCCGTCCAGGGTGGTAACCCTGTGGTAACTGGCCCCACATTGCTCGACACCACCACATCGGAGGAGCCCGAGGCGAATCCCCAGCGATAGAGCCAAAACATCGGACCACACGACACGCCACGACAAGGCCGGATCAAGTTGTGGTCCCGGCGGTCGGGGGTTCGAGTCCCCTCGCTCACCCTCAGGAATTGCCTGGAATTGGCGCGATCTCGCCGCGGAGCGCCTTCAGTGCGGCGACGTAGATCTCCGAGAACGTCGGGAACGGTTGGATCGTGTCAGCCAGAACGTCCAGTGGAATGTGGGCGCGGATCGCGAGCGTCGCTTGCTGCAGCCACTCGCCCGCCTCGGGGCCGAGCGCGTAGGCGCCTGTCAGCCGCTCGCCATCGCTGAGCAGCGTGAGGAAGCCGTTCTGCTCGGCGTACGCGCGCGTGTAGGTGGCGGTCTTTGCCACCTCCGACACCGGGACCTTCGCACTGAAACGACCGGCGGAAGCACCCACTGCCGCGGCTTGCGGGTCGGTGTAGACGACGCGCGGTACGGCCTCGTAGTTGGCCCTGCGCGGTTCACCGAGGATGTTCGCGGCGACCACCTCGCCTTGGTACTTGCCGACGTGGGTCAAGGGCCAGAGGCCGTTCACGTCGCCGATCGCCCACAGACGCTCCCCCGCGCGCAGGTACGCATCGACCGGAACACCGTGCGCGTCCGCCTCGACGCCCACGGTCTCGAGGCCGAGCCCGAGCACCCGCGGACGCCGGCCGGTGGCCACGAGCAGCTTCTCACCGCGCAGATCGCGCCCGTCATCGAGCTCGAGCACGTAGTCCTCGCCCTCGTGGCGTGCGGCGGTCGTGTTTGCCGACAGGATGAGCTCGACGCCTTCTCGGCGTAGCACCTCCCCGAGCGCCTCACCCAGCGGCGCCGGCTCGCGCCCGAGCACGTGCTCGGCCATGTCGGTCACCGCCACCTCGCCGCCGAGTCGACGAACAGCTTGGGCCATCTCCACTCCGACCGGCCCGCCACCGAGGATCAGCAGACGGCGCGGAATGGCCTTCATGGACGTCACCTCGCGGCTGCTCCAAACGCCGTCGAGCTCGCGCAAACCTGGTACCGGCGGCATGACGGGGTCGGCACCGTTGGCGAGAACGACGTGGTCCGCGGTGTGTCGCACACCGTCGACCTCGACGACACCGGGGCCGGCGAGCCGTCCGCTGCCACGCAACAGGCCGATGCCCCGGTCGGCCAGCCAACGTTCCTGTCCGGCGTCGGAATAGTCGGAGACTATGGAGTCACGCCAGGCGAGCGCCGCCTGCACATCGACCTCGGCGCTCGCGGCTGCCTCGCGCGCCCCATGAACCGCCTCGCCCGGGCGCAACAGTGTCTTCGAGGGAATGCAAGCCCAGTAGGTGCACTCCCCTCCCACGAGCTCGCGCTCCACGACCGCCACGCGCAGACCGCCCTCCGCCAGAGCGTTCGCACAGTGCTCGCCGGGTGAGCCGCCACCGAGGACGATCACGTCATAGTCGCTGTTCATGTCGGTAGCTCCTCGCTGGCGCGCTCGCGCACCATGTAGAGCGCGTACCAGTCAGGCCAGTTCTCATCCGCCTGTCCCGTTCGCTCCTCGTGCTTGCCGTGCGCCTCTGACGCGCGCCTGAGCGCGTCCGCCAGATCTTCCGCGGACTCGTATGTCGTGGCCATCAGCCTCCCCTCTCAGCGACCCGGCAATCGCGTCGTGATCTCCTGAAGCAACCAGCCGTTGCCATCCGGATCGCTGAACGCGGCGAACGAGCCGTAGGTGGCGCGGCCGGGCGCCGGCCCGGGCGCACGGCCGGGGTTGTGGAAGCGAGCACCTAGCGCCTCCTCGTGGAACACCTCGCCCACCTCCACGCCTTGGGCGAGCAGCTTGCTACGCGCAGCTTCGATGTCGGGCACGGCCAGGTACAGGCTTTGAGCCGAACCGGGCGCGGCCGACGCGATGTTCGTGCCGAATTGGATCGAGCACCCGGAGCCCGGAGGCGTGAGCTGAACCAAACGGAGGTCCTCACCGCGGGCAACATCGGCGTCGAGCCTCCAGCCCAGGCTTTCGTAGAACTCCTTCGCCCGGTCGACGTCTGAGACCGGCAAGACCACGACCTCGAGCTTGAACTCTCCGGCGCCCACCAACGCGGTGCCTGCCGCGTTTTCGCCGCTCACCTCGACATTGCTCATATCGCCTCCATCGGTTGATGGCACCCCAAGACGGCACCATGTTCTCGCCCCACCCGCACAGCGCAAGGCAGCGACCGCGACAAGGCCGACGCTGTAAGCCTGCGCTGCGGAAGGGCTATCGGCACGAGTTCCCTCTTCCTGATCGTCCCCAGGGCCGTTCTTCGACTGAGGACGCTCTCGTCGGGTCGCGCATACTTTCCTCTCATCCGAGCAGAAGTCAAGGTCATCCCCGCGCGGCCGTGACGAGTCCGGCAGCACTGAAGCGAACCGCTTGGCGGGCGTATCGCGAGGCATGCGACGCTGGATCGATGCCAGAACCGAAACCAACCCGCAGGTGCCAACATGAGCGGCATGACTATGAGCGGCCAGCTTCCGGATCCCCGTCTTAGGAAGGTTTACCGCTTGGAGGTGACCCTCGGTGAACCACTGGATCTCGGCGAGGTCGCGCAGGGCCACCGGCGGATCGTGCCCCAGACGGGCGGGACATTCACCGGTCCCGACCTCAACGGCAAGCTGCTTTCGGGCGCCAGCGCGAACTGGCAGATCGTTCAGCCAGATGGCACGTCGTTTGGCGACATCCGGTACACGCTGCAGAGACCGCGGCTCCCCAACTCGGGGTGTAGTGGCGTGACTATTGAGTCAACCAACAACGGAGGTCAGCATGAGCAACATAAATGAGGAGATAGTCTTGACCCACTTCATCGTCTCGGACGACATCGAGCGCTCTCGGCGCTTCTACACCGACGTGCTCGGTGGAAAGGTAGCCTTCTCCGGTCCGGGCGGAGAGCCGACCAATGTCGCACTAGCCAACAGCTGGATCGTCATCAATGCGGGCGGAGGCCCGACCGACGACAAGCCCGCGGTCACTCTGGAGACGCCACCCGACCTCGACCGGGTCAGCAGCTTCCTCAATATCCGGGTCAAAGACATCGAGGCCGTGTACGCCGAATGGAGCGCCCGTGGTGCTCAATTCCTGACGCCGCCGAAGCAGCACGCGTACGAGATCCGTTGCTATATCCGCGATCCCGACGGTCATCTGATCGAGGTGGGGCAAACCACGGACCCTGAGGGGGACTGGACCCCCCCTCAGTGGCTGTCGAGTACGGCCGGCGTGGAGCTCGAGTGAATGCCGAGTCCAGGAGGGCTGGCCCCAACGCTTCCCTGTTGCGCAGTTCCCGACCCCGCCGCTGCTGCTCGCTTTAGCTGGGTGGGGACTTGCGGCGAGTCCGATGGCACCGCACACGAGGTCGGTCGCGCGGTCTTCACGCTCGGGGTAGATAGTTATGCGTGGTGGCCGGGGCTGCTGGCGCTTCAGGCGCCGATCGGCTCTGGCTGCGGCGCCTGCTCGCCGTTGCGTACGAGCTCCAGGTGTGCGCCGAGCACCGTGGCGAGCGCCTCGATCGTCGTGCGGGTCGGGTTGCCCAGCCCGCGCTCGTAGCGGCTGATGTCAGCCTGCGAGATGCCCGAGCCCTTGGCGAGCTGCTGCTGGGTGAGGCCCGTGTCCAGGCGCAGCGCGAGGAGCTGGCCGGCGAGGTCGAAGCGGCGCATCTCGTCGTCGAGGTGCGTGCGCTGCTCGTCGTCGTAGCGCGAGCGCAGCTCCTGGGTGTATTCGCTCAGGCGGGCGCCCATGTGGAGAGTATGGCGTATATCACATGCCGCGTCAACCGCGTCCACGACGACGGGGAGATCGGGGTGTATTGGCGCGGCGGTGGCGTGTCTGCTCGGCCTGCCACTCCTTGAGGTACGCGCGTGCGCGATGGCTGGCTCAACCATCGACCGCCGGGGAACCGACACCGAGCCCCATGTTCGGCGATAGTGATCAGCCCCATCTCTAATATCCGAATCCGGGAGGAGCCGCTGGATGTCCTCATCTGAAGTGATCGCAGTCGCCGCCGTGTTCATCTCCCTGCTGTCCGTCGGCGCGGCGTTCATGACCTTCCGCATCAGCGTCTCGGCCGAGCGCAGGGCCCGCATGCCGGCGCTCGTGATCAGTCGGGCGGGCTCGGAGCTGATCGTCGAGAACGTAGGCGCGGGTCCCGCGTTGAACGTCGTCTATGCCCAGGGTCGCCGCCCGATCGTGCTGGGCGAGGGCGTCAACGAGCCGTGGTTCAACCCCATCCATATCGAGCCGATCGGGCCAAGCGCCAAGCGACGGGTCGCATGGGAGGACGAGTCCGCCGACTACGGGCTGCGATACACCGACGCGTTCGGTTACCAGTACGTTGTCAAGGCCAGCCAATTCGGCATGAGGATCCTCGAGCGTCGCCGCGGACGCAGCGACCTGCCGGACTGGAAGCTGGGGAAGGACGATGTGCCCTACCTGTCCGACATGGGCGAGCGCAAGCCCAGCGACCGTTGGGAAGAACGCGCACGTTGATCCGTCACGCACCCTTCGGCGACCGCGATCCGGCGCGGCTCGCCGCGTCGCCGGGGTCAGGGGTTTGCGGCAGCTGCGGCGACCCCCCACGCCCGCGACGTGCCACCCGCCTGCGCGGACGCGCAACTGGTCTTCGCTGCGGTCTCGCGTGAATGCGAATGCGTCAGCGGACGCAGCTCGCGCTCCCGCCTTGGATGAACGGGGGTCCAAGGTAACGTGGCCGCGATGGCGCTCTACGCGGACGAGTCCGTCGACGCCGTCACGCGGAGCCAGCGCGAGTGACACTTTCGCCGAGCTGACCGCGAATCTGTCGAGCGGCACGTCCGAGCGCCGTCCCCGCGCTCGGGTAGTCATTCAGCGTAGGCGAACTGGAAACTCAAGACGACACGTCTGCCGTAACGATCCACGTCGACGCCGGGGCCGTGACCCCGTCGGGTCCGAGCCACTCCACCAAGCCTTCGCGCAGCGCATCCGCGACGGGCTCGTGGAGGTGCGCCGCCCGCTCGCCCGCAAGACGCAGGATCTCTCCGGCGGGTCCAATGCTCATGACGAGCTCCACGGCCTCCTCGAGGTCGGAGCCGATCATGATCGGTATGTCACAGCGTCGCAGCGCAACGTTTTGGAAGCCGGCGCTCAGCAGGATCCCGCTCGTCGTGTCGGCGTTGGCCATGGAGAATGGGCCGGGGCCGCAGGTCGGCTCGTCGTACTCCTCGGGCTTGGTGACGAACCGCTCGGTGATCGTCTGGGCACGATAGAGCCAGTCGTTCTCGACCTTTGCGCGCCAGACGACCATGACGAGCCTGCCATCCGGCCGCAGCGCTTCGCGCACGTTGCGCAGCGCCGCGACCGGATTGGCGAAGAACATCGTCCCCATCCGCGAGAACGCAAGCTCGAAGCGCTCGCCGAAGGTCGCGGTCTCGATGTCGGCCACCTCGAAACGCACGTTGTCCACGCCGGCTTGCGCGGCCTCATGCCTCGCGGTCTCGATGAACCGCGGCGCGGCATCGACGCCGAGAACCTCCCCCGTCGGCCCGACGAGGCCCGCTATCCGCTGGGTCGTGTCACCGAAGCCGCAGCCGATGTCCAGCACGCGCTCGCCGGCACGTGGCGGAACGAGGCGCAGGGCCTCCTCGCCATGCGCGCCCAGCCCCGTCGTCATGAGATGACGAAAACGGACGAACGCATCGAACAGCGGCCCGTCCCAAGCCCGGATCGCCTCCTCGTTGGCAGACGTGAGTTGCTCCACGTGTGGCATGGTAAAGGGTCCGCGGGGAGGGTCGCTCGCGCCCCACCTGGTCTCTCTTTACAGCGGCGCTACTACGGCCGTGCCTCAAGGGTTAGGTTGAATGGCGTTTCGGTCGCCCGCCGCACGCGGGTTAATCCACCCTCCTTGAGCACATCGGTCAGCCGCGCCTCGCCGGCCTGGGCGCCGAGCGCGAGGCCGACCTCCTGGTCGAGCGACACGATCCAGGCGCGGATGTCGTTGTTTGATTCGCTACGAGATCACCGACGAACCTTCCAGGGTTGGAAACTGCCGGAGGAGGGGCGCCGGCGAGTCGTGGCGGTCAGCGACCGGGGTCGCTGACCAGAACATCCCACCTCATGAGGGGGGGGATGTTCTGGTTCAGATGGAACAGGTTGGTCGGGTCGTAGCGGTCCTTGAGCGCACGGAGGCGGGCGAACTTCTCGGTCCCGTAGGCTGCCTGCACCCGATCCTCGCCCTCGGAGGAGAGGAAGTTGATGTAGGCGCCGCCGGTCAGCGACGGCTCGATCTCGGCATAGAAACGCTGCGCCCAGTCGATGTGAGTCTCCAGACCACCGCCCGGCCCGTGCGTGGTGGCGATCGCGTTGAGCACGAAGGGCGCCTGGCGCTCGCGGTGGGCGGTCTCGTCCTCACCGACACGGGCGATCGCGCCGCCGAAGTGCTGGATGTGGATCTCCGAGGACGGGGAGGTCGCGTTCTGATGGAAGCGAGCCATCGTCTCGATCGCGTGGTCGTCGAGCTCGCGGAAATAGCCCGCCTTCATGTAGGCCTGGGTGCCCTTCGGCCAGAGCGCGTCGAGCAGGCTCTGCATCTGCACGTAGGGCATCGGGCCGATCAGGTCGGCGACCGGGTCGCCCAGGTCGCGGATCGGCTGAATCGCCTTCATCCCCTCGTCGGGGTCGCCGGAATAGCAGCCGACCAGGCCGACCAGCTTCTTGCCGTGCCAATCCTCGGGCAGGAACGGGGCGGGTGGCGCGGTGATCAGATTGACCAGGGTGCTCAGCTCATCCGGTAGGCCGCGCGCGAAATCGCGGTAGAAGCGCATGGCCTCCTCGGCGCGGTCGCCCGGGTAGAAGACCGGGCCGGCGGCCACGGTCGGGCCGACCGGGTGCAGATCGAACTCGAAGGACGTGACGACGCCGAAATTGCCGCCTCCCCCGCGCAGGCCCCAGAAGAGGTCGCGGTTCTCCGTCGCGCTCGCGGTGAGAATCTGGCCGTCGGCCGTGACCACCTCGGCCGAGCGCAGGTTGTCGCAGGCCAGGCCGTACTTGCGCATCAGCCAGCCGATCCCGCCACCCAGTGTGAACCCGGCGACGCCGGTTGTCGAGATCAGGCCCCCGGTGGTGGCGAGTCCGTGCTCCTGGGTGGCGGTGTCGAACTCCCCCCAGGTCAGGCCGCCCTCGGCGGTGGCGGTGCGGCCGCTCACATCCACCGCGATGCCCTTCATCGGCGAGAGGTCGATGACGATGCCGTCGTCGCAGGTCGAGAAGCCGGGAATGCTGTGGCTGCCGCCGCGCACGGCGACGTCGAGCCCCTCGCTGCGCGCGAAGCCGATTGCGTGGCGCACGTCGGACGCATCAGCGCAGCGGGCGATCACCGCCGGGCGGCCGTCATGGGCGCCGTTCCAGATCGAACGAGCCTCGTCGTAGGCGCCGTCACCGGGCCGGATCAGTTCTCCGTGCAGCCCGTCCTCGAACTCCTTCAGTGTTGCCGCTCCAAGTACTCCTTGCGCAGCCATGCCGGTCTCCTTCTCAGTTCGATTTGTTTGACGTCGCGTTTCGACGACGCTCAGCGAGGCTACGGTCTGCCTCTTAGCGACGACTTTGCAGTGTCTTAGAGCTTCTCCAAGGCGGGTTACTCGGCTCTCGTGCTCCCGGTGGCGACTCCCGGCCCGCGCTCCAACTCCCGGCAGTAGGCCATGCCGACGTCGCCGCCCAGCAACTCGAATTGTCGGATCGCCCGGTCGAGCCAGCGGCGCGCCGCCGCCGGTTCGCCGTCCTCGGCGGACATCGCGGCGAGCACGGCCAGTACCCAACCCGCTTGGTGGGTGGACTCGAAGCCCCCGAGCACGAGCCCAGCCGAGTCGAGCGCCCGCCGCGCCGCAAAGATCGCCTGGTGCAGATTGTTCCGGGCGGAGGCCTCCTCGCGCCTCGCCCAGAGCAGCTCGGTCGCCCGGTCGGCGTGCAGCCGACGTTCGGGCGCAAGCGCGAGCAGCTTGATCAGGGTCTTCGCCTTGCGCAGCCGCCAAGCGTCGTCAGGGATGACATGGCCGCCCACGGTGATCGAGAAAGCCCCGAGGAGGCTGATGCCCAACACGTCATCGCCCATCCATACGCCTTTCGTCCTGGGGCCTCCCGCACGACAAAATACTCCGCCGAGCACAAGGTCGCACCGGGAGCCCAACCGGCTCGCAGAGTGGCGGCCAGCCGGCGATCAGGTAAACGCAAATGGCCCCGGGCCAATGGGGGCCAGAGACTACGTCGCCGGACCAGCCCACCTCGTGCACACGGACGACCAACGGCCGAGGCGCGCTGATCCATGAGCCATCCTGTGTTTGGCGGAACTTCGAGGTCAGGGTTTGCCTGGCGGAGGGAGAAGTCTCGGCTCATGGCACATGCGGGGAAGTATGCAAGGGAGTTGCTGGATCGCGGAGTGCGTCTGGGGTTATCCACGCCTGCACTTGGACGATACTGTTCGAGTCCCCTCGCTCACCCTCTCGGAACCCCTGATGTTCGCGACGGTCGGCTGGCGCGCGTGAGCTCCCGCGTTAGCGCATCGACTGATCGCTCCAGCTGCTTGATGCTGGCGGTCTCGACCCGTTCGAGTCCGACCGTGCGATTGACCCAGGCGTTGATCTCACGGTGGCTGCGCCCGTCGTGGCGGTGCAGTTCCGCCACCAGGCGACTGCGCTCCTGGCGTAGCTGAGCTTGACGCTCGAACGCAGCCAACGGGGCCGGCTCGGAAGCCTCGTTGGTGGCACTGGCGGGGGAGGGAGAGTGTGCTCTCGGGGGCGGGCCGAACAGGGTCATCTGGGCGGCGAACTCGGCGCTCAGGGGCACGAACTCCGCGGTGGCAGACGGCTCGCTCGTGCGCCGCTGCACCGGCTCGTCCCAGCCCTCCTCGGGCTCGTCGCGGTGGAGGGCGTGGCGCAGCTCGGTTTCGACTTCCGAGGCGTGTGCACGCAGGGTGGGATCGGCAGGCAGGTACAGCCAGCTCGGGTCGGCTGCGCGACCGGGGATAGTGCGCACGAACCGTCCGACGATCTGACGAAAGATCAGCGGCGTCTTGGCAGCCGTCGCATAGACCCCCACGCGTAGCCGCGGGATGTCCACGCCCTCGGAGACCATGTTTACCGCCACTACCCACGGCTCCCGCGAGCCGCGGAAGTCCGCGAGCTTGCGTGCGGCGTGGGCCTCGGTGTGCAACACGACTACCGGCGCCCGCCCCGTCGTCTCGCCCAGCAGCTTCGCGATCCGCCGGGCATGCGTCGCGTCCGCCGCGACCGCGAGGCCGCCCGCGTCGCGGTGGCCCTCCGCGCGCAGCGCTCCGAGCTTGGCGTTTGCCTCCTGCAGGATCCGCGGCAGCCCCTCCGGCAGATCGGTCGAGATCGCGGTGCGATAGCGGCGGCTTGCCTCACGCGCGCTCAGCACCGTCTCGAACGAGGATTCGACCACGTCCTCGCCGCTGCGCCACGACAGAGTCCCGTCGAACGTGACAAACGCCACCGGGCGGCAGATGCCCTCGGCGACCGCCTCCGCGTAGGTGTAGGAGACGTCGGGCACGACCAATCCGTCGTGGTCGTAGCGCACGCCCGGGATCGGGGTGGCGTCAGAGCGAAACGGCGTCCCCGACAGCAGCAGCCAGCGCGGCGCCGAGGCGAAGGCCCGTTGAAAGGCGGTGCCCCACGCCAGGTCCTCGCCGAGATGGTGCGCCTCGTCGACGATCACGAGCGTGTCCGCGGGCACCTTGGCTGCCCAGCCGCGCGGGTCGCTCGCCACGCGCGCATAGGTGACGGCGACGCCGTGGAAGTCGCGTGGTGGGTTCGGGCCCTTGGCGTCGGGCTGCAGTTGCACCCCGAGTAGCGCCGCGGCGGCTGCCCACTGGCGGGTGAGCGGCGTCGTCGGACAGAGCACCGCCACGCGCCCGACGATCCCCTTCGACAGCAGATCCTTTGCGAGCTCGAGCGCGGGGCGTGTCTTGCCGGCGCCGGGCGCGGCGGAGATCAGAAACGGGCCCTCTCGCCAGTCGGCCATGCGGTCGAGCGCACGGTGTTGCCACGTGCGCAGGGATGTCGAGCGGGAAGGAGTCAAAGAGCCCGGCATCCTGCGGCATGCAGCGGACGGATCGCACGGCGTTCGCGAGCGCGGCCCGCCTCTCACACAACAGGCGGAGGCGTCCCGTCGATACTGGCGGGGAGCGCCGGATCCCACTCGCACACCAAGCAAGCGTGGCGGAACGCCGAGCGCGCGAAGTCGAGTGCGAGGGCGTGGGGGTTGGGGCTGGAGCGCAGGGCGTCGCAGTCGAGGATGTACTCGCCGAGCGTCGCATCCCAGTGCGCGGCAGCGGGCGAGAGCGTCGCGGAGGCGAACCCGTCCGGCGCGGGGTGCGCGTAGGCGTAGAAGGCCGCTTTGGCGTAGCGCGCGTCGCCCGGCCACCAGCCGACGGCGACCTCCTGGGCGTTCATTGCGTTGCGCATGATGAAGTCCTCCGACGGGGGGTCGGCGGGCTCGCCGGAGAAGAGGTTCACCGCGAGGTCGAACGAGCCCCACCACGCGTTGACCGGCGTCGAGCGTCCGCGATACGGGGCGCGGAACGTGGCGAGCACGAGCGCGGCGTGCGTGGCGGCGGCGAAGTAGGAGGCGACCTGCGTGGTGTCGTAGCTGCGGTGCTCGTCGTCCTCGTCGAGCGGCACGCTCCACGCCACCTCCTGCGGGGTGGGGTCGATCTTGACGTCGCCCGCCAGCTCGCCGACCGCCCGCAGCAACTCGCGCGTGACCTCGCCCACCGGCCGGTGGGGGGTGAGCGGGACGCGTCGCACGCTGCCTTCGCTGTGCTCGACGAGCGCCTCGTGCTTGCGCAGGTCCAGCACCACCACAACCGCCCCCGAGCCGTCGAGCGCCGGCAGCGGAGCCGTCTCCCAGCCGCGCGCGCTCAGACGCAGCGCCGCGTGCTGGAGCTGCGGCTCGGGTGGGGCGAGCGCCACCGCGAGCTTGCCGAGCACCTGGGTGTGGGCATGCAGGGTGTCGCAGGTCGCGCTCCACTGCTCGTAGGAAACCGTCGACCACCCGTACGACATCACCGTACGCTAGCAACCGGCAGAGGTCGAGCCCGCTGGCGCTCGGCCCCGCTCAGCGGTGGGGTCGCCGTGGTCGGCGCCTCACAACCGGCGGTGTGGAGTCGGCTGCCCGCTCGGCCCCGCTCAGCGGTCGGGTCGCCGCGGCCGGCGCGTCACCCAGCGCCCACGCCGGGCGCCCAGCAGTCGCAGCGCTCGGCCGCGGCGGCGCTCCTCGTCTCGCGCGAGCTCGCGATCTTCGCTGAAGCCGACTTCGAGGAACACGAGCAGCATCGCTCCCGCCACCCCGGCGGCGACCAGCACGATCGTGAGCACCTGGCCGGTCACGCCGCCGACGAGGGCGGCACACGCGCCGCCGGCGAGGACGAGTGCCAGGGCGAACCCAAACGCGAGCAAGCGTGTACGGGGAGTCACGATCCAAAGGTACCCCCCGAGCGAGCCTCCCGTCCCAAGCGCTGAGTAGCTTCGGTGGCGATCCGAAAAATCAAGTGCCCCAGCAGCCGGCAGGTCGCGGGCGGCGTGGCAGACCAGGAGGTGAGTCCCATGCAGGGACCGGCAGACGAACAGCGGCGCGGCAGGGATCTATGGATGGTGGAGCGTGCGATCGTGTTGCAGCTCCTCAGGGACGATCACGAGGAGCGCTGGGCGCACGCGGAGCTGGCACAGGAGATCCCAGACTTCGAGCCGGCGGCGCTCGCAGAGGCGCTCACGGAGCTGCAGCGCGACGGCGTGCTGCACCGCGAGGGGAGCTCGGTGTGGGCATCCCGCGCCGCGCGGCGGCTGGACGGGCTCGAGCTGATCAGCATCTGAGCGGGGGCTCACTCCTTGCTGCCGCGGCGGTGCTCGATGCCGCCGTCGTCCGCGATCAGGATGTCGCTCACGAGGGTTGGCGCGAACAGTCCGTGCTCGACCACGCCGGGGGTGGCGGACAGCCGGGCGGCGAGCTGCGCCGGGTCCTCGATTGCGCCGAGGTAGTCGGCGATCAGGTTGCCGTCGGGGCTGAGGGGCACTTTGCGCAGCCTCGCCGGGGCGATCGCCGCGAGCGTGGTGCGAGGGGCGAAGTGCAGGAGCTCGACGGGCACCGGTGGCGTGAGTGCGGCGACGGCCTTCTCGGCGGAGGCGATCACGACGAAGCGCCGTGCCGCGGCGGCGACGATCTTCTCGCGCGTGTGCGCCGCGCCGCCGCCCTTGATCAGCCAGCCCCGCGGATCGATCTGGTCGGCGCCGTCGATCGTGATGTCGAGCGCGCCCAGCTCGTCAAGCTCAACGATCTCCAGGCCAAGTGCCCGGGCGGCCTGGGCGGTGGCGGGGGAGCTGGCCGCGCAGCGCAACCCCTCCAGCCGGCGCGCGGCGAGCGCGGGCAGCAGGTGGGCGACGGTCGATCCTGTCCCCAGCCCCACGCGCGAGCCCGGGAGCACCAACTCCGCGGCGGCTTGCGCGGCGGCGCGCTTGTGGCGCCGCGTGGCGCTGTGCTCGAGGGTGCCCTGCTCGACTGGCTCGGCGGGCGGATCGCGCGGGGGTGTCATGGTGGGGCGACCTTACAGCGCCAGACCAGCGCAGCGCTCTGGCACGATGTGAGCGTCACGCACACCGCCGGCGTGGACGTCGCGCGTTCGACGGCGGGGTGGTGGATGGCGCCGCGGTGGCTAGGAGCCCGCGGCGAGCGCTCCGGCGTCGGGCTCGGCGGCCGTGGCCGAGGGGTCGCCCGCGGGCGGCGCATCGCCCCGCAGGAAGCGCCACACCGACAGGCAGGCGAGTACCGTCATGATGGCCGCGCTCGACAGGCACCACTCGCAGTACTCGTGTAGCGAGAACGCCTCGCGCGAGGTCAGGTAGGCGGAGAAGCCGAAGCCGACCAGCACGAATGTCATCGTGGCGAAGCGCGTCTCTTCCCGCTGCGGGACCAGCAGCGAGCCGAGGATCGTCACGTAGCCGATCAGCCCGATCAGCGCGACCGGCACGCCGGCGAGCTTCGCGTAGATCGAGGTCTGCACTTTCAGGCAGGTGTTGTGCGTGGTGCTGCACAGCGGCGGGATGCCCGAGTAGTGGACGTAGGTCAGGTAGCTCGCGACCCCCAGCCCGATCGTGGCGAGCACGATCATCGTGATGCGGAGCGCGCGGTCGCTCATGGCCGATCGGCGATGCCGGAGAGAGGGGGAGGGGGGAGGGGATGTGTCATCGCAATTGCCGCACGCCTCTCCGTCAAAGCAGTTTGTTGATCGCCGCTTCGAAGCTCGACGGTTCTTCGAGGTTGGGGTTTTCGAGCTTTTCCATGTGCCCGCCGCTCTTGCCGACCAGGAAGGACGGGGTGCCCGTGAAGCCTTCGGCGTTGGCGACCTGCGCGTCGTGCGTGACCTGTTCGGCGTACGCGGGGTCGCTGCGCGCGGCGCTCCAGTTGGGGAGATTCAGGCCTGGCACCTGCTGCGCCAGCCCTTGGAGGTATTTTTCGGTGACGTAGCCGCTGTCCTCCTGGCCCTGCTCGTGGTAGAAGAGCTCGATGAAGTACCACGCGAGGTTCTGCTTGCCGGCGGCGTAGGCGGCGATCTGCTGATCGCGGAATGTTTCCTGTTCGCGGGTGGCGGTCTCGAGCGAGTTGTATTCGATCTTGACCTTCCCGGTGCGCACGTACTTCTGGATGACCTTGGGTAGCGCGCCGAGCGTGAACTCCCTGCAGATCGGGCACTCCAGGTCGCCGAAGTACTGCAGCGTCACGGGCGCGTTGGGGTTGCCGAGGACGTTGCTCGACTGGTGGATGCCCTTGATCAGCGAGTTCACGGTGGTGACGTTCGCGTTGACTTCGCTGCCTTTGGCCAGCCCGCTCCCGCCGCTGCTGCCCCCACCGCTGGTCGCGAGCACGATCACAACGATGATCACGACCACGACGCCGATCACGCCACCGAGCTGGATCATGCGTTTGCGCTGCGCCGACTGGGCGGCGGCGGCCTCCATGGCTTTGCGTTCGGTGCGCGCCTGCTCGCGGCGCTCCTTGCGTGTGAGGTCGGGATCGGTGCCCGATGCGGGAGTCATGGGACCAACTTTTACCGGTTCTGGATCAAGTTTGCTTAACGCGCTCCCCTGGTTTGCCTAAAGCCATCGCGCGCGCGGCTCGGCCGAAGATCGCGCGCTGCTCACCGGGCGAGCGGGCGGGGCTCGGCCGCGGGCCCGACCCAGCCGGCGCGTAGCGGCGATGATCGCCACACTACGGAGTTGGAAACACCCCGCCTCCGTAGCTCAGCTGGATAGAGCGTCGGATTTCTAATCCGAGGGTCGCAGGTTCGAGTCCTGCCGGGGGCTTACGCAGGAGCGCTGAGATGCTCAAATCGGGACGCTGAAGTGGTTCTTGCGTTAGGTGTTGGACAAAGTGGGCATGATCTGTAAACTAGCCTGACAATCTTGGCTGGCTCGACCATGAAGGAGACAGATTTATGTCCGCTGTACCGGCGCCGTTGAACGAAAGCAGTGAGGTGCTGACCCCCGCGCGGTGGCGTGACCCCAAGCGCTATGCGTGGCTGCTCGGCCTGTTCGTGCCGACCATGCCGTTCCTGGCGTGCGGCATGGTGCAGGCGACTGGGCTGGGCATCTTCTGGTTCTACGGCCCGTTCATGGTGTTTGTGGTCTTCCCCGTGCTCGATCTGCTGATCGGGATGGATGCCACCAATCCGCCCGACAGCGTGATCAAGTGGCTGGAACGGGATCGCTACTACCGCTGGTGCACGTACGCGTTCTTGCCGATCCAGTACGCCGGGCTGGTGTTCGCGTGCTGGCTGTGGTCGAGCGGCAAACTCTCCACGCTCGATGACATCGGGTTGATGCTGACCGTGGGAGTGGTCAGCGGGATCGCGATCAACACCGCGCACGAGCTCGGCCACAAGCGCGCGAGCATGGAGCGGTGGCTGAGCAAGGTGGCGCTTGCGCAGAGTGCGTACGGACACTTCTTCATCGAGCACAACCGCGGCCACCACGTGCGGGTAGCCACCCCCGAGGACCCGGCGAGCGCGCGGCTGGGGGAGAGCTTCTACGCGTTCCTGCCCCGCACCGTGGCCGGCAGCCTGCGCTCCGCGTGGGAGCTCGAGCGCACGCGCCTGGCGCGCGGCGGCCGTTCGCCGTGGACGCCAGGCAACGACATCCTCGGCGCGTGGGCAATGACCGTTGTGCTGTTCGCCGCGCTCACGGCGGTCTTCGGCGTGGTGGTGGTGCCCTACCTGCTGGTGCAGGCGGCGCTCGGCTTCTGTCTGCTGGAGGTGGTCAACTACCTCGAGCACTACGGCCTGCGCCGGCAGCGGCGTGAGGATGGCCGCTACGAGCGCACCCACCCGGAGCACAGCTGGAACAGCAACAGCGTCGCCTCCAACGTGCTGCTCTACCACCTGCAGCGCCACTCCGACCATCACGCCAACCCGATCCGCCGCTACCAGGCCCTGCGCCACGTCAAAGAGGCGCCGCAGCTGCCGACTGGGTACGCCGGGATGATCCTGCTCGCCGCCTTCCCCCCGCTGTGGCGGCGCGTGATGGACCCGCGGCTGCTGGCGCACTACGGGGGCGACGTCTCACTCGCCAACATCGCGCCGCGCAAGCGCACACGCATCTTCGCGCGGTACGGTGCGACGCTGTGAGCCGCTGGCGCTGCCCGAGCTGCGGGTACACCTACGACGAGCAACACGGCCACCCGCGCGAGGGGTTCCTGGCGGGCACGCCGTGGAGCGAGGTGCCCGACGATTGGGCTTGCCCGGACTGCGGCGTGCGCGACAAGGTGGACTTCGAGCTCCAGGACGCGGCGGAGGACGAGGAGGCACGGCGGTGAGCGCACGCAGGCCGTACGCGGTCGCTGCCCGCGAGCTGCTGCGCGACACGCTCTTCGACGCGGCCCGCCACGAGCTCGAGCAGCGCGCCTGGAGCGAGGTGACGATGGCGGACGTGGCGGCCGCGGCGGGCGTCAGCCGGCAGACGCTCTACAAGGAGTTTGGCTCGCGCGATGAGTTCGCGCAAGCGTTCGTGCTGCGCGAGGCCGACGGCTTCATCGGCGCGGTGGAGAGCGTGCTGGATGCGCATCTGGATGACCCGCGGGCGGCGCTCACGGCGGCGTTCGGGCTGTTCCTGACGGCTGCCGCCGAGGACCCGCTGATCCGCGCCGCGATCCGCGGCGGAGGGGAGATGTTGCCGTTCGTCACCACCCAAGGCCAGACCCTGGTCGAGGGTGCCGCCGAGCGTCTGCGCTGGGCGATCGCCACGCGCTGGCCGCAGGCGGCTGAGCACGATGTGGCGCTGCTCGCGGAGTGTGTGGTGCGCTTGGCGATCAGCTACGCCACGCTGCCGGTCGCAACGGCGGGGATGACCGCCTCATCGATCGGCGAGCTGTTGGGGCCGTTCATCGATCACGCGCTGGCGCTCGTGTAGATGCGAGCCGACTACGACAGCAACGCGAACGCTATCTCGATTGCGATCGTCGGTGCTCGCTGCCCCCAACCGTGTCGTTTCGGTTGAAGTCGCCGCCGGATCGCCGGCGTGAGCTTAGCTGTACGAGTCACCCCCGCAGCAGCGCCCGCTTAATCTTGCCGCTGGCGGTCTTCGGTAGCTCCGCCGCGAAGTCGACGATCCGGGGGTACTTGTAGGGGGCGGTGAGCTGCTTGACGTGCTCCTGCAGCTCGCGCGCCAGCTGCGGCGATGGGGTGTGGCCGTCGCGCAACACCACCACCGCGCGCACCACGGCGCCGCGCTCCTCGTCGGGGGCCGACACCGCCGCGGCCTCCGCGACCGCGGGGTGGGCGACAAGCGCCGACTCCACCTCGAAGGGCCCGATGCGGTAGCCAGCGGAGACGATCACGTCGTCGGTGCGTCCCTCGAAGTAAAGGTAGCCCTCCTCGTCGCGGCGCACCCGGTCTCCGGTGTGCCACGGTGGGCCGGCGCCCCGGTCCTCGATCTTCCACCCGCCCTCCGCGCCGCGCCGGACCTCCTCGCCGAGGTAGCCGAGAAAGAACGTCGGCGCGCTCACGGGGTCGGCCACCAGCTCGCCGTCCACCACGTCCAGCCGCACCCCGGGCAGGGCGAGCCCCATCGAGCCGAGGCGAGGCTCCTCCCCCAGCGGCATCCCGGTGAGCTGACCAGTCTCGGTTTGCCCATACCCGTCGCGGATGCCCATGCCGGTCGCCTCCCGCCAAGCGCGCAGCACCTCTGGATTCAACGCCTCCCCAGCGGCGACCATCCCGCGCAGGTCGGGCAGCGGTGTCAGGGTGGCGCGCTTAGCGATCACGCGGTACTCGGTCGGCGCCATGCACAGCACGTTGACGCGCTCCCTCGCCAGCAGCTCCAAGCGCTCGGCGGGGTCGAAGCGCGCGTCGTGCAGCAGCGCGGCGGCGCCCGACAGCCACGGGGCGATGAAGACGTTGCGCGCCGACTTCGACCAGCCCGAGGCGGCCGTGCACCACACCAGCTCGCCGGCGCGCGCTCCCAGCCAGTGCTCGGCCTGCAGGCGCTGGCCGAGCAGGTAGCGCTGGCCGTGCAACACCGCCTTCGGCTCGCCGGCGGTGCCGCTGGTGAAGGTGATCAGGCATGGCTCCTCGGGCGCCAGCTCGGCGCCCGGCGTTGGTTGGGCGTCGAAAAGAGAGTCGTCCGGTACGAAGACCACCTCGATATCGCTACTTCGTCCGAGTGCCGCCTCCAGCTCCGCGCGGTTGCGCTCGTCGGCGAGCACCAGCCGCGGCCGGGCGACGGCGAGCCGCAGCCGCAGGTCCTTGGCGCGCAGCTGCTCGGTGCAGGGCAGCACGACGGCGCCGAGGCGAAAGCAGGCGAGCATCGTGAACACCCACTCGGGGCGGTTGCCGATCAGCGTCATCACGACGTCCCCGCGCCCCACGCCGCGGCGGGCGAGCGCGCCGGCGAGGCGGGCGCTGCGCGCGGAGACCTCGCCAAAGCTCCACTCGCGGCGCGCGCCGTCGCGGGCGAGCTCCACCAGCGCCAGCTGGTCGGGGGGTAGGCGGTCGAGCACGTCGCTGACGAAGTTCACGAGGCGCCCCAGTCTGCCAGGCCCGCTCGCGCCGGTATCCTCCATGTCCCCGCCGACCCCCGACACCTGGAGTGCCCGAGACATGGCTGTAGCCCCCTCCCCGTACACGGAGAAGACCGACGAGCAGAAGGCGATCACCGAGATGGTGCGCCAGTTCGCCGACGAGCAGATCATCCCCAACGCCGAGCACTACGACCACGAGGACTCCTTCCCCGAACCGATCGTGGAGCAGATGAAGGAGTTGGGGCTGTTCGGGGTGACGATCCCGGAGGAGTACGGCGGGATGGGGTTGGACCTGACGACGTACGCGATGATCGTGGAGGAGCTCTCGCGCGGGTGGATCTCGATCTCGGGCGTGGTCAACACGCACTTCATCGGCAGCTACCTGCTGATGAAGTTCGGCAACGAGGAGCAGCGCCAGAAGTACTTGCCGCGGATGGCGATGGGCGAGATCCGGGCGGCGTTCTCGCTATCCGAGCCCGAGCTCGGCAGCGACGTGCAGGCGATCAAAACCTCGGGCAAGAAGGTGGGCGACGGGACCTACGAGATCAACGGCCAGAAGATGTGGGTGACCAACGGGTTGCGCTCGGCGCTGGTGTTCGTGCTGGTGAAGACCGACCCCGAGGCGCAGCCGCGCCACAAGGGCTTCACCTGCTTCATCGCCGAAAAAGAGCCCGGCGCCGGCGAGAACTCGGGCGCGTACGCCGGCCTGACGGTGCCGCCGAAGATCAAGAAGATGGGCTACAAGGGCGTGGAGTCCACCGAGCTGGTGTTCGACGGGTATCGCTGCCCGGCGGAGAACATCCTGGGTGGCGAGGAGGCGGGCCTGAACAGGGGCTTCGTGCAGATGATGGACGCGCTGGAGGTCGGCCGCGTGAACGTGGCGGCGCGCGGTGTCGGGATCGCGCAGCGGGCGATGGAGCTGGCGCTGAAATACTCCCAGGAGCGCAAGACGTTCGGCAAGCCGATCGCCGAGCACCAGGCGATCCAGTTCAAGCTCGCGGACATGGCGACGCAGGTGGACGCGGCGCGCCTGCTGACGCTGCGCGCGGCGCGGCTGAAGGACGCGGGCGCGCGCTCGGACCTGGAGGCCGGGATGGCAAAGCTGTTCGCCTCCGAGGCGGGGCGCTTCTGCGTGGAGGAGTCGCTGCGGATCCACGGCGGGTACGGGTACTCCAAGGAGTACGAGATCGAGCGCCTCTACCGCGACGCCCCGCTGCTGCTGATCGGGGAGGGCACCTCGGAGATCCAGCGGATGGTGATCGGCCGCAAGCTGCTGCAGCGCCACAAGGTGTAGCGTCGGTCCGGGCGCCGACCCGGCCTTGCGTTGGACCCCCAGCGCGAGACCTCATTGGCAGTCCGTCCAGGGCACGCCGGGCGCGGCGTATGAAGTGTCAATGTCGCAACTGGGGCCCTCCGGGTAAGGAGGAGTGCAATCGTGAAGATATTTGGTAGGCGTGTAGGCTATGCGCAGCGGGAGCGGCGGACAGGAGGGTATGTATGGCAGAAGACGCCAAGGGGTTGATTGAACTCGCGGTGCGCAGGTTCACCCGTGAGGTGCCGGCGCTAGAGCCGATCAAGCTGGTGGTGGGGGTGGAACTGCGAGGGCGCGGTGACGTGCAGCACTTCCGGCTGGAGATGCCCGAGATCAAGGTGACGAAGGGCCCGGCCGGCGACGCGCGCCTGCGTGTGGACATGCGCCGCGAGTTCTTCAACGTGATGGCGCGCGAAGCGAAGGTCGCGGACTGGATCGAGGCGTTCACGTACGGCCAGGCGAAGGCGTCCGGCCCGGAGCAGTTCCTGAAGCTGATCGTCAACGTGGTGGAGCGCCAGCAGGAGCGCCTACGCACCCGCCGCGCCCGTAGCTAGCCCACGCAAATGCCAGTACGCCCCTAGACGGCTGACCGAAGGATCTGGTTCTAGTGGTACGACAGGATCTGGTCGGCCAGGAACAGGATCGTGGCGACCAGGAAGACGCACATCACGATCAGGGAGAAGTTTTCGTTCATGGCGCCCCCCATACGATAGTGGATGCCGCCGTCATGCGAGCAGGGCACCGTTGTCGTACAGCTTGATGATCCTCACGGCGCCGTCCGGCGAGGCATCGAGACAGAGACGGCAGAGCACGCACTCGTCGAGGTTCTGCTCAACGATCTCGACGCGTCCGTCGGAGGCCGTGAAGATGTCCACCGGGCAGACCTCCGCGAGCTTGGCCGCGAGCGCCGCGTCGGAGGTGACGGAGTCGTCCACCTCGACCGCGATGAAGATTCCGTCTTGCCTCATGCTCCACTCCGCTCGGCGATCTTGGCCTTCACCAGGTCGGGAATCTCGTCGATCCGCTGCACCACGGGGATGCCGGCCGCCTCCAGACGGGCGATCTTCTCCGTCGCGGTGTCCTCCTTGCCCTCGACGATCGTGCCGGCGTGCCCGAAGGACATGCCCTGCATCTCCTCGTCGTCCATGAACTTGCCGGCCATGAAAGCGACGATCGGCAGGCGCGAGTTGTGCTCGGCGACCCACTGCGCCAGCTGCGCCTCCATGCGCCCGCCGGGCTCGGTGTAGATCACGATCGCCCGGGTTTGCTCGTCGGCCTCGAAGTACGGCATCAGCTCGGCGTAGGTCGAGCCGATGATTGCGTCGCCGCCGATCGAGACGGCGGTGGAGACCCCGAGTCCCGCGGCCGTCAGGGTGGAGGAGATCTCCGTGGTCATACCGCCGGAGCGACTCATCACGCCGACCGCGCCGGGCTGGTAGGCGACGGCGGCGTTGCGCGCGGGGCCGCCGATGCCGCCCATCTTGGCGACGCCCGGAACGATCACGCCGAGGCAGTTGGGACCGATGATCCGCGCGCCCTTGGCGTCGGCCAGCTCGACCATCATCGCCACATCGCGGCGCGGGATCCGCTCGGTGACGATCACGACCGTCTTGATGCCGGCATGCAGCGCCTCGAACACGGCGTCGCGCGTGCCCGCGGGGGGGACGGTGACGACGGAGCCGTCGGGCACGACGCCACCGTTGTGCTCGACGACCTGCTCGACGGTGTCGAACACCGGCACACCGTGTACCTCGCGGCCCTTGCGGCCGGGGGTCACGCCGCCGACGATCTTCGAGCCGTAGTCCAGGCACTCGCGCGTGAGGTTGACCGCCTCGCGCCCGGTGATGCCCTGGATGATGAACGTCGTGTCGCGGTCGATGAGGATGCTCATGGCAGTGAGGGGAGGGGGGAGGGGGCGCGTCCGCGCGGCTGGTTGGCGCAACGAGCGCCTGGGGGCGGGGCATCCTACCCCGCCACGGAGGTGGGGCACGATGCCCCGCCCCTGAACGCGCGGGAGAGATGCGGGCTGCGCGGATGCGCCCCAAATGAGCCTCCCTCATGCGGCCGCCCCTTGGATCTTCGCGACCGCCCGACCGGCGGCATCCCACAGCGAAACCGAGCGGTCGCAGTACTCGATCCCGTACCGGTCGAGGATCTTGAAGCCCTCCTCCTCCCAGGCGCCGGGGATGCGGAAGATCGCGATCGTCTCGCTAGGGTCCCGGCCGAGCTCTAGGCAGGCCTTGATCACGCCGCGCGCGACGATGTCCACGCGCGTGTTGGAGACGATCGACATCATCACGGCGATCTTCTCCACGCCATCTTTCTGGAGCACCTCCTTGGCCAGGCCGCAGGCCTTGGCGACGGACGGATTGCCGCCGATCTCGGAGTAGTTGGCGGGCCTGCCGCCCTGCTGGCGCACCGCGTCGGTGAGCGTCAGCGAGCCGCCGCCCGCGCCGATCACGAGGCCGATGTTGCCGTTGAAGCCGGTGTCCTTGCCCTGAATAACGCCGCGATGATCGGCGGCGTCGATCGTCTTGACGGCCGCTTCGAATGCGGTCGGCGTGTGGTCCTCGCGGGTGCCCTCCTCCGCGCCGATGCCCAGCGCCTTGAGCAGGCCCTGCTGACGCGGCATGCCCTCGTTCTCCATCTCCATGTGCGCGTCGAGCGCGACGAACGACCCGTCGCTCAGCTGCGCCAGCGGGTTGATCTCGGCGAGCGTCATGTCGGCATCGAGGAACAGCTGGGCCAGCCGCGCGAGCACCGGGGTGGCGCGCTGCAGGGCCTTGCCGGTGACGCCGGCCGCGGCGATGACCTGCTTGGCCTGGAAGTCCGAGAATGGCGCAAGCGTGGAGAAGTGGCCACGCCCCACGTGATCGGGGTGCTCCTCGGCGACCTGCTCGATGTCGATGCCGCCCATGTCGCTGAACAGCATCAGCGGCCGCTTGGCGGTGCCGTCCCACACGACCCCGGCGTAGTACTCCTGCTCGACCTCCGCCTTGGGATCGACCAGTACCCCGCGCGGCATGTGCCCGTTGATCTCAAGCGCCAGGATGTCGTGCGCGTGCGCTTCGGCTTCGGCGGGCGTGTCGGCGAACTTGACCCCCCCAGCCTTCATCCGGCCCCCGGTGAGCACCTGGGACTTGATCACAGTCGATCCCCCGATCCGCTCGGCGATCTGGCGGGCCTGCGCAGGGTCGGTGGTAAAGCCGTAGTCGGTGACGGGGATGCCGGCGCGCTTGATGATCTCGCGCGCCTCGAACTCGAAGAACCTCATCGCGGTTTTGGCTGGGTCGGGGGCATGACGGGCGCGAACCCTACCGAACCGACGCGAGACGTGGCCCCGAGCGCTGCGCGCGAGCTATCCCGCGTTGATGAGCGGTACGTCGTAGGCGGTGAAATGTGGGTCGGCGGTCACGATCGTCAATCCTTCGCTGCGGGCCTGCGAGATCAAGAGCCGATCGAAGGGATCGCGGTGGTGGAGCGGCAGATCGGCGACCGCCAGACCTTGCTCGGGCGTCAAACCGAGAGTCCGTATTCCCCCTTCAGCGAGCAGGTCATCGTAGACCTCTCGTCGATCGGCGAGCTTGCCTACGGCGATCTTGATCCCGATCTCCGCAAACGATACGACGCTGAAAAGAAGCTCGGTGGCCGCGTCGATGGCCTCCGTTGCGGCGGTGGAGAGGTTGCGGTCGTCGAGCTGCCAGAGAAGGACATGGGTGTCGAGTAGGAGTCTCACACAAGGTCGTCGTCAAGCATCTCGTCGATTTCGTCATCGCTGAACTCGAAGTCATCGGACAGGAAGACCTGTCCCGCAAGAGCCCCTTTGAGCGCCGCGAACCGAGCTCCCGGCGTGAGTGGCTCGACTCGCACCAGCCGCACCACAGGTACCCCATTACGGGCGATCTCGACATCCTCGCCTGCCTCCACCCGCGCCAGCAGGCGCGAAAGGTCCGTCTTGGCCTGGCCGACATTTACACGCATGACAGGATTGTAGCGTCCTTGGCCAAGCATGACCAACGTAAGGCTGAGCACGGCCGCTCTCACACGGCGTCTGGCGTGCCGCGCAGCGCGTGGAGCTTCTCGTCGGTCGACTCCCGGCCGTCGAGAATGCCGTTGGCCGCTGCGACCGGGTCGCTCTCGAACCCGTATGCCTCCGCCAGCTCGGGATCCTTGCGCGCGAGCATTTCGGCGAGCTTGACCATCACCTGGCACTGCTTCCAGGTGGCGTCGTCCTGCATCTTGCCGTCGATCATGTGCACGCCGCGGCCGTCGGGGATCGTTTCGATGACCTTTTTAGCGAACGCGACCTCGGCCGGTTCGGGGGAGAAGACGCGCTTGGCGATCCCGATCTGCACGGGGTGCAGCGACCAGGCGCCGACGCAGCCGAGCAGGAAGGCGGCGCGGAACTGGGTTTCGCAGCCCTCCACGTCCTTGATGTCCCCGTAGGGGCCGTAGAAGGGCAGCGCGCCGACGGCGGTGCAGGCGTCGACCATGCGGGCGATCGAGTAGTGCCAGGGGTCCTGCTGGTAGGAGGGGCGGGGGGAGTCGGGGTGCTCGGGGTCGGGGTCGGCGATCGTGCGGTAGCCGGGGTGCCCGCCGCCGACACGGGTGGTCTTCATGCGTCGCGAGGCCGCCAGGTCGGCGGGGCCGAAGGACATCCCCTGGATGCGCGGGGAGGCGGCGGCGATCTCCTCGAGGTTGGCCACGCCGAGGTGGGTCTCCAGCAGCGCGTGCACGAGGATCGGGCGCTCCAGGCCCGCCTTCGCCTCCAGCTGGGCGAGCAGGCGGTCGACGTAGTGGATGTCCCACGGGCCCTCGACCTTCGGGATCATGATCACCTCGAGCTTGTCCCCGATCTCGCCCACCAGTTCGGTCAGGTCGTCCAGCACCCACGGGGAGGCCAGCTCGTTGACGCGCGTCCACAGCGCGGTGTCGCCAAGGTCCATCTCCCTGCCCACCTTGATCAGTCCGGCGCGGGCGGCCAGCTTGCGATCGACCGGCACGGCATCCTCGAGGTTGCCGAGCAGGATGTCCACCGTGGGGGCGATGTCGGGCACCTTCGCCACCATCTTCTCGTTCGAGAAGTCCAGGAAGTGGATCATCCGGGAGGGCTTGAAGGGGATCTCGCGCGCCGGCTCGGGCGCGTCGATCGCGAGGGGCTTGAAGAAGTCTCGGGGGTTGCGCAAGTGGATTCTCCTGGGTTTCGTTCTCTCGATGGTCCTACCCTGAACGGTACCTGCTCGGCGTCGCCCAATAGAGTTCCGGGGCCGTACAACACCGAGAAAGCGTCCAAGGGAGACCATCGACACCCATGAGCGAGACCGCCACCGCACCCAGCGAGACCTCCACCTTCGAGACCGACCAGGCCGCGCGCGAGGCGAGCGGCGCCCATCCCTACGGCCGCTACCTCGAGGAGTTCGAGGTCGGAGACGTCTACAAGCACTGGCCGGCGAAGACCGTCACCGAGGCCGATGACCACCTCTTCTGCCTGATCACGATGAACCACCACCCGCTGCACATCAACGACGTGTATGCGCACCAGTCCCAGCAGGGACGCAACGTGGTCGTCGGTCCGCTGGTGTACTCGCTGGCGCTAGGGATGTCGGTCAGCGACGTGAGCGGCAAGGCGATCGCCAACCTCGCCACCGAAGAGCTCAAGCACCCCGCCCCGGTGTTCCACGGCGACACGCTGTTCTGTGAGTCGGAGGTGCTGGAGAAGCGCGAGTCGCAGTCCAAGCCTGACCGCGGCACGGTCAAGGTCCACACCCGCGTGCTCAACCAGGACGGTGTGCTGGTGGCCGAGTTCAAGCGGCTGGTGCTCGTCCCGCGCAGGAGTCCGGGCCAATGATTGGGGGGTGGTCGGGAGGGGGGCAGACCCCCCTCCCGGATGAAGTCTTGCGGCTGGTCCTCGTGCCCCGGCGGCCTGAAGCACGATAGGCTGCCGTGATGGAAACCACAGCCATCCCAGACGCCCCCACCGAAAACAAGCGCCTGCTGGAGTGGGTCGAGGAGGTCGCCTCCCTCACCGAACCGCAGGCGATTCACTGGTGCGACGGCTCGGCCGAGGAGTACAACGCCCTCTGCGCCCAGCTCGTGCAAGCCGGCACCTTCCGCCGCCTCTCCGACGCCAAGCGTCCGAGCTCCTACCTGGCCTTCTCCGACCCCGGCGACGTGGCGCGCGTGGAGGACCGCACGTTCATCTGCTCCGCCACCGAGGAGGAAGCCGGTCCCACCAACAACTGGCGCGATCCGGACGAGATGCGCGAAGAGCTGGCCGAACTGTTCGCCGGCTCGATGCGGGGCCGCACGATGTACGTGGTGCCCTTCTCGATGGGCCCGCTGGGCTCGGACAAGAGCCACATCGGTGTGCAGCTGACCGACTCCGCCTACGTGGCGGTGAGCATGCGGATCATGACGCGCATGGGCCAGCGGGCGCTCGACGTGCTCGGCGACGACGGGCGCTTCGTGCCCTGCCTGCACTCCGTGGGCATGCCGCTCGGCGAAGGCGAGGCGGACGTGCCGTGGCCGTGCAACGCCGAGAACAAGTACATCGTGCACTACCCCGAGACGCGCGAGATCTGGTCCTACGGCTCCGGTTACGGCGGCAACGCGCTGCTCGGCAAGAAGTGCTTCGCGCTGCGGATCGCCTCGGTGATGGCACGCGATGAGGGTTGGATGGCCGAGCACATGCTGATCCTCAAGCTGACCTCGCCCGAGGGCGAGGTCAAGTACATCGCGGCGGCGTTCCCCTCGGCCTGCGGCAAGACCAACCTCGCGATGTTGATCCCGACGCTCGAGGGCTGGACGGTGCAGACGATCGGCGACGACATCGCGTGGATGAAATTCGGCGAGGATGGCCGCCTGTACGCGATCAACCCCGAGGCCGGCTTCTTCGGCGTGGCGCCCGGCACGGGCGAGCACACCAACCCCAACGCGATCCGGATGGTCGCGCACGACACGGTCTTCACCAACTGCGCGCTCACCGACGACGGCGACGTGTGGTGGGAGGGGATGACGCCCGATCCGCCCGCGCACCTCACCGACTGGCATGGCAACGATTGGACGCCCGCCTCCGAGAAGCCCGCGGCGCACCCCAACGCGCGCTTCACCGTCAAGGCCGACCAGACCCCGGCGATCGCGCCCGAGTGGGAGAACCCCACCGGCGTGCCGATCGACGCGATGCTGTTCGGCGGGCGGCGCTCGACGGTGGTGCCGCTCGTGACCGAGGCGCTCGACTGGGAGCACGGCGTGTTCCTCGGCGCGACGATGAGCTCGGAGAAGACCGCGGCGGCGGCCGGCACGGTCGGGGAGTTGCGCTTCGACCCGTTCGCGATGCTGCCGTTCTGCGGCTACAACATGGCCGACTACTTCGCGCACTGGCTGGAGATCGGCCGCACGCCTGGAGTGAAGCTGCCGAAGATCTTCTACGTCAACTGGTTTCGCAAGGACGAGACCGGCCGCTTTTTGTGGCCAGGCTTCGGCGAGAACTCGCGTGTGCTCTCGTGGGTGTTCGCGCGCTGCGCCGGCCACGGCGCCGCGCAGCAGACTCCTATCGGTATCGTCCCGCCGGTGGGGCCGGAGGGCATCGACACGCGCGGCGTGGACGTCTCCGAAGCGGACATCGCCGAGCTGCTGCGCGTCGACGTCGCGGAGTGGCGCGCCCAGCTGCCCCACTTCCACGAGCACCTCGGCAAGTTCGAGCGGCTCCCGCCCGAGCTGCACGCCCAGCTGAAGGCGCTCGAAGAGCGTCTGGCCTGAGCCTGGCGACGATCCGGCCGGCTCAGGCGACGATTCACTCGAGCTTGAATGACGACTGACCTGGGCTTGGGTGACGATCCGGCTGGGCTTGGGAAACGATCAACCGCGTTTGGACAACGATCCGAGTTTCAAGCGGGGTCTGGCACTTCGTCTCAATCGGATTCGCTCGCTGGCCGATACTCCATGAGTGAGCTACCTGAGGCTGGTGCTGCCGCGCCCTGACACGCCAGCTTGGATAAGGGGCGCCCTTGCCGTGCTCGCCTGCATGGTGCTCGCGCATCTCGCGCACAGTGTGCTCGTGCTCGGCTGGGGGGCGACCGACCGACTGTTCGACGATTGGCTGTACGACGTAGTGATGGTGGGGTGCGCGGCGGTCTGTCTCGCGCGTGGCCTGACGGTCGCCACGGCGAAGGTCGCCTGGCTGGCGCTTGGGTTCAGCCTTTCCTGCGACGCCGCCGGAGAAGTGATGTCCTCGATCAGCGAATCGTTCGCGCCGAACGTTCAGCGCGGGCTCTATCTCGGCTTCTATCTCGGCGCGTACGTAGCGATCGTGCTGCTTGGGCGCCGGCGCCTCAGCCATCCGCGGGCCAGCTTGTGGCTCGACGGGCTCGGCGGCATGCTCGCGGTGGGCGCGCTGGGCTGCAGCGCGCTGTTCGTCCCGGTGCTGGCGGCGACACACGGCGGTTCGGTGGAGGCGGCGTTCAACCTCGCCTATCCGCTTGCGGATGTGCTGCTGGTCGCGGTGGTCGTCGGGATGTTGACCGTCGCCGGCTGGCAGGTGGACCGCCCGTTCGCGCTGATTGCCCTGGGGTTTGCGGTGACAGCGGTTGCTGATGGCTTCTTCCTCTACATGGAAGCGGACGGAGGCTACACGGCGGGCACCCCGCTGGACACGCTGTGGTTGCTGGGAGCCCTGATCCTGGCGTGTGCCGCCTGGCAGCCGGACAGCGGGCGTGTGCGCGATCGGTACACCCTGGTGGCCGTCGTGGCCGCGCCGGTGGTGGCCGGGGCGGTCGCGATCGGAGTGCTGGTGGAGGGGGGCGTGGAAGGGGGCGCAGGCGTGTCGATCTGGCTGGCCGTGGCGGCGCTCGTGGCGGTCTTGCTGCGGCTGCTGGCCACCTCGGCCGAGAACGTCCGTCTGATCGCCTCCAGCAGCGAGCTGGCCCACCGTGACGCGCTCACCGGCCTCGGCAACCGCCGGGCGCTGTTCGAGGAGCTCCGGCTGGCGGTCGCGGAGGCTACGGCGTCGAACCCGAGGCTCTTCCTGTTGTTCGATCTCAACGGCTTCAAGCACTACAACGACACGTTTGGGCACCCGGCCGGGGACGCCTTGCTACAGCGCCTTGGCTGCAGGCTCGATCAGCGGGCCGGTCCCGGCGGGCTTACCTATCGGCTCGGTGGGGACGAGTTCTGCGCGCTGCTGCAGGTGACGGGCGATCCGGCGGAGCTCGCCGCCGACCTCGCCGGCGCGCTACTGGAGAGTGGCGAGCACTTCACGATCGGGGCCTGCTACGGCGAGGTGTTGCTCGGACGGGAGGCGCACAGCGCAGAGGAGGCGCTGCGCATCGCCGACCAGCGTCTCTACGCGCAGAAGATGCTCTCCGCCCGTCCGCCCGAGAGCCGCGAGTGGCGCGACGTGCTGCTCGGACTGCTGCGAGAACGCAACCCGGAGCTCGACACCCACGTGCAGGAGGTGGCCGCGCTCGCCCGTGGCATTGGCGAGCGGCTCGGCCTGGCGGCCGGGGACCTCGCCGACCTGGTGGCCGCGGCGGAGCTACACGACATCGGCAAGGCGGCGATCCCCGACGCGATCCTCGACAAGCCGGAGGCGCTCGATCGCGAGGAGCGGGCATTCATCGAGCGCCACACGATCATCGGCGAGCGGATCATCGCGTCGGCTCCCTCGCTGCGACCGATCGCCACGATCGTGCGCGCCACCCACGAGCGCTACGACGGGCGCGGCTACCCCGACGGGCTGTCCGGCGAGCAGATCCCCCTCGCCGCGCGGATCATCGCGATCTGCGACGCCTACCAGGCGATGACGAGCAACCGCGGCTACTGGGAAGCGATGACCGAGCGCCAGGCCCGCGCAGAGCTGCAGCGGTGCGCCGGCAGTCAGTTCGACCCGCAGATCACGCGCGTGTTTCTTGACTTGGTCGTGCTCAATCGTGCGAGTGAGCCTCGCCGTCCGTTGAGGCCGGCGGGCGGGACTCCTCGGCCAGCGAGGTGATCGTCAGCGCGCCGCGGGCGGCCTGCTCGAGTACTTCGGTCGCCTCCTCCAGCGAGCGCGCGTACAGCTCGACGAGCAGGTGCACGATGATGCGAGCCTCGTCTTCGTGCTTGTGGAAGCGCACGTGCGTGAAGAACTCCCTGACCCCGTGGTCGCCGAAGGCGGCGTAGGAGAGCGCGTCGCCTGCCTCCGGCCCCGAGCAGGTCTCGACGTCTTCGGCGTCCACCGTCACGGTGCACGAGGCGACCCAGGGGGTGCCCGCGATCATCCGTTCCCAGCGGTCCTCGATCGGCTCCACGCGGCCGTTGTTGAAGCCGAGGTGGGGCTGGTCGTGCATGCAGTCCAGGCACTGCACCACCGCCTCCTGCAGCTCGTCCACGACTTCCGAGCGCTCGCCCGTGTCGGGGTCGATCTTGTGGATCCCCTCGTAGTGGACCTGCACCTCGAGCTCCTGCGACCAGCAGCGGTAGCAGCGCAGCCAACTGCGCGCGGTCGTCTCCGAGGCAGAACTCTCCATAAAGGCCATTGTATGCATCCACCCTAGCCAAACGTGAACGCGTACCCGGTGACCCCCGGTTCGAAGCGCAGCGTCAGGTGGTGGTGTTCGTCGTGTGGCAGCGAGACGAGCGTATAGAGGCGTTCGCCGCGGACCGTCACGATGCCGTTGTGGACGTCCGCGCCGGCGTCGGCCGTGGGGATGCGGTGGCCTTCGAGCAGCACTTCGACGCGGCGCGGCACTTTGCCCGCGGAGCTCAGCACCAGGTAGACGTGCCTGCCCTCCACGTTCGCTTCGATGCCCGCGCCCGCGCCCGCCACGGCGGGCTGTTCGGAGATGTTCCAGGTGCCGGTGTAGGCGAAGGTGTCGAGTTCGAGGTTGGGGTGCGTGCCCGAGCCGTAGTCGTGAACGCCTGACACGGGGCCGTTCACCCACCCCTGCGCGCGGGCGGTGCCGAGGTAGGTCTCGGGCGTCGCTTCGTCGCTCGGCACGATCACGCCGGTCGGGTGGCCCTTGTCGCCCACGTGGTAGCCGGCTTCGGCGAGCAGCGCGCGGATCGCCGATTCGGTCTTGTCGTAGTCGCCCTCGCCGAAGGACACGTAGCGCACCTGGCCGTGCGCGTCGATCAGGTAGTCGGCCGGCCAGTACTCGTTGTTGTAGGCGTCCCACGTGCCGTATTCGTTGTCCTGCACGACGGGGTACTTGATCCCGAACGTGGAGATCGCGCTCGCCACGTTGGCGGCGTCGTGCTCGAAGGAGAACTCGGGCGTCTCGACGCCGACGATCGTCAGGCCATCCTTTTGATAGGCGGCGTTCCACGCCTTCAGGTAGGGGAGCGTGCGGATGCAGTTGATGCAGGTGTAGGTCCAGAAGTCGATCAGCACCACCCGCCCGCGCAGCCCCGCGAGCGTCAGCGGCGTGTTTGCATGCCCGCCCGCCCCGGTGTTGAACCAATCCTCGGTTTCTTTGAATTCCGGCGCGGTGGCGACCACGGGCAGCTTGCGCGCATCCGCCAGCAGCGTCGCCTGGCTGGCGCCGTGCACGGCGACGGGGGTGCCCACGCTGGCGGTGAAGCGCGCCTTGCGTCCGGTGATCTCGTGCAGGCGGCTTTCGACGGCGTGCGATTTCTCAAGCGACGCCGTGAGGTTGACTTCGGGGATGTGCTGGGCGATGTACTGGTCAAAGCGCACGTCCTCGCCGGTGATGATGACGAGCGCCGTCGCCACCATGATCGCCCCGAGCGTGCGCTGCAACGCGGGCCCACGGCCGGCGGCGCGCACCCGCTCGAACAGCGTGCGCCCGCCGAGCGTCAGCGCGAGCAGCACCGCGGCCGAGCCGAGCGTGTAGGCGATCCCCACGGCAACGGTGCGCCCGGTGGCGGCCCCGACGGAGATCACCGCCGCGAGGATCGGCCCGGCGCAGGGGGTGTAGACGAAGCCGAGCGCAGCCCCGACCACGAGGCCCGAGCGAAAGCCGTCCCCCCGCGAGCGCGGCCCGAACGCCGCCAGGCGGGACATGCGCGCCTCCACGCGCTCGCCGAGGCGCGGTACCAGCAGCACCGCGCCGGCGCCGAGCAGCACGATCACCGCGACCGCGCGCAGCGGGTCCGAGCCGAGGCCGACGCCGTCGGCGACCTTCGCGATCCCGACGATCGTGATCGCGAAGGTCAGGCTCAGCCCCAGCACCACGCCCAGCGGCCGCCGCCGCCCGCCCGCGCCCCCGGAGGCGAGCAGTGCCGGCAGCACCGGCAGCACGCACGGGGAGAGCGCGGTGCCGGCGCCCGCGAGCACGGCGAAGCCAAGCAGGATGACCATATCTTGCAGTCTGCCGTACGGGACTGCGTTACGCGGCGATTACCGCGCTACTTGTGGTGGTGGTGCGACCGCTTGCCTTTGATCGTCACGTCGTAGGTGTTCACGGTGGGGGTTCCACCGAGCGATGATTTGTAGGTCAGGGTCGCGACGAGATGGACCGTCTTGCCTTGCTTCAGCAGCGCCTTGATCTTGCCGGACAGCTTGACCGTCAGCGTCAGCGGCACCCCCGCCGTCCCATTGGCGGACGTCGTGCCCGCCACGGTGGTGGAGGGACGGCACTTGCCCTTGATCTTGACCTGGCCCTTCTTGCACTTCTTCGCCTTGGCGGCTGTGGCGGAGGCGCTGGCGATCGACGCTGTGGGCACGGTCACCACGAGCGTTGCGGTGCCCGACTGGAGCGGGACGAACGTGATCGAGACGGTCCCGTTCGAGCTCCCCACGATGCCCCGGATCGTGAAGCCGCTATTGGGTGGGGGCGGCGGGGGCGGGGGTGCCACGACGTTGACAATCTCGCTGCCGCATGGCGACTTGCCGGTGAGTGCCACCTTGGTTCCGGTGAACGAGGCCTGGAAGTAGTACGTCCCCGGGGTGGACAGGCTCACAGGTTGCGATGACGGCCCGATCCCGTTGAGTGTGGTCACGGTGCCTGCGTTCGCGACTTCGGTGGTGCACGACGCGTTCGAGTAGACCTTGTATTCGATCTGACCGTACACGCTCTGCCCACCCGCGCTCACGGTCGCGGTGTCGGTTACGGGCGTGTTCGGGGCGACGGTCAGGGAGGAGCCGACCTGCCCTCCGCCGGACAGTGTCGTGACCACCGAGGCGACGCCGAACGACATCGCCTCCGCGCCGCACACGCTCGTCGCCGGCGAGTTTTCTTCGGCCTTGATGCCCTTCTTGCTGCCCGTGTATTTCACCTGCCAGTAGTACGTGGCGTTCGTCGGCAGGCTCGCGCCGACCGGCTTCGACGCTTCGGCCACGCCTTCGACGACTTTGGCGGTCCCGGCGTTGGCGACTTCTTTGGTGCAGCCCGGGTCGGAGTAGACCTTGTATTCCACTTCGCCTTCGGCGAATTTCGCATTGGGTCCGGCGATCGTCGCTTTGTCGGTGACGTTGACCGGCGTCAGGAGGGTCAGTCTTGCTTCTTCGGTCGGCGGTTCGGTTTGTGTGGTGAGTTTCGTTGCGATGGTGTCGTTGACTTCGCCCGCCACGAGCGTCGTGCCGTATGGCGGCGCCTCCAACGTGAAGTACGTGTACTGGTCGTTGGCGAGTGGAGTTGGGAAGGTGACCGTGCCCGCATCCGTCGTTTCGCCTTCGGCCTTCAGTTCTGTGTCCGGTCCGGTGTAGCCGTCGCCGGTGGAGCCAGTGACGAATTCATTGGGTTCCGGGGCAAACGGGCAGGCGGATGGTTTCGGCATGATCTCTTCCGAACAGATGCCGTCGCCATCGAACCCGAAGACACCGTCGCCGGATTCGAGTACGCCGATGTGGACTTTCGAGAGCGGTAGGCCGGTTTCGTTCTGCACGGCGACGGTCACGTCGTCCGAGCCGTCGTAGTAAATCTGGGAAGGATCTTCGATGATCACCGGCGGTTCCGTCGTGCTTTTGACGTCGATCAGGTACTGGCACGTCGTGTCCTGGCCGATTGGCGGGCACTGCGTGAATGGCGGTGTGGTGGGGCCGGCCGGCGGGCCCTGCGGGGAGCCCGAGGCGGCGGCGCCCGGCGCGAGTACCGCGAGTCCGGCGGCTACGAACACCAATGTCAGCAAGCCTTTGAGTTTGCTCATCTGCACGTCCCCCTTGTGTCCGCGGTCGTCAGAACGGTCGAGACTCTACGCGATCCCGGCCCGCAGTGTGTCCTCGAAGTCGGTCTTCGGAATCGGGCCCACGCACGGCGAGGTGGCGCCCGCGTCGCGGTAGCGGCCCAGGCCCGCACTCACCGCTGAAGAGTCGCCGACCGCGGTGAGCTGCTCCAGGAAACGCTCGGAGATCGCCGCCTGCATCTGCTCCACGTCGCCCGCGGCGGCGTCGAACGTCTCGATCTCGACACCGAAGCCGGAGCGCTCGAGCATCGCGCGATAGAAGGGCAGGCCGAAGTAGGGGAGCAGGTCACGGCGCATCGCCGCGTACGGCGCGGCCCGGTCCTCCACGAGCGCGGTGGGCACCGCTGGGACTACGTCAAAGCCCTCCAGCGTCTTGCCGGCCCGTTCGCGGCCGGCGGTCACCTCGGGGATCACCACGTCGCGGATGTAGTCGGGGCAGCACAGCCACAGCAGCACGCCGTCGGCGACCTCGCCGGCGAGGCGCAGCATCGCGGGGGAGAGCGCGGCGACGTAGATCGGCAGGCTGCGGGCGGGTGTCGAGGCCGAAGAGGTGGAAGCCGGTCTGCCACTTCTCGCCGGCCGGAGGGTCCTCGCCGCATAGGATCGCGCGCACGATCGCCACGTATTCGCGCATCTCGCGCACGGGGCGGTCGATGCTCTGTCCGTGCCACCCCTCGACCACGGGGCGGTGCGAGACGCCGAGGCCGAGCGTCAGGCGCCCGCCGGAGATCTCGCTGATCGTCGCCGCCGTCTGTGCCATCGTGGCCGGCGTGCGCGTGTAGATCGGCACCACGCCGGTGCCCACCCGGATCCTGCTGGTCGCCATCGCGTATGCGGTCAGCACCGTCAGCGACTCCCAGCCGGCGATGTGCGTCACGTATACCGACTCGTAGCCGAGCGACTCGGCCAGCTTCACGCGCTCGATCGCGCCATCGATCGTCTTGCCCGGCGAGATGAAGCAGCCCGTGCCCACGCGGGAGAGCATATCCGCCCTGGCTCGGATTGAGCGTTTGGTCTCGGGCGGGCGGCGGTCGGACGTAGGGTCAGCGCTTGAGGAGCACGTACACGAGGGCGATCGCAAACCCGATCTGCCCGAACGCCAGCGCCGTGCCGAGGTTTGCCGCACCGAGCGCGCCCGCCAGCGCGGCGGAGGCCACGAACGCTGCGAGCATCGTTGCCAGATCGCGTGTCATCGGCTCGATCTTTTGCCTTCGCGTGTCATCAGCCCGATATCTTGCCTTCCAGTGCGGCCGCGAGCGCCGCCTCGTCCAGCGTGGGGTCCTGTTCGGCCAGCCACCGCTCCGCCGCGCGCCGTCCGCCGAGCGCGCGCAGGCCGCCCTGGCCGTGCTCCACGACGAAGTCGGTAAGCGCACCCGCGCGCCGCGCGCGCAGACGCCGGGCTGCGAGCTCGCTGCCCCCGTCGGCGGTGAGGAGTGACCAGCGCTGGTCGAGGAGGCCGTGCAGCTCGTCGATCCCGGTGGGCGGGGGGAGCGAGGAGACCGCCGCGACCGCGGTGGAGCGCTGGCCGAGCGAGCGCAGCGCGGCGCTCAGGTCGCGCCGGGCGCTGAGCGCCACCTGGCCGAGGTCGGCCTTGGTTACGACCAGCACGTCCGGGATCTCCATGATCCCCGACTTCAGGAACTGCAGCACGTCGCCGCTACCCGGCTGCACGACCACGACGACCGTGTCGGCGACCTCCGCCACCTCGGTCTCCGCCTGGCCCACGCCAACGGTCTCGACGACAACGACGTCGAAGGCCGCCGCCAGCGCCTGCACCGCCGCGCGGGTGCCCCATGCGAGGCCGCCGAGCCGCTCGCCGGCGGCGGTCGAGCGGATGAAGACGCCGCGGTCGGCCGGGTCGAACTCGATCCGCGCGCGGTCGCCCAGCAGCGCGCCTCCGGAGCGGCGCGAGGAGGGGTCCACCGCGAGCATCGCCACCGTACGGCCTCGCCCGTCCTCGGTGGGGGCCGTCGGGGAGGGGATGGGGGCGCGGCCCCGCCACTCGTGCAGCAGCGCCGAGAGCAGCGTCGACTTCCCCGCGCCCGGCGGGCCCGTGACACCGATTATGTGTCCCTGCGCCTCGCCCTCGAGCGCCGCGGGGGAGACCTCACGCAGCAGCGCCGCGGTCTGCTCGCGGTCGGCCGGGGCGGTGCTCTCCAGCAGGTTGAGCGTCGCCGGCGCCGCGGTCAAGTCGCGTTCGCGCAGCCGTGCTCCGAGTTGCGCACCGTCGGTCATCGCGGCGTCCTATGGCCTCGATCGAGAGTGGGCGGACCGGCGAGGAGAACGGATCACGGTTGGGCGGGGCGCCTACACCGCGGCGACGACGCCGCCTCGCTCGCCCACCAGCTCCACGATGTCGCCGATGATGCGCGTGAGATCGAAGTCCTTCGGCGTGTACACAGCGGCGACGCCCGCCTGCTTCAGTGCGGCGACGTCCTGCTCGGGGATGATCCCGCCGACGACCACGGGGACGCTGACCCCGGCCTCGCGCAGCGCGTCGAGCACGGCCGGAATCAGCTCGCGGTGCGAACCCGAGAGGATCGAAAGACCGATCACGTGCACGCCCTCCTGCAGCGCCGAGGCGGCGATCTGCGCGGGGGTGAGGCGGATCCCCTCGTACACCACGTCCATGCCGGCGTCGCGCGCGCGCACGGCGATCTGCTCGGCGCCGTTTGAGTGACCGTCGAGGCCGGGCTTGCCGACGAGGATCTTCGGGCGGCGGCCGAGCTGCTCGGCTAGTGTGGCGACCTGCTCGCGCACTCGGGCCAGCTCGCGCGCGGCCTCGCCGCCGTCGGCGCCCGGGGCGTCAAGGTCCTCCGCGGGCGCGCTCGCCTCGCCGACGCCGGTGGGGGCGCGGTAGCTGCCGAACACCTCGCGCAGTGTCGCCGCCCACTCGCCGGTGGTGGCGCCGGCGCGCGCGGCGGCGATCGTTGGCTCCATCAGGTTTGTATCGGTGCCCGCCCGCCCGCCGGCGGCGCGCGCCAGCTCGGCGAGGGCCGCGTCCACCGCCGCCTGATCGCGTTGTGAGCGCCAGCGGCGCACCGCCTCGATCTGCTCGGCCTCCACGGCGGGGTCCACGACGAGGATGCCGCCCTCGGCGTCGGCCGTCAGCGGTGACTCCTCGCTCTCGGTGAAGCGGTTCTGGCCGACCACGGTCTGCTCGCCGGACTCGATCCGGCGCAGGCGCTCGCGGTGGGAGTCCACCAGGGCGGCCTTCATGTAGGGGACGGCCTCCACGGCGCCGCCGTGCTCGGCGACGACCGCCATCTCCGCGCGGGCGCCCTCCAGCAGCTCCTCCACCAGGCCCTCCATTACCTTCGAGCCCTCGAAGATGTCGGGGTACTCGAGGATGTCGGTCTCGTACGCCAGCACCTGCTGGATGCGCAGCGACCACTGCTGATCCCACGGGCGCGGCAACCCCAGCGCCTCGTTCCACGCCGGCAGGCTGGATCGCCCGTGCGCGCGCGTCGCGGCCGATCGTCACCGCCAGCGCCTCCAGCACGATCCGCTGCACGTTGTTCTCCGGCTGCGCCTCGGTGAGCCCGAGCGAGTTGACCTGCACGCCATAGCGCAACCGCAGCAGGCGCGGGTCGGTGACGCCGTAGCGCTCGCGTCCCAGCTCCTCCCACAGGATCCCCATTGCGCGCAGCTTGGCGTGCTCCTCGACGAAGCGCACGCCGGCGTTGACGAAGAACGAGATGCGGCCGAACACCTCCGCGATGCGCTCGGGACCGCCATGCGCGACCCCCCCAGCACCCGCCCCCCGTGGCGGGGTGCCCATAATCCTCTCCCTCACCGCATCGAGCACCGCGATCGCGTTGGAGATCGCGTACGCGATCTCCTGCACGGGGGTAGCGCCGGCCTCCTGCAGGTGGTAGGAGCAGATGTTGATCGGGTTCCACTTCGGCACGTGCTCGACGGTGTACGCGATCGTGTCGGCGATCAGCCGCATCGAGGGCGCGGGCGGGAAGGCGTAGGTGCCGCGCGCAAGGAACTCCTTGATGATGTCGTTCTGCGTCGTGCCCTGCAGCCGCTCCTGGGGCACGCCTTGGGTCTCGGCGGCGACGATGTACAGCGCCAGCAGCCACGCCGCCGTGGCGTTGATCGTCATCGAGGTGTTCATCTCCCCGAGCGGGATGCCGTGCATCAGCGCTTCCATGTCGCCGCGGTGGGTGACCGGCACGCCGACCTTGCCGACCTCGCCGCGAGCCAGCTCGTCATCGGGGTCGTACCCGGTCTGGGTCGGCAGGTCGAACGCGACCGACAGCCCCGTCTGGCCCTTCTCGAGGTTGCGCCGGTACAACTCGTTCGACGCCTTCGCCGTGGAGTGCCCCGCGTAGGTGCGCATCATCCAGGGGCGGTCGCGCTCGGGCAGGCGATGGGGGGTGTCTTTGTCCATGTCTTGATTGTAAGGCCGTGCCCCTGGCTCTATGCTGCCGGCCATGACAGAGACCATTGAGCTACCGAAGACGGGCGGCCCGCACACGGGGATGGATGGGGCGTGGCGGGTGATCGTGCGCAACGACGACCACAACACCTTCGACCACGTCGCCCGCACGCTGGCGCGCTTCATCCCCGGCGTGACGCTGGAGCAGGGCCACCAGTACGCCAACCAGATCCACAACTCGGGGCAGGCCGTCGTCTACAACGGCCACAAGGAGCCCGCCGAGCATTACTGGGAGCAGCTGAAGGGGGCGGGGCTCACGATGGCGCCGCTGGAGCGCTGCTGAGAGACCAGCCGCGATGGCGAGCGGGGCGGGGGACCATGAGTGAGGTCGTGCGAGCGTGAGCCAGCGGTACCGTGATGTGTTGGACTACGAGATCGGTGCGCGCATCGTGGTGGAGTTCACAGCGAGCGGGCGGGAGATCGTGAGCTACGCGGTGATCCTCACCGTCACGGAGGATGACAAGACGGTGACCGTCCGCTTGTACGACGGGGCGCACGGCGTCAACGACATGCACCGCCACGACCGCAGCGGCAGCAAGGCCCCGGCAGAGCTGTTTCATGCCGGTACCCTTGGAGAAGGGATGCGGGCTGCGATCACGGCGGTTCGCACCGGTTACAAGGAGATGATCGACGCATGGCGCACAACGTGAGCTCCGCCAAGTCGCCCACGGCGAAGGCGATGGACCGTGCGATCGAGATGGGGATCGAGGGCAACTCACCCTATCCCGAGCATGCCGCGTTCGTGGACGCCGACTCGCCCCACGCGGGGCAAGAGATCGCTCGCGCGCTGGGCGAGGGGTACGCCGTAGTGCTCGTTGGGACCGACGGTCGCGAGTGGATCATGCCCGCTAATGCCGTCGCCCCGAAAGTGGATGGGGAAGGTCTCGGCGTCATTGTTCGTGCTGAGCGCGCAATCGGCACAGCGGTGATTGGCTACGGCTACTGGGGTCCCAACCTTGCCCGCAACGTCGCGGAATCCTCGGAGCTGCGGTTGGAGGCGCTGTGCGATCTCGACGTCGCCCAGCTGAGCCTCTTCCGCAGGCGCTACCCGGATGCTCGTGCGGTGAGCGAGCTTGACGTCGTGCTGAGCGATTCGTCAATTGAGGCTGTGGTGATCGCCACTCCGTCTCCGACGCACCATGCGCTGGCCAAGAGGGCGTTGGAAGCCGGCAAGCACGTGTTGGTCGAGAAGCCACTCGCGATGCGCGTAGACGATGCTCGCGAGCTTGCCCGGATCGCGGCCGCCAACGACCGCGTGCTGATGCCGGGGCACACCTTCATCTACAGCCCCGCCGTCAACGCCGTGCGCGATCTGATCCGGGAGGGCACGATCGGGGACGTGCACTTCATCACCTCCTCGCGGATGAACCTCGGTCTGTACAGAAGCGACGGGGTTCTGTGGGATCTGGCACCGAATGATCTCTCGATCCTGCTCTACTGGCTGGAGCAGCCGGTCGTGGAGGTGGCGGCCTCCGGCAGCAGCGTGCTGCGCCAGGGAGTGCCGGAGACGGCCTTTATGACGCTCACGTTCGCTGGTGGGCAGACCGCCAACATCCAGATCTCCTGGCTGGCGCCGCGCAAGATCCGTCAGATGATTGTCGTCGGCAGCCGGCGAATGGTGCAGTACGACGACACCGCCTCCGACGAGCCGGTGAGGGTCTACGACCGCGGCATGGACATGCTGCCGCCGACGCCCGCCAACTTCGGCGAGCACCAGCTGATATATCGCACCGGCGACGTGGTGACCCCGCGCATCGCGCCCGCCGAGCCGCTGCGTTTGGAGTTCGCGGACTTCGCCCACGCGATCCGCACCGGCGAAGAACCGCGCTCGAGTCTTGCCATCGGGATCGAGATCGTCGCCGTCGTCGAGCAGGCCGAGGCATCGCTGCGCGAAGGGGGCGCCGCACGCACAATGGCCGGCTTCGAGAGCGCCAGCGCGCGCACGACGGCTGCCTGACGATTGCTCCTCGGAAGGAGCAGCCTCGAACTCAGACGTGCTGCACGCGCGGGGTGCCTGAGCCGCTGCCCGCGCCGTTGCCGTCGGGATCGGGCTCGGGCGGCGGCGGCGCGACCCACTCCGTCTCCTCGGAGAGCGCCCCCGCGGCGGTGAGGTCCCACCAGCCGTAGAGCACCGGCACCTGAAACCAGGAGGAGTGGCCGGCCCGGAAGTCGATCATCTCGGGGCCTTCCCAGTAGCTCTCCCAGTCGGTGTAGCGCTCGAAGTGGGCGAGCTGCTGGTAGCGGTAGCGGTCATCGCGCGAGCGGTACACCGCATAGGACTCCGCGCCGTAGCGCAGCGCAATCGCCGCGGCCTGCTCCAGCGCGGCGCCGAAGCCCTCGGCGCGAAAGCCCGTGGCGTACCACGGGACGATTACGGTGCCGTTGCCCTTGCCGGCCATCAGCCACCCACCTCCGCACGGATTGCTCCGGGACCATCCGCCGTCCGGCCCTGCCCCTCGGAGTCGGCGCCGACGAGGATCGAGATCTTCCCGAGATGCTTGTTTTCGAGCATCAGCTGGTGCGCTTCGGCGACGCCCTCGAAGCCGAGCGTGCGCCACAGCACGGGGCGGATCTGGCCGGAGTCGATCAGCTCGTTGGCCTTCGTGCACTCGTACGCGTTGGCGAAGTGGCTGCCGAGGATCTCCTTCTGCTTCATCCACAGGTAGCGCACGTCGAAGTCGAGGTTGAAGCCGGTGGTGCCGGCGCAGATCACGACCTTGCCGAACGTCTTGACGGTAAACACCGAGGTTGGGAACGTCGCCTGACCCACGTGCTCGAAGACGATGTCGGGCGCGTCGCCGAGGATCCCCTTCACGCGCTTGGCGAATTCGCGCGACACGCCGAAGCGGGCCTTCTCCTCCTCGGGGGACTCCCCGCCCTTGCGCATCATCCCCGCGAACTCGGCGCGGTCGATGAAGTCCGCGGCGCCGAGGCGCTTGACCAGCGCGCCCTTCTCCGCGGAGGAGACGACCCCCACGCAGTGAGCGCCCGCGGCCGCGCACAGCTGCGTGGCGAACACGCCGAGTCCCCCGGCGGCCCCCCAGATCAGCACCTTCTGGCCGGCCTGCAGGTTGCAGCGGGTGATCAACATGCGATACGCCGTGAAGTACACGAGGCCGTAGGAGGCGGCCTCCTCCCAGGTGAGCGCGGCCGGCTTGGGCAGCAGCTGCTGGGCCTGCACTTTGGTGAACTGCGCAAACGAGCCCCAGGTGGTCTCATACCCCCAGATCTTCTGCGAGGGAGCGGCCATCGGGTCGAGGCCGTGCACCTCGGGGTCCTCGTAGGAGGCCTGGTTGCAGTGCACCACCACCTCGTCACCGGGCTTCCAGCGGGTCACGCCGGGGCCGACCTTCCAGACGACGCCCGAGGCATCCGAGCCACCGATGTGGTGGCCGAACTCGGGGTGGTCGCCGTAGCGCCACACGCCCACGGGCTTGCCGAGCGCGGCCCACACGTTGTTGTAGTTGACGCCCGCGGCCATTACGCGCACGATCACCTCGAAGGCGCCCGGCTCGGGCACCTCGATCTCCTCGAGCTGGAAGGCGTCCTTCGGTTCGCCCTGGCGCTCCTCGCGGATCACCCACGCGGCCATCGTCTTGGGCAGCTCGCCCGGCTCGGCGTCCACCTCGGATATCTGCTTCAAGTCGATTGCCACTGGTGTCCAACCTCGCATGTCGGGAACGGGACGAGAGTCAATCCTACAACCGGGCGCCGCGGGGAGACGTGAGCGGGGTCATGGGGGATCGTCCGCGCGCGTGGCCGGGGGGCGCGGGAGCGGTTGGGGGCAGGCCCTCCATGGCCTGCCGCGGGGCGCTACGCTGCAACGGTGGACGAGCAGAATCCTCCGGAGGAGTCCCAGCAGGGTCCCAACATCATCATGCCCCCGGAGGAGTTCGCGGGCAAATGGGCCAACGCCGCGTCGATCGCGCGCACGCCACACGAGTTCACGCTCGACTTCCTGCGCATCGGGCCCCAGGGGCAGCAGGGGATCGTCGTCTCGCGCGTCTCCTTCTCGCCGCTGCTCGCCAGCCAGCTCGTTGACCTTCTGAATGAGCAGTGGCAGGCTTACACTCAGGAATCGGGAGTTCCGACCGAAGACAATGACGATGACTGAACGCAATCCCTTCGAGGATCCGCGCCGCAAGCTGGAGCGCACGAAAGTCAACCTGCGGGGGCCGAACGTCACCAGCACCTTCGACACCCCACCGCGCCCCGACGCGCTGAAGGTGCTGAAAGCGGCGATTCGCAAGCACCTGCACGAGCGCCGGCCCGGCGACGGGCAGTCCAGCGCCTCCTGAGGCTGCCGGCAGCTTATGCCACGGGCAGGGCGCGAGGCAGTGCCGGACGAGCCGTCCCAGCCGGCGAGGTCAGGGCACGAAGGGCAGTGCCGCCAGCTCTGCCGTGGCACCGTGCTCGCCGACGGCGAGCGTGTCGCCCGGGGAGGCCTCGCGGCGCACCAGCGCCAGGGCGATCGTGCCGAGCCGCGGGGACTCGACGACGCTGCTCAGGTGCCCCACGGGGCGCTCGCCCAGCCGTAGCTCCTCGCCGGGCGCGGCCGGGGCGGTGAGCCGCAGCCCGCGCAGGTGGCGGTTAGGCTTGCCCCGGTAGTACAGTCGCGCCACGGTCTCCTGGCCGACATAGCAGCCCTTCGTGAAGCTCACCGCGCGCTCGTTGAGGCCGGCCTCCTGGGGGATCGTGCTCTCATCGATGTCGATTCCGTAGCGGGGTCGTCCGCGCTCGACCCGCACGATCTCCGTCGCCGCCTCGCTGACGGGGGTCGCGCCGGCCTCCACGAGGGCCGCCCGCACCGTCTCCAGGTTGGGGGTCTCACACAGCACGTCGATGCCCTCGGCGGTTGCGATCAGCCGCACCGATGCGCCGCCGATCTCTGCTGACCCGTGGTAGTGCTCGGCCTCCGGCAGCGTGTCGGGCGCTACGCAGGCGCGCGCCTTGGGGCCGATCAACGAGAGCAGACCACACTCCAACGTGCGCTTATGCAGCTCGACCTCGTAGCCGATCCTGTAGCGGCGGATCATGTCGAACAGCGGCTGCAGCGCCACGCGCTCGGTGTCGAGCAGCAGTTCGCTCGGCGTGTCGGAGCCGACGGCGAGGATCCGCAGGTCGCCGAGCATCTTGCCCTTGTTGGTCAGGAAGGCCGCGTAGCGACCTTCGCCCGGGCGCAGGTCGCTCAGCTCGTTGGTTACCTGCCCGTTGAGGAACTCAACCGCGCCCGAACCCGTCAGCGCGAGCTTGCCTCGTTCGGAGCGGTCCACCAGCCCGCAGCCCTCGGTCAGCGCCTCGTACTCGGCGTGCGGTGTGTCGGTGGTGACCATGGGCCGAGGATATCTCCCGCTAGGCTTCTGGGCGTGAGCCTCGCCGACGCCTTCCAGCAAATCGTCGATTCGCTCCCCGACGACTGGACCGACCTGGAGCTCGACCTGCGGCTCGCGGACGAGTCGCGCTACGTGGAAGCGGCGGTGTACCTCGTGACGTGCAACGCCAGCCCTTACTCTAAGCACGACTGGCACTGGCGCCTGCTGGTCGCCCACCGTTTCGGCCACGCGGCAGCGGCGCCAGCAGTGCACTGCGCGCTGAGCCTGCTCGACGACGCCGGCATCGAGGGCGAGCTGGCGGTGCGCGAGGTGCGCGAGGGCCGCGCGGAGGTCACGCAGATGTGGGGCCGCCCGTACTCGGCGCGCGAAGAGTTTCGCCGCTTGCGCGCGCAATAGACGTGCCCTCCGACCCGTGCCGATCCGGCGCGGGGGGCCGGCCGACCTTCGCGGCGGAGCGGCGCCGCGCGGCGACTCAGGTCGGTGCGCCGACCTCGCCGCCGTGGTGCAGGCGCCGCGATCCGCGCGGGTCGAGCGCGACGATCGTCGCGTTGGGAACGCGGTCGCCGAGCGCCTCGAGGTCGCTGGTGCGCTGAAAGAGCGCGATCCTTATCACCCCGCCGTGGCACACCACGAGTGCGGGCGCCTCGGCGCGCTCGATGTCCTGGAACGCGCTCGCTACGCGCACGCCCTGCTGGGCGAACGACTCGCCGCCGGGGAAGGCGAAGGTCGGGTCGCCGCTCGCAAAGCGCGCGAACCCCTCAGGGTCTTCGGCTTGCACATCGGCGAACGAGCGGTCAGTCCAATCGCCTGAGTCGGTCTCCATCAGGCGGAGATCCTCCCGTGGGTCGAGGCCGATGCGCCCGGCGACGAAGTCCGCGGTTTCGCGGGCGCGCAATAGCGGGCTGCACCACAGCGCGGCGAACTCGTACGTGGCGGCCTGCTCGGCCAGCGCTCGCGCCTGGCTGCGGCCGGTTTCGTCGAGCGGCACCGCGCCCTGGCCCTGGAAGCGGCCCTCGGCGTTGTAGGCGGTCTGGCCGTGGCGGGCCAGGTAGATGCGCGGGGGTTGGACCACGCGCCCAGGATAGGGACTTCTGTCTACGCCTCAGTCCCGTGCACGGGCGGGACCTGCTAGGGCTGTGCGGCTTGCGCCTCCGCAGGAGCCGGTGGCTCGAGCTTGGGCTCGGTCTTGCGCAAGTACAGAAATGCGTATAGGCAGGCGGCGACCGTCGCGCCGAGGACCGGGCCGGCGTACCACACCCAGCCGTTGGCCCAATGGTCGCCGACGAGCTGCGGCCCGAAGGCGCGTGAGGGATTCATCGCGGCCCCGGTGAAGGGTCCTCCGAAGAGCACGTCGATCGAGATCGTCAACCCGATCGCCAGTCCGGCGACGGCGTTGAAGGGCCCGCGCGTGTCCACCGCGGCGCCGAACACGACGAACACGAGGAAGAAGGTGAGGACGGCCTCGAGCAGGAAGCCGGAGCTCGCGTCGACGCCGTGGCCGAGCGCCGGCACGCCGAGTTTCACCGCTTCGGTTGTTGCCCGTGGCAGCAGCTCCTTGACGAACAGCGCCGCCAGCGCCGCGCCGCCGAACTGCGCGACCCAGTAGACGCCGGCGAGCGCAGGCTTGATCTTGCGCGTGATCAGGAAGCCGAAGGTGATCGCCGGGTTGAAGTGCCCGCCGGAGATGTGCCCGAGCGCGCACACCATCACGCCGATCGCCAGGCCGTTGGCGATCGCGACGCCGATCAGGGTCGGATCGGCGATGACCCCGGAGGCCGCAGCCGCTCCGGCGCCGATGAACGTGAGCGTGAATGCGCCAACCATCTCGGCCACGGCGCGACGCAGGGTGTCTTCGGACATGAAAAAACCCTACGAACCCGGTCGGACGGATCGACGCCGCCCCTGCGGATAGATCAGGAGCTGGTTGTTGGCGGATCGGCAGTTTTCCCTCGGACAGATCGGCAGCGGCTCCCTCGAACCAACGGGTGAGCCCAGAGGGTGGCGCAGCCGGCCGGAGGCCGGCGAGCCGGGCCTCTCTGTTTTTTGTCAGACTCGGGGGATGCGCCGGAGAGTCACGTACTCGCGCAACCTGACGCTGTCGCTCTCGCGCACGTGCCGGTGCTACTGCAAGTACTGCGCGTTCGCGACGCACACGGCGCATCTGTACGCGCCCGATGAGGTGCTCGCGATCGTCGACGGGGCCGCCCGGCGCGGGGTCAAGGAGCTGCTGGTGCTGACGGGGGAGCGCCCCGAGGTCAACGCCGAGGTCGCGCGCCGCCTCGGGGAGTACGGGCACAAGGACTTCACCGCCTACGTCGTGTGGTCGTGCGAGCGGGCGCTGGAGCGCGGCATTCTGCCCCACACCAACCTAGGCGTCCTCTCGCGCGAGGATCTGGGGCGGCTGCGCGAGGTGACGGCCTCGCAGGGGCTGATGCTGGAGTCGATCTCCGAGCGGCTGATGGAGACCGTGCACGCGGGCTCGCCGACGAAGCATCCGGCTCGGCGCCTGGAGACGATCCGCGCGGCGGGCGAGCTGCGGATCCCCTTTACGAGCGGCATCCTGGTCGGCATCGGCGAGAGCGAGGATGAGCGCACCGCCTCGCTGGAGGCGCTGGCGGCGGTGCACGCCGAGCACGGGCACATCCAGGAGGTGATCCTGCAGAACTTCGTCCCCCACCAGCGCTACTACGGTCAGGAGCCGGCGCAGATCGCAGAGGAGGCCGCGCGGCTGTACTGGCGCACGGGAGTAGGGGGGACCCACCGGGATGAAGATTCCGCCCATACGGATGCAGGCTCCACGAGCTCCGGCACCAATGAGACCGAGGGCGGCCTCGACCACGCGCGTTTGCATCCGCGGCTGCCGCTGCCGGAGTGGGCGTGTCCGGTGAGCATCGAGGACATGAAGCGGCTGATCGCGCAGACCCGCCGGCTGATGCCCGACGTGGGCATCCAGGTGCCGCCGAACCTCGCGGACTGGTGGCCGGAGCTGGTCGCCGCCGGGGCGACAGACCTTGGCGGGCTGTCGGCCAACGGGGACCACATCTCCCCAGAGCACCCCTTCCCGTCGCCCCACCAGGTGCGCAAGGAGCTGCAGCAGGAGGGCGTGGCGCTGACCGAGCGGCTGTGCGTCTACCCGCGCTACATCGACCGCGAGTGGATCTCCCGGGGCGTGATGGACACGATCAAGGTCAAGTACTGGAGCTTCATCCCACGGCGGGGCTCTGGTCGCACCGACCCGGCCGTAAGCGGCGCCCCACCGATCCGCCCGGACCTGGTGGCCGGGGCGACCGAGCGCGCCCGCGACGGGCTGGCGCTGAGCGCCGAGGAGCTGACGGCGATGTTCGCCGAGACGCGGCCGGAGGCGATCGAGGAGCTGCGCGCGGCCGCCGACGAGCTGCGCGCGGAGCTCGCCGGGGAGACGGTGACGTTCGTCGTCAACCGCAACATCAACGTCTCGAACATCTGCACAGTCGGATGCGCCTTCTGCGGCTTCGGCCAGGGCAAGCGCTCCCCCGACGCCTACGAGCACGACGAGCAGGAGTTTGCGCGCCGGGTGCGCGAGGCGGTGGAGTTTGGCGCCACCGAGCTCTGCATCCAGTCGGGCATCCACCCCGATTGGAGCCTCGAGGACTACCTGGGATGGCTGCGCTTCGCCAAGCGCACGGCCGCCGCCGAGGGGGTGGACATCCACCTGCACGCGTACAGCCCAATGGAGATAGCGCACATGTGCGACATCTCCGGGATGCCGCCCGCCGAGGTGTTCGCGCGCCTGCGCGACGCCGGCCTCGGCTCGACGCCGGGCACCGCGGCTGAGGTGCTGCACGACGGGGTGCGCGAACGGATCAGCCCCAACAAGCTGCCCGTGGCGCGGTGGGTGCAGATCATCGAAGCCTCCCACGCCGCCGGGCTGCGCTCCACGGCGACCGTGATGTTCGGGCACATCGAGGAGCCGTGGGAGCTGGCCGAGCACATGCGAGTGGTGCGCGAGCTGCAGGAGCGCACGGGCGGGATCACCGAGTTCGTGCCGCTTTCGTTCATCCCCTTCCAGACGCTGCTGGGCCGCACGCACGGGGTGGAGGAGATCTCACGCGAGGAGAACCTCAAGCACACCGCGGTCTTCCGTCTCGCGCTTGGGCGCAGCGTGCGCAGCGTGCAGGCGTCGTGGGTAAAGATGGGCCTGGAGGCAGCCACGGAGTCGCTGCGCTGGGGCGTGAACGACCTGGGGGGGACGTTGATGGAGGAGTCGATCAGCCGCCTGGCGGGCAGCTACCACGGTACCCGCCTCGACCCCGGGCAGCTCGATCGCGGCGGCCCACGCCGCAGGGCGTCCCGCGGCGGAGCGCACGACGCTGTACGAGATCTGCCGGCACTACGAACTTCCGGTCGCGGCGTAGCCACGATCAGCTGGGGCTCTCCAGCTCGACCACCAGCGGTATCCCGTTCTGGAACCAGCTGCGGTGCAGCTCCTCGATCTTTGCGCGCGTGGGGTGCCCGCTGCGATGGAAGGTGCACTCGACGTAGTCGAACGGGTTGACGACCGCGCAGTAGGCATCCGCGGCCTCTTCGATCTCGGCCGTGTCCGTCAGCTCCCTGGCCATCCCGGCGAACGTTCCGCCCCGCATGCGCAGGCGCACCTTCGGTTCTGCGCGGATGTTCAGCACCCAGGCGGAGGCCCAGTTCCACTCGACGAGCTCCTTGGTGGGGCGGATCATGACGATGTACGCCCTGTCGCCGCTGCGGACCACGTGGATGCATTTTGGGCGGGCTTTCCCGCTCCTGCGGCCGGTGGTGGTGAGCACGCCAAACCCCTTCGGGGGCCGCAGTGTGAAGAGCGGGAGCATGAGCGCGCTGAGGGTTCGCCCGCCGCTCGCGGACTGCATGAATATGTTGCGCTTGCGCTCTGTGGGGAACGCGGTTCGGCCAACCCCGCGCGAGCTCACGTCGGCCATGGTGCCTCCTATAACGGTTCGAGCCGAACTATACACGTTGTGGACCGAGCCCGCCGCTATCTCAGCCGCGCCGTGATCTCAGCGGAACGGGTCTTCCTCCAGCGGGCGCAGCAGCGCGGCGGCGCCGGGGCCGTCCGCGCCGTGATCTCAGCGGAACAGGTCTTCCTCCAGCGGGCGCAGCAGCGCGGCGGCGCCGGGGCCGTCCTCCTCGGTCGTGAACCGCTCCAGCCCATCAAGGATCACGACGGGCTCGCGGGAGTCCTTGGCGCGCGCGAGGTCGGCGGTGGCGGCGATCGCGTCGGCGACAGCGAGCCAGGTGGCGCGCAGCTGCAGGCCGGTGCTGTCGGTGCGCCCGCGCCAGTCGTCGAGCGGCTGCAGGCCGGCGCAGCCAATCGCCACGTCGCACTGGCCGTGGCGCCAGGCGCGGCCGAAGCTGTCGGTGATCAGCACGGCGACGCGCGCCCCGGTGAGCTCGTGCAGCCGCGCGCGCAGGCGCCGGGCGGAGGCGTCGGGGTCGCGGGGCAGCACGATCAGGACCTCTCCCTCGCCGAACCCGCCCGCGCCAGTCCGGCCCTCCCCGGTCCTGCCCTCGGCGGCGGCGTTGGAGGCGTCGACGCCGGCGTTGGCGCACACGAAGCCGTGGTGAGTGCGGCAGATCAGCACCCCGTTGGCGGCGCGCAGAACCTCGCTTGACTGGTCGAGCACGACTTGCACCGCGCGTGGGTCCTTGCCTTGTTCGCGGGCGATCTCATGTGCCCTCGCGGAAGGCACGACCCCTGCCGGGGCGACGATTGCGCCCTCGGCCTTGGATACGACCTTGTGTGCGATCGCCACGATCTCGCCGTCGCGCAGGGGCGGGTGCGGCCGCCCGGCGTCGAGCGAGTCCACGATCAGCGCTGCCAGGTCGTCCCCGGCGCGCACCTCGGGGATGGCGCTCAGGCTGTGCGCGGCAAGGCGGGCCACGGGGGTGCCTCCACGGCTAGGGGGCTCACCACTGCAGCAGCATCAGCCCGACTGTGACCCCCGGGCCGATCGTGACCGCGAGACCGCGCTCGCCCGGCTGGGGCCGGTAGCGCTCGATCGTGTCTTTGAGCACGTAGAAGATCGAGGGGGTGCCGACGTTGCCGTGGTTGGCGAGGGCGCCCCAGCTGGTCGCGGTCTGCTCGTCGGAGAGCTCCAGGGCGCCCTGGATGTTCTCGATGATCCGCCGCCCTCCTGGGTGCACCATCCAGTGGTCGATCTCGGCGTGGTCCACGCGGTGCTCGCGCAGGAATTTCTCCGCCACGCCGGGCAGTCCCGCGCCGGCGAGGTCGGGCAGCTCACGCACGAGGTGCAGGTAGGTGTCCTGCTCGGATAACGAGAGGCTTACGGCTCCGAGCGTGCCGCCGATCTGGTGCACCTGGGTAGCGAGGATCATCGGCCCGTCGGCGTCGGGATCGGCCGAGAGCACCGCGGCGGCGCAGCCGTCCCCGAACAGCGCCGAGCCGACCGTCTTGGCGCGGGGGTCGTCCTCGCCGGCGCGCGTGAGAATGCTGCTCATGCTCTCCGCCCCCACGACCAGGCAGTCGCGCCCGGGGTGCTGGTGCAGCGTCCCCGCGGCCATCCGCATCAGCGGAACCGCGCTCGCGCACGCCACCCCGGTGATGTGGTACTTGTCGGTTGTGGGGTCCATCTCGTAGTGGTCCACCAGCCGGTGGGCGATCGTGGGTAGGCCGAGCGAGTAGAGGCTCGAACTCAGGACGGTGCCGATCTTCCCCGGGTCGATCCCGAGCGCGTCCACGGCGCGGATCGAGTGGCGCATCAGCCCCTCCTCGACCTCCGCGGTGCGCCCTTGGAGGGTGCGTGCCAGGAAGTCGTCGCTCAGCTCGAGATGGCGCTGCTTGACGCCGCTGTGGGCGAAGATGCGCTCGGCGAACTCGTCGCCCCGTAGGCCCAGCCGGTCGAGCACCTGAGCTTGGGAGAGGACGCGCTCGCCGTCGGAGACCGTGAGCCCGGAGATCCGGGGCCCGGTTTTGATTTGGAGCCCGCCCACCCCTGCCTCGTCCGCTGGCCGGCTGGCGGGTGCTCTGCGCATGGCCCTGGTGTCAATGGCGTTCAAGTGCGGCCTCTGGTTTGTGAGTGGACGTTAGTGTTGTGTTACGCCACGTTGGGAATCACAACACGACAAACAGAATATCGTGAGAACCGGCGTGCCACGCCGCAGTTGCGCTGTGCACGCCCTGCTGCAGCGCAACCGACGACGACAACGGACCCTCGAAAAGGAGCGATGAGTATATGAAGCTGATCGGAGCGGGTCTGCCTCGCACGGGCACCCTGACGCAGAAATTGGCGCTCGAGCAGCTCGGCCTGGCGCCGTGCTACCACTGGGTCAACGTGCTCGCCGACCTCGACCAGGTCGAGCTGTGGAATCGTGCGATGGACGGCGAGGGTCCGTGGGAGGAGGTGTTTGCCGACTACCAGGCGACCGCGGACTGGCCCGGCGGCTACTTCTACAAGGAGCTGATCGAGGTCTACCCCGACGCGAAGGTGCTGCTGAGCGTGCGCAACCCCGAGTCGTGGGAGCCCAGCTTCCGCGAAACGATCGTCGGGCTCAGCCACGGCGAGGAGCTGATGCGCCTGCTCGCCAGCGCCCGGGGCGAGATCGACCCCCGCTGGCGGCGCTACCTGGATCTCGTCGAGCGCATGTTCTGGGGGCCCGAAGGCACGTTCGCCGACGGCTGGGAAAAGCCGGCGCAGCTGATCGAGCAGTTCGAGCGCCACAACGAGGAGGTCAAGCGCACGGTGCCGCCGGAGCGGCTGCTCGTGTGGCACGTGGGCGAAGGGTGGGAGCCGCTGTGCGAGTTCCTGGGGGTCGACGTTCCCTCCGAGCCGCTGCCGCACGAGAACGACCGCGAGACCTTCTTCGACCGGGTCATCGGCGGCGCGATCGGGGCGCTGCACGAGTGGTACGAGAGCAAGGCCGCCGTGACGGGCTGAGGTTCAGACGGCGCGCGAGGGCTGCAGCGGCCCGCCGAGAACCTTGCGGGTGCGCCGCGCGCCGGTCATGGGCTCTCCGGCCAGCCGCTCGCGCAGCGCGGCGAGGTCCGCGCCGGTGTCGATGTCGAGCAGCAGCGAGGGCACTCTCTCTACCCGGCACGCCACCCCAGCCTCGCGCGCGAGCTCGAGGTGGCGCTCGCAGCTGCCCGGCCCGAAGCTCGGGGGGATCGCGCCCGGCGGGGTGAGCAGCAGTCCGTTGGTGCCGGTGCCGTGGCGGTCGGGGATGATCACGACTTCGGTGCTGCACACGACGCGCGCGTCCGCGGCCTGCAGCAGTGCGGCGATCTCGGTCGGGTCGAGCGCCGGGCAGTCCCCGGGGATGCACAGTGCCCGCGCGAAGCCCTCCGCGACCGCCCGCTCGATCCCGCGCGCGACCGCGGCGCTCTGGCTCTGCTCGGCGGCATCTGCCACGACGATCGCACCGAGGTAGCGCGCCGCCGCGGCGACCGACTCCTCGCAGGTGACGACGACGGTGCGCTCGATCGCGGCGCAGTCGTGCAGCGCGCTGAGCACGTCCCCGACCATCGCGCGCGCGAGGTCCCGCCGCAGCGGGTCGGCCACGCTTTGGCCGAGGCGCTGCTTGGCTTCGGTGAAGCGCTTGACGGGCAGGATCGCGACGGTGCGCATCGTGCCTGACGATAGTCCGGCGCTCGCCCCATCGGCTTGCGGCGAGGCCGGGGCTTGGGTCAGGCCCACGCCGGGCGCCGGGCTGCCCTAATCGACCGAGCCGGCCGAGATGACCCATTCGCACGGCTGTCCGGTGACCGTGGCGATCAGATCGAAGTCCGCGTCGTAGTGCAGCACGGTGAGGCCGCGAGCCTCGGCCGCGGCGGCGACGAGCAGGTCGGGCAGCTTGCGCCCGCGCTGGTGCCTGGAGGCGAGCAGCCGCTGCGTCTGCCTTGCGCGACGCACGTGCTCGGCGGCGGTCTCGACCAGCTCGAAGGCTTCGACGGCGTCGGTCAGCCGATCCCACTCCGTGGCGTTGCGGGCCGAGAAGCCGATCTCCAGATCGCTGATCCCCGCGCGCGCCACCTCCCCCTTGCGCGCGCGTGGCTCGATCGCCTCGCGGACCGCCGGCTCACGCAGCCGGGTGAGAACGCTGGTGTCCAGGAGATAGGTCAGCGCCATGCCTGCTCGCGTGGCAGCAGATCGGCGTGGGCGAGCGCGTCGAGACGCCGCTTCACCGCGTCATCACGATCGCCGCCGGCCAACCGCAGCGCGCGGTTGACCGTCTCCTTGATCGTGGCGGCGCCCAGCTGGATCCGTGCATTCCGCAGAGCCTGCTCGTCTATGTCCACCAGGTGCTTGGTCATGTCGGGGCAGTATATACCACCAGGCGGAGGTATATATGCACTCGGGTCAAGCACGTGCGTCGGTGGCATCGTCGGGGGTGGTGCGGTGTCGGGTGTCAAGTACATGCCGAACACCGTACGCCGCGCTTGGGACGGTACGCTCGCTCGCCCCCCCAGGGTGGCGGCGCCTCTACTCCCAGAGCTCCGGGGGCAGCCCCGTGAGGTGGATCCCCGCGTGCGCCTTGTAGCGGGCGTTGACGGCGATCAGCAGCGCCGTGAGCGACTCGGTGATGCGGGCCATCTCCAGACGCCCGCAGTCCACGCAGCGCAGCCCCGCGATCCGCTCGATCAGCGCGGCGGCCTCGCGCTTGTCCACGCGGGCGTCGCCGCACACCAGCACGTCCTCGGCGAGCTCGCAGTCAAGGTCGGCCAACGAGGCCGCGGAGACGGTGTGCAGGGCGGAGACGACGCGCACGCCCTCGGGCGCCATCTCCCGCGCCTGCTGGGCGGCGGAGCCCTGCCACACGCCGAGCATGCGCGTGGCCTTGCCGCTGTGGGCGGCCGCGAGCGGCACGCTGGCGTCGATCAGCAACTGGCCGGCGCGCAGCGCCCCCTTGAGGTTGGTGAGCATCTCCGACTGGTTGCGGAACGGCACGCTCAGGATCACGGTCTCCGCGCGGGACACCGCGTCGGCGTTCTCATAGCCGGTGAACGAGCCGTCGGGGACTGCGGCCTGCGCGCGTTGCACGGTCTCGGTGGCGCGCTCGGCGCTGCGCGAGCCGATTGCGATCGGCACGCCCGCGCGCCCAAGGCGGAGCGCCAGCCCGAAGCCGAGCGCGCCGGAGGCGCCGATGATGCACACGGGGGCGGGGGTGGACACGCCGGGCGAGTATATGAGCGGCGTGGGGCGGGGTCGAGCTGAGCGGCGTGGGGCGGGATCGAGCGAGGATGAGGCTCCGCGGGCGGGCGGGCCCTCATCCCGGCTCCGCGGGGCGGCGTTCGCGTGGCGAGACGGGGGGGCCTCAAAAGGCCGACGCGGCCCGGCCCTCACCCCGCGAGCGAGTCGGCGAACGCGAGCACACGCTCGGCCACGCGCGCGCGGGAGGCGGCGTCGGTCATGCGGGTGTCGAGCTCGAGCGTGGCGAGACCCTCGACGGGCTCGTCGGCGACGAGCCCGTCGAGCAGCTCGCCGTAGAAGTCGGCCATCCCGACGGCGTTGCAGTCCAGCGCGGCGAAGGCCATGAACGAGGCCGTGGGGCCCTTCAGCACTGCTCCGCCAACGATCGGGCTGACGGCGACCACGGGCGCGGCGGCCTCGGCAAGCGCCGCGCGGAGGCCCGGCACCGCCAGGATCGGGCCGATCGAGGCCACCGGGTTCGAGGGCCCAATAACGATTGCGCGCGCTCGTCCGATCGCCTCCAGCGCCGCGGGGCTCGGCGCCGCCTCCTCGGCACCGCGGAACTCGAGGCCCTCCACGAGGCCCGCGGCGCCCATGCGGATCATGAAGTCCTGGAAGGAGCACCAGCCCCGGGTCGAGCGCACCCACGTGCGCACCGGATCGTCGCTCGCGGGCAGCACCCGCGTGCGCACGCCGATCGCCTCGTTCAGCCGCGCCAGCGCCGCCGTGGGGGTGAGGCCCTCTGCAAGCAGTCGCGCGCGCTCAGCGCACCACGCGAGGTCGCGGTCGCCGAGGTTGAACCACACATCGACTCCGAGCGCGCGCAGGCCGTCCATCACGTTGAACGTGTCGCCCTCCAGGCCCCACCCGCGTGCGTCGATCAGGTCCGCCAGCCAGAAGGAGATCAGGTCCGGGTCGGGGGAGACGTGGGCACCATAGATCTCGATGTCATCGCCCGGGTTGGCCACCACCGTCAGCCGCTCGGGTCCCACCACGTCCTGCATCCCACGGGCGAGCTTTGCGCCACCGGTGCCGCCCGCGAGAACGACGACCTCTATCTGCCCGGGCATGTGAAGGCGGAGCTGAGCACGGTGGTCGAGTATATGAGCGGCCGATTTGCGAAGCGTCGATCCCGCCGCGGTCAAATCGCCCGAGCGTCGATGCCCGGCGCGGCCGGCTCGTGCATCGATCTCGGGCACACGCGGGGAGCGGCGACCGACTACGCTTGCCGCTGCACATGAGGCTCGAGGGCAAGATCGCACTGATCACCGGCGGCGCGTCGGGCATCGGCGCCGCAACCGCGCGGCGGCTGGCTGCCGAGGGCGCGCGCGTGGCGGTGGGCGACCTCAACGAGGAGGGGGCGAAGGCGGTCGCGAGCGAGCTGGACGGCGTGGGCCTCGCGATGGACGTGACCGACCTCGACTCGATCGCCGCGGCGGTGAAGGCGGCCGAGGAGCGGCTGGGGCCGATCGACGTGCTCGTCAACAACGCCGGCACGGACCTCTTCTCGTTCTTCGTCAAGACCGACCCCGGCCTGTGGGACTTCGTGCTGGGCGTCAACCTGCGCGGCGTGATCGCGGTCACGCACGCGGTGCTGCCGGGGATGCAGGAGCGCAGGGCGGGAGCGATCGTCAACGTCTCCTCGGAGGCCGGCCGCGTTGGCTCGCAGGGCTCGGCGATCTACAGCGCCGCGAAGGCGGGAGTGATCGGCTTCACCAAGGCGATCGCGCGCGAGGGGGCGCGCTACCGAGTGCGTGTCAACGCCGTCGCCCCCGGCCCGATCGAGACGCCGCTGCTGAACGCCGCGCCGAAGGTGTACGGGGAGATCGGCGAGCGGCTCAAGCAGGGAATGGTCGACACCACTCAGCTGAAGCGCGCGGGGGAGCCCGAGGAGGTCGCTGCGGCGATCGCGTTCCTCGCCTGCGACGACGCCTCGTATGTGACCGGCCAGACGCTCGGCGTGAGCGGCGGCTTGTCGATGTGGTGATGTGGCCCTCGCCGCATGCGGCCCTGCCCCGGACGGCGCATGCGCCGTCCGGCCGGGCAGTGCATGCACTGCCCGGGAAATAAGGTCAGGAGATGGGGGACGCAGTCCGCATCAGGGAGGTCGGCCCGCGCGACGGCTTCCAGAACGAGCCCGAGACGATCTCCACCGAACTGAAGGTGGAGCTGATCGACGCGCTTGCGCGCACTGGCCTGCGGCGGCTGGAGGTCACGAGCTTCGTGCGCCCCGACGTGATTCCACAGCTCGCCGACGCCGCGGAGGTGCTCGAGCGGATCGACATCCCCGACGGGGTCTCCGTGAGCGTGCTGATCCCCAACGAGCGGGGCCTGGAGCGCGCCCTGGAGCACCGCGCACGCTTTCACGAGATCAACGTCATCGTCTCCGCTTCGGAGACCCACAATCGTAAGAACGTCAACCGCTCGATCGCCGAGTCCCTCGCCGGTCTGGAGGGCGTGCTCACGCGTGCTCGCGCGGAGGGCCTGCGCTGCGAGGCGGTTCTCTCCACTGTTTTTGGGTGCCCCTATGAGGGCCACGTGCCGCCCGCGCGGGTGCTCGACATCGCGGCTCGCCTGCGCGACGCGGGTGCGCAGGAGATCGGTTTCGGCGACACCACGGGGATGGCGAATCCCCGGCAGGTGGGCGAGTTCTTCGCGCTGGCGTTCGAGCGTCTCGGCGGGAAGACGGTCGAGGCGGCGCGCGCCGGCAGCGGGGGGGCAGGGGAGGCCACGTCGAAGGCGGACGGCACGGCGACGTCGGCAGGCGAGGACGCGATCGAGCTGACCGCGCACTTTCACAACACGCGCGGCGCGGGCCTGGCCAACGCGCTCGCCGCGCTGCAGGCCGGGGTCACGAGCTTCGAGTCGAGCTTCGGCGAGCTGGGTGGCTGCCCGGTCCCGGCTGGTGCCACGGGCAACATCGCCACCGAGGACCTCGTCTCGATGCTGCACGAGATGGGCTACGCCACCGGTATCGACCTGCCCGCGCTGCTCGCCTGCGCGGCCCGTGCGCAGGCGATCCTCGGCCGGCCGCTGGGCAGCCACACGCTGGTGGCGGGGCCGGTGGAGTGGAACCAGGTCAAGGCCACGACAGCCAAATAGCCTCCAACGGGTTCGCGATGAAGCGACGCATAGCCCGCCTGTCCTCGCGCCATGCGGCGAATCGCCTGCGTGCTTCGCCGATGTTCAACCAACCTGCTCTGCGTGCGCCGGTACGCCGTTGGCCTGCTCTGACCGGGCGCTCTCGCGCATCGCCGCCGCGCAGTACTCCTGCACCGCGACCTCCATCTCCAGCGTCGCCGCGAGCGCCGGGCGAGCTGAGGCGTCGATCACGCGCTTGGCGCGGCCGACGGCCACGTGCGAGTTGGCGAGTAGCTCTTCGGTCAGCGCCGCGACGGCCTGCTCGAGCTCCTCGGGGGCGACGACGCGGTTGACCAGGCCGATCCGCTCGGCCTCGGCGGCGTCGATCGTGCGCGCGGTCATGATCAGCTCCTTGGCGCGGCCGAGGCCGACGACCGCCGGCAGGCGGCTGGAGCCGCCGACGTCGGGGATGATCCCGAACTTCACCTCGGGCAGGCTGAACTGGGAGCCCTCGGCGGCGATCCGCAGATCGCAGCCGAGCGCGACCTCCAGGGCGCCGCCGACACAGGTGTGGTGGATCTGGCAGATCACCGGCTTGGCCATCTCTTCGCAGAGGTTGGCGCACTCCAGGAAGGTTTCGCGGAAGGGGCGCAGCTTGCCCGGGGTCTGTGCTGAGGCGATCAGCTCGACGAGGTCGACGCCGGCCGAGAACACCTTGCCCTCGCCGCGCAGCACCACGCAGTGGACCGACTCCTCGGCGGCGGCCTCGCGCAGCGCCTGCGCGAGCGCGCGCAGCAGCTCCTGGCTCATCGCGTTGCGCTTCTCGGGGCGGTTGAGGATCACGTGCCGCACCGCGTCGCGGTCTTCGGTGGTGACGATGCTCATGTTGGCTCCGTTCAGTGTGCTTTCGGCATGGCGGTGGATCGATTGAATAGAGAGGCTGTATAGCTATTGCAATAGGGCGGGGTGTCTAACAAAAATTTCAAAAGCCGTGCGCAATTGCTATCGGGTTCTGAATTTTTTACAACAACCCCATGCCCCTTTCCTATATATACTATCGCTATACAAAGTCAAGCTTAGCTCAGGTCGAGCACCGGCGTGGGCGGCTCGATCGCCTCGTCGTGGCCCTCGCGCGGCACGATCGCGGTGCCGAGCGCGAAGAACTCGATCGTGTGGCTGCCCCAACCGTGGCTGGTCTCGTTCAGTTTCACGCCGACGATCCCCTCCGCGGAGAGCGTCTGCGCCTCGGTCTGCATCCGCTCCATCGCCAGCTCGCGTGCGTCGTACAGCGCCTGCGTGAAGTTGGGCAGCTCGACGTTGCGCCCGGTCTGGGCCATCGACTGGAGCATGCCACGGTGGGCGACGTGGTAGACGCAGCTGCCCATCACCATCCCGACGGGGCGGTGGCCGGTACGCAGCAGCGTCCAGAAGTCCTGGCCTGACAGGTCGCTGGTGAAGGGGCGGCCGTTGGGGGCGCGGTGCATCTCGCCCGCCCGGTGCTTCACGGCGGTGCCGATCGCGATGAACTCGGCCATGTCCTGCCCCCACTCGTAGCGCCCGATGTCCAGGCGCACGCCGACGACCCCGTCTGCCCCGAGCTGGTCAGCCTCCTCCTCCATGCGCGTCATCGCCAGCTGCCGCGCGCTGTACATCGCCTCGGAGAGGACTTTCAGCTCCTGGCTTTTCTTCCAACCCGCCATCTGGATGCCGATGTGGTAGATCGAGCTGCCGACCACGAGGCCGACGGGGTCGAAGCCGGCCTGCTTGATCAGCAGGAACTCGTTGACGCTGAGGTCGGAGGTGAACAGGCCCGCGCGGTTCTGCTGCAGGCGGGCGCGGCCGGCCTCGGGGACGCCCTCCAGCGAGGAGGGGTCGTAGGTCTCTGTCTGCTGCTCGCTGTCGCTCATTCGTGTGGGGCTCCCGGGCTCGTGTTCAGGATGTCAGGTCGGTTGTGGTGGGGATGGGGAAAGGAGGAGGGGGGAGGGGTTGGCGATGTCGCTTTGGTGTCTGCTCAGGCTGTCAGGTCGGTTGTGGTGGGAGGGGGCAAGGAGAAAGAGAGGAGGGGGAGGGATGGGGGTGGCGCTTCGACGTCTGCTCAGGCTGTCAGGTCGATCGTCGTCTCGGGCGGATACAGAGTGGCCTCTGCGGTCTGGAGGATTGCGGTGCCGATCGCGTTGAACGTCACCATCAGGCCGCTGCGCTCGCGGGTGCCCATTCCGCCCTGCAGCGTGTGGGGCACCGCACGGTGGCCGATCCGCACGCCGACGATTCCCGACGCGCCGATCGCGGAGGCCTGCGCGTTCAGCTCACCCATCACGCTCTCGCGCGCGTTGTAAAAGGCCCGCGTGAACTCGCGCAGCTCGAAGTTCTGCATCCCTCCCACCGACATCATCCCCCCGCCGACCATCCCCGGGCCGAAGTTGTAGCTGGCGAAGAACACCGAGCTCCACGCGACGATCCCGAGCGGCTCGAAGCCGCCCCGCACCAGCTTGGAGAAGTCGGCGACCGATAGCTCGGTGAGCACCGGCCGCCCGTCTCCGTGTTTCCCGCTTCCGTGCTGCCTGCTCCCGTGCTCTGCGCCGTTGCCCTTGCGCGTGTCGGCGTTGGATGGCCCAACCTCGCGACGGACCGCGGTGCCGAAGACCGTGTGTTCGAGCGAGACCGACCCTGTGTCCAAGCTGCTTTCGCCGGCGCGCGTGTCCACTTCCACGACCGCGTCGGCGCCGACGTGCTTCGCCTCCTCGGCCAGCCGCCCGAGCGCGCGCGTGCGCACCTCATTGAGCGCTCGCGAAAGTGTGGTGAGCTCGACCATGTAGGTCTGGGCGAGACCCATACCGCCCCATTCGCCCTGACCCCATGCGCCCTGGTAGCCCATCTGGTAGATCGAGCTGCCCATCACCTGCGAGAGTGGGCGCAGCCCCAGCTGGTGGGCGAGCGCCCAGCCGTTGACGGAGAGATCGGAGGTGAACAGGCCGCCCTTCTCACGCAGCTCGCTCAGGCGCCGCTCGGCGGCGACCGTGATCCCGCCCCGTTCGATCCGCTCCAGCGACTCCTGTTGCTCGGCGGCCGTGGCCCCCGGGTCCGCCATTTCGGCGCCGGTGGCCTCTTCCGCTTCCTGGCCTTCGATGCCTTCCGCGCCGAGGCCCGGTGTCCCGTCCGCCCCCTTGTCCCGCCGCCGCGCCATCTTAGCCCCCCGGCCTCTCGTGTGCCACGTTCGCCCCGGTGTCGCGCCGCCGTGCCATCAGCCCAACAGCCTCTCGAGCGCCGTGCGCGCCTCAGTGCTGCGCTCAGCCTCCGCTTGCAGCTCGCTGGTCAGCGCCGTCACCCACGCGCCGGGGTCGAGTGACTCGCGCTTGATCGAGATGCCTCCCACCTGACGTTCGCGAAAGCCCTCCACGCGGTCTCCCTCGACGGTCAGCTGGTAGCAGTTGCCGCCGAGCTCGACCCGTACGAGGCGCACGTGCTTCTCGCCGCGGCCGAGCAGGCCCCCGCCGCGGCGCTCGACGTGGATGCGTCCCGGCAGCGACTCCTCCAGCTTGCTGGCCAGCACCTCGACGGAGATCCGAAGGTCGGTACCGTCCGCGCGCAGGCCGGCGGCGGAGAGGTCGAAGTCCTGCTCGGTGGGCATGCTGGAAGCGTACTCCGAGCAGGTGGGGCGCGTGGCAACCATCTCGCGACAAGCATCTTTCAAAATGCCCTGCCGCGCGGGCGGGCACACGCGCACCTCGCGCGCGCACGTGTCGCGCTCAAAAAGAAGACACAGCACACGACAGCTGGACGGGCCGAAGCAATGGCCCGCCCAGCCGCGAGGACCCTCCGCTCAGTGCAGCAGTTCGAGCGTGTTATTGGTGTCGTTGACGAACAGCACGCCCTGGTTGTAGGGAGCGACTGTCAGCCCGAACAGCCCGCCCCCGCCGGCGCCGGTGTCGAAGGGCTGGAACTCGGCCCCCACCGGCGTGGTCTCGACGAGGTTGCCGTCCCCACCGTTGGCGGTGAGGATGTCGTCGTTGGGGGCGATCGTGAGTCCCAGCGGGCTATTCAGATAGCCGCCGGTTGCCACCGTGATCCCGCCTTCCCCCTGCGGCGTCTGACGGTAGAGCGCGCCGGGGACCGCGGCGATCCGGCTGTCCTGGGTGTCGGCGACGTACAGCGTGCCTTCCTCGCCCAACCCCACGCCGGTGGGGCCGACCACGAGCGCTGCGGGGTCGGTGCGCTCGGGGAAGCCTTCGGCGATCACTTCCTCGCTCATCACCCGCAATCCGCGGCCAAAGCGGGGCTGCACGCGGATGCGCACCACGGTGCCCTGGTCGGTGGGGGTTTCGCCCGAGGCGACGGTGCCGTTGAGCACGTTGGTGACGAACAGCGTGGCGCCAAAGCCCTGGTCGACCGCCGTCATGTCCCAGGGACCGTTGATCGGAGGGCCGGAGATGGTCTGCACCACGTGACCCCAGCTGTCGAGGACGATCAGGCAGCCCGCCTGTGCGGTGGCCGCCTGGCCGTTGCTCGTGGGCAGGCTGCCGACGACCACATACCCACCCGGCAGGATCGCGAGCGCGGTCGTCAGCCCCACCCCGCCGGGGCAGGGGCCGCGGAGCTTCGAGGGATTGATCTTGGCGAAGACGGAGAGCGCCCCCGCGGGTGTGATCTGCACGATCGTCGTGCCGGTTCCCTGAAGGTTTTCTTCGTTGTTGAAGTTGCTGACGAGCGTATTCCCACGGACAAGTGCGCCGCTGCTGTTGGGAACTGTGACGATCCCATAGGGGTTCACGTCCCCATTGGGCGGCACGGTGCTGGCGATCGAGGTGATCGAGTGGAACTGTCCGATGAAGGGGTGGTCGAACGCTGAGGCCGCCCCCGGAGTGAGCGCCACGCAGGCGAGTGCCGTGGCGATGGTGGTCGAGAAGTGCCTTCGGCTGGGCATAAAGATGCCTCCTCTGGTCGGGGGCTTTATCCGAAGGAGACTCCAAAGCTCGCCAAACCTTCCCAACTTTTGGAAAAAGGTTTGACCTTCGCCGCGAGCCGAGGCTGCTGACGACCACAAACCCGCCAGGCAGGGTCGCCAGCGCGCGAGCCGGGTCCGCCGGTGCTCTGCTCGCACCCGACCCTTCCCGGTAGGCTCCCGATCCTTCAACTGGAGCAAGCAAGCGAGCGGAGGTTCAGATGGCGCAGATCGAGAAGGTGGGCGTGCTCGGAGCGGGACTGATGGGACACGGCATCGCCCAGGTGGCCGCGCAGGCCGGCTGCGACGTGGTGCTGCGCGAGGTGGATGAGGCGACGCTCGCCAAGGGCGTTGGCAAGATCGAGAAGCAGCTGGCGCGCGCGGTCGAGAAGGGCAAGAGCTCCCAGGAGGATGCCGACGCTGTGAGGGCGCGCATCGCGGGCACGGTGGACTACCGCGACCTGGGCGACTGCGATCTGGTGATCGAGGCGATCACCGAGAGCCTGCCGCTGAAGCTCGAGATGTGGCGGGAGGTCGATGCGATCGTCAAGCCGCAGGCGATCTTCGCGACCAACACCTCCTCGCTGGCCGTGATCGACCAGGCGGCGACGACCTCGCGCGCAGAGCAGTTCGTCGGGCTGCACTACTTCAATCCGGCGCAGGTGATGCAGCTGGTCGAGGTCGTGCGCTGCGTGACCACCTCCCAGGCGACGCTCGACACGGCGCTCGAGTTCATCGGCTCGGAGGGCAAGCTGGCGATCCCGACGCGCGACAAAGCGGGGTTCATCGTCAACCGCCTGCTGGTGCCTTACATGCTCGACGCGATCCGTGCCTTGGAAGAGCAGGTCGGCTCGGTGGTCGAGATCGACGCCGCGATGAAGGCCGGCGCTGGCCACCCGATGGGGCCGCTGCTGCTCTCCGACTTCGTCGGGCTGGACACCCTGGGGGCGATCTGCGACGTGCTGCTGGAGGAGTTCAGCGAACGGCGCTTCGCCTGCCCGCCGACGCTGCGCAAGATGCTCTCGGCAGGCTGGTTGGGGCGCAAGTCGGGGACGGGTTTCTACACCTACGCCGGCGCTGAGCCCGAGCCGAACCCGGCTTTGTAGGGGTTGGCCGTTCGCCCCGGCGCCAGTGGACGCTTTGGTTCGACGACAAGCTCCCTTGGTAACCAATTCGGTCCAGGAGGAACGCATTCGGTCCAGGAGGAACGATTTGCGAGCGAACGGGGGCGCAGTGGGTTACATTCAAGGCATGACCGATATCTCCCAGCTGCGCGTCGCGGACGACGAGCGTGAGCAGCTGATCGACGAGCTGCGCGAGCACGCCGGCGCGGGGCGGCTGACCTCCGAGGAGCTGGAGGATCGTGTCGGCGAGGCCTACCGAGCCTCCACGCGCGCCGACCTCGACGCGCTGCGCGCCGACCTGCCGGTCAGCTCGACCTCGGTGAAGCGCGCGCTGGTCAAACGCAAGTCGCACCTGCGCCGCCGCCTCGCGCAGGAGGCGAGCGGCTCGCTGGGCGTGTCGGCGCTGAGCGTCGGCATCTGGCTGGCCAGCGGCCCGCCGGCCGAGTTCTGGCCGGGGTGGGTGATCGGCGTGACGCTGCTGCCGGTCGTGCGCGATGCGTGGCGGCTGTTCGGGCCGGCCTCCGACCTCGAACTGGTCGAAGCCAGGCAGCAGGCACGCCACGAACGCAACCTCGCGCGCGGGCGCCGCCGCCACCGGTATCGGGGACTGCCGCGTCCGTGAGCGCAGCGCTTCCCCTTCGTGGAGGGCTCTGGGTCGCAGAGCGCTGTCGTCTCGCAGTGCTCCCTCGTCGCGGAGGGCGCACCCGCCTGTGAGCGCCCTGAGCGGCGCCACCGAGCACGCCCTGCGGGGCGGCCCCGAGCGCCACCACGAGAAGGCCAGGGAGCAGGGCAAGCTGCCGGTGCGCGAGCGCGTGGCGCGGCTGCTCGACCCCGGGACGTTCGCCGAGGAGGCGCTGCTGGCGAACTGGCAGGAGGAGGGGTTGGGGGCGGACGGCGTGGTGACCGGCCTCGGGCGGATCGGCGGCCGCCCGGTCGCGCTGATGGCCAACGACCCGACCGTGAAGGCCGGCTCGTGGGGGCCGAAGACGGTCGAGAAGATCCTGCGCGTGCAGGAACGCGCCCTGGAGCTGCACGCGCCGATGGTGTACCTGGTGGACTCGGCGGGCGCGCGGATCACCGAGCAGGTGCAGATGTTCCCGGGGCGCCGGGGGGCGGGGCGGATCTTCCACAACCAGGTGAAGCTCTCGGGTCTCGTGCCGCAGGTGTGCGTGCTGTTCGGTCCCTCCGCCGCCGGCGGCGCCTACATCCCGGCGTTCTGCGACATCGTGATCATGCGCGACGGCAACGCCTCGATGTACCTCGGCTCGCCGCGGATGGCGCAGATGGTGATCGGCGAGGACGTGAGCCTCGAGGAGATGGGCGGCGCGCGGATGCACACGAGCGTGAGCGGCTGCGGGCACGTGCTGGTGCAGAGCGATGAGGAGGGGATCGACGCCGCCAAGCGCTACCTCTCCTACCTGCCGAATAACTGGGAAGCCCGCCCGCCCGAAGCCAGCCCCCCCGAGGCCCGCCCGTCCGCGGCCGATCGGCTGGTCTCAGCGCAGGCGGCCGTCTCGCCCGCAGCCAACCCCTCCCCCTCCTCCCCCTCCTCTACGGACCCCGCGCCGCCAGCCGCCTCGTCCCTGCCGTCTCCTGCCGTGCCGAGATCCCACACCCCGATCGGCGAGCTGATCCCCGCCGACGAGAACAAGCCGTTCGATATGAAGCTGCTGCTCGACGCGCTGGTGGACGCCGGCTCCTTCATGGAGATCCACGCGCGCTGGGCGAAGGAGCTGATCGTCGGCTTCGCGCGTCTGGAAGGCCGGTCCGTCGGGATCCTCGCCAACCAGCCGAAGGTGAAGGGGGGCGTGCTGTTCGTCGACTCCGCCGACAAGGCCGCCCGTTTCATTTGGACCTGCAACGCCTTCAACGTGCCGCTGCTGTTCCTCGCCGACGTGCCCGGCTTCATGATCGGCACGCAGGTCGAGCGCCAGGGGATCATCCGCCACGGGGCGAAGATGATCAGCGCCGTCAGCGAAGCGACCGTGCCGAAGATCTCGGTCGTCGTGCGCAAGGCGTATGGAGCGGGGCTGTACGCGATGGCGGGGCCGGCCTTCGACCCGGACTGCTGCATCGCGCTGCCGAGCGCCTCGATCGCAGTAATGGGCCCGCAGGCGGCGATCAACGCCGTCTACTACAACCAGCTGCAGGCGATCGCCGACGAGGTCGAGCGGGCCGCCGAGACCGAGCGCCTGCGCGCGCAGTACGCCGCCGACATCGACATCCTGCACCTGGCCTCCGAACTGGTCGTCGACGCGGTGATCGAGCCCGAGCAGCTGCGCCCCGAGTTGATCCGTCGCTTCGCGCTGGCGGTCGAGCGCCGCCGCGAGTGGCCGGCGAAGCGCAATCCGATTACTCCCGTTTGAACCCATGAAGAGCGGAACCATCGCCGGCAGTTTGTTAATTCGTGAGCTCTACGCTGCGATTGACTCGGCGAAGAGCAAGCCGCTCGCCGGATCTACATCAAGTCCTCGGGCACGCAACTCGGAGCCGATCTCAGCGATGTCGAGGTCCGATGCATCCCAGTGATGCCGGAGGAAGCTACGGACAACCTGCAGATATACGTGCGTAGGGGTCGGGGCTCCAGCGTCTAGCGCCTCATCCACCGCTGTTCGCGTGGCATCAGATGGCGCGTGGTCCAGTTCGACCGACTCGCCCTTGTGCGCCTTGCGCATCGAGAGCACCAGGTCAGCCGTGACGACGTTCTCGAAGCCCGACGCAAGACCCTTGACGGAGCGCTGGCCCTTATCGAGGACGCTAATGCGGTCTGCGTCTAGGACGAAGCCCGCGTTGATGACCGCTCGCTGCACGAGTGCCCACAGAGCGCCACTTGTGTTCGAGAAGTTGAGCGACAGCCATCCGCCTGGAACGAGGACGCGATACGCCTCCTGGAGGGCTTCAGTCAGTAGTCGCTCGTACCGATCGACATCGCGGCGACCGCGTTTGCGTCCGCGATCAACCACCGCCTCATCGGACGGGTCCGTAACGCTTCCGAGCCAGGCCTCCTGGAAGAGGTTCATGTCGCTGTAGAAGATGTTGCTTCCGAAGGGCGGGTCCGTAAAGACGTAGTCCACACTGCCATCGGCCAGGTCGAGCCGGGCTGCCGACCCCTGCCGATACCGGGAGTCCGGGGTCCCTTTCAGACGACGCCGATGCCTCTGGGTGCGGACCTCTTGGTCGGAGCGCGACACCGCGCTTACCTTGCGGGCGAACAGGTCGAGTACGTTCCACTCGTAAAACACCGGGGCTATGTAGTAGTTGGCATTGCTCGCGTTGAGAGGGCGCTGGCGCGACCACTGGTAGCGCTTGGAGGCTCGCGGGAGGATCGCCGTGAATACGAACATCAGCTTGTCGCGGACTCGATCGTCCCGCTCCTGGTCTATGGCGTCACGCAATGCGGTCAGCATCGCGAGATTGCGTCCCGAGAAGAAGTCAGCCGTCGAGCTCAGGCCGTGCTTGCCGAGGGCCGACGCGCGATACATCTGAAGCTCAGGGCCAATCGTGATCGAAGGCGGGCTGACTCGTTTAGGATCTGCGATGCCGACCGGGTCAGTCGGTGGCTGGTCCGTCAGGGTCGTGGCGCACGCGCACGCCACGGTGTCAAGCACAGCCGCCTCGCCTAGTCGCTTGCCTTTGCGTGTCTCGAAGGGCGAGTTGCAGGCGGCGCACACCATTAGTTGCTTCCGCCAGTCCGCTGCCTCCAGCGCCGAGTAGAAGTTCACGGGGCCTTGGCAGGCCTCGCACTCATAGACAATGGTCCAGACGCGGCGCGAGAGGATCGCGCCGGATGCGCAACGCGCACAGCGATGCTCATACGCGCCGGGGAACCGCTCGCGCGTGCGGATTGTGGCGCGGTCGGCAGCGGCATCGAGCGTCGGAGGATCGAGAAGATTCAGATAGCCCGACCCAATATGGCGACCCAGGGCCGAGATGTCGCTCATCTCAGACCGGCGGCCCGTCATCGCTGCCGCGACTCCGGTCATGCCGGAGCCAGCGAAAGGGTCGATCACCAGGTCGCCGGGGTCGGTGAATGCCTCGATGAACGGCATGATCGCCGTGACCGGGACCTTCGTCAGGTAGCCGTGCGCGTTGTAAATCGGGTCAGACCGCTTGACGGCGATTAGTTCGGGTAGCGGGCGGGGGCTTAGGGAGCTTAGGGTCATAGCCAGGTCTTGTTGTGGTCCAACCAGAGCACGACCCACGACTGTACCGGTCCACTCAGACGCTTTCCGAAGCCCGAGCGTGGACCGGGTAGGCAGGAGGAAGCGTGGGCGTAGCGAACCGGAGGGCGATGCAAATCGACTTCTCGAAGGCTGGGCATCGTGAAGCATTGAAGCGGGCGGCTGCGCTCATCACGAGCGCATACGAAATCCTTGCGAACGAGGTCGGGGCGCCCAACCCAAGCGACAACGCATTCCTCAGGGAGGCAATGGTCTGCGCTGCTGCTGGGATCGTTTGGCAGAGCGATCGAGGCGGAATAGACGCCATCGACCCCCGAACCTCTGAAGAGGTCGAGATCAAGAGCACCAAGCTCGTTGAGGGAAGCTCTATCCAGTTCCCGACGAGTCGAGGAATCTCGCCGACCGTCATTGCCCGCTTCCGGGAGTCGGGGTACTGGTTGTTTGGGGTGTTCGACAACTTCTCCAACCTCGCGATCGTCTACCGCGTCGAGGGTCGCGATATGTCGCCAAAAATCGACGTCCTCGAAAAGAAGATGCTGGGGCGACAAGCAGCAGGCGAACCGTTGGAGAACAACCCAAAAACGACACTCGATTCGATCAGGCCTGTAGCTTCGGTTATCTACCGGAGTCGGGACTTCGAAGAGTTCGAGCTTGCGCCAGGGCGATGGCGGATTTGGCGAAAGGCGCGCTAGGCCATTTGATTATCCTATGGCTTCCGGCGGGCGGTGCCGGGGCGCTCCGTGTCGCGAAAGGCCCGCGCAGACGCGATCCGGTAGCGTTGCCGCATGGACGCCGCCGACCTCGCCTTCGCCGGGATCGCCCGCCAGGCGGAGCTGATTGCCGCGGGGGAGGTTTCCTCGCGCGAGCTCGTCCAGCTGTATCTCGATCGGATCGAGCGCTACGACGGGCGGCTGAACGCCTACAAGACCGTGTTCGCCGAACGCGCGCTGCTCGAAGCCGACCAGGCTGACGCCCGTCGCAAGGCCGGTGGGGAGCGCCCGCTGCTCGGCGTGCCGATCGCGATCAAGGACGACACCGACGTCGCCGGGGACGTCACCTCCTACGGCACGCGCGCGGCCGAGCGGGTCGCGAGCGCCGATCAGGAGGTCGTGCGCCGCCTGCGCGAGGCCGGCGCGATCGTGCTCGGCAAGACCAATGTGCCCGAGCTCACGCTGTGGCCGTTCACCGAGACCCCCACCTTCGGCATCACGCGCAACCCCTGGAACCTCGAGCACACACCGGGGGGCTCCTCGGGCGGCTCGGGCGCCGCGGTGGCCGCCGGCCTGGTGGGCGCCGCGCTCGGCTCCGACGGCCTCGGCTCGATCCGCATCCCCTCGAGCTTCTGCGGGCTGTTCGGGATCAAGCCCCAGCGCCACCGCATCTCGCTTGCCCCCCACACCGAGCAGCTGTACGGCTGGCACGGTCTCGCCGTGTACGGGCCGATCGCGCGCAACGTCCGCGACGCCGCGCTGTTCCTCGACCTCACCGCGCAGACGCCTCCGGCGCAGGGCAGCTTCGGCGAGGCCGCCGCGCGGGGTGGGGGGGCGGGTGGGCGGGCACCTGATCCCCTGCGGATCGCCTTCTCGACCAAGCCGATCCTGCCGCAGCCGATCGACGCGCGGGTGCTGCGCGCCCACGAGCAGGCCGTCGAGCTGCTGCGCTCGCTCGGCCACGAGCTCATCGAGCGCGACCCCGACTACCCCGTGTGGCTGGGCCCCCACCTCGTCGCGCGCTATCTGCGCGGCGCCTACGAGTCGGCCACCGACATCGGCCACGTCGAGCGGATGGAGCGCCGCAGCCGCCACATCGTGCGCGCCGGTGAACTGGTGGGCGAGAAAGGCATCGCGCGTGCGCTCGCCTCCGAAGCGACGCTGAACGCGCGCGTTGGGCAGGTGCTCGCCGACTGCGACGCGCTGCTACTCCCCTGCACCGCCCGCCCCGCCCTGCGCATCGGCGAGTACGAGGGGCGCGGGATGGTGTGGACGATGAACGGCGGCACGCGCCTGATCCCCTTCCTCGGCACCTGGAACGCCACCGGTCAGCCGGCAGTCTCGATCCCCACGGGCTTCACCGACGACGCCGACCATCTCCCGCTCGCCGTGCAGCTGGTCGGCCGGCCCGACGACGAGGCCACACTGCTCTCGCTCGCGGGCCAGGTCGAGGCCGAGCGCCCGTGGGAGCAGCACCGCCCGCCCGGGTTCTCGTGAGCGAGCACAACGGCTGTGTCCCGGACACAGGCGCGCGCACCGAGGACGATCTCCCGGCCGACGTCTCCGTGGAGGAGCTGCTGGAGCTGGCGGCTCGCACCGCGGAAACGGCCGGGATCCTGCTGCTCGATCGCTCCCTCGACAGCGAAGCCGGTGAGGAGGGGATCGAGAGCAAGAGCACGCCCACCGACCTGGTGAGCGACGCCGACCGCGAGTCCCAGCGATGCATCCGCGAAAGTCTCGCGGAACACCGCCCGCAGGACGGCTTCCTGGGGGAGGAGGACGGCGACGACACGCCGGGAGTGAGCGGGCTGCAGTGGGTGGTGGATCCGCTCGACGGCACCGTCAACTTCCTGTTCGGAATCCCGCAGTGGTGCGTGAGCGTGGCGGTGCGCGACGCGCGCGGCGTGATCGCGGGCGCGATCTACGACCCTACCCACGAGCAGCTGTTCATCGCCACCAGGGAGGGCCGCGCGATGCTCGCGGGGGAGGAAGGGAAGATCGCGCTGGGGGATGCGCACGCGGCGCGCCCCCGTGCGAGCGACCTTGCCAGCGCGATGGTCGCCACCGGCTTCGCCTACGACGCGCGCGTGCGCGCGGCCCAGGCGCGGGTGCTCGAGCGGGTGCTCCCGCGCGTGCGCGACATCCGCCGCTTCGGCAGCGCCGCGCTCGACCTCGCGTGGACGGCGGCCGGCCGCTACGACGCCTACTTCGAGCGCACCGTGAAGCCGTGGGACATCGCCGCGGGGACCCTTCTGTGCGAAGCGGTTGGGTTGCAGGTGGTCGAGCTGCCCGAGCACGAGGACCTCCCCTGGGGGATCCTCGTCGCGCCGCCGGCACTGTGCGAGCCGCTGCTGGAGCTGGTGGGGTAGGCCGCGGCTCCCGCCGACGGGGCGCGACGCGGCTCGATCGGGGGAGGAGGGAGGAGGAGGGGGGTGGGGGCTCGCTCCGAGCGACCGGCCGGGGCGTGCGTGCACTCTGCCAAGATGTGCGGGATGGCTGCTGAGGCAAGCACCATGACGACGCGCCAGCCGAGCCTGCCTCCCGGCGTGCGGCTGCCGCGCCTCGCGCAGTCGGCCCTGTGGGCGGTCTACCCGGGGGCGCTCTCGCGCTACTGCAAGCGGCGCTACGGCCCCACCTTCACGCTGCGCCCGCTGGGCATCGGCGACGTCGTCGTGCTCACGCAGCCGGAGGCGATCCGGGAAGTGTTCACCGGCGACCGCGAGGTGCTGCGCGCCGGGGAGGCCAACGCGGTGATGGGCCCGATCGTGGGCAAGCACTCGCTGCTCACGCTCGACGGCGAGCGCCACATCCGCCACCGGCGGCTGGTGAGCGCGCCATTCCACGGCGAGGCGGTGCGCACCTACGGCGAGCGGGTCGCGGAGATCGCAGCGGCCGAGGTCGACCGCTGGCCGGTGGGCAAGGAGTTCCCGATCCGCCCGCGCATGCAGGCGATCACGCTGGAGGTGATCCTGCGCACCGTGGTCGGCGTCAGCGACGAGCGGCGCCTGGAGCGCCTGCGGACGCTGCTGCGCAAGATCACGCAGGTGGGCGTCGCGGAGATGTGGATCGTGTGGGCCTACCCCCACCTGATCGACCACCCCGTGGTGAAACGCCTCTCGACGCTACGGCTGCTGCCCGAGGTGGACCGGCTGTTGTATGAGGAGATCGCCGCCCACCGCGCCGATCCGGAGGGCCGCGAGGACGTGCTGGCGCTGCTGCTGGCGGCGCGCGACGAGCGAGGCGAGGGCCTCAGCGACGAAGAGCTGCGCGACCATCTGATCACGCTGCTGGTCGCCGGCCACGAGACGACGACGACCGCGCTGGCGTGGTGCTTCGAGCGGCTGCTGCGCCACCCCGCCGCGCACCTGCGCCTGCAGCGCGAGCTGGACGAGGGTTCCGATGAGCGTTACCTGGATGCGGTGCTCAACGAGACACTGCGCGTGCGCCCGGTGATCGACGCGGTATGGCGCAAGCTCTCGGCGCCCGCCGAAGTCGCCGGCTGGCTGCTGCCGGCGGGGGCGACGGTGATGCCCTCGATCGAAATCGTGCAGCACTCCGCTGCCTTCGCGGACGCCGGCGCGTTTCGCCCCGAGCGCTTCCTGGAGGGGAGCGCGGGTGGGCGGGCATCCCATCCCTACACGTTCATCCCCTTCGGCGGCGGCGCACGCCGCTGCGTGGGCGCCAGCTTCGCGATGATGGAGATGCGCGCGATCATGCGCACGGTGCTCGGCCAGGTGTCGCTGCGCGCCCCCAGCGCCCGAGCCGAGCGGGTGAAGGTCCACCACATCACGCTCGTGCCCGCGCGCGGCGGGCGCGTGATCGTCACCGGCCGGCGCGGTGGGGCGCCGCGCGCGGAGGGGGCCGTCCCGCGCCGTCCCGCACTCGCTTACGGCCGCTGAGCTCATCGCCTTGCGGGCGGCGAGACCGGTACGCTGAGCCGCCACCGTCCGCAATCCGACCGGGAGGACTCGCCGCAATGGACTTTGAGAACATCGGCTACGAGGTCGCGGAGGGCGTGCTGACGATCACGCTCAACCGGCCCGACCGCCTGAACGCGTTCACCGCAGCGATGGGCGCCGAACTGATCGAGGCGTTCGAGCGCGCCGACCGCGACGACGAGGTGCGAGCGATCATCGTCACCGGGGCTGGTCGCGGCTTCTGCGCCGGCATGGACCTCGGCGAGGGCGGCGCCACCTTCGACTACGGCGAGCGCCCGGAGGGCGAGATCCCGCGCGACGGCGGCGGCCAGGTGGTGCTACGGATCTTCGAGCTGACCAAGCCGGTGATCGCGGCGATCAACGGGCCCGCGGTCGGCGTGGGGATCACGATGACGCTGCCGATGGACATCCGCCTGGCGGCCGAGGGAGCGCGCATCGGCTTCGTCTTCACGCGCCGCGGGATCGTGCCCGAGGCATGCTCGAGCTGGTTCCTACCCCGCATCGTGGGGATCAGCCAGGCGATGGAGTGGGTGGCGAGCGGGCGGGTGTTCACCGCCCAGGAGGCGCTCACCGGCGGCCTGGTGCGCAGCGTGCACCCCGAGGGCGAGCTGCTCGACGTGGCGCGCGAGCTGGCGCGGGAGATCGCGCAGAACACCGCGCCGGTATCGGTGGCGCTCGCGCGACAGCTGCTGTGGAGCGGGCTGGGCGCCGCCCACCCGATGGAGGCCCACCGCGCCGACTCGCGCGCGATGTTCGCGCGCGGCCGCTCCGCTGACGCGCGCGAGGGGATCACCTCGTTCCTGGAGAAGCGCCCACCGCAGTTCCCCGACCGGGTGAGCGATGGCCTGCCCGAGCTGTTCCCCGGGCGCGAGGAGCCGCGGTTCGCATGAGTGAGGCAGCTTCCGAGCCGAGCTTGGTGGGTCTTGGGCGCAGGGTTGCCGGCACGGGTTATTGACGTGAGTGCGGCGGAGCTCACACCCATGACGCTGCGCGACGAGCAGGCGCAGCTGGAGGCGACCTTCCTGCCCGGTGCGGGGATGCTGTGCAGCTCGCTGCGCCACCGTGGCGAGGAGCTGCTGGCGCAGAACCGCGGCGTGGAGGCGTATGTCGAGCGCGGCAAGACGATGGGCATTCCGCTGCTCTACCCGTGGGCCAACCGGCTGGCTGCTTTCGACTACACGGTCGCCGGACACAGCGTGACGGTGCCGCACGACACCGCACGCGTGGCGCTCGACAACCGCGGCCTGCCGATCCATGGGGTGATCGGCGGACGGATGGCGTGGGAGCCGACCATGTTGCCCGAACGCGATCAGCAGGCGCCGGGTGGCGGCGAGTCGCAGGTACCAACCGCCGCGCCCGATGCCCGGTCGCTCGCCGTGTTGCTCAGCTGGAGCGAGGCGCGCGGCGAGCTGTTCGAGGTGTTCCCGTTCCGCCACGACCTCCGCTACGAGGCCAGCCTGCAGGGCGGACGCCTGGAGATCGCGGTGACGGTGCACGCGTGCGGGCAGGACACGGTGCCGGTGGCGTTCGGCTTTCACCCCTACCTCTCACTACCGGGCACACCCCGCGAGCGTTGGCGGGTGGAGCTGCCGGCGATGCGCACCCTCGTGCTCGACGACCACCAGATCCCGACCGCCCCCGGCAAGGAGCTGCCGAGCCAAGCTTTCGAGCTCGCCGAGCGCGAGTTCGACGACGGCTTCGACGCGGTGCCCGCGCACGCCCACTTCGCCGTCGAGGCCGGCGATCGGCGGCTCGAGCTCGAGCTGCTCGACGGCTACTCCTGTGCGCAGGTCTACGCTCCGCGCCCCGGCGAGTTCATCTGCTTCGAGCCGATGACCGCGCCCGCCAACGCGCTACGCAGCGGCGATCACCTGCGCCTGCTCGCCCAGGGCGAGAGCTGCCGCGCCCGCTTTGCGGTCAGCTGCGTAGCCGCAGGCTGAACGTGGTCGGTCTCGCCGCGCCGGCATCGTCAGGAGGACCGTGGGGCGCCGAGGGTCGCGGCACGAAGGGGTCAGCGGTGGCTGTAGGCGTGGGGGTTCGACGCAGCGTGCAGCCGGTATCGCTGCAGGCTGCGCTGCAGGCGGCTGGCGGAGATCGTCTGGATCAGCCCGGCGATCCAGCAGGTCGGGCAGCCGCGCAATGCGACCATGCCGGGCGGTGCAAGCAGCAGCGCGACTGGGCCGGCGCTCGGCGTCAGCGCGAGCCCCGACCCGATCAGCCCAAATCCGATCGCGCCACGCGCGAGGTGACGAGCGACCGAGGTGCTGGCGAGAGCGCCGCGATTATCGTCGCGCATTGCCGGCGCCTCCTTGACTTGCGATGTGCCCTGGTCGTCCGAGCTGCGAGCGGAGCGTCTCGCGCCCGCGGTGCAGACGTGACTTCATCGCGGCGCGGCTGAGCCCCAGCGCGTGAGCGGTCGCCGCGCCCGATAGCCCTTGGATGTCGCGCAGGACGAGGACGGCGCGTTGGTCGGGAGGGAGCTCCGCGATCGAGCCGACGATCCGCTCGAGCTCCAGGTGGGCGAGGGCGGCGTCTTCGGCCGAGGATTCGGTCACAACGGGGGACACCGGGCCGCGAAATGCGATCCGCGATCGGCGGATGCACTCGTGACGCACGATCTGAAAGATCCACGACGCCAGCGCCGCAGTGGCACGCAGCGTCCCGATCCTCCGGTAGAGGACGATCAACGCCTCCTGCGCGGCGTCCTCCGCATCCTCGGGCGTCGAGCAGAGGGTGTGAGCAAACCGCTGCACATGCGCGTGCGAGCCGCGCACCAGTGAGGCGATCGCATGCGGGTCGCCCTGCTGGGCTGCGCTGACGACCCGCTCGGTGGGCCAGGTGTGCGTCTCAGTCACGGGAGCGCGCTCGCGTGAAGAAGAAGAGGCAGCCGCAGACGGCGACCGCTCCGATGGCGAGATAGACGAGCGTGGGCACGGTGGCATTCTCCTGTTCGATCGGCGTAAACGTACGCAGATAGGAGGTCTGCCGCCGCGAAAAGGATTCAGGCCGGGGCTACGATGTGACTGAAGCTGCCCGTCTCCCCCGGCGCGAGCGCTGCTGGCGGGAGGCCGAGCCGGCTGGCCTGCCCGAGTGCTCGTGGTTGCCCCCGAGTCCATGCGTGAGACCGAGTCGACGGGCGAGCTCGCGCATCTCGTGCTGCTCCCCCGCGCCGACGAGCGTGATGCCGATGCCCTGGCGCCCTGCGCGTCCGGTGCGCCCGATCCGGTGGACGTAGGTGTCGTGGTCGTCCGGCGGGTCGAAGTTGATCACGTGCGAGATGCCGTCGACATCGATGCCCCGGGCGGCGACGTCGGTGGCCACGAGCGTGTCGACGCGGCCCGACCTGAAGCTGGCGAGCGCCCGTTCGCGTTGGCCCTGGGACTTGTTGCCGTGGATCGCGAGCGCTTCCACGCCACTGGCTCCGAGCCGTTTGACGAGCCGGTCGGCGCCTCGCTTGGTTCGTACGAACACCAGCGCGCGATCGCGCTCGCAACCGAGCTCCTCCACCAGCGTCTGCAGGCGGGCGTTCTCGCGGATCGCGACGAAGCGGTGCTCGATGTCGGCTGTCTCGTAGCGGCCTGGCTCGCCCTGCTCGTGGGTGATCGGTCGCTTCGTATAGCGCGCCGCGACGCGGCCGGCGATGCCGTCGAGGGTCGCCGAGAAGAACAGCGTCTGGCGCTCCGCAGGGCAGGCGGCGACGATGCGATCGATCGCGGGGCGGAAGCCCATGTCGAGCATCCGGTCGGCCTCGTCGAGCACGAGGATCCGGATCGCCTCGAGCGTGAAGGCGCGACGCTGCAGCAGGTCCTCCAGGCGACCGGGGGTGGCGACCAGGATGTGAGACTTCGCGGCCAGAGCCGCCTGCTTGGCGAGGCCCACGCCACCGTAGACCGCTGTGACGCGCAGGTTGCACGCGCGGACGATGTCGCCGAGCTCGTCGACGATCTGGCTGGCGAGCTCGCGGGTGGGCGCCAGCACGAGGGCGGCGGGGCGGGCGGGCACGTGTTCATCGGCTCCGATGCGCTCGGCGAGCGGGACGCCGAAGGCGAGGGTCTTGCCCGAGCCGGTGGGCGACTTGACGAGCACGTCGTGCCCGGCGAGGACGTCGGCCAGGACCAGGCGCTGGACGGGGAACGGCTCGTGGATCCCGCGACGTGCGAGCGCGGTAGTGACCGTGGTCGAGACGCCGAGATCGGCGAAGGACTGCTTTTCCATGAATGACTCCTTTGGCGGCGCTTGTGCCGCGTACGGTTCGGAGGCTATGGCCTACCCGAACCGCACTCCTCAGCGGGACTCAAGCGAGCTGCCTCGCGGCCAAAAGGCTCGGCCGCTGTGGCTAAACTAGCAGACGCGGGCCGCCGTGCCGGGCGGTGCAGCCGGAGATCCATCCGACCAGCCCGCCGGAATGTGCGGATGGTTGCGCTAACCTATAAATGCAGATTCACACTTACTCACGCTCGCGCGAACCCAGGGTAGCGTGCCCTTAGGAGCAGTCAGGTGCCAGGTCCCCAGCAGATCCGTCAACAGGAAAAGCACGAAGAAAAGCTCGAGGACATTCGCGAGCAGGTCGCCCAGGGCAAGCTCGTGATCAGGCAGATGACGGCCGACGAGCGCAAGCGCTATCCGCCGCGCGAGGCCGGTAGCCGTCCGCGCACCGGCTCCAAGCGGCGCTGATGACGAGCTTCTTCCTACCATCGTCGCCGCAAGGCGACGCCGCGGCCGAGCGCGACTACAGCTCGTTGCGCGAGCAGGCGGAGGAGTGCACGGGATCCGTCTCGCGCGACCGCCGCATCCGCCAGATCGAATGCCGGCGCCAGGGCCTCGACCACCTTCTGCGCGTGGGCGAGCCCGATGCGATCGACGGCCGGACGGTCTCCGCGATCCTCCAGCTCGGCCGCGACACCTACACCGTGCACCACGTGCCGAGCGAGCTTCACCAGTCCACGGTGCCGACCGTGCTGCAGCGGGGCGAGGTCTATTCGGTCGCCGACTTCGACTGAGCGTTGAACCGGGCTCGGCGACACCGCTCGGGCAGTTCCTCCAGCAAGCGCGCTCCCTCTGCCCGATCCCGGTCGCGCAGGACAGCGTGAACTCTGTGCCCTGCCGTGTCGAGATGAATGCTGGAGAGACGCAGGCGGCGCTGGATGGGACCCTCGACGAGCCGAATGCTCTGTACCTTGGCCAGGGGCACCCAGTCGGTCACTCGCCGTAGCCGACCGCTGGTTGTGACGGCGTAGCGGTCGTTGGCCCCCCACGACAGGAGGCGGAAGCGCAGCGGGGACTTCCAGCGGGCGCGGGCCGGTGGCGAGAGTCGCTCCTCGGGCAGGCCGGGGAAGACCCTGGCCACCAGGAAGGCGGCCTGCTCGTGGCTGCCCACGGGAAGCAGGGCCCGGGCGGATTTGGACTGATTGCGGTCCTGGCGGCCCTTGGACTTTTGACTGGCGACGTCCACCTCCAGCCGGCACCATCCGAACGGCCTCCACGCCAGCGGCTCGATCATCCGGATCGCCTGGATCCGTCCCCGGGGGATCGTCTCGGCTGATGTTTCCACCAGGCCCGAACGGAGTCGCACGCCGTCGGCAGCGTCGGCTACGGTGAGGCGGTAGTCGCCGTTGAAGCGCCGGAATGGGCCCACCACCAGCGAGATCAGGCCCACGAACCCGATGCTGAGCGCCGCTGCTGCCGCGCTCGGCGCGAGAATCGCGAGCACGACGAGCGCCACGATCGCCAGCTCGAGCATCAGGCCGGTGCCGGTCAGCAGGATGGAGGCGAAAAGCCGGCCGGGCGGGACGGTCAGGAGTGCCTGCTCCGGCGGCGGCGGCGTCTCTTCGGCCATGCCGTGACTCAGGGCCAGCAGACGGGCTCGCAGGGTTTCAGCCTCCGCGTTGGTCAGGTATGCGAGGCGTCCGGCCCTGCCGCTGCCGCTGGCCAACCGGATCCGCAGCTCGGCCAGGCCGAAGACCCGCGCCAAACCGGGGCGGACGGTATCGATCGCCTGGATCTGGCTCAGCGGGAAGCGCCCTGAGGTCCGCCGGACCAGGCCGCTCTCCACCCGCAGAACCCCACCCTCGAGCTTCCACCGGGTGACCAGCCACGAGATCAGCCCGAGCGCGAAGACCACGGCGAGCACGCCGATGTGGACAAGATCGCCGCCCCCCGATCCCTGCTGGCTGCCCCCGGCAGTGGGAATCAAAAGAATCACGACAATGGCGATGACGCCTCGCCCGGTCCGCACCAGGGGTGAGAGCGGGTGCAGCCGCTGCCATTCGCCTCCCAGGCCGGCAGCTACATGCGGGTCCGGCGAGGGGAGCCCAGCGGCCGACGGTGCGGGGCCGGCTGGCGCGCTCACAGTCCCATCGCGTGAGCCTCGCCCAGGGAGGTAAGCTGGTCGCGTAGGCGAGCTGCCTCGATCGCGGGCAGCCCGGGGATGCGCGCGTCGCTGGCGGCCGCGGCGGTGTGCATCTGCACGGTGGCCAAACCAAACGCCCGCTCGAAGGGCCCGGCGGTGACCTCGACGTACTGCATCCGCCCGTACGGAATGACCGACATCCGCCGGAACATCACACCGCGCCTTACCAGCAGGTCCTCGGCCCGCTCGGCGTAGCCCCAGGCCCGCACCCGCCGCCCGGCCACGACGTCGGCGATTGATCCGGCGAGGATCACGCAGGGCACGGCCACCACGGCGGCGGTGGCGGCGCCAACGGCGATCGCGATACCGGCCGCGAGGATCAGGGCAGCCAAGGTCGTTCCTGCCACCTCGTAGCGGCGCAGCACTCGCAGCCGGGGGGAGGGGGCGTTCCAATCCAGTGCGCGCTCGTCGAGGTCAGTGTCGGACTTCATCCTCGCGACGATACCGGGCCGTGCGTTGGAGTAGGCGCCCCCGCCGAGTTGTCGCCGATCCAAGGTGAGCTTCGACATCGAGCCGGTTGGGGACGGCGTCAAGCTGACCGTCATCCACGACGACTTCGAGACTGCAAGCGCGATGCTGGAGAGCATCAGCAACGGCTGGCCGTTGATCCTTGCGAGCCTCAAGACGCTGCTCGAGACCGGCGAGTCCCTGTCCGCCCGGCCCGAGGTTCCACGCCGCAATAGCGCCGCGCGGTTGTAGGTACATGGCCCCGAATTATGAAAGACTCGGACTGTGTTCGAGTTGGGAAAGGTCTACCGCCGAAGCGACCTGCGGGCGCGTTTTGGGGGCCAGCCACAGGGTGGCATCGTTACGCCTGCCATCCATCCTCTGATTTTCCTGATCACGGGAAAGGCTGGCCTGGCCTACGGCTATCAGGACGAAGCCCGCCCGGATGGGTCATTTCTCTACTACGGTGAAGGTCAGCGTGGGCCGATGGAGTTTGTCCGCGGCAATCGTGCGATCCGCGATCATGCGCAAAACGGCCGCGACCTCCACCTTTTCGAGCAGACTCCACCGGCTCACCTGCGCTACCTCGGTCAGTTCGTCTGTTCGGGGTACGTGTTCGTTGACAATGTGCCGGATGTTGAGAACTCGCTTCGTAGGGCGATCGCGTTCGAACTCGCACCGCTTGAGGAAGATGAGCTCGACGAAAACCTTGCGGACGCGGATATTGCCGGACTGTCGCTCCAGCAGCTACGGGAGGCGGCCCTGCAACCTCCCGCTGCCCCAGCGGGACGCTCGGATGCCAAGCGCAACGCCTACCGCCGCTCCGCCGCGGTCCGGGCTTACACGCTCGCACGTGCCAACGGAATCTGCGAGGGATGTCACGCTCCCGCGCCCTTCCGTACCGGAGCTGGTCGTCCCTACCTCGAGCCACACCACACGCGGCGCTTGTCCGATGGGGGGCCTGATCATCCGGCCGCTGTCATGGCTCTATGCCCGACGTGTCATAGACGTGCGCATTACGCCGAGGACGGCGCTGAATACAACGACATGCTGATCGCCCGTCTACTCCAGATCGAGGGACCTATCGCGAAAGTGTGAAGACTGGAGACATCCCCACGCAGGCAGCGTCATCGTGATCCCCACGCCGACCGCGTGCCGAAGCCGGGGTTTGAGGGCTCTACGGCCCGCGCCTCATCAAGGATGGCTGTCGATCCCCAGCACCCCCGCGACGGCTTGTGCGGCCAGGAGTTCGTCGTGAGGCGTATGCCCGGCGAGTGCGATCACGGCTCCCTCGAGTGCGCCAAGCAACGCCAGTGCCACTGCCCGGGCGGGCGGTCCCGGTGGGATCGAGCCGGTTTTGCGTGCGGCGTTGACGAGCCTGACGCAGCGCTTGACGCCGGTCTCCCAGATCCGCTCGGTCTCGTGCCCCACCGGATGGTCCTGACCGGCGAACTCCATGCGCAGCGCCATCACGACGCGCGCGATGTCGCGTCGACAGAAGACGGCGTGTCCGCGTGCCAGCGCCAGCAGCTCGGCGACCGGGTCGGGCTGTTGCGCGGCGGGCTCGCCGACCTCGCGCATCCAGTTCTCGTTGACCCACTCGATCACGGCCAGCGCCAGGTCCTCCTTGTCCTTGAACTGGTGGTATAGAGCGCCCCGCGTATACCCGGCCTCGCTTGCCACGTCCTCGAGCACGAGGTTGCTGTAGCCGTAGCGCGAGAGACCGCGCGCGGTGGATTCGAGCAACGCGCTGCGCGAGCGAGCGCGGCGCTCGGCCTGAGTCAGACGCTCGTGCGCTGGCAGTGTCGACGCTCTCGTGGAGCTCATCGGCCTTGCGGTGTTCGTCCGGCATCAGCACATACATGCATGTGTGTATGCTAGCATCTTGGCAAGTAGACCAATGTCCACAGCCTCACCCCAGCACCATCTCCCTCCGCGTCGTGACAGGCGTGCAGACACCTCGACCGTGCGCTGGCGGCGCGAAGTTCCCGAGGCGAGGTGCCCTGGTACCCAGCGCGATCGAGCGCAGTGATCAAGACCCAGCATCACATGTATGAAGAGACAAGCGAAACTCCCGAATAGCGCGCACACCTCCCGTCCCTGGCGCATCCATGAGATCGCCGCCGACTTTCGGCTCGAGGACGTCTGGCAGTTCCCCGGCGTCGGCGGCCCTGACGACTTTCCCCGACTGGTAGCGCTGGTCGCGTCGCTGGACCCGGCGCAGGGCTCCTCCCGCGCCGCCCGCGCTCTGTGGGCGTTGCGCTGGAAGCTCGGCGACCTGTTCGGCTGGGATCGGCCGGACGCAGGGCTCGGCGCGCGCGCACCGACGCTTCGCGATCGCCTGCCGCCCGATCTGCGCGACGCGCCCGTCGGACCGACCTTCGACGCCCTGCCCTTCACGTCGCTGTACCTGCTGGAGGACGAGTGGGCCGCCGAGATTGCCAACGGCACGATGCACGGGGTCATGCACATCGGGCGCGTGCCGCACGAGTCCGGCGGCTTTGGTGCGCGCATGGCGGTCCTGGTGAAGCCCAACGGCCTGTTCGGACACGCCTACATGGCAGCCATCAGGCCCTTCCGGCATCTGATCGTCTACCCGCCGATGATGCGCGACGCCGAGCGCGCGTGGGCACGATCAGATCGAACCAGTCTCCCGCGTACCCGCGGTTCGTATTGAGTCGGTCTCATGGAGCCAACCCGACTCAATGCGAACCGCTTTGCGTCGCTCGCTGGTGGGCGAATGTCGCTTGACGAAGCGGATTAGGGGGGCGGGGCAGCGCCCGTCGGCGATGCTAGTGCGCGAGTTGGGGTAGCCGTGGAGCCATCTCGGCGAGTCCGCGAGGCTCGACACCCGTGGGTGTTCGATGGGATAGCTCCTGTAGCTCGGCCTCGGCTTGGAGCGTGCGACGGGGCGGCCAATGGGCGTCGCCGCCGAGCGCCGGCCAGATGAGCTGGTGGGCGTCGTCTGAGCGTGCTTCTATGTAAGGGCCGCCGGTGAGGCTGTGCCCCCACAGCCAGAAGACGACCGGGCCGATGGCGTAGACGACGCTGTAGCCGTTCACCGGGTCGCTTCGCTGCGGGACGGGTGCGCCAGGCGGTCGCATAGTTAGGCCCCACTGATGCACCGATAGCGGCCAGTTGCCCTCACCGCCGTACCGGCAGAGCCAGATGTGCCCGTTCGGTAGCGGAGCACGATGGTCGTGGAACCAGTGGTAGTCGGCGGCAGGCGTGAACCTCTCGCCGCCGATGTTCGCGCCCTGCATGGTCAGCGCCGTCTTTGTCGCCCACGTTGCGAGGGTGTGCTGTTCAGGGGCGGTGAGGGTACGCGGCTGGTCGAGCAGCATCGGCGTGAGGATGGGCTTTACTTGCTCCTCTAGCTGCGACATCCACCCGTTGTTGCAGGTCGTGCAGATATCGCGGACGATGACATCGAACACGCCGCTCGCTGGGCGCCGATGCTCGTCATCGGATGAGGGCGTCACCAAGCGGCGCAGGTATTCGGCTTCGCCCAACAGCGGAAACAGCGGGTGGAGCCATTTCGGGAAGACATCCTCCCGGCTGCGCTTGCGGTCTTGCTCACAGAAGATGCACACCATTACATCGAGCCCTCAGTCAGTCGCCCCGAGCTGCTTCAGCGCGGCCTCGACTTCGGGCCGCAGCTTGTCAGCGAGTCTGGAGCGAACCGGTACGAGCACCAAGACGGCGACAGCCACCAGGACCACAGCCACGCCGACCGCGAGTAGCGCCGCTTCGGCGTCGGTGGTCGTTAGCTTGGCGCCGCCGATCAGCGCCACGTAGCCGCCGAACTGGAGAAGGAAGCCGAGCCCCAGCGTTGCGATTCCAGTCACGCCATCGATGCGGGCTCGCACTTCGCGCTCGACAATCGCCCCGTTGTAGCCGACTAGAGTCGAGGCGCGATGAGCCATGTCGCGGGGATCAGCGAGCAGGCCGCGTGCAAGCAGATAACCACCCAGCAGGTCGAACGCAACTCCCGTGGTGAACGCATCCTCAACGGACAGGACCATGTTGAGACCCTACGTCCGTCATCGGTCGCTTGGAGGTGTCGCAGGGGGTTCGGATGCCGCTATCAGCGCGCCGAGAGTCAGCTCGGGCACGCGGACTAGGCCAATGTCCAGCAACTTGGCGAGTGGCGCAGCAAGCTCGGACGATTCGTAGTCGAGTGCTTGCATCCATCCGGCAGGTTCGTAGCGTGCGAGCATCGAGAGGCCGAAAAGCAGCGTCCACCAAGTCAGGAGCGAGGACAGCGCGACGCCGCTGACGCTCGGACGCAGCCAGCACCACCCGTCTTGCTCGACAGCCGCGACATCTCGATCTAGGCCGGCGCCGTGAGCCGCCTCCCGGTTCCAGCGGACTACCAGTCCGTCACCGAAGTGTGTGAGCACTCGCATGACAGGTTGACCTTGGAATGGCCTGTAGGCGTTCATGCCGATGCTCGTTGGGTAGTTGTCGCTGAGGTCTTTGTCGAGTTCGTCCGGCGTGCCATCGAAATCAACGGCGACGGTATACAGATGTGCTTGGTCGATGCGCCCCCGGAGTCCTTCCGGGTCTGGCTCTAGAACTAGCCGCATCGGGATCAGCTCCCTGCTGAACGATGCCGGCAGCAGATCGAAAACCTCGGGGAGCGAGGACCAGAGCGCACCGATCGTCGGCGCCTTAGCAAAGACCTCGCTGCCGGTTGCATCTGCGACGCCGGTAACGGAGTCCACTGACCTTTCATCCTTGCTGGCGGCAGCCATTCTGCTGACCTCGATGTCGAGTGGCGCCACGCTCAGTTCCTGGGACGACAAACCGTGCCAGCGGAGACGCCATGTAGTCTTGGCATGGGCCGCCGCGATGGCACGTCCGGCTTGGCTCAAGGCATAGAACAGAGGCAACGGCCGGGAAGCCGGCCCAACCGCTGCCGAAGCCGCGATCAGCTCGTCAAACTGCGCGAGCGCCGCGCCGTAGACCCGCCGCCGCTCATCATCGTCCCGCGCAAAGCCTGGGGGCGACGCCCGAGTCGCGCGGATTCCGTAGAGGCTGTCAGACACCGGGCGAACTTTGATCTGAGTTAGGTATCAAGCGACTCGTTCCACTCTGCACCAAGCACCCAGGACAAAGCAGACATTCGCCCACTTATGAGACCCCACTCAACGTCGTCCCACCCCAGGTTCTCCCGGCCATACTTCTCCTCTATTCGCGCGGCGGCCTGCGACGCTTGCTCGAAGATGGCCTCCTGCTCCTGTGTCAGCGACTCCTCTCCGCTCTCCAGCCTGTGTAGCCAATTCTGGTGCCGGTTCCACCAAACCTTGTCCCAAAGTTCCTTGTAGGTGTCGAGGATTTGGCGATCATTGCGGCGGAGCAGCATGGGCCAGAAATTGCCGGGCTCGTCGTCGTCCGGTATCCACTCAACCTTGTCGCCGTCGTCGGTATAGCCGATTCGATGACCGTTGGGGCCAACCTCCTCCGGATCCGCTGGATCGGTCATCTGAGCCTCGGTGCGCTCCGGCGACTGCGCCCCCGCATGACTGCGCGCGAACTCACGGTTTAGCTCCTCGATCTGCGCCATCAGATCAGAATCGAACCGAGCGATCTCAACACCCGCGTCCCTGAGCCGTAGCTCACCCCGACCACGGATTGCGTCGTTGGGATCGAGTACACCGATGACAACTCGGCCAATACGCCTCTCGATGATTCGCTCTACGCAAGCGATCTTCGGCGGATTACGGCCCGTACAAGGCTCCAAAGTGGTGAATAGCGTGGCGCCCGCAAGTGTGTCCTCTCGGAGCTTCTTCTCCAACAGCGTGAACTCGGCGTGCTCCCCAGGAGCCAGTTCGCCCCGGAACGCTTCGCCGATCACTATGCCATCGCGGGCGACGACCGCACCGACCTTCGGCGAAACCTTGCCCGGCTCGCTCTCGCATTGGCGGGCAATCGCAATCGCTCGCTCCATAAGCGCACGATCATCCGCCATTGCTTGATGCCTCATCGCTGCGAAGTTGGCGAAGGGCGTCCTCCATTAGCGTGATCTGCCGACTCAAGTACGCGATGGCCTCGCCGGTTCCATGCGGAGGATGCAGGCCGTCATGGCGGAACCTCGCGTGCAGTTCGCCTGCGCCAGCCTCATCGAGCCGCTGATCGGTTTCCCCCGCCCATGCGATCAGACGATCAGAGAGGTCCTGCTGGCCTCGAACAGCGGACTCGCGCTCGATGTCGCGGGCAGCAACAAGGCTCTTTACGACTGCACTCTCCAGTTTGGTGCGGGGAAATGGCGATGGCCCTATCGAGAACTCGCTTGCCCTGCGGGCTTCGTTTCGCTCCTGGCGCATGTCCTTGAACGCAAGGGACTGAGCGATCGAAAGACCGACGACGAGAATCGACGCTCCGAGCCACGTCGGGATGGAGATGCTCACGAACAGCGAGACCAAAAACAGCACGCCGCCTGCCGCACCTACCACGACCGACCACCAGTGCCTCCACACGTGTTGGGCGTACTCGCCGAGCATGATGCCAGTCTAAAGCGCGGCCTCAGGGCGACCAACGAGCAGGCAGCGGGGCTGATCGCCCTCTGGACGAGTTGCTGGTCCGTCGAGTCGAAGCTGGCGAGCTACGGCTACCCAATACCCACGCACACGGCTGTGGCGATGGCGGCGGCCCACGCTCAGCTCGGCGCCGCAAGGTTCCGCCGGAGGCTCTGCTCTGATCGCCAGCGAGCCCAAAAAACGATTCGGCCGGACGGGTGTTGACGCACCCGTCCGGCCTGTAGCACCGAAGAACCAACCTTCGATGCCACGCCTACCGTAGGGCTATCTGCGGATGATCCGGTGTGCTCGCTGGCGCGTTTTTCGGTGCTCGAAAGGAGGCCGGATGAGCGCAGTATCTGTCGAGCCCGTCACAACGCGGGCCGGCGTTCCCGAGTACCCCGTTCAGCACTCGCTCGACGCTCTGGGTGGGTGCTTGACCATGAGCCGGGCTGTGCTGCTCCTGTATGGCGAGGAGCACGTGAACCTGGCACTGGCGGATGAGTTGGCGCTTGATGGCTATGAGGTTCGCCGCGCCAGCGACCCGGCGATGCTACGCGCCGCGTGCGAGGCCTGCGAGGTCGACCTCGTGATCTTCGGTCGCGCAGCACGCCGAGGTGCAGGGCTCGACGTGCTGCGCCAACTACGCGCGGGTGCGTTCGTGCCCGAGGTCAAGCAAGGCCTACGCACGCTCTGGATGAGCCCAAACGGCGAGCTGGGTGACGTGCTGCGTGGATTCGAGGCTGGAGCAGACGACGTGCTGCGCGCCCCCTTTGCCTACACCGAGCTTCGCGCCCGCGTGCAGGCGCTCGTGCGCCGGGAGCCAGCGGATATTCCTGGTGTGATCGAGTACCAGGAGCTTCGGATCGACACGGCAGCGCATGAGGTCACGGTCGGGGTGATGCGTGTTGGCTTGCGCCGTCTGGAGTACGCGCTGCTTGTGCATCTTGCGCGGGAGCCCGAGCGCGTCCACACCAAGGACGAGCTACTGCGGGAAGTGTGGGGCTTTCGCTCCGCTGGCACCACGAGGACTCTGGACTCGCACGCCTGCCGGCTGCGACAAGCACTTGCTCGCGCAGGCGCAGAGGATTGGGTGCCTGCGACTCGCGGGGTCGGCTATCGCCTCGCTCCGAACTCCCCCGGCCGGCTGCTGGAGGTATAGGCCGATGCCGGTGCGTTACATGATCGTGACGGCCTCGTGCCAGACCCGTTCATCGCGCGTACTGAGCCCGAAAAGCACTGTAGATGTAGACACGTCCTAATGAATATGGCCCCGGCGCGAGGCGGCAACCCCGCCCGGGACCGTGACACAGGAGGTTACGACTCCCATGCCCGACCAACGTAGCTCAGTCGAATCCGAAGCGAACGCCTGCCTCGACAAAGCCGTCCTCGAACTCATGCTCGACAGCGATCGGCAGCGGCCGTGGTCAGAAGCCGAGATCGCACGCACGATCAGCACCCCCGGCAACGTCCCCGCCAGCCTCAAGCGCCTGCGCATAGCGGGACTCATCCATCGCTGGAATGACCTGGCGACCGCCTCGCACCCGGCCGTGCGTTTCCACGAGATCACGCAGTCGCCCAACGACCCCGCCTCGGAGCGCGAGCGCCACTGGGACAAAGCTGTCCTCGAATCGCTGCTGGTACGCGACAGAGATGGCCAGGGCCCACTCTCTGAGCAGGACCTCCGCTACGCCTTCAGCGCAAAGAAAAAGAAGCAGAAGCTCGCGATCACCGACGCGCTGAGCCATCTGGACGGCGCCGGGCTCATCGAACGCCGTGGCGACCGGGCGATCGTCTCTGAGGTCGCCAAGAGCTTCGACCAAATAATGACGCTCTAGCGTCGCTCGCGAAATCATGCACGTCACCGAGCTTGACCTCAGCCCGGCTGCTCTCGCCTGCCTGAAAGCGGCCGACATCCATCTGGTTGACCAGCTACTTGAACATGGGAGCGGTGACTTGATCCAGCACCCCAAGTTCAGCAAGGGACTTGAGCTGTACGAGATCATCTGCGAGCTTCACCGCCACGGCCTCACGTTCTCCCGACACGGACGGCACATTCAGACCGAGCGCGAGCGCGAAATGTTCCGGCTGCGCGCGGTCACGGGTCTTACCCTCGAAGAGATCGGCGAGCGATTCAACCTCAGCCGTGGACGCATCCACCAGCTACTACGCCTGCACTTTCCGACTGGACGTAGTACCCGCCGCCGCGAAAGCGCGCAGACCGCCGCCGCCAGGTCTCCGCAAGCACACGCTCATCGAACGTCGCCGGCTGTATTTGCTCGCGTGCGTCGCAATCAGGCGTCACTACCGTAAGCCCTTGACGGTTGAGATGGTCGCCAAGGCGCTTGCGACTTCCCCTCGCCAGATACAGCGTGCCTTCGCTCAGTTCAGCGATAGCACCTTCCATGACGATCTAGTCGCTAGACGGATGAGCGCAGCCGCCGAGCTGCTTTCCCAGCCCGCGATCCCGGTGCGCGACGTGGCGCTACAGGTCGGCTACCGTCAGCCTCCCCACTTCGCCCGCGCGTTCCGGGGGTGCTTCGGAGTCTCACCGACCGCCTTTCGCGCAGCCTGCTAGATCGCGCCGGCCCTCTAGCCAGTGTTACGACATCGGGCAACCACGGCTTGTGGAGCTGCGTGATCGGCAACTCGCAGGGCTGGGCGTGGCGCTCATGCAGCGCCCTTGAGTACGGCCTGGATCTCATTCATACGAGCCTCCACGTACCTCTTGAGCCGGTCGAAGTCGCCCGTAGTAGGGTCGCCGGAGGTCGAGGGTGGGCTACCGGCGGCGACCTTCGCAGCATCCGTGTAGCCCTCGTCGTCGAGGCGTCTACGGAGTCCCTTCGCCCATTGCTCGGCTGAGCCTGCCAGCGCGCTGAGCTTCATTCCGGTCGTGACGTGTCCGAGTGGACCGATCGCTTGAAGTATCTCACCGCGCCCGAGGTTGATCTTGTAGACCTCATCTTTGCCGCGCTCATACTCGTGTTCAAGCCACTCCCTGAATTGAGGCGCGAGGGCCGGAGGCGGCTCCCGCTCCGGCTGAGCAGCAGCTTTGTTGCTCTCGTCGAGAGCACGGAGAGTGGGATCGCGGATCATCCGGTCCATTCTCTGCGCGGTTTCCCGCGTGATCCGAAGACTGTCGGCGTCCGATAGCTCGCCTCCCCGCTGGGGTAGTACATGCACACCGGCTCGGACGTTCCCCCCGGCGGCGATCTCCCCGCCAGCCTCGACGGTCCCGCCAGCTTCAATGTCCTCCCCCGCCTTGATGCCCAGCCCGGCCTTGATGTCGCCCTGCTGCGACCTATGTGTCCTCCCGGGCGCTCGCCGCCCAAGCACGCCCAACGCCCACACGACTCCAACGAGACAGAGGGCACCTACAACCAGGAGTCCGATCACGATTGGATTACCCCAGCCGGCTGCGTTGCTCGCCGCCGTGGAAGCACCTCCAACCACAAAGGCGGCTGCGCACGTCAACAAGCCGACTCCAATGCGCGAACGGTGCTCTCCCATGCCGAGAGCCTACGCCCCAACAACGACATGACGAGACGCCAAAGGCCACTATTAGCGCCGCATGAGACCACACCGGATCGCTGTCGGTCACACGCGGCCACCCCGTCGTACGGCGTTGTCTGCTTCGCCAAGAGCGATGCAAGAGCGGGGTGCTATAGGGTGTCCGCGTTCCAACTGAACGGACGCAGCCCACCCACATGATTAGCTCACGGATTCTCGCTGCGGCAGGAGCATCTCTACTGTTGACGAGCTGCGGGGCCCCACACAGCCCGACGAGTTCGGTCACCACCAAAGCGGCAGCATCAGCGAAGGCGGCGCGCGCTCAGGCTCGGGAAGATGCCCGCAAAGAAGCAGCGCACGCCGCAGCCGCGCGCAGGACGGCAAAAGACGCTTCGGCAATCGCGATTAGAGCGTGCGGTGCAGGCGCACTCGTTCGCGCACCGAACGGGGCGCCCCTGAGACATTGCCACGCGGCGATTGAACAGCTCGGTCGAGACTACGAAGCGGATGATCTGACCGAAACGGAAGCACGTGCCACGCTGGCCCGGATTGATTGGATGCACCCCGAAGTTGCGGCCAAAGGCTCGAACGGCAAGGAAGCCTTCGGAGATGTTGGCCTTGACTTTGGAATCGTGTTTGCGTACACCGAATCGCCGCCGCTTCCCATGAGCGAACACCAGCGGGAACCGACCTGCGAAGACTGGAAGACCGCTGGCGAAGACGAGGACGCCGCGTATCTTGCGCGGGCAGGCTGGCCATACCACTACCTATCGCAGGGCCTTGAAGCGATGAACGAGGTCTGCGCCAATGTTGAGGCACGCGGACTCGTCCCGGCTCTCGGCTACCTCCTTTGCCTGAGCGCGCCCACAGAGGCCGGCTATGTAGAGCACCTCAGCAAAGAACAGCGGCTGGAAGTCGTGCGGGGGCTCGGCTGTGGGGAAAACGCACGGCCCCTGCATAACGAGAGGCGGGAACCATCAGCCGCCGAACGTCAAGAATCGCAAACACAAGAGGCCGAACACAAGGAAGAAGAAGCCAAGGAAGAACGCGAAAAATACAGGGAACCGGCGGAAGGGAAACGCGAAAAGGAATATGCGCAGGAAAGCAAAGAGTCGCAAGAACTTCAGAGCAAGGCGATCCAAGAATCTCGCGAACCAAAGCGCATGGAAGAACGCAATCAGAAGGAAGAGCGCGTGCAGGAAGAATGCGAAACGTCTCGCACCTGTGAATAACTAGCCCGCGCAGGTCATCAATCGTGGCAGGCGCGAGGTCGTCGTATCGCTTGGCGATGGACTCGCGTAGTCCGAGCGCGTAGTCCGCTTAGGACGTAGACCTGTTGACGGGATGATTGCGCGCCTACAGGACAAGCCCGTTCTGCCGAACAGAACTTGTGGCACAGGGGACGTTGAGAGTGGCGTGAGCGTGTATGCGCTGGAATCGCCGCAGCTCCGGTTCGGGGCCGTCATCTGCGACGGCATCTTTGCCCCTGGACGAAATTAGTTGTCGCGCCGAGGAGCCAGCCTGCATTAACGAGGTGATGGCCTCTCCTGCTCAATCCGCAGCGATCCCCCGCCACGCTGCCCTACCGCTTGTGCGGCGGGGTCACGCACGTTGGCTCGTGCGCGCTCCCGGCCAGCGCGGCGCGCTCTCCCCGGAGGAGGCCGCGCACGCCTTGAAGGCCAAGCGCGCCGAGCTTCGCAAGCGCCTTGACTGGCGCCGCGACGTGGCCGGGTTGCCGGAGCACGTCCGCGACGAGCTTGTTGATGAGGCGATCGGCCTTGTGGTTATGTCGAGCAAGCCGATCCGTGATGAGCAGCACCTACAGGGCGCGTTCTGGTCTTCGATCGGCTACCTGCTCATGGCGCACCGCTCGGGCCGGCGAGACTTGCACGTCGGGTCGCAACGGCGCGTGGAGTTCGAGCCCGTCGCCGAAGTACTACCCGGCGATGACGACGAGCCGTTCGATCTCGTGGCCGCCCAAGAGCGGATCGCCACGGCCGCCGACCTCATGGCGCAACTCGACCCATTCGAGCAGCGCGTGATGGCGGTGATGGCCGCGCACGGCCTCGGCGTCAAGCGCGCGGCGAAAGCGATGGGCGAGCCGGTCAAGACCGTGCTCGCGGCGTCTCGCAGCGCGCGGCGAAAGCTCGATCAGGTCGCGGCGATCACCGCCGCCGGGCGCATGTGCGACTACCGCCAGCCAGCGATCCACGCCCACGCGCAGGGGGCCGCCCAAGCCGAGGAGGAGACGGCCGCCAGGGCGCACCTCGCAGCTTGCGCCGGCTGCCGATCGTCTTACTCGACGCTGCTGCGCGAGATGCGAGCCCGCGAGTTCCAGCGTGCGGCGAGCGCGGCTTTCCTGCCACCCCCGGTGCTCGCCGTGGAGCTACACGGTCGCTGGATCGAGCGGCTGACCTCGCTGCTCTCTACGGGCCGCGCGCCGAGCGGGTCCGCGACGGCTGAGCGCACCGCCGGAGTGCTCGGTGGTGGCGGGTTGGTCAAGGCCGCCGCCGCTACCTCGGCGCTCGTGATCGCTGGTGCCGGTGTCGGTGCGAAAGTCGTCCATTCCCTCGAAGCGCCCGCGCCCGTCCACCACCATCACAGAGTGTCCGCGGATCCGGTGAGCGCGACCGCCGGGAGTATCCAGCCCTCGGCGGTTGCCGGCGGGCTTACTTCCACGCGGGCTCAGACGGACACGGGTTCGCGCAAGGCCACCACGACCTCTGTCAAACACCGCTCGCAGTCGCCGCCGAGCCACGACCTCGGGTATCTCGCACTTGGCGGGGGCGCGGGCGGCAGTACGTCTACATCGAGAGCTTCTGTAGCAACCGCAGCGTCAACGTCGTCTACCGGGTCTGCTGACGAAGCTCCCGCGCCGTCACGTAGCGGCGGCGGGACCAACCTCGGCTACCTCGGCCACTGAGCAACACGATTGGAAAGGAATCTAACGATGATCCCCACCGTAATCCGCAACCGTCGGCTCGCACTCACAACTGCTGTGCTGGCGATGGCGCTCACGTTGTGTTTGGCTGCGAGTGCACGAGCGGGCGAGTGGGCGCAGGCCACGTGCTCAGACGGTGGCGAACCCGTCTCAACGGAAGGGTGGGCGCCCGGCACTGTCGGCGGCTATCTCTCCATCGTTGAACCGGGTAATACCTGCGCACAGGTGGGAGGCTCGCTGTCGCTGCGGGACGAAGTTGGCTATCAGCTTGCCAATAGTGGGCCGATGTGGGTGTATAGCGCCTCGGCCGACTCCACGATCCAAGGCGGGTCGATCACGCTGAGCCTGGCAAGCCCTGGCGGACAGGCTTACCTCTCCACACCGAATAACTCAACCGAAGTTAGCGAACTGGTGGTGATGTGCACTGAACTGTGCAAGACCGTCAAAGAAAACACGCTCACGGACTATTACCACGGCGGTTCGCGGCTATACGCAGTCACCGAGTGCATCCCGCCGTCAGGCAAAGAATATTGCTCAAGTGGTCTTGACGCACAGATGAACATCAAGAGCGCAACGATCTTGCTCAGCAACGAAGCTAAGCCCACCGCTGCTGGGTTTGCTGGAACGCTCCTAAACAACCCGGCAAGCGGCACAGCCAGTCTGTCATTCACGGCACACGACGAACACGGACCCGGCGTGTATCGCGCGACCATGCAGATCGACGGCCACACGATGTGGTCGGCCACTCCAAACCTCAGCGAAGGCAAGTGTGTCGCGCACGGCACCTATAACGGCGCGCTCAAGTTTCACAGCCTCCAGCCATGCCCGCAAGAAACCGAGGTGCATACCGAAATCCGGACGAGCGAACTCGCCGAAGGTCAACACACGCTCAACGTAGAAATAGAAGACGCGGCCGGCAACAAGGCGACGGTCTACACCGGACCCATCACGATCGACAATCAACCGCCCGTTGTAACGCCGCCGATTGTCTCGGTCATCCCGCCGTCGCGCGGAGCGCCTAATGGCGAACCTGCCTCCGAACGCGCGACCTTGACACTCGCGGGGAGGCAGCCCAAGGCGTTCGCACGCGAACAGGCTCGCTCGGCTGTCGTGCTCGCCGGCCGCTTGACTGCGCCAACGGGCGCGCCAATCAAGGGAGCGCAGGTCCAGCTCTTGCAGCAGGTGATCGGCTCTGCCGCCGCGACACCTATCGCCAGCGCGACTTCTCGGTCCGATGGGACTTGGACGCTCAAGGCTCCGGCGGGTCCATCTCGCCTGCTCCGCGTCGCCTACTACTCGCACGCGCTCGACAGCACTCCTGCTGCGACGCTCGACGTTCACGAGAGCGTGCAAGGGGTGGTTTCCATGCACGCTCCACGCCGAGCGCGACTAGGTCGGGCGCTCGTATTCAGAGGCCAACTTGCCGGCGGATACGTCCCGCCGGGTGGCGAGTCCGTGCAAATGGAGATCCTCTATGCCGGGCGGTGGCGCACTATCGAAGTGCTCCCGACCTCTAGCCGCGGGGCATGGACATACAAATACGTCTTTACGCTCGGCGTCGGCGCCTCGTATCTCTTTAGAGCAGTAACCGTGCCAAACGGCGGCTATCCATTCCTAAGCACCCACAGCAAGCCGGTGCGTGTGACTGTCGAGCGATAGCCCACAAGACGACTCGCCCCCGTTGCACACCGCGCCCGTCGCTCACCCGGCGGGCGCGGCGATTTAATCTCGCCGCCGCGCCAATTCGCTGTCGCTCACAGGGCGGTGCCTGCATTAACGAGTATGGACCCCTTCACCGAGAGCGAGCTCTTTGATGAGGACATGCCAGCGGCTTCACCGCTGAGCGCCGAGGAGCCGACAGAGGTTCTGAGACCATCCGCGACCGGCGGGTGGTCAGCTCTAGCCGCAGCGCTTGCGCGTCGGTGGCCGGCTTGCGTCGCGGGCTTGCTGGTCGCAATGCTGGCCGTCGGCTTGCTCTCGGGGCTGGGTCGCACGCACCCTCAGCCCTCAGCCCCCGACAGAGCGCACCGCCCCGACCGTCATCGCTCACGGCGCCCGGTGAATCACCGACACTCAGCAGGCAAGCTCGGGCGTGTATCGGCGGCGCCAGCGGCCCTCAAAGTCAGCGCTGGGAGCAGCGCAGCGAGCGATATGCCGCCTAGTCCCGTCGTGCCTCGTCCCACCCGTGTCGGGCCTGTCGGAACCGACCGTCCCACTTCTCTGGGACACGTCGGAAAAATGGAACAGACGCAGTTTGATTATCTAGGACGATAGAGGGTCGGGGATCAACGATGACCGGAACTTGGACAGAGTCCGTGGTGGGTCTTGTGACGAGTCGCCTTGCGCTGCTGGCGGACCCGACTCGCGTGCAGTTGCTGACGCTGCTTGAGCAGGGCGAGGTTCCGGTGCAGGAGCTGTCAGACAAAATGCCGACCACGCCGCAGAACGTCTCCCGTCATCTCTGCATCCTGCATAGGGCGGGGCTTGTCGCGCGGCGCCGCGATGGTAACTGTGTCCTGTATTCGCTTGCTGACTACTCCGCTTGTCGCCTTCTCGACCAAACGCTTGCGAGCATCCGGGGTCAGATTGACGAGTTGGCCGACCTAGTGAGCCTCGCCGCAGCGTAGCCGCAGAGCCCCGACCCGAAAGCCAAGAGTCACCGTTGCGGTTGCACGGTGGCTCTTGTGCGTTCTGGGGCGCGCATCTATGAAAGCCATCGCTTTAAACCTAGTAAACCTAGTTCACTTGTAATAGCTAGTTCCACTTGTGGTGTTGGCGGGGTTCCGTCCGTACCGTCGCCCTATGACTGTTTTCGGTAGGACGACAAAGGGTGAACGCCAGTCAGTCAATGACCGCGCATCGGTCGAAATTGTTACTCGGCTGACTCGCTTCGCGGGACGTGTTCTGTTGTGGGGTTGCGTGTTGCTGCTGCTGGTTCGCGGCATCGCGTCCTACTTCGACACGACCTCGCGGGTGCCCACGACGACTCGCGGTGTGACGGTGACTGTGACGCAGCCCGCCGACACCGAAACCTCACAAGCGCAAGGGAAGTGATCGGAGTGTCACACATACGACGCATCTTGCAGGTCTGTGTAGTAGCGATCTACGCGGTGATGTTGTTCCCGGCGACTTCACTCGCGGCCGGGAATGATGTCGGCGCGAACGTCGGGAATCTCCTCAAGCATTACGCGGGAGAGCTGTACGGCGGGATCGTCGGCGTCATCAGCTTGATGTTTCTCCTGAATCGCCGTTACACCGAGCTGGCCGTGTTTTTGTTCGCGGCGATCGTGGTGGCGTGGATGGTGTTCGCGCCGTCTGAGATAGCGACCGCCGCCGAAGGCATCGGCAAACAGATTTTCGGTTGACCGAGGGGACTGTTTGCGATGAGCGACGACACGCACACGATCCGCTCTTACCAGCGGATATTCAGGCCCGACCGGCGTATCTACCAGATCGACGGTCGGCGCCTTCCGGTGCCGGGCGGCGTGCCGCTTGAGTGGCTTGGCTGGGCGTTCGCCTCACTGGTGGCGATCCTTGTCCTGAGCCAGCGCTCGATCCTGTTCGCGGTCGTGCTCGGCGCTATCGCCGGGCTGCTGGGCGCAAGCTCACACGGCTGGCCGGGCGCGGTGCTCGGCGCACTCGCCGGGTTCATAGCGACTCTGCTCGTGGGCGTGGTGTTGGGGTGGCTTGACTGGCCGCTGCGGCTGCTGATCGCGCCCGGCATGGTCGCCACGCTCGCCGGGCAGGCCTCCCCGGACGGGCGGCCCGCACACCGCTACCTCACCTCTTGGCTTTCGCTGCGAGCACGTGCTGCCCGCCGCTCGCTGGACGGTGCGATAGCACCCGATGGGCAGGCTCAGGTGTGGGCGCCGCAGGTTTGGGTCGCCCCGGATGAGCACTCGCCGTTGCTTCACCACGGCAAGGTGCAGGGTCCGGCGCGGCTCGTGTTCGCCCGTCCGGTCGTGGCGATCCCCGGCCGTGGCCGGCTGATCGTCCGTCACGCCGAGGGCCACCGGCTGCGCAGCGGCGAGCGGCTTTGCGAAGTGGTCGAGCTGACTGACGGGCAGGTCGTGGAGGTGCGGCCGTGAGCTTCCCATTGCGTTACGCGCACGGCAACGTGCTCTTGGGAAGGGGTGGCGAGGCCGCCGGCCTGTATCGGCTGACGACGACCTCCTACCCGTACCTACCCACGGGTGAGAAGTGGTCGCTACAGCGCCGCCTACAAAGGCTCGCGCACACGATCGCGGCGGACTTCTCGCTGTGGCGAGTGAACCGTGCCTACCCCGCCGAGCGGTACGTCGCGCACACCGAACGCCTGCTCGATGACCGCCACCAAGACCCTCGGGCGTGGCAGGCGTTCCTTGCCGGGCACGAGCAGCGCCTGCACCAGCTCGGGTCGCACACCCCGGAGATTTACCTAGCCGTCTCGCTCGCCGGCAGCACACCCACGGGCGTCGGCTCAGGCCTCGTGCGCGGCGTCGATCGTATGCGGCGCCGTGTCGAGGAGCTGGCCGGGATCGGGTCCGCCTCCCCGATCCCGGCCGCAGAGCTGACGGAACTCGCTACCCGCGAGCAGCGCATCTATGAGCGCGTAGGCGGTGTCATCGGCGCCCGCCGCGCGAGGACCGCAGAGCTTCAATGGCTGCTGAGCCGCGCCGCTTCGCGTGGTGTCGCTGAGCCCGAGCTTGACCGTCACTGGCAACCCGACGCGCTCATCATCTCCGCGCCCGCTGGCGGTGTCGCTTTCAAGCCGCTCGGCCACGACCTCGCCCGCTGCGCGAACGCCGCGATCACCGAGCAGCAACAGACGCTCGTCGTCGATGGTGAGCAGGGCCGCTGCTATCAAGCGATGCTCGCGCTCGGCGCACTCGCGGACGCCCCGGAGTTTCCCGGCGCGACCGCCGAGGCGCTGTTCGCACCACTGGAGGCTGTCGGGTTCCCGGTAGACGCCTCCCTTCACGCGCGCTGGCTCGGGAACCGCCAAGCGCTCGCGCAGGTCCGCAAGCGGATCGCCGATGTCGAGCACGCCTACAACGAGCAGGTCGAAGGCGCCGCGCACGGCCCGAGTCTCATGGCCGGCGCTGACCGGGTTCTCGCCCGCGAGTACGAGGCGCAGCTACAGGCAGGCGGGCACCCGCCGATGCTCTACGCGCAGATCTCACTCGCCGTCGGCGCCAGGAGCGAGGAGGAGCTAGAGCGCCGGGTCGCTGTCCTGAAAGAGCAGTACGGCGACATCACCCTGCACCGGCCCGCCGGGTTGCAGCACCAGCTTTGGCTTGACCATTTGCCGCGACCGGACGGGTGGGCGTGATGCGCGACTACACCCAACAGCTCACAGTCGAGCAGTTCGGCGCTTTGATCCCGACCGGAAGCCGGATGGTCGGCTCCCAGCGCGGCCCATATCTCGGGTACACCCCGACCGGCGCACCCTTGCCGGTGCGGTTCGATCCGACGCAGGCACCGAGGGAAGACCGCGCCTCAGCGGTCCTACTGATCGGCACCTTGGGGTCCGGCAAGACGGTTGCGGCGGAGACGATCGAGTACGCCGCCGAGCGGCGCGGGTCGCTCGTGGTGGACTTCGACCCGAAGCCCGACCACGGCCTGCACCTACTGCCCGAGCTTGACGGGCGGGTGCAGGTGCTTGAGCTGTCCGGTGACTCTGCGCAGCAGGGCAAGCTCGACCCGCTCGCTATCGGCCTCGAGGACTTGCGCGAGGAACTCGCCTGCTCCTACCTGCTTGAGCTCTTGCCCGGCAACACGGCGGCCTGGGAGAACGCCGTTTCGCTCGCGGTCAAGGACACCGTAAGCGAGGGATCACGCAGCCTCTCCCGCGTTGTCGAGCTGCTGCAAGCGAGCGAGCGCGCCACCGCCCGCGAGGCCGGCGAAGCACTGGAAGTGATCCGCGACTTCGGCCTCGCACGACTCGGGTTCGGCGGCGGTGAGAGCGCAGACATTCAGGTTGACCGGCCGGTCACGACGATCCGTATGCCCGGCCTGTCGCTCCCCGAACCCTCAGCGGCCCGCGACACATACACCCGCGCGGAGCGCGTGTCCGTGGCGACGCTTTCACTCGTCGCGGCGTATGCGCTCCAGTTGATCTCACGCGACCGCTCGCGGCACAAGGTCGTCGGCCTTGACGAGATTTGGTTCCTGCTCGCCTCACCGCAGGGACGGCAGATCATCAACCGGCTGGTCAGGCTCGGCCGCGCGTTCAACGCAACGCTGCTGCTCGGCACCCACCGCATCGGTGACCTCGGCGACCTCTCGGACCTGATCGGGGTCGTGTTCGTCTTCGGCCAGGACTCTGAGGACGCCGCCAAGGCAGCCCTGCGGTTCATCGGCCTTGAGCCGACCCGCGAGCTAGTCGGCCGGGTCCGCGAGTTCCGCGCCGGTCGCTGCCTCATGCGCGACCTACACGGCCGCGTCGGCGAGGTGCAGATCGACCTCGTGTACCCGCACCTGCTGCAAGCGCTGCAAACGACCCCCGACCAAACCGGAAGGAACGACGCATGATTCTCCACGCCCTACGCCGTCTCACCTCAACGCGGCGACGGCGACTCGCGCTCCTGTTCGCTCTGACAATCGGGCTGGTGCTGCTCGCCAGCCCGGCGGCCGTAGCGAACGATGTCTACGGCAACATCGGCCCAGCGCCGCAGCTACCCGCCGGAGGACTGGCCGAACGCTACCCGCTGACTAACTACCAGCTCGACCAATACTTCCCCGGCATCAGCGTCGGTGTATTCAGCGGCGTTGACGTGTCCGGTGTGCCACCGCTGATCGCGTTCTTCATCGCGCAGGTTCTGTGGCTCATCACGGCTTTCTTGGCGAACGCGGTAATCACCCTTTTCGCGTTCGCGTTCAACCTCGATTTGGTCAACGGGAACGGCAGCCCCGGCTCGGGTGCGCTCACACCTGTAGCGAGCGCGATCCACAACCTCTACACCAACACGTTCGGTGCGCCGTGGCTCGTCGTCGCGATCGTGCTCGCCGGCTGCTGGGCGATGTGGAAGGCGCTGGTGCAGCGCCGCTACACCGAGACAGCCGGCGCGCTCGCCGTGTCCCTTTTGTATTGCGTGCTGGCGATCGGGATCGTCACGCAGCCGCAGCGGACGATCGCCCCGGCGAGCAAGCTCTCAAACCAGCTATCGACGGCACTGCTGTCGCTCACCAATCAAGGGAGCATCGGCAGCGAACAACAGGCCAAGACAGCCGCGAGTAGCCAGCTCTTTTCGCTGCTGGTGCTGGACCCGTGGACTGTCCTTGAGTTCGGCGGGATCGAGCACTGCACCACCACAAGCGGCCACTCGGTCGCCGTGCGCCCTCTCAGTCCGAACGCCGGGCAGGACACGCAGCTCGCCTCCCAGCTCGAAGCCGGCAGCGAAGTCCACGCGCAGGGCAAGACGTGCATCAACAACCGCAACAAGTACGCCTCGCACTTTCTCGCCTACCCGTTCCAGTCAAAGGCGCGCAACAGCGAGCACGAAGCCCTCGAAAAGGGCGACACCGGCGACCTCCCATCGTCTGACCCCGCCAAGACCAACGGCACCTACCCGCTCGGGAAGGCAGACGAGCCCGCAGCCGAAGCGATGGGCAAGGGCGGCCAGTACCAACGGCTGCTGCTGTCGATCGTGATCCTGGTCGGCGAGCTTGGCGCGTTCCTGCTGCTCGGCGCGCTCGCGGTCGGGGTGATCCTCGCGCAAATCCTGCTGCTGCTGTTGCTGTCGTTCGCGCCCGTCGCGTTGCTGATCGGGATATTCCCCGGACGCGGGCACGACTTCTTTAGGGCATGGCTGGCGAAGCTCGCGGGCTACCTCGCACGCAAGGTTGTTTACAGCCTGATCCTCGCGGTGACGCTCGCCGTCTGCCAAGCCCTCGCTGACGCCAGCTCGAACCTCGGATGGCTGCTCGCGTTCGGGTTGCAAGCGGCGTTCTTGTGGACCGTGTTCATCCAGCGCGATCGGCTGACCAAGGACTTGCTCACGGCGACCGCCGGACCCGGCGCGGCAGGCGACGGAGCTGGCCGTCTCCAGACCCTCTACTACAGCACCCGCCTCGCGCAGATGGCACGGCGACCCAAACGGCCGCCAACGCCGCCCACGGCAGGTGAGCCGCCGCGCTCACCTTCGCCGCCCACGCCTGATTCGACACCCGAGACACCGGAGGAGGAGCCCGCATGAGCTTTCGTATTGAACACACAGACCCGATCACGCTTCTGCGGGAACTGCCCGACGGGCTGGCGCAGACTTGCGTGACAGCACCAAGGCGTGACACGCCGATCCCCTATCTGCTCGCGGTGCTCGATGAGGTTCACCGGGTACTGCGCAGCGACGGGACGCTGTGGCTCGCGCTCACGAGGGGAGGCAACTCTCACGAGTTCGCACTAGCCCTCAAAGACACCCGCTGGCTACGACCGGCCACGGTGACGATCCCGCGAGAGCTCGTGCTGCTGAGCAAGCAGCCCGAGTCCAGCTTTCACCCGCCACACCCCGCGCCCGCAAGCTACGCAGCGCAGAGCCTGCTCTGTCCACGCTACCCCGTCGCGCAGCGTCCAGGGGACCGTTGTAGGCGCTGCCGGGTGCCGCGTCGTGGCTGGTGCGTCCCGTCACCGGGCGCGGCGGGGATACCGCCACGCGAGGTGATCGAGTGGTGCATCCTCGCGAGCACGGTCCCGTGCGCGTGCGGGGTGTGCGGCGCACCGTTCAAGGCACCGGCTCGCTGCGGTGAGCGCTGGCGCTCAACCTGCCCTCACAGAAATGGGCGAGGGCGTTGCCTTGTCATAGACCCGTTCTGCGCGACCGGCGACACCGGGATAGTCGCTGTTCGTCGTGGCCGGCAGTACCTCGGCATCGACACCAACCCGGCGAACGTGGCCGCCGCCCGCAAGCGACTCGCCGCGACGGAGCGGGCGCGATGAGCACCGCCGAATGGATGCGCTCCCAGCGTGACCGGCCGATAGCCGAGCACGAGCGCCGAGCGGCAATGGCCGTCGTGGCCGTGCTGCTCGGCGCCGTCGCGCTGCTGTTCACGCTCACTCAGCCAGCAAGCCAAGCCCGCCAAGCTACCCGGAGCATCGAGCGGGTAGCAACGAGCATCCCGGCGGCGAGCGATCCGGGCGCGCTCACTCCCGAAGCGCGGGCGACGGCCGAGCGGTTCCTTGCCGGCTACCTCGGCTACGCCTATGGGCAAGCCCCGGCGAGCAGGATCGAGGACGCGAGCCGGTCACTGATCGGATCGCTTGCGAGCCAGCCGCAGCGCGTGCCGCCGGCAGCCAGGGCACGCCGCCCGCGAGTCATATCGCTGCGCGCCATGGCCGCCCCGGCGGGCGAGGTCGCGGTGAGCGCGATGGTGAATGACGGCGGGCTGATCGACTACACGGTCGGGCTGACCCTCACCCGCCAAGGCGGCCGTCTGCTCGTCACCGGACTGGACGGCGCGTGATGGATAAGCGCCGGCTGCTTTGGTGGCTTCTCGCTGGGACGGGCAGCACCGGCCTTGCCGTGCTCGCGATCTTCGGTATCGCGGTCGCTGTCCTCGGCGCGAGCTTCACCGGCTGTCAGGGAACCGATGAACCGGCGCTTGCGTCGACCGGGCCGACACCTTCGGCCTACGCGCTCCAGAGCATCCCGCCCGAACGGCTGCGGTTGTATGAGCAGGCCGGCAGCAAGTTCGACATCGACTGGAGCTTTCTCGCGTCGATCGGTGCGCAGGAGTGCGACAACGGCGAGTGCGCCGGCACCAACAGCTCAGGGTGCGCCGGACCAATGCAGATCGCCTACGTCCGAGGCAGCGCGTGCAGCCCCGGCGATGGGGAGACGTTGTGGGAACGCTACGGCGTCTCCGCGCACCCCGGCCACGCACCGAACATCAACGATCCAGCAGACGCGATCTACACCGCCGCGCGCATCCTCAGGGAAGACATGGGCGCCCCGCCAACGGGCGGCACCTACAACGAATACCGCCAAGCGGCGTGCCACTACTACGGCGCGTGCTCGGACAGCACCGTCAGCTACGCAGACGAGGTGATGGCCCGCGCGGTGCAATACGGGTTCACCGGCACCGGCTCCCCAACAGCTTCCAGTCCGCCGCTGTCACAGCCCGTCTCGACCAGCGGGTGCAGCGCGAGCACGTTCACACCCGAAGCGGCAAGCAGCTCGCAGATCGTCCGCGTCGCTGAAAGCCAGCTCGGCCAGGGCGAGCAGCCACCGGGCTCCAACTGCACGATCTACGGGCCGTGCGAGGAGTGGTGCTCGCTGTTCGCCTCATGGGTTTGGCAGCACGCCGGGGTGCCGCTCCCCGGCTCCACCGCCACCTACGGCTACTCGGGCTCGCTCTACACCTGGGCCAAAGAAAGCGGCGGGCGAATCCTGCCACCGACCGCGACACCCGCGCCCGGCGATGCCGTCTTCTACGGCTCAGGGCCGAGTGAAAGCGCGCACGTCGGGATCGTGCAGCGCGTCTACCCCGACGGGCGAATCACCACGATCGAGGGCAACTACGCAAACCACGTCGCCCTCGTCGGCCCATTCCTTCCGGCTCACGCGACCAGCGAAGGCGAGACAGCACCGATCTACGGATACGCCCAGCCGCCCGCGCCAAGAGCGAAGGGAAAGGGCGCGTGAGCCCCGCCCGGTGCCCGTCTGGACTGTTCGCACAGTGGTTCGCGCTGTGGTTCGTGCTGCGGTACGCGCTGCGGTTCACCCACCGGCCGAACCCGACACCGGGTTTCCGGCTTGGTGGTGCGGAATTGCGCGGTTTGCGGTTTTTCGACATCTCTATCTGTGCCGGTAACTTGCTGTGACTCGCCGCCCCTCACAGGACGCTCGGCCGCTGGTGGCTGCTGTCGGTGCGCTCATGCTGCTGGCGCTGTTGCGTAACCGGAGCCTGCCGGGCCGGGTGGCAGGGCACGCCCAGGTGCTCATCGTGTATGCGGCGATCCCGTCAACCCTGGTGCTGCTAGCGGCGCTCACGTGTCGTGTCGTCGTGACTCGTCGTGCGCTTAGCCGGCGTGTGCGGCTCGTCGTGCTCGCCCCCGACTCATTCGCGCCAACGCTTGACGGTGTTCTTCGCTGCGCCGCCCAGCTATCCCGTGTCCGTCGTGTCGTCGGCGGCTGGCTCGATCCCCGCGCGAGCGCCGTGCGTGTGCTGCTCGACAGCAGCGAGGGAGCGATGCGCTACTCGCTCGTGGTGCCCGAGCGCGCGCTGCCCGCGATCCGCTCGGCGCTCAGCAACTACGACCGGGTACAGGTGAGGCTCGCCGACCCGGAGCCACCCGCGAGCGGTGACGGGTGTGTGATGCGCGCCGAGCTGCGGCTCGCGCGACCGAGCAGCGAGCCGCTTGCGCATCTCGCGCTTGACCCCGATCCGCTTCAGAGCTTCGCCCGTGCGCTCGCCGCCCTGCACCCCGCACGGGAGCGCGGGCAGGTCGCGGTCGATCTTCTGCCATGCACCGCCGGGGCACGACGCCGGATGCGACGCACGCTGCTCCGCCAAGCCCGCCGCACGAACACAACCGCCGCCTACACGGGCGGCGGGATGCTCGACCTGCTGGCGGGCGCCGGCCGGCAAGCCGGGCGTCAGCCGGCGGCCGATGTCGTGGAGCAGCGAGCGCAGCGCGAGCAGATCGCCGCGAAGGTGCTCCAAAACGAGCCGCTGTTTCACATGCAGGTGCTCGTGCGCTGCCAAGCGCCCGTGAAGGGCATCGCCGCCGAACGGCTGCAAGGGCTCCTCGGATGCTTCGATGGGTGGGCCGCCGCCAACTCATTCCGGGTCGTCGGTGTCCGCCTGCTCGGCCTCGCGTTCCTTGGCTCGGACCTCCCCGGCCGCCGAGCACGGTTTGACCGGCGGATGGACACCGGCCTATTCCGCCCCGCCCGCCAGGGCGTCGTCAGTGCCCGCGAGGTCGCCGGATTCTTGAAGCCCCCCACGATCAACTGCGCGGCACCGGACGTGCTGCGCCTCGGCGCCGCCGTCTACCCGCCACCGCGCAACCTGCCCGAGTACACCGGGCAGCGAGACGTGCTCCCCCTCGGCCGAGTGAGCGGCGAGCAAGGACAGCGGATCGTCGGACTGCGGCTCGCGGACACGTTCTTTACCTACACCGCCGGCAGGAGCCGGTGGGGGAAGACCGAGCTTGCGATCACCCAATTCTTGAGCTTGGTTCGCTCCGGGCACGGCGGCATGTTCCTCGACCCACACGAGGACGCAATCCGCCGAATCAAGAGCTGCCTCACCGAACCCGAGCTAGCCGAGCGGATTGTCGAGCTTGACCTAGTTGGCACCCGCTCACGCGAGGGGCAGCCCGGATGGAACCTGCTCGCCGCACGAGACCTCTCCGACGACGCGCGGGAGAGGCGCGTGGAGGCCATCGTGGATTCGTTCGCCTCAGCCCTGCAATGGGGCGAGCGAAACAACCGGGCGCTCACCCTCACGACACAGGCGACGGCCGCCCTGATCGAGCTATCGACCGTCCTGCCCGCCGAGCTTGCACCGACGATCTTTCAGATACCCACGCTGCTCGGCAATCCCGAGTGGCTAGAGGCGATCCTGCCGTACCTCTCAGTCCCGCGCCGCCAGTTTTTCTCAGAGCGATTCCCGCGCATGGCCGAAGAGGCCATCACCCCCGTCACGAACCTGATCGACCGGCTGCGCTCCTCCACGCAGCTCGCCGCGCTACTCGGCTCCCAGCAATCCACCTACGACATCGCGAAGGCGATGAACGAAGGGCGGATCGTGCTCGCGTGCCCCGGTGCCGGCGGCGCCCGCGACCGGCTCATGGCGAACCTATTGGTGTTCGACCTGCTGCACGCCGCGAAGGGCCGCGCGCACATGCCGCCGGCCAAGCGCCGCGAGTTCTACGTCTTCCTTGACGAGGTCCAGACATACGACGGCGCATCGTCGGGGAACCTTGCCGCGCTCTTGGAGCAGACAGCGAAGTACGGGGTCCGCGCGACCCTCCTAAATCAGAATCCCGAGCGGCTGACCAGCGCCACGCTAAACGCGCTGACCACCAACCGCTCGCACCTGATCGCGACAGCGCTCAACGCTCATGCCGCCGCGCTGATCGCCCGCGAGTGGGCCTCAGACCCGCCAGCCAACGCGATCACCGGGCTACCCCGCTGGACGTTCATCGCGCAAGCCACCCATCACGGCGGGCTGACCCGCCCGTTCCTGTTCGAGAACCTTGCCGTCACCGACCTGTTCGCTGACGCCTACCGGCCCGAGCAAGTCCCGACCATCCAGCCGACGATCGACAAGGCATCCGGCCGCGTCAACTCGCAAGAGACGATCCGGGCGCTTGACAGCCTCGACGAACGCATCCGCGCTCACCTCACAAGCAAAGCCAACAGCAAGCCCGCCGAGGTCACGACACCCGAGCGCTCGGCAATGCCAAGGCTCCCCGACCCCGAGGACACCGAATGACCGGGCCGGCGCACCCCGAACTGCGAGCGCTCCCGGCCGTCGCCGTCGAAGTGCTCGAAAGCCTGCACCAGCACCGGGTACTCACGGCGCGGCAGATACACGCGCTGCACACCCCCGGCGCCTCGCTGCGGTGGGCGCAACGCATCCTCACCTGCCTTCACAAGCGCGGGCTCACCGAGCACGCCGCCGGGCCGCACGGACTCGCGCTGTGGTTTCTCACCGCCCCCGGCGCCGAGACGATCCAAGCGGCCGGGACACTCGCTGAGCCCCGGCGGCGTCTCACGACCCCCGCGCAAGCGGCAGGCCCGTTGCGGGCTCACACCCTCGCGGTGAACGACACCGGGATCGCGTTCGTCCAAGCTGCACGCGAGCACGCTGGCGATAGCTGCGGCTCGCTGTCGTGGCGGCATGAGATCGCGCACCCCTACACCGCCGGGCGTGGCCGCCACGGCGCTCACCTGCTGATCGCAGACGCGCTGCTCTCCTACCTGCAAGCAGCATCGGACGATTCGCTGATCCTTCACCAGCGGTTCATTGAGCTTGACCGAGGGACGATCCCGCCCGATCAGCTCGCCGCGAAGCTCGCCCGCTACGCCCAGCTTCGCCACTACACCACCACCAAGGACACCCCGGAGGGGCCGCTGTGGCGGGCCTACTACCGCACGTTTCCCCCGGTGCTCGTCGTGCTCGCCGACCAAACACCAGCGGCGGCGCGAAGGCGCGTGCGGAAGACGATCGCGCTGTATCGCTCGGACCCCTCACAAGCCCGCTACGGGACCGTACCCATCGCCTTCACCTCGCTCCCAGAGCTGACCGCACGCGGCCCATTCGCACCCATCTTCATCCCCGCCGAGCAGCCCGACCACTACACGGACTGGCTCGACAACACACCCACCAAACCCGCTGAAAGGTGACACCCAGATGCAACCGCAGACCTCCACCACACACCCGCTCACAACCCGCCGCGCACCCGACCAAGGATGCCCGGCAACAACACAACGCTCACGACGCCGACCGCGAGTGAGAAGTCACGCGCCGTACCGCACCGCCGACCTACCGCTCGCTGTCTGGCCCTGCGCCCAGACGACGAGCCAATGGCAACGCCACGGCCGCTACCTCCCCGAATCGAACCGGCATCCCGGCAAGATGCTCCCTGCGCTTGCGCGCCGGGCAGTCGAGGCTTACAGCGACCCCGGCGACCTGGTCCTCGACCCGATGTGCGGGATCGGCACGACACTCGTGGAGGCAATCCACGCCGGCCGCACAGCAGTCGGCGTGGAGCTAGAGCCCAGATGGGCGAAGCTTGCCCGCGCCAACATCGAGCACGCACAACGTCAAGGCGCCAGCTCCATCGCGGAGGTCGTCGAAGGCGACGCACGCCAGATGCTGCGCCTGCGTACAGCGGAGCGCCGGCAGGTGGACATCATCGTCACCTCGCCGCCCTACGCCTGCCAAGTTGCGGACGTGTCCAATGAGAACCTTGTTAGCGGACGCGGGCCGATTCGCCGCGAGGACACAAGCAACTACAGCCCTGACCGAAGCAACCTCGGACACGCTCGCGGCAGCACCTACCTAGCCGCGATGAGCGAGGTGTACGAGGCGTGCGTATCCGTGTTGAAGCCCGGCGGGTTTATGGTGCTCGTCACCAAGGACATGCGCTCTGGTGGTGCGCTGCAAAACCTCAGCGGCGACACGATCACGCTCTGCGAAGGCCTCGGGCTGCGGTACTGGCAGCGCATCATCGGTCTACTCGCCACGATCCGTGACAGCGAGCTTGTGATGCGACCGTCGTTCTGGCAAATGCTGCACGCCCGACGGACTCGCGCGCTTGGCGAGCGGACCCAAATCGTCGCGCACGAGGACGTGCTCGTCTTCCGCAAGCCCTACCCGGTGGTAGCCAAGTCGCGCATCGCCCGAAAGTCCGCGTGAGGCGATGAGCACCGCGCGAAAAGCCGTCCCCCAAACCCCGAGAAAGTCACGCCGGGACAGCCATCCGGTCACCCGATCGGCGGCGCCTTCTGGACGCTTGAGATCACGGCCATGTTCTGCTCTGATCGAGCCAAAGAATGACCAACGCAAGGACTCATCGAACCGAACCCGCAAACGGCCAGCCCCAAGCAGAGAGCGGCGCCCGCAGTGCTCGCGCGCCGGGCAGAACCACCAAGACGAAAAGCCGCTGCGGCTGCTCACAGGAAAGACCAGAGCGATGACCGACAGCGAGGAAACGCAGCTAGTAGACGCCCTCAGCGAACTACTAGCCGACTGGCTCACGGATCACCCCAAAAGCCTTTCGTCGGTTTCGGAGATATGAAGTCCCGGCCCGCCCGATAAGGAGACGACATGACCAAGACGCTTACTCTTGCACCCAATCCGGCCCGTGACACCGAAGCAGTGCGGGTCGCAACCTACACGCGAATATCGACCGACGAGGAGCGCCAGCCCAACTCGCTTGAAGCGCAGCGCGTCCGCCTAGAATCATTCGTGAGCAGCCAGCCCGAGTGGGGCATCGAGCGCCGCTACGAAGATCAGTTCACAGGGACCGTGATAGACCGGCCTGCGCTGACTCGGATGCTGAGAGACGCGAAGCTCGGCCGCTTCGACGTGCTGCTCGTCTACCGCGTAGACAGGCTCGCCCGCTCGATCAGGGGACTCGCACAAATCATCGATGAGCTTGACCAAGCGGGTGTGGTCTTCCGCTCGGCCACCGAGCCATTCGACACCGGCACCCCGGCAGGCCGAATGATGGTGCAGATGCTAGGCGTGTTCGCCGAGTTCGAGCGCGCACTGATCGTGGAGCGCATCACCGCCGGCCTTGAGCGCAAGGCAGCACGCGGCGGATGGTGCGGCGGGCAACGCCCCTACGGACTGAACATCGCAGCCGACCGTAACAGCCTAGAGCGCAACCCAACCGAGGCGCCGCTTGTCCCGGTGATGTTCGATAAGTACGCGAACCGCAAGGCCGGCTCCTCCGCGCTTGCGGACTGGCTCAACGAGCAGGGCTACCGCACAAAGAACGGGCGGCTATGGAGCAAGGAAAGCGTCATCACCGTGATTCGCAACCGCGTCTACATCGGCGAGATTTACTACCGAGGCAACTGGTATCCCGCGCCGCACGAACCGCTGATCCCCAAAGAGCTGTTCGACAAGGCGCAGGCAATTCTCACCGAGCGCCGCGAGGATCGCTCCAAGCGCGCAGCGAACCCCGCCGAGTACCTGCTGACCGGCCGGGTACGTTGCGGGCGCTGCGGGCAAGCCTACGTTGGCACCGCCGCGCACGGACGCAACGGCCGCTACACCTACTACACCTGCTTTACGCGAGCACGCTACGGCACTAAGCACTGTGCCAACGACCGGCTGCCTGCCGAACGGCTAGAGCAGGCAGTCACGCGCCGGCTCTGGCAGGTTCTGGACGACAACGACCTGATCGACCGCGCGATCACTGATACATACGAGCGTCTGTCCCAGCGCGACGGCGAGCAGCAATCCGAGCTGGCCGGGATACAGGACAAGATCACAGAGACACGCGCGGCGCTGGACCGCTACTTCCGCGCGTTCGAGGCCGGGACGATGCCCGAGGACACCTGCGCCCCGCGCATTGCGAACCTCAGTGAGCAAGCGAAAGCACTTGAGCGTCACGCCAGCGAACTCGCCGCCCAGCAGGACGACGACGAGCACCCCGAGCGCGTCAGCGCCGCCGACCTCGCCGCGCTACGCGGCGACCTGCACGCCATGCTCAACGACAGCGACCCCAAGCGCGTCAAGGGTGTACTCCAAGCCATGATCGACGGAATCCGCGTGGATGCACGCGATCAGATCGAACCGACCTTCCGCGTACCTGCGGTTCGCATTGAGTCGGGTTACATGGAGCTAGCCGGGCTCGAACCGGCGACCTTCTGGCTGCCAGCCAGACGCTCTCCCAACTGAGCTATAGCCCCAGGGTCATCGACTGCCAAGTTTATCCAGGCTGGAGGCGGTTGGTGCGAACCCATGTTGCATCTGGCTGACGACGGCTCCAAGCTCGTAGTCGCGGGCCCATTTGACGCCCTGTGCTTGGCCCTGGCAGGAATCGTTGGAAATCCGTCCTTGCGGACAGGCATGCGATAGGGCAGGATCCCTAGCCATGGCCCGCCCCAGCCCCCGCAACATTGTGATCCTGGTGTACCCAGGCGTGCAGAGCCTGGACGTGACCGGGCCGCTGGAGGTGTTCAGCGGGGCGCAGCAGCTGCTGGAGGCCGAGCCCCGCCGCATACCCGCGGGGCAGCCACTCGTCGAGGCGAGCCGTGGTGGGGTCATCGACCGGGGCTACACCACCACCATTGTCAGCCCCGACGGCGCCCCGGTGGCAACCTCCAGCGGCCTGACGATCGTCCCCCACGCAGACCTCGACCACGCGCCCGCGAGGATCGACACGCTGATCGTGGTAGGTGGGGCTGGGGCGGAGGACGCATGCGCAGACCTCGCGCTGATCGCGTGGATCGCCGCCCGCGCGCCAACCGCGCGCCGCATCGCCTCGGTGTGCACCGGCGCGTTTCTGCTCGCGGCTACCGGCCTGCTGGACGGGCGGCGTGCGACCACGCACTGGGCGGCGGCGGCGGAGCTGGCGCGGCGCTACCCGCAGGTGGCGGTTGACCCTGAGCCGATCTTCGTGCGCGACGGGCGGGTGTGGACCTCGGCCGGTGTCACCGCCGGCATGGACCTCGCGCTGGCGATGGTCGAGGAGGATCTCGACCGCGACGCGGCGCTCACGATCGCGCGCCACCTCGTGCTGTTCCTGCGCCGGCCCGGCAACCAATCGCAGTTCAGCGCCACGCTCGCCACGCGCGCGCCGGCACGCGCCGGCCTGCGTGAGGTGCAGCGCTACGCGGTGGAGAACCTCGCCGCCGACCTGACGGTCGAGGCGCTCGCACAGCTCGCTCACATGAGCCCGCGCCACTTTGCGCGCAGCTTCCGCGCCGAGGTTGGGCTCACCCCCGCCCGCTACGTGGAGCGCCTGCGCCTGGAGGCCGCCCGGCGGCGGTTGGAGGAGAGGGCGGAGCCGGTGGCGACCGTTGCCCTTGCTTGTGGCTTCGGCACGGCCGAGACGATGCGCAGGGCGTTCCTGCGCGCGCTCGGAGTCGGCCCCGCTGAGTATCGCCGCCGTTTCCACACAACCACGACCGCGCCGACCGCTGCCACCGCGCCGACCGCCGCCACCGTGCCCTCCGCTGCCGCCTGACCGAGCGCAGCCGGGCGACGAACCCAACCCTCCACGATCGTCCATCCATCTCGACCACCAGGAGCGCACCGTGCAGATAGCCATCCTCATCTACGACCGCCTCACCGCACTGGACGCAGTAGGGCCCTACGAGATTCTCAGCCGCCTGCCCGGCGCCGAGCTGACCTTCGTCGCGCAGGAGTCGGGGCCGAAGCGGACCGACACCGGCCGCCTCGCGCTGTTCGCGGACGCCTCGCTGGTGGAGGTTCCCAACCCTGACGTCGTGCTCGTGCCGGGCGGGCCGGGCCAGGCGGCGCTGATGGAGGACGGCCCGGTGCCTGAGTGGCTGCGCGCGGCGCACGAGACCTCCACGTGGACCACCTCGGTGTGCACCGGCTCGCTGATCCTCGCCGCCGCGGGACTGCTCGCGGGCAGGAAGGCCACTAGTCACTGGACGGCGCTCGAGGAGCTGGGCCGCCTGGGCGCCGAGCCGACCCCCGAGCGGGTCGTGTTCGACGGCAAGCTGGTCACCGCAGCCGGGGTCTCGGCGGGAATCGACATGGCGCTCGCGCTGGTCGCGCGGATCGCCGGCGAGCAGCTCGCGCAGGCGATCCAGCCTGGGCATCGAGTACGACCCTCAGCCGCCGTTCGACGCCGGCTCGCCCCAGAAGGCGCCCGCGGCGATCGTCGAGGCGGTGCGCGCCCGTGCGCGCTTCGAATCTGCTCCGGGCTGAGCCCCGGGACGAGCGGGAGCCCGGCGCTTGGCCATGGTCCCCGGTGGGGGCTGCGTTCCTCGCGCGCGTGTCCACAGCGATCCCCGCGGGCCCCGATTTCCCGCAAAGTCGGAAACCCTTGACGGTTCAGTCGTTGACAATCTGCCACTAAATCGATTAGCATTGAGATGTGAGGCCCGAGATCGCCCGCACGCCAGCACTGCCCGCGACATCGCTTCGGCACCGGGCTGAGTTGTGCGCGCGGGGCGCTGACGGCACCGATCGCGTGGGAGACGCCCGGGGCGGGGCCGGTGGGGCCCGAGTCGTCGCGGCATCGCCCTGATAAGTCAACCGCGTGCGGCGCTGAGCCGGCACGTTCGATTCCCGGGAGAAGAGGGGCCATGCCATCAGCACTACGCAGTCGCTTGACGTATGCAAACGTAGTCGCGACGCTCGCGCTCGTGTTCGCGATGAGCGGCGGCGCGCTTGCCGCGACCCACTATCTGATCACCTCGACGAAGCAGATCAGCCCGAAGGTGCTGAAAGCGCTTAAGGGCAACGCCGGGGCGAACGGCGCTCCGGGTGCGCAGGGACCCGCTGGTGCAAACGGTACTGGCGCCGTGGGACTCGTCGGACCCGTCGGGCCAGCCGGGACTGCCGGCAAAGAAGGGACAGAAGGCAAAGAAGGCCATGAAGGAAAAGCTGGCACGAACGGTAAGAGCGTAACTGTTGCCACTGAAAATCCAGGAGGAGTCAACTGCAAAGCAGGCGGCTCCATCTTTGAAGCCGAAGGCTCGGGCACCAAGCACTACGCCTGCAACGGCGAAAATGGTGAAAAAGGCGAAGAAGGCAACATCAAGGCGACTCTTCCCTCGGGCGCGACCGAGACTGGAACGTGGAGCTTCTCCTTCTCCAAGAACACAACACATACACTGAGGGTCCCGATCTCCTTCCCCATCCCGCTTTTCAAAGGTATAGAAAGCGAGAGTTGTCCTAGCTCATCGGAATGCCATATCCATGTCATTCACCCCGGAGAAACAGGGGCCACCAAAGGCGGATGCGGCGGTGGCACCGATGCAGTGCCGACGGCCGAACCGGGGAACCTCTGTATATATATCAAGGAAGTGCAAGAAGTTGAAAGCGAAGAATTTACGTTCGAAAACCCCGAGGGAAGCGGCGGAGGTATTGGAACCACCGGAATCATTCTTGGAGCAGCGGCACTGTCAGAAGAACACGGTGGAGAAGGTCAGGGGACATGGGCTGTGACAGCCGAAGCCGCATAGAGTAACTAGAGGCCCACGTCCATAGCTCTGATCGGCGACGGCATCACGCGCGCGAGTGAATATCCGAGCGATCCGAGCGAAAGGGCCATGCCCCGAGGTCGGAAACAAATCCAGCCACATCCAAGCTGGGCTCATCCGATCCTGCGAGAAAACGCTCCACCCAAAAAGAGAAGGACAAAAGCCATGCCTCGGGTCCGTATTTTTCCGCAAGGTAAGAAACATTCGGCGTCAGACCCTTGACAATCCTTCGTCAGATCGACCACTATTGATACATGGAGATCGAGCTCATCTGCTCGCCCTGCGCCCACTCGCCCGCATCGCCACTCCGGGATGAGTCGCGCAGGCGACCAGAAGGGAGGCTGCAAACAGACATCGCAACGAGCTTCTCTGGCAGACTCGCCGGGATAGTTCAATGGCGGGCCCCCGAGGCCTCAAATGAATCGGCGCTGCGGCAGTTCGGTGGAGCGCAGGTCCCCAGAGGCCAAAAGAATTCTCTGCGTGCCAGAGCTGGGAGCAGAGACAATACGGGCCCCAGGACGCCACTACACGAACTCAAAGGGCGCCCCAGGGCGAGACACGACAAAACAAGGAGCACCAAAATGAAGTCAAGTCGATTAGCTCGACCGAGCTGCCTGCTTGTCGCCATGCTGGCAGTGTTCGCGTTCGGCGCGATCACCGCGGCGTCAGCGGCGGCAGCAGTCGTCGAAGGAACAAAGGGGCCGGTTTGGACGGTCGAAGGCAAAGAACTCAAAACCAACGAAACAGTAGAAATTACCGTAAAAGCATATGAAGGGACGAAAAACCCTATTAAACTGGAAGCAACACTCGCTGGTGTGACTGCCAAAGTCGAATGCGAGTTAGCTAGCGTCGCAAAAGGCGCATTTCTCGCTGGTGGGGCACCTGGGACCGCTAACGAGACCGCCGAATTCAAAGACTGCACTACGACAAACACCGGCAGTGGCTGCAAAGTAAGAGAACCAATAGTAACAGAACCGATCAGAGCCGAGTTGGCCGTGAGCGACGAAGAAGGTCACTTCGGCAACTCCATCTTAGTGGAGTTCGACCCAGCTGCAGGCACTGAAAAATTGTTCGTAGTCCTTCATTTTGAAGGGGAAAAATGTCTAGTTAAAGAAACCGAAGTGGGCAAAGGGTTAGTAGTGGGTTCGTCATACACCGACGAAAGTACACCAAAACCCGTTACCACGAGAGGGACGCCTGAAGCGGCCTCAGGTTTGGTAAAATTCCCAGACGAACCAAACGCCAAAGAAATCAAAGAAGAAAAAGAAATAAAGTTCCTCTCGGTTTATTTATTAAAAGGTACGGTATTTGAATTATTCAGAGTAACAGCATTCAAAGCCTTTAGCAATGAAGCCAAGTTAATTGGCACAGTATTAGTATTACTGGCAACGAATGGCGTATCGAACGGCAAGAAATATGGCGAGGAAGTTTAGTCTGATCCCGAATAGAAGGTAATGTTCAGCTAAACTGTGTGGGGTCCAGGCGCGATCTGGGCCCCACACATAATTGCAGCACGATAGCACGGAGGAAGATGTGTATGAATAGATGCGCGATGGCCTCAGCCATATGCGAGCCGAAGGGCAGGAGCCTGAATGAACGCTCGTAGGATAGTGCCTACCACCCTGGTCGCGCTCTGCGTGTTCAGCGTTGGTCTTGCATTCGCGTGCGTGCCTGCCTTCGCCGAGAAGATCTACTTCCCAGGCGTCTCCTTTGGCGGCGAAGGCTCAGGTCCCGGGCAGTTCAAGGAACCGGTCGGGGTGGCCGTCAACGACGAAACGGAAGACGTATACGTCGTGGACAAAGGCAACAAGCGGGTGGAGGAGTTCACCGCGGAAGGTGATTTTATCACGGAATTCGCGCCCCCTGGTGGCTTTGAAGATCCCGAACAGATCGCGGTCGATAATTCGGACGATCCCATACTCGATCCCTCCGCAGGCGATGTGTACGTCACCGACACGGGGCACAAAGCGATCGACAAGTTCAGTGCAACAGGAGGATACGAAGGCCACTTGACCGAAGCCGAAGTGTGCCCACGTGGGAAACCATGCGAAGTCCTCCCTTTCGGTTCGCTACGTGGCATCGCGGTCGATCCGACGGGTGATTTTTGGGTGTATCAGGCTAACGAATCGTCCGAAGAAATCGCATTTGTAGACGAGCTCAGCGGTTCCGGCGCTTTCCTTGAGACGTTCGAAACCGCATCCAACCCGCGCGACAATCACGGCTTCGCCGTCGAATCCAACGGGGATCTCTATCTGGGCGGGGGGGTCGACATGGAACTAGAACGCTATACGGAGACAGGCAAATCAATAGTACAAGACGGGCATGGAGGCACAATTGCGTTGGCGCTTATTCCTTCCACGAGCCCGCTGCTCGCGGGCGAGTTGCTTCAAGACACCGGCAGCGTGATCGCGCGGTACACGCCTATCACTGACGAAAATCAGCTACCGCTAGAAACATTCCCCGGTGAAGATGTCCCGAAAGGGTATGAAGGTCTCTCGGGATCGAACGGTATCGCGGTGAACGCTTCGGCCACCGTGTATGCGAGTGAGAGGGGGGCCGACAAACTCGAGAGCTTTGGCTATGACTCGGTTCCTGACGTCATCACGGAACCCCCGTCGGGGGTGAGCGAAACCGGCTTGACGTTGCACGGGAGCGTGAACCCGGAAGGCGAACCGGTAAAGGAATGCTACTTCGAATATGGCACCGAAGCGGGCAAGTACACGAACAGGGCCGAATGTGACCCTCCTGCCGGCGAAGGTGCCGGGCATATCGGTAAAGGCACCGCTGCGGTACCTGTCAGCGCGGTCGTCTCCGGTTTGCAACCGGCCGACGTGCGCAGCTTCCGCTTGGTCGCGGTCACCCGAGCAGGCGTCGAAAGAAGTGGCAAAAGTTTGACAATCAGCCGTCCGGTCACCACGGAAGAGGCGGCCTCGGAAGTTGAGTCCTCCACGGCGACGGTGAGTGCTGATATCAACACGGGCGGTCTGGGTACATGTTACCGAATCGAATACGGGACAAGCCTGCTCTACGGGACGAGTACGCCAGAAAGATGTGTGGGCCCCGGTAAAGACGAAAGAGTGAGCGCGGGATTGATTGGGCTACAGCCGGATACCGAATATTTCTTTCGGGTGTCCGCGCGAAACGAACTTGGTGAAAAGCTAGCGGAAGAGGGCGTAGTATTCAGGACGTTTGGGCCGAGCACCGCAGAACTGCCGGACGGTCGCGTCGACGAAGCGGTGAGCGCGGTTGGGTCGGGGGATGACACTGAAGTCTATGTGCCCCACGGGATGGAGGGAACGCTCGACGATGTGGCGCGGCATGGCATTTTCACCAATCTTCCGTTCGAGGCTAGCTCAGATGGCGATACGGTTACGTATGTCGGCGATCCACCGGTGAGCGGCGGCAACGGGAATGAGGGGATCGGGGGCGGCAACCAGTATGTGGCCGCGCGACTATCTCAAGGTGGTTGGACGCAGGTGAGTATCAGTGCGTCTGGCTACGCAAATAACTATGTTGGGTTCTCGGGCGACCTTTCTGTCGGGGTACTAGGCTCGTCCGAACGCTTGGCCGAAGATGCGCCGGAAAGTTACCCCAACCTCTACAGGCGCCCGATTGACTGGCGCGGGGCAGTGGGGGGATCGCTCGAACCGCTCCGTGGGTCATTTGAACCCCTGTTCACAACGCCTCCCTGCCTCCCGGCAAACGGATTTGGCTCTGTCCTGAACGGTGTGCGTTCCCAGGCGCCGCTCTTTGGCGGCGGCAATGCCGGCACGGACACGGCGGTGGCGTTCACCCATCTCCTGTTCGAAGCCAACGCCGCGCTCCCATCAACGCCGTCGCCCGCTGGGTGTTCGGCTGGGAACGATCTGTACGATTGGGTCGGGGGTTTGCGGTACTTGGTCAACGTGCTGCCGGGCGGTAGGGTCGAACCAAACGCCACGTTTGGGCGCCAGGGGCCGGATACAGACGGCTTCGTCTCTCCCGAGATGAGCGGGACGATCTCCGCGGACGGGTCGCGGATCTACTGGTCGGCCGTCGAAGCGGTCAAAGTGGGCGGCACAGAAGAATACGAAGAGCGGCCGACAGCGCTCTATGTACGCGAGAACGACACGCAGCTAGAAAGCGAAATGAAAGGCGAACGATGCATGGAACCGGCCAAGGCGTGCACGGCGCAGGTGGACGCAGCCGAAGCTGGATGCAGCACGTCGGTGTGCGGCGAAGGCAAAGAACGGGGCGGTCGAGGGCAGTTCTGGACGGTGAGCGGAGATGGCTCGGAGGTCTTCTTCACTGATGAAAGGGTGTTGACCGAAGATTCGACCGCGGCGCCGGGGAGCCCCGATCTGTACGAGTACGACCTCGAAGCTCCAGAAGGGGAGCGTCTCAGTGATCTATCGCTTTCAGCCAAGCCCGAACCGGGCGCTCACGCGGGCGTGCAGGGCGTTGTGGGGCGAGCGGAAGACGGCTCATATATCTACTTCGTAGCCAACGGCGTGCTGGCCGAAGGAGCCGCTCCGGGAAACTGCGATGGGAAATATGAAGCCAACCAGACCTGCGGTCTTTACGTTCGCCACGACGGTGTGACGAAATTCATCGCGACCCTTTCGGGTGAAGACGGCAACTTCACTCACGGCGCGGGAGGCAATGACGGTGATTGGCAGGCCGATCCAGGCCACCGCACGGCGGAGGTCACGCCCGACGGCCACAGCGTCGTGTTCATGTCGAGGCGGCCTCTCACTGGCTATGACAACGTTCTCGATGGAGTGCCCCTCACCGAGGTCTTTGTGTACAACGCCGACACGGAAGGCCTGACGTGCGCGTCGTGTAACCAAAGCGGCGAGGCCCCCGTCGCGCCCGTACTTCCTGAATACGCCAAAAACATCACCGGAATATGGGGGTCGTTCCTGCCGGTCAGCGACAGTCTTGCTGACTACCAGCCTCGGGTGATCTCGGAAGACGGCGATCGCGTTTTCTTTGATTCGATCGAGCCGCTTGTGCCGCAGGAAAACGGCCTCTTGGACGTATACGAGTGGGAGGCGCAGGGCGAAGGCAGCTGCCGCGAAGCGCGGGGCTGCGTCTACCTGCTCTCGGGGGGCCAGAGCACCGACAACTCCTACCTGATCGACGCGAGCGCAAACGGCGACGACGTCTTCTTCGTGTCTCGTGCGCAGCTCGCAAAAACCGATCATGGCGATAACGACGTGCTGAATGACGCCCGTGTCGGCGGCGTGGAACCGCCGGCGGAAGTGGAATGCTCGGGCGCCGGCTGCCAGGGGGCGCCGCCCGCGTCGCCGATCTTTGCGACGCCCGCTAGCGTCACAGCGGGTGGCACCGGCAACTTCCCGTATGTATCGCAGGCGTCCCAATCGCCACCAACCGTCAAATGTCCGAAGGGAAAGAAGCTCACTCGCGGCAAGTGCGTGAAGAAGTCCAAGCCCAAGGGCAAGCGCGGGAAGAAGGCGAAGAAGGAAGGTCTGCGGAAGAAGCGCCGGGCCGCGCGGTCAAGGCTTGGAGCGAAGAAATGAGCCCTATCCGCTCTAATGTCCTGAAGCTGCTCGCCGTCGCCGTCTGTGCGCCTGTGGTGTGGGGCGCCCCGACCGCCAACGCGGCCGAAGGGACGGGCTGGGAGGCGTTCGTGCAGGCTTACCCGACGTATTTGCATCCGGGAGGGCATGGGACGATCCAGATCGATCTGATGAACACCGGCGCGAAGCGGAGCAGCGGACCGATCACGGTGACCGACATTCTGCCGCAGGGAGTGACTGCGACAGCGGAGGGCGGAATGACTGAAGGCAGGGTCGAGTCGGAAGCAGAAGAAGTCAAGGAATTCGGTGGGGTGAGGTGGAGTTGCGAAGCGCCCGAAATCGAAGTGGTGCCGGGGGTGGAAGTGACCGAGGTCTCGTGTACGAGCAACCCCAAATACGTGAACGAACTGCCGATCGGCGAAGGCGAAAAGCTTTTGGGCGTCGAACGGATCGGGATTGCGGTGCATGTGGAAGAAGCAGTCGAATCGGGGGAAAAGCCGAACGAAGTGAGCATCGCGGGCGGCGGTGCGACGGAAGTGACGGAAGTGTCTTCTCCGGTGACGGTGAGCTCCTCTGAACCCGGGTATGGATTCTCGGGGTTCGACGCGTGGTTCACGAACGCTGATGGGACGATCGATACGCAGGCGGGGTCGCACCCCTATGAGTCAACGTTCGCGGTTGGCTTCAACGAATTGGCTGACGGTCAGCTGGCGGGCGGTGAAGAGCGGGATCTCGAAGTCGAATTGCCGCCCGGCTTCTTCGGGGAACCGAACTCGGCGCCGCGCTGCACGCGCCAGCAACTCGGCGCTGAAGAATGCCCCGCCGAAACTCAGATCGGCGAAGCCATGCCACTGCTCGCCGAGGAAGGAGGGGGCGGGGCGGAGGGGGGAGGGGCGCTCGCCGTATACAACATGGTGCCCCCGCAGGGAGTCGTCGACCAGTTCGCGACGATCATCGTGGGCAAGACGGTGTTCTTCGACGCCGGGCCGCGTGGCTACGGCGCTTACAACATCGTCACGCACGTCGACAACATCGCCGCGGGCGTCAGGCTGGATGGCAGCATCCTCAAACTTTGGGGCGTCGCGCCGGAAGCGAGCCACAACGACGCGCGGGACTCCGACAGCGAAAGTCAGCCATGCCGCGACGGTTGTTCCTCGTCGGCTCCCGCACGGCCGTTCCTGACGCTGCCGACCTCGTGCGAAGGGCCGCAGACATTCACGATCCGGGGCGTGGGCACGTGGGAAGACGAAGCTGCCCGCACGAAAGCGAGTGTCGTCTCGCACGATGCGCAGGATGTGCCGAGCGGGTTCACAGGCTGCTCGAAGCTCTCGTTCAGCCCATCGCTCTCGACGGCGCTCGAAACAAGCGCGGCGGACACCCCGGCGGGGTTGGGCGTGAGCGTGACGTTCCCCCAGGAAGCGCTCCGGGTTCCGGGAAGGCTGGTCGAAGTGACCGTCAAGAACGCGACGGTCGCGCTGCCCGCAGGCCTGGTGATCAATCCCGGCCAGGCCGCGGGCCTCCAGGCGTGCACACGGGAAGAAGCGAAGCTTCAAGAAGAAGGCCCGCCCGCCTGTCCCAAAGCGTCGAAAGTCGGCACTGTCACGGTCAGGACGCCGTTGCTCGAAGGCGCGTTCGAAACCGAACTGCATGGCAGCGCATACGTGCTCGCTCAGTCCGGTGGCGGGCCCGAAGAACGGCCGAACCTGCAGTCCAAAACGCCGGCGCTGCAGCTGCTGATCGCGTTCTCGGGCGACGGGATCAACCTGAAGCTCGAAGCGAACGTGCAGCTGAACAAGACGACAGGCCAGTTGACGACGACGCTCACGGAAACGCCGGGGCTGCCGTTCACGAGCTTCGAGCTCTCCTTCAACGGCGGCCCGCAGGCGGCGCTCGCGACGCCGACTGCCTGCGGGACGTACACCACCACGTCGGACTTCACGCCGTGGAGCAGCCCGTTTGGCGCCGACCTGTTCCCTTCGGGCGCCTTTCAGATCACGGGTGGCCCGGGGGGCGGCGCGTGCCTGCCGTCGCAGCTGCCGTTCAGCCCGTCGCTGATCGCCGGCTCGACGACCGACGAGGCGGGCGGCTACACCGACTTCTCGCTGCTGCTGCAGCGCGTGGATGGCCAGCAGCGGATCGAACGGCTGCAGTTCAAGGCGCCGCCGGGTCTTGTGGGGATGATCTCGCACGTCCAGCAGTGCCCTGAACCGCAGGCGTCTCACGGCGAATGCGGCGAAGAATCGAAGATCGGCAGCGCGACCGTGGCGTCCGGTCCGGGCCAGTACCCGCTGGTGATCCCCCAGCCGGGGAACCCGGCGTCGTCAATCTACCTCACCGGTCCCTACCAGGGCGCGCCGTTCGGGCTGTCGATCGTGACCCCCTTGATCGCCGGGCCGTTCAATCTCGGCACAGAAATCACGCGCGCCAAGATCGAAATCGACCCGCTCACAGCGCAGATCACCGTCACGACGCAGCCGCTGCCGCAGATCCTCGACGGCGTCCCGACCGACCTGCGGCTGATCGACTCGGTGGTCGGCCGCGAACACTTCATGCTCAACCCGACCAACTGCGACCCGTCCTCGTTCTCGGGGACCGCGTTCGGCGCCCCCCCGCCGGGCACGGAAGGCCCGCACGCGGAAGCCCCGATCGACAGCCGCTTCCAGGTGATCGCCTGCCGCAGCCTCGCGTTCAAGCCGACGTTCAAGGTCTCGACCTCGGCGCACACCTCGCGCGCGGACGGCGCCAGCCTGAAGGTGACGCTCTCGCTTCCCAACGAAGCTGGGTTGGGCGCCGAGGCGAACGTCCAGAAGGTCAAGGTCTCGCTGCCCAGGCAGACTGCCTACGCCGCTGAAAACCTTGCAGAAGGCATGCACGGAAAAGACGTTCGCCGAAAACCCGGCCGACTGCCCGCTCGCCTCGCAGGTCGGCCAGGCGAAGGTCAGCACCCCAGTCCTACCGGGCGGCTTGACCGGCACGGCGTACTTCGTCTCTCACGGCGGCGCGAAATACCCGGAACTGATCGTCGTCCTGACGGGTGAGAACGGCGTGACGGTCCAGGTGCACGGGGAAACGTTCATCAGCAAAGCCGGGATCACGACGGCGACGTTCGCGACGGCGCCCGACGTGCCCTTCACGAGCTTCGAACTGACGTTCCCGCAGCGCCAGTACCCGGCGTTGACCGCGAACGGGAACCTATGCAGGGGAACGCTGAAGATGCCGACGGAAATGGTCGGCCAGAACGGCCTCGTCATCAACCAGAGCACCAAGATCGCCGTCACGGGCTGCCCGAAGAAGAAGACTACGCACAAGAAAAAGGACAAGAAGAAGGGGAAGGCCAGGCGTTCCGCCGCCAGACGGTGAGCCACCCCAAGACGAGACACGACATAAAAAGGAGCACACTAAAATGAAGCCAAGCCGATTAGCTCGACCGAGCTACCTGCTTGTCGCCATGTTGGCGGTGTTCGCGTTCGGCGCGATCGTTGCGACGTCGGCAGCGGCAGAAACGAAGGGGCCGTTTTGGACGGTCGAAGGGAAAAAGCTCGAAAAAAACGAAACGAAGGAAATCACCCTAACAGCATATGAAGGGACAAAAGAACCGATCAGATTGGAATCAGAACTCCTTGGAGTCAAAGGTAAGGTCGAATGCGACTTAGCCAATGTCGCAAAAGGCGCATTTATCGCTGGAGGGGTACCCGGGACCGCTGACGAGACCGCCGAATTCGATGACTGTACTACGAAAAACGTTGGCGAAGACTGCAAAGTAAAAGAACCTATCAGAACAGAACCAATCAAAGGCGAGTTGGTGGTGAGCGACGAAGGAGGTCACTTTGGCAGGCTCATCTTAGTGGAGTTCGACCCGGTTGCAGGCACCGAAGCAAAGTTCGCGACCCTTCATTTCGAAGGCGCAAAATGTATACTAAAAGAAACCGAAGTGGGCAAAGGGTTAGTTGTGGGCTCGGCGTATACGGATCCCACGGTAACGGGAGGTGAAGCAAGGGCCGTCACCACGACTGGGTCGGCCGAAGCGACCTCGTTTCTGGTAAAATTCCCCGATGAACCAAACTTTGAAGTAGAAGAAGGCGGTAAAAAACTAAAATACCTCGCCATTTATTTATATAAAGGTACGGCATTTGAATCATTCAGAGTCGCAGTATTCAAAGCGTTTAGCAGTGAAGCCAAATTAACTGGTACGGTGTTAGTATCTCTGGGCGACTGCCAGGATTATGGCGAGGAAGTTTAGTCGCGGTCTAGGCGAGCAAGCGATGTCCAGCTAAAACCGTGGGGTCCGGGCGATCTGGGCCCACGCGTATCTGCGCCAGGCGACCCGCGATCGCGGCGCTGCTTCATCGAAGACCGGACGCCGCTTCATCGAGGCCGACCGGCGGCGGTGCGTTCGCGTGGCTGCCGTGTGGCCGTCGGCAGGGCTACCCTCGCATCGTCCTGCCCGCGCTGCCCCGCACGCGCACCGCACCGCACGATTGCGCAGGTCGGAGTAATCTCGAAGGACCCAACACGAGGAGGATTCGAGATATGGCTGTAGAAGCGCTGTTCCTGGGTTGGGGCCCCGTGGTGCGGGGCCGCGAGCAGACCTCCCTCAAGGTGTTCCAGGAGACCATCGAGTACTACGGGCGGCTGCAGCAGGAGGGCAAGATCGACAGCTTCGAGCCGGTGTTCCTCGCCCCACACGGGGGCGACCTCGGCGGCTTTGTGCTGGTTCGCGGCGAGCGCGCCAAGCTGGATGAGGTCCGCAGGAGCGAGGAGTTCGAACGGGCCGTGGTGCGCGCCGGGAGTGTCGTCGACAACGTCGGCGTGGTCAACGCCCTCATCGGCGAGTCCATTGGCCCGGCGATTGCCCGCTTCCAGGCGGCATCGAAAGAGCTGGCTTGAGCGCGCCGGCGATGACCTGAACGGATCGACTGCTGCGGGCCGGCCCTGGTCGTATCAACGTGCCGAGCGGCAGGTGTTTGCCGCTTCCTCACGAAGTGCACGGGGCCGGCCCGAGGCAGGTGGGCGACCCGCGCGAGCGTTCCGTCGGGGGGTGCTCGATAACCTCCGACGGAGATGACCGAGCAACGGTATGATCCGCGGCAGATCGAGCCCCGCTGGCAGGCGGTGTGGGCGGCTGAGCGTACGTGGGAGGTGTCCAACGAGCCCGCGGTGACGAACGGTGCGCCTGGCGACGGAGCCCACCACCCGCCGCCGGGGAACGGCGCGCACCACCCGTACCCGAAGTCGTACGTGCTCGAGATGCTGCCCTACCCCAGCGGCGAGCCCCACATCGGGCATCTGAAGGTGTACTCGGTGGGGGACGCGCTGGCGCACTTCCACCGCCGCCTCGGCCACCGCGTGCTGCACCCGATGGGCTACGACGCGTTCGGGCTGCCGGCGGAGAACCACGCGATCGCCACCGGCGTCAACCCGCGCGAGTCGACGGCCGCCTCGATCGCCTCCTTCCAGCGCCAGTTCCGCGAATGGGGGATCTCGATCGACTGGTCGCGCGAGCTGGCCACGCACGAACCTAGCTACTACCGCTGGACGCAGTGGATCTTCCTGCAGCTGTTGCACGCCGGTCTTGCCTACCGCAAGGAGGCGGCGGTCAAGTGGTGCCCCAACGACCAGACCGTGCTGGCCAACGAGCAGGTCGTCGACGGCTGCTGCGAGCGCTGCGGCGCGGAGGTCGAAGTCCGCCAGCTGGAGCAGTGGTTCTTGCGCATCACCGACTACGCCGAGCGCCTGCTGGGCGACCTCGACGGGATCGAGTGGCCGGAGCACGTGAAGACTATGCAGCGCAACTGGATTGGGCGCTCGGAGGGCGCGGAGGTGATGTTCAGCTGCGAGGCGCTGGGGGTCGATTACCCCGTCTTCACGACCCGCCCCGACACGCTGTTCGGCGCGACTTTCTTCGTGATGGCGCCCGAGCACCCCGACGTGCTGCGCCTCGCCGAGGGCACCGAGCACGAAAAGGCGGTGCGCGAGTACGTCAACCACGCGCTCACGGAGTCCAACGAGGATCGCGGAGCCGCCGATAAGCCGAAGACGGGGGTGGCGCTGGGTCGCACCGTCACCAACCCCGTCAACGGCGAGCAGATCCCGATGTACGTGGCGGACTACGTGTTGATGGAGTACGGCACCGGCGCGATCATGGCGGTACCGGCGCACGACGAGCGCGACTACGCTTTCGCGCGCGCGCAGGGGCTGCCGATCCGCCGGGTGATCGAGGGGGCCTCAGAACCCGCCCCGAGCGATTTTGCGGCAACGGAGCCTGGCACCGACTCCGCAGCGATCGCCAAACCGGCTCCCGGGCCCGGCGCTGATCCTGCCTCCCGCCAACGAGCTTGGGCACGCTCCGATCACAGCCTGCCCTACACCGGCGACGGCCCGCTGGTCAACTCCCACCCCGACTTCGACGGCATGGGCAACCGCGAGGCGACGGCGGCGATCGTGCAGTGGCTGGACCGCGAGGGCAAGGGCCACGCCTCGGTCAACTACCGCCTGCGCGACTGGCTGATCTCCCGCCAGCGCTACTGGGGCTGCCCAATCCCGGTCGTGTACTGCGAGCGCTGCGGGGCGGTGCCGGTGCCCGAGGAGCAGCTCCCGGTGGTGCTGCCGGAGATCGAGGACTACGCCCCACGCGGGCGCTCGCCGCTGGCGGCCGCCACTGAGTGGGTCACCACGCGCTGCCCCACCTGCGACGGGGAGGCCCGCCGCGAGACCGACACGATGGACACGTTCGTGGACTCCTCGTGGTACTTCCTGCGCTACTGCGACGCCGCCAACGACACCGCCGCGTGGGACCCGGCGGTGCTGCGCAGATGGATGCCGGTGGACCAGTACATCGGCGGCGTGGAGCACGCGATCCTGCACCTGATGTACGCGCGCTTCTTCACCAAGGCGCTCGCCGACCTCGGCCACCTCGACTTCCAAGAGCCCTTCCAGGCGCTGTTCACGCAGGGGATGGTCACCAAGGACGGCGCCAAGATGAGCAAGTCCCGGGGCAACGTCGTCTCGCCCGCCGCGATCGTCGAGCGCTACGGCGCCGATACGGCCCGCTGCTACATCCTGTTCATCGCACCCCCCGACCAGGACGCCGACTGGTCAGACGACGGCGTCGAGGGCGTGCACCGCTTCCTCAGCCGGCTGTGGCGGCTCGCGGCGGAGGTGGGGGAGCCCCCCCATCTAGCCGAGATTGTGGAGCCGGGGCCGCATGCGGCCCCGGCCGGGGCCGCACATGTGCGGCCCCGAGGGACGGCACATGTGCCGTCCCCTCGGCGGGCGCATGCGCCCGCCGACCAGTCGGCGCATGCGCCGACTGGAACAGATATCGGAGGGGATGACCTGGAGCTGCTGCGCAAGGCCCATTGGGCGATCGACAAGGTCTCGACCGACCTGCGCCGCTTCGCCTTCAACACCGCGATCGCCGCGGTGATGGAGCTGCTGAACGAAAGCTCGCGGCTGCGCGCCCAGGCATCGACGGAGACCCTGCGCTTCGCGCTCGCGACCGCCGCCTCGCTGATCTTCCCGTTCGCGCCGCACCTCGGTGCCGACGTGTACGAGCGCCTGACGGGGGAGCGCGTGTGGGAGCAGCCGTGGCCGCAGGCCGACCCCGCTCTGCTGGAGCGCGAGGAGTACGAGCTGGTGTGCCAGGTCAACGGCAAGCTGCGCGACCGCGTGTCCGCCCCCACTGACGCCACCCCCGAGCAGCTCAAGGAGCTGTGCCGCGCCGCGCCCAACGTGCGCGCGCACCTCGACGGCAAAGAGGTCATCAAGGAGATCGTGGTGCCGGGCAAGCTGGTGAACTTGGTGGTGCGTTGATGCCAGACCTGAAGCCCGCCTACCTGATCCACGGCGACGACCACGGCGCCGTCGCCGAGCGCCGCGCGGGGCTGCAGGCGCTGGCGTTGCGGCAGGGGGACGCAGGCAGCGTCGAAGCGCTCGCCGGCGAGGCCGCCACTCCCGCTGGCGTGGCGCAGGCGCTGGCGGCGCTGACGTTTGCGATCGGCCGGCGGGTGATCGTCGTCGACGGCGTGGAGCGCTGGAAGCAGGCGGAGGTCGAGCAGCACGTGCTGCCGGCCCTGAAGGAGATGCCGCCTGACACGACAGTCGCGCTGTTCGCGCGCGAGGAGGGGCGCACGAAGGCGCCCGCCGCGGTGCACGCGGCCGTGAAGGCGGCGAAGGGTCAGATCGTCGAGCAGGGCACGGTCAAGCCGTGGGAGCTGCCCAAGTGGGCGCGCGAGCAGGCGGCCCGTCTCGGGCTGGTGCTCGACCAGGCGGCCGCGAAGGCGCTGGTCGCGCAGGTGGGGGAGCGCCAGCAGCGGATCGTGCGCGAGCTTGAGAAGTTGGCGCTCGAACTTGTCTCCGCAACGGCCGCTACAGGCATAGCGGCTGCCGCGGGCGCAACGACCGCCACGGGCCCGAAGGACGCAGCCGGCACGCCGGGCACCGCGGGCGAGCCGGACGCCACGGGCACAGTGGTTGCCACAGCCGCGACGGTCGCCAAGCCGATCCGCGTCAGCGCGCAGCTGATCGAGGAGCGCGCCGCGCACTCTGCCGAGCGGCGCGTGTTCGTGCTCGCCGACGCGCTCGTCGGCGGCGATGCGCGCGAGGCGACGCTCACCTACCTGCGCCTGCGCCGCCAGGGCGAGCGCCTCGGCGGCCTCGGCTACCTTATGGCCTCGCGCGTACGCGAGGCGCTCACGGTCGCGCTGCGCCTGCAGGCGGGGGAGTCGGCCGCCGAGGTGAAGCGCAGCCTGCGGATGCCCTCGCGAGCGGCCGAGCGCTTCGTCGCCGACGTCGCCCGCAGCGATCCCGAGCGGCTGCGCGCCGCACTCGGCGTGCTCGCCGACCTCGAACTCGACACGCGCGGCGGGGCAGAGTTGCGCGCCGCACGCTCGCGGCGCTCCGGGCTGCACGAAGACACGCTCGCGCTGCGGGCGATCGCGGCTATCGCCGGCTAGGACTTGCCGGCGAGCACGCGCGCGGCGCGGCTCTTCTTGCGCGCGCCGGTGTTGCGGTGCAGCGCGCCGCGCTTCACGGCGGTGTCGATGCGGCTGACCAGTCCGCGGTGCTCGCTCTCGGCGGCCTGCGCGTCGCCGCTCTGCACCGCCGCCTCCAGACGTCGGAAGCAAGTCTTGATCGTGGAGGTGTAGCGACGGTTCTCCAACCGCTCGCGCTCGGAGCGCAGGATCCGCTTCTTCTGTGAATGAATGTTTGCCATCGCGGGAGCGCCGTACTATAGCGGCCTTGTCCGTCACCGATGAGCCCCCCACCGAGTCGCTGAGCATCGAGGGTGCGGCGGGGCGAAGCGGCGCGGGGGAAGGGCGGGGAGCAACCGTGGCGGGGCGCAGCGGTGCGGGGGATCGCCAAGAGGCCGCCGCGGCGGTCGGGGGCGCCGGTCCCGGCGGCGGCGGCGAACGGGTGGCGCGCAACACCGCGATCTTCGCGATCCTCACCGCCTTCTCGCGCGTGGCGGGCCTCGGACGGGAAATCCTGGCGGCCAGCTTCTTCGGCACCAGCGGCCCCGCCTCGGCGTTCACGCTCGCCAACCTCGTCCCCAACCTGATCTCCAACCTCTTCGCCCAAGCGGCGCTGTCGGCGGCGTTCGTGCCGGTGTTCACCGACCTGCTCCAGCAGGGCCGCCGCCGCGAGGCGTTCCGGTTGGCGTCCACGCTGTTCTGGATCATGCTGATCGCGCTCGCCGCGATCACCGCCTTCTTCGAGCTCGCCGCCGGGGTGATCATGCCGCTGTTCACCGGCCCCACCTTCGACGTGGCACTCAACACGCTCACCGTGGGGCTCTCGCAGGTGCTGTTTCCCGTGGTGTTGCTACTCGGGCTGACCGGTCTGCTCGTGGGGATCCTGCAGTCCTACGAACACTTCACGATCCCGGCTCTCGCCCCCGCCGTGTGGAACGTCGTGATCATCGTCGCGCTCGTGCTGCTGCGCCACGACTTCCACGGCGAAGACGAACTCTACGCCTACGCGATCGGCATTGTGATCGCCACAGCCGTGCAGTTCGCGATGGCGCTCGGGGCGCTCACCCGGATCGACTTCCGCCTGCAGTTCTCGATCGACTGGCACGACCCGCGCATCCGCCAGGTGTTCATCCTGATGCTGCCCGTGACGATCGGCCTGGGGATCGTCAACCTCGACCAGTTCATCAACGCCGCGTTCGGCACGCTCGTCAACAAAGAAGCTCCGCGCGCGATCGAAAACGCGTTCCGCGTGTACATGCTCCCCCAGGGCATCTTCAGCGTGGCGGTCGCCACCGTGCTGTTCCCGACGCTCAGCCGCATGGCCTCGCGCCGTGACCCGGGCGGGATGCGCCGCGCGGTGGGGGTGGGGATGCGCCAGATCAACCTGCTGCTGATCCCCGCTGCCGTGTTCATGATCGTGCTCACGACTCCGATCGTGCGGCTGCTCTACGAACGCGGCCAGTTCAACGCGCGCTCCACCGAACTGGCGTCGATCGCGCTGTTCTGGTTCGCGTTCTCGCTGCCCTTCGGGGGGCTCAACCTGCTGCTGACGCGCACCTTCTTCGCGGTCCAGCGCCCCTGGATTCCCACCGGCCTGGCGGCGCTCAACATGATCGTGGACGTCATCGTCTCGCTCTCGCTCTACCAACCGCTGGGGATCGCGGGGCTGATCATCGGCACGCTGGCGGCCAACGTCGTGATGACCGCGCTGCAGGTGCACCGCCTGCGGATCGGCTTCAACGGGCGCCTCGAAGGCGCCCAGACGACGATGATCACCGCCCGCATCCTGCTCGCCTCAGCCCTGCTCGGGGGGGTCGCGTGGGTGGTGTGGTACGCGCTCGACGCGCTCCTCGGCGGCTCGCTGCCCGCGCAGATCGTGAGCGTCGGCGGCGCCGGCGTGGCGGGCGTACTGGTGTACACGCGCGCGGTGCTCGCGATGCGCGTCCCCGAGGCCCACCAAGTGAGCCGCCTGATCCGCAGCCAGCTTGGGAGGGCGTGATGGCGAGCTTCGCAGCCGATCCTCGGCGGGCACGCACACGCACCGTGCGGTGGAGGGCGACCCCGGGCATAAATGCGACCGGGCGGGCCGTAAGACCCGCCCGGCGGCACCCGGTCATAGATCGCCGCTGAACTACTACGTCCCAGGACTTGCGTGTCTTATTGCCTGGGCGGCATGACACTCTCAACCACCAGGACTGGCCGCCGGCCCGAAGGCTGGCGCGTTGCCCAGCTTGAGTCTTACGACCCTGGCCGAGTAGGCAATCCGCCGGGCCTCCAAGGATAGGGCACATCGGGAGGCCTGCCAATCTAGAGTCTGATCCACATGGACCAACAGCACCTCGATAACCCTCCGCCCCCTCCGGGGGGCGGGTTCCCGATAGGGAGGGAGAGCATCCGCAACCTCGACAACCCTCCGCCCCTTGGCGGGGGCGGGCTCCCGTAGGACACAATGGACCAACAGCACATCCGCAACTTCTCGATCATCGCGCACATCGACCACGGCAAGTCCACGCTCGCGGACCGCATCCTCGAGCTGACGCACACCGTGGACCCGCGCGAGATGCGCGCGCAGGTGCTGGATTCGATGGACCTCGAGCGCGAGCGCGGCATCACGATCAAGGCGCAGGCGGTGCGGGTGTTCTACGAGAGCGCCTCCGGGCAGACCTACCAGCTGCACCTGATCGACACGCCCGGGCACGTGGACTTCACCTACGAGGTGTCGCGCTCGCTGGCCGCGTGCGAGGGCGCGCTGCTCGTCGTTGACGCCTCTCAGGGCGTGGAGGCGCAGACCGTCGCCAACACCTACCTCGCCGTGGACGCGGGCCTCGAGTTGATCCCCTGCCTGAACAAGCTCGACCTCCCCGGCGCCGAGCCCGAGCGGGTGGCGGGCGAAGTGGCGGAGCTGATCGGCGAGCCACCGGAAGCGATCCTGCGCATCTCCGGCAAGACCGGCGCGGGCGTCGTGGAGGTGCTGGAGCAGCTGGTCGCCCGCGTCCCGCCCCCCGCCGGCGACCCCGAAGCACCGCCCCGCGCGCTGATCTTCGACTCCGAGTTCGACCAGTACCGCGGCGTGATCGCCTACATCCGCGTCGTCGACGGGGTGTTTCGCAAGGGTGCCCAGATCAGAGCGATGGCGAGTGGGCTGCACGCCGACATCGACGACATCGGCTGCTTCTCCCCGCAGATGATGCCCACCGACCAGCTCGCCGCGGGCGAGGTCGGGTACCTCATCACGGGCGTGAAGGACGTCACGCAGCTGCGGGTCGGAGACACGCTCACCACGCGCGGCAGGGTAGGCGGCCCCTCACCCCGTGGCGGGGCTGGGGGAACATCCTCGACTGCGGAGGGGCCGCGAGCGCCCGCACGCGCACGCGAGGGAGCCGCCGCCGAAGCGACCGAGGCGCTGCCCGGCTACCGCGAGGTGAAGCCGATGGTGTTCTGCGGGCTGTTCCCGATCGACTCCGACGCCTACGCGGACCTGCGCGACGCGCTGGAAAAGCTGACGCTCAACGACGCCGCGCTGTCGTGGGAGCCGGAGACCTCGGACGCGCTCGGCTTCGGCTTCCGCTGCGGCTTCCTCGGCCTGCTGCACATGGACATCGTGAAAGAGCGCCTGGAACGCGAGTACGACCTCGAACTGATGGCCACGATGCCGTCCGTGGAGTTCGACCTGACGCTGACCAACGGCGAGGAGCTGGAGGTGCACAACCCCTCCGACATGCCCGACCCCGGCACGATCGCGGAGATCAGAGAGCCGTTCATCAAGGCGCAGATCATCGCCCCGCGCGAGCACGTGGGCGCGATCATGGAGCTCTGCCAGGAACGGCGCGGGGTGCACGTGGGTATGCACTACCTCTCGCCCGAGCGCGTGCAGCTCACCTACGACCTGCCGCTCGTGGAAATCGTGCTCGACTTCTTCGACCAGCTGAAGTCGCGTACGCGCGGGTACGCCTCGCTGGACTACGAGCTCGACGGGATGAAGCCGTCGAACCTCGTCAAGCTCGACGTGCTGCTCGCCGGCGACGCGGTGGACGCGCTCTCGATGGTCGTCCACCGCGACAAGGCCTACGAGGTCGGCCGGGCGCTCGCGGAGCGTCTGCGCAAGCGCATCCCCCGCCAGCAGTACGACGTGCCGATCCAGGCCGCGGTGGGCTCGCACATCATCGCCCGCGAGACTGTGAAGGCGTTCCGCAAGGACGTGATCGCAAAGTGCTACGGGGGCGACATAACGCGCAAGAAAAAGCTGCTGGAGAAGCAGAAGGAGGGCAAGAAGCGGATGAAGCAGGTCGGCCGCGTCGAGGTCCCCCAGGAGGCGTTCCTGGCGGTGCTGGAGCTCGGAGAGGAGTCGAAGTGATGGGGGAGGGTAAGGGGGAGGGGGAGGGTCGCGTGCCGTCCACCACCGTGGCGGGAGTGCGCTGGGAGGGCTCCCTGCGAGACGACGGACGGGTGAGTGTGTTGTTCGTGTGCCTTGGCAACATCTGCCGCTCGCCGACCGCCGAGGGCGTGATGCGTGCACTCGTGCGCGAAGCCGGGCTGCAGGAGCGCATCGAACTGGACAGTGCCGGGACGGGGGGATGGCATGTGGGAGAATCGCCCGACGCTCGTGCCACGGAGGCCGCCGGGCGGCGGGGCATCGCGCTGGCGGGAGCCGCCAGGAAGGTGCGGCCCTGCGACTTCGAGGAGTTCGACCTGATCCTCGCGATGGACGCCAGCAACCTGCGCGACCTGCAGCGTCTGGCGCCCGACGAGCCGGCGCGGCAGAAGGTGAGGCTGCTGCGCGAGTGGGGGCGGGCGGGATCCCAATCTTCCGACGGCGACCTCGACGTGCCCGACCCCTACTACGGCGGGCCGGGCGGCTTTGACCACGTGCTCGACCTCGTGCACGCCGCCTGCGCGGGGCTGTTGGAACAGTTGTCGGAGCGGGACGCCAAGCGGGCGGCGCCTGTCTCACGGGACGCAGAGCGGACAGCGCCAGCCTCGCGTGACGCAGGGAGGACGGCGCCCGCCCCATGAGTCGCGAGCGCCGCCGCCACATGCGCGCATGAGCCTCCCGGACGGCGCCACAAACGCCCGCCGCGTGGGTGGCGGGGACATCAACGAGGCGTGGCGCGTAACGCTCGCCGACGGGCGCGAGGCGTTCGTCAAGACGCGCTCCGACGCCGGCGCAGATGAGTACGCCACGGAGGCGCGGGGCCTGCAATGGCTGGCGGAGCCCGGGGCGCTGCGCACGCCGCGGGTGCTGGAGGTCGCCGAGGACCATCTTGTGCTCGAGTGGGTGCAGCAGGGCAGCCTGAGCGCGGAGGGTGCCGAAGAGCTCGGCCGTGGCCTGGCGCTCACGCACGCCGCCGGCGCCCCTGCGTTCGGAGCTCCCGGCGCGGCTCTCGCCGACGAGCATCCCCAAATGGGCGGCCCGGGCGACACCGCGGCATCGAGCTTCGGCTCGCTGCGACTTCCCAACGACCTCACCCCCGACTGGCCCACCTTCTACGCCCAACGCCGTCTGCAGCCGCTGGCGAGGATCGCCCGCGAGCGTGACGCCCTCTCGGAGCGCGGAGCGCACGCGGTGGAGGCGGTGTGTGAACGCCTGCCCCAGTTGGTCGGCCCACCGGAGCCGCCGGCGCGGCTGCACGGGGATCTGTGGAGCGGCAACGCGATGGCCGACGTCGAGGGCCGCCCGTTGCTGATCGACCCCTCCGCGTATGGCGGTCATCGCGAGGTGGATCTAGCGATGCTGCGCCTGTTTGGGACCCCGTCCGAGCGCATCTTTGCGGCCTACGACGACACCACGCCGCTCGCCGAGGGCTGGGAGGAGCGCGTGGAGTTGTGGCAGCTGCTGCCGCTGCTGGTGCACGCCGTGCTGTTCGGGGGCGGCTACACCGGCGCGGCCGAACGCGTGGCACGCCGCTACACCGGCTGAGGGGACGGCGCCAGACGCCCCCGGTGCCCAGCGGCAACCGGTCCGCCGCGCGCAGGAGCGTGTGTACGAATGCATTTTTTCAAAGGTGTGCGATTGCGCACGGCCTTTTAATTTTTCATATACACGCACGGGCACCGCAACGTGCGCATCCCGTCGCCGCCCCCCTTGCCCGGCGACGGGTCCCGCCGTGCCGGGCGCGTCGGAGTAGGGGATGTGCGAGCCGACACCTACAGCGAACGCCGCCGGCTGTACCTGTTGGCGCGCGTGCTGGTCAAGCGCCACTACCGCCGGCCGCTGACGCTGAACGTGGTCGCACACGCGCTCTCCTGCTCGCCGCGCCAGCTGCAGCGCGCGTACGCGCAGTTCGGGGACTCCACCTTCCAGGAGGATCTCACCGAGCGGCGGATGACCGCCGCGGCCGAACTGCTGGCCGAGCAGCCGCTGTCGGTGCGCGACGTGGCGCGGCTGGTTGGCTACAGCGGAGGCTCGCACTTCGCGCGCGCCTTCCACCGCCGCTACGGCCTCTCACCGGCGCGCTTTCGCGAGCGTGCACGCCGCCGTCAGACCGCCGCGCGGTAGGGCGTGAGGGCGTCGGCCCGCTCTGCTGCGACGCTCTCCGCGGAGACTGACTCGGCGCGAGGGAGACGCACTCGCATCAAGGTGCCGCCGCCCGGAGCCGCCTCGGCGACGATGTTTCCGCCGTGTTGCTCCACCACCTGGCGCACAATCGCCAGGCCCAGCCCCGACCCCGGCCGCCCACGTGCCTCCGCGCCGCGGTAGAAGCGGTCGAAGACGTGCGGAAGATCCTCCGCGGCGATCCCCGGCCCGTGGTCGCGCACGGTGAGCTGCGCGCCATCGCGATCGCTCCCCACCAGACGGATCTCCACAGGCGCGCCGGCAGGGCTGTACTTGACCGCGTTGCCGATCAGGTTGTTGACCGCGCGCCCCAGCCGGGCAGGGACGCCGGGGAGCACCACCGCCTCGAGATTGAGGCTCAACGGCGTGTCGGAGCCCACCCAGCCCGCGAGGCGGCAGGCGCGCTCGGCGGCCTCGCGCACGACCTGGTCGAGGCGCACGTCCTCGGTTGTCGCGGGGGGCTCCTCGCCGCGGGCGAGATCGATCAGGTCGCCGACCAGCAGCGTGAGCTCCTCGATCTGCTCGATCACCTCCGCGAACAGCTGCTCGCGATCGGCAGGGTCGATGTTGGGGGTCTGCTGCAGGATCTCGATGTTGGTGCGCAGGCTCGTGACCGGCGTGCGCAGCTCGTGCGAGGCGTCGGCGACGAGCTGGCGCTGGGCGTGCACGGAGGCGTCAAGCGCGCTCATCGAGCGCTCCAGCGCGTCGAGCATCGCGTTGAAGCTCACCGCGAGGCGCCCGATCTCATCGGGGCGCGCAAGCTGCTCGGCGCCGTCGGTATCGATCCGCTCGGAGAGGTCGTGCGTGCGGGCGACGTGCTCGGCGGCGCGCGTCAGCCGTCCGACGGGGGCGATGACGGCGTCGGCGACCAGTCGCCCGAGCAGCGCCGCGAGCGCGATCCCGCCCAGCGCGATCACCGTGAGCGCGCCGCGCAGATGCTGCAGCAGCCGGGCGTCCTCGATCCGGTGGACGTGCAGGCGGTGGGCGACCAGCAGGTAGGTGAGGCCGGAGGCCAGCAGCACGGTGACGGCGACCGCCGCGGCGGTGAGCAGTGCGACTCGCCGGCGCAGGCTCACGAGTGCACCTCGATCGTCGCCCGCAACCGCTGGCGGCGCGCTCGGGACACGGGCCGGCCGAGCGGGGCGAAGGACCGGAGCGTCGAGGTTAGGGTCCACGTCCCAATATCTGCCGGTCTGGATGCGGCCGTTCCGCGGCGGTCTGCGCCACCCGCGGTGCTCGGCGTGCTACCAGCACGCCTGCGCTCGCGTGCGTCGCATCCCATCCACGGATCGACCGGGTGGGCGGGCCTTAATTCGGCATCTATTGTGACGAGAACCCTTAGCGGCGGAGTGCTCATGACGCCCGCAGGATGTAGCCGACGCCGCGCACGGTGTGCAGCAGCCGCGGCTCGCCCTCGGCCTCGGTCTTGCGGCGCAGGTAGCCCATGTAGACCCCGAGCGAGTTGGAGGTCGCGCCGAAGTCGTACCCCCACACGTGCTCGAAGATCACCGAGCGCGTGAGCACCTGGCGGGGATGGCGCAGAAACAGCTCCAGCAGCAGGAACTCGGTGCGGGTCAAGTAGAGCGCGCGCTCGCCGCGGCAGGCCTCGTGCGCGAGGCGGTCGAGGTGCAGGTCGGCGAAGGTGAGCGTCTGCTCCTGCTCATCCTCGCCGGTGCGGCGCAGTAGCGCGCGCAGGCGGGCCATCAGCTCGCGCAGCGCGAACGGCTTGACGAGGTAGTCGTCGGCGCCCGCGTCCAATCCCGCGACGCGGTCGTCGATCTCCCCGCGCGCGGTGAGCATCAGCACCGGCGTGCGGTCGCCGCCGCTGCGCATGCGCCGGCACACCTCCAGGCCGTCGACGCGCGGCATCGAGACGTCGAGCACCACGGCGTCGTAGGGATCGGCGCCGAGGCGCTCCAGCGCCCGGGCGCCATCTGCCGCCTGCTCGACCTCGTAGCGTTCGAGCGTGAGGGCTCGCGTGAGCGCCTGCTGGACGGCTGGCTCGTCGTCGACAACGAGGATGCGCGCGTGTTCGGCCATGATGGGGTAGAGAGCGGGTGCGGGTTGGGCGATCCAGTTGGCCCGGCGGGCCCTCCGAACCAATTGCGAACCTCCAGGCTAATACTCGGTGAAGAGAGATCGAAGAATCAACGAAGAGGGTTCCACCCTTACGGCGGAGGGGCGCGCGGCGCGGGAGAGTGGGTCTGTGGGGGTGGGAGGCGAGAGTGTGGGTGAAATGGCCATGAGGGGGGACAAGGCGGCGGGTGCGGACGTGGGGGACGCCCGCGCGCTCGACGACGCGACCGTGCAGGGACTGGCGGCGCAGTCGCGCAGGCTGCGCAACAGCATCATCAGCTTGGCGGTGTTCTTCGCGATCGTCGCGGGCCTGCTGCTGGCGGTGCCGGGTCTCAGGTCGGCGGGGGAGAAGATCACGGATGCGAAATGGGGCTGGGTGGCCGTGGGTGTCGGGTTGGAGGTGCTCTCGTGCATCTCCTACGTGGTGCTGTTCGGGCTGGTGTTCGGACGGCTGAGTCGCAGCCTCAGCCGTCGCCTCTCGCTGGCGGAGCTGGCTGTCAACTCGGTGGTGTCGGCGAGCGGGCTGGGGGGGATCGCGCTGGGCGCGTGGGTGCTGAGCACCAAGGGGGTGTCGGTGGAGAAGATCGCCAAGCGCTCGGTGCTGCTGTTCGTGATGACCAGCGCGGTGAACGTGTCCGCCGTGGTCGTGATCGGGGTGCCGATGTGGCTGGGGCTGCTGCCGGGCTCGCGCAACGCGCTGTTGACGCTGCTGCCGGCGGCGGCGGCGCTGGCGACGATCCTCGGCACGCTCGCGGCGGCGCGCTGGGCACGCCGGGCGGCGGAGCGCCGCAGCGGCGAGCACGGCCGCGCGGTAGTGGCGCTGGTTGCGCTCGGCGGCGGGGTGGAGGACGCGGTGGGGCTAATCCGCGCCCACGACTGGCGGCTGCTGGGCGCGGTTGGATACTGCGTGTGGGACATCGCGTCCCTGCTCGCCTGCCTCGCGGCGTACGGCTCCACGCCGACGTTCTGGGCAGTGGCGATGGCCTATCTGGTGGGGATGCTCGCCAACTCGATCCCGATCCCGGGCGGCTTCTTCGCGGTCGAAGGAGGCATCGTGGGGATGCTGCTGCTGTTCGGCGTGCGCCCCGGCTCGACGGTGCTGGCGGCGGTCGTCACCTACCGCGCGATCTCGCTGTGGGTGCCGGCGCTGATCGGGACGGTCGCGTTCCTCAGCCTCCGCGGGGAAATCGGCAAGCCGCTGCGCCCGCGGGCCGCGGGTACCTCTTAGCCTTTGCCAAACAGCGCCCGGTCGATCTTCAGCGTGGCGGCGACCTTCTGGCAGGTGTGCCCCGGGAGGTCGAGCAGCGCCGCCCGCACGGCTGCCGGCCGCGGCCCGGAGAGACCCGGGCAGTAGACGGGGGGTGGCAGCGCTCCCACGGCGCTGCCCGGTGCGTTGAGCGGACGCAGCGCCTTGATCGCGCGCAGCGCTTCGGAGAGGTCGTCTGAGAAGACCTCGATCGTCACGCGCCCGCTGTAGAGCTGCACGGTGTCGCCGCCGTTGTAGATGACCGCGGGGACGCCGCGCAGGATCGTGTTGCGCTGGGCGCCGAGCGATGCGTTGGCTTGGCGCGTGTAGATCAGCGTGGTGATCCGCAGCGGCAGTTCGCAGCCGCCGCCGTTCAGCGCAGAGGTCTTGCCGGGCAGGCAGTTGCCGTAGTACACGCTGTCGCCGACGCTGCTGGCGTAGTTCTCGCGGCCGTCTGCCGCTACCAGTCGGAAGGCGCCGAAGCGGGGGCCGACCCAGTAGACGCGGTAGAAGGGGAAGGTCTGGGCTTCGGCGAGCTCGCGCACGGTGATCGGTGCGGGCTGGCTGGTGGCGCAGCCGCCGGCGAGCACAGCGGCTGCGAGTAGGACGGCGACGGGCGCAGCGATGCGGGCGATGTTCACGCGACTTTCGGGCAGTTGGGTTGTTTGAGAGGTAGATCCCGCGGGACAGGCAGAGGTTCAGCTCGTGGGAGACTGGGGTCCGGTGGGGTAGCGCACCGGGCCCCAGTCGATCTTCGCATAGGGTGGCCTCAGATGGGGACGTACGTGGCGACAGCGTCCAAGCCGAAGGCGCCGGGCCTGTTGGGCGCGCGCGCTCCAACCGAAGCCGGGAGACGCTTGCCTGCGACCGAAGCGGGGAGACACTCGCCTGCGACCGAAGCGGGGAGACACTCGCCTGCGACCGAAGCGGGGAGACACTCGCCTGCGACCGAAGCCGGGGGACACTCCCCTTCGGCTCGCATCCCCGTTTCGGCCAGCATCCCCCCTTCGGCCAGCATCCCCGTTTCGGCCGGCATCCTGACGGCGGTGGTGGGCGTGGCTGTGTGGCTGATCGTGGATCCCCGCACCCCCGACCTGGCCGGGCAGGTGTATCGCGCCAACCTCTTCCGCGAAGCGGGCTTCCTGGTTTGGGACAGCCGCTGGTATGGGGGCCACGACATACCCGGGTATAGCCTCGTGTTCCCGCCGCTGGGGGCGCTGGTGGGGGTGCGCGCGGTCGGCGCCGCGGCGGTGCTGACGTCGGCGGCTCTGTTCGAATGGATCGCCGTGCGCGCGTACGGGCGCGCCGCGCGGTGGGGCGCGATGTGGTTTGCGCTGGCGGCGCTGGGGGATGCGTGGAGCGGGCGGATCACGTTTGCCCTGGGGGTGAGCTTCGCGCTGGGGGCGGTGCTGGCGCTGATGCACCGCCGCCTGCCGGCGGCGGTGATCCTCGCGGTAGTGTGCGCGGCGTGCAGCCCGGTGGCGGGCGTGCTGCTGGCGCTGGCGGGGCTCACGCACACGCTCGCCGCGCGCTCCCTGCGCAGCCTGGCTGTGCTCGGAGCGCCGGCCGTCGTGGTGGTGGGGGCGCTGGCGGGGCTGTTCGGAGAGGGGGGGTGGGAGCCCTACCCGCTGCTCTCGTTCCTGGCAACCGTGGCGGTGATCGCGGGGTTCCTGGTGGCGCTGCCGGACGGGCAGCGGCTGCTGTGGATCGGGGGCGTGGTGTACCTCGTGGCGTGCGTAGCGTGCGTGGCGGTGCACTCCCCGATGGGCGCCAACGTGGAGCGCTACGGGGTGCTGCTGGCGGGGCCGCTGCTGTTGTGCGCGCTGCAGAGCGCCGGCGAGCGGCTCTCTACGGTGGCTGTGGTCGCTCTGGTGGGCATCGGCGTGTGGACGGTGTGGGGGCCGGTGCGCGAAACGGAGGCGGTGGCGGGCAACCTCTCGACGAACGCCTCCTACTACGTGCCGGTGGAGAGCTTCGTGGCGACGCACGGGGGCAGCACAGTGAGGGTGGAGGTGCCGTTCACGCGCGGCCACTGGGAGGCGGCGTGGCTGGCGCCGAAGGTGTCGCTGGCGAGGGGCTGGGAGAAGCAGCTGGACGAGCGCTACGACGGGGTGCTGCTCGGCAGAGATCTGACCGTTAGCGACTACCACCGGTGGTTGGACGCGGAGGCCGTACGTTATGTAGCGCTGCCGGACGCTCCGCTGGATCCGTCGAGCGCGGGGGAGGGTCGCCTGATCGAGAGGGGGCTGCCCTACCTGCGCGAGGTGGAGCGCACGCGGCACTGGCGGGTCTACGAAGTGCGCCACGCCACCCCGCTCGCGCAGGGGCCGGGCGTGCTCACAGCGGTCGGCCACGACTGGTTCTCGCTGCGCGCTCACGCGCCGGGGCGCTTCACGGTGCGGGTGCGCTACACCCGCTACTTCACGGTCACCTCCGGTGCCGCGTGTGTGGGGGAGGCGCCGGGCGACTGGACCGAGGTGAGCGCCTCGCGGGCGGGCGCTGTCACGGTCACGGCGCGCTTCTCGCTCGGCCGCGCCCTGGGGTTGGCGGGGCGCTCCTGCCGGGCGTGAGGTGTTCGGCCGGACCATCTAACCGCATACCTGCCTGGTGGTGGTGTCTTGATTTTGAGGCCCTACCACCAACTGGATCTACGGAGAGCAACCAGATTGGCCGCTATAAGAGGTCCAGTAGCTGTTGGTTGGCCTTCTGGTCTGGTCGACCCTCGACGTCAGCCCGTGGGCGCGAGGTCGTAGAGCGCGGAATAGCCGGTGAGGTAGACGCGCCGGCCGTCGCTGATCACGGGATCGAAGGCGCCGGTGTCGATCTGGAAGACGACGTGGCCGGTGGAGATCCCAAGGCCGTAGGTGGTGTGGGTGCCGAGGTCGGAGAAGTACACGACGTTGCCGAGGATCGTGGCCGAGCCCGAGATCTTGCCGCCGGCGTCGTAGCTCCAGTCGACGTGCCCGGTACGCGCGTTGATCGCGTAGAAGTTGCCGTCGTAGGAGCCCAGGTAGATCGTCGGGCCGAGGCCGGGCGCGTTGGTGACGGCGGGAGAGGCGTACACGTAGGCGCCGGTTTGGTAGGCCCAGTCGAGCGCGCCGGTGGTAGCGTCGTAGGCGTAGATGCGCCCGTCGGTGTTGCCGAGGAACACGCGGCCGTACACGACGGCGGCGGTCGAGTAGAAGGTGCCGCTGCCGAACAGCGCGCCTTCGGAGCCCGCCAGCCACAGCCGCCGTCCCGTACGCTCGCTGACGGCCTGGACGTGCCCGGAGTAGTCGCCGAAATAGAGCACGCCGTTCACGAGCGTGGGGCTGGCCTTGACCGCGCCGGCGGCGTGGTAGGTCCACACGGTGCGCCCACTGTCGGCTTCGAGCGCATAGACGATGCCGTCTTCGGAGCCGAAGTACAGCCGGCCGTCGTTGAGCAGCGGCGAGGACTCGCTGCGCGAGGGCAGGTTGCGCGACCAGCGGATCGCCCCGTCGGTGACGTCGAGCGCGACGATGCGTCCTTCTTCGGAGCCGGGCGCACGGGCGAGCACCGTCGTATACACCGTGTTGCCACCGACAGCGGGGGTGGAAGCGGAGAGCGCACCTAGGCCGCGGCTCCAGAGGATCTGCCCGTCCCACTTGTCCACGGCGGTGAGGACGCCGTTGTCGGTGAGCTGGAAGATCCGGTTTTCGGAGAGCACCGGCGGAAACTCGCGCAGCGAGCTGCCGCCCACGGCCCACACTTTCCTGAAGGGCGGGCGCAGGCCGGCGGGAGCCGGGTAGTAGCGGGCGTGGTTGGCGGTGTACCCGTACAGCGGCCACGAGAACCGTTCAGGCCCGCGCTTGGGCAGCGTGGGGTTAGCTTGGGGCACGAAGCGGGCGTGCGGGTGGTAGATCGAGCCGGTGCGGTTGCGCGCGTACACATAACCGCCGAGCGTCATACCGGCGAGCAGGAGCAGAGCGGTGAGCGCGATCCAGCGGCGCTTCACGCGGCGAGCTTCGAAGACGGGGAGGAGGCGGCGGTGGCAGGAGTGGGATCGCCCAGCGCCAGGTGGGGCTCGGCGACGGAGGTCGTCTGGGCGCCCGTCGCGGCAACCGCGCGTGCGCCGTCAGAACTAGCGGCAGAGACCCCCACGCGCGACCCGCGGGAGCGCCCACCGGTACGGGCATCCCGACCGGCTGCACCCGCACGCGCACCGGCCCCGCTCGCCCGAGGGCGCTGCGCGGCGTGAGCGAGGAGACGCGCGACCGCCACCACCACCAGCCACGCGAGCGCGATCAGCAGCGGGATCAGGGTCACGCCGGCGACCAGCGCGACGATGTCGTGGTTGGCGCTGACCGACCAGTTCCACAGCATGTAGTCGCCCAAGGCGAGTACACCGACGACGGCCAGGGACCGTGTGGGCCGTTGGGGCACGCCTTGAACCCTAGCGGGGTGTCGGGACGGATGAGGCGTGGGGGGTTGGGGGCGGGCTGTGGGGGTATCATCCGCGGCAGCTTGCGGGCGAAGTGTTGTGGTTGCACGGAAGCCTTCCAAGCTTCAAGGGCGGGTTCAATTCCCGTCGCCCGCTTGGAGTCGTCTCGCGCTAGGCTTGGATCCGAAGCCACGGGGAGTGGCGCAGTCTGGTAGCGCACCCGGCTGGGGGCCGGGCGGTCGCTGGTTCGAATCCAGTCTCCCCGATTTCTGATTTGGTTGTCCCGGCTCTTGTGGTGGTATGAGAGTGGCCGCTTTGCAGGGCTTTTGTTCGCCGTGTGGTCACTGGTTCAAATGGCCGTCACGGGTCCTGGTCTTATGGTGGAGAACCTCGCAAATAGCGGTCTTTTTGGGTGCAGTGAGGGTCGAGGTGTGGGTTTCCTGGTGTTCGATCCGCTGCAGATCGGCTGCAGGCGGAACTGAGATCGGCTGCAAGTCTGCTGCGCGGCGGGGCCCCGCTGAGCGCGATTTCAGAGCGGGTCATCGGTGGCGTGGGTGCACTGCAAGCCGGGTCGAATTGCAGCATCGCCAAGGCCTACCGTGCCTGCACCGGGGTGGCATAGCTCGTTACTGGATCTCCGACGTGGGCTGTTCGGTGTCCTGGCCGATGGAGGTGCGTGATGCCGCATAACCGGGGCACGCGCCGCAAGCCGAACTGGGCGGGGTACGCCTGCTACAAGGGCAGGCGTAAATGGGTCAGTGGCTGCGCGAGCGTCGCCGAGTACGAGAAGGAGCTGGCGAGGGCACGCGCGGAGCTGCGCGAGAGGGTCGAGCGACCGTTCGTCCCGACATGCATGGAGTTCGCGGGCGCAAGCATCCAGCCGGACGGCCGGATGATGATGACCTGGCCCGAGGGCCAGCGTGCGCGCAAGCGAGAAGGCCGGCGCGATAAAACGGTGCGGTGGATGCGCGAAACGCTGGTGCCGTTCCTGCGCGAGTACGGCGAGCGACCGCTCGACAGCTTCACCCGCGATGAGGCTCTGACGTACATCCTGCCAAAGAGTGCTGGTACCCAGGAGGTTGTACGACAGTTCTTCAACCACGCGCTTGACCGGGAACTGATCCCGCGCAACCACTTCACTAATCTCGGCATCAACAAGCAGAAGCGCCGCGTCGAACGACCCGACTTTGAGATCGTGAGCAACGAGCAGTACGCGCGGCTTTTGCACTGTGCCAGCACGTGCCGCACCGACGACTACGCGCTCGTCGTCGAGGGCGCGATCCTCGCGATTGGTGAGGCCGCGATCCGCCCGAGCGAGATCTTCGCGCTGCACAAAGACGAAGTGGACCTCAACGAGGACGTCATCGGCGTGCGCTGGCAGATCGACTCGCGGACACGCAAGCGCGTACCGACCAAGGACGGCGATCCGCGCTGGGTCGTCCCCAGTCCGCGGCTTCACGCACACCTGGAGCTCGTCATGCCCTACGAGCGGACAATCCTCTTTCCAGCGATCAGGGGCGGATACCTTTCGCTCTCCAACTGGTATCCGCACTGGAACGCTGTGCGGATCGCGGCCGGCATGCCGAGCCTTGAGTTCTATGAACTCAAGCACCGGGCGCTGCAGTGGATGGTCGACCCGATCGAGGACGGCGGCCTCGGCCTCGATGCCGCGACTGCCGCCGAGATGGCTGGCCACGACGATGGCGGCTGGCTGATCGCCAACGTCTACACCAAGCTCTCCGAGCGTCGCGCCCGCGAGCGCACAAAGCGCGCGATGGCCGACTACGCTGAGCGTCACCCCGGCGAGACGCGCAAACACCCTGCGGTCACGCGCGATCGTTCACCGCAGGTCCAAAGCACGCTGAAAGGATCCGTCGCCGGCGCGGTCATAGATTATGAGCGCGGGTTGGGCGTGACGCATCGCGCCACGGCCGAGCGCGATCGCCGCAGAGGCGGGGCAAGCCGGGAAGATCTGTAGCTCGCGGCAAGAGGGATGCTCCTGCTCGATCCTCGCCAGCAGGCGATGGTAGGTCTCGGCGAAGTTTGCAAGCGACTGCGGCGCGCCGAGCACGTCGCGGCCATACGGGACCGCGACCGGGGTGATCTCGTGCACCGCAGTGTCCTCGCCGACGGTGGTGCTGACCTCCTCGCCGATGGGGGCGGTCAGGGAGACCGCGAGCGCCACCCGTGAGCTCCCCGGCTCTCCTGACAGTCTGTTGCTCCTCGAAGGAGACGGTCGGTGCGTCGGGGTCCGCCAGCCACTCCCCGTCTCCTGTGCCGTCGCGGCGGCGCTGGTAGATCGTCGCCGCGATCTTGTCGTCGAGATGGAAACCGAGCGCGACCAGCAGTGGAATTCGAGCGATCGCGAACACCGACAGGTGCGCGATTGGTCCCTGCGCATCGCGGATTCGCTGCGCGGCCTGCTCGATGATCCGCTCGCCCACGCTCCAGTAGGTTTCGCCGCCCTCCTCGGGCAGGTTGCGCAGGTCGATCTCGATGTCCTCGCTGGCGAGTGTGAGCGGGTAGCGCGGGAAACGCCCATCCGCGGTGACCGCTGCCGCGATGGTGCTGCGCGGGATTTGCACCGGCGCACCGCGTACCGCGCCGATCACGCGCAGCACGACGCTTCCCTGCTCGGCGGTGATCGAGGTCAGTGCGAGGATGCGCGCCTCGTGCTCACGCTTCATCCTCAATAGCCCCTCGACGGTGTGCTCGGCGATCAGCCGGTCAATCACGCGGTGATGGGCCCGGCAGAGCAGCATCAAGTTCTCGGGCTTCGCGCGTGCGGCGAGCGGTATGTCCGCCGCGCCGCGGGGTGAGCCGGGCGTGTCGCTCGCGCCGACGATGTGCGCCTGTTCGGCGAGGTTCAGTTCAGAGCCGGTGAAGCCGTCGGCGAGCAGGTACTCGTTGCAGTACTCGCAGCGCCCACCCGCGGCGACCCACAGGCGCAGCGAACTATCGGGGGTGATCGCAGCGCGCTTCCCGGCCATCCTCAGCCCTCTGCGGGCTCATGCCCCCCGCCGTGCCAGTGCCCGGTGAACGTCCAAATCTCGTAGTGCGCGAGCCACTCCGAGGCCCACGGGATGATCGTGCGCGCGATCATCTTGCCGGCGTTCCATTCGCCGGGGTAGCAGAGGCAAAGCCGCTCGCCAGGGTAAACATGCGGCAGCCTGCGGCCCTCCGGTGCGCGGATCTCGGGGCTAACCACCCGCACCTCCGGTGCGCGGTTGCCGTTGCGATAGGTGAGCTTCATCCGGTAGGTGGCGCTCACCGGCGTCGGTTGCAGCGTCCCGGTCCAGCGCAGCAGCCCGTGGCTGATCGACACCGAGGTGGTCAACCCCAGGCGCGCGAGTCCGCTCATCTGCTGGGGCAGGGTCTTGCGGTCACCCGCCATAACCGAAGAACCCGTGGTCGCGGACGCGCAGCTCCCCGGCACCCGAGAGCACCCCGGTACCGGCCGCGAACGCGAGTCCGCCCTGCTCGCGCGTGGATTTGTAGGTCTCGCCGAGCCCTTCCATCGCCTTCTGCACCGGCTGCTCGCCGAAGCTCTCCGAGAGGCGCATCGCGACCTTCTGAAAGCCCTGCTGGGAGGAGGCCTCGCGCACGTCCTCGGCGAGCTTCTCGAGCCACTCGTGGAAGCGCTTCTCCAGCACAGGCTTGGCGCGCCAACGTCGGCGAAGTTCTCGCGAGGCTCGACCGGGTTAAGGATCTGCGGGCCGTCGTCGGTGTCCTTGATGTAGTGGGGCATCAGCTCGACCGCTTCGAGTACGGCGTCCATCAGGTCCCGCTCGCCGCGGTAAGCGTGCGCAGCGAGCGTGGTGAGGAGGATCGAGGCGGGCCGCATGTCGAGCTCGTCGCGGAAGTGTGCGTTGCGGTGCGCCTTCAGCACCTGAATGACCCTGTGCAGCGTGGTCTTGACCTGCCAGTCGGGGATCGCCTGCGGCGGGGTGCGCGCGGCCTCCGCGAGCACCATGCGCTTCTGTACGAACTCGAGCTCGCTCTGGGCTTTGAACCAGTCCGCATAGGCGAGCGGGTCGGAGAACTGCCATTCACGCAGTTCCTTGTCGGTGATCAGGATCGCGCTCGGGCTGCCCTCGGGGTTCGGGATCGCGGGCAACACGTCGAGATGGAAGCGCAGCCGCGAGGGGTAGAGCAGCGTCCAGCAGCGGTTTCGCTCCTTCAGCGCGCAGGGCCCGTCCGGGCCTTCCTGGAGCGCCCTGTATAGCCCAAGGCTCTCGCCGACCTCCTGCTTGAGCGTGGCCTGGGTCGTCTGGTGCTTGTTCAGCGCTCGCCGGCAGACCGTGTCGACGTCGTACTCGTCGCCCAAGCTCGGCAGCACAACGGTGTTCAGCAGGAACGACCCCTGCGGGTGGATGATCCAGCCGTCCGCCGCGTCGGCGTGTGATGCGAGCCACTCGCCGACGCGCTGGTACTCGGCGGTGGCGGCGGCGCGGAGTGCGGGCGGGATGTCCAGCTCCTGAACGGTGCCGGCGAGCAGGCGGCTGATGATGTCGGATCGCGTCTCGAACACGGGCGGCTCCTTGCCTTGAAGGTTGGTGGCGTCTTCTGCGCCTACCAGCCTTGAACGCGCGATCGCGCGATTCGTTCGGAAACGCTCAGCGTCGGACGCGGTCGATCTTGCGCGCGCTCATCAGCGCGTAGACCATCGCCTGCCGGGAGACGCCGAAGCGCCGCGCGAGCCCCCGCGCCGATGGGTCCGCCTCGACAGCGGTGTTCAGCTCGTCGCGTGGGATCAGCAGCTCCGAGGCGAACGCGTTGGCCTCGGGCTCGACCTTGGAGCGCTCCCCTTGGTGGCGCAGGACATGGTGGCCGATCTCATGCGCGAGCGCGAACCGGCGCGCCTGCAGGGTTGCGGACTGCGGCAGCTCGATCCGCTCGCCGACGAGCAGCCCGTCGTGGTCGAAGCTGTCGGTCACGACCTCGAGCCCCAGCGCCTGTGCGAGCTTCTCGAGCTCATAGGGCGGCCCGCCGAGCGCGTGCTCGCGATGAAGCTTCTGCGCGGCGGCGCGCGCGAGCTTGTACTCGGGCAGCGACCGCACCGTCGCCGCTTTGGACACTGGCACCAACGCGCCCTCGCAAATCGGGCACGGGTCGTCGACCGACTCGGGCTCTCGCGGCGCACCGGGCTCTGCCCACTCGGAGTCCTCCGTGGCGGACGTGTCGATCACGTATCCGCAGAACTCGCACTGCAGCTCGCGCTCGAGCGGGTCGTAGGCGTCCTCCTCCACGAGAGCCTCACAGCCGCACTCCGGGCACTCGGCCTCGAAGCGGCTTTTCAACGTGAACGTCTCGCCGCAGCCCCGGCAGACCATGACGGTCACAGCCCGAGCTCCCTGCGCAGCGCCTCGGCGTAGGTGGCGGCTGCCTCCCGCGCGAGCTGCGGGTCTCGTTGCGGGCGCTGCCTGGCGCCGCGGCGCCGGCGTGCCAGCGCGGCGGCCTGTGGCATGGCCCGGCCCTGGTGGTGGGTCTCAACAGACGTGCGGGCAAGGCCGACGATCCGCTCGGAAGGCAGCAGCTTCAGCAGACGGATTGCCTTGGCGATTGCCGCTGTCGGTATCTCGGCGTAGGGGTCGAGCTGCGCGGCCTCGAAGCGCGCCCAGATCGCCGGCACCACGTCGATCCTCTCGCTCCACTCCTCCAGCTCTATCCCGGCGTCCTCGCGGCGTGCATGAAGGACCGGCCCGAGCTCCTCGCTGCCCTGAAGCTCGGACCATGGCGCGAAGTAAGGGCGTAGGTCGTCGGCGATCGCCGCGTGTGCCGCGATGCGGGGGTCCTCGGGCCCGACTACGGCCGGACCGGCGGGCTCGGCGAGCGCCTGCCCGGCGTAGATGGCCCGATAGCCGTCGGCGAGCGTTGCGAACGTCCGCTCTGAGAGCATGTTCAGCGGCTCGACGGCCTGCTCGGCCAGCACGTGGTCGGCTGCCCAGATTGGTGCGAGTGCGGGGTAGCCGAGCGTGTCGATCGAGAGCCCGATGTCGCTCTCGGTCGCCCAGCGCGTCTCTGTCAGCAGCGGCACAATCAGCATCTCGACCGGCGCGGGGTCCAGCACGGCGGCGATCAGGTACTCCTCGCGCTGCGGTGCCCAGAAGCTCCAGACGGAGCCTGGGGGAGCTGGCTCGGCTGGCTGAGCCGGGCGCGAGGTGTCCGGCGCAGGATCGAGCTGCTCCTCGTGGTGCTCAAGGCACGCGAGGAGAGCACGGCAGCGCGCGCAAACCTCCAGGTGATCGGCGAAGATTGCGGCGGCGTCGGGCGCGGCCAGGTCGGTGACGGGCGGGCAGCTCATTCCTCTCCTATGAACAGAGCATCGAGGATCTCCTTCAACACCCCGGACTCATCGCCGCCGATGCGCGCGAGCGCGGCGCCAATCTGACCCCGCTCGTGGGAGACCGTGCCGGTCGAGCAGCCGAGGCGCAACGCGAGCTCCCTCGTGCTTTCCCCGCGCTCTGCGCCAATCAGCACCTGTAGCTGGCGCTCGGTCAGCTCCGCGAGCGCCGCGGTCTCGACCTCGCGCTGCAGGACCGTCTGCTGCGGGTCGGCGCCGATTCCCTCGGCGTGGATGTCGGGCTCGAGCGGCTCTGTCTCGGCCGGGTTCTCGAGAGCGAAGCGGAGCTTCAGCGCGCGGCAGATCGTGGCGATGTCCATCGCGCTGGCGGCGAGCAGGCCGTCGAGCAACCGTGTCAGCTCGTCACTGTCGAGCAGCGGCGAGAGCTTCTTCGCATCTGATTTGTAGCGGATGATTTTGAACTCGTCGAGCGACCAGGCGAGCGAGGCGAGCGCGCGATCGTCGCCGGCGAACGGTGTGGCAGTGCCGGCGGAGAGTCGCCAGAGCCGGCCAGTACCGGAGCCAGTCGATTCGTAGCGTCCGCTGTCTGTGAGCAGCTGGTTGACGCGGGCGTAGAGGTTCGCGGATTGTGAGCGCTGCAGCCGGTCGATCAGGTGCTGGCGCAGCGCAGTTTCGAGCATGCGCTTGAACACGGGCTGCGCCGGTGCGCGCTGGAGCATCGCGAGCAGCTCGACCGCGTCCGATCAGCCGCTCGGCGACGAAGTCCGCGAAGGCTTCCTCGACCGCCTCCTCGCTCCAGATGCCGAGCGGCGAGTAGTGCCTCGGCAGACCCGAGGTCTTGATCATGAGTCTTGCGGTGCGCAGGCAGTCGGCGAGCAGCTCCGCCGAGAGGCTGGCGCCTTTGAGCACTTCTGCCCGCTCGCGCGTGTACTGCTCAGGAGTCATGCGAATCCTCCGGTGGCGAGTGCGAGCACTTTACGGAGGTAGGGTTCAAGCGAGCCGGCCGTGGTTCTCGGCCGCTTCGGCGACCGGCCGGCTCACGGGCCTGCGCCAGCGGCTGAAGTGGCCATCCTTGTTGAACGCGCTGGACGCCCCCACCGGCGTCATCACGGAGCCGGGAACGGACGCAGACCTGGGTGCGACTATTGCCACCGTCGACGTGATCGCGAGAACCATGCAAGGCCGCCAAACGTCCTTCTTCGACGCACCCGTGTCGCTGTCGTGCAGCATCAGCACGTCGCCCACCGCGATCACGCGCTCTGGTGCCGAAGGTCTCGCGCGACCGTCTCACCCGCCACCAAATAGTGCCTCGGTCGACCCGGTCCGCCTTGAGTGGCCAGCCCGACAAGGAGCAGGCTCCAAAAGCTGCTTTCGCGTTGGCTCACATTGTGCTCACCTGACTGCGTAGCCGGTGGAAAGGTGGTCCTCGAACACGCGATCACGGCCATAGCCTACGTGCGCTTTCAGACGTCCACTCACCCAAAGGCGATGCCAAGTCTTGGCTTGTGGTCCGTTCCTCAGAACACTATTGCGATCGGCATGCCACGCGGGACTCCAGGTGCGGGTGACCCGACAGCCCCCACGGTCGTGACTAGTTGACTATCCTGCTGCCGCTGTGGGAGCATGGCCGCCGACAGCGACTTACCCGGCCTATCTGCCCGAGCCCTCGCGCGCGTGGCGTTGGAGCATCGGGCTTTGATGGCGCGCGCAGCGCTACGTCGGGGAGCCCGGCGAGCCCGGGCGGTCGGTCGGATAACGCCGTATAAATTCGTAGAAATTTCGTCGTCCCGTCCGGCGTGTCCTCTCAAATGTTTGGTCGTGTCTGATCATGACCAGCTCATCAAGCGCTTGTCGGCCGCTCTGGTGATCTCGGATGCCCGCCGTTCAGGTGATCCGCAGACACGGGTGCGTCTCGATCCGGGGCCCGTGTTCTTCGTTGAACCGTTCCCCGGCATACGCGCTGTCCGCGCGATCACTGACCTGCCGGGGATGGCACAGCCTGATCGACGGCCTCGCCGACGGCCGGCTCGCCGCGCCAAGCTGCCGCTGTCCCTGGGCGGCACCATCCCCCTGGCGATCCGGCAGCCTCGTCGACGCGCCTCGCGACGACCGGAGTCCGCCGCTTCAACCCCGATACTGGCTGTCCGGCGATGCTTACCAAGATCCAGATAAAGAACTATCGGGCCTTCAAAGACTTCTCGCTCGACTTCACCGACGGTCTCAACGTCATCGTCGGCGACAACGACGCCGGCAAGTCGACGCTCCTCGAGGCCGTAAATCTCGCTCTTACCTCCCGGCTGCGCGGCCGCTTCTTGGCCAACGAGCTCTCGCCGCACTTGTTCAACCAGGACACCGTCGCTAGCTACGTCGTGGCTGTCGGCGAAGGCGCGAACCCAGCGCCACCCGAGATCCTGATCGACCTCTACCTCGAGGAGACTGACGACACCGCGTTCCTCAAGGGGACGAACAACAGCAGCCTCGAAAACGCCCCAGGCCTGAGACTGCGGGTCGCGTTCTGGGACGAGTTCGCCGACGAGTACGCGAACTTCGTAACCACAAGCGACCAACTCATGCTCGTGCCGACGGAGTATTACCGCGTCGAATGGCTGAGCTTCGCCGGAAACTCCGTGACCGCCCGCAGCGTCCCGGCTAGCGCATCCCTCATCGACGCCGCGGCCATCCGCCTCCAGAGTGGTACCGACCACTATCTCCAACAGATCATCACCGACCACCTCGATCCCAAGCAGCGCGTGGAGATTGCTCGCGCGTACCGAAGCCTGCGCGAGACATTCACCGGCAACACGGCGATCGCCACGATCAACAGCGAGCTCGCAGAAACCCAGGAAGGGCTGACCGATCGCGAGCTCTCGCTGGCGATCGACATCTCACAGCGAGCCTCATGGGAATCGAACCTCGTGCCGCACCTCGACGACCTGCCTTGCCAGTTCGTCGGCGGCGGCGCCCAGAACATGCTGAAGGTTCTGCTCGCGCTCAACCGGACGGCCGACGCATGCCACGTAGTGCTCATCGAGGAGCCCGAGAACCACCAATCTCCAGCCTCGCTCAACACCCTCGTCGCGAAGATCGCAGACCGCTGCGAAGGCAAGCAGGTCCTGGTCACGACACACAGCTCGTTCGTTCTCAACAAGCTTGGACTCGACCGCCTCGTCCTGCTGAGTCACGCGACCGGCCTTCGACTGACCGATCTGCCAGCCGATACCCTCGACTACTTTAAGAAGCTGCCCGGCTTCGATACGCTGCGCATAGCGCTGGCCAAGCGCATCATTCTCGTAGAGGGCCCCCTCCGACGAGCTCGTCGCAAAGCGGGCGTTCCGGGACACCCACGGGAAGCTCCCACTCGAATTCGGCGTTGATGTCATCAGCGTCCGCGGCCTGTCGTTCAAACGTTTCCTCGATATCGCGCTTCCCCTGAAACAGCGGGTCGACGTCGTCATCGACAACGACTCGAAGGAGCCGGCCGCAATACGCCAGCGGTATTCTCAATACCTGGAGAGCCCTCAAGTCACGCTTCACATCGGAGACCCTTCGGACGGGCACACGCTCGAGCCGCAGCTGATCTCAAGTTGCGGTCGCGACACGCTCAACGGCGTCCTTGGCGTCGACTTCCCCCTCGACGCGGAACTTGCCGACCACATGACGAACAACAAGACCTCCTGTGCGCTGAAGATCCTTGAGCACCCAGGCGATCTGGCGTTTCCGCAGTACATCCGGGATGCCGTCGCCGGGTGAGAATGTTGCGATCCTCGCAGTAGCGGGAGCTCGGAAGACCGAGACGATCATCGAAGCTGCGCTCGCCGAACCCGATGCAAAAACCCTGATCACGACGTACACCACCGAGAACCTCCGTCAGATCACCCGCCGTATCCAGGACAGGACCGGCGTGATCCCGTCGCACATCCGACTTGCCGGCTGGTTCTCCTTCCTACTTAGCGACGCTATTCGCCCGTACCAACACGCCGTGTTCTCTCGGGTTGGGCTCGTCAGAGGACTGAACTTCGACGGCAAACGACAACGCTTCGCTCACCGCGGCGACCGCCACTACTACCTTGATTCGCGCCACGATGTCTACAAGGACGGCATGGCCGACCTCGCCTGCTACGCCGACAAGGCCTCAGACGGCGCCGTCACGAGTCGCCTGGAGCGCGTCTTCGACCGGGTCCTCATTGACGAGGTCCAAGATCTCGTCGGCTACGACCTTGACTTCCTAGATCTGCTCTTCAAATCGCGGATCGCGGTGATCGTCGTCGGAGACCCGCGGCAGTACACGATCGCTACCAACCAAACACCGAAGAACAAGAAGTACCGCGGCGCAGGCCTAGCCGACTGGCTCGCCGAGCGAAGCAAGTACTGCCAACGCCAAGACCGCAGCGTCAGCGACCGGTGCAGCCAAGGAATATGCGACTTCGCGAGCGCACTTTTTCCGGGCCTACCAGCACTCCAAGCCGGCGGGACCGCACAAACCGGCCACGACGGGATCCACCAGATCGAGCCGCACGAAGTACACGATTACTTCGACGAACACCATCCCGTAGTGCTCCGCGACAGCAAGCGGACGGACACCCTCGGATATCCCGCGATCAACATAGGCATCGCGAAGGGGAGCACCTTCGACCGAGTCCTGATCTTCCCGACCAAGCCGATGAAGCAGTACCTCGCGGACCAAGACCTCAGCAAGCTCAAGAAGCCCGAGCGACTCTACGTCGCTGTGACGCGAGCACGTCACAGCGCGACGTTCGTGATCTGAGGGGTCCCGACTCCGGCGGCCTACGCCGAGTGCTGCGAGGCTTTGGCGCTCCGGCGGACGTTGATCGTGATTGACGAGGCGCTTGCAGCGCCGCGGGAGGGTGCAGGGCATGATGGTCGACTGCGCGAGGGTCGCGTTATCGCCGAGTCCTGGCGTCAGATGTGCGGTGCGTAAGCTGCTTGACGACGCGGCGAGACTGACTCGTGACTTGGGACCGCGAAAAGACCGCAGATCCGCCCGAAAACCGCATAGGAAAGCCAAGTCGAGCCTGTCTACCCGATTCGGATTTTTTGGATTCTGATTGGGATGGACGGTGCCGGCCGGGCATCAGGTTTGCAGGTGCGCATCGGTCAACGGGGTCCGAGCAGCTAGACCGCATCAGTCTCGGGCACAGCCGTCGGAAGTTGGACATGCACTGGTGGAGGATTTGTCTCGACCTGCGCTTCGCCGGCCGATTTTTCGTCGGGCTGAGCCCAATCCTCAGGCGGTTCGATCTTGGCGGTGATGCCTGCATGTTCCTCGAGCAGGTAGAGCAGGTTGCTGCCGCTCAACAGCTCGAGGGGCTTGTTCTGCGCGAACTCGAACGATGCCTTGCCGTATCCGCTGGTGGTGACGAGGATCCCCTTGCTCGCTCCTTCGTTCTGCATCGTCCCGAACAGATCCCGCACTGCGCTCACGCCGACCGTGTTCTTGTAGCGCTTCGCCTGTATGACGACCTTGCCACCGAAGATGGGCCGCGGATCGTAGGCGACGCAGTCAACTCCGCCGTCGCGGGAGGCTTGCGTCAACCGTGTCTCAAGGCCCATCTTCTCGAACAGATTCGTGATCAGCGTCTCGAACTCGCCGGGTGTCAACTCCATGAGGTTCGGCCGGTGGTCAATCGACGACAGGACGTCCGTCTTCTCGACGAAGCGCGGATCGACCATGCTGAACTCGAGCACGGGGCGCACGGGGGCAAGCTCCGCTGGGTTGCGTGAGACCGATGCGTTGAGTCCTTGGAGACAGGCACCAGCCTCGACTCGCGCAAGGTCGAGGCTGTCGAAAAGGTCACGAGTTGTGCGAAGCGTGATCAGGCAGGGATGAGTGGGCTGTCCCGTGCGGGGATCGATGGTGTCGACGTGTCCATTGAAGACCACTGATTCGATGTGGCCAGCCCGATCTGCTCGCAACATTTCGTACACCGATCGCAGCGTCACCTGTGCGACGACGTTTGCATACAGCGCTCTGCTCTGGGTTGCCGGCCGTGCTTTGGAGGCGATTTCGTCTTTGGCTTTGACGTAGCGATACTCCGCGACGTCCGGGACGACGTCGAACGTCGGCAGGTCCATCTCGATGACGAGCTGTCGCGACTCCGGCACGTAGGCAATCTTGTGTTGCTGAGGAAACCCGTCCGGATATCGGCTGGCAGCGAGCACCATCGAGCAGTAGGTGACGACCGCGTCAGGATCAAGCGCGTCATAGCCGGCTTTGAACGCGTCCACCTCGTTGTTCTGGGCCGTCACCCGCTCGGCCTCGGCGTGCACTCGTGCCTCGTGATCGCGTTCGGCGGCACCCAGCGCCATCTGCCGGTTGCGCTCGGCCTCGACGGCCTTGGCGAGCTCCTGCGCGTACTGAGCCTCGGCCTCGGTCACGGCCTGTGCGTGCTTCGACTTTGCTCCCGGGAGAAACTTGCCCAGGCCCGAAGGGGGAGGAGGCAGTTGCTTGGCTGGAGGCTCGATTGGGATTGCCAGCTCGCCGGGCTCGAACGGGATCGCGGCCGGGTGCTCCTTCAGCGTCTGGATCTCAAATGACGTGTCGGTGGAGAGCGAGATGGCCAGGAGTGCTTCGAGCTGCTCGACGCGTTCTGTGATTTCCCGAGTAAGCCGCTCGGCTTCGTGTGCGCGCTGCTCGACGTAGAGTCGCTTCTGCTCTTTCTCGTCGTACGCACGCTGACGGGCGGCTTCTCTCGCCTGGCGCTGTCGCTCACGCTCGAGCGCACGAGCTGCTCGCTCGGCTTCGCGCCGACGGCGCTCGGCTTCGCGCTGCATCTGTACCCACACGCTACGGTGTGCCATCCAGCTGACTCCTCATTTCGCAGGCTGCCTACGGGTAAGCGGCCCGATCTTAGTGTCTTGAACTTGTGCATGTCTAGTGCCTCGCGCAATACGATCGCCGACCGTCTGCGTCCACTTGCGGGTTAGCGCGGAGCGTCTGAACGCCGCCGGCGATCCCGGTGAGCGCATCCGACGACACAGATCGTCGCAGCGCTGTGGCTTACCGGCGAGGAGCTCGCGAAACGCTCGAGCTGCGCCGCAGGCAAAATAGCGAAAGTACGCCTCAGCATCCGTGGGACGACGGTGGAGCTACTGGTGTAGTTTATGGTAGGCTTTATCGAGAGCTTCTGTTGTGTTCGTCTGAGAGGAGCGTCGAGATGTCGATATTGACTGTGCCCGAGGCCGAGCGGCTGGATCACGATGCGGCGACGCTTCCCATCGCGGAGATCGCCGCCTACCTGCAGGGCAGCCTGGGGCAGCGGATGGCTGCCTTCCTGGCGGGGCTGTCGGATGCGAAGCAGATTGGTCGCTATGCCCATGAGGACGGGCCTGAGCCGCGGGCTGCCGTGGCGCGTCGTTTGCGGCATGGCTACAAGATCGTGCGGATGATCAGCGACGCTTATGACGCTAAGACGGCGAAGGCGTGGCTGTTCGGCACGAACACGCGCTTGGATGACCAGGCGCCGATCGAGATGTTGCGCGCAGCGGAGTCGCCCGAGCAGTTCACGGCCGTCGTCCGCGCTGCTCGCCAGCTGGCGAGCTTTCAGACGTGAGTCCCGCGCCAGTGGGGCGTGTGTATTGGCGGGTCGGCTATCGGGGCGATCCGCTCGGCTTCGTGCCGTCGGAGATCTGCGAGTGGAGCCACCGCTTCGACGATTTTCGCCGGCGCTTCCGCACTGTCTACGTCGCTGAGCTTGCCGAGACCTGTCTGCGGGAGGTTCTCGCCGACTTTCGCCCGAAGCTCTCCGCAGTTCGACGCTTCCAGCAGGAGATGGGAGCAGAGGCTGCGCAGGAGCTTGCGACCCAGCCCGTTACGGCGGTATGGCGACACGAAAACGTTCTCGCGCCCGTGCGGCTGCAGTTGGATGGCCCAGTCTGCGATCTCACCGATGTGCCTCAACGTCAGAAGATTGAGGAGCGACATGTCGATCTCCTACTCGAGCACGACATGCGGCATCTGGATCTGCACGAGATCACCACGAGTCACCGTATCGTCACGCAAGCGATCGCCGGAGACATCTACGACGAGGGTGCAGCCGCGATTCGTTTCCCTTCGTGCCTGGACGGCAACGCGTGCATCGCTGTGTTCGAGGGGCGTGGCGAGCTTGAGCTCGCCGGCGAGATCCTTACGCTCACCGACCCGCCGCCAATGGCGCTCCTGAAGGTCGTCGCGCCCTGGCATCTCGACCTGCAGCCGGCTCCTGCCGTCGCGCCCGCAGACCGCCAATAGGCTCGCCCGCGGTCGGTGGTGGGTTACGCCTGGCCCGCGCGGTAGAATGTTGCATCGAGCGTGCATCGCGGAGCCTCGCGGCGTGCGCTTGGCGTGCATACCGGCTGCAAATCGGCTGCGAACCCGCCGAAACCCAAGGATCTAAGCCAAATTAATCCAGTCTCCCCGACTACAGAAAAGCAAGTCATAGAGCCAAAAACTGCGGTTAGCTCCTCGAGAAAGAAAGGCCCTCCACGGGGAACAATTTCTCGGAGAACTTGCAAAGCATGGCGGTTGCCTGCCACGCTGGCCGGCGACCAAGCCAGGGGTTGGGATGGCTCTTCTCAAGCCTCTGGCCCTCCGGAGCGAACGGCTCCGACTAGCAGTTCGGAGGCCGCATCGGCACGGGATTATTTGACTTTATGCCCTGAGCAAATACAGCCATATAAAGCTATGTACTCGTGGTGTGGACGAGGTCCTCAATCCCTACGCACCAGGCGCCGGTACGCCACCGCCGGAGCTTGCAGGTCGCGATGGAGAGCAGACGAGTTTCGGTGTGTTGCTCAAGCGTCTTGCTGCCGGGCGTCCTGAGCAGAACCTTGCGCTGTGGGGACTTCGCGGTGTCGGCAAGACGGTCCTACTGAACCGCTTCGCTGCGGAGGCCGAAGAGGCCGGATGGGGATCGGGCTACATCGAGCTGCGCGGCCGTGGACCGCTGCGTCCAGCGCTTGCTCAGGTGGCAGTGCAGGCCGCGCAGTCGCTCGCACGGCGGGAGAGTGTCCGGGAGCGGCTGCGCAGGTCGCTGTCGGTCATCAGCAGCTTCTCGGTGACAGCTATGCCCGCTGGGATCACGTTCAAGGTCGATGTCGCCCCGACTCCTGGGCGCGGTGACAGCGGGCAGTTGGATGTCGATCTCCAGGATGTCCTGGTCGAGCTTGGCGAGACAGCCCGCGAGGCTGACGGCGGCATAGCATTCTTTTTTCGACGAGATGCAGTTCGCCGAGAAGGAGGATCTGCAGGCGCTGCTCGCGGCCTTCCATCGCATCGCGCAGCGTCAGCTTCCTGTGGCGCTCGTCTGCGCTGGACTGCCACAGCTCCCGGGCAGGCTCGTTGAGGCAAGCTCCTATGCGGAGCGCCTCTTCCAGTACGTCGAGATCGGTTGGCTCACCGAGGACGCCGCCCGAACTGCGCTCACGCTCCCCGCTGAGCGCGAGGGCGTCGAGTACGAGCAGGCCGCACTCGACTTCATCCTCGCTCGAGCTGACCGCTACCCGTTCTTTCTGCAGACTTACGGGCGCTACGCCTGGCTGGTCGCCGCCAGCTCGCCGATCACCGACCGCGATGCCAAAGTTGCCGACACGATCGCTCAAGAGCAGCTCGACAGCGGCTTTCACCGAGCACGTTTCAACCGCGCGACCGCGGCTGAGCGCCGCTACCTGGCCGCGATCGCCGAGCTCGGCGACGGGCCGCAGCAGACCGCGAAGGTGTCCGCGCTGCTCGGCGCCGACCAGCGCCGCACCGCGCTCGTGCGCCAGAACCTGATCGACCTCAAGGGTCTTATCTACAGTCCCCGACGCGGCTACGTCGACTTCACGGCACCCCTCTTCGGCGACTACATCAGACGTCACCACCCACTCGAGTCGCTGCAGTAGGCCACGGTTGCTCGGTGCCGGCGGCGACTGGAGGGGCACGACATCGTCTACTGCTTCTTGGACGCGATCTACCTGGAGCTGCACCCGGACGACACACCCGCGGAGGGCGTCCTTGTCTGCTGGGGAGTGACGCTGGAGGAGCAACGCGCGATCAGCCGGACCGTCAACCCACCAGCACAGGAGCGAACACGATGAGCCAACGACGACAGATCGTCCTCCCCGATCCCGTAGACCAGCAGCTACGCGAGCTGGCCGCCGGCGCGACACGCCACCCTCCACGCTCGCCGCGCAGATGGTGCAAGCCGGCGTTCCCCAGGCAGCCAAGGACGGCAAGGTCAGACCCCTGCACTCGTCGGCGGCCAGGATGGCGAGCGCGCGCCCTGGCTTGAGCCCTACGGCGGCGACAGCGAGTGGCGCCGGCAGATGTGGGGCGCGATCGTCGCGCTGCACGGCCGCTACCCCGTCTAGCTCGGCACGCTCAAAGACAAATGGTGGACCGACGAATCAACCACCGAGACCCTATGCGCGCTCGCCGTGTGGCGAGCCGAACTCGACGACACCGGGCAGGACCCGCGCGATGAGCTTGCCTTCCAGAACCAGCTCGCCGACTACTCGCAGGTCCTGCGCCAGCAAGGCGGCGGCGTCACCAAGGCATGGAAGCCCGGCGCCACACCGTCCGAGTGGGCAGGCGAATAGCATCACCGTGTCGCCAACCGCACCCAATGTGACCACTGCGTGCGGCTCCGCGTCCAAACGCTCGATCAGGAGCTGGAGCTCCAACCCACGTTCCCGGTAGTCTTTGTTGCGTATGTTGAACGGATGCGACGAGCAGAAGCAGCGAACTTCCATTAGCGTTCTGTCGCCGAAGTCGAACCATGATCGCTGCGGAGAACCTAGACGAGCCGACGACGTTTGCCCGGCGCAAGTGCGCGACGTTCGGCGATGAGCTGGCGACCGGCGGGAGGGAGAGCACTCCCGCCGTGATCGATTCGCCCGCAGCAATGGATCGGTCGCCTCGATGGTGGGCCGTCGCGTTCGTGGTGGTCTCGTGCGCTCTTGCTGTCGGTTTGGGCGTAACCGCAACGGCAGATGCCGAGACTGAGGGGCAGGCGATCGTCGCTGCAGCTCAGGCAATCCAGAGTCAGTCCTACCCGCAGCAGCCGTTCTCGAGCGCGAAGTACATCTACTGCTTTGACGGCGGGACGACGACAGGAGCGACTGCCGGCGGACCTGATCCTCACCCTGAAGGCAGCTATTCGAACTGCAACGCAATAGGGAGAGTGGGGTTCGATTGTCGTGGCCTTGCGCTTTACTCGGTCTACCAAGGCACCGGTGGCGCGGTAGCGCTTCCGACTAGCACGGCGCAGGCTCAATACTCGGACGCATCGAGCTATGGCGGATCGTACATCTCTCTTTCGTCTGTGCAGCCGGGTGACCTTGTTTTCTTCGGTAGCTCTTCTAGCGACGTCGAGCATGTGGGAATCGTCGTCTCGGGAACAGGCACATCCGCGAACATCGTCAGCGCGATCAATGAGGAAGACGGGATCACGACCCACACAGTTCACTGGTTCGAAGGCGCGTTCAGCTGGGTCGGTGCTGTAGCGATCCCTGGCGCCGGAAACAGCTTGGGTGGCCGCGAGCCAAACGGGAGCTTCATTCAAGTCACCGGCTCCCCTGCGATATATCGCGTGATCGGCGGCGCGCCGGTGCACGTCGATAGCTGTGCGCCGTTGGGAGGGTGCCCTGGTTTAGTGGAAGTTCCGAGTCTTTCTGGCTACGCGACAGTGCCAGAAAACGATGCGTTCATTCGTATGGCTAACGGGCCGGTGGCAGGGTTGGTCGCGCGAGTAGTTGGTGGTGATCCCTTGGGGCTGACGACCTGTGAAGGCATGGAAAGCGAAGGATGCAACGACGCAATCAACCTGGATGAAGGCGGCTTCAACGAATACGCCGCAGCTCACCAAGTCGTCGCTAACGGGACCTTTGTTCGTGTCGCGGATGGCCCGAAAGCTGGTTTGATCGGCCGTGTTGTCGGTGGTGTCCTCTTGGGACTCGTCACGTGCGAAGGCATGGAAAACGAAGGCTGCAACAACGCAACCAATGTCGCTGAAAACGCCTACGACTACTACGCCAACGAGTTCCACACCATTACCAATGGCACGTTCGTCAGGGTCGCGGACGGTCCGAGAGCGGGCTTGATCGGCCGTGTGGTTGGCGGTGTCCTGTTGGGTCTGACTACCTGTGAAGGGATGGAAAGCGAAGGCTGCAACACGGCGGTCAACGTCGCTGAAAACGCCTACCTCTACTACGCGAGCGAGTACAGCACAATCGCGAACGGGACGTTTGTCAGGGTCGCGGACGGTCCGAGAGCGGGCTTGATCGGCCGTGTGGTTGGCGGTGTCCTGTTGGGTCTGACTACCTGTGAAGGGATGGAAAGCGAAGGCTGCAACACGGCGGTCAACGTCGCTGAAAACGCCTACCTCTACTACGCGAGCGAGTACAGCACAATCGCGAACGGGACGTTTGTCAGGGTCGCCGACGGCACCAAAGCAGGGCTAATTGCTCGCGCTGCTGGCGGCGCCCTACTCGGCCTGACGAGCTGCGTGTCGCTTGAAGAATGCCCCGGACAAGTCAACGTCGCCGAAAACGCGTTCACCTACTACACTGCCGAACACCCGCAGCCAGCCAACGGCACGCTCGTCGAGGGCGTTCCTTCGGACACCTACTGGCTATTCACAAACGGTGAACGCGAACCAGCCTCCGCGGGTGCAGGCGCGGTCGCCATTGACGATGGCGGTCTTGCCTTCTATTCCATCAGGGCACCGTCGAGCGGCAACCCAGGCGCTGGATCGACGGGGATGAGCACGACATCAACCACGGGTGCATCGACCGGTGGTGGTTCGACTACTTCATCACCAGGCAAAGGCGGGGTATTGGCCAGTCATGCCGCAAAGCCGCTGACCCGGGCGCAGAAGCTGGCAAAGGCGATTCGTGCGTGCGACAAGCTGCGAAGGAAGCGCAAGCGCGAGGCGTGCATAGCAGCGGCCGGGCGTCGCTATCACCAGCCGAAGAAAACGAAACGCTAATGTGTGCGGGTCGTCCCGGATTCATCATGCCCGATTCGGTGTCGGTCACATCTACAATGTCCATTACCGCTACCGTTTCTGTGAGTTCCTCGGCGACCGTCGGTCCGCAGAACGTGATCGTGACGAATCCCGACGGCACAATCGGCGTGTGTACGGAATGTTTCACAGTCACGGCGTCTGCATCTAGTGGCTCCGGCATCAGCAGCAGCTCCAGCGGTAGCGCTTCGGGAGCAAGTGCTCCAGGGTCCACGAGCATGAGCCGAGAATCATCAGGTAGCCACGCTGGAGCTGCGAAACCTTCTGACGGAGTCCTCGGCACGAAAACCAGCAAGCCGTCAGCCAGTTCTTCAGCGCTGACTCGTGCACTGGCAAAGTGCCGCAAGATCAAGAACCGGCACAAGCGCACCAAATGCGAAACCACCGCACGACGCCGCTACGACCACGAACTCCAACTTGCTCGCCAGCAAGCGATAGCCGCATGCAAACGCATCAAAAACCCCGCCAAGCACAAAGCATGTGTATCCAATGCTGAGCGACGATATGGTTAGACAGATATCTGCGAAGAACGTGGCGGTGGCGCAGCGCCTGGAGTCGCTGCACTCGCCATAGACTGTTCTCGCGTGCTAATGGTGGTGCGGGTGTCCGCGTACCGTGCGCCAGCTCTCGCGGGTGATGCGCAGGATCACGACGGTCATCCCGAGGCCGATGATGGGGTCGAGGACCGGGGCGCCGGCAGCTATTGCGATGGCGCTGGCGATTACGGCGAGCGAGACGTAAGCGTCCGCGCGGGCGTGATCGCCGTCCGCGATCAGCGCGGGGCTTTCCAGTCGGTGCCCTGCACGGGTACGGTCTAGTGGAGCCGTCCGGAAGTGATGCGGCTCATGCGGCGAGGGCGAGGGGCTGGGGTTCGTGACGAGTGATCTTTTTGATCACGGTATCGAGCTTGGCTCGGGTGAAGGTCCATTGGAAGGGTTGGGCGAGCGTGCGGTAGTGCTGGCCGAAATCCATCAGGTGTCTCGCCAACTCGGGGAGGGTGGCGAAGTCGTTGGGCGTGAGGGCCTTGCGCTGCACGATTGAGAAGTAGATCTCGATTTGGTTCAGCCACGAAGCGTGGACGGGGAGGTGAATCAGCCTCGCGTTCGGGTATGCCTCGGCCATCCGCTTGACCGAGGTCTTGCCGGCGTGGCTGGAGCCGTTGTCCACAACCCAGTAGACGGTGCGCGCTGACCGGTAGGGCTCGATTTGCATCACCTGGTCCACGAGCCGTCCGAACGGGACGATCCCGGTCGTCTGCTCGACCCGGTCGAACAGGTTGGCGTGATGCACGTCCCACGCGGCGAGGTAAGCGAGCGTCCCGCCGCGCAGGTACTCGAACTCGACCATCCCCGGCCGCCCCGGCCCGGGCGGGATCGTCTCGTGGGGGCGGCCGAGCGCTTGCAGTTGGGTCTTCTCATCGGCGCTGATGACGTACTCGTCCGGGCGCAGCCGCTTGCCGTCGAACACGCGGGCGTAGAGGTCCAGCGCGCGGCCAGCCTTCTCGGCGAAATCGGGGTCACGCGGAAAGATCCAGGAGCGTGTCTGCCACGGCTTGATCGCGTCCTCGTGCAACCAGCGCCAGATCGTCGAGGCGGACGCCTCGGTCACGCCACGCTCGATCACGAGGCGGTGCAGCTCAACCCGGGAGAAGCGCGAGAGCGGCAGCTCGTGGGTACGCGGCAGCTCGCAAGCGATCGCCTTGACCTCGGCGACCTGTTCCGGGGGGAAAACGACGCGGCCGACCCGACCGCGCTTGATCCTCAAGCCCATCCAGCCGCTCAGCGCAGAACCGGGATCTTCGCCGAGCAACGCTGTCGGGCGAGCAGTCCAGCCGACCGGCGATATCGATGTCCTGCATCCCCTCCGCCGCATACAGGATCACTCTCGCCCGCTGCACCACACGGAACGGCAGCGTGACCGTGCAAGCCCGCCGCTCCAGCTCGACACGCTCCTCCTCAGAGAGTTCGATCACATGCTGGCTGACCCGCGGCACGACACATAATTCCGCGCGCGCACCGCTATCCCTTCCGATAAACCGCAAGACTTGCGGACACGTCTACTAGCGCCGCGAGCCAGTTACCGGCGAACCCGATCGCTCCGGCGAGCACGAGTGCGAGCAGGTGGCCGGGTGTGGATGGGTGCAGCAGCCGCACGATCGACTCGTAGGCAGCGACGCACGCGGATATGAAGATGACCGCCACGACCGCCAGTCCAGCGAGGCGCTCGGCGCGCTGGGAGCGCAGCGCAAACGCGATGCCGAGAGGGATCGCGGTCAAGGCGTCCCCGCCATTGTGGATCAGGTCGGCCAGCAGCGCGAGACTGCCGCTGAGCGCGAACACGACCGCCTGCACCGCGGCGGTGACGGTGAGGATGGCAAGCGCGAGCACAACGGCCCGGACGCCCTCGCGGGAGCGCTTGATGCTCTCATCCACGAGGCCGTGTGAGTGACCGTGCTCGTGCTCGCGGCGATGGTCGCGCGGGTGCTCATGGCGGTGATGAGAGTAATGTTCGTGTGGCCCGGTGTGTGGGTGGGCGTGGCGCAGCTCGCCGTGACGGTGCAGGTTGCCCTTGACGAGTTCATAGGTGGCGGAGGGCACGGTCAGGTCTCCGTCGAGCGGGTGTGCATCGTTGTCTTCGCTCGGTAGCGCTTCAACGCGATCACGGTTCAAGCGCTCGGCAGTAGCTCGGCCACCCGACCACGGGGACGCCTTGAGGTGCGTCGCGTGGCCGACGGCGTCGCTGGATGCGTCGTCCAGCAAAGCCTCCAGTGGTGCTGCAGGGTTGGAGTGGTGTTCACTGAGGCCCATGGCACACCGATCCGTCTCCGCCACACAGCAAGCCGGACATGCCCATATCCCAATGATCGTCGCCCGCGGCGCGGCTAGACTGCCGCTCCTATGACAGACGGTCAGGAGGAGCCGCCCGAGAGCCGATGGGGGGTGATCGGCAGGGGCGTCGCGAAGATTCTCGATCATCCTCGCACGGCGCTGGCGGTGGGCCTCGTCGGGGTGGTCGCCACGGTGGCGACGTTCGAGGTGTCACAAGGCGGGAGCAGCGCGCCCGCACGGACCACGTCGACGGGCGGCGCGGTCTTCACCATAGGCAGCAAACCACCGCCGCTCAACCTGAACGAAGGGCCGAGTTGCAGCGACCTGGAGCAGACCGCTCAGAGCGACGGCGGACGGACCATGTTCGTCGACAGTCCGGGGGAGATCGGCGGGGGTGCGGCTGCGCTCGAGGGGGTTCTCTCTTACCCAATGGCCGCTACGGGGAGATCGTGGAAGCCAAGCCCAGCAGCGAAGTCGAGATGTCCGCGAGGCTACACAACGGTGACTACTCGTCCGCGGAAGAGGTCACGCTCGCCGTTCACGTCTCGTCGTACCACGGTACGTGCTGGCGGCTCATCGGGGTCGTCAACTCGAGAACGAACGGACTCCCCGAGAAGCTGGGGCCGACCCTGATCCGTCTCAACGGCGGCAAGGGCGTTCTCGAATATGTCAGCGGCTCTACGACGCTTCTCGACCACAAGGGCAAGGCGTTGGTCTCGCGCTTGGCCGACAGCGTCATCAACGGCGGCATCGCCCTCCCGCTCGGCATCCCCGGTGGGACGACCGAGTACGTCAACTTTCGCGTACGCCTACAGGCCTCTCGTTAGAGCGTTCGCTACCGCGTGTCGTCCGCGGCGCCCGCGCAAGCCTGTCCAGGCCGGCGGCCGGACTTCCCGCACGTTGCGGCATTTTCACAGCCCGCGATTCCGACATGCGACACCGCGGGGGTTAGGTTCGCCCTGACACGACGGGACGGCCGCGCGGGTGAGGTGCCCGGGCGCCCGGGCCGGATCACAACAAAAGCAGGCGCGTCAGATGCCGGCGTCGAGCGCACGGTGGATGATGCGAATGCTGTCCTCGTGGTCTTTGTTGCCCCAGTCGCCGAACATCATCGTGCCGAGGCACAGCTTGCTTACCGATACACCGGTACGTCCGAGTTGGCGATGCTCCATGGTTGCTCCTTTTTGGTTGTGGACGGCTTGTACTGGGCTGGGACACCGCGCGGCGGTGCTCGATCAGCCGACCTGTGCGGTGGGCCGGACGAGGATCTCGTTGAGTGTCATGCGGCGCGGGCGCGTGACGGCGAACGCGATGACATCGGCGATGTCCTGCGGGGTGATGGCGAGGTCTTTGACGAACTGCTGTGTAGCCTGCTTGGTCTCGGCGTGCGTGATGTGGTCGGTCAACTCGGTCGCGACGGCGCCGGGCTCAATGACCATCACGCGGATATCGGGCTGTAGCTCCTGGCGCAGCGCCTCCGACCAGCCGTTGATTCCCCACTTGGTCGCGGCGTAGACCGCGTTGCCCGCGCGGGCGGTGCGGCCGGCCACCGATGAGACGTTGACCAGGTCGCCGCCGCCGTCGCGTAGCTGGTCGAGGAACACGTCGGTCGCGGTCATCGCGCCCAGCAGGTTGACCTCCACCATCTGGCGGTGCTCGGCCTGCTGCTCAGAGGTGAATGGTGCGAGCAGCATCACCCCAGCGTTGTTAACAAGGATGTCCGCGCCACCCAACTCGCGCTCCACCCGCCCGGCGGCCGTGACGATTGAGTCACGGTCAGTGACATCGGCCTCGATAGCGATCGCGTCGCCACCAAGCTCAGTAGCCAACGACTGGATGCGGTCAGCGCGACGCGCCAGCAGCGCGAGACGGTAGCCCTCAGCGGCGAGCGAGCGGGCGGTGGCCTCGCCGATTCCGGAAGACGCGCCGGTGATGACCGCAACGCGGCTGGTGCTGTTATCAGTGCTCATGGTCGAAGCTCCTTTGTGGGATGGGGTTGTCATGCCGCAACCCACTGTGCCACCCGCCCGTGGGCTCAACAAGGGATCTCTCAGAGGGGGTATGGCAGGGCACCCCTGCTCCCGGCATCGGGCGTACGCTTGTATTCATGAGCACAGCCGAGGAAATCGCCGAGTTCCTCCGGGAGCGCTAGTGAGCTGGGCGTCTCCTGAGACGATCACATCCGGCGCGAAGCGCAAGCACTCAGGCATAGGGGTGCAACGGTCCTGGTCGTGGTCTGAGCGGCCGCCCGTCCTGGTGCGCAATACTGCCAGCTGGACATGATCGCGTGCCCCGATGGCGGAGCCGAGCACGACCACACAACCCGATGCCTCGCTGCGGCGGATGCTGCTGCCGCTCGCCCTGACGCAGTTCGTGGCCAGCTTCGCGGGGTCGAGTATGAATGTCTCGATCACCAGCATCAGTGAAGACCTCGGTACGACCGTCCACGGTGTACAGACCGCGATTACATTGTTCCTGCTGTGCATGGCGGCCCTGATGATCCCCGGCAGCAAGCTGACTGACCGACTGGGGCGCAAACGGTGTCTGATCGGGGGTCTCACCGTGTATGGCACAGGAGCGCTCGTCGCAGCGCTCGCCCCGGCTCTGGGGGTGCTGATCCTCGGCTACTCTGCCCTGGAGGGGATCGGCTCCGCGCTCATGATCCCGCCGATCTACATCCTCGCAACGATGCTGTTCGACGACCTTCAGTCGCGGGCGCGAGCCTTCGGCATGATCAGCGGCATGGCCGGTGTTGGCGCCGCGGCGGGGCCATTGATCGGCGGGCTGATCACGACAGCGATCAGCTGGCGGGTCACCTTCCTGCTGCAGGCTGCAATCGTTGGCTTGGTCGTCTCGCTCAGCCGCCGGATCGTCGACCCCGTGCCGCCGGATGAGACCAGGAGGTTCGACACGGTCGGTGCTGTGCTGTCGGCGGCCGGCATGTTCTTCGTCGTGATCGCGATCCTGCAGATCGGAGTCAACTGGCTGCTCGTGGCGGTCTTCTTCGCACTCGGGGCGGGCCTTCTGCTGTGGTTCTTTGCGCATATCCGCTCACTCGAGCGCAAGAGCATCGAGCCACTGCTGTCCACGAGCCTGTTTCGCAACAGAACTTCGAACCTCGCGATGGTCACTCAGAACATCCAATGGCTCTTGATGATGGGGAGCTCGTTCGTGATCTCTGTGTACCTGCAGGTCGTCCGGGGCTTCAGCGCGATCCAGACGGGTCTCGTCTTCACCGCCGCCACGGCAGGGGTCCTGGTGTCCTCGCTCGCTGCCGAACGGCTTGCCAAGCGCTACGCCCAGAGCACGCTGATACGAGCAGGTTTCGTCATCGCCCTCGCTGGCATAGCGTTGGGGCTCGCGCTGGGAGGCTCCACTGACAGCGTCTGGGCGCTCCTTCCCGGCCTGCTGCTCATCGGTCTCGGAGTCGGCACCATGCTCACACCGTCGGTCAACGTCGTGCAATCCGCCTTTCCAGAGGAGCGTCAGGGAGAGATCTCGGGTCTCTCGCGCAGCATCTCCAACCTCGGCTCCTCGCTCGGCACGGCGATCGCCGGCACGATCCTCGTCTCAGCGTTCGCACAAAGCCACCACTCCTACGCACTCGCCATGGTGACACTGGCATTGATAGGCCTACTCGGCCTCCTCGCGGCCATGTTCCTACCGACCAATCCGGTGTAACGGCCGGATTGACAGCTGCGCCGGACGATCTCCCAGCGCCTCGCGTACACTAGCCCCGCGCCTGCTCACGCAGTCGAGCAAGCGTGCAGCGGGCATGCCCCACGCTTTCGCTGGGGACGAACACGAGCACTGACGTTTTCCGAACCGGAGCGTCCTGCATTGCTCCGCAAAAGCAGTCGTCTGGCTGCCGCTAGCCGATGCGCCTGGACCTCGTCGTGGGTGTCGCGCAAACCGGGTGTCCGTCCGGGGGGTTGAGGACCATTCTGGGTATGCCCCAGAACTTTCTTGAGTGTGATCGTGAGCAGGTGTTTTTGATGCCGCCGGACCCGCGGGATTGGCTGCCGGAGAGTCATTTGGCGTGGTTCGTGTTGGCGTCGGTGGAGGAGGTGGATCTTTCGGTGTTCTACGGCTCCTACCGGGCGGATGGTTGGGGTCGGGCGGCGTTTGAGCCCTCGATGATGGTCTCGCTGCTGTTGTACTCCTATGCGATGGGTGAGCGCTCATCGCGCGGGATCGAGCGCAAGTGTGTGGAGGATGTCGCCTACCGGGTGGTCGCCGCGCAGCAGAAGCCTGATCACGCGACCATCGCGAGGTTCCGTGTCCGCCATGAGTATGCGTTGGCGGAGCTGTTTGGCTCGGTGCTGGGGCTGTGCTGGGAGGCGGGGTTGGTGAAGGTCGGGGTGGTCGCGATCGACGGCACGAAGGTGCACGCGAATGCTTCGCATCACTCCAACGTTGACTATGAGCAGCTCGCGCGGGAGATTCTGAAGGAGGCTGGCGAGATCGACGCGGCCGAGGACAAGCTCTACGGGGAGGATCGTGGCGATGAGCTGCCCGAGCACCTGCGCACCCGCGAGGGGCGTCGCGCCGCGTTGGCAGAGGCGAAGCGAAAGCTCGAGCAGGAGCGCGAGAGCGGGTGCGCGCAGGGCGAGGCTGCTGGTGAGGCCGCAGTGAAGATCGAGCTTGATCCGGATGTCATCGTGGCTCGCACTCAGGGTCGTGAGGGATGGCTGCGTGAGGCCCGCCACCAGCTCGATGAGCACCGTCGTCGGGAAGCGAGACCGATCGTACGCTCGCGTGCGCAGCGGCTGTTGGAGGCGGAGCGGCGGATGGTGCAAGACCTCGAAGTCGAGCGTGCGGCGAACGAGGCGTATGAGCATTACCGCGCGCATGGACGAGACACGCAAGGCCGACGACTCAGTCGCCCGCCGACTCCATATGAGCCACCCGACATCCCGGCGGGGAAGATCAACACGACCGACTTGGACTCGCGCAACGTGAAGACTCCGCGCAGCTACACCCAGGGCTATAACGTCCAGGCCGTCGTTACCGAGGAGCAGATCGTGCTCGCGGCCGAGGTGAGCGCGAGCTCACCGGACTTCGGTCACCTCGCGCCAATGGTCAAGGCGACCAAGAGGGAACTCCAGGCGATCGGTGTCACTGATATTCCTGCGGTCGCGGTCGCCGATAGCGGTTACTGGAACGAGCAGCAGATGGACGATGTTGTGGCCAACGAGCATGTCCAGGTATTGATTCCCCCGGACGCTGGCAAGCGCCAGACCCCGCGGCCGGGATGGCAAGGCGGGAGGTATACGGCGATGCGCCACGCGCTGGCGAGCGACTACGGCGGCCGGCTCTACCGGCGACGAAAGGCGATAGTCGAGCCGGTGTTCGCACAGACCAAGCACAACCGGCGGATTAACCAGTTCCAGCGACGAGGACGATCGGCCGCGCTCTCGGAATGGCGGCTGATTACCGCCACCCACAACCTTCTCAAGCTCCACAAGCACCAAATAGCCGCTGCAGCAGCCTGACGCTCGCCTGTCGACTGCACACGCCCACCCAACGTCCACGAGGACACGACAGCCAAGCCCAGCAATCACCGCCACGAACGGCCCGACCCCCACCCACCGCGACCCTTTACGCGACACCCACCGTCCGATCCGGGCATGTCATCATCCTCAGTCACGATGCCCGCTTCCATGCGGACGCAAGCGCCAAGGCACCGATCCGGGCGAGCCGATGGTGGTCCGGGTGACCAACCTGATCGAGGGCTGACAGCGGTTAGCTCGAGACTTCGCGTCAATCGAGGCTGGGAAGCCGACGGTTTGCCCGGAGATGCCCTGAGCGTCGCTCACTCCCGGCGATGAGCCGAGGCACCGTCACGGTGTTTGCTGGTGTTTACGGGCCACTTCGAGAGCCTGCAACACCAGGCTCTCCTTCCCGCTGTCGTCCACATCGCGATAGCACTCCAGGGCCTGTTCGTAGTTGGCGATCGCGTCATCCCAGCGTTCCCATCCCGCGTAGGCGAGTCCGATGTTGATCAGCGATGTGCCCTCTCCGTGGCGGTCGCTGAGTTCGCGGCAGATCGCCAGATCCCGTTCGTAGCTGGCGATCGCCTTTTTCCAGCGTTTCTGCTCCGCGTAGACGAGTCCGAGGCCGTTCAGTGTCCGGCCCTCTCCGCGGCGGTCCCCGAACTCGCGGCAGATCGCGAGGGCGTGCTTGTAGCTGGCGATCGCCTTTTTCCAGCGTTTCTGACCCGCATAGGCCATTCCGAGGCCGTTCAGCGTTCGGCCCTCTGCGTGGCGGTCGCCGAGCGCGCGGTGGATCGCGAGGGCGTCCTTGTAGTAGGGGATCGCCTCGTCCCCCCGTGTCTGCTCTGCGTAGAGGTTTCCGAGGTTGCCCAGCGTGTGGCTCTCTCCGTGGCTATCTCCTAGCTCACGGCGAATCGCGAGGGCCCGCTCGTAGCTGGCAAGTGCCTCATCCCAGCGTTCCTGTCCCGCGTAGGCGATTCCGAGGCCGTTCAGCGTCTGACCCTCTCCACGGCGATCTTTTTGCTCACGGCGAATCGGGAGAGCCTGCTCGTAGCTGGCGATCGCCTGATCCCAACGTCCCCGGTCGACGTAGACGTCTCCGACATCGTTCAGCGTCTGACCCTCCGCGCGGCGGTCTTTGAGTTCGTCGTGGATCGCGAGAGCCATCTCGTAGTAGTCGATCGCCTCGTCCCAACGTGCCTGGCGACGGTAGACATCGGCGAGGTTACCCAGGGCCGCTGCTACCCCTTTCGTGCGATCGCCTGCTTGGCGGGAGGCGTGTAGGGCTAGTCCGCCGGTGTGAGCCCACTCCTCCCAGTAGCCTCTGAACGAGAAGAAGCGCGCGAGGTCGAAGGCGATTGCGGTCGTGTTGTCCCAGTCGTGTTTGGCGTGGGCTGTCTCGATTGCCGTAATGAGGTTTTCTCGTTCGACCTCGAACCATGCCATCGCGGCCTGGCGCGCGGGGCCGTCGGCGCTCAACGCGCACGCTGCCTTATCCGCGTGATCGCGCAGCCATGCCGCGGCCCGGTCGGCCACAGCCTCCGGGGTGAGTGAGGGGTGCTGCTCAAGCTGCTCGTGGGCGAACAGGCGGGTGAGGTCGTGCAACTGGAAGCGGCTGTCGCGTATCGCGTCCACGAGTTGGGCTTCTGTGAGATCGTCAAGTAGATGCTCGAGCTGCCTGCTCGTCCAGTGCGGCTACGCCTGCGGCGAGCGCGGTGGAGAAGTCCGGGCCGGGCAGCGCAGGGAGCAGGCAGAACATCCGCGCCTGCTCGGGTGAGAGCTCGGCATAGCTTACGGCGAGTGAGGCACGGAGCGCCTGGTCTTCCAATTTGAGCTCGTCGAGGCGAGTGCGCTCGTCCGCGAGCCTGCCGGCTAGCCACACAAGGCTGCGGGTGGGTAGGTTCTTCAGCCGTCCGCCCGCGATTCTCACGGCGAGCGGCAACTCTTCGCAGTAGTGGGCGATCTCGCGTGCGGCCTGCGGTTCGGCTTTGACGCGCTCAGCGCCCGCGAGCTTACCGAGCAGCGCTACCGCCTCGTCGGGGTGAAGAGTCTTAAGGTTGCGGGAGAACGCTCCCTCCAACCCGCCGAGGGGGCGACGGCTCGTCACGATCACCGCACACGTCACTGAGCCTGCCAGCAACGGCCTGACCTGCTCGATCGAGCCGGCGTGATCAATAACAACCAAGGCGCGCTTGCCCGCCAAACGGGCACGGTAGGCCGCGGAGCGCTCATCCAGCGAGTCGGAGTAGGGCTCGGGGACGCGGAGAGCGCGCAGGAAGCCGGCCAGCGCCTCAGCCGGCGCGACAGGGCTGCCCGCGCCAGCGCCGAGGTTCACGTAAAGCTGCTCGTCGGGGAAATCAGCGGCGATCGAGTGCGCGACGCGAACCACGAGCGCCGACTTCCCGACCCCCGCTGGACCAGAGACAGCCACACGCGCACCGGCACTTCCTCCCGGCGCCGAGGCGCCACGCAGGTGCTCCGAGAGTTCGCCCTGCAGCGCCTCACGGCCGACGAAGTCGGCGATGTCGCCGGGCAGCTGACACCCCTCCTGCGACGCGGACGGCGCCGCAACGTTGACAATGGATCTCGCGAGCCGGCCGACGATGGATCTCGCGAGCCGGCCGAGCGCCCTCCACCCCTGACGTCCTGCCTCATCGGCCGCGCCGCCCACCACCTTTAGGATGAAGGCGAACAGCGCCAAGCCAATCAACGCCGGAACGCTAAGTGACAGCGGCACTCCGAGCAACTGAGTCTCCTCGACGTTCATATTCCAACCCTCAAGATACCCGGACGCCACGAGCGAGCCGACGTCAACGCTCGCGCACCAAGTGCACCGCTTCGCCTTCGATCTGCCCTTGGTCGACGCCGGCGTTCGCGGTGGTCCCACGACCGATGGCCACAGCTGGATCTCAATGTAGTGTCCAGAGGGGTTTGCCCCCGTCGCTCCCGCCTTCGCGAAAACGCGAGCGTCCTGGTGGGCACCCCGCTCGCTATCGCTTGGGACGACCTCCGAGCGCGCGCTCTACGGATCGGCACACGCCCGCTTGTGCCGGGCGAAGCGGACGCGACCACTCGCCCGAACTCTGACCTGATGTTCGTCCGAAGCGGGCACCCGCTCAGCGTCAAGCGAGACGACCGCTTGTGGGCGGAGGAGAGAGCCAGCCGGATGTCGACTGCGTGACCTGACATTGGGTGAGCGGGCCTTGGGCGCGCAGCCTCGCCGACGGTCCGTCGTTTGCGGACTTGGCAACGTAGCGTGACGGCATGACATGAAGGCGGCTGCTGTGGTTTGCTTGGTTGTACCGACGGCCCAAACCCGGCGGTCGTCACGAGATTTGGAGGTGCTCTGATGAGCGCGGAGATTGATGCGGGCAAGCTGGAAGCCTTCATGGGGCAGGCGGTGACGGATATGGGCGCGATCATCAGCGGGCCGCTGATGCTGATCGGCGAGAAGCTTGGCCTCTACAAAGCGATGGCTCATGCGGGGCCGCTGACCTCGCAGGAGGTCGCGGAGCGCTCTGGTGCGGCCGAGCGATACGTTCGTGAGTGGCTGGGCAACCAGGCCGCGGGGGGCTATGTCACCTACGACCTCGAGAGCGACCGCTACACGCTGCCGGACGAGCACGCGCTTGCGCTGGCGGACGAAGACAGCCCGTTTTACATCCTGGGTGTCTATGACTTGATCGCATCGTTGTATGCCGACGAAGATCGGATCATCGAGGCATTTCGCAGTGGCGAGGGGATGGGCTGGCATGAGCACGACCATCGCCTGTTCCGTGGCACCGAGCGATTCTTCCGGCCTGGCTACCGTGCCCACCTTGTCGCTGAGTGGATTCCGGCCCTGGACGGAATCCAGGAGAAGCTGCAGCGCGGCGCCAAGGTCGCCGATGTAGGCTGCGGGCACGGAGCGTCGACGATCATCATGGCGGAGGCGTTCCCGAACTCGCAGTTCTTCGGTTTCGACTACCACGACGCGTCGATTGAGCGTGCGCGCGAAGCGGCGAAGGACGCGGGCGTCGCCGAGCGCATCACCTTCCAGGTCGCCGCTGCCAAGGACTTTCCGGGTGAGAACTATGACCTCGTGTGCGTATTTGACTGCCTGCACGATATGGGTGACCCGGTGGGTGCCTCCGCGCATGTTCTGGAGACGCTCGGCTCAGACGGCACGTGGATGATCGTAGAGCCATTTGCGAACGATCGCCTTGAGGAGAACCTCAACCCGGTCGGGCGTGTCTTCTACGGCGCCTCGACCGTGATCTGCACCCCGGCGTCGCTCGACCAGGAGGTCGGCCTCGCGCTCGGCGCGCAGGCCGGCGAGGCGCGACTGACCGCTGTGCTCAAGGAGGGCGGCTTCACCCGCGTGCGCCGTGCGACCGAAACACCGTTCAACCTGATCCTCGAGGCACGGCCTTAAGGCCCGTGCAAGAGAGATCGAGAAACGGCCGCTAACTGATAGTCAGTGCTCCTACCTTCGCCGCGGCTAGAAGCATCAACGCGCCGGATTGCCGACCCACAACGAAAGCGCTGGCCGCAAGGCGGGATGGACGACGAGCGGGGCGTATCCGCCGATGCTCGGCTGGCTCCAGCAATACGCGATGTGCAGTCACTGCTCAGGCCATCGGAAGGATGCCCGCTGGTGTCCGAAGGAGGCACGCCGAGCACCGGGGCTGTGACTCGCATCCGCTGGAGAGCGGGCGTCAGCCGAACGCCGGCGCGAGCGCCTCCGCCTTATCCTGAGCGCAAGCGCGGGCACGCTGGCGGAGACGCGCCGCCGACACCCGCGAGAGATCGCCTTCGGGTCGATCACCCCAGGCGAGCACAGTCGCCAGGGTGCTCGTGGTCGATGACGATCGGGCGATCCTCCGCACGATGGACGTCAATCTGCGTGCCCGCGGCTACGAGGTGCTACTCGCCGCCGACGGCCACCAGGCACTCGCGCTCGCTGCTCGCCGGCGCCCCCATATCGTCATTCTGGACCTCGGCCTGCCCGACCTGGACGGCGTGGATGTCATCGATGGCCTGCGCGGCTGGACATCGGTGCCGATCATCGTCCTCTCGGCTCGAAGTGACGAACTCGAGAAGGTCGCCGCGCTCGACGCGGGTGCCAACGACTACGTGACCAAGCCGCTCGGCATCGCCGAATTCATGGCTCGCCTACGCGCCGTGCTGCGCACCGCGGGCCCCGCCGAGGAGGCACCGGTCCTGAAGACTGCGGACTTCACGCTCGACCTGGCGGCCAAGCGCGCGTGTCGCGGAACCAACGATGTTCGCCTGACGGCCACCGAGTGGCAGATCGTGGAGTTACTGCCCGCAACCCTGGTCGTCTCGTCACGCGAGGACAGCTACTCGAACACGTGTGGGGCCTGAAGGACACCAAGAACAACTACGTTCGCGTGTACCTCGCGGCGATCCGACGCAAGCTGGAGCCCGACCCCGCTCATCCCCGTTACTTCCTCACCGAGCCCGGCTCGGGCATCCGCTTCGACCCAGGCCACTCACGGGTATAGCCGGCCGCACGCTCAGGGCTCGCAGGCGTGCCGATGGTATTTCCACATGGGACCGCCGCTGGCGGCGCGCGTCGATTTCTGGGAGCCGCGCGAACTATCTGCTCGCGCTGCGCGCCGAGCTCCTCGCGCTGGCGCGCTTGTGCGGCATCGAGCACCGGCGCTCGTCACGCCCGAGCACATCGAGATCGTCACCGAGCGCTACGGCCACGCACCGGCTCGCGGACGTCTTCGGGTACGAGCCCGGGCTGGCTTGCGCTCTCGATCGACCGGCGCGAGGACATCGGGCGGCTGCTGGCCCAGAGTTGAGACCCCGCAGGTCGGGCACTGATTGGGCGTGGGAATCGAGAGGTTACGGCTCGGAAGTCCCAAGCAAGCTGTTACGCGCCATCTCAGCGACTGTCAGGGCGCCGGCGCGCTCCAGCGCGTCGAGCAGCTCAGCGACAGGCCTGCCGCTGGCCCAGAGGCTGGCCTGCAGTTTGAGAAGGTCGAGCATGGCCTGCGGTTGACTCTCGAAGGCCGCGGCGAGGAACGTGTCAGGGTTGGTGACCTCGATCCCGTGGCCGGCGAGGCCATCAGCCAGATAGCCGCGGTCGTGGGTGAACAGGTAGTCGGCGCCCGATGCTATCGCCAAGGCGCATATGTGGCGGTCGTCCGGATCGGTTGTGAGGGCGTCAAGCTCAGCGGTGCGCAGCGCCTCTTCGATGCTCGTCTCACCGCCGGGGAAGTTCTCAGAGAGATACCCGACCCAGCGTTGTGCGACCTCCTCGGCCAGTCCCTTGCGCTTTATCAGTGCCTGCTCGGCCTCGGCCAGCAGCTGCCGGCTCCAGACGAGGTCGAGCAGACCCAGGTCATCCGCGACACGGCCCATCGAGTCGTGCAGAACGCGCGAGTAGATGATGTCGGCATGATGTCGGCATCGATGACGGCGCGTGGCGGCGGCTTTGCACGACTCACTCGCCTGGGAGCCGTACCACGGTGCTACCAGTGAGTGCTACCATCGTCTAATGGCTGCACGTCATCCTCGTCTTGGCGTTGAGCGCGACCCAGAGATGGAGCGCGCGCTCGCGCTCACGCAACCATTGCTGGACCCCGCTGAGACCCGGTCGGCTGCTGCCCAGATCAGGGCGTTGACGCTGCGCGGCGCACGGTCGGTGCTGGCTACCGCCGACGAGCCCTCCCGGCTGCAGGCGCGACTCGTTGAGCGCTACGGAGCTACACCCGCCCAGGGCGATCTGCTGGACCTGGATACGCCGGCGGCGGACCCGCATGGGACAAGCGTGACACCGGTGAGCGACGCCTTGCAATGGGTTCGCGGCGAGTGAGCGCCGCCTACCTCGACGCATCCGCTCTGGTTAAGCTGTTCAAGGACGAGCCTGAGACCCAGGCTCTGCGCCAAGCGCTCGCGCACTGGCCGGTTCGGGTCGCAAGCGAGCTGATCCGAGTCGAGGCGATCTGCACGGCTCGGCGACTCGGCGACCCGGCAATGCTCGATCGCGCAAAGACGGCGCTCACCCGCGTGACCTTGCTGCCGCTGAACGCTGAGGTCATCGACCTTGCCACCTGCGAGCATCGGCCAGCGCTCCGTGCGATGGACGCACTGCACCTGGCGAGCGCGCTGTCCGTCCGCGAGGAGCTCGGCGCGATGTTCGTCTACGACACCGACCTGAACACCGCAGCCGCTCACCACGACCTGAACCCGCTCGCACCAGAATGAGCGCAACCGCCGGGCCTGTGGCGGATGAAATCGGCGGCGCGCTCGGCAATCGCGATCACGGGTGCGTTGGTGCGAGGTACGGTCGGCATTATCGAGGCGTCGACCCATGCGCTGCCTTTCTACCCCGATCGCTGCCGATGAACCAGGCTTCGCTGTTCTGCCGACGTAGCTAAGGATTCCGCTTCTGCCGAGGTTTTATTCCGGATTTGCCAGCAACTGGTCGGAGGGCAAGATTCTGCCGGATTGGCCGGGCGGTCGCCGGTCACGCCAGGTCCGCGCGGTAGGATGTGCATCGAGCGTGCATCGCGGGGTCTCGTGGCGTGTGCTCGGCGTGCATGCCGGCTGCAAATCGGCTGCAAGCCCGCCGAAAGCCCAGTACCTAAGCCAAATGAATCCTGTCTCCCCGATATTCGAAGACCTAAACGTCGCTAATCGAACCAGGACATTGGGTTTTGGTTTGCTGTTGTGTTGCACGATCGTGATCAGCAACGGAGGCCGTGACTGTCGCGTCTAGAATGCGTGTATGACCACGCGCAGGCAGGCAGCCGAAAACGCGCTCGCGTCAGTACGGGCTGAGGGTCTCGATCCGGGCGTTGCTCAGGTACTTCTGGATCGGTGGGCGTGCGGCGAGCTCAGCGACGTGCAGCTCGACGAAGCGGCCCGGCGGATCGGTGCCGGCGAGTCGCTTGACGAGCTACTTGCGCCGGTGCGGGCGTAGGACTCCCGACGCACTGATCGGGTACGTTCGCGGCGATGGCCGACGATCCCTACATCTACCCCGGCACCGATGTCCTGCGCAACCGTCTCGACATACGCGACGCGGCCGACCTTGCCGAGCGGGAGGCGGCGCTCAGCGCGATTCGCATTGCGCAGCTCGAACGGCGCTTCATCCCCGGAGGCTTCGATCTCGCCCACCTGAAGGCAACCCACCGCCACATCTTCGGCGATGTGTACCCGTGGGCCGGCCAGCTTCGCACGGTGCGTATCAGCAAGGGTGGCGATCTGTTCGCTCTGCCCGAGCACATCGATCCTTATCTGATGAGGCTGTTCGCCGATCTCGCGCGCGACGACTTGTTGCGTGGTCTGCGACGCGAGCAGTTCGTGGAGCGGCTGGCCCACCACTACGCTGAGCTCAACGCCGTCCACCCCTTCCGGGAGGGCAACGGCCGCGCCCAACGCGCCTTTCTCGGCCAGATCGCCAAGACTGCCGGCCATCCGATCGCCTGAGCGCGTATCGATGCTCAGCGCAATGTCCACGTCGCCCGCGAGAGCCATCGCGGCAGCTACTCGGTCCTCCGGGAGATGCTCCAAGATCTCATGAAGATGCCCGATGAGTCGTGACGGCGCTACGCCAGGACATACCGTCCGGTGCCACGCGGACCAGTCGCGTCGTAGTTCGGGATTGACGCGAAGCGGTCGGCAGGGAGCAGGCAGGAGATCGCAGGGGTAGGCTTGCTCGCACATGTTGCAATCGCTGCCAATCGCGAGCACCGAAGGGCTGATCTACGCGATCGCCTCGTTGATCAGCGCAGTCGCTTGGCCGGTTGTGATCGCGGTCCTGCTCTTGCGCTTCGGGCCGCCGCTCGGTCGCTTCTTGGCTTCGCGCGGCGACTCGTTCTTCACACGCCTTGACAAAGTCGCGCTCCAAGCCGCTGGTGTTCGTATCTCCGCCGAGGCCGCGACCGCTGAGCTGACGAGCGCGGCGGTCGAGGCGTCGCGCATGCAGGTAGGTGGTGAGCCGGTGAACGTCAAGGAGATCGCTGCGACCGTCGGGCGCGCCGCGCAGGTGACGGCGACGCGCATCGCCAAGATCCTGTGGGTCGACGACCGACCTGCGAACAATCTCCGCGAGCGATCCGCCTTGTTGTCCCTCGGCATGCGCGTCGAGCTTGCGCTGTCGACAGAGGAGGCACTGGTAGCACTTGAGAAGAAGAGCTTCGACGTTGTGATCTCCGACATGGGTCGCCCACCGGACCCTCAAGCGGGATACACGCTCCTGAAAGCGATGCGGGAGCGAGGCGACTTGACACCGTTCGTCATCTATGCCGGCTCAAACGCGCTCGAGCACAAGCAACTCGCACGCGAACGAGGAGCGCTCGGAAGCACGAATAGCCCGCAGGAGCTGCTCGACCTGGTCCTTCGTGCTGTCGAGCGCGTGGATACTGCACCAATTTGACACGATGGACTCCCGGTCGGTCAAGAGCCGACGCTTGTTCGTAAGGCCTTCAAGGGAGCGCCAGCGCATGTGTACGCTGGTGGATCGATGCTCGTTGCGGCTCGCTAAGCGAGGGCATCGACGCTGCTACAACGAGGCGTACGTGCCACGCGACGGGTACCCCTATGGCATCTGGGCACCCAACAACTCTCCGGCTCTTACGGCAGACGAGATCGCCGATGCGATGCTCGAAGACGTCGGATTTGAAGCGCTGAAGCTAGGTGGCTTCTTGCGTACTCCCGACGGGGAGCTAATCGCCGAGGGAGTGGGTCTCGCCCTGTCGCCTGTTGACCGGCCGGCCTTCAAACTCGCCGTGGATGCGCTCACACTCGCCGCCGAAAGACAGCAGACGATCAGCCCAAAGCAGGTAGGTGGCGGTGTGCTGGTGGCGGCGCTGCTTCTCTGGTTGATCAGTAGGAACGCGTAGCTGGGCTGAGCAGGGGATCGGCGAAGGCAAGGAGCAGTCTCGAACCGCCCTCCCGCCGGGGCTCTGAACGTAGTGGTTGATGCCGCCGCTCGTATCCACGAACACATTCATGTTGTCACCTGAATCGACGAAGCCCACGGGTGCGGATGTGAAGGAGCCGGTCGCCACGACTTGGCCGCCCCAGCTCTCGCCGGGCGCCTTGACGTAGGCGTTTATGCCGCCGCTCGTGTCGGCGACGACCCAGTAGTCGCCGCTCTGATCAACGAAGGCAAGCGGTGCCGAGGTGAACGATTCTTTGGTGACGATCTCGCCGCCCCAGTTGCCGCTGGGGCTTTTCTCGTAGTGGTTGATGCCGCCGCTGGTCTCGACGAGACGAGTAGCACTCGGCGAAATCCTCATTGCACGACCCGATCACCGTGCTCGGCCAACAACGCGAAAAACGAACCCCTCCGGAAGCGGCCTGGACAACACCGCCGCATCGAACATCCCTACCTGAGCAGAACGAGTAGCAAGCATGCCCAAAGGGTCTTAAACCCGCCGGACGGACCCACGACTATTTCAGGAGTCTTCTAGATGCCCGAGTTGCGGCCACGGCGGGCTGCAACCCAGAGCTCTACCGCGATCAGTCCGGGTACTCGTCCTTGCGGAAGGTGCGAGGCTCGTCGGGCTGGGGCTTGGGCGTGCGGTTGAGCAGGAAGTTGAAGTATGGCGCGACGAACGGATCGGGCGCCCTCACTGTGTAGGTGTGGTAGACGGTCCCGTTCTCGCGAGCGAAGGCGATCCAGGCGGGAGCCTCGCGCAGCCCGTCCTTCAGCTCGGCTCCGATCTGGTGCGACCACTCGATCAGCCAATCGGGCGGACTGTCGACCATCTCCTTGATCTCGGGGATCTGCTGCGCCTGCTCGTCGGTCAATGCGAGCTCGAAGTCGAATGGGAACTCGGTGTTGTGGGTGGACACATAGGGAAACTCCCAGCCCATCCGCCCCCTGTAGGCCGTAAGCCGCTCGATCGGCGCGCGCGAGAAGCAGAGCAGGGTCACGTCGCGGTGGTTGAGGTGTACGAGCGACCCGTCGAGGCCGTCGCCGAGGGAGGTGCACCCGGGACACGCGCCCTTGGTGTAGTCGGGGCCGAACATGATGTTATAGGCGAGGAGCTGGGAGCGGCCGTCGAAGAGCTCGGCCAGCGTCTTCTTCCCGTTCTCGGTGTCGAACTCGTACTCCTTCTCCACCCGGACCCAGGGCAGCGCCAGCCGCTTCTCCTTGATCTTCGCGTCTCGCTCTGCCTGCTCGGCCTCGAGCTTCGCGAGCTCGTCCCGGGCCGCCTGCCATTCCTCGCGGCTTCCAATCTTGTAGTCGGGCATCGTGCGCCTCCGTTGGTCGTTGGTCACCTCAGCGTAGGTGGCAGTCGTGGATCCTCGGGTGATCGCCCGCTACGTTGAGACCAACACTGCTCACCCACAAGAGGAGGCGACTGGAATGACTGAGCCGCTGCACACCGTCCGGTTTCCGGGCGAGAGCGATGAGTATCGGCGGGCGCGCGGGGAGCTGCTCGAGGCAGAGATCGACCTGCGCCGGCGCACCGAGGCGGTGGCAGCCAAGCGGCGCACCCTGCCGTGGGCGGGGCCGTGCCGGAGGCTCTGGAGCGTGCTCGACATGACCCCACAAGGGCGCGGAACGGAGCGGGCCTTTCCCCAGATGCGGTATGGCTGAGAGCATGGAACGGCAACCTCTAGCTGCGCACTCGGCGACGGTACTCGCGCGCCTCGGCAGGCAAACGGCGCTCGCTGGAGCGTTGCTCGCACTCGCCGCCGCAGCGTGGGTCGCGACCTATCTGAGGATGGCCGGCATGGACGCCGGACCTGGAACGAACCCGGGTGCCCTCGGCTTCTTCCTCAGCACCTGGGTCGTGATGATGACCGCGATGATGCTCCCAGCGCTCACGCCGATGGTCCTGGCGTATCGCGCCGTGCAGCGTGAACGACATCGTCACGGTGCAAGCCCGAACCTCGGCGATACAGCGCTCCTCCTCGCTGGCTACCTCGCCGTTTGGACCGCCGCAGGACTCCTCGGCTATGCGCTGCTCGAGGCGGGTCGCTCCCTCGATGGTGGGCTCTTCGCGTGGGACCACGCCGGGCGCTTCACCGCAGCAGGCGTGCTCGTAGCAGCCGCGCTCTATCAGCTCACGTCGTCCAAGAACGCGTGCCTGAGCAGATGCCGAAGCCCGCGCGCATTTCTCCTCGCAGGCTGGCGCGGCGGTCGCGATGGGGCGCTGAGCATTGGGCTGGAGCACGGCGCCTGGTGCCTGGGCTGCTGCTGGGCGTTGATGGCCGCACTGTTCGCGCTGGGAGCCATGAGCATCGCTTGGATGGCGCTGATCTCCGTACTGATCGCGGCCGAGAGGCTGCTGCCGTGGCGCCCCCTGGCCACCACTGGCGTCGCGTCACTATTAGCCGTGGTCGCGATCGGCGTGGCCGCAGCGCCCGCCCGAGTGCCCATGCTCACGATTCCGCACAGCGGAGCGGCGATGACAAGCCTGGGTTGTCAGGGTCGGCGTGAGCGGATCCGCACACGTCCGCCGCGCCCTGGGATCATCGTGACGTTGCGATGGACGGGTCGCTCGGGCTTTGAGTCGTCGGCCTCGATGTCGAGGCGGCGAGCCATCTCGCGCAGCACGATACGCTGCTCGGCCATCGCGAGCGCTGCCCCGAGGCAGCGGCGGGTGCCGCCACCGAATGGCAGCCACTCATAGGTGCTGGGCTTGCGGCCGAGCCAGCGCTCGGGTCTGAACGCCGACGGGTTGGGGTATAGGTCCTCGCGATGGTGTACCAGCAATATGCTGATCGCGATCGCGGTATCCGCGGGGATGCCGTAGGGGCCTAGGCGCCAGGGGACGGTGACGCGCCGTCCGGTGATCGGGATCACCGGACGTGAGCGCATCGACTCGATGATCGTCGCCTCCACCTGCTCAGTGGCGGCCTCCTCAGAGCGCACGGCGTCGCGTAGGCGCTCGTGGGCGGCGGGTGTGCGGACGAGCCGCTCCCATGCCCACGCGAGCTGGTTCGCGGTGGTCTCGTGCCCGGCGAGCACGAGCGTCATGAGCTCGTCGCGCAGTTCGCGGTCGGTCAGCGTATGCCCCTCCTCGGTGCGGGCGCGCATGATGAGCGACATGATGTCGGTGCGCTGCTCGATGTTGGCCTCGCGGCGGCGCTTGGCGATGATCGCGTACACGTAGCGATCGGGGAGGAGAAGACCCGCCCAGGTGAGCCCGAAAGGCTCCGTGCGACCGATGTTCATCAGCTCGGCGAGCTTCGCGCCCGGCAGTGTTGAGCTCCACAAGAGCCACTTGATTACATTGCGCAGCGCGTGCTCCAGTGTTCCTACCCGAGGTCGCCCCTCGATACCGAAGATCCCGGCCATGATCACGTCGAGCGTGATCGCCTGCATCCGCGGCGCCAGGGCGAACGGACGGCCGATGGGCCAGCGCGCGATCTCCCGCTCGGCCGCACAGGCGATCACCTCCTCGTAGCCCGTGATTGCCTCGCCGTGGAACGGCGCCAGCAGCAGCTTGCGCTGACGCAGATGGCGCGGTTCGTTGGACGTCAGCACCGAGCTGGGGCCGAGCACGGGACGCAGTGGGGACTCCTCCGCGAGCGTGGGCACCAGACTGGGGGCGCGCGGTGAACAGCGAGCGGACGTGGTCAGGGTGGCAGGTGACAGCGGAGCTGCCCTGGACGTAGCCTCGTGCGCTCCAGACCTCTCCCAGCTTCCTGCGGTGGTGGAACACGAAGTTTGTCTGGCGCTGGCCGAACCACAGCACCTGCACCGGCCTGGGCCAGCGGATCGCCGGTGGGCGGGGCAGTTGGGCGAGCTCCGCGGGCTCGATCGGACCGGCGGGGGAGGGCGGCGCGCTGCCGACCAGCTCGTCGTCCCCGGTGATGTCGAGTTGGGGGAGGGGTCGCGTGGAAACGTTCGTCACGATGTGATTGCCTCTTCCGTGTTACTGGTCTGGGGTTGGGTTCCGCCGAGGTTTCGGTAGCGGTAGTCCTCGAGTGGGAAGCTGCGGCTCGCGCGCTGGGCTTGGCGGCCGGAGGTGGGCCGCAGGAACGGCACGTCGCCGTGGTGGTCGAAGTAGTAGCTGTTGGCGGAGGCGCAGTTACTGGTGAACCACAGCGATCCCGCCATGCGTTCCTGAACGAATCCGTGAAAGCGGTCGACTGCCTGCGGAGTGATTTCCACATCAGTGGCGCCTCGTCGCCGGGACTCCTGTATAACGCGCGTGATGTGTCGGGAGGCGGTTTGGACGAGAACGTGCCAGGACGCGCCGGTCCAGCCATAGGGCCCGAAGATCATGAAGTGGTTGGGCAGTCCGGGCATACTGATGCCCTCATAGGACTTCAGGCGGTTCTCGGCGTAGTGCGTCGCGAGATCGAAGCCGTCGCGCCCGCTGACCGGAGTGCGACGGTAGTTCTCTGGGTCCGATGCCATCCGGAAGCCGGTGGCCAGCACGATTGCATCGACCGGGCGCTCACCACTATTTGCGGTCCTGATCCCGCTTGGGGTGATGTGCTGGATCGGATCGGTGACGAGCTTTACGTTGTCGCGGTTGAACATGCGCAGGTAGTAGTTGGAGACGCTCGGGCGCTTGCATCCGAGGCCGTAGTCCGGGGTGAGCTTGCGGCGCATCTCGGGGTCGCGCACAGACTTGGCGATCCAGCGCCTGTTGTTGCGCTCGGCCCAGCGTGTGAGGAAGGAGAAGCGCCGGTAGTTGAGGACCATGAAGACGACGACCAGCTCGGTGATCGCGCTTGCGAGCAGGCGCGCCAGGCGCTCGGTGGCGGGGATGCGCGCGAACAACTGCTTGACCTGCTCGGGGATCGCGGGGTCGAACTTGGGCGAGACCCAGATCGCGGTTCGCTGGTAAACGTCTAGCTGCGCAACTTCGGAGGCGATCGCGGGAACGATCTGCACGGCGCTGGCGCCGGTGCCAATCACCGCGACGCGCTTGTCGGCGAGCTCGTAGCTGTGATCCCAGCTCGCGGAGTGGATGATCTTGCCGGCAAAGTCATCGAGACCCTCGATCTGGACGGGCTTGGGGTCGACGAACGGCCCGATCGCGCTCACGACGAAGCGTGCAGTGATCTCTCCGTCACTGAGTCTCAGGCGCCAAAAGTGACTTTGCTCATCCCAGGTGCGCGCGGTGACCTCGCTGTTGAAGCGGATATGTGGGGCGAGGCGATGCTTGGTGGTGAAGTCGTCTATGTAGGCCTTGACCTCGTTGCCCTTTGGGAATACACGCGACCAGTCGGGCTTGAGCTCGTAGGAGAACTGGTAGGCGTAGGCAGGGATGTCAACGCCGACTCCGGGATAGGTGTTTGCATGCCACGTACCGCCGACAGCCTCGGTACGCTCGAAAATCACGAAGTCCTCGATGCCCGCCCGGAGCAGCGCGGCGCCCATGCCGAGTCCGCTCAAGCCGGCGCCGATGATCGCAATCTCATGGTCCGGTGTGGCGAGCACGGGAGTCATCCGGCGCTCCCGCGGGGCGAAGCAGCCAGGTTGCGCAGGATCGGTGCGAGGAAGTGCTCGGCGAAGGCCCGGATCTCAGCGGGCGTCTGGAGTGCCAGCACTGAGTCAGGGGTTAGGACGAACGAGATGACGACGCGCGTCAGCAGCTCGCTAAGCCCTGTGATCTCCTCTTCGGTGAGCGGAAGTTCGCCTCGCTCGGCCTCGCGGCGGGCGAACCCGGCGACGAACTCGCGGGCGGCAGTGAGGATCGGTGCAGCTTTGACCGTGAGCATTGGCAGCAGCAGCTCCGGCTCTGTACGTAGCAGCCGGTTGAGTACGCGGTGCTCACGTAGGAACGTAAGGGCGAACACGAACCCCTCCACGAGGCGGTCCTCGAGCGTCTCGCAGGGCTCGATTGCGACCCGGACTTCCCTGAGAAATCTGTGCAGCTCGCGTAGGAACACGGCTTCAATCAGCCGGTCCTTCTTTGGGAAGTGCCGGTAGATAGTCACCCGCGAGACGCCGACACAGCGCGCGACGTCGTCGATGGTGAAGCGCCGGACACCGAAGTCCTCGACCTGCTGCATGGCGGCTGCCAGGATCCGCTCCCCGGCTTCGTTGGCTGGCGGCGCACCGTCGGCGAGGATGCGGTCGAGCAGCGAGTCCTTGGCCGTGGGCTCCTTGGCGGACGTCTCAGTGGATGTGCTCATCGGGTCGGGGATGCTCAGCTCGATTGTCGGTCTCGGCCTGATTCGACAGCAAGTATACAGATTGACGCAAGATGTATCAGCAGCTTATTGTTGCACCGAGCCGTGGCGTGGCTTGGCGGAACGCGCTCACTTCGGACGGTGCGGATCGAGCTCGCCCGCGAAAAACACGGACGCGGCCCTCAGGATCTCGGCGCAGGTCGGCTTCCCGCCGATCGTCGCGTGCCAGCCAAGACCTCCACGTGCCGCGCGCTACCTCCGGGAGAGCGCTCGCCCTGGCAGCGTCACCCCGAGATCCCAACCCGCTTGCTGAACGGGCTGTCGAACACGCCGCTTGAGTTGAGCACGGCGTGGATCGCCTGCCAGTCCTGGTAGTGGGGGTACATCGCTTCGACCAAACCGTGGCTGCCGGTGAGCGTGTTCACCTGACCCCAGTGTGGGCGCCCGCCGAGCGCGTGGAGCGCGCTTTCGTGCGCGGCCTGCAACTCCATGCCGCCGACGGTGTGGGTGGCCATGATCAGCTCAATCATCATCGTGTCCTGGCCCTGCATCATCGATAGGTGAGGCGTTGCTGGCCTTTACGAAGCGCAGCGAGATCGGCGCGCTGTGGTAGACGTCGCCGAGGCGCCGGCGCTGGGCGGCGACCTCGACGATCCGCTCGACGGCGGCGAGGTGAAACTGGCGCTCGTCGATCGGGACGCCGATCTCGCACGAGTAGGCGGGCAGGTAGTTGGCCGCGCCGATGTTGAACACCCGGTAGCTGATGTTGACGTAGTCGTCGTTGACCAGTGCCTTGAGCGACTGTTTGAGCAGGAACGGGGAGATCTGCGGGCGCAGGCCGACGGCGAGGTTGATCAGTAGCGGGGTGAGTGGAAAGCGCGCGGCCAGTTCCATCAGCAGGCTGCGGCTGCGGCGGTGGTCGTGACGGTATTCGGAGGGAGGGATCGGGTTGCGCGTGGTGACGAGGCATTCGATCTCCCCATCGTCGCCCGGGTAGGGGCTGAAGATCAGCTCGTAGTGGGCGTTCTGCGCGAGCACCTCGCCGCGTGCGAGCTCCTCGCGCACCTGCGACCAGGTGCTCATCGTACGCACCTCGCGCAGGTAGAACAGCGGCCCGACCTCAAGGATCACGGAGTGGATCACTCCCATGCAGCCCATGCCCACCACTGCGGCGTTGAACCAATGGTCGTCTTGGTGAAGCTGATGGTCGGGGTAGCGCGCCCGATACGCCTCGGGGTCGCTTGGCCCGTCGCGGGGCTCGATCCGGTGGACGGTGCCGCTGGCGGCGACGATGTCGAGCGAGCGGACGAAGTCAGACAGTGGCCCGAAGCCGATCCCCGATCCGTGGGTTGAGGTCGAGATCACCCCCGCGACGGTCTGTCCGTCGAAGCCCCCCATGTTCGGCAGGGCGAGCTTGCGCTCCTGCAGGTATGCGTTGAGCTCGGCGATCGTCATGCCGGCCTGTACCCGCACGAGGGTGCGACCTTTGGTGTGGGGCGCGTCGGGATGGTGCGTGCTCGCCTTTTGTGCACCAGCGTGGTGGGCGTCGGCGTCGTGTGTCCCTGTGAGGTCCGCGCTATCACGCATTCCGGCGTGCTCTTCCGCGATGCCGGGGCGCAGCAGATCCGACTCCAGATCAAGCGGCCTGTTCATCCCGGTGGGATGGATGAGGATGCCGTCGGTCAACGCAACGTCCGACCACGAGTGACCCGACCCGACGGCGCGCACGGCGCAGCCGTCGCGTTCGGCTTCGCGGACGATCGCGCAGAGCTCCTCGAGCGTCGTCGGGGTCACCTGGCGCAGCGGGTCGATGCCCTCGTTGCCGGTGTTGTTGCGCCAGCGCTTGCGCAGCGTGACACGCTCGCGCAGCCCCATCGCTCAGGCCCCCAGCTCGCCGATCAGCCGCTCGATGCCCCGCTCGGCGAGCGCGGCGATCGTCTTCGAGGGATTCACTCCCAACGCGCTCGGCACGATCGACCCGTCGAGCACGTGCAGCCCCTCGTAGCCGTACACCTTCCCGGAGTCGTCGACGACGCCCAGGGCGGGGTCGTCGGCCATCGGGCAGCCGCCCAGCGGGTGCACGGTGATGTAGCCGCTGAGCGGCCAGGTGTCGAGTGCGAAGAAGGGCTCGGCGCCCACGCCGCGGGCAAGCTCATTTGCAACTTGCTTCATCGCTGTGAACAGGGTTTCGCTGCCGCGCCGGCTCCAGCGGATGTCAAAGCACTTCAGCAGCGGCGTCAGGCGCATCTGCCCGTCGGCGGCGTCGCGGCCGATCATCAGGAACACCAGCGAATCGTCGATCGGTCGCTCGGGAGGGGGCGGGCGCAGGTGGCGGTGGGTGATGTGCTGGTCGCTGAAGCCCAGGTATGCCGCCAGGCGCTTGACGCGCAGCAGCAATGTACGCCAGCCGTGGATCCTGTCCACGACACGCACGATCTCGAGCAGCCCGCCGAAGTTCGAGGGCAGCCCGCCGTCGGCCAGCAGGAAACCGTGCTCCTCGGTGTAGTCGAGCACGCTCGTCATCGACGGACCGAAGTCGGTACGCGGGCTGCCAACCTCGCTCGCACGCGGGTCGAACGCCGCGCCGAGCGCGTCGCCGTTGCCCGAAAAATGGCTCCCCAGGGCAGGGGAGAGGTGGGGGAGACGCGAGCGGTTCTTCAACAGCAGCCGCGTCGACCCGAGCGTGCCGGCCGCGAGCACCACGGTCGGCGCCTGCACCGTGCCGCTCTTGCGCCGCTCCAGGTCGCGGAAGCCGACGCTCCACATCCCGCCGGCGCGCTCGGGCGCCTGGAGCCGCTGTACTTCGTGGAGCGGATACACCTGCGCGCCCCGCTGCTCGGCGCGCGCCACGTAGGTGATGTCGACCGTGTTCTTGGCGTGGATCGGGCAGCCGATGTCACAGCGGCCGAGGTTCTCGCAGCGCTGCTGGTGGACGCCGCTGAACGGGTGCTCGCGGTCCCCTTCGAAGTTGACGGCCAGCGGCAGGCGCTGCGCCTGCTTGCCGATGCGCTGGCCGGCGGCGGCGAATGCGTCCATCTTGGGCAGCCCCGGGGGCGTCTGCATCGGCAGCAGCGCCTCCTCGGTGCGGTCGTAGTAGGGGTCGAGCACCTCGCGGTCGATCGCCTGCGGCCAGCCCGTCTGGAACACGTCCGCCGGCGTGCGCAACTGCACGTTGGCGTACACGAGCGACCCCCCGCCGACGCCCGCGGCGGTCACCACCGAGAGGTCGCGCATCAGCCGCAGGTCGAACAGTCCGTGCGGGTTGAGCGTCGGATGCCACAGCGCCGCCGGAGCTTGCGCGGGCGTGGCCGGGAAGTCCGCTGCCGCGAAGCGCCGCCCCCGCTCGAGCACCGCCACGCGGTGCCCCGCTTCGGCTAGTCGGCAGGCCGCGATCCCGCCGCCAAAGCCCGATCCGACCACAATTGCGTCGTAGGTCGCATCCATGCGCGCGACCCTACACCATTTTCACATTGATTGCCCGACAGGTGGAAGCTCCCCGCTCCTTGGAGTTTGGCGGGGAGGAGGGAGGAGGAGGGGGGTGCAGCTGCGGCAGCCCCGACGTCGCCGCAAGGGCGACGACGATTCATGATAATGGATCCTTCCACAAGGTGGCGAAAAAATGGAGGCTCGGATGTTCGAGGAGATCGAGGAGCGCTTTCGCGAGGTGCTCGCATGGCTGCGGCATCGCGACGCGCCTGCCGACGGGCCTCTTGGTGCGCCTGCCGGCGGACCCGCGGCCGGCAGGCCTGCTGGTGGGTCCGCGGCCGGCGCGCCGGGTGGCGGGCGGGTCATCCGCGACGTGATGGACCCCGCTTTCCTCAAGCGCCAGCTCGACGTCATTCAGGCGGCCGGGGCACAGAGCCCGGGCGGCAACCGGTTGTCGAAAACAGCCTACGAAAAGGCATACAAGGAGCTCGAGGAGGCCCAGGCAGGCGATCAGACGACGCCCTTCATGCCGCGCACTGCCACCAACAGCAACCTGCAGTCGGTGCTCACGACCTGCATCGAGTCGAGGTTGGAGAATCTGTTGAAAGCGCTCCCGGAGGGACTCGACCGGTTGGCGCACGCGATCATTGGCGACATCGAGATCTTCCGCAAGTTCGGTCCCTGCGACCCGCTGTGGATGGAGACCAAGCTCGCCGAAGAGCTCGCCAAGATCGACGGCCGACCCGACTTCCCGGACATCCCCGCCGGCCCCGTGGCGCTCGCACCGAACGCGCGGGTGATCCTCGTCGGCGATTGGGCCACGGGTCTGCCCGGCGCGGTCGCGGTCGCCGCGCAGATACGCAAGCGGCTCGAAGAAGGGCGGGGCCGCGAGCAGCACCTGATTCACCTCGGCGACACCTACTACTCGGGCTGGCAGGAGGAGTATGAAACGCGCTTCCTGCGCTACTGGCCGGTGGATCGCAAGGAGCAGGACGTGCTCTGCTGGTCGCTCAACGGCAACCACGACATGTACTCCGGCGGCCACGGCTACTTCGGCTATCTGCTGCACGATCCGCGCTTCCGCGGGCACTGGCTCGGGGGGCATCCCGAGCAGACACCGTCGAGCCACTTCAGCCTGGAGAACGGCGATTGGCAGATCCTCGGGCTCGACAGCGCCTACGAAAACCACGACCTCGCCGGCTCGCAGGCCGAGTGGGTGGCGAGCAAGCTCGGGGGCACGCGCAAAACGATGCTGCTCACCCACCACCAGCCGTTCAGTGCCTACGAAACGGTCACGCAGAAGATGACCAAGCAGATCGAGCCGCTGTTCAACGAGACCAAACGGCTGGACGCGTGGTTCTGGGGCCACGAGCACCGCTGCACCGCGTACGGCGCCGACCAGGAACACCCCGATGGTCCGGTGCCGTGGCTGTGCTTCGGCTCATGTGTGGGCAACGGCGGCGTGCCGCAGATCCTGCCGGACCCCCCACTGTCGGGAGACGCGCGCGACGTCGAAGGCTACGCGCCGCTGAGCTGGGCCTACGAAGGGGCGGAGACGGCCGACGGCAACAAGTGGCTGCGCTTTGGCTTCGCCGTGCTCGACTTCGATGGGCCACAGATCAAAGTGGAATACGTCGACGAGCACGGCAACCAGGCGCACCAGCTCGTGCTCGCCTGAGCGAGGCTACCCGCGGGGCGTGTGTCGCAACTTGGGATCGCCTGCCGCCGATCAGCGATCTCGGTGGTGGCGCGTGGATCCCGTGCCGGCGGGACGGCGCCACCCTCGCTATCTTGTGCGCATGGCCACCTGCGCCCATCTCGATGCGGTGGAGATTCTCGACCTGCCGGCGGAGGTAGCGGGTTGCGAGGAGTGTCTGGCCACCGGCGGGCGGTGGGTGCATCTGCGGATGTGCCAAACCTGCGGTCACATCGGCTGCTGTGACAGCTCACCGGGACGCCATGCGACGGCTCACCATCGCAGCACCAGTCACCCGATCATCCGCTCGGCGGAGCCCGGCGAGACCTGGAGCTGGTGCTACGTGGACGAGCTGACGCTGCAACTGCACGCCCAGTGAGCCTGGGCTACCGGCTGTGAGGGGGCGCCGATGGACTTCGCCCTGAACGACGAGCAGCGTGCCTTTCGCGACGCCGTCGCCGCCTTCGCCCGCGACCGCCTGGCCGGCGACTATGCCGGCGCCGACCGCCGCGGGGCGTTTCGCGAAGGGTTGGTGCGCGAGATGGCGGAGCTGGGCCTGGTGGGGTTGCGCATCCCGCAGGAGCACGGCGGCCAGGGCGCGGACGCGCTCAGCGCCGGGATCGCCGTCGAGGAGGTGGCGCGCGCCGATCTGAATGCCTCCTACCTCGTCTTCCTGCCTGCTTTGGTGGCCGAGGTGCTGGTGGGTGCGGCCGACGAGCGCCAGCGCGAGCGCTGGCTGCCGGCGATCGCCGCGGGGGAGACGCTCCCCTGCTTCTGCCTCACCGAGCCCGAGCACGGCTCTGACGCTGCACGCCTGGGGCTGCGCGCCACCTGCGACGGCACGGGCTGGCGGCTCACGGGAGAGAAGACCTCGATCTCGCTGGGCATGGGCGCGCACACGGCGCTCGTGTTCGCCCGCACCGGCGGCGAGGGCGCACGCGGCATCAGCGCGTTCTACGTGGAGCTCGACGATCGCTTCGTGCAGCGCTCACCCTTCGAGGATCTCGGCGAGCGCGCGATCGGCCGAGCCTCGCTGGCGTTCGACGGCCACCCCGTCGGCGAGGACTGCCTGGTTGGTCGCGAAGGGGAGGGGTTCGTCCGTTGCATGCAGGGCTTCGACTACTCGCGCGCGCTGATCGCGTTGATGTGCCTGGCCTGCGCTCAGCAGTCCCTCGACGAGGCGATCGCCTACACGCGCGAGCGACGCGCCTTCGGCCAGCCGATCTCGCGCCAACAGGCGGTCGCCTTCCCGCTGGTCGAGCTCGCGGCCCAGCTGCGCGGCGCGCGGCTGCTCTCCTACGAAGCGCTGTGGCGCAAGGACCAGGGGCTGCCCCACGCGCTGGAGGCCAACATGGTGAAGTGGTGGGGCCCGCGGCTGGCGGCCGAGGTCTGCCACCAGGCGCTGCTCGCGTTCGGGCACGCCGCCTACAGCGAGGAGCTGCCGCAGGCCCAGCGGCTGCGCGATGTCATCGGCCTGGAGATCGGCGACGGCACCGCCCAGATCGCCAAGCTCGTGGCGGCGCGCCACCTCTTTGGGCGGGAGTTCGCTCCGTAAGAGGGTCTCCCCGCGGTTCGTGCGGCGCGCCCATGCCATCCGCGCATCGTCTACCGTGCCCTGGAGATGAGGGCGGCGCGACGCAGATCGGCACGCTGAGACGTGCGCAGCCGCACGACGATCCTGATCCTGGGCACGGCGCAGTTCGTGATGGTGCTCGACAGCACCGTCATGAACGTCTCGATCTCCCAGGTCGTGGCCGACCTGCACACGACCGTGTCGGGGGTGCAGCTGGCGATCACCGCCTACACGCTGGTGATGGCGGCGTTCATGCTCACCGGCGCGAAGCTCGGGGACATCTGGGGGCGCCGTCGGGCCTTCTCGATCGGTCTGGCGATCTACGGGGTGGGGTCGCTGACGACTGCGCTCAGCCCCAACCTCGGCGTTCTCTTGATCGGCTGGTCGGGGATCGAGGGGCTCGGCGCGGTGCTGGTGATCCCCGCGATCGCCTCGCTCACCGCCGCCAACTACAGCGGCCGCGAACGGGCGCTCGCGTACGGGCTGCTCGGCGGGATCGCCGGCGCCGGCGCGGCCGCCGGGCCGCTGATCGGGGGCTTCATCACCACCGAGTTCAGCTGGCGGGTGGTGTTCGGCGCGGAGACCGTGATCGTGCTCGTGCTGCTCACGTTGGTGCGCCGGATCGGCGATCGGCCGACCGGCGTGCGGGTCAAGCTCGACTTGGTCGGGGCGGTGCTGTCGGCGCTCGGGCTCGGCCTCACCGTGTTCGCGATCCTCAAGATCTCCACGTGGGGCCTGTTCACGCCGATCGGGGCGCTCACGATCGCCGGCACGCGGATCACCCCGTTCGGCTTCTCGGTCGTCCCCTTCCTGATCCTCGCTGGCCTCGTGATCCTCGGCATCTTCGCCCGCTGGGAGCAGCGCGTGGCCCGCGCCGGGCGCACGCCGCTGCTGGCGCCCGACCTGCTGCACATCCCGCAGCTGCGCGCCGGCCTCTCGACGCTCGTCTCGCAGTACCTGATCCTCGCCGGCACGTTCTTCGTGCTGCCGCTCTACCTGCAACTGGTGCTCGGCTACAACGCCTTGGAAACCGGCGTGAAGATCCTGCCGATCTCGGTGACGATGATGCTCGCCGCCGTGCTCGGCCCGCGCCTGGCGACGCGCACCTCACCGCGCAAAGTCGTGCAGATCGGGCTCGGCTTTCTGTTCGTCTCGATTGGCTGCCTGATGGCGAGCATTACCCCGTCGCTCTCCTCCGTCGCGTTCGCGCTCTCGCTGGCGGGCTTCGGCGTCGGGATCGGCCTGGCGTTCTCCCAGCTCGGCAACGTCGTGATGTCCTCCGTCGGGGAAGCGCGCTCCAGCGAGGCCGGCGGCGTGCAGGGCGCCGCGCAGAACCTCGGCCAGTCGCTCGGCACGGCGCTGATCGGCGCCGTGCTGCTCACCGGTTTGACGACCGGCTTTCACCAGCGCGTGCTCGCCGACCCCGGGATCCCCTCGCAGGTGCAGCAGCAGGTGGTGAGCGGCACCGAGGATGGTCTGCCGATGGTCTCCCAAGCACAGTTCAAGGCCGAGGTCGAGCAGGCCGGGCTGGCGCCCGAGCAGGCCACCAAGCTGGTCGGCTTCTATAGCGACGCGCAGATCGAAGCGCTCAAGCGCTCGCTGCTCGTGGCCTGCGCGTTCGCGCTCGTCGGGCTGTGGTTCGCTCGCTCCCTGCCCGGCGAGGCGCTTGCCGCGGCGGAGGACCAGCCGGTAGCGCCGGCGCCTCGCCCGCAGCCGGCGGCGGTATAGGGTGCGCCGACCGCCTCATCCCTGGCGGGCGAGGCCGGATCACCTTCGCGGCGGGGAGGCTGCAAGCGGATGACGAGCGCGGGACCCACCGGAGCGAGCCCGTCCCCTGAGGCGGGGGGGCCTGCGGCGACCGGAGTCCCTGCCGCGACCGGTGGGAGTGGGGTCGCCGGTGGCGCGGTCGCGACGCGGCGACATCCGCCGGGGTTCTGGCGCGCGCGGACGCTGGTGATTCTGGCGAGCATCCTGATCGTCTTCTCGATCATGGCGACCTGGATCCGCGCGCAGATCATCGACACCGAAGGCTGGACGCAAACCAGCGTGCGGCTGCTGCAGAACGAAAAGGTCCGCGAAGTCGTTGCCGGCGACCTCTCCGAACGGCTGCTGAGCGTCGTGGACGTGCAGAACCTGGCTGCCGAAAAGCTGCCGAAGGTGCTGCAGCCGCTGGCGCCGGCGCTCTCCACCGCCGCGGCGCAGGTCGTGCCCCAGGCGATCGAAAAGGCGCTCGAAGTCCCCGCGATCCAGGAACTGTGGGGGCGCGCCAACCACATCACGCACGAACAGGTGACGAGGATCCTCAACGGGGGCAGCGGTGCGCTCTCGACGTCGGGGGGCGTGGTGAGCATCAACCTGGAAGTGCTGGTCGACCGGATCGGCGCGCGGTTGGGGGTGGGCAGCGAAATCGGCGCCAAACTGCCCGCCAACCGGCGCAAGCTCGTGCTGCTGCGCTCCAACCAGCTGAAGCTCGCGCAGGACGGCGTCAAAGCGATGCGCGGCCTCAGCTTCATCCTGCCACTGCTGGTGGTGCTGATGTACATCGGCGCGCTCGCGCTCGCCGCCGGCTACCGCCGGAGGGTGCTGCTGGAGATCGGCGTGGGGATCATCGCCGGCGCGCTCGTGTCGCTTGTGCTGCGCCGCTGGATCGAGTCCTACGTCGTGAGCAGCCTCGTGCACAACGAAGGCTTGCGCCCGGCGATGCGCGAAGTCATGGAGATCTTCACCGCCGGCTGGCGCAGCCGCGCGCTGTGGCTGCTGATCACCGGCGTCGTGGTGATCTTCGCCGGCTGGCTGGCCGGCCCGATGCGCTGGGCCAGGCGCCTGCGCGAGCTGATCGCCGAGCCGCTCGAGCACCACCCGGCCTGGTTTGCCACGGGGGCGGCCGCGATCGTGCTGCTGATCGCCACGCTCGGCCCGGCGCGCACGCCGGGGCAGGCGCTGCCGCTGCTGATCGAGCTCGTGCTTGTCGTCGTCGGCGTGCTCGCGCTGCGTCGCCAGATCGAGCAGGAGCGGGTGGAGGCGACAGGTCCGCCCACGCTCGTACACCCGCCACCGCCGCCGTCCGACACGGCGTAGGAGTCTTGGCGCCCCGGGTGAGCTGGGGAGGCCACGCGCCTGGTGGCGGGGTAGGATGCCCCGCCCCCGAGCGGCTGGTTGAGTCAGCCACTCGCGCGGACGATCCCACCCCCAACCGAAAGCGGTTCGTCTAGCTCGGACTCAGCATTCGACTGGCGCAAACGCCTGCTTGTAGCTCGCCGCGAGCTTTTCGCCCACGGTCAGCACCTTCGTCAGCGCCTGCGGGAGCGAGAGGCTGGTCAGTTCGTGCGAGATGCTGCTCAGTTCCGCGGACATTTGGGCGGTCGCCTTTTCGGCCGCTTCCCTGCGCGCGCCGCTCAGCTGGCCCTGGGCCCCTTTGACCTTCTGCAGCCCCGCTTCGATCCCCTTGATGTCGTTCTGCACGGTGCTGGCGCTGGCATCGGTGAGGGTCATGCTTTTCAGGCTGTCCACGCTCGTGCTGATTTCCTGCTTGCCTTGGCACACGGTCTTTTCGGCCTTCGCCTGTGCGGATTCGCCGCATCCCGTGGCGAATGCGAGCGGCAGCAGCAGGCCGAGGAGGGCGAAGCGGTAGCGCACGCCGTCACGCTATGCGTGAGGGGGGTGAGCGACCCTCACTCGGATCGGGTGAAAGCGGTTCGCCCTTGGGGGGTGAGGACCGCTCACCCCGCGCGGCGTGAGGATCGGACGGTCGATCCCCGCCCTTACCCGGAGGCCGCCCGCGGATGACCAACGACCTCGCGCGCTGGCAGTTCGCGACGACGAGCATCTACCACTTCCTGTTCGTCCCGGTGACGATCGGGCTGGCGTTCCTCGTCGCGATCCTGCAGACCGCTTGGCATCGGAACGGCAACGATGACTACCGCCGCCTGACGCGCTTCTTCGGCACGCTGCTGCTGATCAACGTCGCGGTGGGGGTCGTCACCGGGCTCGTGCAGGAGTTCGAGTTCGGGATGAACTGGTCGACCTACTCGCGCTACGTCGGCGACGTGTTCGGCGGGCCGCTGGCGATGGAGGGGTTGGCGGCGTTCTTCCTGGAGTCAACGTTCCTCGGACTGTGGCTGTTCGGCTGGGAGCGGCTGCCCAAGCGCGTGCACCTGGCCTGCATCTGGTTGGTCGCGGCTGGCACGATGCTCTCGGCGATGTTCATCATGGTCGCCAACTCGTGGATGCAGCACCCCGTCGGCTACACGATGAACAGCCACGGCGAACCGCAGCTGAGCAACGTCGGCGCGCTGTTCACCAACCCGACGTTCCTGTGGGGGTTCGTGCACGTGATCCTCGCCTCGCTGATCACCGGGGCGCTCGTGATGCTCGCGGTGGCAGCGTGGCATCTGCGCAAGCAGCGCGAGGTTCCCGCCTTCCACAAAGCGGCGCAGGCTGTCGGTCGCGGTGCTGCTGCCCTCGATCCTGCTGACGATGTTCGTCGGCAGCGAGCTCGGCGTGATCGAGACCAAGTACCAGCCGATGAAGATCGCCGCCGCCGAGGCGCAGTGGGAAAACTGCCAGCCGTGCTCGTTCTCGCTGTTTCAGATCGGTGGCGGCAACAACGACAAGACGCCCTCCCAGATCATCGAAATCCCCAAACTGCTGTCGGTGCTCGCCACCAACTCCTTCAGCGGCGGTGTGACGGGCCTCAACCAACTGCAGCGCGAATACGAAAAGAAATACGGGCCGGGCAACTACGTGCCGGACGTGTTCATCCAGTACTGGTCGATGCGGGTCATGGCCTACCTCGCGTCGCTGGTCGTGCTGCTGGCGCTGTGGGGCGGGTGGCTGCTGCACCGCGGGCGCTTCGACCGCTCGAAGTGGTTTCTGCGCCTGTCGATCTGGGCGGTGGTCACGCCCTTCCTGATGAACACCGCGGGCTGGCTGCTCACCGAGAGCGGGCGCCAGCCGTGGATCGTGCAGGGCCTGATGAAGACCGCCAACGCCAACTCGCCCTCGGTGAGCGCCACCGAGATCGGGATCAGCCTGGCAGCGTTCGTGCTGGTGTACATCGCGCTCGGGGCCGTCGAGGTCGTGCTGATGACGCGCTACGCGCGCAAAGGCCTCGAGCCCGAGGGTGGCGACGGCGGGGAGTCGGGCTCCGCACCGGACGCGCCCCAGGCTCCGGGGGCCACCGGAGTGGGCGGGACTTCGATTCCGGCGCTGACCTACTGAGGGAGGTGGTGGATATGTCACCCAAACGCACCCCTACCACTTCAGAAAATGAATGGTTAGGGTCCGGAAAATACATATACAACCCCGACGTCGCCACCACTGAGGCCGTATGCATCTGCACACGCTCTGGTTTGTGATCCTCGCGATCCTGTGGGTGGGGTTCTTCGTGCTGGAGGGCTTCGACTTCGGCGTGGGTGCGTTGCATGCGCTCGTCGGCCGCACCGACACCGAGCGGCGCGTGGCGATCAACACGATCGGCCCCTGGTGGGACGGCAACGAGGTGTGGCTGGTCGTCGCCGGCGCGGGCACGTTCGCAGCCTTCCCGGCGTGGTACGCGACGATGTTCTCCACGCTCTACCTGGCGCTGCTGCTGGTGCTCCTGGCGCTGATGGCGCGCGGAGTGGCGTTCGAGTTCCGGGGCAAGAGCGACGATCGGCGCTGGCGGGCGACGTGGACGTGGTGCCTGACGCTCGGCAGCTTGCTGATCCCGCTGCTGATCGGCGTCGGCCTCGGCGACCTGCTGAACGGCCTGCCGATCGACTCCCACCACGATTTCACCGGCGACTTCTTCGACCTGCTCACCCCCTACGGCCTGTGGACGGGGGTGACGCTGCTGGGGCTGTGCCTGCTGCACGGGGCCACGTTCCTGAAGCTGCGCACCACGGGCGAGCTGCGCGAGCGCGCGGCCGCCGCGGCGCGACCGCTGGGCTGGGCGGCGATCGCGCTGGTGGTCGGCTTCGTCGCGTGGACGCTCTCCCTCAACAGCGCCACCGACGTCCCCGGCCCCGTGCAGGTGCTGGCGGTGATCGCGGTGGTGTTCGCCGCGCGGCTCGCCAGCAGCGACCACGATGGCTGGGCCTTCACCGCCTCAGCGATGGCGATCGCCGCGACGGTCGGCTCGATCTTCATCGACCTGTACCCGCGCGTGATGGTGTCGAGCACCAACGCCGCGTACAACCTGACCGTCAACAACGCGGCCTCCGGCCACTACGCGTTGGTCGTGATGTCGATCGTCACGGTGCTCTTCCTGCCGCTGGTGCTGCTCTACCAGGGCTGGTCGTTCTACGTCTTCCGCGCCCGCGTCAGGGCTCCCGCGAGGCAGGCCAGGGATCTGCCTGTGGCGCAGTGACGGGTCTTTGGCAAACGGCCAGCACCGGTGGAAGCGCCTGCTCACCGAGCAGGATATGCGGCGCCCGTTACGCGGCGGTCTTGGCGACGATTCGCAGATACGCTTCGAGCTGCGTCTCGTTCACGCCCACGAAGTCCGTCCCGGTGACCTTGTTGATGCGGTCCAAGGTCACGTACGCCCACGCCTCGTCGCACTGCTTTTCCAGGAACGTCGGGGTCAGCAGCACCCGCTGCCCCCACGTGAGCGCCGCGAAGTGCTCTCCGTCGGGCCGGCCGACCATCGGGATGCAATGTCCGTCGAGTTCTTCGGAGCCGCCCACGTTGGTCCACACGGGCGTCGAGCCGTTCTGTGTGGCGGTGTTGAAGGCTTCCATCTGCGCATTGCCGATCTGCACACCGAGCGGCAACCCCTCGAAGAAGTACAGGGCCTCGAGCAGGTGCTGCAGGTTGCCTGGTTCCAGTTCGACGAACATCGCGAGCTTGTGAGCCGTCCCCGCCGTGTCGAGGATGCCGGTTTCCTGCATGTGGACCAAGCGCGCGCGGACTTCCGTGCCTTCGTCACCTGCGCCAGTTTCCGGGTCGTAACCCGTGACTTTTGCGTATTCGCCGACCACGACTTTCGTGTCGAACAGTTTGGCCACCGCCGCGGGCGGCTGCCCCGCATCCGTGAGGCTCTCCATCACCTCGTGTGCCGCGGCCGCCCACACGCAATCGCCGCAGCCTTCCCAAGGTTTCACGTAGCTTTCTGGTGCTGGGGGTTCCCCTGGCAAGCTCGGGCCGTTGCCGAGCATCAGCCAGTCTTTGTATGTCTCGCCGTGGCCGAACGTGGCGGGGATGGTGGGCAGCAGTCCCGCCGCCTGCAACGACAGGCGCAGGTCCGCCCAGCGGAGGTCCTCGGGGTGGTGGACGGGATCCTTCTTGCCCAGTTTCAACGCGCTCATGGCTTCCTTTCAAGGGGAGGGATGGATCTGGCAAGCGCGACAGCTCGATAGATCGGACTCGTGATACTAGCTGACCAAAGGGCCAGAAGAATGTAAAGATCGCGTATCCGAAACCATCACGTGCGCCCTCCCAGGGCCACCAGAGTTGGTATCCCCGAGGCGCTTTCACGGCGCCTCCGGCAGCGCCCCCTCGATCACCTGGCTCTGCGGGCGCCCCAGCCGCGCGGTGAGCCAGTCGATCAGCACCTTCAGGCGCTGGCCGGGGACGCCGCCGAGGTAGTACATGTGCACCGTCAGATAGGTGAAGAAGGCGGGGCGGCCCCACAGCTCCAGGCCGCGGATCGCGCACACCGCGCGGCCGCGGCCCACCACTGCGAGGGCGCCCTTGTCGAAGTAGCGGAAGGGGGTGGTGGCGCTCGGCGCGCCGGCGCGGATCGTGGCGGCCACGTGGCGGCCCTGCTGGATCGCCACGGTGGCGAGCCCGGGCAGCGGCTTGCCGTCAGGTCCTCAAGCGAGGTGGCGTCGCCGATCATCGAGATCTCGCGGTGCCCGGGGATCGTCAGGTCCGGTTCGATCCGCACGCGCCCGGCACGGTCGGTCTCGGCGCCGGTCGCCTGCGCCACGATTGCCGCGAACGGCACGGCCTGCACACCGGCCGCCCACACCACGGTGCGCGCGGCGATCCGCTGGTGGGTGTGGCCGTCGGGCGCCGGCGCAGCCGCCCGGCCCGTCGCGCCACTCGACTCCGGCCCACGCCGCCCGGCATCCTCCACTGCGAGCGTCACACCCCCCTCGTCGATCGCGATGACGGGCGAGTTGACGCGAACGCTCACCCCCAGCGAGGCCAGCTGCGAGGCCGCCTTGCGCGACAGCCGCTCGCTGAACGTGGGCACCACGCGCTCGCCGGCGTCCAACAGGATCACGCGCACGTCGCCCGGGCCGATGCGGGTGTACTGGCGCGATAGCGTGTCTTTGCACACGATCGCGATCTCGCCCGCCACCTCCACGCCGGTGGGGCCGGCGCCGATCACCACGAACGTCAGCAGTTCCTGGCGCTCGCGCGCGTCCTGGCAGCGCTCGGCCCGCTCCAGCGCGCTGTACAGGCGGCCGCGCAGCGCCAGCGCGTCGGCGAGCGTCTTCAGCCCGCACGTCACCTCGCGCCACTCATCGTGCCCGAAGTAGGAGGTGCGCGCGCCGCACGCCACGATCAGGCTGTCGTACTGAAGCTGCTCGCCGCCGTCGAGCTCCAGCAGCCGGCGCTCGGGGTCGAGGCCGACGGCCTCCGCCATCAGCACCTTCACGTTGGCGTGGCGGCGGCGCAGCACTGCGCGCAGCGGCGGCGCGATCTCGCCGGCCGCCAAGCCGCCGCAGGCGACCTGGTAGAGCAGCGGCTGGAAGAGGTGGTGGTGCATGCGATCGACCACCGTCACCTCCACGTCGTCGGCGCCGCGCAGCTCGCGCGCGGCGGTGAGCCCGCCGAAGCCGCCGCCGCCGACGATCACCACCCGTCTCACCCCGAGCCGGCCCCCAACCGCTCGAGCAGGTGGTCGCCGACGCGCACGGCGTTGGCCATCGCCGTCAGCGCCGGGTTGACGGCGGAGATGCTCGGGAAGAAGCTGGTGTCGACGACGTAGAGGTTGTCGAGCTCGTGCGCGCGGCAGTCGGTGTCGAGCGCCGAGGTCGCGGGGTCCGAGCCGAAGCGGCAGGTGCCGGCCTGGTGGGCGACGCCGGCGACGGGGATCTTGTTCTCGAGGTAGGCCCAGCGGGGGATCAGGTGGTGCTCGTGCATGCCGAGGTGTCCGAGCAGCGAGCGCAGCTGCTCGAGCAGTCGGTCGCGGGCGACGTCGTTGGAGGGGGCGTAGGCGAGCGTCAGCTTGCCGTCGCGATCGACGGTGACACGGTTCTCGGCCCGGGGGAGGTCCTCGGTCGAGAGCCAGAAGTCGACGGCGTGCTCGGCGACCTCCTTCAGCGAGAGGCCGAAGGGGGCGAGTTTGGTGATCACCGGCTTCTCGCCGCGGTACATGTCGGGCACGGACTTGCCGACCATCTGGATGTTGCCCATCGGGAACTCCCACGCGTCGGAGGCGAAGTAGTAGTCGTTGACGCCGAGCGTCTTCTGGAAGACGGTGGGGTTGGGCTCTTTGGAGATCGCCAGCACCGCCTGGCTGTTGTGGAACATGTAGTTGCGCCCCACCTGGTCGGAGCCGTTGGCGAGGCCGCGCGGGGTGCTTGTCGGTGGCGGAGCGCAGCAGCAGCTTGGCGGTGTTGGCGGCCCCGCAGGAGACGACGACGATGTCGGCGGCGTAGGTTTCGCGCTCGCCGCCTGCAGCCCCGCTCTGGCCTCCCGCCCCGCTCTTGCCTCCCGCGGCGCGGGTGGGCGGGCTTTCATTCCCGCTGCGCTCCACCACCACCTCGGTGACGGCGCTCCCGGCGGCGTTGGTGCGCAGTGCCACGGCGGTGGCGCCGGTGAGCAGCGTGACGTTGGGGTGCTCCAGCGCCGGCCGCACGCCCAGCACCTCGGCGTCCGACTTGGCGTGCACGAGGCAGGGGAAGCCGTCGCAGGTCGAGCAGCGCACGCAGGCGCTGTAGGGCATGTTGTCCTCGCGCAGCATCACCCCGCACGGGGCGTGGAAGGGGTGCAGGCCAGCCGCGGCGAAGTCCGTCGGCGAGCTGCGCGATGCGCGGCTCGTGCGAGACGGCGGGGTGGGGGTAGGGCGCGCTCGCGGGCGGTTCGGTTGGGTCCTCGCCGCGCGCGCCGTGCACTTCGTAGAGCTGCTCGGCCTTCGTGTAGTAGGGCTCCATCTCCTCGTAGGGGATCGGCCACGCGGGGGAGATGCCGCCGTGGTGGCGCAGCTCGCCGAAGTCCTCTTTGCGCATCCGGTACAGCGCGGCGCCGTACAGCTTCGTGGCCCCGCCGACGTAGTAGTGGACCTGCGGCTGGAACGGCTTGCCGGCGGCGTCGTACCAGGTGTCGGGGGAGACGTAGCGGTTCTCGACGAACACGTCGGCGGCCGACCAGTTCTGCGGCTCGCGGGGCAGCCAGTCGCCGCGCTCGAGCAGCAGGATGCGCTTGCCCGACGGCGCGAGGTGGCGTGCGAGCGTGCCCCCGCCCGCGCCGCTGCCGATGATGATGACGTCGTAGGAGTCCATCACGATGCCGCCGCGAGACGCTCCGCACAGCGGCCAACCGGCAGAGTGGGAATGGGTGGGATGTGGTGGAGGCTGATCACGAGATCTCCGCGATTCGCTCGGCGAGGATGATGCGCGAGGCGGCCTCGATCAGGGCGAGGTGGGAGAAGGCCTGCGGGAAGTTGCCGAGGTGCCGCCCGGTGGAGGTGTCGAACTCCTCGGCGTACAGCCCCAGCGGCGAGGCGACGCGCAGCAGCCGTTCCATCAGGTCGCGGGCGCGCTGCTCTTCGCCGACGATCGCCAGCGCCGAGACCAGCCAGAAGGAGCAGATCAGGAACGAGCCCTCCTTGCCGGACATGCCGTCGTCGGTCTCGCCGGTGCGGTAGCGCAGCACGAAGCCGTCCTCGGTCAGGTCGTCGGCGATCGCGAGCACGGAGGCGTGCAGCCGCTCGTCGCCGGGGGGCAGGAAGCCGAAGATCGCGGCGAGCAGCGTGGAGGCGTCGAGCGCGTCAGTGTCGTAGTGCTGGCGCAGGACGCCCTTCTTGGTGAGCCCGTGGGCGAGGATGTCGGCGCGGATCTCCTCGGCGGTGGCGCCCCAGGACTCCTGGTGCGCTTGGCGTCGCCGCGCATCGCGGCGAGCTTGGCGGCGCGGTCCATCGCCACCCAGCACATCAGCTTGGAGGAGACGTAGTGCTGGGGCGCGCCGCGGGCCTCCCAGATGCCCTGGTCGGGTTCGCCCCACACGCGCGTGGCGCATTCGGCCTGGGCCTCGACGATCGGCCACAGCCGCCGCGGCAGGCGCTGGGAGCGGCGGGAGTGCAGGAAGATCGAATCGAGGGCGGCCCCGAAGACGTCGTTCTGGCGCTGGTCGAAGGCGCCGTTGCCGACGCGCACGGGACTGGCGCCCGCGTACCCGGAGAGGTCGTCGCGGGTCGTCTCGGTCAAATCGCGGCGGCCGTCGATCCCGTACATGATCTGCAGCGCCCCGTCCTCGTTGGGCTCCAGGTCGGCGACGAACTGCATGAACTCCTGGGCCTCCCAGTCGAGGTTGAGGTAGTGCAGCGCCTGCAGCGTGAAGGTGGAGTCGCGCAGCCAGGTGTAGCGGTAGTCCCAGTTGCGCTCGCCCCCCGGGGTCTCCGGCAGCGAGGTCGTCAGCGCCGCGACGGTGGCGCCGGTGGGCATGTAGGTGAGGCCCTTGATCGCCAGCGCCGAGCGCTGGATCGGCTCGCGCCAGCGGTGGTCGGGCAGGCGCGCGCGGCCCAGCCAGTCGCGCCAGTAGCGCCCGGTGGTCGCGAGGCGGGCGTTGGCGTCGTCGACGTCGGCGGGCCCTTCCAGGTGCCCGCCCCACGAGAGCGAGCAGAAGATCTGCTCGCCCTGGTGAGCACGTGGCGGGCCCTCACCCAGTCGCCCTCGACGCCGAGCGCCATGTCGGTGTGCAGGCGGATCGTCAGCCCGGCGCCGGTGGCATCGGCGTGGTGGCCGTCCTCGTCGACGGTCCACTGGGCGGGGACGCGCCCGTAGTCGAAGACCGGTTCGCAGGTCAGCTCGACCTCGACTTCGCCCTCGATGCAGATCGCAACGCGCACCAGCAGGTGCTCGGCGTCTTCGTCGGTGGGCGGCCGTGTGTGCGGGGTGACGATGTCCACGCCGCGGCGCGGCCCGAGCGTGAGCGCGTCGCGCACGGCGACCCACCCCCAGGACGTCGTCCACGTCGTCAGCAGCGTGTTGGTGCCGGGCTCGTACACGCGCGCGGTCGGCACGTTGATCCCGAACGGCCCGAACCGGAACGCCCCGGCCTCGCGGTCGAGCAGCGTGCCGAACACCGAGGGCGCGTCGAAGCGCGGCACGCACAGCCAGTCGATCGCCCCGTCGGGGGCCACCAGCGCGCCGGTGTGGCAGTCCGAGAGGAACGCGTAGTCGGCGATCGGCGGAAAGGGCGAGGGCGCGGCGGCGCTCTGGGGGGCGGAGGGGGTCATTTGGGGCGCGTCCGCGCGCGTATGCTCTCTGCCGACCGCCCGGGGGCGGGGCGTCCATACCCCGCTGCCGCGCGCGTGTGGGGCAACGTGCGGAGGGTCACGCCGCCACCCACGGCCCGTGCCAGCCGCCGAAGCCCTCGACCAGCCGCTCGGCCTCCTTGGGACCCCACGACCCGGGCGCGTAGGCGTGCACCGGCGGCGGGGCGTCGAGCAGCGGCTCGATGATGCGCCACGTCTCTTCGACGCCGTCCTGGCGGGTGAAGCGGGCGCTGTCGCCGCTCATCGCGTCGAGCAGCAGCACCTCGTACGGCGTCGGCGCCTCGCCGCCCTCGCGCCCGAACTCCATGTCGAGCGTGATCGCCTGCGGGCCGTCCCCGTCGGCGCGGTGGGCGTCGAGGATCAGGCGGGCGCCGGTCGAGGGGTCGAGCTTGACGACGAACTGGTTGGGTTCCGGCCGGCGGTGGCCTTGCTCCATGAACAGCAGGCGGGGCGGGTGGCGGAACACCACGCGCAGCTCGGTCTGCGTGGCGGGCAGCCGCTTGCCGGTGCGGATGAACCACGGCACCCCCGACCAGCGCCAGTTGTCGATCTTCAGGCGCATCGCAGCGTAGGTCTCGGTGGTGGAGTCGGGCGCGACGCCGTCGATCTTGCGGTAGCCGTCGTACTGCCCGCGCACGTAGTGCGCGGGGTCGGCGGCCTCGATCGCGCGGAACAGGGCGTACTTGGCGTCCTTCAACGTGCGCGCGTCGTCGCCGGCGGGCGCCTCCATCGCAGCGACGGCGACGACCTGCATCAGGTGGTTGACGACGACGTCGCGCAGCGCGCCCACCGGATCGTAAAAGTGGCCGCGATCCTCGACGCCGAAGTTCTCGGCCATCGTGATCTCCACGCACGCGACGTGGTTGCGGTTCCACACCGGCTCGATCATCGTGTTGCCGAAGCGCAGGTACAGCAACTCGTCGGTGCCCATCTTGCCGAGGAAGTGGTCGATCCGGTACAGCTGGGACTCCTCGATGTACTGGAGGATTTCGGCTGCGAGCGCGCGCGCCGAGGCGAGGTCGTGGCCGAAGGGCTTCTCGACCACCACGCGCGCCGTCGCCGTGAGGCCGGCCTCCGCCAGACGCGCGATCACCGTGCCGAACAGCGACGGCGGGATCTCCAGGTAGAAGACGGGCTGGCGCGCGCCGCCCAGCTCGCCCGCCAGCCGCCCGTACAGCGCGCTGTCGGCGAAGTCGCCGGCGAGGTAGGAGAGCCGCGCGGCGAAACGCGCGAACACCTGCTCGTCGATCTGCTCGCCGCACTCCTCGATCGAGCTGCGCGCCCGTTCGCGCAACTGCTCCACCGTCCAGTCGTTGGCCGCGACGCCGACGATCGGGCAGTCCAGCAGCCCGCGCGCCTCCAGGCGGTAGAGCGAGTGGAAGGTCATCACCTTGGCGAGGTCGCCGGTGATGCCGAAGATCACGAGTACGTCCGCGGGGGGAGCCTTGGCCGAGTCGTTCATCCGTCGCTCTCCTTGATCTGTCGCCTATATGCCGGTCGGCCGTTGATTCATACGCCGATCTCGGCCATCACCCTACCGCTCGCGATTGCCTGCTCGAGTGCGCGGTGGTCGAGCTCGTTCTGGTCGGCGTAGGTCTCCGCGAAGGCGCAGATCGCGCGGTCGAAGGTGTCGCTGCGTCCGAGGTAGCTCGCGATCGCGATGCCGTCGCCCGAGCGGGCGTGGGCGCGCGCGAGCGTGCCGCCGCACATGCGCCCGTACAGCGCCATCCCCGGCGGCGCCATCGCTTCGACGTCGGCCGAGCTCTTCCAATCCCACAGCTGGCGCACGTAGAAGTCGCGCGTCTCGCCGTCGATCCCGGTCGTGCGCAGCCACCCCAGCATGATGTCGCTGGAGGACTGCATCATCCGCTGGCCCTCCACCACGCGGCGGCCGTGGTGGGAGTACTCGCTCCTGCCCACGAACGGCTCCAGCACCGAGGGCTGCGCCTCCTTGCACTGCAGGAACAGCGGGTCGTCGTCGTCGCGTCCCAGCATCAGCACCACCCACGCGCGCGTGCCGACGCTGCCGACCCCGACGACCTTGCGCGCGAGGTCGATGTAGCGGTAGCGCTCCAACAGGCGCCGCCGGTCGCCCTGCAGGCTGGCGCGGTAGGAGCGCAGCAGCTGGTGCATGCCCTCCTCGAACTCCGCCGCCTGCGCCTGCGGCAGCAGATCCTCGATCCGCTCGATCAGCGGCGGGTCGCTGACGATGTGGGGCTCGCCGTCGCCGGTGTGCGCCAGCCGCGAGAAGGCGCGCGTGTTGTCCTTGCGCATCGCCTTCGCGGCCGTCTTTTCGAACACCTTCACCTGTTCGGCGTTGGCGTCGGTCTCGAAGCGGGCGAGGATCTCCGCACGGTCCAGGCGCGCGTACCAGATGTCGAGGTTGTTCCTGGCGGAGAGGATGCGCATCGACTCGCGGTACTGGCGCGCCGCCGCCGCCACCGTCTCGCAGCGCTGCTTCGCGCTGAACCCGTTTTCGCGACCGGCGATCGCGATGCTCGCAGCTAGGCGCTTGACGTCCCACTCCCACGGGCCCGGCAGCGTCTCGTCGAAGTCGTTGACGTCGAACACCAGGTCGCGCTCGGGCGAGGCGAACCCGCCGAAGTTCGAGAGGTGCGCGTCGCCGCACAGCTGCGCCTGGATCCCTGAGCGGGGGGTGCCCGCCAGATCGGCCGCCATCACGTAGGCGCCGCCGCGGAAGAAGGCGAACGGCGAGGCGACCATCCGCCCGTAGCGGATCGGCACGAGCTCGGGCACGCGCGTCGCGGCCTGCTCCTCCAGCAGCGCGATCGGGTCGGGCCGCTCCGCCCACGCCTGGAACTCGGCGTGGCGCGAGCGCGGCGCCTCCACGCGCGCCGCTTTGCCGCGCGCGGCGCGCTCCTGCGGGGTGAGGTGGGGGACCTGTGCGCCGCCGCCGCCCGCGCGCTTGGGCGGGCGGATCGATGTGCCGGTGGCGCCGCCTTCGGCGTTGGTGTCCGCAGTGTCAGTGTCTGCCATGGCGCTCCACTATGTCACTGCCCGCCATAGCGCCCCACGATGGCGCGCGTGTGGGTGAGGCTGCCTCACCCGCCGTGGGTGTCTTGGGCATGGTAAGCGGCCAGCAGGCGCTCCTCGTCGAGCTTGCCCGGGAACATGAAGAAGATCAGCCCGGCGCCGAACGCGATCGCGATGATGCCGGCGAGGTAGGACCAGTCCGAGCCGGACACGAACGAGGAGCGCGCGCCGGCGATGATCGCGCTGGAGTAGTGCGGGTACTGCTTGGCGACCGCTTCGGCGCTGGAGAACGACTTCGTCAAGGTGTTCTGCACGGAGCTCGTGATCAGCGCTTTGTTGGGCGCCGCGGCGATCGCCTTCGAAACCGCCGTCGCAAAGCCGGCGGTGAGCAGCGCGCCCATAATCGACTGGATGATCGCGCCGCCGAGGTCGCGCTGCAGGTCGGCCGTGCCCGAGGCCATGCCGGCGCGCTTGACCGGCACCGAGCCCGTCAGCGAGCGCGAGGCGGGGGTGCCGGCGAAGCCGACGCCGATCCCGATCAGACCGTAGGCGAGCGCCACCTTCCAGTAGGGGATGCCCGTTTCCCAGAGCGCGAGCATCGCGATGAAGCCGAGCAGGCAGAAGCCGTAGCCGATCAGCAGCGTGAAGCGCGCGCCGCGCGTCTCCACGAGTTTGGCGGAGTGCGGCGCGATCAGCACCATCAGCACCGCCGCCGGCAGAATCGAGGCACCGGCGCCGAGCGTCGAGTAGCCGAGCACGTTCTGCAGGAACTGCTGGCCGACGAAGATCGCGCCCATCAGGCTGCCGAACACGACGATTCCGCCGAGCGCGGCGACCCAGAAGATCCGCCGCGAAGCCACCTGCAGGTCGAACAGCGGAAAGCGCGTGCGGCGCTGGCGGACGTAGAAGCCCGCGAGTGCGACGAGCGTGAGGACGCCCAGCGCGATCGCCACCCTGCCCTTCCCGGGGACGGGCGCGAAGTTGATCGCGAGCACGAGCGCGGCGATCGCGACGATCGAGAGGACCCCGCCGGGGTTGTCGACGGGGTTGGTGGTCTCGTTGACGTGGGCCGGCACGAGCAGGATCGCGAGCACGAGCGCGAGCGCCGCGAGCGGGATGGTGATCAGGAACACCGAGCCCCAGGCGTGGTGCTCGAGCAGCGCGCCGGACAGGAGCGGGCCGAGCGCCGACATCGAGGCGCCGATGCTCGACCACAGGGCGATTGCCTTCGTGCGCTCCGGGCCCGCCCACAGCGCGGTGATGAGCGCGAGTGTCGTCGGGAAGGCCATCCCGGCCGCGAGCCCGCCGAAGATGCGAGCGCCGACGAGGATGCCGGCGCTCGACGCGGTCGCGGCGAGGATCGAGGCGGGGATCGCGAGGAACGTGCCCAGCACGAGCATCAGCTTGCGCCCGTAGCGGTCGCCGAGCGCGCCGAGGTACAGGACGGACGCCGCCAGCCCGAGCGAGTAGCCGACCGCGATCAGGTCGAGTGCGGTCTGCGAGGCGTTCAGTCCCTTGCCGATGTCGGGCAGCGCCGTGTTCGCGACGGCGAGGTTGAGGTTCGCGACCGAGGCGACGAGGATCAGCGCGACGAGCACCAGCCCCGCGCGCTTGGGGGCGCTCGAGCGCTCAGCCGAGGACGCCGCCGAGGCTTCGGTCGCGCTCGCCATGGCGATGATCTTCACGGTAGGCGGGGTGAGTGCAGGTCATCCCAAGGGGGTGATGAGCTTTCACCCGTCGCGCGGCCATCCTCACGACACCCAAAACGTCTTATAGGAGGAGCCGTGATGTCAAGCACAACTCCCGAGCCAGGCGCCCCCGGCGCGCGCTACGAGCGTGAACCGGCCGGCGTGAGCGGCTGGATCGTCTTTGCCGGTGTGATCATGCTGATCGAGGGATTCCTCGACGCGATGTGGGGCCTGGCGGCGGTGATCAACAACGAAGTGATCACGGTCGGTGGCCACGGCGTCGTCGTGTGGGACATCTCAGCGTGGGGCTGGGGCCACCTGATCCTCGGCACGCTGGTCGCGTGCACCGGACTCGGTCTGCTGGCGGGGGCCACCTGGGCGCGGGTGCTGGGGATCGTCTTCGTGTCGCTCGACCTGCTCGTGCAGTTCGGCACCTTCACGCTGTTCCCGTTGTGGTCGATCATGATCATTGCGATCGACATCATCATTCTCTACCAGCTCACGGCCCGCTGGACACCGGAAAGAGCAACGCGATGATGCGCAGGCGCAGGCCCCTGATGCGGGGTGCGATGGTCGGCGGGATGGGCTACATGGCGGGCAAGGCAGGCGCCAACCGGTCCGCGCAGGAGTCCTCGCAGGAGCAGCGGCTGGCGGAATTGGAAAGTCAGCAGGCTCCGGCGAGCGCTTCGCCGCCGGCCGCCCCGCCGCCGGCCGCGGCGCCGGGGGCTGGCGGAAGTGTCGTGGAACAGCTCAAACAGCTCGGGGAACTGCGCGACAGCGGCGTGCTGACACCCGAGGAGTTCGAGCGCGAGAAGCAGAAGCTCCTCGCCGCGGGTTAAGCAAGCCGGGGGCCGAAAATGCGGGCCGAGGCGCAAGCGGTTGGTACAGACAACAAGGAGATGACGCAATGATCGGTCCCGTGCAGCTGCTTGTCGTGGGCTTCGACCAGCCCGATTTTCAGGGTGAGGTGCTCGCCCACCTGGAGAGCCTCAGGGAGCACGACGTCGCTCGTGTGATCGACGTGCTCGTAGTGAACAAGGACGCTGACGGCGTCGTCACCACCGCGCAGATCAGCGATCTCTCCGAGGAGGAGGCGCAGCAGTTCGGCGCGGTCGTGAAGGCGCTGGTCGGCCTCGGCGAGGTGGCGGGCGGCGACGTCGAGGGCGCGGCGCGGCTGTGGTCGCAGGAGGACGGCGGCCTCGGCGAGGAGGATCTGCTTGACGTGCTCGAGGAGATTCCGCCCGACACGGCGGTCGCGATCGCGCTGTTGGAGCACCGCTGGGCGATCCCCCTGCGCGAGGCGATCGTGCGTGCCGGGGGCTTCCCGATCCTCGACACGTGGGTACACCCCCGCGACCTCGTCGAGGTCGGCCTGCTCGCCGCCGAGGAGGCCCAGCAGTCGCTCAGCTGAGCGAGCGAGTCATCCCCTGCGGGTGAGGTCCGCTCACCCAGATCGCGTGCAGTCTGCTCGCAGCGATGGCAAGCCAAGCATTCATCAGCCCCGATGGCACCCCGGAGGCCGAGGAGGCGCCCGGCTGGACGTGGTGGCTGCTGCTACTCGTCGCGGTGTGCACGCTGGCGGTCGGCGTCCTGCTGCTGGTTGCTCCGCATCGTACGCTGAGCACGCTGGCGGTGATTCTCGGTATCTACCTGCTGGTGGTGGGGGCGCTCTGGATCTGCGTGGGCATCGCCGTCAAGGAGGTGCGCGGCGCCGGTCTGTGGCGTGGGGTTATCGCGTTGATCGCCGGCGCGATCCTGATCAGGCATCCCTCCGACTCCATCAACGTGCTGGCGCTCGCCTTCGGCATCTTCCTGATGGTCGCCGGGGTGTTCGAGCTCGTCGCCGCGTTCGAGTACAGCGAGCGACGCGGCTGGAGAATCCTCGAGGGCTTGGTCGATCTGGCCGTCGGCATCCTGATCATCTCATGGCCGCAGTTCGGCGTTTACACATTTGCGATCGTGCTCGGCATCTCGTTGATCGTGCGCGGCCTCGTCGAGGCGTGGCTGGCGCTCGCGGGCATCATGCTCTCGCGGCGCGAGCACCGCGGCAGCTCGACGCTCTCGCCGGCGTAGCGACGCTCGGCCCGGGCGTAATCGACCTCCTCGCACGATCCTCATCCCTGTTGGGTGACGACCGCTCATCCCCTGCGGTCCTAGCTTTGAAGAGACCCGGCCAAGGAGAGGCGCCCAGTGGTTGGCGTGAGACGCACAAGCTATGAGATCCACATCAAGGGGCGGGTGAGCGAGCAGCTGCTCGGCGCCTTCGAGGGCATGGACGCCACCGTCCAGTCGGTGGAGACGGTGCTGCGCGGCCCGGTGCTCGACCAGGCCGCGCTGCACGGCCTGCTCGACCGCATCCAGGCGCTCGGCCTGGAGCTCGTGGAGGTGAGGCGCATACCGGAGGGCGGTGACTCGAAATGAGGGGGTCAGACCCGCTGCACGACGCGTGGCCGCTTGATCCCCGCGGGGAGCATGCCCAGCCGGCGCGCCTTCTCTACCGCCTCGGCGCGCCCGTTGGCGTCGAGCTTGCGGTAGATGCTACGCAGGTGGGTCTTGACGGTGTTCAGCGACACGAACACCTCGGCCCCGATCTCGGCGTTGGTGAGCATCGTCGGCAGGTAGCGCAGGATCCGCTGCTCGCGCTCGGTCAGCGGCTCGGCCGGCGCTCCGGCGCTCATGGGACCCTGGCCGACGCCGTCGAGCAGCACCTCCAGCAGCGCCGGATGGGCCGTGCCGTCCCGCGCCTGGAGCTCCAGCAGCTCGCGCACCGCCGGCCCGTTCAGCAGGAAGGCATCGCGGAAGGGCTCGCGCTCGGCCAGCGCGAGCGCGCGATCCAGCGCCTCGGAGGCGGCTTCGTGCTCGCCGGTCGCCCGCTCCGCGAGCGCCTGCAGCAGCCACTGTTCGATGAGCACCGCCAGGTGCGGGTAGGGTGTCTGCTCCGCCACGCGTGCCCGGGCGAGCGATGCGCGCGCCAACTCGGGCTCGCCGTCGCGCAGCTCGAAGCTCGCCTGACGCGCCAGCAGGACGGCGCTGTCGGGCGCCCCTTCGAGTGCGCCCGCGAGCGTCGCGCGCGCCTGCTCAACCTCCCCGGCGGCCATCAGCACGCGCGGCTCGGCATCATCGAGCATGAGCCTGAGGAAGCCCGGCGCCGGCGCGCCATTCGACAGCTCAGAGCGGATCGCGCTCAGCTTCAGCGTGCCACGGGCGGCGGAGCGCTGCCCGGCGGCCGCGAGCGTGAGCGCCTGCAGCAGGCCCACCGCCATTCTCACGGGCGTCTCGGCGGTGTCGGCCGCGGCCGCGGCACCCGTCAGCAGTCCTTCGCCGCGCTCGAACTCGCCCCGGTGGTAGGCGCACGCCGCCGCCGCCAGCTGGGCGCAGGCGCCCGCGGGGCCCTCGCGCCAGCCGCGCCGCTCGGCCAGCTCCACCGCGCGTGTGCTGCGCTCCTGCGCCTGTGTCAGCTCGCCACGCAACACGTTTACGAACGCCAGCTGCGCGAGGCAATCGAGTGCGATCTGCTCGTGCTGGTGCTCGGTGGCGAGCGCGAGCGCCTCGTGCAGATGGGCGGTGGCCGTCTCCAAGTCGCCGCCGCTCCACAGCAGCGTGGCGCCGAGCTCGCACAGCGCGAAGCTGCGCAACGCAGTCCAGCAGTGGCGCGTGCAGTCGTGCGCCGCGGCGCTGAGCTCACGCGCCAAGCGCTCGGCGTCACCCGGGTGCACCCGCAGGCGCGCGTGGCGCAGTCCGACGACGGCGATGGTTGCCCTGGTTTGGCTCGTTTTCTCGCCGACCTCCCGCGCGAGTGCCAGGAGGCGCTCGGCATCCTGGAGGTCGCCGTCCTGCAGGCGGCTGCCGGCGACGGCCGCCGCCAGGCGCGGGTCGGACGCGACGACCTCCGGCGGCAGCTGCGCCATCGGGCCGCGCATCGCCGCTGTGCCACCGTGCAGGAACAGCTCCAGCCAATGCTCGGCGATCAGGCCGCCGGCCTGCTGCCAGTCTTCGCCCGCGAGCGCATGGCGGATGGCGAGCATCGCGCGCCCTTGCTCCGCATACCAGCGCGCCGCGCGGCGGTGCAGGGAGGGGATCTCCCGCGGGTGAGCGTGGTGCAGGTGGGCGCGCAGCAGCTCCGCGAACAGCGGGTGGTAGCGATACCAGCGGCCATCGACTGCGGTTGGCTGCACCGGGGCGCCGAGGCGCTCGAGTTCCATGAGCGGCAGCGTGCCACCCTCGCGCCCGGTGAGGGCGTCGGCAAGCTCGGGGCTGAGCTCGTCGACCAGGCAGGTGCGCAGCATGAACTCACGGCTGTCCTCCGGCAGGCGGGCGAGCACCTCGGCGATCAGATAGTCCGCCACCGCCCGGTCGGTGCCGGCGAACTCGACCAGGAAGCGCCCCGGCTCGGAGTGCCCACGCAACGACAGCGCCGCCAACCGCATCGCGGCGGGCCAGCCCTCGGTACGCGCCCACAGCGAGTCGATCTCAGTGTCGGAGAGCGCCAGCTCCAGCCGCTTGCACAGCTCGGCGGTCTCCTCGCGGTTGAACGCCAGCTCGGCGATCCGAAGCTCGGTGAGCGCGCCGCCGGCACGCAGGCGCTCGGTCGGCAGCGGTGGATCGGCGCGGCCGGCCAGCACGATATGCAGCTGCTCGGGAGCGTGGCGAACGAGGAAGTCGATCGCGGCGGCTGCCGGCGGGCTGGTGAGCTCATGAATCTCATCGAGCACCAGCACGAGTGGCGAGCGCAGCTCGGCGAGGCCGTTGACCAGCAGCGCGAGGAAGCGCTCGGTGCCGGCTCCCGCTGGAGCGACGAGGCCATCGAGCGCGTCGCCGGGCTCGGGCGCTCCCGCGCTGCGCAACGCGCTCAGGAGGTTTTCGAGCAGCCGGTTGACGTCATTGTCCTCGCCGTCCAGCGACAGCCAGCAAGCGGGGCCGGGCAGCTCGCGCGCGGCGATCCACGCGGAGAGCAGCACGGTCTTGCCGGCGCCGGCCGGTGCGGAGAGCAGCACGATGCCTCCTCGAACGCCCTCGTCGAGGGTTTCGTACAGCCGCTCGCGCTCGATCAGGTGGCGTGCGGGCGGGGGGATCAGCAGCTTGGTGGCGACCGTCGGGATCGACGCGGCTCTGAGTGGGGATCGCGTCCGGCGCACGGTCCCCCGTGGTTGATCCGGATCAGAGGACGGGGTTGACATCAGCTGGACCTCCTCATGCGGGTGGCCGATCTCGGTGCGCACGGCTCCATCCGGCGACGAGGTTCGCTGAGAGACTTTTACAGCTCGCTCGAGACGCCCGATCCGTGAAGCGCCGCAGTTTAAGGCAGTATAAACGTGCATATCGAAACTAGCGTTTTGCCCTCATTGTCAGCCTGGTTCCGGTTATGAAACTACTGTCGGAGGGACGGATCGATCGGCGCAAGCGGCGCGAGGATCGCACGGCGCGTAGGGGAGCGCGGATCGATCGCCGTCTGCTGCGCGAGAGCCGCGCCGCGCGCGCGCAGCTGTGGTTGGCTGCTGGGCTGGGCGTGGCGATGGCCGTCACCGTGGTCGCGCAGGCGGCGCTGCTGGCCCACGTGATCGCGAGCGCGGTGGTGCACCATACGGCGCTCGCGCTGGCCGAAACGGGGATGCCGGCCAAAGGCTGGCGTCCCCCGGCTTCGGTCACCGGCTCGCTGGTGGCGCTCGCCACCGTGGTCGTGGCGCGGGCGCTGCTCGCCGGCGCGTTCGAGACCTCGGGGCGGATCGGCGCGACGCGTGTGATGTCGGAACTGCGCGGACACCTCGCCGAACAGCTGCTCGTCCGCTCGCCGATCAGCCGGGTGGAGGACCGCACCGGCGAGCTCGCGGCGGCCGCCGTGCAGGGAGTGGACGCGCTGGAGGCATACTTCGCCGGCTACCTGCCGCAGCTCGTGCTGGCCGCGGCCGTGCCCGCGGCGATCCTGCTGTGGGTGGCGCCGGTGGACGCGATCGCCGCCGGCGTGCTGGCGCTGACGATCCCGCTGCTGATCGCGTTCATGATCCTCGTTGGCGGTGGCGCGCGCGCTCGTGCGCGCTCGCGCTGGCGCGCGCTTGCCCTGCTGAGCGGCCACTTCCTCGACGTCGTGCGCGGCCTTGCCACGCTGCGCGCATTCCGCCGCGAGGCCGCGCAAGCAGAGACGATCGAGCGGGTCAGCGAGCGCTATCGCGTGGAGACGATGGGGACGCTGCGTGTCGCGTTCCTCTCCGCGCTGGTGCTGGAGCTGTGCGCGATGATTGGCACCGCGCTGGTGGCGGTGACGATCGGCCTGCAGCTCGACGGCGGCCACCTCAGCCTGCAGGCCGGTCTCACCGTGCTGTTGCTGGCGCCCGAGCTGTACGGGCCGCTGCGCGCCGTCGGTCAGCAGTTTCACGCCAGCACCGACGGGATGGCCGCGGCGGAGCGGATCTTCGCGGTGCTGGACGCGCCACTGGCGCTCGCCGTGGCGCCGCTTGTTGCGGTACACGCCGCCACCACCACGGCGGCGCCTACGACCGCGGCGCTGCCAGCCACGGTTGTGCCCGCCGTGCCACCCGCCGACGTGGCGCGCGCGGGCGGCGGTAGCGGCGTGCCCGATCCGGCATGTGAGCCGCTGCGCTTCGAGGCGGTGTCGTTCAGCTACCCCGATCGCTCCGCGGCGGTGCTGAACGGGCTGGAGTTGGAGCTCGAGCCAGGCCGCGCCACAGCGCTGGTCGGCCCCAGCGGCGTGGGCAAGAGCACGGTGGCGGCCCTTGCCCTGCGCCTGGCCGACCCGACCGCGGGGCGCGTCAGCTGCGGCGGACACGACCTGCGAGAGCTCGCACCGGAGGCGTGGCGCGAGCGCGTCGCATGGGTGCCGCAGCGCACGCGCCTGTTCGCGGGCACGATCGCGCAAAACATCGCGCTTGCCGTCCCCGACGCCACGTGCGAGCGGATTACCGCTGCGGCGCACGCCGCGGGGCTGGAAGAGCTCCTCGGCCAGCTCCCCGACGGCCTGCGGACGCGCGTCGGCGAGGGCGGCCGCGGCCTCTCCGCCGGGCAGGCACAGCGGGTGGGGTTGGCGCGCGCGTTCCTGCGCGACGCTTCGCTCGTGGTTCTGGACGAGCCCACCGCGCACCTCGACACCGACACTGCCGCCGCGGTGGGCGACGCGATCGCCCGACTCGCCGAGAGCCGCACCACGCTGCTGATCGCCCACGACGCTCGGCTGGCGGCACGCGCCGAGCACGTGGTGAGACTCGACGGCGGCCGGGCGCATCGGCTCCCACGGCCAGATCGCTCCGCGACGCGGTTGGTGGTCGCGTGAAGGGCGCGACCACGGTGGTGGGGAGGCATGGCAGCCGCGCGCTGGTGGCTCCGCTGGAGGCGGTCGCATGAGCGGCAGCTACGCCAGCCTGGCGGCCGCGGCGCGCGCCGGCAGCGCTGAGCGCCGCCGGCTGGCGTTGGCGATCGCGTTGGGCTTCGGCGCGATGGTCGCCTCCGGCGGCCTGCTGGTCACCTCCGGCTACCTGATCTCGCGCGCCGCTCAGCGCCCGCCGGTGCTCGCCCTGAGTGTCGCGATCGTGGGTGTGCGCGCGTTCGCGATCTCTCGTGCGCTGCTGCGCTACAGCGAACGGCTGGCCTCACACGACGCCGCGCTGCGGCTGCTGGGGCGCGTGCGCGCGCGCTTCTACCGGCGTCTCGCCCCGCTCGTGCCCGGCGACGTGGGCGGCGGCGACCTGCTGTCGCGCTTCGTGGGGGACGTGGATGCGCTGCAGGATCTCTACCTGCGCGCGCTGGTGCCGCCGGTGGTGGCGGCGCTGACGATCTGCGCCGCCTCGCTGACCGCATGGGCGATCCTGCCGGCGGCCGGCCCGGTCGTGTTCGTGTGTCTGCTGCTGGCCGCCACGGTGGTGCCAGCGCTCACGGCGCTGCTCGCCTCGGCCTCGGGCCGCCGCCAGGCGCCGGCGCGTGCGGCGCTGACGGCGGAGTTGGTGGAGACGATCGAAGGCGCGACCGAGCTCGCCGTGGCGGGCCGTGCGCGGGAGCGGATCGCGCGGCTGCGCGCCGCCGATGGGTGCCTGGCGACGCTCGCCCGTCGCGATGGAATGGCGGCGGGCGCTGCGACCGCGCTCGGGTCGGCGGCGGCCGGAGGGAGCGTGGTGGCGGTGCTGGCGGTGGCGATCCCCGCGGTGCACGGCGGCGCGCTCGCGGGGGTGTTGCTGGCGGCGATCGCGCTGCTGGTGCTCGCGGCCTTCGAAGGCCTCGCGCCGCTGCCGTTGGCGGCGCGGCACCTGCGCGCCTGCGCCGAGGCGGCCAGCCGCCTGGAGGAGCTGTGCGCGCGCGAGCCCTCGGTGCGCGACCCGGCGCGCCCGCGAGCGTTGCCTGGGGAGGGCGAGCTGGCGGTGGAGGACCTCAGCGCGCGCTACGCACCGGAGGAGCCGTGGGTGCTGGAGCACGTGAGCCTGCGCCTGGAGGCGGGGCGGCGGGTGGCGCTGATGGGGCCGAGCGGCGCCGGCAAGAGCACGCTCGCGCAGCTGCTGGTGCGCTTCCGTGACCCCGACGCCGGCAGCGTGCGGATCGGCGGCGTCGACCTGCGCGAGCTCGCCCAGGACGATATCCGCCGCGCGGTGACGATCGCCACGCAGGACGCCCACCTGTTCAACACCACGCTGCGCGAGAACGTGCTGCTTGCGCGGCGCGAGGCGAGGGAGGAGGAGTTGTGGGGGGCGCTCGACGCGGCCGGTGCGGCTGCGTGGGTGCGCACACTGCCCGACGGCCTCGACACGCTCGTCGGCGAGAACGGCAGTGCGCTCTCGGGCGGCCAGCGCCAACGGATCGCGCTCGCGCGGGCGCTGCTCAGCGATGCGCGCTTCCTCGTGCTGGACGAGCCCACGGCGCACCTCGACGCCGCCACGGCGGAGTCGGTGATGCGCGCGATTGTCACCGGCGCCGGCGAGCGCGGCGTGCTCGTAATCACGCACAGCGAGCTCGGCGTCGAGCTGTTCGACGAGGTGCTTGAGTTGCGCGGGGGCGCTGTGCGGCGAATGCCGAGATGATGCTCGCAGAGAGCTGAAACACCTACTACTGAATCATGGTCGGCCCCCGCAAAGCTAGCTCACGAAGAGCAGAGCCCAGGGGCTCTTTTCACCGTACGAGAGCCGACCCAAACCTCATCGACGTTCATGGGACGGTACGCTCGATTCAGCCGCGCTCGACTGCCCAAGTGCTACTATACAAAGTAAAGTAATGGAGCCGTGTAGGCTGAGCGCGACGGGCAGACCACGCGCGAAAGGATGAGCATGGCGGACATCGAGAACACGATCATCATCGGCAGCGGCCCCGCCGGGTACACCGCGGCGCTGTACACCGCGCGCGCCAACCTCGCGCCGCTGGTGATCGAGGGGTTTGCGTGGGGCGGGCTGTTGCAGCAGACGACCGACGTCGAGAACTACCCCGGCTTTCCCGAGGGGATGATGGGGCCGGAGCTGATGGGCAAGATGCGCGCGCAGGCCGAGCGCTTCGGCGCGCGGCTGGAGACAGACCAGGCCGAGCGCGTGCTGCTGGCGAGTGGATCGGATCCCACCCATCCCGGCGTGCACTCCGTGTGGGTGGGGGACACCGAGCACCGCGCGCGCACCGTGATCCTCGCGATGGGCGCCGAGCACAAGCGGCTCGGGGTGCCCGGAGAGCAGGAGCTGGGGGGCAGGGGCGTGAGCTACTGCGCCACCTGCGACGCCGCCTTCTTCAAGGGCGCGCCGACGATGATCGTCGGCGGCGGGGACTCGGCGATGGAGGAGGCGATCTTCCTCTCGAAGTTTGCCTCCAAGGTCGTCGTCGTGCACCGCCGCCCGGAGTGGCGGGCCTCGAAGATCATGCTGGAGCGCGCTCGCGCACAGGAGAACATCGAGTTCCTCACGCCCTACACGATCAAGGAGTTCCTCCCCGGCGATAACGGTGCGCTCAACCGCGCCCTGTTGTGCGACGTCGGCAGCGGCGAGGAGCGGGAGCTCGATATCTCGGGCGCGTTCATCGCGGTCGGGCACGAGCCCCAGTCGGAGCTGGTGCGCGGGCAGGTGGAGGTGGACGAGAATGGGTACGTGGTCACCGAGGGTCGCTCCACCCGCACCAACCGCCCGGGCGTGTTCGCCGCGGGGGATCTGGTCGACCACACCTACCGCCAGGCGGTCACCGCCGCCGGGTCGGGCTGCCAGGCGGCGCTGGACGCCGAGTGGTACCTGCGCGACACCCCGGAGGTGCCTACGCCCGAGGGATTGCCGATCGGCGATCTTGCCGAAGAGGCCTGGGCCCCGCCCGCCTCGGTTCAGACGGCTGGTGCGGAGTAACGCGCTGCAACGCCGACCTGCGCAGCGCGGGTATGGTCGATTAGGGCACTACAACGCCGATCTACGCCGCAGCACGGGTGCCATGCGGTAGCGCTCCTCGCGGTACTCCTGCCACAGCGCATCCAGCGTCGCCGTCACGTGCTCCAGGCCGATCGCGTCCGCCCACGCGAAGGGCCCGCGGGGGTAGTTCATGCCGAGCGTCATGCCGGCGTCGATGTCCTGCGCGCTGCCGACCCCTTCCCTCAGCGCAAACGCGCACTCGTTGATGACCTGGCACACGATCCGGGGGAGCACCCCGACGGCGGAGGGCCGCACACGCGCGGTGTGCAGGCCGAGGCCCGCGAATGCCCGCTCTCCCGCCTCACCGGTGACCTCGACGAGCCCTCGGAGCGCTTGCCCGCTCGTCCCGCCGGGGCTCCCTGCTCCCTGCGGTGACGTCTGGGCATTTGACCTCTCGGTCGCGTCGACGAGCCCGAGGGGCACGATCGCGTAGAAGGGCTCGCCCGCAACGGTGCCGCCCAGTCCATCGACGACGATCTCCGGCCCGGAGGACCCGGGCGCGAGCTCACGCAGCGCGTCGGCGACAGAGCCGCTGCCCTGCACTCGGGCATCGCCGCCGCCGGGGGGCGGCTCGGGATCGGGGGGACGGTGGGCGTTGCCGGAGTAGTCGTAGTAGCCGCGCCCGGTCTTGCGCCCGTGTAGCCCGGCGGCGACGCGCTGGGCCTGGATCGGCGAGGGCCGCCAGCGGGGCTCGCCGAAGGAGAGCTCGTAAAAGGAGCGGGCGACGTCGAAGCCGGTGTCGACTCCCACGAGGTCGGAGAGCTCGAAGGGCCCCATGCGAAAGCCGCCGCCGAGACGCACGATGCGATCGATCGTCTCGATGTCGGCGACCTGCTCGCCCAGCAACCGCAGAGCCTCCAGGCCGAAGGGGCGGTTGCAGCGGTTGACGAGGAACCCGGGGCCGTCGGTCGCGCGGATCACGGTCTTGCCCATCGCGCGCCCGGTCGCATCGGCCAACGCCAGCGCGCCCTCGCTGGAGCGCAGCCCGGCGATCACCTCGACGAGCGCCATCAAAGGGGCGGGGTTGAAGAAGTGCATCCCCACGACCCGCTCGGGATGCGTGGCGCCGGCGGCGATCCCAGTGACCGGCAGCGAGGAGGTATTGGTCGCTAGCACGCAATCGCCGCTGACGATCTCCGACAGCCGCCCGTATATCTCGCGCTTGAGCTCGGGGAGCTCCGGCGCGGCCTCGATCACGAGGTCGCACGGCGCAAACGCCTCCAAGTCGGCGACCACCTCCAGCCGCGTGGCGGCCGCCTGCGCCTCCTCGGGGGTGATCCGTCCCTTGGCGGCTTCCTTCTCCAGGCCCCCGCGCGCTTTCTCGGCACCTCGCTGGAGTGCCTCCGGGATCGGGTCGTGCAGCAGCGTGCGCGCCCCGGCGCGGCAGGCGAGCTGGGCGATGCCAGCGCCCATCGTGCCGGCACCCAGCACCCCGATTACGCGCGCGGGTTGTGCCTCTGCGGTCATTTGCGATCGTCCACGCGCGTGGCTTGGGCACCAGCCGCCCGGGCGCCGGGCGTCGTGCCCGGCGATGTTCCGTGGTGGGGCAAACCAGGGGGGTTCATCTCAGGAGGGCACCAGCGCGTTGATTCCGGTGAGCGCGCGGCCAATGATCAGTTTCTGGATCTGGGACGTCCCCTCGTACAGCGTCGTGACCCGCACGTCGCGGAAGTAGCGCTCGACGGGGTGGTCGTCTACATAACCCGCCCCTCCGTGCACCTGGATCGCCGTGTTGGAGCACTCCACGGCGGCCTCGGTGGCGTGCAGCTTGGCGATCGAGGTCTCGGTCGTGTTGGGGCGTCCCTTGTCCTTGAGGAAACCGGCGCGCCACACCAGCATTCGCGAGGCGTCGGTCTTGACGGCCATGTCGGCGATCATCGCCTGCACGAGCTGGAAGCTGGCTATCGGGCGCCCGAACTGCTGGCGCTCCTTGGCGTATTTGACAGACTCATCGACGCACCCCTGGCAGATCCCGACGCAGCCGGCGGCCACGGAGTAGCGCCCGGAGTCAAGCGCGGACATCGCGACTTTGAAGCCGTCGCCGATCTCCCCGAGCACGCCGTCCTCGCCGACCTCCACGTCGTCGAGTGAGATCGAGGCGGTGTCGGAGGCGTGCAGGCCCATCTTGTGCTCGATCGTCTGGGGCTGGAACCCGGGCTGGTCGGTCTCTACGAGGAAGCAGCCGAGGCCGCGGTGGCCCTTCTCGGGATCGGTCTGGGCGAAGATCAGCGCGAGCTTGGCGTAGTTGCCCATCGAGATCCACATCTTCGCCCCGTTGATCCGCCACCCGGAGTCGGTCTTGGTGGCGCGGGTGCGCTGGTTGGCGGCGTCGGAGCCCGTGTCGGGCTCGGTCAGGCCGAAGCAGCCCAGCCACTCTCCCGAGCAGAGTTTGGGCAGGTAGCGCTGCTTCTGCTCCTCGGTGCCCCACTTGAGGATCGCCGAGCACACCAGCGAGGTCTGCACGGAGATGACGGTGCGCACGGAGGAGCAGCCGCGGCCGATCTCCTCCACAACGAGGCCGTAGTCGAGGTAGCCGAGGCCCGCGCCGCCGTACTCGCGCGGGACGATCGCCCCGAGGTAGCCCTGGTCGGCGATCTTCTTGACGAGGTCGAGGTCGAAGTGGTGGTTGCGAGCGTTTTCGCGCGCGCGCTCGACGATCTCCTTGTCGGTGAACTCGCGGGCGGTATCGCGGATCAGGCGCTGCTCGTCGGTCAGGTCGAAGTCCATGTTGCTCCTATCTTCCGCATAAGGGGGTGTGCGCGCGGCTAGGCACGCGGGCAGCAAAGGTGGCGGTCGTGGGGGGTGCGGGTATATGTGTACTTTTTAAAAGGTGTGCGCAATTGCACACACCTTTTGGATTTTTCAATACTTCCCCCAGCCCATTCATGATGCTCCACGGCTGTCTTGTGCAAGCTTCGGCGTTGTCCACGGCGCCTGCACCCGCCGCTGAAGCTCCTGTGCGAGCCCCTCGATCGGCAGGCGTTCCTGTGCGAGCGAGTCGCGGTCGCGCACGGTAATGGTGCCCTCCGCGACGCTGTCGTGGTCGATCGTCACGCAGAACGGCGTCCCGATCTCGTCCTGGCGGCGGTAGCGCTTGCCGATCGCTCCGCCGTCGTCGTACTCGACCTGTACCAAACCACGCATCGCGCGGTACACCTCGTGCGCGAGCTCGGGCTGGCCGTCCTTCTTGACGAGCGGCAGCACCGCAACCTTAACGGGCGCGAGGCGTGGATGCAGGCGCAGCACGGTGCGGCGCTCGCCCTCGCCCGTGCCCTCGCGCTCGACGACTTCCTCGTCGTAGGCATCGACCATGAACGCCAGCGTCGCCCGGTCTGCCCCTGCGGCCGGCTCGATCACGTGCGGCACGTAACGCTCCCCGGTCGCCTGATCGAAGTACTCGAGCTTCTCCCCGGAGAACTTGGCGTGCTGGGTGAGGTCGAAGTCACCGCGGTTGGCGATCCCCTCGAGCTCCGACCAGCCGATGGGGAAGAGGTACTCGACGTCGGAGGTGCCCGAGGAGTAGTGGGAGAGCTCGTCGGGGTCGTGCGCGCGCAGGCGCAGATGGTCGGGGCGCAGGCCTAGTGTCGTGTACCAGCGCATCCGCTCTGCCAGCCAGTGCTCGAACCACCGCTGGGCTTCGGCGGGCGGCACGAAGTACTCCATCTCCATCTGCTCGAACTCGCGTGTGCGGAAGATGAAGTTGCCGGGGGTGATCTCGTTGCGGAAGGACTTGCCGATCTGGGCGATCCCGAAGGGGGGCTTCTTGCGCGAGAACTGCAGCACGTTCTTGAAGTTGATGAAGATGCCCTGGGCGGTCTCGGGGCGCAGGTAGGCGGTCGCGCCGGACTCCTTGACGGGCCCGATCGTGGTCTCGAACATCAGGTTGAAGTCGCGCGCGTCGGTCAGGTCGCACTCCTCGGTCTCGCCAGGGTGCTTGGAGGGTTTGCGCCCGCACTGAAGGTCCCCGAGATGGTCGGCGCGGAAGCGCTGCCCGCAGGCGCGGCAGTCCACCAGGGGGTCGGTGAAGCCGGCGAGGTGGCCGGAGGCCTCCCACACCCGCGGGTGCTGCAGGATCGCCGAGTCCAGAGCGACGATGTCGTCGCGCTCGGAGAGCATCGCGCGCCACCACTCGGCCTTGACGTTGCCCTTCAGCAGCACCCCGTAGTGGCCGAAGTCGTAGGTCGACCCCACCCCTCCGTAGATCTCCGAGGAGGGGAAGATGAAGCCGCGGCGCTTGCACAGCGCCACGATCTTGTCCATGCTCACGATGTCTGCGGGCTCGGCCATCGGCGCCGGATGGTATCCGACCTGGATCCACCGATCCCGGGGTCGCACCGGCACCGGATGACACATCGCCAGGACCCATCGCCCTCGCCCCGAGGGGCTCTCCCTGCGGGTGCTCGGTCGATGTCTCCTGGCTTGGTCACCGGCACCGGATGCTCAGCCCGTTATCGGTGGATCCAGGTCCCGGCCGGCGAGACTTTGGGTCTATCCCTCTCGAGCTTGCTCGTCTGACTCATGGGCCGCTATAGGCCGCCATGTCCAACTCAAAAAAACTGTCTTTGACATATCCCTCTTGACAAGATTCTCGTTTTGTGTTTTCATCTGGGGTGGATGGCAGGGATCTACCCGAGGGACAGGCAGGGGAGGGCCAGCCAAGGCTGAACGTCTTGCTGCCGGAGCTTGCTCGAGCGCCGCTACCCATACCTCTCCGGTGGCGCTCGAGGAAGCCTCGGCACCGACTAAGGCTCATTGCCGGTCTCCTCACAGGGCGCCGTGGCCACGATGGCCGCGGCGCCCATTTTTCAAGGGCCAGCCAACCCGTCAGAGCTGTCCACCAGCCCGCGTGCATGCCCGGCGGCCGTGCGAGTAGGCTCCGGCGGTGGCGCGACTGCTGATCGTCGGGGGCGGCTGCCGGGGTCTGCGGCTTGGCGAGGACGCTGGGCGGGAGGGGCACGCGGCGCGCGTCGTCACCCGCACCGAGGATCATCGCCCGGAGATCGAGGCGGCGGGCGCGGAGTGCTGGGTCGGCGACCCTAACCGCCTCGGCACGCTGCGCGGCGTGCTGGACGGAGTCACGATCGCCTGCTGGCTGCTGGGCGGTGCCACCGGCCCAGAGGAGCAGCTGCGGGCATTGCATAGCGCCCGTTTGCGCGCCTTCCTGGAGAGCGCGATCGACACCACCGTGCGCGGCGTCCTCTACGAGGCTGTCGGGTCCTCCATGCCTGCTGGCTCCCGGGCCGAGGGTGAGCGGATCGCGCGGGAGATTGCTCACCGCAACTCGATCCCACTGGCAATCCTGCACGCCGACCCTGCCGATAAGTCTCTCTGGCTGGAGCAGGCGCGCGTGGGGCTGTCCGCGCTGTTGACTCCCCCTGAAGCTGGGCCGAAGACCGGCGAAGAGACCGTGCGAGCCGTATAGCGGCAGGAGTGCGTCAGGGTTCGGCCGACGGCATCGCCCCGGCGGGCAGGAGCGCGTCGATGTGCTCGTAGAGGTCGTCGAGGATCCGCGCGGTGGCGCCCCAGATGAGGTGCTCGGCGACGATGTAAGCGTCGGTTTCGAAGGAGATCCCGCGGCGTTCCATCGGCGTGCGCGTCCTGCTCTCACGAAGCGTTCGCAGCGGCAGCTCCAAAACGGCGTCCACCTCGCGCGGGGAGGGGCGCCAGCTCTGGGCCGCCGGGATCAGCCCGACAAAGGGGTGGATCAGGTAGCCGGTCACAAACGTGGAGACGGCGGGAAGCTCCCCGAGCATCCTCACCTCCGTGCGCGCAAGGCCGATCTCCTCTTCGGCCTCGCGCAGTGCCGTCTCGCGCAGGTCGCGATCCTCGGGGTCGTGGCGCCCGCCGGGAAAGGAGATCTCGCCCGCGTGGCGGCGCAGGTCGGCGCGGCGGCGGGTGAGCACCGCGTGGGGCTCGCCGCCCGCGTCGCGGAACAGCGGCACCAGCACCGCCGCCGAAACCTGATCCGCGGGCGTGGCCAGGGCGCCTAGGCCGTCGCGCTCGACGCGGGCTGCAGGGGGGCGATCCGCTCGAGGCGTTCCTCGAACATCACCTCACCGTCGAGCGTGCGGTGCACTGGGCACTTCGCCGCGATCACCCGTAGACGCTCCGCCTGCTCGGAGGGGAGATCCTCGGGCAGCCTCACCACGAGCTCAAACCGCGTCGGGCAGCCCCGCTCGGCCGGGGTGTACTGCACCGCCACCTCCACCTCTCCAATCTCCCAGCCCTTGCGAGCCGCGTACATCTCCAGCGTGATCGCCGTGCACGACGCGAGGCTAGCCGCCAGCAGCTCCTGAGGATCGGGGCCGGCGTCGCTGCCGCCCGCCTCGGTGTCCTCGTCGATCGTGAGCTCGTGGTCGCGCACCCGCACGCTGTGCCTGAACCGCCCATCGCTGCGCTTCGCTGTCGCCTTCATCGCTCTACGCCTTTCCGATCCGGTCGTCAACCTACCCACCGTTCCCACCACAGATGGTAGTTATGTAAGGAGCTTTTCCAAAGGGGGGACATGTACGGCTGGCGGCGTGTGCCATGAGTCGATATGCGCATGAGCGAGCAGGTCGAGCATATTGCAGGGGCTGGCCGTTACAGGGGATTGAACAACAGCCCCGTGAGCAGCTTGGGAAAGAAGAAAGTGGACTTCGGCGGCATGTTCTCGCCGGCGGCCGCCACGTCTCTGACCTGCCCCACCGGGGTCGGTCGCATCAGGAATGCGACGTCGTACTCGTCGCTGCGCACCAGCTCGATCGCCTCGCCGGCGCCGCGCGCGTAGCGGAAGTCGTGCAGGTGGGAGATGTCCTCGTCGGAGAGTCCCACCGCGCCCTTCAACAGGAGCGCCTCCAGCACGCCCGTATCCAGGCGCCGGTAGGCCTCGGAGAAGCCAGGCAGGGCGGCATCGGCGATCGCCTGGCTCTTCAGCGTAAGGCGCAGCGGGCGCTGCGTGTGTGAGTCGATGTAGCCGAGCCGCAGCAAGCCCTCACCGGGCGTTGGTGCAAGCTGCTGCAGCGGCACCTCGGTGAGCTCGAAGTCGCGGCGCAGCGCCTCCGCCAGCGCCTCGCGGTGCACGGCGTCGAGGCCCTTGACGAGGCGGTGGGTGGGGAACACCGTGAGCCCGGGATCCTCGAGTGCCACCAAGCACATCAGCACGTAGCGGTGATCGCCCTCGCCGCCGACCTCCTCCGCATAGGCGCGCGCGGTCTCATAGCGATGGTGGCCGTCGGCGATCAGCAGCTCGGAGTCGCGCGCGGCGGCCTGCACCGCGGCGATGACCGCCTCGTCTGCGACTCGCCACAGGCGGTGGACGGTGCCCTCCGCGTCGGTGGCTTCGCCCCACGGCGTCTGTGCGGTGGTGACGGGCTCGAGCGCCTCCCACGCCGCGCCGGTGGGGTCGGAGTAGAGCGAGAAGATCGGCGACATGTTGGCGCGCGTGGCGCGCGTCAGGCGCAGCCGGTCCTCCTTCGGACCCGGGTGGGTGCGCTCGTGCGGGCGGACGCGCCCCGGCCCGTACTCCTCGATGCGCACCCTGCAGAAGAACCCCCGCCGTGTCTGCGCCACCCCGTCGGGGCCGGTGTACTGCTGCGTGTGCGCCCAGATCGCTGGCTGCGAGTCGCGCATCACGGCGCCCTGCAGCTGCCAGCTCTCGAACAGCTCTCCTGCCGCCCGGTAGGGATCGGCGAGCTCGCTCGGGGCGCTCTCCTGCCCATCGGCGCCGCCCTTGCCGGCGGTGGGAGCTCGGGGGAGATCCACCGCGACCACGTTGAAGGGCGAGCGCGCGATCAGCGTTGCCCGCTGTGCGGCGTCGATCACATCGTAGGGAGGGGCAACCACGTCGCCGAGGGTTCCCACCACGGAGAGGTCGTAATGCAGCGCACGCAGGGGTCGAACGTCAGCCATCGCGGGGCGAGACCCTACAGAAGCCGGGAGACACTCGCCTTCGGCTCGCATCCCCGTTTCGGCCAGCGGGCGGGTGTGGGTGTTTTGGTTGGGGATGGGGAGGGGGCTCGCGCCGGGTAGACGTCCGTCTTAGTCTGGAAGATGGTGGGTGGCAGTAGACTTGGGTGCGCGTCGGGGCGTGGCGCAGCCTGGTAGCGCGCACCGTTTGGGTCGGTGAGGTCCCCAGTTCGAATCTGGGCGCCCCGATTTTCGATTTTTCTTGCTTGGCCCAGAAACCCCCGTTTTGCGGGGGGTTTTTGATGGAGATTGCTGGGGAACAGTCCCCGGCTCAACTCGGAGGACAAGGGGTAAAAGCCCGCATTTTGCCGGCGTTTGGGGGTCTGTAGGTGCTGTTGGCGTGCTTTGGGTGGTGCGTGTGTATTGCAGTTCTATTGCAGCTGCGGCTCGATTCTTTTGCAGAGTCGCCCGTGTGCGCCGGCAAGGCGGAAGCGCTATCTGTGGGTTGCGCATCAGTCTCGGTCTTCGTCCTAGGCAAGCACCAGCGCCCTCTTCAACAGGAGGCCTGCTCTGCCAAGCTTGAGGTCGCGAGTTCGAACCTCGTCCGCCGCTTTCGCTTCGTTGGGCGGAATCTGGCCCTATAGCAGGGGATTCGCGGGGGTGGCGGGTGGCTCGCCCTGCGGGCAAGCGCGGGCGTTCACGGGCAAAACGGTCACCAATCTACGGCCCCCTTGTGGCCACGGGATTCGGGCTGACGCGGCGGCGCAAGGGCAGGCCATGGCGCCACCCGCCGCGCGCCGGCAGTGTGCCGGTGCCTCGGGGCTTCCCGGGAAAGGCGGAGCGGCAGAGAACTGCGTAGGGGGAGAATGGCTGCGCTCATCGACAGAAGCATGGATGAGCAAGGCGAGAACCCAATCTCAGACCCGGTGGTTGAGCACTCGGGAGGCGGCGGCGGCGCTGGGGGTCCACGAGCGCACGTTGCGTCGCTACATGTCCTCGGGTCTGCTTGGCTGTCGCCGGCTTCCCGGCGGCCACTACCGCATACCGGAGGAGGCGATCCACGAGTTCTGGGGCGCAGGCGATGCCCCCGAACGGGGTGCTCGCCGACGGCAGCCGGGGGCTGAACGGCCGTCGGTCAACGCCTCGGGTGGGGCGGGCAAGACGCGCTCCCGGCGTGCTCGCCGCCCGCGCGTGGGCGATGAGGACTCGGTCGCCTTCTACGACCTCTCGCCGGACGCGCTCGCGGCGTTGCGGGCCCAGGTGGCGGTGAGCGATGGCTAGACCTTGGAAGAAGCACGGGAGGTGGCCGCACGTAGCCAAGAACGGCGCCAGGTCCTACTTCGTGGGCTTCTACGACCATGAGGGCTCGCAGCGCACGCGCTCCTTCCCGGCCGCGAGAGCTGCCCGTGACTGGATGGAGGACTACGTCTCGGCCGAGCGCCGGGGCCGCGACAGCCTGCGCCGTTTCCTTCTCGATCTCGACGCCCGCGAAGCCAATGCGGCGAGCGAGGCACGGACGATCGGCGAGGTCGTACAGCTCTACTTCGCCTTCAACGCACCCGACACGGCGGACGGCTTGGCGACCTCGACGTTCCGCACCTACTCATGGTCAGCGAAACGGCATCTGCTCGGGCATGAGGGCGCGAGCAGGGGCCGGAGAATGCCGTCGGCGAAATATGCCGTGAGGCTTGCTTCGGAACCCGCGGAGCGCTTCAACCACGCCGCCGCGCCGCGCGCGCTGCGCGATGCGATGAGACGCGAGCGGGTCGGGCAATCCGCACGCGCCCATGCGTGGCGAGTCCTGTCGGCCGTGCTCTCCTGGGCGGCGCAGTCGGAGTTGGTGCCCGAGATTCAAACCAACGGCTGCCTGTTGGCCAACGAGAAGGTCGGCAACAGGCGGAAGTCTGTCCGAGGACAACAGGGTCGTCGGAGCGTCCGACGTCGCGGGGAGGAAATCCGAAGCTGGGCGCTCGCCCCGATGGCCGTCGAGCTCATCCGCTCCGACATGCTCGCACGCGCTGTAGGGGCTCGCCGGCCGCTGATCGCCTACCGCGATGCGACCCTGGTATCCGTCCAGTTCGGGCTCGGGCTGCGAAACCAGGAGGTCTACGGGATGCGCTGGGCCGCGCTGGACCGCGAGCGTGCCCACATCGTGGAGGTTCTGAGCTGGAACCAGCTGGATGAGTGGGGCAAGACCGAACATGCCACCGGCCGTGCTCCCAAGGTCCCCGCGCTCATGCGAGAGGATCTGGCGTGGTGGCGGGAGCGTTTGCGTGAGCGGGGGTACCCAACCCGCGGAGTCGATTTCATCATTCCCGGCGATCTCGCCGGCGAGGAGTTCGGTATCCGCGACCCGAAAACCGGCGCGTGCCACATGAGCGGCAACCAGGCCCAAAAGTGGGGGCCTCGGTACCTGACGCCGGCCGTCAACTCGGTGGCCGAAAACCACGACGGATACGCCAGCCTGCGCGGCGCGACGCCATATGCGTTCAGACGGGGCGGGATCTCGATGCGACTGCGAAGCGAAGACGCGCAGTCAGTCGCCGAGCAGTGCGGCACGAGCCTCGAAATGCTCTCCCAGCACTACAGCTACGAGATCGATGACTTCAGCCACCTCGGCCCACGTTCGGTCGATGAGCAGTGGCGTACGGCGCGAGCCGCCGTTCGAGCCGCGCTCGATGGAGGCGCGGGACGGCAATGCCTTAAGGCTGTGGCTTGAAGGGCACTCTGCTCCTTGGCGTGCCCCGCGGGCATCATTCCGAGGCTGCCGACTCGGTCGCCGAATAGGTCCGTAGGTCAGGCGCTGCGAAGCAGGTCCGCGCCTACTACTCCGGCGACGGTCGGTGTGGCGGGCGCCAACGCGAGCGCGGTGGCGAGACAGACGACAGCGTCAGGCCAAAAGCAGAGTCCATAGGTTGGAGGCCTTGAAACAGATCGCCACAGTTTTGAGCTAGCATCCCGCTCGTGCGAGCGGGAGTCAGAATCACGGCGATGACAGCGCTCACAGCCTGCCTGCTGGTCGGCTTGCCCACCGGTGCGTTCGGCTACGTACCGAGCCCTCCGTCCTTGACGTGCGCGAACGAAAGGGCCTCAATAGAAGCTGTGGAGCGCCACACGCAGTTGTTGAGCCCCGCCGAAGGCGCGACCATCACCGTCGGGCAGCCGGTGACGCTCACTGTCGAATCTGGCGCTGAAGCCGTTCATTTCGCCGTCGCCTCCTCGCTTTCACTGCTGGCGACCCCAGACATCGCCAGTGGCCCGGGGGCGCGGCAGGCCGGCGGCAGTTACGCCTTCACGTCGACCGGCGCGACGGGCACACCGCGCACGATCTACTGGGAGGCGTCGTTCACGCGCACGCTGAACGACTGCGAAGGGTCGCCGGTCACGTTCACGACACCGCCGCGCGCGCTCGTCGTCGCGGCGCCGGTGCTGACTCCCGACCTGACACCGCCGCCTTCGCCGCTACGCCTGCAACTGGCCGCCGCGTCACTCGTGCGCCTGCGCCGGCACGGCAACTACGTCGCCTACACAGTGACGTGCAGCCGCGCCTGTACAGGCACGACCAGCGCCGCCGCATGGGTGATTCGCCGCCACCGACCGCCCGTCCCGGTGCCCGCGCTCGACATCGCCTCCACGAGAGTGTCGATCGCGGAAGAAGGCAGCGAGCAGATCACCTACCGCTACCACGGCCGGGGGCTGCGTCGCCTGCGCCGACTCCTACGCGGCGGCGCCCGCGTCGAACTGCGCCTCAGCGCCGAAGCTAGCAGCCCAGAGGCGGGCGCCGCGACCGTCACGGCGACGGCGATACTGGACGAGTAGAGGTCTGCCTCGCTCAGGAACGGTGGCATAGAAAGGCTCGATCTCTACCGCGAGCAGGTCGATCGACAGCGTGGTGGGCTAGGGCTGCTGCTCCGCCAAAGGTGGCTGTTGCGTAAAGGGTGCGCCGCGCGGTCGTGGGGTCTCGGTGGTGGGAGATCGCGGCGTTGGTGGGTCGGGTGGTTCTCGCCGGGCGGGGCGCTGCTGAGCCTTTTCAGGTCCCGGCGGGGGCTGTCTGGTGCTTATGGAGCTTCAGGAGGTTGTGGGTGGCGGTGATCAGCCGCCATTCGGAGCGTGCGGCGGATCTTCCTCGGCGTTGGAAGCGGTCGATCCGACGGTTGAACTTGGTGTTCGCGAACACGGGCTCGATCATCACTTTGCGTTTTCGATAGAGCCCGCCGCCGACGTCGGTCTGGAGCACTTGCCGCATGTGCGCGTAAGCGCCACCGTCCCATCCCGGTCTTGTGCCCCGGCGTTTGCCGGCATCGGGCGGGATCAAGATCTGGATTCCCTTGTTGATCACGCCCTCCATCTGCTTTTGATGCCAATAACCGGCGTCCGCGACTACAACCTCGACGGTATCGGTAACACCAGCCCGCTCGAGTTCGGTCTCCGTGGCGTTAACCATTCCTGCCAAGTGCCCGAAATCGGAGGAGTCGACGTTCACCTCAGCAGCGATCACGATCTGCTGCTCGGTCGCGGCCGCCTGCGCGTTATACCCCTGCATGTACCCGCGCGGCGTCTTCACGTTCTTCGAGTCAGGATCGCTCACGTTGACCTTCCCAGCCGGCGTCTCGGGTGGTGTATATGGCGTTGGAGCAGCCCCGAGTCGCTTCCCATCGCTCGCGTGCCCGTGCACCCGGTAAGCCTCATAAGCATCATTCGCGCGTCGCTCAACAGCGAGATCCTCCTCCAGTCGACGCTTTGACTGCCGAAGACGCCCAGGACGCGAACGCGGGATCGGCTCGCCCTCGGCGGCGCGCTTCTCATCCAGGCGACGCTTAGCCTCGCGCAACCAACCCCGCCGGCCCTGGCTCGTCGCGAGCTCCGCTGGCAGCTCATCACCGCGCTTCTCCCCATACTGCTCGTCCTCGAGCCGGTCGGTCTCCGCGGCCTGCTCAAGGATCTCCCTGGCGAGCTGCCCATAGTCACGCGCCGCGTGCTGGGAAGCGTTCGCGTGCATCTTCGTGCCATCGATCGCGACCACCCCGACCCTCACCAGCCCCGCCTCTGCGCACAACTCCAACACCTGGCAGAACAGGTCGGCGAGCGCTCTCTCATGACGCTGGCGAAAACGCGCGATCGTTGTGTGATCCGGGCGCTGATTCGCAGCGATCACGCGGTAAGCGACGTCCTCCACGCACTCACGCTCGATTACCCGCGAGGAGCGCTGCCCCTTGCAGTAGGCGTAGAGCAACAGCGCCAGCATCATCCCCGGCTCATGCGCTGCGCGACCGTGGCCATCCCCACGGTAGGCGCCATAGAACGCCGACAGATCCATCTCATCGACCGTCGCCAACACAAACCACGCCAAATGATCCTCCGGCAGCCACTCCTTCAGACTCGGCGGCAACAACAGCTCCTGCTCACGATCACAAGCTATGAAGTTCTGGGGCATACCCAGATCCTCTTCAACCCGCCGGACAGCACCCTTACGCAACAGCCACCCAAAGCCAAGCGAGCGTACGGCGCGTCGCGCTTCGGACGATCGGTGGTCGTCCGTTGGGGGAGCCTGGTCGTTGGGGATGCGGCTCCTGCTTCCTGAGCCATGCGCGAATCTGGACGTTCGTGCGCGGGCGGTTTAGCGGTTTGGAATGTCCGCGGTATCCTCGGTCGCGCCTCGGCCCTTCTGCGTTGAGAGTCGAACTTGCCCAAGAGCAGAAGTTCTGCCGGTGCCGAGGCGGGCGCCCCTCACTGCTTGGCTGATGCGAAGCGACCTCGGGGCGGCTATGGGCAAGGCGGCCGGACGACGACAGCGACAGGTAGGTGTGCTGCGACCGCTTCGTGCGCATCGTGGAGACAACCCTGCTTTGGCGTATCGGCCCAGCATCCTGAACGCGACGCGCGATCCCCTGTGTAGAGGGATTAGAGGCGCGAAACGTCCTCGCCACCGAGCTAGGAGATCCACATGCACGAGACCGCACACCCCGTAAAGACGGTCGAGGTGACCGTCACCTTCCCACTCTCCACCAGAGAGCCCTACCACCACGACGCCCACGAGACCGAGACGATTGGCCAGATCCGCGAGCACGCCATGCATCACTTCCACGTGCAGGAGGAACCTGGCAGCGAGTACTACCTCACTGACGACGCCAACCACGACGCCCGCCTGCCGGACTCCGACACAGTCCACGACGTCGCCGGCGAAAAAGATGTCCTCGAGTTGACGCTCGTCAAGGATCTCGTCCAGGGATGAGCCTCGACCGCGAAAGCGAGCTCGCGCTCGCCGCAGACAGCCCTGCCGCAGCCAACTTCCTCGCCGGCCGCGGCGGCACCCTGCACCCTCCCATCGAGACCGCCTCGGGCGCCTGGTGGGCTGAGCTTCACCCAGCCGCGGATCCAAGCGAGACCTACTACGCACGCATCGCCTGGAGCCGATACCCCGCCTCCCCGCCATCGGTCAAGTTCGCCCATGCGATCGGCGCCGACCTTGCCGACCCCACCGCTTGGCCGCTGGTCCCGGGCTACCGTCCCGGAAGCTTGGACATCTGTAAGCCCTTCACTGCGGAGGGGTTCGGACTACACCCCGACTGGGCCAACACCACCCAGGCCTGGAGCGCCACCGGCAACCCGTTCCTCGCCGTCATTCGCGAACTGCAACGAAACCTCAACAGCCCCGGCTACCAGGGACGCCACCAGTGAGCACACACGCTATACCCCACGGGCTCCTTCACCGCATCAACGCCGATGTCGCTCACCACGGCGCCCGTGACCGCGAGACCGGCATGTTCCTGCTCGCACCCCGCGAGGCACCCACGATCACCACCCTCGCGCTCGCCGGAGCCGCCGGGGTAACCCGCCGCCGCGGGCATTTCGCCGTCAGCGGCAAAGCGCTCGCCCACCTGTTCGCGCACGCACGCACCAACGCTCTCGTCGTGCTCGCGCAGATCCACTCCCACGGCGGCGACGCATTCCTATCCGAGGTAGACCTGCGCCACGGGTTCGCCGTGGAGGGATTCACGACCGCCGTCATCCCCGACTACCGCCACCCACCGATCCACCCCGCCGCCTGGGGCTGGTGGCAGCACGACGGACACGGCTGGCAGAGCACCCCGCCCTACACTGCCACCCGCGGCGACGGGCACACCATCACCTTCGACGAGGCCACGCTGCATGCGTCCTGAGGCCTCCCGCACGATCCGCCTCGCCGCCCGCGCTGCACACTCCAGCGAGAGCGAGCTCGAGCGCGCCCTCACCCACGCCAGCACACACCTCCGCATCCAGCCCGACATGCCCGGCGCCCTGCCCTGCGCCGAGCTGCTCGCCGCGACGCTCCTCCGCGGGCCCGGCCAACTCACCATCGACCCCACCGGCATCCCCGTGCCCTCCCGCGCACGCCTGCAGCAGCTCGCCCTGACAATCAGGCCGGGACAGCCGCTCGTCTTCGGCGTGCCGGCCGCGAATGCCACCGAGATCGCGATTGGCGAGCGCGACGGTGAGATCGTTGTGATCCCTGACAATCACGGCGCCCGGCTCACACGCGGCAAGAGGCCCGCCCAGCAGCGCCCGCCGAGCATCCTCGGAGTGTTGTTCGCCGCCGCGCTTGCGGCCGGCGAGACGTTCAAGGATGCCGCCCAGATCGGCGGCGAGCACGCCGTCCGCCACCATGACCTCGCGTTCTGTCCCGTCACCCTCACCGCCGACCTCACAACCGCCCCCGCCGTCCCGAGTGGATGGCGGCCCGAGATCACCCTCGCTGGGATCGGTGCGATCGGCAGTGCCCACGCTGTCCTGCTTGCAGGCCTCACCAGCCCCGGCGGCATCGTGCTGATAGACCGCCAGGGCTACGCGGCCGAGAACCTCGGCACCTACACCCTCGGTGAGCACGCCGACATCAAGGCGGCCACGCCGAAGGTCGCGCTCGCCGAACGGGCGCTCCCTGGCTGGCGCCACCATCCCCACCACGGCGACATCGCAACTGCCGTCACCGCCGTCGATGAGGGTCGGCTGCCGTGGACGCCGGTCGTGCTCACGGGCCTCGACAACCACGATGCCCGCCGCGAGACTCAACGCCTGCAGCCCGACCGGCTGCTCGACGCCGCCACCGGCGACACCGCCGTCGGGCTGCGCGACACCTGTCCCGATGGACCATGCCTTCACTGCATGCTCGATACGCCTGCGGCCCGACCCTCGCCCACGAAGGCTCTGACCGACCTCGGGATTCCCTTGGGACTCGCCAAGGAACCAGGCGAGGCTGTCGTGACCGATCAGATCATCGCCTGCGCCTCCAGCGAGCATGCCCGTGAGTTCCTCCGCTCCCGGCGAGGCACCCCGATCTGTGGGCTACTGCGCGCCGCCGGCCTCACCGGCGTCGACGATGAGGATTACATGCCATCTGTCCCGTTCGTAAGCCAACAGGCCGCCTGCCTGACCGTCGGGCGACTGCTCGCGATCCAGCTTGGCATCGACGCGGGCCTCGCGAACTTCTTCCAGTACGACACGCTGATCGGCCCGCACCGCGCGATCGGTCAGCGCCGCCACGCTGACCCCGCCTGCGCCTGCCAGCAGCGCGCGGAGATCATCAGCGCCGTACGCGACGAGCGCCGACAGAGGCCACGAGCGTGAGCACCGCCAATTCGACACGAGCCCGACGCTGATGAGTGGACCGCTCACAGACCGCGACCTCCGCCGCTTGAAGCTCGCCGGCGCCGAGAGTGCCTGTGGGGATCCGAGCGTGCTCGCGCTCCTGGGCAACGTGATCGCCCGCCACCCCAAACGCAAGATCCACTGGCTGCCCGCCGATCCCGAGGAAGTGCTCGCGGGCTGGATCGCCGCCCGGCTGCTACGCGGCAGGCTCGCCGAGCTGATCGACCGCTCCTCGAGTATCAAGGGGCTACACGCAGCGCTCGTGGAGGATCTCCAGCGGTACGCCGACGACGAGCGCGCTGGCGAGCTGCCCACCCGTCTCTACAAGCGCCTTCAGGCGCTCTTGCCTGGTGACCCCGCTCGCTACACGGTCATGATCGCCTCGACATCGCCGGGCTCCACCTACTGGACGCTGACCGAGCGGCCCGCTGTCGCGATCTTCTCGCCCCGCGAAAATGAGCTACGCGCCCACGTATACGCACTGAACCTCAAGACGCTGCCGCAGACGCCGATGGCAAAGAAGCAAACCCAGTTCCTCACGCCCCGGGAACTTGACCGCTACGCCTATGGCATGCTCGAGCGCACCGCCCGCGGCCTCTCATTGGACCAGCTCGTACTGGGCTTGACCGACGCGTTTGGGCTGAAGCCGACCTGCGAGCCCCTGCCCGAGGAGGACCTGCTCGGCGAGCGCCCCTTCGAAGCCGAGCGCCACGGCATCGCAACCGCCGATCCGCCCAGCCTGCCCGCCGACTCGGCGACGGCCCCAGCCGCCCAGGTATTGCTCGTCGCACTCACCGACCGCCAACGCGACGTGCTTGCAGCGCTCCCAGCGCTCGCCGACGGCGAGCTCACCCAGCGCGCGATCGCCGAGCGCCTTGGGTGCTCGCCGGCCAGCATCAACAGCGACCGCAGGGCGATTGCCTCCGCGCTCGCTGGCTACGCCGAGCCCGAACAACAGATAGAAGTCCTACGCCAAGCCCTCGATCTGATCGACGGGAGCACAACATGAGCGAACACACAGCCAGCCACCCCGCCATACCCGACAGCACCACCGGACAGACGAGCTGGCGGACCGCGAGCAGCGCCCACTACGCCCTCTTCGCCGGCGGCGAGCCCCAAGGGCCAGTCCCAGGAGAGATCTGGACACTTGCGGCCACGACCCCAAAGCCCGATCAGCCGCTCGTGATCGCGATTGTCACCCGCGTCTACGGTGAGGGCGTCACGGTCGTGCCACTGAGCGCGCAGACCCTCAAGGCCACCGAATGGGATCTTGAGATCCCCGGTTCGGTGCTCGGCTATCAGACCGTCGCGCAGGTAAAGCTCGCCGGCACCACCACCGAGGCGCAGTTGCGCGAGCGCCTCAGCTCGCTGCCGCCCGCGGTTTTCGGCCAGCTGCGCGAGCTGTGGGACTATGCCGAGCAGGGCGCCTCGATCCCGCCCGAGCACCTGCCGGTCGGCCCGTGGGTGCTCGACGAGGCCGACGAGCGCCTGCGTGCCCGCGCCCAGGACGCCCGGCGCCTCACCCGCTACCTGCGACCGAGCTTCGAGAGCCCGTTCTCGCAGTGGGAGACGTTCGGGTCGATCCTGCTGCGCCGCTCCCGCGCGATCGGGGTCGACCTCGAGCGGCTCATCGACCCCGCCTGGGCATCCAAGCTCGCAGCCGACCAGCTCGACCTGTTCAGTAATGTCCCCGCGCGGCGACTCGCCGCGCTGCTAGCAGACCTGCACATCGGCTGGAGCGAACGCGTCAAAGACGCGTTGTACCGGGTGATCCTCGAGCGCTATACCGGATCTGGGGTTCTGCGCAGCGCCGCGCTCGGCCGACGGCAGGGAAAACGCCGGCCCTGGGCGCGGGCCAAACCCTCTGGGGAGCAGCGCGAGAAAGCCGCCGGTAAATACGTCGACGCAGTCGAGAAAGCTCTCTCGGAGCTGTGAGCGTCGCGGTCTGCAGCGAGTGCGGCGCCCGCAACGTGCTGCGCAGTCGCTTCGAGCTTGAGGGCGAGTGCCCGGAGTGCGGCGCCGAGGAGGCACTGCGCGCCGAGGACGCTTATGACCCCGAGCCGCTGGAACTGATCTGCAGTGACTGCCGCGCGCGCCTAGACGGCGGTCCCGCCGGCACGGGCGCCAGGGACACTGAGCATGAGGGCCGCTACACCGTCGAGGATCCTTGCCCGTACTGCAGCACCGAGGAGGAATCCGGCGAGCTCGTGCCGCTGGAGACCTACACCACGCCGCGCGAGCTGCCCGAGGCGCCGCTGGCGAGAGCCGCCGCACGCAAGCTCCGCGCGGCCCATGGCCCGGAGATCCCCGTCGACGTGATCGCGATTGCCCGTGCCGCCGGACTGCAGATCGTATTCGGCCCGTTCGATCACGCCGGGATGCTGATCGACGGCACCACGATCGAGGTGCCCGACGGGGACCCAAAGACCCGCCAGCGCTTCACCGTCGCCCACGAGCTTGGACACGCAACCCTGCGCCACCGCGTCCCGGCGGAGAAGCTAGAGGTCGAGGCAAACGCTTTCGCCTCCGAACTCATGCTGCCCAGCGAGGATCTGCGCAAGGCCGTTCGAAACGGCCTGAGCTTCAACGCGGTTGCCTCAAGGTTCCAAGCGAGCCGGCACGCCACGCTGCTCGCACTGTCCTCCGCCGGACTGCTCGGCAAACTCGCGGCGCCATAGGCAGTAAGCGGATGGGATACCAACAAGAGAAGGCGGAGGCGAAGAGACAGGAACTCGAGGCCATCATCGCGGACGCACTCCGGGGATCTGAGGTCGGTTCGGCGGAGCAGTTGGCGGGCGAGGTGGTTAGGGAGTTTGCCTCCCTGACGGCGCCGTATTGGAGTCCTCCCCCGCTGCATTTTATGACGCTTCAGCCTGGGGGTCTCGGTGGAGGATCGACGACGAAGCCTGGGAACGTCACGCTGAATCTACGCAAGCTAGTGCGCGCAATTGGCAGCGGGACGTTGACGATTGCCGGTGCGACGGTGGCTCCATGGATGCTCTTGATTGGCGCACTCCTCACGTGGGATGCGCTCTGGTCGTGTCTTCGTCTCGAGATCAGCGAAGATCAGGCGTGCGTTGCGTGGGCGCTCTGGAGCGTGCGGGATGGCGGCAACACGGTCGCAAAGGTGGAGGTATTCGAGGCGGTAACGCGCGAGCGGAAGCGCTTTGGGAAGCGATCTCTCAGTACGCAAGAGGTTGGCTACGCACTGCGTGAGTTGGAAAGAATGGGATGCATCAGGGCGTCTGTCAATGACCCGGGACGTTGGTGGCTACGAGAGTGGGTTCGAGTAACGTATGCCTGAGCGTGCGGTACGAGCGTCAACACACAAGTCCGGTGGCGGCTGGGTAGCCGCCAAGCCCATCCGGCTCACGCCCGCACCACCTCAGCTTTGCGCGAACAGCAGACACGATCCGTGTGGATGGCAAGACGCCTCTGGTCGCGTCCCAGGTTCCGGGGGAATTGGCTGGGTGAGTCCCCGCTGGGGTGGGATGTTATGCGGCGATCACCTCCTGGGTGCTCTCGGCCGGTGGATGTGTGGGTGTGGTGCGCAGTTCCCGGCGTAGGCGCTCGATCTCGGCGACGGTCTTGGGGTTCATCTTCACGCCGCGCCAGCCGCGGCTTGTGAGCTCCAACACCGCCCAGATGAGTGACAGTGCCGAGGTCTCGCCGGGGAACCGTCCGATGACCTTGGTGCGCCGGCGGACCTCCACGAACGTCCTCTCCAGGAGATTCGTGGTGCGGATCCGCTTGCGGTGCTGGGAGGGGAACCGTAGGTGGGTGATCAACGCGGGCAGGTCGTGTTCGATGACGGCCATCGCGGAGGGGTACGCAGCCCGGTAGTCCTCGATGATGCCCTGCAGCTCCTGGCGGGCCTCCCCCGGGGAGCAGGCCTCGTCGAAGGTCTTCCACCAGCGTGTCTTGATCTCCTGGTGATGACGCCCGGGCAGCTTCGCGGTGACGTTCCTCAACGCGTGAACTGTGCAGCGCTGCTCAAGAGCGTCGGGCCAGATCTCCCGCACTGCCTTCCAGATCCCAGGTGCTCCATCAGCGATCACGAGCGCTGGTGAGCGCAGGCCCCTGGCGATCATGTCCCTGGCGAACGCGAGCCAACTGTCGTAGCTCTCACGGCTCCCGAGCGCCAGCCCCAGCAGAACCTTGCGGCCCTCCAGGGTGATACCCCAGCACACCAGGACGCCCTCCGCGGGCTGATCCTCGGGGCGCATCTTCAGGTAGATCGCGTCGAGGAACAGGTACACGATGTCGTGCTCCTCAAGGCGCCGCCCGCACCAGCGACGGTACCGCTCCCGGGTATCCTCACAGATCCGCGAGACCGTGCTCTTGGACGCGATTGGCTCCTCGAAGACCTCCTCCAACGCCGCCTCCACGTCGCGCGTGGAGAGTCCTCGCAGGAAGCTGCTGATCACCAGCGACTCCAGGGCGTGCGTGCGGGTCACGCCCTTGCCGAGAACCCGACTCTCGAACCCCAGCTTGCCCGCGTCGCGGACCCGCGGGCGTTCCAGATCCATCGAGCCGCTCGTCGTCTTGATCGTCCTCGGTTCATGCCCGTTGCGATGGCTGACCGTCTCCTCGGCACGCTGATAGCGCCGACGACCAAGGAACTCCGTGACCTCGTCCTCCAGCGCCTGCTGCAAGATCAAACGGGCTCCCAGACGGCCGACCACCTCCACCGGGTCCTGCTCCTGGCCAACACCGGCCAGCACCTCATCCAGCTCTTGGCGAAACCTCTCGCTCGGGGCTACCTTCTCCATGCGGGCGTACCTCCATCTTCGACTTGTTCAGGGTCAAAGCGGAGGCTACGCCCGCAACCTCAATTCCCCCGGCTCACGGGACGCGACCAAGACGCCAGAGTTGGATGACAACGGGCACCACCCTCACGACACGCTCGTTCGCGCCCGGCGAAGCGGCAGTACTCGCCTCGCGGGCCTCGGACCTTGCCTGTCGTCCAACGCGAGAGTGTTGACTGCGCTCTCAGCGGCGCTCCCCTACAGGCGAAAGCGGTAGTGTCCACGTTGCCCTACGACATCAACAAGCGTTCGGCAGTAAAGGGTGCGTTCTTGGGACATGGACGACAAGACTCGACTAGCCCACCTATTTGAACGCCACGGTGACGTGATGGCGCCCGATGAGTTTGATGGTCCCCTAGCAACGGGCCTGCGGGAGCAACTCGAAGTCTATCGGACGTTTGCCGGCGACGTCCACTGTGTATTTCTGACCAGCATGGCCTTTAATGCGGTCGCCATTCCGGACGGAACCCGGTACGCAATTGGGATCAACGTAGGCGCACCGTTGTTGATCGCTCGATATGCCTACTGTCTGATGTCTGATCCGGCGATGTTTCCCACCGTCGGCGATCCGCGCCTCGAGGAGGTAGACCCATATGTCGTTGGGACTCTTCGCGACCCCCTCGCAAGCGAGAGCTACGGGCGATATCAACCGATGGATCAAACGCGGCTAGAGGCTGCCAAGCAGCTTTCGCTCGCTGCATATTTGATGCTCTTTTTTCATGAGCTTAATCACGTTGAGTTGGGGCATCTCGATTTCGTTCGTGGGCGCCAAGGTATGAGCGAGTACCGCGAGATACCAGCCGTTCCTCTCACAGCAGAGAACGCCGCAGATCGGCGGGCACTCGAGTTTGAGGCCGACATGGCCGCTCTCTATCGGAGCTTGCACGTTTGGCGCGTCTTGTATCCGCTATTCGACTACCCGGCGCTCACATCCGTGACTCCGGAGGATAGCTGGTTCGTGGCGATCGAGCTTCTGTTTTGGATCATGGATTTCGTTCAGCCGAAGGCCCATGCTGGTCTGCTCGCGACACATCCTTCTCCGGTGGCTCGGCGCGTCAGCGCCCAGTACATGACGTCCTTGGTGGACTGGGTGCCAACGATGGATGGCCCGAGTCATCTACTCCCATGGATCATTCGCAACGTGTTTCCGTCGGCAGCGCTGACAGATCCGGTGTACGGAGATCCCGATCGGGTCAAGAGCGAGCTCGCTGAAACGCGGCGTCACCTGGTGGCACTGCTACCGGTGCTCGACTCGCATCGCCGCTTCCAAGGCAAACGACAATAACGTCGAACGCTGTGCATGATCGCTCGATCGGTTGTTCCCCCGGCCGCTTAGTCACAGGCAGCAGGTGCCACGTCCGGCAGCGGGACGGCTACCGCTTGGGACGGTGGGTGTCGCGTAAAGGGTCGCGGTGGGTGGGGGTCGGGCCGTTCGTGGCGGTGATTGCTGGGCTTGGCTGTCGTGTCCTCGTGGACGTTGGGTGGGCGTGTGCAGTCGACAGGCGAGCGTCAGGCTGCTGCAGCGGCTATTTGGTGCTTGTGGAGCTTGAGAAGGTTGTGGGTGGCGGTAATCAGCCGCCATTCCGAGAGCGCGGCCGATCGTCCTCGTCGCTGGAACTGGTTAATCCGCCGGTTGTGCTTGGTCTGTGCGAACACCGGCTCGACTATCGCCTTTCGTCGCCGGTAGAGCCGGCCGCCGTAGTCGCTCGCCAGCGCGTGGCGCATCGCCGTATACCTCCCGCCTTGCCATCCCGGCCGCGGGGTCTGGCGCTTGCCAGCGTCCGGGGGAATCAATACCTGGACATGCTCGTTGGCCACAACATCGTCCATCTGCTGCTCGTTCCAGTAACCGCTATCGGCGACCGCGACCGCAGGAATATCAGTGACACCGATCGCCTGGAGTTCCCTCTTGGTCGCCTTGACCATTGGCGCGAGGTGACCGAAGTCCGGTGAGCTCGCGCTCACCTCGGCCGCGAGCACGATCTGCTCCTCGGTAACGACGGCCTGGACGTTATAGCCCTGGGTGTAGCTGCGCGGAGTCTTCACGTTGCGCGAGTCCAAGTCGGTCGTGTTGATCTTCCCCGCCGGGATGTCGGGTGGCTCATATGGAGTCGGCGGGCGACTGAGTCGTCGGCCTTGCGTGTCTCGTCCATGCGCGCGGTAATGCTCATACGCCTCGTTCGCCGCACGCTCGACTTCGAGGTCTTGCACCATCCGCCGCTCCGCCTCCAACAGCCGCTGCGCACGCGAGCGTACGATCGGTCTCGCTTCCCGACGACGGTGCTCATCGAGCTGGTGGCGGGCCTCACGCAGCCATCCCTCACGACCCTGAGTGCGAGCCACGATGACATCCGGATCAAGCTCGATCTTCACTGCGGCCTCACCAGCAGCCTCGCCCTGCGCGCACCCGCTCTCGCGCTCCTGCTCGAGCTTTCGCTTCGCCTCTGCCAACGCGGCGCGACGCCCCTCGCGGGTGCGCAGGTGCTCGGGCAGCTCATCGCCACGATCCTCCCCGTAGAGCTTGTCCTCGGCCGCGTCGATCTCGCCAGCCTCCTTCAGAATCTCCCGCGCGAGCTGCTCATAGTCAACGTTGGAGTGATGCGAAGCATTCGCGTGCACCTTCGTGCCGTCGATCGCGACCACCCCGACCTTCACCAACCCCGCCTCCCAGCACAGCCCCAGCACCGAGCCAAACAGCTCCGCCAACGCATACTCATGGCGGACACGGAACCTCGCGATGGTCGCGTGATCAGGCTTCTGCTGCGCGGCGACCACCCGGTAGGCGACATCCTCCACACACTTGCGCTCGATCCCGCGCGATGAGCGCTCACCCATCGCATAGGAGTACAACAGCAGCGAGACCATCATCGAGGGCTCAAACGCCGCCCGACCCCAACCATCCGCCCGGTAGGAGCCGTAGAACACCGAAAGATCCACCTCCTCCACCGACGCCAACACGAACCACGCCAAATGACTCTCCGGCAGCCAATCCCGCGGGTCCGGCGGCATCAAAAACACCTGCTCACGATCACACTCAAGAAAGTTCTGGGGCATACCCAGAATGGTCCTCAACCCCCCGGACGGACACCCGGTTTGCGCGACACCCACGACGAAGAGGGAAAGCCAATCATTACCTTCATCGGGCTGCTGCTTCCATCTCGCAGCAGAGCGCTCGACCTAATGTCTTTTCGGTTGGGCGGAAGTCAAGTACGCCGCAAATCGCTTGCCGGCTCCCTCGACTTCACCTGGGAGTAGATGTGTGTAGCGGTCGTCGGTGATCGAGCCGTGGCCCCTGTCGGTGCTGGCAGTGCTTGCGTGCCCCATGAGCACACTTCTTGTCTTGAGGTCGATGCCCGCTGCTCGTAACCAGCTTGCGGCTGTGTGTCGAGACTCGTGCAGTCGGATGTGTGTGAGTTTCTTGGTGTCCCATGCCTGGTCTGCGCGTGTGTAGAGAGCGCTCGTGCTGAGCTTCCCGCCTTCGGGTACCCGGGGCTTACGGCCTGGGCACACCAGATGCCGTCCGGTTGGACGTCCCTGACGCTGCCACTCCGAGCGCAGGAGTTGTCTGAGCTGTGGAATGAGCGGAAAGGGTCTCCTGGCGGAGTCGCTCTTGGCGTACTCTTCCTCGTCTGCGAGGTAGATCATCTTTGCTGTCCAGTCGACCTCGGCCCATGTGAGGTTGAGGATCTCCTGGCTTCGTGCTGTTGCGTACCCGGCGAGCGCGAAGGGTACGGCGTCGGCTGGTTCGAGCGCAATCAGCAGTTCCTGGAATTCCACGGGTGTCGCGACTCGGTTGCGCGGTATCTCGCCGACGGTGGGCAGCAGGATGTTTGTGATCGGTGAGCTCTGAACGAGTTCTCGTGCGATGGCGTACCGGTAGAGCGAGCGTAGCGCGTTCAAGACGTTTCTGACGCGGCTGCCGGAGAGAGACTCGGCGACCATATCGTCTACGAGTCTCTGGATATGGCCGCGACGAACCTCGCCGAGCGGCAGAGAGCCGAATTCCTGCTCGATGCGGCCCCTCAGCGCATTCTCGATCGTGCGGGTCGTGCTCTTCTTGTATGGCTTGCCTCGCTTGTTCAGCGCGACGCCGTCCTTGATCGCGTCTATGAATCGATCGCACGCTTCGTTGACCTTGATGCCGCGGACGGAGGTGGACCGGCCGCTTTTCAGCTCGGCCCGTGTGTTCATCTGCCAGGCAATGCTTTCCGTTGAGGTGCGGAAGGTAGGTGAACTCACCGGCCGGCGGCGGGCGGGATCCCATACTCGGGCCACGTAGCCAGGTGTGCAGCGGCAGCGCTTGCCTCGATAGGCAGGGCATCCCACTTGGTGGCGGACGACCACGGACGGCCAACGAGTGCGTTTGTCGGGTCCACGCTGCCTCGCTTTCTTGCGCGTGCTCGGCATCACCTGCTGGGTGGTGGCGCAGCGGTCCGCCCAGCCCTCCAGATCCTTCAACGGGTACAGCAGGAGCTGCCCGGAGCGGACGCACGGCAGGCTGGGCTGCACATGACGCTCGAAGTGCGACAAGCTCATGGCGAGGGCAGCGGCTGCTTGCTTCCTGCTGAGCAGTACTTGGGGGTGCTGAGACGCAGTCGCCACGGTTGCCTGAGAAGGCATTGCTACAAGGGTACAGCAACGATCTTCACGGTCAGGCGGAGGCGTGGCGCACGCTACAAACACACCTAGCGGCAGCCGGAGCCAAAACTTGCGGTGACCAAAACCGCAACATTGAGGTTTCGCGCCCCGATTCCTCGTCGGCGCGGCGTGTGGCCCAGCCGTCCGCAGGCGTCGTGCCCCGCGCTGCGGTTCGCTGGGACCTCGCCGGATCAGCGCGAGGCACGGTTCAGCCCGTAGTCCCTTGGCCCAGGGCGGCGCACACTAGATGGCGTTGGGATGGGGGCTCAGGGTCCGTCTGATGATCCCAAGGGTTCTTCCTTGAGGATCTCAAAGCGGGCGTCGCGTGATCGCGTGGCGGGAAAGGTCACGAGATTCGTGGCGCTGCTGCGCGCCGATGGCAGAAGCAGGCCGTCGCGCTCGAGCCAGTGGGCTGCGCCGCCGAGTTGACGGCACGCGATCATGTCATCGGCTGCAAGCTCGGCAGGTCCGACGCCGAGGTTCTGTAGGAGCGCGGGATCGGTGAGGTCGAGGACGCTGGCGAGTGTGATCTCGAGTGTGTAGACGGTGCGGTGGGCGCGTGGCCGGATGGGCTGGATAGCGATCTGGTGCTCGGCCTCGGCGAGCGCGCCCCCGCGAGTGAGGCTGGTGTAGATCGCGGCGACGCCGGGTGGGTTCCAGCGCGCTCCGCGGGTGTTCTCGGCATCGGGTGGGTGGTTACCGAACATGTGTCGGAATGCTCGGCCGGCCCAGGGGGCCGGGTCGATCGCCTGTAGCAGATCGAGCAGTTCGGGCGAGTAGACCACGTCCGCTGCGTAGCCGGTGGCGGTTAGACGAAGGCGCCGTCGCGTAGCTGGGCAATGAGGGCGAGCACGTCGTCGAGTTTGCCCTGCTGGATGCGGTCGGCGGGTCGCTCGCCCGCGAGGAGGCGGTGTGGCGCGAACAGCCACAGGCGTGCCTCCTGGGGCTCGTAGAACTCTGCGAGCTCACCGACCAACCACTCGAGCGTGAGCAGTCGCTGTAGGCGGTCGGGCTGCGGCTCGACCCTGCCGGTACGCCAGCGCGAGACTGTCTGCGGCGTGGTGTCGAGCAGCTGGGCGACCTCGCGGGACTTGATCCCGCCGCGGTCACGGATGGAGTCAAGACGGTTGGCTACGGCGCTGGTCACGGGGTCCTCCCGATGTTCGTCGGATGGCTGATGCTGCGAGCTGGTGGCAGGGCTTGGCGACCCTCGCCGACGTCAGCGATCGTCAATGTAGAGTGCATAAACATTTCCTGAACAATATCATGAACAGAACCGTGAATCATCGTCGGGCGGAAGGGACGGGCCGAAGCGCCGCTCGAACTCCTCGATGTCGGACGGGCTGGCGGGATGGCTTGCGTGGCGCGCGTAAACTTCGCCCATCGTGTCGCCGTTGGGCGCCGGCTGGATCTCTTCCAGGACCCACGCGATGAAGCGGTACAGCACGTCCTTGGGAAATGCCGATGCGTTGTGAGGACGTTTGCTCGCAGCGCGAGCGCGAGTGTCCATATCAGCGCTTGGTCCAGCTGCACACCGTCGCCGTTCCGGCACGCTTCGGGGCCCGGCCGGCCGCGATGTCCTCTCGGAGGCGCGCAACTCCCGCTCGTAGCTCCTCGGGATGGTCGCGCGACATCCGCTCGAAATAGCTCGTCTCGCCCCTCTCTGCAGCCTCCAGCACACGATCGGGGTCCGCCGAGAGAGCGGCCAGCGATGCGTCCTCCATGTCCTCGAACTCGAAAGCGAAGAGCCGCGCGCCGGGTAGCTCCTCGAGTATCGCCGCCCGCGGCGGGTGAGTCGCGTCCATCCAGCGTCGGCTGCTCGGAAAGTAGTCGAGAATCCAGAGGGTGGCGGCATCCTCACCTGTGTAGCCCTTGAGCACCAGGCGTCCTCGGGGTCTGAGGATGCGCCGCGCCTCGGCCAGCGCGGCGCCGCGGTCCTCGACGTGGTGCAGCATCGAGATCATCGTGGCGGCGTCGAACGTCTCGTCCTCGAACGGCAGTCGCTGTGCGTCTGCCTCGACGGTCTCAAGCCCCTTGGCGGCGGCCCACGCCAGCATTGCGGCCGAGCGGTCCACCACAACAGGCTCCCATCCCTCCCGCGCGAGGGCGAGGGCGTAGTTACCCGTCCCGCCACCGATGTCCGCGAGCCGCCGACCGGGCGCGCCCTCGAGAGCCTCACGCAGCCCCCGCAGCACCGACGGGCTCGCGGAGCGCGTCTCGTCATAGTGCTCGGCCTGGCGGGAGTAATCGGGCAGTAGGCCCACGCTATACGGAGCATGACAGCACTACGCGGCGCTTGACGGCCGGTGTTCGCACCCGTTCGAAGGAGGTTGCGGACCCTCCTCGTGATCGTGAGGTGTTGCCAGAACTGCGCCGGCTGCGCGACGGAGCGATTGTGGGCTCTACGATCACGAAGCTCACAGCGACGGATCTAAAGGCCACAATCGCTTGATGTAGCCGTCATAGACGCCGTAGATGTAGGGGCCGGGCTTCTCGGCCTGGCGTTTGATGCGCTCGATGTTGCCAACGAACCGAGCTGACTGCTCGGAGGCGCGGAGTTGGGCGTTGGTCAGGCAGAACGCTCGCACCTTCGCGGTCGCCAAGACGTCGCGCTCGGAGGGGCGGCGGCGGATCGCGTCGTCCTTCATCAGGACGATCCAGTCGTGATGGCCCACGTCGGCCAGCCACCGCTCGTCCTCAAGTCCTTGCGCGGCCTGCTCGCCGTAGACCGACGCCATCGTGTGGACCGTGAGGCCAAGATCGGCGAGTGCCTGGGCGAGATGTCTACGTCCCAAGCTGCGGTCGATGAAGAACTCCGGCGCCCCGGCCGTCTCCACCGGGCTCTCTGACGTGGCCGTGGGGGAGTCGTCAGGCTTTCGCTCGGGTGGCGACACGTACCACGTCCTCGACCTCCGGCTCTGGCACCCCAAAGTCCTCGGCGATGTCCGCGAGTGTGTCGCCGGCAACGAAACGATCAACGAGATCCTCGACCCGGGCGCCGCCGTGAACGACCAGCGGCATCCCAAACGCCCGGCGTGGATCGACTATCACCTCGGCCTGCTGGTACGCCGGCAGGTGCACCTGCGTCGCCCAGCCATCATCGCCGTAGGTGATGCGCTTGAGGTAGTTGCGCACGACCTCCGCGAATTGCCGCTGGCCGGTTCTGACGACCGTCAGTCCACGCAGCTCCTCGTCGTGTTCGCTGCTGGCGTAGTCGTAGAGCACCTCTGCGCCGTCGGTATAGAGCCGCCGGGAAGCCAGTGCGTGATCGACCCCGATCCCGGAGGACAGCACCTCGACCGCCGGACGGATGCGCTGCATCGGTACCCCCGCACGACGGAACGCGGAGAGGACGTACGCCTCCGCGAAGCCGATGAACGGCACGGTCGCCTCCCTGCCGTGAGCCGGAAAGCAGGTGATGACCGGCACCGCCCCACCACTGGGCCGCGCCCAGTTATACAGGGTAGAGTTGGGCAGCCCAAGGTAGGCGGCTGCCTCACGCAGCGTAAAGGCCGCACGCGCGACTCGTGGGTCGTCCATACCGATACTTGCGCCGTTTCGTCGTCTGCTCGTTGCCATCACCTCGGGTCAGTCGTATCGTCTCGGACGATCGTACCGAGGCTCCCGGCGCTCGCCGCCGGGGTGAGTAACCCGGACGCACCGTCGCTTGACGGTGCTGGATAGGGTGGAGTGCCCCGGCTATGACGAGACGCGCTTTCGCGAGTCCGTCGGTTCTGCGCATCTGACGTCACTCTGGCGTCCCGGGGTCGCGTCCCAGGTTCCGGGGGAATTGGCTGGGTGAGTCCCCGCTGGGGTGGGATGTTATGCGGCGATCACCTCCTGGGTGCTCTCGGCCGGTGGATGTGTGGGTGTGGTGCGCAGTTCCCGGCGTAGGCGCTCGATCTCGGCGACGGTCTTGGGGTTCATCTTCACGCCGCGCCAGCCGCGGCTTGTGAGCTCCAACACCGCCCAGATGAGTGACAGTGCCGAGGTCTCGCCGGGGAACCGTCCGATGACCTTGGTGCGCCGGCGGACCTCCACGAACGTCCTCTCCAGGAGATTCGTGGTGCGGATCCGCTTGCGGTGCTGGGAGGGGAACCGTAGGTGGGTGATCAACGCGGGCAGGTCGTGTTCGATGACGGCCATCGCGGAGGGGTACGCAGCCCGGTAGTCCTCGATGATGCCCTGCAGCTCCTGGCGGGCCTCCCCCGGGGAGCAGGCCTCGTCGAAGGTCTTCCACCAGCGTGTCTTGATCTCCTGGTGATGACGCCCGGGCAGCTTCGCGGTGACGTTCCTCAACGCGTGAACTGTGCAGCGCTGCTCAAGAGCGTCGGGCCAGATCTCCCGCACTGCCTTCCAGATCCCAGGTGCTCCATCAGCGATCACGAGCGCTGGTGAGCGCAGGCCCCTGGCGATCATGTCCCTGGCGAACGCGAGCCAACTGTCGTAGCTCTCACGGCTCCCGAGCGCCAGCCCCAGCAGAACCTTGCGGCCCTCCAGGGTGATACCCCAGCACACCAGGACGCCCTCCGCGGGCTGATCCTCGGGGCGCATCTTCAGGTAGATCGCGTCGAGGAACAGGTACACGATGTCGTGCTCCTCAAGGCGCCGCCCGCACCAGCGACGGTACCGCTCCCGGGTATCCTCACAGATCCGCGAGACCGTGCTCTTGGACGCGATTGGCTCCTCGAAGACCTCCTCCAACGCCGCCTCCACGTCGCGCGTGGAGAGTCCTCGCAGGAAGCTGCTGATCACCAGCGACTCCAGGGCGTGCGTGCGGGTCACGCCCTTGCCGAGAACCCGACTCTCGAACCCCAGCTTGCCCGCGTCGCGGACCCGCGGGCGTTCCAGATCCATCGAGCCGCTCGTCGTCTTGATCGTCCTCGGTTCATGCCCGTTGCGATGGCTGACCGTCTCCTCGGCACGCTGATAGCGCCGACGACCAAGGAACTCCGTGACCTCGTCCTCCAGCGCCTGCTGCAAGATCAAACGGGCTCCCAGACGGCCGACCACCTCCACCGGGTCCTGCTCCTGGCCAACACCGGCCAGCACCTCATCCAGCTCTTGGCGAAACCTCTCGCTCGGGGCTACCTTCTCCATGCGGGCGTACCTCCATCTTCGACTTGTTCAGGGTCAAAGCGGAGGCTACGCCCGCAACCTCAATTCCCCCGGCTCACGGGACGCGACCCGTCCCGGCCCCGTCCTGTGATCGTCGTAGTCTTGATCGTCCCCATGCAATCACGCTCGATCCACGCGCTCAGCAGCGCCCAAAATCCGCAAGATCTACGGCCCCGGTGTGGCCACGGGGCCACGGATCTTGCGAGAACATGCCAATTTGCAGGGGTAAAAGCCCCATCCGCCCCCGGCTTCCCAAGCAGGCAGCACGGTGGGGTCAGCTGGCTTGCGCTGCCTACGATCAGGTCGTAGGGACTAGCGACGTAGCTCTGCTTGTAGCCGGGTTGCGAGGCGGACGGAGGCCTCGATCTCGACTTGGCGGATCGAGACGCTCTCGACGCTGAGCCCAAATGGAACACCGACGCGCCGACAGAATGCGATCAGCTCGACGGCCGTAGCGACGGCTTGATCGTAGGACGCGTCGAGGGTGTCGTCCGCGTGGCGCAACTCGTTCTCGATCCAGTGCGGCACATCGACACCGAGCCACTGAACGAACTCCAGTGTCTTCAGCGAGCCGCAGACCGAGAACGTGAAGACGATCGGCGCCGGCTTGACGTCACGAGCGGCACACTCGTAGTGATAGTCAGAGACCAAGTTCTTGGCGGCATTGACGTCATAGACGATCTGGGTGACAAAGAACGAGCAACCTGCCGCCTGCTTGGCCAGCAGACGGACGTGCTCCCCGCGCCCGCGCGTGTGCCGCTCTGGGATCGCGACACCTCCGAGCAGGAGATCCGGACGCACCTCGGTCCTGAGTTCGTAGGCCCGCAACAGAGAGGTTGCTACCGCCTTCTCACGAGAGGACGCACCGACGAACACCGACAGCGCGTGGGTTGGGGCTTGTTCGCTGAGCCACGAGCGAAGACGTTGCTCTGGATACTTGCTGACAGCGCGGTACACGATGGCCGGCACTTCCAAGCCGACGAGATGGCGAGCGAGGTAGTCGGCTGGGTCCATCGTGGGTAGGAACGGAAAGGGGCGTTCCTCGGGATTGCGGTCGCTCTCGTCATCAATGTCGTAGAGCACGAGGCCGTCGAGGCCCACAGGGCGCAGGCGCTTGAGCGTTTTCGCGGCGATCTGACCGGCTTGCTCCGGTTCGGTCGTCAGGCGCGGTGGGGTCAGCGCGAACAACAAGAACTCACCCGTCCCCTCGGCAATGCGCCGCTGCAGCTCCACGCGCTGAAGCGTAACTAAACGCCTACGCGCGACGGCTGGGCGCTGGCGGTTGTGAGCTTCCGGTAGCAGCCGCGCCACGCGGCGTCCTCGCGTCCACGAGAGCCGCGTCGAATGCTGCCTGGACGCGCCAACCCGCGGAAGTCGCCGCGAGGCGGCGCTGACCCCGCAGGCTATGGAGGATCTCCACGCCCAGTTTCGGCGAGCGCTGGACGCCGGGATCTATGCGCCGTTGTTGCTGTGCGCGGCCTACGTGCTGGACTTCACCGTGATCCACCCGTTCCGTGACGGCAACGGCCGCATGTCGCGGCTCATTACGCTCTGGTTGCTCTACATCGTTGGGCACGACGTCGGCCGCTACATCAGCCTCGAGAAGCTGGTAGACACGAGCAGGGAGACCTACTACGAAGCTCTGCGCCTGTCTACTGGCGGATGGCACGCGGCCGAACATGATCTTGCGCCGTGGACCGGGTATTTCCTCGGCATCCTTCTGGCTGCCTACAAGGACTTTGAGAACCGTGCGGGGACGCTCGGTGGCCGGGGTTCAAAGCGGGCGTTGATCGTGACGCGCTAAACGCCCCAGTCTGCCCGCTAAACGTACAAGTCATGGCCAGTTACTAGGCCGTTTGGGTTTCTGCGTCAGGGTCAATGCGGTCGGGACGGATATCTATAACCGGCACCGCATGATTGAGGAATGTGCTGATGGCGGGTTTACGATCGAGTATGAGGACGGTCCGAAGGCAGGACTTGCCGTTCATTTCTTCGCCGAGAAAGAGTTGGCGCGCTTGCTTGAGAGCCTCGATCCGGTGCTTGCCCTTCGGTCTCGCGCTACCGAGCGACGGTCTCCTGAGACAGGCTCATGGTTGCAATGGGAGGGTCTTTGGCGCCGACCGTCGTCCTCGGAATCTCGAATGATCGAGCTATCTGGGGACAGTTCTCGCACAGCCCAAACTGGGTCGTGCATCTAGGTGTCCTGCCTAGGGAGGACACCGATCGAACCCAACGCCGCCCGCGTGCTCGACGGAGACCTGACCGTGCCGGTCAGGTCTAGTCAGGCGCGCGCTGGCGGCTGTTCCAGTTGGTCGGAGGCAGATGCGTGTCGGCGGCCAGTGCGCGTGAGGATGCCGGGCACTACGGCTCGGTGTACGAGCTCCACGAGCCTCCAGATCGGCGCGGCCATCCTCCGCTCGTAGTGCACAAGCGTGATCCAGAACACGCTTGTGTCCTTGACGAATACAAGGTTCTGAGCGGTGATCAGGCCGGATGCCGCTTCTAGCGTTGCCAGGTGGGGGAGATCCTCGGTCAGCCGCCATCCGAGCACCGACCGGGTAGAGTCCCTTTTGTTCAGGCGAAGCCCGAGGGCGGATCGCCAGCCATGCACGAGAAAGCTCCTCAGGATCGGTGAACCGCCCTCGAACGTCGCCCTCGCCCACTGCTGAGCAGTGATTGATGCTGCGCCTTTAACTGGCAGTTCGTAGGTGATCACGCGGTGGGCCCTGACCACAGACTCCCGCGACTGGAGCGCGTCGGGAACATCCGCCAACCGCGCTCGTGGCTTGCCCATCAAGACGATCGAATCTGGGCGGGCGTGAGAGGTTCGGGTTTGCATGACATTGCCCGCACGACGGCCGGCAAACACGAGCCTAAGCCAGGATCCCATGGTTGTCTTGAACGTTGCGGCTGACTTACCCAGGCCAGCTCTCCGGCTCCGGGACTAGGCGCATCTGCGTGATCGCCGTTGGATTAACGCCGAAGGTGCTCTTGCACACGCGGCTGAGATGCGCAAGGTCGCTGAACCCGGCCGCGAGGGCGGCCTCCGTGAGCGAGCTTCCAGCCCATGCGTACTCGGCCGCCTGACGCAGCCGCAGCCACAGCACGAACCGCCGGAATGGGATCCCGACTTGCTCTGAGAACAAGTGCGTCAGTCGCGACGGCGAGACACAAGCGGCGCGTGCTGCATCATCCAGACGCGGGCGGCCGTGCAGCCCGGAGTCGAGATATGCGAGCGCCGCGATGACGTGCGGCGATAGCGGCGGCGTAGTGCACGGCGCCGTCAACAAACAAATCAGCGTGTCGGCGTAGCTAACGAGTGAGTCTGCGTCAGGCGCTGGCTGTGTCGCTATCGGAACCAGATCGGCAAGGTCACGGCCGAGTAGTTCACGCGCGCGCTGCGCCAGGCCAGTTCCGCGGTTTCCAAGCGGCTCGACCAGCGCATAGAAGATCCGCCGATCGCTCGTCTCAAATGCGTGCGGCTCCCGACTTGGAATCAGCGCCGCCCGGGCGACGACCCGTCGGTCATCCAGCGTGAGCTCAAACGGGCCGTCGAAGGAGACCGCCAACTGGATCGCGTGGTGGGAGTGACGCGCCGAAGAACCGCCCGGGCCGAGATACGACAACAAGCCCGGCTGCCACAGCAGCCAGCCCGCCCAGCGCTCCGGACTACCATGACCGACCGACCGTGCTTCCGATCCTGCCGCCATCACCAGCCAGGTACCGCAAGCACGTGACATCAACCTCTCCCGCGGAATCTAGGAGCCTCTCATCCGCGCGTGATCTGCGATCAAGGGTAGCGTCTGGGCACGACAGAACCTGATCGGTAGGCGCATGCCGAGAGTTGCCCCGATCGATATGGCTGACCGTAACCCCGACGCTACCCGAGGCGCATCTCGTGGTGCGCGCGGCAATGGCTCACCTGCGCATCTCGACCCCGGATAGGCTTCAGGTGCTTTAGCGATATACGTCGGGTGATGCCCAGGCAAGCAGGCCAGATGAAGACCACCGCGATCCGCGCCGCCGTGCGCGGCGAGGTGCAGGGCGTCGGGTTCCGCGACGCGACCATCAGACGTGCGCGCGAGCTCGCCGTGCTGGGTTGGGTGCGCAACAGCGAGGAGGGCACGGTGGAGGTGCACGCCGAGGGGCCCGCGCACGCGGTCGATGAGTTGGTGACCTTTCTGGGTGAGGGTCCTCCACTCGCGCGGGTCGCCGAGGTTGAGGTTGACCGTGTGGCGGTCGAGGGCCACGAGCAGTTCGCCGTGCGCGGCGTCAGCGCCGGGGTGTTCGTCGTGCAGGAACATCTGGCGCGCGCCCACCACTTCGACCTGCGCCTGGAGGTCGGCGGGGCGATGCGCTCGTGGGCGGTGCCGAAGGGGCCTTCGCTCGACCCGGCCGTGAAGCGTCTCGCGGTGCGGGTGCCTGACCACGCGATCTCGCACAACTCCTTCGAGGGGGCGCTCGACGGGGGTCGGGTGATCGTGTGGGATCGCGGCGTCTACGAGCAGGGCGGTCGCGTCGCGTGGCCGTCGGCGCTTGAGCGCGGTCACGCCGTCTTCGTGCTGCACGGCGAGAAGCTGCGCGGTGGCTTCGCGTTGCAGCGCACTGGCGGCGGGCCGAAGGCGCAGTGGCTTTTGATCAAGCGTCGCGACGATTACGCGCGCCCAGGGTCGGACGTCGTCGCCGAACAGCCTCGCTCGGTGCTCAGTGGGCGCACGCTCGAGGAGGTCGGTGAATAGCGACTCGGCTCGTACCTGCCGTACATTGGACTGCGTGAAGCTCTCGACCGCCCAGGTCAAGCAGGTCACGCTCGCGGCGTGCATCATCGGGTCGGGGATCGCGGTGCTCGACGGCACCGTCGTCAACGTGGCGCTGCCCACGATCCAGCGCGGCCTGGGGGGTGGGCTCGCCGGCCAGCAGTGGGTCAGCAACGCCTACCTGCTGACCCTCTCCTCGCTGATCCTGGTCGGCGGCTCGCTCGGCGACTTGTTCGGCGAGCGGCGGATCTTTGCGCTCGGCGTCGGCGGCTTCGGGGTCGCCTCGCTGCTGTGCGCGCTCGCGCCCACGATCGGCTTCCTGATCGCGTTCCGCGCGCTCGAGGGCGTCGCCGGGGCGCTGTTGATCCCGAGCTCGCTGGCGGTGATCGTCGCGACCTTCCCGGAGGCAGAGCGCGGCGCCGCGATCGGCACGTGGACCGCGTTCGGCGCGATCGCCGCGGCGATCGGGCCGCTCGGCGGGGGCCTGCTGCTCGGGATCGGCTCGTGGCGCTGGATCTTCCTGATCAACCTCCCGTTCGTAGCGCTCTGCCTGGTGTTGATCCTCACGGTCATCCCCCGCGCCGCGCCGCGCGCCGCCGGCGCCGCCGGGCCCGCGGTCGATTACGTCGGGGCGCTGCTGTGCGCGCTCGGACTCGGCGGGCCGGTGTTCGCGCTGATCGAGCAGCCGCGCCTGGGCTGGTCGAGCCCCGCGGTGATGGCAGGGCTGATTGGCGGTGCGCTGCTGTTCGCCGTGTTTCTGCTCTACGAGTCCCGCGCTTCGCACCCGATGCTCGCGCTGGGGCTGTTCAAGCGCCGCAACTTCGCCGTGGGCAACGTCGAGACGTTCGCGATGTATGCCGGGCTGTCGGTGCTGTTCTTCTTCCTTACGCTCTTCCTGCAGCAGGTCGCCGGCTACTCGCCGCTGCGCTCCGGTCTCTCCACGCTGCCAGTCACTGTTGTGATGCTGTTGCTCTCGCGCCGCTTCGGGGGGCTCGCCGACCGTCACGGGCCGCGGCTGTTCATGGGCGGCGGGCCGCTGCTGGCGGGCGTCGGCCTGCTGCTGCTCCTGCGCGTCGGCGTCCACGTCGACTACTACACCGAGGTGCTGCCGGGGCTGCTGGTGTTCTCGCTGGGTCTCTCGATGACTGTCGCCCCGCTCACTGCGGCAGTGCTCGCGGGCGTCGAGGAGCGCCAGGCGGGGATCGCCTCGGGCGTCAACAACGCGGTGGCGCGGGTTGCCGGCCTGCTCGGGATCGCGGCGCTCGGCGCCGTCGTCGCGGTGCAGTTCTCCGCCTCGCTCGACTCGCACCTGGCGGGGGTGCGGCTCTCCCCGAGCGCCGAAGCGGCGGTGGCACAGGCCAAGCGACTCACGCTCGGGCGTCCCTCGGTGGCGGGCCTCGCGCCGCGCCAGGCCCGCGCGGTCACCGACGCCGCCGACGCCGCGTCGCTGGAGAGCTTCCGCGCCGGCATTGCGATCGCGGGGGGCCTCGTGCTGCTCGGGGGCGTGATCGGCGCGGTGGGAATCCAGAACCCGCGCCGCACGGTGTGCGCGGAGGAGTGCGCCGGCGGCCCGCTCGTCGGCGCCTCCCCCGACGCGGCCGGTCTGCACGAGGAGCCGCGGCCGGCGCACGAGGGCGCGCTCGCCTGACCCCCGCCGGCCCCCTGGTGGATGGGCGTGGCCGCGCCGCTGAAAGGTTTTCGCCCCGCCGGCGTCCATGCGGCACGCGGTGACTGCCTCCACCGATCCGCCGCCGAAGGCAGCGGAAAACACATCCGGGGGAGGCAGGGTAGGGACGCTCGACCGGCGGTGGGGTCAGGTGTTTCGTTTTGGCCCCCATATAAATGGGATTGAGTCTCATTCTCGTTTGTATGGGGCCCGAAAAGAATGAACGTGTGCGGCTGGGCCGTGGTGGTGGGACTCAAGCGGCCCACCGCCACCGCCGATGCAGGGGTGTGGCTTGCATCGCCTCGCCCCGCCGCGTCTGCGTGGTGCGTCGGCTCGCGCCGACGTGCGCGGTCGCCGCCGTGGCCGCTGCCCTCGCCGCCGGCTCGCTCGCCGCGCCCTCCCCAGCGGCCGCCGCCAAGAAGCTCACCGCCGCCAACTGGGACAGCTCAGAACAGCGCCTCGTGGTGCACGAAGCGGTGATGAGCGAAGAAGGCAGCGGCTTCGCGGGCGCCAGCCCCCTGAGCGCCGCCGTCGAGAGCTCCGCGCTGGCGGCAATTGCCACGCGCGAGGGCAGCGCCCCGATCGTCTTCGACACCGGCGCGTCCCTCACCGTCACCCGCTTCGACGCGCTGCTCGTCGACCAGCTCGGGCTCGGCGAAGTCGCCGAACACGTCCAACAGGTAGCTGCCGCCGCGGGCCTCGCCCCGCCCAGCTATTTCGGCAGCGAGGTCGTGGCCCGTTACCTGGGTCTGCGCTACACCCACCCCCCCGGCGAACAGAAGCTCGCGCTGTACCCGTGGAACCCGATCACGCGCGCCGAAGCCGCCCACTCCTTCGCCGTGGTGCTGGGTCTGGTGGGCGACGCGGGCGGCAAGCAGCCGGCGAGCGGGGACGAAGGGAGCACCGAAGGGAGCGCCGACGGCGAAGCAGCCCCGGCTCCCGCGCTGGCCGCCCCGCCAACGAGCTGGGCGATCGCCGCGGCACGCGAAGCGCTGGTGAGCTTCTCGCTGCCCACCTACACCGCCGCCCAACGCGAGGTCCTCCACATCGCCGTCGCGAAGATCGGCATGCCCTACGTGTGGGGCGGCACCACCGACAACACCGCCGATGGCCTCGAACACGGTGGCTACGACTGCTCGGGCTTCGTGTGGCGCGTGTACAAGCTCTCCGGCCTGTCGTGGGGCAGGCAGATCCGTGGCCGCACGGCAGCCGAACAGGCCGGCGAAATTCCCAAGCGCGAGCGCATCCACCTGCACGACGTGGTGGGCGGCGACCTCCTGTTCTTCGGTTCGGCCCACTTCAACTCGGCTGCCACCGAGTCCAACGTGATCCACGAGGCGATCGCGATGAGCAGCGAATGGGCGATCAACTCCTCTGCCCAGGGCGTCTACGTGCTGCCGCTCACCTCCGGCTGGCTCGCCGAACAGTTCACTTGGGCGCGCCGGGTGTTGTAGGGCGGGGTTCTTTGGGGCGCATCCGCGCGCCTGCGGGCTGGCGATGAGCCGGTGGGGCGCGGGGCTTCCATGCCCCGCGACCGGGCTCATTGCTGCGGCCGGCGGGCACACCGCCCTTGAGCGCCTCGCGCGGCGCTGTCATGCTGCGCGCATGAGTCTCTCGCCGGCACCGCGCCCCGATCTCGCCGCCCCGCGCCGCGTGTCCGCCGAGGAGGTCCCGCCGCTCGCGCAGATGCTCGCGCGGGCGTTCATCGACGATCCGGTCGCGATGTGGTCGTGTCCGCCCGACCGCCTGCGCCCGAAGGTGCTCGAACGCTTCAACGCCGCGCGCATGCGGCAGCTGCTGGTCGATCGCGAGGTGTGGGCCACGCCCGGGCTTGCAAGCACCGCGCTGTGGGCACCGCCGAAGCGCTGGCGCACGACGCCACGCCAGGACCTCGCGCTCGCGCGGATCATGCTCCACCCACGGCTGATCGCCCGCGGGCCGCTGATCGTCCGCGGGCTGCTGGGGCTCGAGCGCAAGCACCCCCACGTCCCACCGCACTGGTACCTGGCGGTGCTCGGCACCGATCCCGCCGTGCAGGGGCAGGGCCTCGGCTCGGCGGTGCTCGGCCCTGTGCTCGAGCAGTGCGACGCCGACGGCGTCGGCGCCTACCTGGAGTCCTCCAAGGAGCGCAACATCGACTTCTACGCCCGCCACGGCTTCCGCGTTACCGCCGAGCTGCGCCTGCCGCGCGGTCCGCGGATGTGGGCGATGTGGCGGGAGCCACGCGTTTAGTCTCCTCCCGGATGGCTGGACGTGGACGGGACCGGCTGATTCCGTAGAGTCTTGGGTATGCGCGTCACCGCCAAGGCCGACTACGCCGTACGGGCGACCGTGGAGCTGGTGGGCAGCAGCGCCGACGCTCCCCGCAAGGTCGATGAGATCGCCCAGGCGCAGGGGATCCCCCTGTCGTTCCTGGAGAACATCCTCACGCAGTTGCGCTCGGCCGGGATCGTGCGCAGCCAGCGCGGGCCCGAGGGGGGCTACTGGCTGGCCCATCCCGCCGCCGAGGTGACGCTCGCCGACGTGATCCGGGCGGTCGAAGGCCCGCTCGTGGGGGTGCGCGGCCAGCGCCCCGAGGAGGTCGCCTACGGCGGCTCCGCGGAGTCCCTGCAGCAGGTGTGGGTGGCGCTGCGGGCCAACCTGCGCAAGGTGCTCGAGCGCGTCTCGGTAGCCGACGTCGCCGCCGGGAAGCTGCCCAAAGAGGTGATCGCCCTGACACGCGGCGAGGACGCCTGGCAAACCCGCTAGGACGTGAGAGCAGCCAAGTCGCCCCAAAAACGGCGTCCTTCCGGTAGACTTCCTCGCTCCGCGCGGCCGCCTGCGCCGCGCCACGCGTGCCCGGAGCAGCGTCCGGGATCGCCGCTCGCCCACCCCACCCCATCCTCCAAAAGAAAAAAAAGGAGCCCCTCTCGATGTCAGCCACCTCCGTCGCCGACACCACCGAGGCAGCCGAGGCTGCTGTCGAGGCGATCGCCAGCGCGGCCAACAAGGAGGCGACCTTCTCGCTGGCGCTCTCCCAAGACCAGAAGGATCTGCGTGACTGGGTGCACGGGTTCGCGGCCGACGTGATCCGCCCCGCCGCGCACGAGTGGGACGAGAAGGAGGCTACGCCGTGGCCGATCATCCAGGAGGCCGCCAAAATCGGCCTTTACGGCTTCGAAGGGCTGGCTCAGTTCTTCGCCGACCCGACCGGCCTGACGCTGCCGATCGTCAACGAAGAGCTGTTCTGGGGCGACGCCGGCATCGGTATGTCGATCATGGGCACCGCGCTCGCGGTCGCCGCGATCTTCGGCCAGGGCTCGGGCGAGCAGATCGGAGAGTGGATCCCCCGCTGCTTCGGCACCGAGGACGACATCAAGGTCGCCGCGTTCTGCGCCTCCGAGCCCAACGCTGGCTCCGACGTCTCGGGCGTGCGCACCCGCGCGAAGTTCGATGAGGCCGCCAATGAGTGGGTGATCAACGGCCAGAAGGCGTGGGCGACCAACGGCGGTATCTCCGACGTGCACGTCGTGATCGCGACCGTCGACCCCGAGCTCGGCTCCAAAGGCCACGCCGCGTTCGTCGTACCGATGAGCGAAGCGAAGGGCATCTCGCAGGGCACCAAGGTCTCCAAGCACGGCCTGCGCGCCTCGCACACCGCCGACGTCTTCCTCGACGACTGCCGCGTCCCCGCCGGCCACGTGCTCGGCGGCAAGGAGAAGCTCGACGAGCGTATCGCCCGCGTGCGCGAGGGCAAGAAGGGCAACTCCCAGGCCGCGATGCAGACCTTCGAGGCATCCCGCCCCACGGTCGGCTCGCAGGCGCTCGGCATCGCCCGCGCCGCTTACGAGTACGCGCTGGAGTACGCCAAGGAGCGCGAGCAGTTCGGCCGCAAGATCATCGAGAACCAGTCGATCGCTTTCACGCTGGCCCGCATGAAGCTAGAGATCGACGCTGCCCGCCTGCTCGTCTGGCGCGCCTCTTGGATGGGCCGCAACCAGGTCCCCTTCGAGAACGCCGAGGGCTCGATGTCCAAGTGGAAGGCGGGCGAGGTCGCCGTCTGGGTCACCGAGCGCGCGATCCAGATCCTCGGCGGCAACGGCTACACCCGCGAGTTCCCGGTCGAGCGCTGGCACCGCGACGCCAAGATCTACGACATCTTCGAGGGCACCGCCGAGATCCAGCAGCTGGTGATCTCGCGCGCGATCTCGGGGATGCACATTCGCTAGCTCCAGCGCTGGCTGCGGATAGGGTCGCGGCCGGACAGTCGTGCATCCTGCCGTGAGGCGGCTCCGGGAGCAGTCAGTCACCAGGCCTGCGGCGTGCCGCAGTGCGCGCACTCCACGGTGGTGCTGACCGGGGCCGCGAACACGTAGCCGCAGTGGCAGGCGTAGCAGGCCAGGTCGGTCGGGCCGCCGGACTGGCGCGCGCGCTGGGCGGCGATGTCAGGCGGAGGTGGGGCGACGTCGGATGGCGGTGGGGCGAGGGGCTCCGGCGCGTGGGCGGAGGGGTGCTCGCCGCGAATACGCTGGGCTCGGCGCCGCGCGCCGATCGGATGTAGGAGGCTTCCTCTCATTGCTCTCCATCTGATAAGACCCGTCGCATGCCCGAATGTTTCGCCCTCGATGGCCGAATCCCTGGGGCGAGCGCGGGATGCCCGCCGGCGTGGTGTGGGCTGAGCCATCGAGCCGGTGGCGAATCCCGGGCGTACGTTTGAGATACTGGGCGCGATGAACCCCGCCCGCAAGCGCACCGTGCGGCTGGTGGTGGCGCTCAGCGCCGCCGTGCTGCTGGCGAGTGCGCTGATCTACACGAGCTTCAACGCCGCCAGTCCGGCGCTCACGCCCAGCCAGCTGCTGCGCGAGGCCCAGCCGGGGCGCAGCTACCAGCTCACCGGCACCGTCGTGGAGGGCTCGGTGCGCCACGTCGGCGGCGTGCTGCACTTCAGCGTCGCCGACCGCGCCAATAGCGCCGCCGCGGTGCCGGTCGCCTACAGCGGCGTTGTCCCCGACCCCTTCAAAGAAGGGCGCGAGATCATCGTCACCGTGCAGAAGGACGGCGCCAGCTACACCGGCGAACAGAACTCGCTGATCACCAAGTGCCCCTCCAAGTACACGGTCGCGCCGCCCTCCGAGAAGCAGAACGCCTGAGTGTCCCCCTCCGCGCACCCCACCGCGGTCCAGGCCGGTGGCTCACGCCGAGGGGAGTCCGCGGACGCTCGGCAGGCCGGTGAGGAGGCCTGATGGCGCTGCTCGGACACGTCTGCCTGGTGCTCGCGCTGATCGTCTGCGCGTACGGCATCGTCGTCTCGATCCACGGGGCGCGTAGCGGCCGGGCCGAGTTCTCGCTGGCGGGTCGCCGCTCGGTGTACGCGCTCGCCGGCCTGCTCACCGTCGGGATGATCGTGCTCGAGATCGCGTTCGTCGGCAACGACTTTGCCTTCAACGCCGTCGCCGACACCTCCTCGCGCACCACGCCACTGCTCTACCGCCTCGCTGCGCTGTGGTCCTCGCAGGAAGGCTCGCTGCTGCTGTGGGCATGGCTGCTCTCGATGTGGTCGAGCCTCGTGCTGTTCCTCACGCGCGGGCGCCTGCGCGAGGTCGCCTCCTACGCGACCGCGATCCTGCTCGGCTTCGGCGGATTCTTCGTGGGGCTGATGGTGTTCTACGCCAACCCGTTCACGACGACCAATCCGGTGCCCGCCGAAGGGGTCGGTCTCGACCCGCTGCTGCGTTTCCCGACGATGATGATCCACCCCCCGATGCTGTACTCGGGGTACACGCTCTGCACGATCCCGCTCGCGTTCGCGATGGGCGCGCTGATCGCTCGCAGGGTGGACGGGGAGTGGATCGCGGTGGTGCGCCGCTTCGCGCTGGCGGCGTGGCTGTTCCTCGGGATGGGCATCCTGCTCGGCGCCTCCTGGTCGTTCTCGGAGCTCGGCTGGGGGGGCTACTGGGGCTGGGACGCGGTCGAGAACGCATCGCTCTTGCCGTGGTTGACCGGCACGGCGTTCCTGCACTCGTTGATGATCCAGGAGCGCCGCGGGATGCTCAAGGTATGGAACGTCTCGCTCCCGCTGGCCACCGGGATCCTGGCGATCATGGGCACCTTCATGGTGCGCAGCGGGATCCTCGACTCGATCCACGCCTTCGGCGGGGCGACCCTCGGGGTGCCCTTTCTCCTGCTGATCGCCGCGCTGCTCGCCGGCTCGATCTACCTGGTCGTCTCCCGCCGCTCCAGCCTCAGCAGCACCCACCACCTGGACTCGCTGCTCTCGCGCGAGGCGATCTTCCTGTTCAACAACCTCGTGCTGGTCGGCCTCGCCTTCGTGATCTTCTGGGGCACCTGGTTCCCCAAGATCTCCGAAGCGCTCACCGGCCAGGCCGCCTCGGTCGGGCCGCCGTGGTTTGACCGCTACACCGTCCCGCTGGCGCTGATCCTCGTGTTGCTCTCCGGCATCGGGCCGGTGATCGCCTGGCGGCGCGCCACGCCGCGGGGGGTGGTGCGCAACCTGCTCGTGCCGATCGCCGCGGCGCTGCTCACGCTGGCCGCGCTGATCCTCGCCGGTGTCACCCAGAAGCCCGCGGCGATCGCGATGTTCTGCTGCGCCGCCTTCGCGCTCGGCAGCGTCGCGCAGGAGCTGTGGCGCGGGGCCCGCGTGCGCCGGGGCGCCTCGGGCGAGGCGCCCCCGGTGGCGCTGCTGGCGCTGATCCGCCGCAACCGCCGGCGCTATGGCGGCTACATCGTGCACGTCGGGATGGCGGTGCTGTTCGTGGGCGTCGCCGCCTCATCCTCCTTCCAGCACGTCTCCCAGCTGCGCTCCTTCTCTCCCGGGCAGTCCACGCGCGTGGGCGCCTACACGATCCACTACGTGCGCCCCACCGCGGCCCTCACGCCCCACGACGACCCGACGCACACGGGCTCGACGCTCAACGTGGGCGCCGTACTGCGGGTGACCAAGGATGGGCGCTACGTCACCACGCTGCGCCCCAGCGAGGACTTCTACGAATCCCAGGAAGAATCGCAGGGCTCGGTTGGGCACCTGATCGGGGGGCAGCCGGTCAGCAACGTCGGCATCAATGCGAGCCTCACGCGCGACATCTGGAGCGCGATCGCCCCCGAACTCGAAACTCCGCGGTTGAAGCACATCATCGAAGTCGGCAACAAAACCATTCCTTTCTCGCGTCCCGACGAGGGGCTGTTCGTGATCGACTTCCTCGCCCACGAATACCTCCAGCACCCGCCCCCGGCGCAGTTCCGCCTGGAGGTCTCGCCGCTGATCATGTGGATCTGGCTGGGCGGCCTGATCGTCTTCGGTGGGGGCCTGCTCGCGCTCTCGCCCTCGCCCGGGGCCCTGCGCCGCCGCGTCGCCGCGGGCCTCCCGCGCGCCGCCCGCCCCGCGCTCGCCGGGGGCCCCGCGCCGCGAGATCTCCTCGCGCTGGAGCTCGCCCGCGAAGTCAAGTACCGCGAGCTGCGCGACCTGGAGCTCGACCTCGCCACCGGCAAGCTCTCGCGCGAGGACTACGAGGCGACCAACGCGACGCTGCGCGCGGAGGCCCTGGAGATCCTCAACCAGCTCGAGCCCGAGCCGGCGGCCGATGCATCCGCTCCCGCCAACGCCGCCTCCGGCCGGCTGAACGGGCGCGCGGGGTCGCTACCAGGGCTTCTTCAGCAGCAGGATGGTGTTTCCGACGAACAGGATCGCGAAGAAGACAGTCCAGCGGTTGAGGTTGCGCTCCACGAGTGAGCCGCCCCCCAGCGGGCCCTGGCCGGTGCCGACTCCGAACGCGCCTGAGAGCCCTGCGTCTTTGCCCGAATGCATCAGCACCAGGAAGATCAGCACCACCGCGATGATCACCTGCGCAAACCCGAGGATCGCTTCCATCGGCGTAAGGATACCGATTGCCGCGTCCTACGGACAGGGAACCGTCGCGGTGCTGGCGCTGGTGGAGCCGTCTTCGTAGGTGAATTCTGCCGCGAACGGGAAGCCGCCGGTGGGGCAGCGGGAGGGCAGCAGGACCGTATTGGGATTGTGGTGCTTTTTGGCGGCCTTCCCGCCGATCGTCATCGAGAAGGAGACCGTTGAGGCGTAGGGCTCCAGGGGGATCGTGGGAATCGGGGGGATCGACATCACGAGCTTTTCGCCGTAGGGCGGGTTGTCCGGCAGCACCGTGGCGGTAATCACCACCCGCTCTTCCAGTGGCGAGTAGCCCTGGCCGAGGATCTCGATCGTCGGGTTGGCGCCCTGCGGCGGGCCCACGAACGCCGATACTGCGGCTTCCTCGCTTTCGACCGTAGAGCCGGCGTGCACGTCGGCCAGGGCGCGCCCCGTGCCGATCTGCGACCGTGCCGGGCAGCCGCGCGCGCCGCGCGCCTGCAGCTCGGCCTTCGAGCAGCTCTTGAGCTTCGGTATGTCCAGCGTCAGCCCCGGTGGGAAGTGCACCACCGCCCGGCGCACCGGCGCGGGCACGCCGAGCTCGCCGCCGGCAAAGTGGACGGCGAACGTAAAGGCCGCCTTCGTGTCTAGCCGGTCGGGGGAGAATGACGCCTGGATCGTCGTCGTCGTCGCTGTGGGCGGGGGCGGTGGCGGTGGCGGAACGAACATTCCGCTCCTACTTGTGCGGGCAGGGGATCGTGTGCGTGACGGTGTTGGTCGTACCGTCCTCGAAGAGGAACCGCGTCTCGTAGGGAAAGCCTCCCTTGGGGCACGTCTTGGGGAGGACGATCCCCTTCACGTGCACCAGCTTGCGCTTGCCGCCGACCTGCTCGAAATAGGCGGCGTTGGCTGCGCCCAGCGTGATGAAGATGCTCTTCGCCGTCGCATTCGAAGCGCCGGGAACGGATTCGATCGGCGGCACCGTGAACGTGAAGCCGAGCCCATAGGGCTTTGGCTCATTGACCACCTGAGCCTTGAGCACGAGCTGCACCGAGATCGGCGACACCGCGTTGAGATAGGTCAGCAGCACGACGTGCCCATCTTCGTTGGGGCCGCGAAAGAAGTTGAGCGTGAACGACTCTTCGTTGATTTCGTGCGCGATTTCGTAGGCGCCCACGCCGCCCCCAAAGCCGGCCTTCGAGGTCTTTGGGCAGCCTTCCGGCCCGCGGGCTTCGAGCGTGGCGGGCGTGCAGATGCCGACGCCCTTGGTGTTCACCGTGATGCCCGGCGGCCCCATCACCGTGATTTCCGCGGGCGGGGACGGCAGGGCGCCGGTGGTCGAGCCGATCGTCGCGGTGCCGTGGACGTTGGTGGGGGATCCCAGCTTCTCGGGCGAGAAGCTCGCGGTCACTTCCAGGGTCTCCGCCGCCCACGCCGCCGCGGCGGCGGTCAGGCACGTGCACAGCACCCCGATCGCGACGAGAACTCTTACTTTGGACATGGTCATATTGCGGAGCATTGCATAGGCCTCTCGATCTCTTCAACCCGGGGAGCCGTCGAACGGAGCGCGTTTGCAACAGATCGTGCGTAGTTGCGCGCCCGGGACACTACCGGAGGGCGCCGCCTGGAGGGTCTGTACAGTGCAGCGGCTTTGACCGCCACCCTGGGGAATCTGCGCGCGCTGCCCGGTCCCTTCCGTAGCCTTGCGTGCAAGGGAGATTACAAATCCTTTACCGCGGGGTGGTTGTCTGCCGATATGAACCTTGACCAGGGTGGTCGGTCCGGCGATCGCGGCCCCGCCTTGGCATGCGCATGCGAGACGACAACCAGCCCACCCGACTGATGACCGCCGCCCGCGGAGGCCGCGGATGAGCGCCCCGCGCCGCTGGGCGCGGCGCGCCGTGCTCTCAGTGCTCGCCGGAGGCGGCCTCGGCGCCGCCGGCTTCGGCGGGCCGCTTGCGGGCGGGGCGCTCGGCGCCGAAGCGCAGACGGGCACCACCACCACCGAAGGTCAGCCTCCTCCGGTCACCGAAACGACCCCCCAGGCGTCGGCTCCGACGCAGGAAGGGGGTTCGAGCAGCGGGGCGAACGGCGCCGGCGCTGCGAACGGGACCAGCGGAACGGGCTCCAACACCACCTCGACCGCCCCGGCCCCCACACCCTCCAGCACCGCGACGGCACCAACCGCAGCCGCGCCGGTCGCCGAAGAAGCGACGCCCCCGACCGTGGTGGTGCAGCGCAGCCAGCAGACCACCCCCGGCCGGCGCCATGGCGCGAGCGTCACCGGCTACACCAACGCCGGCGCAGGAGGCAACGGCTCCACTGAAGGGGGCGCCAACGGCCAGGGCGAAGGCGCCAAGAGCGGGCCCACCACAGCCCCCGCCGGTGCTGCCAACGGCGTCGCGCCCGCGCCGCAGACGGCCGGCGAAGAAGCGGGTGTGCTGGCGACGCTGCTCAGCGGCTCGACGGTGTCGGCGCAGGCGCTCGACTTCTACCGTATCCCCCTCTTCCTGCTCCCGGTCTACCAGGCCGCGGCGTTCCAGTACGACGTGCCCTGGCAGGTGCTCGCGGGGATCAACGAAATCGAGACCGACTACGGCACCGACCTCTCCGTCTCCAGCGCGGGCGCGCTGGGGTGGATGCAGTTCATGCCCGGCACCTGGCTGCAGTACGGGGTGGACGCCACCGACGCCGGCTACGCCGACCCCTACAACCCCGTGGACGCGATCTTCGCCGCCGCGCGCTACCTGCACGCGGCCGGCGCTTCCCACCACCTGCGCGCCGCGATCTTCTCCTACAACCACTCCCAGGAATACGTCGAATCGGTGCTGCTGCGCGCGCGCCTGATCGCCAGCTACCCGAGCTCGGTGATCGCCACGCTCACCGGCCTCGTCGACGGGCGCGCGCCGACGACCGGCGCCCATTTGGCTCCGGCGGCGGGTGCCGTGCTGGCGGCACAGGCGGCAGCGCCCGGCGTCGGTGCCTCCGGCGAAGGTCCCGCCTCCCCCTCGGCGGGGAGCGGCACGGCCGCGGGCGGCTCCTCCAACGCCACCGCCGGCGCGGTTCCCGCGGGTCTGTCCGCGACGCCGGCCACCCCAGGCTCGACGCCCGCGCCCTCGCCGCGGGTCGCGGCGGCGCGGGCGCAGGCCGCCGCCAACGCCCCCGCCAAGCCATCCCAGCTGGTCGAGCTGCTCGGCGACCCCGGCGCGCCGGTGGTGGCGGTGGAGGATGGTCGCATCGAGCACCTCGGGCACTCCCACGCACTCGGGCGTTACCTGGTGCTGCGCGACATCTACGGCGACGTATTCACCTACGCCGGCCTCGGCAGCATCGCCCCCCGCTATCGCCCCACGGTTCCGTCAGGCAAGCCCCGCACTGCGGCATCGCAGGAACCAAAGCCCACCGGGGCCGCGACCGCCGGGCACCAGTCGCCGCTGACGCTGAAAGTCAAGGCGCACGCCGCACAGGCGGTTGCGCCCGTGAGCGCGCCGGTCGAATCCGAAGGCGAAACGGCGCCCGCCGGGATGGGCAGGGTGCGCCTGTTCGCGCACCCCGACAATCCGGTCGCGCGCGCGGCAGCCCACGTGAGGAGCCCGGCGAGCGGTAGCGGCGGCTGGGCGGCGCTGAAAACAGGGTCGATCGTCGCCAAGGGCACGGTGCTCGGCCACCTCGACACGCCCGCCGGTGCGACCGCCGGGCAGCTGCGCTTCGCGGTGCGGCCCGCGGGGGACAGCACCACGATCGATCCCCAGCCGCTGCTGCAGAACTGGCGCCAGCTCAATGCAGCGCTGCACCCGAAGGGCTCCAAGGGCACCGACACGCTGCTCGGGGCGACCGCCGGAGACGCGTTGTCGATGTCCAAGGGCGGGCTCGAGCGCGCGGTGCTCGCCGACCCCGGGATCCAGCTCGACACGTGCGGGCGCCGGGACGTCGCAGGGGGTACGGTGGACAGGCGCGTGCTGGCGGCGCTCCTGTTCCTCTCGCGCAGCGGCCTGCAGCCGACGGTTGCCGGGCTGCGCTGTCCCCGCGGTGGGGACTCCCCGTCGGGATTGAGCGTCGTGACTGGCACTGGCGCCAGCGCGAGTGGGACGGGCGCGAGCGCCGGTGCCGCGCTGCGCTCAGCCGCTCAGCAGGCGGCGGCCCACGGTGGCGGCCTGGCGGTGGACATCACCGCGATCAACGATGTCCCGATCGCCGGCCACCAGGGTGCGAACTCGGTTACGGACGCTGCGATCCGCACGCTGCTGACGCTTCACGGCCGGTTCTCGCCCCACCGGATCGTGAGCCTCATGCAGTACCCCGAAGCGCCCGTCACCGAGGCGCTGCCCGATGCCTGGAACCACATTCACCTCGAGTTCCTGCCGGTGCACGCCGCGGTGTCGGCTCATGCGGCCGCGGCCGGACCGACCGCGGCCGCGCCGCTGGCAGCGAGCGGCGAACTGAACGAGGCTCAGTGGAGCCAGCTGATCGGGCGCATCGCCGCGCTGCCGAAGCCCACGGTCTCGGTCACGCCCAGCTCGGCGGCGATCCGCGACCCGCAGGCGGCGCCCACCAACCGCGGGCTCGGCGCCGGCTGAGGCTCCTCAGCCGGCTTTGCTGACGCCGGGGTGGACCCTGTTGGATTTGAGCGCGCCCAGCAGCGTGTAGCGGCAAGTCGCCATCGCCGATTTGAACTGCGGACTGCCGGTGTTGAGCCCTTTGGTGTCGAAGACCGGGCCCTTGCCCGAGGTGTTGGGTTCGCCGACGTTGATCCCGTTCTGACGCAAGCAGGCGGCGAGGCGCGTCAGCACGGCGTGGTAGCGGGGGTTGTTGTAGGGGTTTTTGAAGCCGTTGACGCCTTTGCCGAAGTGGCTGCCTTTGAAGCCCGCACCGCAGCTCCTGAGCGCTTCAGCGAACTGCGCTCGCGACATGCCCGGGGGTAGCTGCGCGCCGCTGCCGCCGTCGGCGCCGCGGAAGCCTCCGGCTCCGTGCTGGGGGAGCGTGATGCCCTTCTTCGAGAGGCAGGTGCGCACTGCGGCGAAGCGCGCCGCGCGTGCGGTGGGCGTGGTGGCGGTGCCGGGAGTGGTCGGGGTGGACGAGGTCCCGGTGGACGTGCTGCCCGAGGTGCCGGCGCCGGCGGTGGTTGTGCCGGTCGCTGCCGCGTTGGCGGCTGTCTGGGTGGTCGTGGTCGTGGTCGTGGTCGTGCTCGACGAGCTGCCGCACGCCGCCAGGCCGAGCGAGGCGGCCACAAGCGCGGCGGTCAGCGCAATCAGCGAAGCGAAGGTCGTTGGCCTGCGGGCCCTGTGAGGGGACATGAAGCTCCTTTGTCGGTCATACGGATGCGCGCCACGGGTCATGTGGATCCCGAACACTTTGATCGATCCACCTAAAGCGTCCGTCAAGGACGAACTCACGCGGGGCACAAGGAGGCGGTGGGCGATCATCCACCGAAAAGACCTCCGCCACCCGAGGCTCCTCCGGCCGCCGAGCCGCCGCCGCCCGCGCTGCCGCCCGCGCCGCCGCCCCCAAACAGCGAGCTGAGGCCGCCGCCACCGAGGCCGGCGTCGGCCGCGCTGACGCTGATCGATTCGGCGCTGACGGCGCCATTGGCGCCCTTGGTGCCGCGCACGACGACGGTTTCGCCGGGGTGGATGCCGTGCAGGTCGGCTTTGACGGTCTTGGTGATCGTCGCGGCGGGGGAGGTCGTGATCTTGACGGTGTTGCCTTCGGCGTTGGTCACGTACAGAGTGTCGCCCGAGATGTAGGAGACTTCGCCGATCGTGGCGCCGCCCGCGCCGCCGAAGCGCCCCGCGAAGCCGCCGCTGCCGGAGCTGCCGCCCGCGCCGCTGCTGCTCGTGGCCCCGGTGCCGCCGCCGCGCAGGGCCGCAAACCTGGAGGCCAGGCCGGCGGCGCCGGAGCTGGAGCTGGAGGAGGTCTGGCTCTTCTCGACGAGCACGCCGCCGATAAAGCCGCAGGCGATCAGCAGCACGCCCAGCAGCGCGAGGAAGATCAGATTCCCGCCCGTCCCGAGCAGCCGCCGGCGCGGCCGGGGGGGCAGCTCCTCGAGCGGCTCCTGCGCCCACGTGTCATCCGCGGAGGTGACATAGGGCTCCTGGGCGGGGGTGGAAACGTTGGTGGTGTCCTCGACTGACATGACTGGCTCCTCGCTGGGAATTGTGGCGGGCTCCTCGGGGGGATGCGGGGGTCGATCACTCAAAGCGCAGTGCCTCGATCGGTCGCAGGCGCGCGGCGCGCCCCGCGGGGTAGGTGCCGAAGAAGAGGCCGGTGAGCACGGCGGCGCCGAACGCGAGGAAGATCGAGTAGGTGGCAATCGCGGGGTGCACGCCGGCGATTTCGAACTGGCTGCCGAGCACCCCGAGTGCCACCCCGGTGAGGCCGCCGATCAGCGACACCAGCACGGCCTCGGTGAGGAACTGCGTGAGGATGTCGCTGCGGCGGGCGCCCACGGCCTTGCGAATGCCGATCTCGCGGGTGCGCTCGGTGACGGAGACGAGCATGATGTTCATCACGCCGATGCCACCCACCAGCAGCGAGATCGCCGCGACCTCGCCGAGCAGAGTGGTGAAGACGGAAGTGGTGGAGGAGGTGGTTTCAAGCAGCGAGCCCTGGTTGATCACCTCGAAGCCCGGTTCGGCGGTGTCCTTGATTTTGTGGCGCTGCTCGAGGATCTGCGTCACCTCGGCTTCGGCGGCGGAGAGCGAGGACTCGGAGGTGGCCTCGACCGTAATCGAGTCGATCGGGCCGTAGCCAGAGAGAGAGTCCTGCACGGTGGTGATCGGGGCGGCGACGATTTCATCGAGGTTGGAGACTCCGTTGGAGCCCTTCGCGGCGAGCACGCCGATCACCTGGAAGTTGACGCCGTTGGCTCGCATCGTCTGCCCTACGGGGTCCTGCCCGGGGAACAGCTCCTCGACGACGCTCTGCCCAATCACGGCGACGCGCGCGTGGTGGGCGACGTCGGCTTCGGTGAAGCCGGTGCCTTCCTGGAGGTGGTAGCCGTGGGCGGAGAGATACGAGGGGGTGGTGCCGACGAACGTGCCGGGCTCGTAGGAGGTGCCGTTGTAGACGAGCGTGACGCCGGTGGCGTTGACGACGGGAGCGGCGCTCTTGACGTCGGGGGCTTCGGAGTGGTTCTGCAGCGCGGCGGCGTCCTGCTTGGTCAGCGAGACCGGGCTGCCGCCGGCGACGGCTGCAAAGCGCGCCCCGCCGCGGGCGGCCCCCGACTCGACCAACAGCACGTTGGTGCCGAGGCTCTCGATCCGTTCCTCGACCGCTTTGGAGGAGCCGTTGCCGACCGCGATCAGGATGATCACCGAGGCGACGCCGATCGTCATGCCGAGGATCGTCAGGCCGGAGCGGAGCTTGTTGGCGACGATCCCGCCCCAGGCGATGCGCAGCGTCTCCGCGCCGATCATGGCCGGGCCTCGACCGGGGCCGCGAGGTGAGCCGACTTCAGTTGGTGGGAAGAGGGCGGTGCGTCGTGGACGCCGAGCGAGCGGTGGTCTTCGACGATCTGCCCGTCGCTGAGGCGCACGACGCGCTTGGTCTGGGCGGCGACGTCGGGCTCGTGGGTGATCAGCACGACGGTCCGCCCTTCGAGGTTGAGGTCCGCGAAAATCGCGAGCACGTCCTCGGTCGAGTGGGAGTCGAGGTTGCCGGTCGGCTCGTCGGCGAGGATCAGCGAGGGGTTGGTGACGATCGCGCGGGCGACGGCCACGCGCTGCTGCTGGCCGCCGGAGAGCTCGGAGGGGAGGTGGTGCAGGCGATTGGCCATGCCGACGGAGCCCAGCGCCCGTTCGGCGCGGCGGCGGCGCTCGGCGCGGTGCAGGCCGGCGTAGGCGAGCGGCAGTTCGACGTTGGCCAGCGCGGGGGTGCGGGCGACGAGGTTGAAGCTCTGGAACACAAACCCGAGCTTGCGGTTGCGCAGGTCGGAGAGCTCGTCCTCGTCGAGGTCGTGGGCGTCGGTGCCGTCGATCAGGTAGCGCCCGCTGGTGGGGATGTCGAGGCAGCCGAGGATGTTCATCAGCGTGCTCTTGCCGCTGCCCGAGCTGCCCATGATCGCGACGAAGTCGCCACGCTCGATGCGCAGCGAGACGCCGCGCAGTGCGGGCACGCGGATCGTGCCGATCGCGTAGGTCTTGCTGACGTCGCGGACGTCGATGACGGGTTGCGAGGAGCCGAGGTGGGTGGTGCGAGGAGTGCGTCCCACGAGCGGCTGGCTGCGCGCGGCGTGCGCGCGGAGGGGTGGGCGTGGGGGTCGCATCAGCCGCCTCGGAAGCCGCCTCCACCGCCGAACAGCGCCGCGCCGCCGCCTGCGCCGAGATCACCGGCCGCACCGCCGAGCGTCCCAGTGCGGCTGCCCAGCCGTGAGAGGACGCTTGAGAGTCCGTTGGTGGTGCGGGCGACGGGCAGGATGATCTGTTCGCCGGCGGAGAGGCCGGAGAGGACGATCGTGGAGCTGTTGCCGGCCAGCCCGGTGAGCACCCGCCGGCGGGTCTGCGTGCCGTCGTGCACGACCGTGACGGTGTCGGCGGTGATCGCGGAGGTGGGCACGTTGACCCCTTCGGCCTGCTTGACGACGACTTCGGCGGTGGCGCTCATCCCCGGTTTCAACCCGCTTGCGAGCTGGTCGAGCTGGAAGGTGACGTCGTAGCTGACCACGCCGCTGGAGGAGGTCGGGAGCGTGGCGACGCTCACCACGTGCGCGGCGAGCTTCAGCCCTTCGAGCGCTTCGATCGTGACCGTGGCGGGCTGGCCGTCGCGCACGTCGATGACTTCGGACTCGCTGAGCGCCACCACGAGCTGCATCGAGGAGAGGTCGCTGAGCACGGCGAAGGTTGAGCTCGACGAGCCCGACCCTGAGGACCCCGACCCGGAGGCGCCCGCGGCCGCGGAGGAGGCCCCGAAGGCCGACGCGGCGGAGGAGCTAGATCCGGAGCCGGAGGAGCCAGACCCGGAGGAGCTTGAGGAGGCGCGGGTGGTGCCGCTGGCGGAGACGGCTTCGCCCACCTCGCCGGAAAGCGAGACGATCGTACCGGTGGTGGAGGCGAACAGCTTCGTGTTCGACAGCGCCTGTTCGGCGCTCTGCACAGTGAGGCGGTCGCTCTTAACGGCGGCGCGGGCGGAGGCGATGTTGGCTTCGCGCAGTGCGGGGCTGAACGTCACTTTGGGTGTCGTGGCCACTTCTTTGGGCGTGGTGGTGGCGCTCGATTCTTCGCCGGTGGCGGTGTGTTGGGGCTTATGAGTGGTGGTGGGTGTGGTGTGGGTGGGTGCGGTGGCAGCTTCGGTTGGTGCGGTGCGCGCAGGCGTCGACGTGGTGGGGGGGCTGTATGAGACATCGTCGACCGAGGCGGCCGAGGCGGTTGCGTGACTTGCGCCGGTGCCCGCAGAGCTCGACCCCGAAGAGCCTTCGCCGTCGGTTTCTTCCTCCTGCACGAGGCTCGCTTCGGCGGCCTGTAGGGAAGCTCGGGCCTGTTCGAGGGTGACTTCGGCGCTGTCGGGGTTCAGTTCGGCGAGCAGCTGGCCCTCGGTGACGTGCTGGCCCTGTTGGACGTAGATCTGGGTGACCACGCCGGAGGTCTTGAAGCCGAGGTCGAGCTGCGTCGCGGCCTGGATGTTGCCCGAGCCGGAGACGGTCGACTGGACGACCCCCTCGCCGACGGTGATCGTGCGCCCGGTGCTGCTCGCGGTGCCGGAGGAGGGCCCGACGACGAGCACGGCGGCGACGATCGCGCCCACGCAGAGCGCGGCCAGCAGGTAGGTCGGCCAGGGCCGCTGCGCGCGTGGATGCATGGTCTGATCTTGTGTCGAGGCCATAAGAGGGGGCGAAGAAAGGCTGCAAGCGCAGGTAAATCCGCCGGATGCCCTAACGTATCGGAAGCGTTGCCCGAGCAAGTGATGCACCTATCGACGCTGCTGCACAGTCCGCTGCTCGACCGTACGGGGGAGCGGTTGGGGAGGGTGGAGGACGTGATCGTGCGCCTCGCCGACGGCGGCTACCCGCCGGTGACGGGGCTGAAGGCGCGGATCGGCGGCCGCGAGCTGTTCGTGCCGGTCGACAAGATCGCCAGCCTGGAGGTGGGCGCGGCGCGGCTGTCCGGCCAGAAACTCAACCTCGGGAAATTCGAGCGCCGCGAAGGCGAGGTGTTGCTGCGCCAGGACGTGCTGGGCCGCAAGCTGGTCAATGTCGAGGCCGACCCGCCCCGCCTGGTCAGCGCGCACGAGATCGAGCTGGCGTGCATCGACGGTTGGTGGCGGGTCGTCGGCGTGGACCCCTCCTTCCGCGCGCAGCTGCGCCGCTCGCTGCCGCGGGCGCTGCGGCGGCTGGTGGCCGACCGGCCGTTCCTCGACTGGACCGACATGGAGCCGTTCGTCGGCCACGTGCCCACCGCGCGCCTGCGCTTCTCCCACCGCAAGCTCGCCAACCTGCACCCGGCGGAGATTGCCGACCTGGTCGAGGCCGCCTCGCACGAGGAGGGGGAGGAGCTGATCGAGGCGGTCGGCCAAGACCGGGAGCTCGAGGCCGACGTCTTCGAGGAGCTCGACGAGCACCACCAGCTCGAGTTCATCGCCGAGCGTCCCGACGCGCAGGTGGCCGCCGTGGTCGCGCGGATGGCGCCCGACGACGCGGCCGACCTGATCGGCGAGATCGACCAGGAGCGCCGCGGGCGGATCCTGGAGCTGCTGCCGCTGGCCGGCCGCCGGCGGATCGAAACGCTGCTCGGCTACAACCCCTCGACCGCGGGCGGCATGATGAGCCCGGATTTCATCGCGCTTGTCGAGCACGCCACGGTCGCGGACGCGCTCGACGCGGTGCGCCGCTCCACGATCGCGCCGGGGATGCTCACGACGGTGTACCTGCACGACGACGCGGGCGCGCTGAGCGGCTCGGCGGCGATCGTGACGCTGCTGCGCGCCGAGCCCACCACGCCGCTCGCGCAGGTCGCCGAGCACGAGCCCGAGTCGGTGCCGACCGACGCCGATCTGCCGGAGGTCGCGAGGACGATGACCGACTACAACCTCGCCGCGCTCCCGGTCGTCGACGAGGGCCAGCGGGTGGTCGGGGTCGTCACCGTGGACGACGTGCTGGAGCAGACGCTGCCCGTGGGCTGGCGGCGGCGCTTCGGGCTCGTCAGCGACTGAGCTGGTTCCTCGCGCGGAGCAGGTGCCATCGTGGGTCTTGGGGGGTGCATCCACGCGCCCGGTCTGGATGCGAGCGTGGTGGGGGCTGGCCGATCGGAGGTCCCGTTGACCTCCGGTCGGTCCTCCTGTCCCGCAACGACGGTGCTTGCTACCCTGAGGCCCGAACAGGCTTGACCATCACGCGCGGAAAGGAGGCTGGGATGGATCGAGAACAGCCGCGAAGTACCCAGCCGCTCGCGCGTACGTCGAGCCCGTTCCTGCTGGTCTAAGCCTACTTTCCGGGGTCGGGGTCTGCGCCTATGCGCGTCGCTTTGACGTGTCCCGACCGCCCGAAAGGAGGTAACCGAAATGGCCGAGCACCCGACGACGCTGGACGAGACGCAGCTGCCCGCGCAGCCCCAGCCGCCCGTCCTCGAGGGCGTGCCTCCCGTCCTCGACGAGGCCCACATCGGCGACATCCGCGGTGCGCTCGGCACGATCCGAATGGACGACACCGGCGCGCGCCACGGCTGGCGCTCGCGCGCGATGACGCTGCTGGCGATCATGGGCCCGGGGCTGATCGTGATGGTCGGCGACAACGACGCGGGGGGCGTCTCCACCTACGCGCAGGCCGGGCAGAACTACGGCACCTCCCTGCTGTGGGTGCTGATCCTGCTGATCCCGGTGCTGATCGTCAACCAGGAGATGGTGATCCGCCTCGGCGCGGTCACGGGCGTGGGCCACGCGCGGCTGATCAACGAGCGCTTCGGGCGCTTCTGGGGCTGGTTCTCCGTCGGGGACCTGTTCATCCTCAACTTCCTCACGATCGTCACCGAGTTCATCGGTGTGAGCCTTGCGCTGGGGTACTTCGGCGTGAGCAAGTTCGTCGCGGTGCCGGCCGCCGCGTTGGCGCTGGTGGCGATCACCGCGACGGGGAGCTTCCGCAGCTGGGAGCGTTTTATGTACGTGTTCGTGGTGGCGAACTTCCTGGCGATCCCGCTGCTCGTGCTGGTGCACCCCAGTCTCGGCACGATCGCGCACGACACGGTGACGCCCTCGATCCAAGGCGGGGCGACCTCGACGGCGGTGCTGTTGATCATCGCGATCGTCGGCACCACGGTGGCACCGTGGCAGCTGTTCTTCCAGCAGTCCAACATCGTCGACAAGCGGATCACCCCGCGCTGGATTAACTACGAGCGCGCGGACACGGTGATCGGGGCGTTCGTGGTGGTGATCGGCGCCGGCGCGATCATCGCGGTGGCGGCGTTCGCGTTCGGGGGCACCCCCGCGGCGGGCAACTTCGGCGACGCTGGTACCGTAGCGGCCTCGCTGCGCCAATACGTGGGCCCGGCGGCGGGGACTTGCTTTGCGATCGTGCTGCTCAACGCCTCGCTGATCGGCGCCGCGGCGGTCACGCTCGCGACCTCCTACGCGTTCGGGGACGTGTTCGGCGCCAGCCACTCGCTGCACCGGGGGATCCGCGACGCGAAGCTGTTCTATACGACGTTCACGCTGATGGTGTTCGCCGCCGGGGGGATCGTGCTGCTGCCGGGCGCCCCGCTGGGACTAATCACGACCGGGGTGCAGGCGCTCGCGGGGATCCTGCTGCCGAGCGCCACAGTGTTCCTGCTACTGCTCTGCAACGACCGCGCGGTGCTGGGCCCGTGGGTCAATGCCCCGTGGCTGAACGCACTGGCGGCGGTGATCATCGGCGTGCTGGTAGAGCTCTCCCTTGTGTTGGTCGCCTCCACCGCGTTCCCGCGCGTGAACGTCACCCACCTGTTCATCGCCCTCTCGATCGCGCTGGCGGTGGCGCTGGCGGCGATGGGGGGGTACGTGCTGTCGCGCCGGCGGGGGCCGGTGAGGGGGCCGGTGGGACCCCCGGTGCCCGGCGCCGCGGGGGCGACGGGCGGCCCGGAGGAGGCGGCGGCGATGTCGAAGGAGCGCCGCCACGCGTGGACGATGCCGCCGCTGGCGCTGCTGGAGCGGCCCGTGTGGTCGCCCGGCCGCCGCGCGGCGATGCTGTTGCTGCGCGGCTACCTCGTGGTCGCGGTGGCGTTGCTGGTGGTGAAGACCGTGCAGCTGGGCGGCTGACCGCGCGTGAGGCGGTTAACGGGCGGCGAGGGCTGACGGGCGGCGAGGAGGCTGGCGCCCGGCCCGGCCCGGCCCAGCCGGCGGTGGTGGTCAGTTTGGCAGTGGGGCAAGGGCTGTATAGCCATTGCAATAGGGCGGGGGTGGTGAGCAAAAAAATTAAAGGCCGTGCGCAATGGCTATCGGGTTCTGAATTTTTTATAACAACCCCCACCCCTACCTATGCATACTATCGCTATACTCGAAGTCAAGACCCAGAGACAAGGAGGCAGCACGCACTCAAACTGACCTATGTTGAGTCGGTGTTGCCCTTCTGGCTGTCAATTGGCGTGCTCTCCGCCACGCAGGGCGCGTTGGTCGCGTTCCCGGGCACGCTCTCGATACCGTGGGTGCAGCGGCGCAGCAGCCGCCTGTGGGCCGCGATCCCGCCGCTGTCGGTAATCGTGTTCGTGTTCGTCGCGCGTGCGGCGGAGCGGGCCAGCGCGCAGAGTCTCACCTACCTCGCGCTCGTGGCGGTGCCAGTGCTCGCTGCGCTTGCGCTCGGCTGGTGGGGGCGCGGAGCGCGGCCGGCGCTCGCGCTGGCGGCTCCCGCGCTGTTTGCACTGGCGTGGGCCGACCGCGGCGGGCTGGCAGGACAGGGGGCTGCGCTCGCGCTCTCGGCGCTCAGCTGCGCGGCGCTGGGCGTCCTGCTCGCCGCGGTCACGCCGCCGCGGTGGTTGGTGGCGGGGATCGTGTTGATGGCGTGCGCCGACACGGCACTCGTGGTCTCCGAACTGCTGCAGCACCCCAACGAAGTGCTCAACGCCGCGCACCCCCCGGCGGGCCTGCCGAAACTGCAGGCGGAGGTGTTCGGCTCAGCGGCGATGGGTTATGGAGACCTGTTCGTCGCGGGCCTGCTCGGCGGCCTGCTCGCCCGCGGCTGGCCACCGCCGCGCGCGGGCCGCTCCGCCCGGGCTCAGCAGGTGCGGGCGGCGGCGCTGGTGGCCGTCCTGGCGCTGGCGTTCGACCTGCTGTTCTTCACTGTCGCTGAGCTGCCCGCCACGGTGCCGGTGGCTGTGGGCCTGATTCTCGTGGTGCTCGCCACGCGCCGCGAGCGCGCCCGCGCCGGGCCGGAGTGCGCGGAGGCGGCGGCTGTGGGCCAGGTGCCGGTGTAGGGGAGGCAGGGGGGAGGAGGAGGGGGTTCGTCTGTCGCGGTCGCAGCGTGGGCAGGACCCGGCGTGCTGGCGTAACCGCGCGCGGGGTGCGTGTGTAAAAGAAGACAGGCATGTCCGGTATGAAACCGCAGGTGTATGTGGACGAGCGCCCCCCGGAGCGCTTCGACCGCTACTACGAGCACGCCTCCGCGCACGGCCCCGACTGGGTGTACACGCTCGCCCGCCTGTTGCTGACGCCACTGTGCCTGGTGGTGTACCGTGCCCGCTGCGTCGGCGCCCCCAACGTGCCCCGCTCGGGGCCGGCGATTCTCGCGCCCAACCACTTCTCCGCGATGGACCACTTCTTCTGCGGCGTCTTTCTGCGCCGGCGCGTCTCCTTCATGGCCAAGTCGCAGCTGTTCAGCGGCGTGCTCAGCTGGATCCTGCGCCACGGCGGCGCCTTCCCGGTGCAGCGGGGTCGCCACGACGAGCGCTCGATCGCCACGGCGCTCGCGATCCTCGCCCGCGGTGGGGTCGTCGTGATCTACCCCGAGGGCGGCCGCTCGCGCAGCGGGCACATCAGCGAGCGTGCCCGCGCGGGCGTCGGCCGCCTGGCGCTGGAGAGCGGCGCGCCGATCGTGCCGGTCGCGATCCACGGCACCGAGCGAGCGCGGAACTGGAAGCGCCTGGAGTTCCCGCGGGTGACGGTGAGCTACGGCGAGCCGCTCTGCGTCGAGCGCGTCGCGAAAAGCACGCGCGAGGCCCAGCAGGCGGTCGCCGACGCGACCCTGCGACGGGTGCGCGAGCTGCACTCGAGCCTCGAGCGGCCCGCGCCCGTTCGCTCCCGCCTCCCCCTCACCACCGTGCCGCACCGGCGAGGAGGGATCGAATGAGCTCGCAGGACACGGTCTGCCCGACGGGCCACCTACAGGTCAAGGGCAAGCGCGGCAACCGCGCCTTCTATGCGCTCGTGCGCGACGCGGAGGGGCGCCGGCAGCGAAAGCTCGGCCCGGCGTGGGTCACGGATTCGGGCAAACGCACCGCGCGGGGCGCCGTCAGATGGGTGGCGCGTGACGGGATCAAGCCCGACGGCCACCTGACGCCAGCGGAGGCGCAGGACATGCTGCGCGACATGCTCGCCGTCGCCCCAAGACGCCCGGCCAAGCGCGCGAGGTCGTCCACCACGGCGATGACGCTGCGCGAGGCGTGCGACCACTGGCTGCGCTGGGCCAGGAGCGACAGCGAGGTGAAGCGCTCGACTCTGGGCGACTACGGCAACGTATGCGATCGGATCTGCCGTGACCTTGGAGAGCAGACACGGGTGTCGGCGATCACGACCGAGCGGCTGGAGGAGTGGATTGAGGGCTTTCAGGCGGAGCGGCGGATCTCTGCGGCCGAGGCCAGCAAGCGGCGTGCTGCGGGGGTCGAGGTTCGGCGTCTGGCCGGCGGCACGCACGTGCAGCTCACGCCCGCTAGTTCGCGCACCAAGCGCAAGTATCTGGTCAACCTCAACGGGGTGATGAAGCGAGCGATGAAGCTCGGGGCGATCACGCGCAACCCGGTCACGCTGGTGGAGCGCCCGGGCCTGGTGCGCAAGCACAGGACGCTGACGACCACCCAGTTCCTGCGACCCGCCGAGGTTCACGCGCTCGTGCGAGCCGCGGCCGAGAGCAACAGGCAGGACGCGGCGATGTTCATGGTCGCGGCGTTCTGCGGCCTGCGCCTCGGCGAGCTGCTCGAGCTGCGCTGGCGCGCGATCGACGTCGCGGGTTCGGCGATCCACGTCGAGTCCAGCTACGTGCGCAACGCCAAGGGCACCCCAAAGTCGGGAGCGGGACGCACGGTGCCGATGGCCGCGGAGGTCGCGCAGGCGCTCTCCGAGCTCCTGTGGGCGGGGCCCGCGAGGTCGGAGGCGGACCTGGTGTTCGTCGGCGGCGAGGGACGCCACGTTGACGGCAATGCGCTGCGCATGCGCTATTACGCCGGGCTGGAGCGTGCAGGGCTAAGGCGCATCAGGATTCACGACCTGCGGCATACCTTCGGAACCGTCTGTGCCGCGAAGGGCATCCCGCAGACGACGATCAAGGAGTGGATGGGTCACTCAGACCTCGCGACGACTGAGATCTACACGGCGTTCTACCCCCAGGACGCCGACGCGACCAGGATCTCGGCGGCGTTCGCCGAGGAGCCGGGCGCGCAGCCGCACCTCGATCGTGTCGGTCGCAGTCTCATCATCGCCGGGGACGTGGTAAGCCAGCTTGTGCAGCAGCAGGCGATCTCGCAGCTGCCGGCAAGACGCTGACGTTGGGTCCTCGTTGATGTCGAGGGGCAGGCGAACTCGTTGCGGCTCACGCGGGCACGGATGTTGGTGGACGCCAACCCCTGGCCAGCGTCGTTTGACCCACCTCGATCAGGTAGCCGTCGGGATCCCTGATGTAGCAGCGAATCTCGGTCTCGTGCTGCTTGGGCGGCGTCAGGAATTGGGCGCCCCGCGCGCTCCACTCGGCGTATACCGCTTGGATGGCCGCAACCCGGATGTTGAGGAAGCTGCTCACCCGATCTGGGTCGGGCTGTGTCTCGAGCGTGACAGTCGGCTTGTCGTCAGTCGGACCTCCGCCGTTGTTGATGATGATCCAGCTGTTGGCGAGTGCCACGTACGTCACCTCGTCACCCGCCTCGCCGGAGATGACGGTCTTGCCGCCCAGTACGTCGGTGTAAAAGCGGCGGGAACGCTCGACATCATCCGAAACGATGAAGTGGGCCAAGACCATCCGCTCGTCAATGGTGCTCATGCTGACCTCCGTTGTTGGAATTTACTCAATAGCCCCACGGTCAGTGTCCGGCGCTCTGGCCGCCGTCGATGTGCAAGACCTCTCCGGTCACGAACGGCGCCGACTCGAGATAGATGACTCCACCGACCACATCCTCGATCTCGCCAACCCGACCGACAGGGTGCAACGCGCCCATCCCTGCGTAGGAGCTCTCGTCGTGACTCGGCGTTTTGATCACGCCCAAAGAGACGGCATTTACCCGCGTGGCAGCGGGCGGCTTGCCGGCCCGGGCGTTGTCGAAGTCGACGGAGTGCGACACACCGCCGACCACGTGGTCCTCGCAAACGGCGCCGATCCGGTCGTGCCGCCCGTGGCGGGCTTGCGCGAGCTCGACGGGGTTTGGAGCAGCCGCGAGGTGACGTCGATGAAGGCCATTCCGCGCCGTCTGCTGATCCTCGGTGGCGGGCCGGTCGGGGTGGAGATGGCCCAGGCAATTCGTCGGCTCGGCGGCGAGGCGGTGGTGATCGACATGGCCGAGCACGTGCTCGCGCGGGAGCCGGCGCCGCTGGGGGAGGCGCTCGGGGAGGCTCTGCACCGGGAAGGCATCGAGCTCGTACTGTCCGCGAACGCAGCGGCTGCCCGACAGGAGGGCGAGGAGTACGTCCTCGAGCTCAACGACGGGCGCGAACTGCGCGGCGACCGGCTGCTCGTTGCCACCAGCAGGCGTCCGCGAGTACTCGGGATCGGCCTGGAGACGGTCGGCGTCGAGCCGGACGCGCACGGAGTCCCCGTCGACGCGCACCTGCGTGCCGCGGAGGGTCTGTGGGCGATAGGGGACGTGAACGGCCTTTTGCCGCTGACTCATGTCGGCAAGTACCAGGGTGAGGTGGTCGCCGCGAACATCCTCGGCCAGCCGCGCAAGGCCAACTACGAGGCCGTTCCGCGCGTCGTCTACACGGACCCTCAAGCCGCGGCGGTGGGCGCTTCGGCGGGCCGTTTCAGCGCGATGGTCCCGCTGTCGGGGGTGGCGAAGACCGCCACCTACACGCGCGTCTACGCCGACAGCAACGGCTTCCTGACGCTTCTCAGCGACGGCGAGCGGCTGACGGGCGCCTACGCGCTCGGGCCTGAGGCGGGCGAGTGGCTGCAGCAGGCGACGCTTGCGATCCGCGCCCACATCTCACTCGACGTTCTCGCCGACACCATCCAGCCGTTCCCGACATTCTCGGAGATCTACGTCGCCGCGCTGAAGGCTCTCCGCGGCGAGATCGCCGCAGCATCCAAGGCGGTCGGCGCGGGACGGCCGGGTCATCGGACCGGCATCTGGGGAACACAGTTTGGGAACACAGGGGCAAAATGACCCTCCATACCCAGCCATCGATCCCGAGAAAAGCCAGTAACAAAGCGATAGTGCGGGCGGAGGGACTCGAACCCCCAAGGGCTTTCGCCCACCGGCTCCTAAGGCCGGCGTGTCTACCAGTTCCACCACGCCCGCATGGCGTTTCCCACACGGGTTACGCTTTACGGGGACCGCAGAAGATTGTATGGTCATCCCTGACGATGTCCACTCCAGCCGCCCGTCGCGCCGCTGCCGGCGTCCGCATCACCCATCCCAACCGCGACAAGCCGGTCGTGCAGGCCACGCGCGCCACGGTGATCGTGCTGATGCTCGCCACCGCAGGGCTTGTGCTGCTGATCACGATCGGCGGCTTCGAAGCGCTGGAGGGCATCGGGCCGGTGATCGTGCAGTGCCTGTTCGTCGTGTGCTATCTGCTGCTCGCGTTCTACGCGGGGCGCTGGAACCGCGGCGTGCTGCCCGTCGCCTCGGTGCTGGCCGTGCTGCTGGGCACCTTTGCGCTGATCGCTGCCCCTAGTTGGTTCGCGCGCGACTCCTCCACTTTTGCGCAGCCCGCGCTGGAATCCAACCTGCTCGGCGTGCTGACGCTGCTCCTGATCCCCGTGCAGATCCTGCTCGTGATCTTCGCGATGCGCGGCTTCTCGCAGGGCTGGAACGTGGAGCTCGAGCAGCGCGACCCCGGCGCCCACGTGGGCGGCTATGGGGATGCCGCTCCGCACCCGGCTTGACGCGGGCCTATCGGGATGCCGCTCAACCCTGCGTGAGGGGCCTGTGTGCCCCGCGTGAGCCGTGAGCGCCTATATTGAGATCCGTTGAGATCCGGCGTGCGGCGGTGGCGGAACGGTAGACGCGGGGCCCTCAAAAGGCCCTGTCCGCAAGGGCGTGTGGGTTCGAATCCCACCCGCCGCACCTGACCCCTCCTCCTTCCGTCTCCCCCGACCCGTCCGCGCGCGGCCTCCACTGACCGTCGGCGCGCTTGGCGTTTCTCGTGTTTGCGCAGTGGTCTTTGTGTGCGCGACTCAAGAGTATGGGCGCATGCGAAGTACCGGAGACCGCGATCTTGACGAACAATTGGAGAGATTTGGCCAGAACATGCGAGAGGCCCGCAAGCAGGCGGGCCTCTCGCAGATCGATCTGAGCCTCAGAGCCAACCTCGACCGCGCTGCCGTCAGCTTCCTCGAGCGTGCCGAGCGTGCCCCGGACCTCTCGACGATTGTACGCGTCGCCGGTGCCGTCGATGTCAAGCCTGCCGCGCTGCTGCACGGCGTTGGCTCCGACTCCGCTGTGCGTGGCCCCCGCTGCGGGGACGAGACCCTGACGCCCGCCGCCCGCTTCGGCGTCAACCTGCGCTGGGCGCGCGAACGGGCCGGCATCTCACAGGAAGCGCTCGCCAACAACGCCCACGTCGATCGCGCGGCGATCAGCGTGTTCGAGCGCGGCAAGCGCAACCCCAACCTCCGCACGCTCCTGCGCCTCGCTCGCGCCCTGGAGGTCCCGCCCGGGGTGCTGCTGCGCGGGGTGGGCGCGAGCGCCGCCGTGCGGGTGGGCTGAGCAGATTGGCCAGCGCTGCGGCGGCGACGCGCCCTGACGATGCCCTCTGAAGCCATTCGCTGGCGACGATGCGCTCCGCGCCATCGCCGGCAGCGAGCACGCTGACGTGATTGCCCACAGCGAAGTTACGGCCTCTCCGCCCGGCGTCTCTCTACGGCGTGAGGTTGGGTACCAGCGTCTGGCGCTGGACGTACCACGCGGCCTGCACCGGATTGAGGAAGTGCGGCGGCTCCTCGATCTGCAGGCGGTCGTCGTAGTTGGCGTCGTAGGGATATCCGGCGATGATTGAACTGCCACTGAACACGCCCGTCATCCCGTTGCTGAAGAGCCCGGCGACCGCGCCGTAGATGTTCAGGTGTCCGAGCGAGGGGGCGCCGCAGTCGAAGTTGTCGACGATCACGGCGTGTTTGACCGCCAGGATCGCGGCATAGATGGTCGGTTCTTTGAGGTCTTCTGGGCTGTCTTCCGCCCCGTTGCAGTCATAGTAGAAGTGCGGGCCGCGGGGCCCCCCGACGACCGGGTGGAAGATGCGCACGAAGTTGTTCGCGATCAGCCCCAGCAGCGCATTGCTGGTGGGCGTCCCTTCTGCGTTGACCGGGGTGGTGATGTTGCCGTTGATCACGATGTCGTTTTCCGAGGCGATCGTCAGCGAGCTGGTGTAGTTGCCGTGCACATACACGTTGCCGCAGTCGTAGTCTTCGTTGTAGCCGGGTACCGGGCCGAACGGCGAATAGGCTTTGGAGCAGCCGCCCTCGACGTAGATCACCCCGTTGGGCGGAAACGGCACCCCGGGCGTCGATTCCTTGACCTCTTTACCCGCGACTTCTTTCCACTTCGAAACCGTCATGGTGCTGCCTTCCAATGCGATTTCGGTCTTGTCTTCGTAGAGGTAGGCCGGTTCGACGATGTGCTTCAGTTCTTCATCGCCAGGCGGTGGCTCGATCGAAGGAACTTCATTTGGCAGGATGTGTGATCCGGCGAAGGTTGGGTCCGATCCCCCGGGGCAGTAACTCTCTCCGGAGAAGCCTTCGTCACCATGGAAGCCCTCCGAGCGGAATTCGATCCGGTCGCTCGAGTTGCGACCGAAGACGGGCGTGCCGCATATGCCGGCGTGGTCCTCGGTGTGCATAGGGCCTTTGACGGATTCGCCCGAGATGAAGTAGTTATCGAATTCACTGCATGGCGACCCCGGGCGTTCTCCGTAGAATTGACCGCACTGCGTATAGCGATTGGGTTCCGATGCGGGAGGTTCGCCGTATAGGCTCGGATCACCGGTTTCGTACTTCGTGTACCACACGAAGCTGACGAAGTTCGCATTTTTGAAGGTGGCGACGACCGAGCGTTCGGTGTTGCCGGAGTAGCCAGTGGACTCGATGCGAAAAGTGCCCGCCGCACCGGTGGACTTCTCTTCGAGCATGGTTTCCACCAGATGGTTGGGGTCGCATTTCGCGTCTCCAACTGGGTGAGATTCGGCCGGCAGCAGTTGGATCGCATACTGCTCGTCGGTCGGTTCGCCGGGAATCGTGCTCGGAATCGTGGCCCGATTGACGGTTTCGCCGGCCTGGTTGAGGGCCGGGTTGGGAGCAGGCGGATCGGTGCAGTAGCTCAGGTAGTTGCCGTCCTGGGTAAGGTGGTCCTCGTAGTCCTCGATCCCGGCCTCGGCCGCGTAGTAGGCCTTCTTCTCCGCGGTGTCGGTGCTGGTCAGATGGATTTCGCTACGCGCCAGGGTGAACGTGGCGGCCAGCAGCAGTGAGGTGACGACCATCACTCCCATCGTGACGATCATCGTGATGCCTTCCTGGCTGCGCAGCGCGACGCCGCGGCGGGGTCGTTGTGTGGTGGGCGTGGTCATTGCCGTTGCTGGCAGGGTAGGTTGGTGGTGCCGGCCGCTTCTGAGGAGGTTTCCAGGCGGAAGACCGCTGAGTCTTCCAGGGCGACGGGACGATCGTTGCCGAACGTGGTGTATTCATGGCCTTCGGGGGCCAGCGTAAAGCTGACGGTCGCCTCGGCAATTTCTCTGGCTTCTCCTTCTGTTAAAACCGTCACTTCGTTGGGATCCAGTGACCCGAGCTTGGCTCCCGAATCGCCTTCGTGATAGTAGCGGTAGTACCGGAAGATCGGTGTGTTTTCATGTTCGCCTGACTGTTTCACCCCAGTGAGCAGCTTGCGGACTGTGGGTGTTGCTGCTGTGTTGAAGGTGTATTTGGACACCGTCCCAGAGCTCGGCCACGATCTTTCGATGAGTGTGCCCTGCACTTTGCCCGCAGCCGGTGTGTAGGTGATTTCGTGCAGTCTGACGGTTTCGAGCGCGGACACGGGTTCTCCGTTCGTGTTCAAAGGACTTGTTTCGCTGATGAACTTGATGGTGGTGGGGGTGCTGCCCGGCTGGATGGGGATGATATTGGGCGCGACGCAGGCGGAGTGCAGCTCCAGCATGATGTTTTCCAGCGCGGTGCGTCCCGTTCGGTCGACCTGCGCGCGGGCGTCGATGCGGGAGACGTCGTTGGTGGTGAACTCCAAGAACGAGAAGGCGGCCAGCAGCAGAATCGTTCCTAGCGCCATCGAGACCAGCAGTTCGATCAGCGTGAAGCCTTGCTCGCCGCGCGCAAATTGGCCGACGCCGACCGATCGGAGCTCGGCCGGCGTGTCCCCGGTGAGATATGTCAGCACATGCCTCATGGGCAGGATCCCGCTTCGGTTCGGCTGGGGTTACCGCTCGGGCTCGTACCCAGATAGATGACGGCGTTGCCCGCGCTGACGCCGCCGTTGGTCCAGGTTGCCGAGGAGGGGCCGGCGGTGGTGTTGTTTTCAAATTCCCCTTCCCACTTCCTACCGGCGCTGCCCACGCACATCGAGTATTTCCCGAACGGCATACCGGGGTGGGGGAGCGCGCCGCTCGAGGTGGTCGTAGAGGAGCGCGCGGTGCCGCAGCCCGTATCGTCGGTATAGACCGTTGCACCCGACACGGGGCTGCCTTCAGTGGAGGTGCCTGCGCCGGTCCCACTCATCACCCTGATGTTCACCGGCGGCAACGGCACGGTGATTGCTCCGGTGGCGCCGGGCGGAACCAGGACTTCAGGCGGTTTCAGGCCAAACTTGCCGGGCGAATCTGCTTCGCAGGTGCCCGCATAAACGGTGTATTCGGAGGATTCGGGGTAGGGATAGACTTCTTTTCCAGTCGCGACGGTGGGCTTGTAGGTTCCGACGGTCCCGACCTGCTTGAACGATGACATGAAGCTGTTGAAGGCGACGAACGTGTCGCCTTCGGCCGGTGTGGCGCCGCTGAGGAAGCTGACTTCAAGCGTCCCCGCCCGCCCGAGGTCGTAGGCCTCCTTGGTGGTGGTCTCGGCCACGAGGAACGGGGCGAGGTAGGCGCTGTGCGTGGTGGTCGGGTCTTCGCGGGTGTTCACGTACCAGTTGGGATCGACGTAGCCCGCCTTGCTGACGTTGATTTCGTAGTTGCCCGGTGTCAGCGCCAGGATCGCGCAACCGTCGGAGGAGGTCTCGAGGGTGTGCGCGGTCGACGATGGAGAGGGGCCGGTGGCGCTCACGTTTGCGTTTTCGAGGGCGTTGCCGTCTTCGGTGACCTGAACGATCAGGGCAGCGCCGGGGGGCGGGCTGATGACGCTGGACTCCTCGACCGGCTTGGAGGCGCCCATCGAGGGCCAAGTCACCGTGGAGGTGGTCTGCAGGTAGTCGGCGTGCGGTGTGCTGGAGTTGCAGCTGGAGGTCGCCGAGGTGTCGGCGATGTAGGTGGACGTCGAGGTGATCTTGTACTTCGTCTTGCCCTCGGTCACCACCTGGGTGCGGTCCAGTTCGGACAGCTTTTCGACCGGTTCGCTGCGCAGTTCGTCCTCGGCCTGCTGGGCCAGCGCGTCGGCCTGGGAGCGGGCCCGGTCGGAGGCGGTAGCGCGGTTGTTGCTGTTGAGGCCGTAGGTGGTGGCTGCCACGATGAGTGCGATCAGGAGAGCGCTGATCAGCACCTCGATCAGGGTGTCGCCCGCCTCGCCGGCCAAGCGGCGATAGAAGCTTGTAGGGATCATCACAAACACGGTCCGCTCGTCTCTTGATCCCTCTCGGCAGAGCCCGGCGTCAGCTTGAATCCGCTGCGGTCCGGTCTGGACACTGGGATGGAGCTGGGAAGGAGCCGGACGCGCGTGTGCGCGGATCTGCTGCACGCCCGTGGGGGGTCTTGACGCCGGCTGGGGCTGCCCAGCGCCTACAATCCCTGTCCCCCTGGGGGACTGGTGTAACGGTAACATGGGGGTCTCCAAAACCCTTGCCTCGAGGTTCGATTCCTCGGTCCCCCGCTTCAGTAAACAAGCCATATACAAGCCAAACGCCCCGTTTGCGGCCTTTGGCCGGGGCGATCTACCCCACCGAGGCACGTCAAGCCCATAGAGTCGTGCAAAAAATGCAACCAGAAGTGTGACCGGATCGGGCCAAATACACGGGCGAGGACAAGGTGCAGCGGATCACGGTCCCCACGGGATACCTGACGGTCTCGGCCAAGGAGACCACAGTGGTCGACCTGGTCGCCTACCACCGCGCCAGCGGCGGCTACAGCAACGTAGCGACGATCCTGCGTGAGATCGGCGAGCTCGGGGGATCGGAGCTGGCGCGCATTGCCAGTCGCCGCGGGCGCGCCCTCGTGCGCCGTACAGGCGGTTCGTCGAGCGCTACGGCCACTGCGACGACCTCGAAGCATTGCGCCAGGCCGCGCGCCTCGATCTGGCGAGCCCGCGTTGCTGGTCCCAGCCGCGGGCAAACGCGGCAAGGCCGATTCCGACTGGCAGGTGCGCCTCAATACCCAGGTGGAACCCGACCTGTGATCCCCGCCGCGTTCATCACCGATGTGTCCCCTGGCCGGAGTCCTATCAGGTGGAGCAGGACCTCGCCCTCTCGCGGATGATGATCGAGATCGCCAGTAAACGAACTCCTCTGCTGCTGTTGAGCACGCTGCTCGGCCTCCACCCCGGGCACCCCGACGCGGACGTTGAGATCCCGTGCGGCATCGGCCACCTCGCGCTGCGCACGCAGAGAGGCTAGTGTGGGCACAGTGGACGAGGACGCAATTCAGGCTTTGGTGACGCGGTTGGCGCGTCCTCACTCCTCCGGTGGTGAGGTCATCGAGCGTGCTGCGATCCTCGCCGAGGGCGCCGACTTCGCGGCGGTCATGGAGTGGATCACCGCCCACAACGGGATCCTCGAGACGCAGGTTGCCAAAGCCCCACCAGCCATGGCCTGCACGGCTCGCGGCTGAGCTACAGCGGTGGAGCGGCACCACGGCCGCCGCTTCGCTTCGTGCTGCCTGCCGGCGCGCTGGCGTGAGCCTTTGCGACCGGCCTCGACAAGAGCCAATCAAGTGGTTCTTCTTGAGAACGGCAAGCCGGAACGGCAGATCGACGGTGTCGAGGCATGTGCTGTCCCTCCTGGGGACTCGGTCTGGCCCCGCGGTGAGAACCTAGTAGCCAGCCGAAGGGCGCGCGGTGAGCCAGAGCACAGAGGACCTCAGGGCCGGCCAGCTGGGCACGGCGGATCTGACGGCCTCGACGGTCGCCAACATCGGGCTGGGGGAAACTTCTACTTCGCGTTCGGGTGATCGCGGTCACCGCCGGCGTCGCGGCGCCGTTGACGATCCGCCATCCGTCCACTGGCGCGGGGGAGGTGACGTTCTCCGAATCGTGAGGCGGATCAATTGTCCTGCTCAGCGAGGTATGGTGCGAGGTACTTCGCGGCGATCTTGCTCGGCGGCGGGGAGGTCGGCGTGTCGGTGATCTCGGAGCTGAACCCGTGTCCTCCCGTGATGTGAGCAGTGAGGTATCGAGGCTTTCCGTTGGTCAGCAGCATGCCATGGATCGTGGGGTCAAAACGCTCGGGCGTCACGGGTGCCCCGGCCAGGGCCGCGATCGACTGCGCGGCAGCGTCGGCTTGCTGGGAGCCGATGCCGCCCTGCTTGATGGGGAAGTCGGTCGCATCGCCGGCTGCGTAGATGCGCTCGACGTCGGGTACTCGGCAATGAGGGTCCACGCGGATGAAGCCGTTCTCGCCGAGCGGAATGCCGCGCACGGCAGGGCCGTAGAGCTCGGGCAATGCGATCACCCGATCCACATCGAGGCGCTGGTCGCCGGGGTTGATCAGCACTTCGTGGGAGCTGGGGACCTGGGCGTAGGCGGAGTTGATCGTCTCGATGTTCGCGCGGGCGAGCAGCTCGGCCACGGTGCTGCTCGCCGACGATCCAAAGATCGCGAGGGGGCTGTCCTCGGGGGTGACGATCGTCATCTGCAGCTCGATGCCCATGTCGTAGGCGCGCTCTGCTGTCATCAGCGCAAGCTCGTACAGCGGCAGCGGCCACGCCATGCGACCGGGCGCAACGAACGCGAGCTTGTGGACGTAGCCACCCTCGACGTCCTGGACCAGCCCGCGCATGGTCTGCGCCAGATAACGGTCGTCGATTGTGAGCGCGTGCGGGTAGCGTTTTGTGACGGTCGCCCCGAGCGCGAGCACCAGCGCGTCGTACTCGATCGCCTCATCGGCCTTGGTGTGGATCGTCCGCGTGGCTGGGTCGATCCAGCTGAGCTCGCCACAGAGCAGCGTCGCGCCGGCGTCGTGGACAATCGACTCGAGTGGATAGCGGTGTGCAGCGCCGTAGGCGAACGGCTCGTGGACGACCATCGGGCGGTAGACGAACTCGCTGTTGGGAGCGATGACGGTCACGTTAGTGCGGTCGGGCGCGAGATCGGCTAGGGCCAGCGCCGTCTCCAGGGCGGCTACTCCTCCGCCGGCGATGACCACATTGAGCTTGTCCGAACGTGAGCTGGTTGTTGGCGTGGGGCTGAGATTGCGGGGCATGACTATCGGCGGGTCTTCCCGTTCGGTGTTGTCGGTGGTGCTGGTGTGTCTGGAAACTCGTCGGTGGTGCCGATCAGGATCGTGAGCAGGTCGCTGATCCGTTGCACGCGGCCGAGACGATCGGGGAGGGGAAGGCCGGCTTGGATCGTGTACTGGTTGCGGCGTCCGTTGCGCTCGCGTGTGATGTAGCCGCCGTCCGCTAGCTCCGTGACGATCCGGTGTGCGGCGCGTTCGGTGATTCCGACCCGTTCGCTGATCTCTCGCAGGAGCACGCCCGGGTCGTGGGCGATGCAGGCGAGGACCTGGGCGTGGTTGGTAAGGAACTTCCAGCGGTGCGTTGTTGTCTCGGTCATGTATCAAGACTAGCGTATCTGGATATCCAATTCATAGATATAGATTTCGTGCTATATTTTTCGTGTCCGCGGTGCTTCTCAGATCGCTGGCGCTCATGCGCACGTCTAACGAAACGAGGAACACCATGCCCAGCTCAGTCATGCCGCACCCATCCGCTCTGACCACCGGCAACGGCGTAGCGCCCACTGCTGTCGCCGATCCCATCTCCAACGGACGCCACCAGGACCCACAGCCCGACCACGCGCTGCGCAGCCCGCTGCTCGCGAAACTGACCGGTCTGACCTCGATCGCCACCGTCGCTGCGGTAGGCATGATCGTCGTCGGCGCACTCGCGCTCGTCGGCGGTCATTACGATAAGCAGGTCGTTCACGACCAGCTCGCTCCGCAGAAGATCTTCTTCCCGAAGCCCGCGACAAACCCAGGTCTCGCCGCCTACGCCGGCCAGCAGGTACTCACCGGCAAGCAGGCAAAGCTGTACGCCCAGAAGCAGATCGGCGTGGACCTGACGAAGGTTGCCGGCGGCAAGACCTACTCCCAGGTCAGCGCTGCGTGGATCGCCGGCGGCATGAAGAACACGACGCTCGCAGGTGAGCGCACCACCCTGTTCATGGGAGAGACGCTGAGGGGCCTGCTCCTCAATGCCTGGGGCTGGTCGGTCATAGGCGGCATCGCCACCCTGGCCGGATTCATCCTGATCCTGCTCGGAGGAGTCCTGTTCCTGCTCCCGCTCGCCAACTGGCAGGTCAACCTCAGGGGCCGCCGCCCGGCGTTCGCCGAGGTCTGACATGAAGGCGCTCGTTTACCACGGTCCCAGCCAGCGCGGCTGGGACACAGTGGCCGACCCCACGATCATCGACCCGACCGACATCGTCGTGCGGATCGACACTCGACGATCTGCGGGTCAGACCTGCACATCCTCAAGGGTGATGTGCCCGAGACGACTCCCGGCACGGTGCTCGGCCATGAGGCGGTCGGTGCCGTGCAGGAGATCGGTCCGAGCATGAGCACGGTGGCGGTCGGAGACCGGGTGCTGATGTCGTGCGTCGGCGCCTGCGGGCGCTGACGCTATTGCAAAGAAGCCCGCTACGGGCAATGTCTCGGCGGCGGCTGGATCTTCGGTCACCTGATCGCGCGCGAGCGCTTCGGGTCGGAATCTCTCCAAGCTACGGGTAGGCTGCCGCTTTCGCCGCGGTGATGCCCATTGCGGTTGATCATCGAGACCCAGGAGCTGGCTGGCGCGCTCAAAGACTACCTCAATACCCCTACGCAGCGTGCGTAAATGCCACGGGCACGAATGTGTGCAACTACGCGATCGCGGCTGGGGCTACTTGCCGATGCATGTCAAGAAATGTCAGCTCCACTCGCTGATCCATACCCTCGCCGCTTGATTGCGGGGACAGGAGCACCATGAAAAGCAAGCGAATGCGCGTCCTGCTTCTGGCCGGTGCCGCTGGGATGCTCACGCTCGGTCTCGCCGGTTCGGCGTCGGCGGCGGAAACGTCCGCCACCGTGACCGTCACGGGCGGAGCGCTGTCGATCACCGTACCTGTCAGCGCCGGCAATCTTGGAACGCGGGAAAATACCGTTTCCGGGGGGATCATCAGCGGCCAGCTGGGCGAAGTTCAGGTGAGCGACGCGCGCGCTGCAGCCGCGGGTTCCGGCTGGGTAGCGACCGTTATCTCCACGGCCTTCACGCCGCCCTCGGGGCCGACGATCGGCGCCGCTGCGGTCGGCTACAGCGCCGGGGCGATCACGAAGGTTGGAACGGCGACCTTCACGGCGAATAATCCGACCAACCTCACCGGCGTTGTCGCCGCCGTCACCGCAACCGGGATCACGGGCGATAATTCCGCGACCTGGGACCCCACGATCAACGTTTTCGTCGCGGGGGGCATGGCTGCCGGCGTCTATTCCGGAACGATCACGCAATCGGTCTCGTAGTTATGCGCGTTCCGTTGTCTGGGCGGGTGCGCGGAGGAGCGCCTGACCGCTTCCTCGCAACGCGACGTGTCCTGGCCACCGTCGCCTTCGCCGCCTTTACTGTCGCGGTTGGGGCGCCCGTCAGCGTGTCGAGCGCGGCGCAGGTCGCGATCGCGCCGGTCGCGAGGGGGCGCGCGGCGCCGGCCGGCAGCATCGGTGTGCAGTTGCTCGATCGGACACCCCAGCGGTCCCACGCAGCGCCCCGCCCACCATCAGCGAAAGTCCCGCCCCCCTCAGCGAGAGCAGTACCACCGCCGCCACGCACACCCGGTCGATCGGCGAGACCGAGCCGCCGCCATCGGCCTCCGCCATCGCCCTCAGCACCACGCTCAGCCGATCGGTCGGCACCCACCTAACCCTACGCCGATCAGCCCTGGACACGTCGGTAGGTCCACCTCTCACAGGAACTTCAGGTGATGAACGAGACGGGCAGCTACCCGCGCATCGATGCTTATCTGAGTAGCATTCTGTAAGGCGCACCTATCTCAACTCTTGATGTTAACACTACGAACGGGCGACCGTGGTTATAGATGCAATCAAGTCGCCCTGTTCGAGCGTCTATAGTTGACAGAGTTGTAGACAGTCCACACGAATCCTCTGCCTGTCCCCTTTCGCGAGTCCTGCTCGTCGAGGATGACGAGCTGTTCGCCGATGTGGTGATGGAGTTCCTCCGGCCGCTTGCCGCCGTGGAGTGGGTAACCAGCGCGGAGGAGGCGCTTGACGCGCTCCCAAGTGAGGATTGGGATCTGGTGATCGCCGACGTCAACCTTCCTGGTATGAGCGGCCTGGAGTTCGCTAGGGAGACCAAGCGCGTGCGCCCGTTTGCCGCAACTCTGATCTTGACTGCGAGCGCGCACCTTGACACCGCGGTGGGCGCGCTGCGCTCGGGCGCCGATGACTTTCTCACCAAGCCGGTCGACGCGCCGGCGCTCGTGGCGAAGGTCGGGGAGCTGATCGCCGCGGCCCGCGCCCGCAAGGCCGAGGAGCGGGAGGTGGTCCTGGCGATCGGCGCCCATCCCGACGATGTGGAGATCGGTTGCGGCGGGATCCTCCTGCGACACGTTGCCCTGGGAGACGACGTGAACGTCCTCACCCTCACCGGCGGCGAGGTGGGCGGGGATGCCACCGAGCGCGCCGTGGAGTCACAGCGTGCCGCAGACCTCATGTCTGCGCGGCTGTTCCATGCCGAGCTGGCGGATACCAGCCTCAGCGTCAGCGACGGCGGGGTCATGATCGGGGCGATTGAGCGCGTCATCGCCGAGATCCGGCCCACCACCGTCTACACCCACAGTCGCCACGATGTGCACCAGGATCACCGCAATGTGCATCACGCCACCCTCGTGGCCGCTCGCCGTGTTCCGCGTATCTACTGCTACCAGGCTCCCTCCGGCGACATCGACTTCCGACCGACCCGGTTTGTGGGAATCGACGAGTGGGTGGAGCGCAAGCTCGAGGTCATCGGCGCCTACAGCTCCCAGGTCAAGATCCGTCGCTACCTGCAGGAGGACCTGCTGCGCGCTACAGCCCGCTATTGGAGTCGCTTCGGCGCCTCCCACTACGCGGAGCCTCTGGAGGTCATCCGCGACAGCGAGGCGACACCCCTCCCGGTCGAGGCGGCCTCCCCCGGCTCGCACACCCTCGCGATCGAGGCCTATGCCTCCTGAGTCCTCCACGCCTGTTCCCCGTGTCCTTGTCACGGGCGTTGGCGGCCCGTCCGGCGTCTGTCTCCTGAAAGCGCTGGTCGAGCGACCCATCACCCTGCTTGCGGGCGACATCGACCCGTACGCCGCAGGTCTCTATCTGGTTGCGCCCGACCGACGCATGATCCTGCCGCGCGGCGAGGATGAGCACTTCGCAAGCCTGCTCCTGGCCTGGTGCGAGCGCGAGGCGGTCGACGTGGTGGTGCCAACCGTGGACAGCGAGCTCATCCCGCTCGCCGCGCGGCGCACGCAGTTCGAGCAGGCGGGTGTGCGGCTGGTGCTCGCGCCACTTGCGACGCTCAAGGTGTGTCTGGACAAGTGGGCGCTGCACGCGCGCTGCCATGGCCAGGTGCGCACGCCGGACACTGTGCTCGTCGACGAGGAGTTCGATCCGGCGTCTGCCCCGCTGCCAACCATCGTCAAGCCCCGGGTCGGAAGCGGGTCGCGCGGGATCCACCGCGTCGAGCGCGTCGAGCAGCTCGAGTCCCTGGAGCGCGACGGCTCGCTGCTTGTGCAAGAGCTGCTGCCAGGTCCCGAGTACTCCCTGGACGTGTTGGCCACGGGCGAGGGTTGCGTGATCGCGGTCGTCCCCCGCGAGCGCTTGAAGATCGACTCGGGGATCGCCGTCACCGGCCGCACGCGTCACGACGAGCGCTTGGAGAAGATCGGCCGCGAGGTCGCCGAGCTGATCGGGCTGACCGGGGTCGCCAACGTCCAGGTCAAGGAGGACGTGCACGGCTTCCCCGCGCTGCTGGAGGTCAACCCGCGGTTCCCCGGCACGATGGCCCTGACGGTCGCCAGCGGGCCGGACATGCCGTGGCTGTGCGTGGCCGACGCGCTGGGCGAGGCGATGCCGCCGCAGACGCTGCCCTTCGCGGACATCGCCATGGTGCGGTTCTTCCAGGAGCGCTTCCTCTCCTTTGAGGAGATCGCCCGTCTGCAGGGTGACGTGGTCGAGCCGGTGCCGGTGTCGAGGTGATCGGCGTGCGACAGGATATGCACGTGCATTCGACGTTCTCCGACGGGCGCGACACGATCGAGGACAACGTCGCCGAGGCCGAGCGCCTCGGGCTGCTCGAGCTCACCTGTGTCGATCACGTGCGCGTGGACACCGACTGGGTCGCCGCCTACGTCGCCGCGGTTCGGCGGGTGAACGCGACGACGCCTGTGGTCCTCCACTGTGCGGTCGAGGCCAAGCTCCTCGACACCGCTGGGAACCTTGATCTGCCCCCTGAGCTGGTGGGCGTGGACGCCATCGACGCGGCCGACCACCAGGTGCCGCTCACCGACGGTCCCCACACGCCGCGCGAGGTCAAGGCGCTGATGGTTGCGGGAACGCTCTCGGCCGCCGAGGTGCTCTGGTTGTAGCAGCCGACGGAAGTGTCCCCGCCGACCAATTGGCGCGCCTGGCGCCGGGGACGCACCTGCGTGTCGTGCGGACCGAGCCGGGCGGACCGGCAGACACCCCGGCGGGATCGCTGTCTGACTTCCCGGGTTTGACCTGGGAGGATTTCGAGCGGGCAAGCGAAGCTCACCCTTCCTCGAGGTTCGATTCCTCGGTCTCCTGCTTCAACTCGCCGGCGCGGCTGGGTGCTTGGTTGGAGCGCCCGTTTGACAAGAAACTACAGGCGAGCTACGTTGAGTTGACATAACGGGCGGATCGCGGCGGTTGGCCGCAGCAGAACGACCGATCGCCTGGTGCCTGCTCGTGGTGGACCAACCCGCGTTCGAGGAGGCATGCGATGGCTGTCGTCAGGTTCCGTTCCCACCTTCTTCGACTCGGCCGGCTTCGGTTGGCGCTGCTGGGCGTTCTCTGCGTCGTGCTGTCGGCCGCCGCGCTGCTCGCCGGCTCCGCGGGCGCGCGCGGGCCGGTGGGTCCGCCACGGCCGAGCTTCAGGCCGCCGGCGCCCACCTCTTACCTGGCGCTCGGGGACTCGTTGGCGTTCGGCTACTCGCAGGCGAAGTTCAATGAACACTTCCCCGACGAGAACCCCGCCGACTTCGAAACCGGCTACGTCAACGACTTCGCCGACGTGCTCAAAGTGTTTGACCATGGCCTGCAGATCGTCAACGATGGCTGCCCGGGGGAGACCACGGAATCCTTCATCAAAGGGCCGTGTGCCTACCAGCTGGAGTTCCCGCTCCACCACCCCTACGCCGGGGGGCCCGACTCCTCACAGCTCTCCGACGCGGTCGCCTACCTGGAAGCGCACCCCGGGTCCATCGATCCGATCACGATCGACATCGGCGCCAACGACGCGCTGGGGCTGATCAAGGGGACGTGCAAACTGGAAGCGGCCTGCATCGCCGCCGGCGCGCCCGCGGTGTTCGCCAAGATCGGCGCTAACCTCGGCCTGATCCTCGGCGAGCTGCGCACCGCCGCGCCGCGCGCGCAGGTCATCGTGCTCGGCCTCTACAACCCCTTCGGGGAAACGATCACTGGAGGGGACGCGCTCACCGCCGATCTCAACGCAATCGAGGCCAAAGTCGCGGCCGGCGTGGGCGCCCGCTTCGCCGATCCGCTGCCGTTCTTCAATCCGCCGGGGGCATTCGAAGCGCCGACGATCTGTCTGCTCACCAACATGTGCACGCCGCTCGTGGACATCCACCCGACCGACCTCGGCTACAAGGTGCTCAGTGGGCTGGTGCTGCAGCAGTATCTGCGGGGTCTGCGCTCCTACTGAGGCTCTCCTCACGCCGCCGCGCGCTCGGCCAGGAGCGGCCGCTCGCGCGCGGCGGCGGCCTCTTCGAGGATTCGCAGCATCGCCGAGGCGGCAGGGATCATGCGGGTGCGAGAGCCGACCTTCCCCGGCAGCGCTGCGATCACGCTGCGCACCGGGGGGTGGGGGGAGAGCGCGCGCACGACGATGTCCTCGCGGTCGGGATCGAATAGCGCTAGCTCGGGGATCAGCGCCACCCCGACGCCTGCCGCCACCAGCCCCTGCACGGTCTGGTAGTCGTCGCTCTCGAACGCCACGTTCGGCTCGAACCCCGCCGCGTGGCAGCAGCGCACCACGTGGCGCGCGCACGGGCTTGCCTGCGAGGTCTGCACCCACGCCTCGCCGCGTAGCTCCTCCAGGCGCAGCGCGCGCTTGCTCGCCAGTCGGTGGCCGCGGGGGAGCGCGAGGTACAGCGGGTCCTCCAGCAGCTCCACCCGCTTGAGGCCCTCGCTCTGTACCTCTTCGAACTCGAACAGCAGCGCGAGATCGAACTCGCCCGCGCGCAGGCGCGGGGCGATCTCCTGTGGCTCGCCCTCGGCGAGCGTCAGCTCCACCTCGGGGTAGGAGGCGCGGAAGGCGGCGATCGCCACTGGCATCAGCGTCGCGCCCGCGGTCGGGAACGACGCCATCCGCAGCTGCCCCCCGCGCAGGCCCGCCAGCGCCGCGAGCTCCTCCTCGGCGGCCTCCAAGCGGGCGAGGATCCCGTCGGTGTGTTCGACCAGCGTGCGCCCGGCGCCGGTCAGGCGCACCCCGCGGGGCAGGCGTTCCAGCAGCGTTAGCCCCGTCTCTGCCTCGAGTGCCGCGATCTGCTGAGAGACAGCCGACTGGGTGTAGGAGAGCGACTCCGCCGCGGCCGAAAACGAGCCGCACTGGGCGACCTCCCTGAGGATTCGAAGACGGCTGACGTTAAGCATAAGCACAGCTTATCGAAAGTATAAAAAGAATCACTTGTGATGATGGCAGGTAGGTGTCACGCTGAGGGAGAAATGAACCGAGAGATCCACAGCGCGAGTCGGGCGTGGATGTCCACGACGGCTTGTCGAAGCTGATCGAGTCTCTCCCAAAACTTCCCATCACCACCAGAACCAGGAGCCACGGCCATGTCTGCCACCAAAATCATCATTTCCTACGACGGCACCAACAACGAGGACGACGCGATTGCCCTCGGGCGCGTCTTCGCCCGCGCTGGCGCGGAGGTGGCGCTCGCGTACGTGCGTCACACCCAGGAGCCCGAGCCCGAGCGCGAGGTGCTCGCCGAGCGCGAGGCCGAGGCGCTGCTTCAGCGCGGCGTCGAGCTGCTCGGGGCGCCCGCCGCCGTCCACGTCGTCGCCGACCGCTCGACCCCCGAGGGGCTGCGCGCACTCGCCGAGCGTGAGGGCGCCGACGCGATCGTGTTCTGCTCTGACTCCCACACGGCCCCGCGGCACGTTACCGTCGGCAACTCCGCCCAGCGCCTGCTCGACGGCGGCCGCTTTGCGATTGCGATCGCCTCCGCCGGTCTCGCCGGTGCCGAGGGCGAGCCGGTGCAGCGGATCGCCGTCACCGAGGATCCCACCGATCCCAGCGCTCAGACCACTGCCGATGCGCTTGCACAGGCACTCGGAGCGAGCGTCAGCCCCGCCGCCAGAGGCCATGACGCCGACCTGCTGGTGCTCGGCTCCCGGCCGGAGGCCGGCCAGGGCCAGGTCGCGCTCAGCGCCGCCACGCTCAGCCTCGTCGAGGACGACGCCGGTGCCGTGCTGGTCGTGCCCCGCGGTGTGGCGCTTGTTTTTGGGTCCCGCAATCCCGCCCCGGGGTCCCACAATCCCACCCCAGTCGCCGCATCGGTCAGCGCGTAATCGCGCTGTTCAGCGCATCGGGTAGCGCCACTGGTGGCCCTTCTCGCAGCCGGCGCCGGCAAGGCGGGTTGCAACGAGAAGGGCCACCGGCCTGCTCCGGCGAATTGTGCGTCCACGGCGCGCTCGCGCTGTTCGGGCCGCGTGGCCGATTCGCAAGCGCGGGCGATGTAAATAACTCCAATCGCTCGGCTTAAGTCAATGACCCTCGTAACCGATGATGCCTATCGAGGCGCCATGTCGGCATCACCACGCCACACCGACGATGCTCTGGGCTGGGTGCAGCGCATCCGCGCTGCGCTCGAGCTGGCCGACACGGGGATGCTGGCCGAATCGGTCGGAGGCGAGTGTCCCCCGGCTTCGGTCCGCTTCGTGCTCTACGAGCAGCCGCTGCTGGAGCTCTGCAGCGGGGCCGTGGCGCGTCACGAGATTCTGCTGCGGATGGTCGCGGAGGACGGCGAGCACATCGCTCCGATGGCGTTCCTCCCGACCGCCGAGCAGGCCGGACTTGTGCAGGCGATCGACGCCTGGGTGATCCGCGGCGCGATCGACCTGATCGCCTGCCAGGCGCGTCGCGGCCAGCGTCTGCAGTTGGACGTCAACATCTCCGGCGCCTCCGTCACCGACTTCGAGCTGCTCGCGGTGGTCGAGCGCGAGCTGGCGCTCACCGAGATCGACCCCGCCTGTCTGACCTTCGAGATCACCGAGACCGCGGCGATCGCGGACATCGCGCTCGCGCAGCAGTTCGCGCTGCGCCTCGGCGAGCTCGGCTGCGGCTTTGCGTTGGACGACTTCGGCGCGGGGTTCGGGTCGTTCTTCTACCTTAAACACATCCCCTTCGACATGCTCAAGATCGACGGCGAGTTCATCCGCGGTTTGGCGCACTGCGAGCGCGACCAGATCATGGTCAAGGCGATCGCCCGCGTCGCGCGCGACCTCGGCACCGAAACCGTCGCCGAGTTCGTTACCGACGACGCCACCCGTGAGTTGGTGCACAGCTACGGCGTCCACTACGCACAGGGCTACGGCATCGGCCGCCCGCGTCCGATCACCGCCACCTGGCCCGGCGCGTTCGCCGACCGATCGGAGATCGGCCAGCCCAGCGCGCACGCGTATACCGTGCCAGCGCCTGCGTGAAGTCCGCACCGACGCCGACCAGGTGGCCGAGCGGCCCGGTCCACCACCATCGCTCCGCTCGCCGCAGTGCTCGCATCGGGTGGCACGGTATCGTGCCGGAGACGTTCGCCCGCGAGCACCGGGGGGCGAACGCCGCCGCCATGCCCAGCGCCCTCACGACGACCACCACCGAGCTGCCCGAATCGCGCGTGCGCGTGCAGGTCAAGGTGCCGGCCGAGGAGCTCGAGCGGCGCGTCGAGGGCAAGGCGCGCGAGCTGGGGAGCAAGCTGAAGCTGCCTGGCTTTCGCCGCGGCAAGGTGCCCGCGCCGCTGGTGATCCAGCGGGTCGGACGCGAGGCCGTGCTCGAGGAAGCGGTGCGCGACACGCTCTCGCAGTGGTATGTGGACGCGCTGGAGAGCACCGGGATTGTGCCCGTCGGCGACCCCGACGTGAACCTCGGCGAGCTGCCTGCGCGCGGGGAGAGCCTCGAGTTCTCTTTCGAGATCGGCGTGCTCCCACGGGCCACGCTCGGGGAGTACCGGGGCCTCGAGGTCGGCCGCGCCGAGCCGGAGGTGAAGGAGGAGCAGCTGCAGCACGAGCTCGACGGCCTGCGCGAGCGCCTCGCGCGCCTGGAGGCGGTGCAGCGGCCCGCCGCCGAGGGCGACTTCGTGGTGATCGACTACACCGGCGCGCTCGTGACGGAGCCGGACCGAAGCCGGGAGACGCTCGCCTCCGGCGAGGATCCCCGTTTCGGCCAACAGGAGCCGTTCGCAGGCGGGGAGGGGCGCGATCAGCTCGTCGAGCTCGGGTCGGGCAACCTGATCGAGGGCTTCGAACGGGAGCTGATCGGCGCCTCCGCGGGCGAGAGCCGCACGCTCGCACTCACCTTTCCCGCCAACTACGAGCGCGAGGATCTCGCCGGCCGCGACGTTTCCTTCGCGGTGACGGTCAAGGAGGTCAAGCTCAAGCAGCTCCCCGAGGTCGACGACGATCTGGCGATCGACACCGGTTTCGACACGCTCGAGGATCTGCGCGAGGACATCCGCGGGCGCCTGCTGGTGGCCGAGGAGCAGCGCGTCGAGGAGGAGTTCCGGGTGGCCGCGCTCGACGCCGCCGTCGAGCAGGCGCAGGTGCAGGTGCCCGGCCCGCTGATCGAGTCCCGCGCGCGGGAGATGTGGGAGCGGCTGCTGCACACGCTCTCCCACCGCGGGATTACGCGCGAGACCTACGTGCAGCTCATCGGTCGCGAGGAGCAGGAGATCCTCACCGAGAACGCCCCCGCCGCTGAGCGCGCCCTGCGCCGCGAGGCGGTGCTTACCGCGGTCGTTGCCGCGGAGGACATCGAGCCGAGCGAGGAGGAGTTGCTGGAGGCGATTCGCCCCGCCGCCGAGCGCGAGGAGCTGCCGCCCGAGCAGCTGCTGCAGCGGCTGCGCGACGCCGGACGCCTCGAGGAGATCCGCGAGGACCTCGCCGCGCGCAACGCGATCGAGCTGATCGCCTCCTCCGCCGTCCCGATCCCGCTCGAGCAGGCGCATGCGCGCGAGCAGCTGTGGACGCCCGAGAAGGAGCGCACCGAGCGCGCCCGCGAGGAGCAGGTGGCGGGGGCGCAGGAGCACGCCCGCGGCGAGCAGGGACAGGAGGTAGGTGGACTATGGACGCCGGATCGGTAGCCTTCCTCCTCGCCCGCCGGCGCCGGCCCGCTAGCCTTCATGGAAGCGTTCCGATCTCCGCGGAAGCGGCGGTGCGGAATCGATGTTGCCGGTGGAGGAATCCCGCGGGCGAAGCGAAACTGAAGCGAGGACAATGAGCCCACTTGTACCAATGGTCGTCGAGCAGACCTCCCGCGGGGAGCGCGCTTTCGACATCTACTCCCGGCTGCTCAACGAGCGGATCATCTTCCTCGGTACCCCCGTGGACGATCAGATCGCCAACCTCGTGGTGGCCCAGCTGCTGCATCTAGAGTCAGAGGACCCCGAGAAGGACGTCTCGGTGTACATCAACACGCCCGGGGGCTCCGTGTACGCGGGACTGGCGATCTACGACACGATGCAGTTCATCAAGCCCGATGTGCAGACGATCTGCGTGGGGATCGCGATGTCGATGGGCGCGCTGCTGCTGGCGGGGGGCGCGCACGGCAAGCGCATGGCGCTGCCCAACGCGAAGATCCTGATCCACCAGGTCTCCTCGAGCTTCCAGGGACAGGCGACCGATATCGAGATCCACGCCAAAGAGATCATCGACGTGCGCCACCGGCTCGATGAGATCATCGCCAAGCACACCGGCAAAGCGCTCGAGCAGGTCGGCAAGGACACCGAGCGCGACTACTTCATGAGCTCTGAGGAGGCCAAGGAGTACGGCATAATCGACCGCGTCATCTCCGAGCACTAGGTTCGAGTACGCGGCCGCGTTAAAGAGGAGAGATCGCAATGGCCCGTCCCACAGACTCCAACGAGCAGCTCCTCTGCAGCTTCTGCGGCAAGTCCCAGCGGCAGGTCAAGAAGCTGATCGCCGGCCCCGGTGTGTACATCTGCGACGAGTGCATCGACCTCTGCAACGAGATCATCGACGAGGAGCTCGCGCCGACGCCGATGTTCGACCTCGAGAAACTCCCCACCCCGCGGGAGATCTACGAGGTGCTCGACGAGTACGTGATCGGCCAGGAGACCTCCAAGCGCACGCTATCCGTCGCGGTCTACAACCACTACAAGCGCGTGCAGATGATGCAGAACGACGACTCCGACGTCGAGTTGCAGAAGTCCAACATCCTGCTGCTCGGCCCGACCGGCTGCGGCAAGACGCTGCTCGCGCAGACGCTCGCGCGGATCCTCAACGTGCCGTTTGCGATCGCCGACGCCACGGCGCTCACCGAGGCCGGGTACGTCGGGGAGGACGTCGAGAACATCCTGCTGAAGCTGATCCAGGCCGCCGACTACGACGTCAAGAAGGCGGAGACCGGGATCATCTACATCGACGAGGTCGACAAGATCGCGCGCAAGGCCGACAACCCGTCGATCACGCGCGACGTCTCTGGCGAGGGCGTCCAGCAGGCGCTGCTGAAGATCCTCGAGGGCACGCAGGCCTCGGTGCCGCCGCAGGGTGGGCGCAAGCATCCGCACCAGGAGTTCCTGACGATCGACACGACCAACGTGTTGTTCGTGTGCGGCGGGGCGTTCGCCAACCTCGACAAGGTGATCGAGAAGCGCATCGGCCACAAGGGCGTCGGCTTCGGCTCGGTGATCGACGCTCCCTCCGACCACGACACCGGCGAGGTGTTCGAGAAGTGCCTGCCCGAGGATCTGATCGAGTACGGGCTGATCCCCGAGTTCATCGGCCGCCTGCCGGTGATGAGCGCCGTGCACCAGCTCTCGCGCGAGGATCTCGTCTCGATCCTCGTCGAGCCGCGCAACGCGCTGGTGAAGCAGTTCCAGCGCTTCTTCTCCTTTGACGGCATCGAGCTGGTGTTCGCCGAGGACTCTCTGAAGGCGGTCGCCGAGCGGGCGCTGGAGCGCAACACCGGCGCGCGCGGCCTGCGCTCGATCATCGAGGAGATCCTGCTGGAGGTCCAGTTCGAGCTGCCCTCCCGGCGCGACGTCAAGAAGTGCGTCGTCACGCGTGAGACCGTCGAGCAGGGCCGCCCCCCGACGCTGGTCACCGAGGCCGCCCCCGAGGAAGCCCCCGCCGTGGCCGAGGCCAAACCGCGCACGCGGCGCCTGCGCGAAGAGTCGGCCTGACCTCTGTGTTGCGATAGTATGTACCGGCGCGTGGGGTTTGTTATAAAAAATAAAAAGCCCGATAGCAATTGTTATACGGGCTTTAAAAAGTTAAATACACACCCCAAGCCCCTCGGTGACTCTGGCCGTCGCGGACGCGAGAGCTGACGCCCATGCACGACGAGTTTCGCGTACAGGTCCGCGCGCAGGCGCCCGGCAAGGTGGTCGATGCGCTGAAGACCATTCAGGTTGCCGACGACGCCCACCGCGAGCTGCCGCGGCTGGCGATCACGCACGAGGGCGACCACGTCTTCCTGTACGCCGACTCCACCGACGCCGCCGAGCACGCGCGCGAAGTGGTGACGCAGGCGATGGCCGAGCACGCGATCACTGGAGAGGTGAGCGTCATGCGCTGGCATCCGCTGGAGGAGCGCTGGGAGGACGCCTCGGCGCCGCTGCCAGCGACTGAGGCCGAGCGCTCCGCCGAGCACGCCCGTTTGGAGGAGCTCGAGACCGAGGAGTCGCTGCAGGCCGCTCACCCCGAGTGGGAGGTGCGTATCACGCTGCCCACCCACCACGACGCGCGCTCCTTCGCTGAGCGCTTGCGCAGCGAGGGGATCCCCACCAAGCAGCTCTGGCGCCACCTGCTGGTCAGCGCCAACGACGAGGACGACGCTGCCGCGCTGGCGAGGCGCCTGCGCACGGAGGCGCCCGCCGGCAGCGAGATCACCGCGGAGGGCAACGGCCTGGAGTACTGGCAGCTGCTGCACCCTTACGCCTACCTTGGCGGAATCGCCAACTGAGGGCTTGTGTTCCAGGCCGCGCATGCGCGGCCTGGCCAGTGGGCGCATGCGCCCACCGGGGACAGGCCGCATGCGGCCTGTCCCGGGGCAGTGCATGCACTGCCCCGCCAGCCGGTGCATGCACCGGCTGGAACAACAGCGATCCCCGAGATGGTAGGCGGGCAGGCTGGCCATTTACACTCACCCTCCCATGAGCGATCGTTCGGACGATCTGGAGAGCAGAACCCGCTTCGAGCCTGCGGAGGTCGAGCCGCGGATCGCCGCGCGCTGGCTTGACAGTGGGCTGTTTCACCCCGAGCCCGAGGGCGAGGCGGGCGAGAACTACTCGATCGCGATCCCTCCGCCCAACGTCACCGGCTCGCTGCACATGGGCCACGCGCTCAACGGCTCGATCCAGGACGTCTTGATCCGCTACCACCGGATGGCCGGCCGGCGCACGAAGTGGATCCTCGGTACTGACCACGCTGGCATCGCCACGCAGGCGCAGGTCGAGAAGGCTCTGCGCGGGGAAGGCCTCACCCGCCAGGAGCTCGGGCGCGAGGAGTTCGTGCGCCGCGTGTGGGAGTGGCGCGAGCACTACGGGCACACGATCGTCGAGCAGTTCAAGCGCCTCGGCGCCTCCTGCGACTACTCCGAAGAGCGCTTCACGCTCGACGAGGGCTACCACCGCGCGGTGGTGGCGGTGTTCGTCGCGCTGTACGAGCAGGGCCTCATCTACCGCGACCGCTACATCGTCAACTGGGACCCCGGCTCCCACTCGGCGATCTCCGACCTCGAGGTCGAGGAGCGCCGCGAGCGCGACACGCTGTACTCGATCCGCTACGACCTGGAGGGCGGCGGCTCCGTGACGATCGCTACGGTGCGCCCCGAGACGATGCTGGGCGACACCGCGGTGGCGGTGCACCCCAAGGACGAGCGCTACCGCGAGCTCGTGGGGCGCAGCGCGATCCTGCCGCTGGTCGGGCGCCACCTGCCGGTGATCGCCGACGAGTACGTGAAGGTCGAGTTCGGCACCGGCCAGCTGAAGGTCACCCCCGCGCACGACCCCAACGACTTCGAGATCGGCCGCCGCCACGAACTCGACCAGGTGTCGGTGATCGGCGAGGACGGGCGCATGTCCGCCGAGGCCGGCGAGCGCTTCGCCGGGCTGACGGTGATGGAGGCCCGCGCGGCGGTGGTGGCGGCGCTGCGCGAGGAAGGCCGGATCGTGGGGGAGGAGTCCTACGAGCACGAAGTCCCCTACTCCCACCGCTCCGGCGAGCGGATCGAGCCGCTGATCTCGCTGCAGTGGTTCATGCGCATGGACGAGCTCGCCGCGCCCGCGATCGACGCCGTGCGCGACGGCCGCGTACGGATTGTCCCCGACAACCACCGCCGCGTGTACCTCGACTGGATGGAGAACATCCGCCCGTGGTGCATCTCCCGGCAGCTGTGGTGGGGACACCGGCTGCCGGTGTACTACTGCGCCACCTGCTCCCACCTCCACGTGTCGGCCACCACCCCGGAGCGCTGCGAAGCGTGCGGCGGTGCGTTGCGCCAGGAGGAGGACGTGCTCGACACGTGGTTCTCCTCGGCGCTGTGGCCGTTCGCCACGCTGGGGTGGCCCGATGCGACGCCGCAGCTGCGCGCCTTCTACCCGACCGCGGCGCTCTCCACCGCGCGCGACATCCTCTTCCTGTGGGTGGCGCGGATGATCATGATGGGGCTGCGCTTCACCGGGGAGGCGCCGTTCTCGGACGTCTATATCCACTCGGTGATCCAGGCGCCCGACGGGCGGCGCATGTCGAAGTCGCTCGGCACCGGTATCGACCCGCTCGATGAGATCGACCGTCACGGCGCTGACGCGGTGCGCTTCGGTCTGCTGGCGATGTCCTCCTCCCAGGACGTGCGCTACTCCGCCGAGAAGGTGCGCCAGGGGCAGGCGCTCGCCAACAAGCTGTTCAACGCCACGCGCTTCGCGCTGCTGCGGATCGCGGGGCTGTCCGGCGGGGAGCTCGGTGGGCTCGCCATGGCGCCGCGACGGGGAGATCTCGCGCCGGCGCCGGGGTCGGGGGAGCTCACGCCTCAGCCACGCACGATCGAGGATCGCTGGATCCTCTCGCGCCTGCAGGAGATCATCGCCGACACCGCCGCGCGGATCGAGGACTACGACTTCTCCCACGCCGCGCTCGGGCTCTACGACTTCGTGTACGCCGAGCTGTGCGACTGGTACCTGGAGATCGTCAAGCCGCGATTGGCCACCGAACCCGGGAGCCACTCGCCTTCTGCGAGCATCCCCGTTTCGGCCAGCGCGGCGGCGCAGGGCAGCGGCGAGGATCGCGAGGCGCTCGCGGCGACGCTGCTGTATGTGCTGCGCTCGACGGTGGCGCTGGCGCACCCGGTGATCCCGTTCGTGACCGAGGAGCTGTGGTCGTACCTGGACGACACGGGAGCTTTGCTCGCGGGCGCTCCCTACCCGCGGGCGGACGCGTCGCTGATCGACCGCGACGCCGAGATCGAGCTGGAGCGCGTCGTCGAGGCGGTCACGCTCGTACGCGGCTGGCGCGACTCCGTGAACGCGCCTCCCGGGGTGCTCGTGCCCGCGCGCATCGACGCGACGGGATACGAGTCCACCGCCACGATCCTCGCCAACCTCGCCCGGCTCGACCTGGGTGACGGTGCCGACGCCGGCGACGCGGGTGTGCCATCGGTGGCCTCGATCTCGGTGCCGTGCGGCACCATCGAGGTGCTCTCCGCGGAGGGGCTCGATCTCGACGCCGCCGAGCGACGGCGCGCAGCCGCGCGGGCGAAGCTAGAGGGTGAGCTTGCCCGCGTCGAGGGCAAGCTCACCAACGCTGGCTTCGTGCAGAACGCGCCGGCGGAGGTGGTCGAGAGCGAGCGCACCAAGCTGGCTCGTCTGCGCGGGGAATTGGAGACGCTGTGAGCGAATTCTGGAGCGCCGAGCGCGCCGAGCGCCACCTCCGTTCGCTGGAGCTGTTCGGGATGCGCTTCGGCCTCGACCGGATGCGGCGCATGATGACCGTGCTGGGCTCCCCGCAGCGGCGCTTTCGCTCGGTCCACGTGGTCGGCACCAACGGGAAGACATCGACCACGCGCATGATCGCGGCGATCATCGAGCGCCACGGGCTGCGCACGGGCGCCTATTTATCCCCGCACCTGATCTCCTACTGCGAACGTGTGCAGGTGGCCGAGCGCGACATTTCAGGCCCCGCGTTCGCCGCGGCCGTCGCGCGCGCGGCGTGGGCGGCGGAGCGCGTCAACCACACGCTCGCCGCGGACGACCACGTCACCCAGTTCGAGCTGCTCACCGCCGCCGCCTTCTGGGTGCTCGCCGAGCGCGAGGTCGAGGTCGCGGTGGTCGAGGCCGGCCTCGGCGGCCGCTACGACGCCACGGCGGTGGTGGAGTCGGCGGTAACGGTGCTGACGAATGTTGGTCTCGAGCACACCCGCTGGCTGGGGCCGACGGTGCGCGACATCGCCACGGAGAAGCTCGCGGTACTGCGGCCCGGGGCGACGCTCGCGCTCGGCGGCGACCTTGATCCCGAGGCGCTTGCGGTCGCGCGCGCGATGGCGGGTGCACAACGGGCGCGGATCGTACAGGTGGCGCCCGAGGAGATCGCCGCGGCGCCGCGTGCACCCATCTTCCAACAGCGCAACTTCGCGCTCGCACGGGTCGCGGCGGAGGCGTATCTCGCGGACGCGGGGATCGCCGTACGCGAGGAGGCGATGCGCGCGGCGGCGCTCGCGGTGGATGTGCCAGGACGCATGCAGGTGGTCGCCCACCAGCCGCTGACGATGCTCGATGGGGCGCACAACCCCGACGCGGCACGGGCTCTGGTCGAGTCGTTGCCGGCGTTGGTCGCGGACCGGCGGCTGGCGCTCGTCATGGGCGTGCTCGAGGACAAGGACGCGGCGAGCATGTTGGCGGCGCTGTTGCCGCTGTGTGCGCGCGCGTGGTTCACCGCCCCGCCCAGCAGCCGTGCGCTCTCACCGGCGGCGCTGCAATCGCTCGCCCGCCAGCAGGGCTTCGAGCAGACCGCCTGCGAGCCCCACCCGCGGCGGGCGTTGGAGCAGGCGCAGGAGTGGGCGGGTACGCAGCCCGGCGCTATGGCGGTGCTCGCCACGGGCTCGGTCTATCTGGTCGGCGACCTGTTGGCGTATTGCGCCGAGCGTGGCGAGGCAGCTCTTGGGGACGCGGCCACCGGTGTGGCCGAGGGGCGGATGTGAACGACGACGGCCCGTCGGTGCTCGCGATGGTGGGCGCGGTGGCGCTGATCGTGGCGCTCGTGATCCTGTTGTTCTTCGCCGCCGGCTACGTGGTGGGCCGGCTGCTGCTGTGAGTCACCTCCGGCGCAGGACGGACGACGGGTGGCGTCGGCTGCGTCGGCGACCCAGATTCCCGCGATCGGGAAGGGTTTCACGCCCACGGTTGGAAATATGCTCCGCCCGGGCGGATGACATTTTGCGCGCAAATGCAGGCTTCTTCCGTCAGAATGTCTAAACTCGGCACCGCCATGACCTGGCCGGGAACTCCTGAGCACTGAGGGATCGATGCTGCCGCTCGCATACTTCGGAATCGAAAGCAACGCCTTCACCACGGCGATGGACCTCCTGATCGTGATCGGGGCGGTCATCTACCTCTCGCTGATCTACTGGACCTACGCCGACGCGCGGCGGCGAATCGCCGATCCGATGCTGGTCGGCTGTGCCACGGCGGCCTCGCTGTTCCCGTTCGTGGGCACGCTCGTGTACGTCATCCTGCGCCCTCCGGAGTACCTGGAGGACGTGCAGGAGCGGGAACTTGAGATCCAGGCTGCCGAAGCGCGGCTGAACGGGCTCGAGCGCACGCTCTGCCCGCACTGCGACTACCCGGTCGAGCGGGACTTCATCCGCTGCCCCGAGCTGCCTGCGCAAGCTCAAGGAGCGCTGCGTCAGCTGCTCCAAGCCGCTTGACCGCGCTTGGACGATCTGCCCTTACTGCGAGGCGGAGGTGCCGCCTGAGGCCGCGCCTCGGCGGCGCACGCGGCGGCGTGCGGCTGCGGCTGCCGACTCGCCTCCGGAGGGCGAGGAGCTCTCGATGACCTCCTCTGAGGAGCGGCCTTCCGTGGCTGCGCCGGAGCCTGCCTCCCGGCGGTCGGTCGGCGACCGACCGGCTCGTGCTCCCGTTGCTCGCGCTCGCCCCAGTGCTGGGCCCAGCGAAGACCTCGTGTAGTGCGCGTCTCCTGCGTTTTTTAGAGATCTATCCTCGACCGAAAAGGAACTCATGGACCGTACTTTGATCCTTGTGAAGCCGGATGCCTTTGCGCGCTCGCTTACTGGCGAGATCATTGCTCGCTTTGAGCGCAAGGGGCTGCGGGTTGTTGCGCTGCGGCACCTGACGCTTGAGCGGGAGCTTGCTGAACGGCATTACGCTGAGCATGCTTCGCGGCCCTTCTTTGGGGAGCTCGTGGACTTCATTACCTCGGGGCCTTTGGTGGCGATGGTGCTTGAGGGGGTCGAGGCTGTTCGTGCGGCTCGGCAGGTGATTGGGGCCACCAATCCTCTGGAGGCTGCGCCTGGGTCTATTCGGGGGGATTTTGCGGTTGAGACTGGGCGCAACATGGTTCATGGGTCGGATGCTCCGGAGTCTGCTGCTCGCGAGGCCGCTCTGTTCTTTCCGGAGTTGAGCTGAGGGCCCACGACAAAGTCTCTGACGGGCCGGTGCGACCGCTTCGCGGCGGTCTGCGCCACCCGCGGTGCTCGCCGTGCCACCAGCACGGCTGCGCTCGCGTGCGTCGCATCCCATCCACGAATCGGCCACCCCGATCCCGCCATTTACTTTGTCGCGAACCCTGAGCCAGCGCTTGGTGCTCGCCTCGCGCTCGCCCCAGCGGCGGGCGATCCTGGAGCGGCTGGGAGTCTCCTTCACGGTGCGACCGGCTGATGTCGAGGAGCTCAAGGACGGGGATCCTGGGGAGGTGGCGGTGGAGAATGCGCTTCGCAAGGCTCGTGCTGTGGTGGAGGCTGAGGGTCTGTCCGGGCTGGTGTTGGGGGTGGATACGGTGGTGGCTTTGGCGGGTCGGGTCTATGGCAAGCCGTTGGATGAGCGCCACGCCCGGGAGACGCTGCGCGCTTTGAGCGGCTCCACGCACACGGTTCTCAGCGGCGTCGCGCTGATTGGGGGTGGGGAGGAGCGCACGGCGCTGGCTGCCACCGAGGTCGTCTTTAGGACGCTCGATGAGTGGTTGATCGATTGGTACGTTGCTTTGGAGGAGTGGCGCGAACGTGCTGGCGGCTACGGGATCCAGGGAGCGGGGGCGGCACTGGTGCGCGAAGTGCGGGGCGACTACGAGAATGTGGTGGGGCTTCCGCTGGCGACTTTGCTGGATCTGTGCCCGGAGTTGCTGAAGGGTGAGGATCTCTGCCCCGGCCGCCGAAGACGTGAGGACTCCGCTCCGCAGTCGCCGGAGACGTGATTTTCCCCTGCAAATAAGCTGGCAAGGGGCCCGGAGGTGCGGGGGCTTCCGCTAGACTGCCCGCGGACGCACGCTTGTCATCAGGCGGCGGAGGACGGTGGTGCAGGCAGGCCGCGTCCGCCCGCGCAAACCACCGGCGAGGCGTCCTTTCCTCGATTCGATACATGGGCATCTTCAGCTACCTCACCGGGTTTGGCGGCCGCGACATGGCGGTCGATCTGGGCACGGCCAACACGCTGGTGTATGTGCGGGGGCGCGGGATCGTGCTCTCCGAGCCCTCCGTCGTGGCGATCGACTCGCGCACGGGCGAGGTGCACGCCGTAGGGATCGAGGCGAAGCGGATGCTCGGTCGCACCCCCGGCACGATCCAGGCGATCCGGCCGCTGAAGGACGGGGTGATCGCGGACTTCGACGTGACCGAGGAGATGCTGCGCCACTTCATCCAGAAGGTCCACCAAAACCGCTTTGCACACCCGCGCGTGGTCGTGTGCGTGCCCTCCGGGGTCACCGGCGTAGAGAAGCGCGCGGTCGAGGAGGCCTGCCTGTCGGCGGGCGCGCGCACTGCCTACCTGATCGAGGAGCCGATGGCGGCGGCGATCGGCGCCGGCCTGCCGGTCGGGGAGCCGACCGGCTCGATGGTGGTGGACATCGGCGGCGGCACCTCGGAGGTCGCGGTGATCTCGCTGGGGGGGATCGTCGTCTCGCAGTCGATCCGCGTCGGCGGGGACGAGATGGACGAGGCGATCATCTCCTACGCCAAGAAGGAGTACAAGCTGCTGATTGGCCAGCAGACCGCTGAGGAGCTGAAGCTCGAGATCGGCTCGGCGTGCGCGATGCCCGAGGAGCTGCAGGCCGAGATCCGTGGCCGCGACATGGTGTCGGGGCTGCCCAAGACGGTGGTGCTCACCAGTGAGGAGATCCGCCAGGCGCTGGAGGAACCGGTCGTGCAGATCGTGGACGCGGTCAAGGAGACGCTCGACCGCACCCCGCCGGAGCTGGCCTCAGACATCATGGACCGGGGGATCATGCTCGCGGGCGGGGGCTCGCTGCTGCAGGGCCTCGACGAGCGCCTGCGCGAGGAGACGCAGATGCCGGCGCACCTGGCGGAGTCGCCGCTGACGTGCGTGGCGGTCGGCTCGGGGCGCTCGCTCGAGGAGTTCGAGACGATTCACCGCGCCAATCGCAACAACTCCCACCGCAGGCGGCGGCGGTGAGCGAGAGGGGCGCAGTGAGATCGGCTCGGCGACGGGGACCGGACATGGAGTGCCCGTGATTGATGCCATGAGGAAGCCTGCGGGGGGCGCGGCAAGGAGGCTGGCGGAGGGTAGGAGGAGCCGGTGGAACGTGGGTCGGGCGGTGCGCGTACGCTTTGATGAAGCTCAGGAAGGTTTCCGCTCGTGCACGACAAGACTGCCCGGCGGCGGCGAGCGGTGCTCGTTGTCCTCGTGGCGCTTTCCCTGATACTGCTCACCGCCTACTTCGGCGAGTCCCCCAACGGGCGCCTGCACGACGTGCAGCGCGGCTTCCTGACGGTCGTCTCGCCGATCCAAGAGGGCGCCAACGCCGCGCTCAAACCGGTGCGCAACCTCGTCGGGTGGTTTGGCAACGCGCTGCACGCCAAACACCAGCTCGCCGAAGTGCGCAAGCAGAACAACCAGCTGCGCGCGGAGCTGCTGAGGCGAATCGACGACGAACGTGGTTATAAGCAGTTTTTGCGGCTCTACAAGCTCGACGGCGGCCTGCGCCTCTCCGACTACCGCCCGGTCACGGCTGAAGTGATCGCGCAGCCGGCCAACCTGTGGTACTCGACGGTCAACATCGACAAAGGCAGCTCCGCCGGGGTGCAGGTCAACGACCCGGTAATCGACGGCGAAGGTCTGATCGGGAAGGTCACGGCCACGGCCCCTGACGGGGCGCAGGTGAGCCTGATCACCGACAGCGCGGTGGCGGTGGCGGCGATGATCAACGAAACGGGCGCCCCGGGGGTGGTGTACCCGAAGGTCGGCGAACCCAGCTCGCTGGTGATCCGCTACCTGCCGGCCAACACGCCGGTGAGCGTCGGCAACTACGTGGTCACGTCGGGCACGATCTCGAGCAAAGGAGCCTCGCTGTTCCCGCGCGGGATCCCAATCGGGCAGGTGAGCTTCGTCGGCGAAGAAGCGCCCTACAAGACCGTGGAAATCCACCCGCTCGCCAACCTGCGCGGGCTGGAAACGGTCCAGGTGCTGACGGCCGCGCTGGGCTCGGCGCCCGCGCAGGCGAGCAGCGTCTCGGCCGCGCTGCCTCCCGAACAGTCCTCCGAAGCGGCCGGTGGCACCGATACGTCACAGCTTGCCTCGACGGGGAGCGGAGGCTGATGCAGGGGACACCTCGTAGGGGACTTTGGCTGATGAAAGCCGCGTTCGCGGGGAGCGGTGACTGATGTCAAGCCAGCCAAACGGCGCTGTGGCGGCACGCGTGGCGGCGCTTGCGGTAGTGGTCGTGTTCCTGCAGACGGGGATCGTCTCCGAGGTGCCGATCTTCGGGGTCGCGATCGACCTGACGCCGTTGGTGGTCGCCTTCGTCGGCCTGCAGTGCGGCTCGCTGGCGGGCGCCGCCGCGGGCTTCGGGATTGGACTGCTGGTGGACCTGACTCTGGTGCAGACGCTCGGCCTCACCTCGCTGATCTTCACGATGATCGGCTACGCGGCAGGTCGCCTGCGCGAGCTGCGTGACCCGCGCGCTGCGCTCACGCCCCTGCTGGTTGGTGCTGGCGCTGCGGCGGCATCGATGATCGGCTACTCGGTGATGGAGATTGCGCTCGGAGTCGACGCCCCCGTCAGCCTCGAGCTGCTGCGCCAGATCATCGTCGGTGTCGCGCTCGACACCATAGTCGCGCTGCCGGTGTGGGTGCTCGTGCACCGTTGGCTGGCGCCCAGCCTCCCCGATGACCCGCGCCAACGCCGCCGCAGCCGTCGCGCCTACACGACCGGTGGATTGAGCCCCCTGTCAAAAGCATGACCCCACTCGAGCGTGTCCGCACGCCAGAGCCACGCACGCCGCCGCCGGTCTCCTCCCAGCTCGGCCTGCGCGTGGCGGTGCTGGGCGGCGTTGCGCTCGTGATGTTCGGAATCATCTTCTTCCGCCTCTGGTACCTGCAGATCCTGACCGGCGAACAGTACGTCGAGAAGGCCGCCAAGAACACGCTGCGCGAACTGCCGATCGCCGCACCCCGCGGGCAGATCGTCGACCGCGAAGGCAACGTGCTGGTGACGAGCAAGGTCACCAACGCGGTGCAACTCGTCCCCTGGGAACTGCCCCCGAAAGGGCCGCGTCGCCGGGCGCTCTACCGGCGCTTGGGCAAGCAGCTTGAAATGAGCCCTCGCACGATCGGTGAAATCGAGGAGAAGGGGGTCAGCGAACTGCCCTACGCCCCCGTGACGATCAAGACCAACGCCGGTCGCGGCGCGCTGACGGTGCTGGCCGAGCGTCAGAATGAGTTCCCAGGCGTCAAGCAGGAAGAAGTCTCGGTGCGCGACTACCCCTACAACGACATGGCCGCGCAGGTGTTCGGCTACGTCAGCCAGGTCACCAAGGAAGAGGAGGAACCGCGCAACCCCCAGCACGCCAACTTCAGTGGCGTCAAGCCGAGAACGATCGTCGGCCAGCAGGGCCTCGAGTATCAGTACGACCGCTACCTGCGCGGCAAGGCCGGGGCGCAGCAGGTGGAGATCGACTCCGAAAACCAGGTGCAGCCGGCCAGCCTGCCTGAGATCAAGCCGCGCGCGGGCTACACGCTGCGATTGACGCTCGACCTGGCGCTGCAGAAGGAGGGCGAAAGCGCGCTGCGCAAGGGCATGGAACTGGCTCATGCCCTCGGCAACCCGGGCAACGGTGGGGCGTTCCTGGCAATGGAACCGCGCTCGGGGGGATCCTCGCGATGGGCTCCTACCCGAGCTTCAACCCCAACCGCTTTACCAACGCACTCTCCGAACGGGAACTGGACGAAATCGAGCAGGTCGGGCAGGGCGCCAAGAGCGGCGAGCCCGAACCGGCCCCGCTGGTCGATCGCGCGACCGAAGGCGCCTACCCGACCGGCTCGACGTTCAAGCCGATCACCGCGATCGGGAGCCTCGAAGCGGGCGTCCTCGACCCCTACGCCGGGCTTGGCGCCGGGATGTGCATCTACGTCTCGACCGTAAAATTCTGCAACGCCGGCGGCGCCGAATACGGCGCGGCCAACCTCGTCGACGCGCTCAAGGTCTCCTCCGATACCTACTTCTTCACGGTCGGCGAGATGGACAACAGCCACGGCCCGGTGATCCAGCACATGGCGCACGAACTGGGGATCGGGCGCCCGACGGGAATCGACCTGCCCAGCGAATCCGAAGGCACGGTGCCGAGCCCGAAGTGGCTGGAAGAACGGAACGCGCTCGAAGCCAAGTGCACGCGCGCCCACCACGGTCACCCCTGCGGGATCGTGGCCGAACCGGGCGCGCCCTGGAGCGTCGGGCACAACATGGACCTCGCGGTTGGCCAGGGCGACCTGCAGACCGACCCGTTGCAGATGGCAGTCGCCTACTCGACGCTCGCCAACGCGTACATGAACGGCGGTGAAGGGTGGGTCCCAACACCCCACTTGGGGGAGGCGATCGAAAGCCCCAGCGGGGGGATCGTGCAGACGCTGAAATTCCCGCCACGGCGCAAGGTCAAGCTCAACCCCGCCAACCTCGACCTCGTGATGGAAGGGATCCACGACGCAACCTCCGAGTCGGGCGGCACCTCGCAGGACGTGTGGTCGGGCTGGAACCAGGAAAAGCTCCCGGTCTACGGCAAGACCGGCACCGCCGAACGCAAGCCGTACGTCGAACAGGCGTGGTACATGTGCATCCTGCCCGACGCCGGCCGGCCGATCGTGATCGCGGTGACCGTCGAACAGGGCGGCTTCGGTGACCAGGCAGCCGCGCCGGTGGCGCGGCTGATCGCCTCGAAGTGGTTCAACCAGCCGCTGAAGCTGGTCAACGGCTCGAGCGTGGATAAATGATCCGATGAGCCCGCTCAGTCCGATCACGGCCCCCGAGGCCGAGCGCCGCGCGCAGGGGGCCTACCAAGAGCCCCCCAGGGGTCCGCGCCTGCTGCTCGACCCGGTGCTGACGCTGACGGTGCTCGGCCTGGGGATCTGCTCGGTCGTCGTGCTGGGGTGGGTCACCGCCAAGGCGGTGCCCGGCCAGCCGCACTACTACTCCGAGCGTCAGATCGTCTACCTCCTCATCGGCCTGGCGGCGATGGTGGCGCTGGCACGGATCGACTACGCGCGCCTGCGCCACCACAAAGTCGCAATCTACGCGGCGCTGGTGCTGAGCATCCTGGCGGTGCTGGGCGCCGGGCACTCGGCCCAGGGCTCGGTGCGGGCGATCAGCTTCCCGCTGTTCTCCTTTCAGGGCTCGGAGATCGGCAAGGTGCTCGTGATCCTCGCGCTCTCGGCGCTCGTGGTCGATCGCTCGCGCCAACTGCATGAACGCGAGACCACCGCGCGGGTGATGCTGGCGGCGCTGCTGCCGGCGATGCTCGTGATCGCCCAGCCCGACCTCGGCTCGGGTCTCGTCTACCTCACGATCGCGGTGACCCTGCTGTTCGTCGCGGGCGTGCCCTGGAGGCACCTGACGGGTCTGCTGGCGCTGGGCGTGGCGGCGATCGCGCTCGTGCTGGTGGTCGCTCCGGCGGCGGGGGTGCAGGTGCTGAAGCCCTACGAGGTAGAACGCCTGACGAGCTTCCTGAACCCCTCCAGCAATCCGCAGAAAGAAGGCTACCAGCAGCTCGAGTCAAAGATTGCGATCGGCGCGGGGCAGCGCACCGGCAGCGGCGCCAACAGCACCCAGATCCAGGGCGAATTCGTGCCCGAGGACAGCACCGACTTCGTCTTTGCGGCGGTCGGCGAGCGCTACGGCTTCGTCGGCGCGGCGCTCGTGCTCTCGCTGTACGCGCTGCTGATCTGGCGCACGCTGCGGATCCTGACGCTGGCGAAGGATCTGTTCGGTGCGCTGGTTGCCGGGGGCGTGGTGGCTATGCTTATGTTTCAGGTGTTCGTCAACGTGGGTGTGGCCGTAGACATCATGCCCGTCACCGGCGTGACGCTGCCGCTCATGAGCTATGGCGGCTCGTCGGTGATCGCGACGCTGCTGGCCATCGGCCTGCTGCAGTCGATCTACGTTCAGGCGCGCGCCACCGAGGCTTTGAAGGGCCGCGTGCTGCGGTCCTAGCCGGACGGATTTGAACGAACATGCTCACCGAGAACCCCAGATATCAAGCCTTCAGGACTCCCGCACCGGGAGACCTCCTCTGGGGCTCGGCCAAACTCGATACCGAAAGACCGATCTACATTGAAAAAGCAAGTGCTTGTCAGCGTCGACCGCGCGGAGACGCGCGTGGCGCTCATGGAGGCGACCGGTGCGCCGGTCGCCGCAGGAACATCCCCCGGGCGACGGCGCAAACGCGGAAGCGCCCCCCCGGGCGCCGACTACCGGATCGCTGAGCTCTACATCGAGCGCCGCGGCGCGCGGTCGATCGTCGGCAACATCTACAAGGGCAAGGTCGACAACGTGCTGCCGGGCCTGGAGGCGGCGTTCGTCGACATCGGTCTGGAGAAGAACGGCTTCCTGCACGTCGATGAGATCGTGCTCCCCGGCGTCGAGGCGCCGCGGCGCGGGCGCGGCGGCGGGCGCAAGATCTCAGAGCTCTTGAAACCGGGCCAGGAGGTCGTCGTGCAGGTGATCAAGGACCCCCTGAAGACGAAGGGGGCGCGCCTCTCGATGGAGCTCGCGATCGCCGGCCGCTACATGGTCTACCAGCCCACCGGCGAGGGTGTGGGCGTCTCGCGGCGCCTGGAGGACCGCGAGCGCGAGCGCCTGCGTAAGCAGACCGCCAAACTCGACCTCGGCGGCGGCGGCGCGATCGTGCGCACCGCCGCACACGGAGCCAAGCGCGAGGACTTCGAGCGGGAGCTGCTCTACCTGCACAAGCTGCACGAGGTGCTGGTCAAGCGCGTGCAGGACACCATTGCGCCGGAGATGGTCTTTCAGGAGGCCGACCTCTCGGTGCGGGTCGTACGCGACATCTTCTCCGAACACTTCGAGCGCGCGATCGTCGACGACGAGCAGCAGTACCACCGGCTGGTGTCGTTCTTCACGCGCACCGCCCCCGAGTTGGTGCAGCGCGTTGAGCTGTGGCAGGAGCCCCAGCCGCTGTTCGAGGCATACGGAGTGGAGCGGGCGATCGAGGGGGTGCTCTCGCGTCGCGTGGATCTGCCCAGCGGCGGCTACCTGATGATCGACTACGCCGAGGCGCTCACCGTGATCGACGTCAACTCCGGCAGCTTCACCGGCCGGGGGCGCAGCGCGGGGCTGGAGGAGACGATCACGCGCACCAACCTCGAGGCCGCGGAGGCAGTGGTCGACCAGTTGCGCCTGCGCGACATCGGCGGGATCATCGTGATCGACTTCATCGACATGGCGCGCGCGCGCAATCGCGACGCGGTGATGAAGACGCTGCGCAAGTCCCTCGACGAGGATCGCACGAAGACGTTCACGGCGGAGATATCGAAGCTCGGCCTGGTGGAGATGACCCGCCAGAACGTCACCGAGGGGGTGCGCGAGATCATCAGCCGCCCCTGCCCGGCCTGCGACGGGGACGGGGTGATCCGCTCGGAGGAGACGATCGGGATCGAGTTCGAGCGGCGCCTGCGCGACATCGTCGCCGAAAACCCGGACGCGGAGGCGTTCCTGGTGCAAATCAACCCGCGCGTGACCGCGCAGTTCACCGGTCAGCACTCACGCGTGCTGCACGCCCTGGAGCAGCAGACCGGCCGCTCCTTCCATTTCGAGGGCTCCGAAGGGCTGGCGCTCGACCACTTCGCGATCACCTTCCAGGGCAGCCGCGAGGAGGTCGAGGAGCGCGCGCTGCCGTTCCACGCCGGCGACGAGGTGCTGGTCGAGATCGTCGAGCCGCACATGTACGACGTCGACGACGCGGTGGCGAAGATCGACGGCTACATAATCTCGATTGCCGGCGCCTCCCCGCACGTGGGGGAGAAGCGGATGGTGCGGATCGAGCAGGTCGGCCGCACGGCGGCGAGCGCGCTGCTGCTGGACGAGAACGGCGAGGTGGTGCGCCCCGCGCCCCGACCGGTTGCCCCTCCTCGACGCCGCGCCCCCCGCAAACCGCGCGCCGCGGCAAAACCAAAACCAAAACCAGAGCCGGTGCCGGTGCCGGTCGAGCTAGTGGTGGAGGAGCCATCGGTCAACGGGTCCTCCGAGCATTCGGAGTCCCCGGCCGAGCACGCCGAGCCTTCGGCCGATCGCTCCGAGTCCTCCGCAGAGCCCTCCGAGTCGCCGGCCGAGGTTGGGCAGGAGGATGCCGTACAATCCAAACCTCGGCGCCGCGGCCGCAGAGGCGGACGGCGCCGTTCGGCTGCCAAGGCAGAGGCGGGAACGGAGTAAGAGGATATGTACGCGATCGTGAAGACAGGCGGCAAGCAGTACCGCGTCGAGCGCGGCCAGTACCTGCTGGTCGAGCGCCTCCCCGAGGAGGTTGGCGCGAGCGTGGCGCTCAAGCCGCTGATGTATCGCTCTGAGGAGGCTGTCTTCGACAGCAAGGGCCTCGAGCAGGTGAAGGTCACCGCCAAGGTACTCGCCCACGAGCGCGGCGAGAAGCTGCGCGTCGTCAAGTTCAAGCCCAAGCGTGGCTACAAACGGCGCACTGGCCATCGCCAGGAGCTGACGCGCATCGAGATCACCGAGATCGCGATGGGTGCGGGGAAGACGGCGGCGCACAAAGCGGCCAAACCGGCCGCCGCCGCCCCGGCGTCCGAGCCGACCGAGACGCCCAAGGAGGCGAGCGAGAATGGCGCATAAGAAGGGCCTCGGCTCCAGCCGCAACGGCCGCGACTCCAACGCCAAACGGCTCGGCGTGAAGACCTTCGCCGGCCAGGCGGTCACCGGCGGGGAGATCATCGTGCGCCAGCGCGGCACCCGCTTCAAGCCCGGCGAGGGCGTCGGGATCGGCAAGGACGACACCCTGTACGCGCGCTCAGCTGGCACCGTGCAGTTCGCCACCGGGCGCCGTGGTCGCGTGGTGAGCGTCGTGGCCGACAGCACCGGCTGACCCCGGCTCGCATGCTTCACGACCGCGCGCGCATCCACGTCCAGGCGGGCGCGGGGGGAGACGGCTGCGCGAGCTTCCGCCGCGAAGCGCACGTGCCGCGCGGAGGGCCCGACGGCGGCGACGGCGGGCGTGGGGGGGACGTGATGCTGGTGTGCGACGACTCGCTGCGCGACCTGCAGAGCTTCACGCGCCGTGCCCACCACCGCGCCGCTCGCGGTGGGCGCGGGGAAGGCTCGCTGCGCCACGGCGCCGACGGCGAGGCGCTCGTTGTGCGGGTGCCGCCGGGCACCGAGGCGATCGGCGAGGAGGGCGACCTGCAGGGCCGTCGCTGGGAGCTGCTGCACCACGGCCAGCGTGCGCCGCTCGCGCGCGGGGGCGGCGGAGGCCATGGCAACAAGCGCTTCGCCACTCCCACGCGCCAGGCGCCCCGCTTCGCCGAGCGCGGCCTGCCGGGCGAGGAGGGGTGGCTTACGCTGCGGCTGCGGCTGCTCGCCGACGTCGGCCTCGTGGGTCTGCCGAACGCGGGCAAGTCCTCGCTGCTGGCGCGACTCACGCGCGCGGCGCCGAAGGTCGCCTCGTACCCGTTCACCACGCTCGAGCCGGTGCTGGGGGTGCTCGAATCCGACGAACGCCAGCTGGTCGTGGCCGACATCCCCGGTCTGATCGAGGGTGCCAGCGAGGGCGCCGGCCTCGGCCACGAGTTCCTCGCGCACGTGGAGCGCACGCGTCTGCTCGTGCACGTGCTCGACCTCGCCCCGGAAAATTGGAGTCCCACCCACCCGCACGACGCGGATGCGCTTGCCAATCACGCGACGATCGAGCAGGAGCTGGCGGCGCACGATCCGCGCCTGGCGGCCCTGCCGCGGGTGCTGGCGCTCTCCAAGGCCGACCTCGTCCCGCCCGAGCGCGCGCGCGCGGCGGTCGCGGAGTGGTCCGAGCGCCTCGGCGACGAGGTCCCCGTGATCGCGACCTCCGCCGCCACGGGCGCGGGCCTCGCCGAGCTGGCGGGCACGCTGCTGCGGCTGGTGCCGATCGGGGGGCGGGTCGCGGCGGGGCAGGTCGCTGAGGAGACAGCGAGCTCCGGGACCCTCGCGGAGCCCGAGCAACTCGCCGAGCACATGGTCTTCCGCCCCGCCGAGCGCACCGGCTTCAAGGTCGAGCGCGTCGGTGAGAGCGCCTTCGCCGTGCGGGGCCCCTCGGTCGAGCGCCTGCTCCAGCGCTTCGACGTCGAGAACGACGACGCGATGGCCTACGTCGAGGGCCGCCTGCGCCGCCTCGGGGTGCTTCGCGCACTTCAGGACGAGGGCTTCCAGCCGGGCGACGAGCTGCAGATCGCGGGGGTTACGCTGGAGCTGGACTCTGCGGGGTAGGGCTACGCCACTTCTCCACCCCCGCTGTGTGGTGGGCGCATCCATGGGCTATGGCTACAAATGTGCTACGTTTGTCGCATGGCGGTCGAGGTGGCATCCAGGGAGCTTCGCAACAACATGGCTGGCCTGCTGCGGCGGGTGCGGGCGGGCGAGCAGGTGGTGGTTACTGCCCGCGGGAAACCGGTCGCGTCGCTGGTCCCGTTCGAACCCGCGCGTCGACGGTGGCTGCCGCGCGCGGAGCTTGCTCGGCGTCTGGGGGTTGTGCGCGCCGACCCTGGGCTGCGCGAGGATCTGGCGCGCCTCGCGGGGGAGACGACGGATGATCTCGGGCCGCTGGCGTGAGCGAGCAGGCCACTCGCGGTCTGCTCGATACGAGCGTCTTCGTTGCCAGGGAGGTCGAGCGACCGCTTGACGAGGAGCTGTTGCCCGAGGAGCTCGCGGTTTCGCCCGTCACGGTCGCGGAGCTGCGCGTCGGTGTGTTGGCCACAGCGGATCTCGATATTCGCGCGCGCCGGTTGGCGACGCTGGAATCCCTCGCCGACATCGAGGTGCTCGTAGTCGACGAGGCGGTGGCTGCGTCATGGGCGCTTCTGCGCGTGCACCTGGCCACGGCGGAATGCCGCCTGAACGTCAACGATCTATGGATCGCCGCAACCGCACTCGCGCACCGGATACCGGTCGTGACGCAGGACGATGACTTCGCTCCAGTGGAGGGAGTCGGTGGGCTGAAGGTCGTGCGGGTGTAGCACTGCGAATGGATCTACGCTACAGGACCTCATGCGAACTGTCGTGATCAAGCTGGGTTCCTCGATCGTCGCGCGCGAGGACGGCGAGCTGCGCACAGAAGTGCTGGCGCGGATCTGCGACGCGGTCGCCGCCCTGCACGGCGCCGGGGAGCGGTGCGTGGTGGTTACGTCCGGGGCGATCGCGCGCGGGGTGCGGGTGATGGGGCTGCCCGCCCGCCCGACTTTGATCCCCGAGCTGCAGGCGGCCTCGGCCGTGGGGCAGGGCAAACTGTACCGCTCCTACGACGAGCTGTTGCGCGCGCGCGGGCTCACCTCGGGGCAGGTGCTGCTCACCGCCGAGGACCTCGGGGGGCGCGCGCAGTACCTGAACGCGCGGCGCACGCTGCGCACGCTGCTTGACTGGCGGGTGGTGCCGGTGATCAACGAGAACGACACCACGGCCACGGACGAGATCTCCTTCGGCGACAACGACTTCCTCGCCGCGCAGGTCGCCGTGCTGGTCGCCGCCGACGAGCTGATCCTGCTCACTGACATCGACGGCCTGCACAGCGCCGACCCGCGCAGGGAGCCGGGCGCGCGGCTGATCGGCGAGGTGCGCGACCTGCGGGAGTTGGAGGGCCTCGAGATCGGGGACTCCACCTCGCCCCTGGGCTCCGGGGGGATGCGCTCGAAGGTGCTCGCCGCGGAGATCGCGGGCGCCGCGGGGATCCCCGCCGTGATCTGCAACGGCGTGCGCGCGGGCGCGCTCGAGGCGGCGCTCGCGGGCGAGCGGGAGGGGACGCGCTTTCACCCCGGCCCCGCCCGCCACAACTCCTTCAAGCTCTGGCTGCGCTACGCCAAGCCCGCGCACGGCACGCTCGTGATCGACGCGGGCGCCGTGCGCGCGCTGCGCGAGCAGGGCACCTCGCTGCTGCCGGTCGGCGTCGTGGAGGTGCGGGGCGAGTTCGACGCCGGTGACGCGGTGGAGATCGCCGAGCCCGGCGGCGCCGTGATCGCGAAGGGCCTCTGCAACTACTCCGCCCTGGAGCTGCGCCGCGCCAAGGGCCTGCAGTCCGAGGCCGTCCGCGGGGTCCTGCCGCACGCGACGGACGAGGCGGTGCATCGGGATCAGTTGGTTTTGGCGTAGGTACTCTGTGTAGAGCATGGCCACAGCCGCCACCGCCACGGCATCGATCCCCGACCTCTGCGCCGCCGCGCGCTGCGCGGCCCGGCGGCTGGCGGCGGTGGACACGGCCGTCAAGGATGCCGCACTGCTCGCGATCGCCGACGCGCTGCTTGCGCGCACGCCGGAGATCCTCGCCGCCAACGAGCTTGACATGGCCGCCGGGCGTGAGGGGGAGATCGGGGCGGCGCTGCTCGACCGCCTTGCGCTCGATCCCGCGCGCATCGCCGCGATCGCGGCCGGGGTAAGCACGATCGCCGCGCTACCCGACCCCGTCGGCGAGCTGATCGAGGGGCGGCGGCTGCCCAATGGCCTCGATGTGCGCAAGGTGCGCGTACCACTCGGTGTGGTGGCCATCGTCTATGAGGCGCGGCCCAACGTCACGATCGACGCTGCCGCGCTGTGCCTGAAGGCGGGCAACGCGATCGTGCTGCGCGGCTCCTCGATCGCCGCGCACTCCAACTCGGTGTTGGCCGCGATCGCCTCCGAAGCGGCCGTCGCCGCGGGGCTGCCCGAGGGGTGCGTCAGCCTCGTCGCGGGCGGCGGACGCGAGGAGCTGGCGGAGCTGGCGAGACAGAACGACACGCTCGATTTGATCATCCCGCGCGGGGGGGAGGGGTTGAAGGCGGCGCTCAAAGAGGTGGCCACCGTGCCGGTGATCTATGCCGCCTCGGGCAACTGCCACGTGTATGTGGATGCGTCTGCGGACGTCGATGAGGCCGTCGCGATCGTGCTCAACGCCAAGACGCAGCGCCCCGGTGTGTGCAACGCCGCCGAGACGCTGCTCGTGCACGGGACCGCCGCCGCGCGCTTTCTGCCGGCGATGCTCTCCTCGCTGGGCCACGCCGGTGTGTTGGTGCGCGGGGATGAGCGCACGCTTGAGTTGGCCGGTGGCGAAGGCGGCACCCCGGGAGGGGCCAGGCCGGGAGGGGTGGCTGGGGGGAACGGCGCCCTTGCTGCATCCGGTCTCGGGCTGATGGCTGGTGTCATCGTGGAGCCCGCCACCGAGGAGGACTGGGCAACAGAGTACCTCGCGTTGACGCTCGCAGTTCGAGTGGTGGACTCGCTCGAGGAGGCGATCGAGCACATCGGCCGCTACGGGTCCGGCCACTCCGAGGCGATCCTCACCCGCGACACCGCCGCCGCGCGCGCCTTCCAGCGCGGGGTGGACGCCGCCTGCGTGTACGTCAACGCCTCCACGCGCTTCACCGACGGGGGCGAGTTCGGGATGGGCGCGGAGATCGGAAACTCCACGCAGAAGCTCCACGCGCGCGGGCCGATCGGTCTGCGCGAGCTCTGCACCTTCAAGTATCTCGTCGAGGGCGACGGGCACGTCCGCGCCTGAGCGCACGTCCGTGGCGCCTCCCCGCGACGCGCCTGCCTCCGGTGCCGGCGGCCTGGGCATCCTCGGCGGCAGCTTCAACCCTCCGCATCGCGGTCATATCGAGCTCGCCCGCCACGCCCTGCGCGAGCTCGGCCTGAGCCGCGTGCTGCTGATGCCCGCCCGCGTTTCGCCCGGCAAGCCGGTCGAGGAGGAACTGAATCCCGCCCAACCGGAGCATCGCCTGGCGATGTGCCGCGTGGCGGTCGCCGGCGTCGAGGAGGTCGAAGCGTGCGCCCTGGAGATCGAGCGGGACGCGCCGTCGTACACGGTGGATACTCTGAGGGCACTGCATGACGACCATCCCGACATTGCGCTCACGTTCATCCTCGGCGCTGACGCCGCCTCGACGCTGCCCACATGGCACGAGGCCGCGGAGCTGCCCGCGCTCGCCCGCTTCGCGGTCGCGCTGCGGGTGGGCAGGCGTCCAATCATCAAGCCCGACCATGTCGGCTTTCCAATCATTCGCCTGCAGATGCCGATGATCGAGGCCTCCTCCTCGCTGGTCCGCGAGCGCGTGCGCCGCGGCCTGCCGGTCGATGAGCTGGTCGGGTCCGCAGTGGCCGCCTACATCGCCGAGCACGGCCTCTACCACGCCGTCGGAGCAGCACGCCCGTGAGCCCCACGGCGCAGGTCCTCACCTCCGCCGAGCTGGCGCACGAGCTGGCCGGGTTCGCGCTGGAGAAGAAGGCGCACGACGTGCTTGAGCTCGACATGCGCGGCCTCGTCGGCTACACCGACTTCTTTCTGATCTGCTCTGGCAACACCGACCGCCAGGTGAAGGCGATCCACGACGCGATCCACGAGGGCGCCAAGCGCGAGCTCGGCATCCTGCCCCGGCGGGTGGAAGGGGCGGGGCGCGCGCAGTGGGTGTTGATGGACTACCTCGACGTGGTCGTCCACCTCTTCACGCCCGCCACACGCGAGTTCTATCGCCTGGAACAGCTATGGGGCGAGGCGCCGACGCGTGCGGTGGATGGTGCGCTGCCGGATGCGGTGCCGTAGAGGCGGGCCCGCCGGCTCGATTCCCCGGCGGGCCGGAGTTTCCCTGGGCTGCGCGTCAGGCCGCGATCGGCTCGGCCGCCGGCGGGGCGCTCACGCGGCGCTTGGCCGTCCGCTCGCGCAGGATCACCTCGCACCCCCCGGTGGGGCTGACCGTGATGTTGCGCCGGCGCGCCTGCTCGCCGTGCGCGCCCACCGGCTGCAGCTCGCAGCGCTCGAGTACCGCGCGCAGCGCGAGCTTCATCTCCAGCAGCGCGAAGCTCGCGCCGAGGCAGCGCCGCCGGCCGCCGCCGAACGGGATCCAGGTGTAGGTGCCCGGCGCCTTCCCGCCCTCGCTCTCGATGAAGCGCTCGGGCCGGAACGCGTGAGGCTCGGGGTAGATCGCGGGGTCGTGGTGCACGAGGTGGGCGAACGCTGTCAGCACCACGCCGGGCTGGTAGCTGAAGCCGCCGATCTCGACGGGCTGCTTCACCAGGCGCGGCTCGGCGTGGGGCAGCACCGGCCGGTGGCGGAGGATCTCCTGGATGGTCGCCGTCAGGTAGTCCTCGTCGGAGTCGCCGTCCAGCTCCTCGTATAGACGCTCCAGCACCGCCGGCTCGCGGGAGAGCCGCTCGAAGCCCCACGCCAGCTCGGAGGCCGTGGTCTCGTGGCCGGCAACCAGTGCCGTCACCAGCTCGTCGCGCAGCTCCTCTGGGCTCATTGGCGAGCCGTCTTCGTGCTTGGCGGCGAGCAGCATCGCGAGCACGTCGTCGCCCTCCGCGCTCGCCCCAGCTCGCCGGCGCTCCTCGATCAACTCGTAGATCAGCTTGTCGGCGCGGGCATGCAGGCGATCCTGGCGCGCGATCGGGCCGCGCAGCGTGAACGGGCGCGGCGGGCGCGGCAGCATCGACAGCGGATTCTCGGCGAACGCGAGGATCTCGGTGAGCGACCCGCGCAGCTCATCCAGCTGCGCGCCCTGCTCGAGGCCGAATACCGCGCGCAGGATGATCTCGAGCGTCAGCCGCTGCAGCCGCCCGTGCAGCGTGATCCGCTCTCCGCGCGGCCATGAGGCGACCTCGCGCTCGGCCAGCTCTTCCATCAGGCCCGCCAGGCGCTGCATCCGCTCGCCGTGGAAGGCCGGCAGCAGCAGCTTGCGCTGCTCCATGTGGGGCGCCTCGTCGAGCAGGATCACCGAGTGGCGGCCGACGAGCGGTTCGAGGATCCGCGCCCCCTCGCCCGGGTGCAGGACGTCCGGGGGCGCCTGGAAGACTTCCTTGATCTCCTCGGGATCCCACAGCACCACAAAGGGGGGCTGCGAGAACATGCGCAACGTGAAGCGCCGGCCGTAGCGCGCGGCGCAGCGTTCCATAAAGGCGTTGGGGCGACTCCAGAAGGCGAGCGTCTGCAACGCTGTGGGCATGTTGGGACCGGGGGGCAGCTGGGTCTTCGTGGTCATGGCACCGCTCCTTGAAGCTAGAATCCGGGGGTTACCGATGAGTATATCTACTTGTGAGTATATGTCAAGCGTTTTTCCGCAACCGGGCACGTGCTGGCGTGGGCGGTCGTCGGGCATGCGTCCGCTACCCGCTCAACCGCGAGCGGTGCGCTCGATGCCCGGGCGGGGGTGTTGATGCCGCGCGGCAAGTTCGATCGCAGCGCACGCAAGGCCCACACGCGCTCGTGTCTACTGGAGGCCGCCGCGCGCGTCTACGCGCGCTTCGGCTTCGCCGGCGCCACGCTCGAAGAGGTCGCCTCCGATGCGGGCTTCACCAAGGGTGCCGTGTACGCGCACTTCGGCAGCAAGGAGAACCTGCTGCTCGCGTTGGTGGAGGAGCACCTCGCAGGGCAGGTCGCTGAGCAGCTGGAGCTATTCGACCGCGAGCGGGTCACCTGGGATCGCCCGCTCGCCGGGAGCGAGCGCTGGATGGAGAGCCTGCAGCGGGAGCCCGACCGCTTTCGCCTGTTCATTGAGCTGTGGGCCCAAGCGCAGCGCGACGAGCAGTTGCGCCCGCGCCTCGCCGCGGCACTGCAGCTGCTGCGCGCCACTTTTGCGGGCTTCGCCGCCACCAGCTCCGCCGATGCCGGCTTGGAGCTGCCCTCGAGCGCCTACGAGCAGTTCGCCAACGTGATGCTCGCGCTCGGCCTCGGCTTCGGGATGCTCGAGCTCACCGACCCCGGCGCGGTGTCGCCCACGCTGCTCGGCGCCACGATCTCGATCTTGATTCGCGCGATGGAGATCAGCCCCGAGGCGCGCGAGCTGGTTGCCGGCCTGGCCGCCGATCGAGGATCGGCCGGCGAGGCGGCGCCGGTGCGCGAGGCCGCCGCCGACGCCTGACGGCCGCGCGACGCTCACCCCTAGGGTTCTCGTCTCAATAAATGGCGGATCTGGGGTGGTCGATCCGTGGATGGGATGCGACGCACGCGAGCGCAGGCGTGCTGGTAGCACGCCGAGCACCGCGGGTGGCGCAGACCGCCGCGGAGCGACCGCATCCAGACCGGCATTTATTGAGACGAGGGCCCCGAGCCCAGCCCGCTGAGGCTGGCGGCCGCCACTGCCTGGTGCTCCTCCGGCGCGTCCTCGCCGAGCACCAGCGGCGCCAGCACGCGGTTGGCGAGCAGCCCCAGGCAACCGAGGTTGGCGAAGCCCGGCCCCTGGCTGAGCGCCGCCAGCCCCGGTATGTAGAGCCGCGGGCGCATTCCCTGCAGCTCCAGTGCCCGTCCGATCGCGACCTCCGCTTCGGGCGGGCGCTCCCACACCGGGCCTGCCTGGCGCTCGATCTCCGCGCGCAGGGCGGGGGAGAAGAGGCCGCGCAACTGCTCCAGCAGGTCAAAGCCGGTGCAGTTGATCAGGTAGTCGTGCCGCGCGCTCGTGACGCCGCCGGCCGAGGCGTAGTCGACGTACACCCCGCTGCCCTCCCGGCCGTCGCGCTCGATGCGCGAGCCGACGTGCATCACGCGGCCGGTGATGAAGCGGCAGCGGTCGTCGTAGGCGATGCTCGCCAGCGTCCCGGGGTCGAACACCCCGCGGTCGCAGTGCTTGACGAAGTCACGGCGCGTCTGCGGGTCCAGGGCGCTCCAGGCGACCTCGTCGGGGTCGGAGAAGACGCGATTCTCCAGAAAGCTCTCGCCGCGGCTGAGCGGCAGCATCGGCGTGTACACCGTCATCCGCGCCGCCGGGCGGAAATCGCGCAGGAAGGCCACGGCGCTGAGCGCGCTCTCGCCGCCGCCGACGATCGCGATGTCGCTGCCGTGCTCGACGGGGATGCGCGCCAGCTCGCCGCGCCGGCTGTCGCAGTGGAAGATCCGCGCCGCGGCGGTGGGGTCGTGGGGGAGGGGGCGGTGGACGCCTGGGCCGGTGAGCACCAGCGCGCCGCACTCGTACTGGCTGCGGCCCACCGGTTCGGAGCTCCGGTGGCCGGCGTGCCCCGGCGCTCCCGACCCGTTGCCCGGCTCCGGCCGGCGTCCGTCGGACTCCGTGTGGGCGGAGGGCTCCATCACCTCCACCGTCCAGCGCTGGCCCCGCCCTGGCAGCGACACTTGCGTGACGCGCCCGCGCACGATCGTCACACCCGCCGTGGCCTGCGCGAGCACCCAGGTGAGATAGCGCCCGTAGTCGCGGTGCTGCACGGCCGGCGAGCCCGCGTTCACCCAGCGGGCGTACTCGCCTTTGCCGATCATGTACTGCTGCCAGGTGAATGGCGCCATCGCGCGGTCGAGCTCCGCGCCCAGCTCCCCGAACGCATTGCTGCTCTGGTAGGGGAAGCCGATGTCCTTGATCGGTGGGATCGCCAGCGGCTCCTCGCCCGAGGTCATTCCGTTGCGCCCCAACCACGATGCCGCCACTTCGGTCGCCTCGACGATCGTCAGCGACAGTGGTCCGGCGCCGAGCGTGTTGAGCGCGTGGATCTTCGCCGCCAGCGCCGTGGCCTTGGCGCCGGCGCCCACCACCAACAGGTCGATTTTCCCATCCACGCCGCTGTGAGCACTCATGCCGAGGTCCACCGTGGCATCCTGCGGCCTGCCGCGCTCACGCCGCGGCGAGCGTCGGCGCGTTGGCGCGGCCCGTCCGGCGGCGCGTGACGATCACCGGCGCCTGGTCGCCCGGGGCGAACGCGACCGAGCTGCGCGTCGCTCGCTGCGAGCCCGTGGCGGGAGCTGGCGCCAACTCCACCTCTGCGAGCACCGTTTGCATCACCCGCTTCATCTCCAACTGCGCGAACGCCGCCGCCACGCAGCGCCGCACGCCGCTGCCGAACGGGATCCAGGTGTAGTTCTCCGGCTGGTGCCCGAGGAAGCGCTCGGGGGTGAAGCTGAAGGGGCGGGGGTAGATGTCCTCACGGTGGTGCACCAGGTAGATGCACGGTGCCACGGTGGTGCCGGCGGGGATCTCGTGGCCGCCGAGGCGCATCGGTTCGACCAGGCCGCGCATCACCAGCGGCACCGCCGGGGCGAGGCGCAGCGTCTCTTTCACGACCGCGTCGGTGTACTCCTCGCCGCCCTCCTGCACCTCCGCGCGCAGCCGCGCGAGCTTCTCGGGGTGGCGCAGCAGGCGCTCGAAGGCCCACGACAGCGAGGTCGCGGTGGGCCCGTCGGAGAGCAGCGTGATCAGTTCGTCGCGCAGCTCCTGTTCGGTCATCGGCGTGCCGTTCTCGTCGTACGCCTGCTCGAGCATCGAGAGGATCCCCTCATCCCGCGAGTCGCCGGGCGCGGCGCGGCGGCGGCGCACCTCCGCCATCAGCGCCGCTTCCACCGGCGCGATCGTCTCGCGGAAGCGCGCGTTGCGCGAGAGCCAGCGCGAGCCGAACGTGGCGAGCAGCGTCAGGCGCGAGGAGTCGTTGAGGAAATCGGTGAGGCGCTTGAGCAGCACCCGCAGGTGCTGCATCTGCGCGCCCTCGGTGCTGCCGAAGGTCGCGCGCATCACCACCTCGTTGCTGACGGCCTGCATCCGCGGCCACAGCGCGAACGGCTCGCCCACCGGCCAGCGGGCGATCTCCGCGCGTGCCACGTCCACCATCATCTCCCCGTAGGCGCGCATCCGCTCGCCGTGGAAGGAGGGCAGCATGAAGCGCCGGTGGGTCATGTGCTCGGGCTCGTCCAGCAGCATCACCGAGCGCGGCCCCAGCAGCGGGCCGAGCAGCGGGTTGGCCTCGCCGGCGCCGGCGCGCACCAGCTCGGGCGCGATCGTCAGCACTCGGCCGACGTCCTCGGGGTCACTCAGAAACACCCACGGCCGTCCGCGGCGCACGCGCAGGGTGAAAGTGTCTCCGTAGCGCCTACGGCAGCTCGCCATGAACGGCAGCGGGCGCAGCGCCCAGCCGAGCGCCTGTAGCTCGCTCGGCAGGCGCGGCCCGGCGGGCAGCTGTCCGTGGTTGTCACTGTTTTTATGCAAGCTTCGCGTGGCACTCATGACGTCCTCGCCGCAGTTGTCTGTGAATGTCTCTTACTTCGAGTTGCTCGCCGATGTCTCTCACTTCACCTATTTGCTCTGCTCGTGCTCGTTTTGGGGGCTCCAGGCGATCGTCACACTCTGTGCTTGGTTGAAGCCGATGGCCATCGCGTCGAAGGTATGGTATCCAGTAAGCTCAACATAGCGGACTCGATCGAGAACGCGATCGAAGGGAGTCTCCGGGAAAAACCCGTGGGCTGGCCGAAACGGTGACGCTCGCCGAAGGCGAGTGTCGTCCGGCTTCGGTAGCCCGGCCAGGGCACCAGTACCTTAATCGGTGAAAGGAGCGGCCTTAAACGCCGCTGATCCGGGTTCGAGCCCCGGCTGGTGCATGCAATGACGATCCACTTCTCATCGGCGCATGACCAAGTATGCAATGACGATCCGGTTTCCCACCGGCGCATGACCATGCGGTGCAATGTCGATCCAGCTTCCCCTCGCGCATGACCAGCAACCTCTTTGATTACTTCGAGGAGGCCACCGCCGACGGCGCGCCCGCACCGTGGGCCGCCCGCGCGCCGCGGCGCCCGCACGCGAACTTCGACATCAAGCTCACCCCGCGCCTCCCAGGCTGGCGCGAGGATCGCGAGTCGCTCGCGGTGCTCGAGCGGATCGAACGCGAGCCGTGGGTGAAGGAGGTGCGGCGCGAGGGCGACTGCGTGCAACTGCGCCTCGACGACGGTTGGATAGAAACAATCGGGGCCGCTCTGGAGGCCGGCGCCTCCACCGGGGCGGCGCTCGCCGACCTCGCGCACGGGGAGCGCTTCTCGGTGCAGTTCTGGGACGCCAACGCGACCAAGGCGCTGCACATCGGGCACCTGCGCAACCTTGCGATCGGCAACGCCGTCGCCGCCGCGCTCACGCAGGCGGGCGGGCAGGTCGAGCGGCGCTCCCTGATCTCCGACGCCGGGCGCTCGATGGGCGAGGCGATGGCGGGCGTGATGAACAGCGGCCGCCACGCGCACTCGTGGCCGGACGGCGACGAGAAGAGCGATCACTTCGTCGGCGTGTGCTACGCCGACTACGTCGCCGCCAGCGGCTCGTACAGCGGCGCGGAGATCGAGTACCCCGAAGACTCGCTCACGCGCGAGCTGGCGCTGCGCGACGACGCCGCCGACGAGCTGCTGCGGCGCGTGATGAGTGGTGAACTGGAGGCGCTGCAGCTCTGGTACAAGACGCGCGCCTGGGTGATCGCCGGCCAGCGCAAGACGCTCGCACGGCTGGGGGTCGCCTTCGACCGGGTGTTCTTCGAGTCCGACTTCCTCGCCGACGCCGCCCGGCTCACTGCCGCCGGCCTGCGCGACGGGCGCCTGCGCCGGCGCGAGGACGGCGTCGTGATCTACGCGACCGGGCTGAAGGACTTCGAGGAGTTCCCGCTCGTGCGCGCCGACGGCGTGCCGACGCAGCACATGCGCTCGCTGGCGTACTGGATGGCGGCGCCCGAACTGGAGGACATGATCTCGATGCAGGTGTGCGGCACGGAGTGGGTCTCGCACGTCACCTGCCGACGCAAGCTGATGAGCGAGCTGCTGCCGGGGATGAATGGCGGCCTGGGCGGGGAGAGTGGAACGGGCAAGGGAGCCGGGCCGAACGGTGGAGATTGGCAGTACGCGGGAAGTGGGCCCGGCGGGCGCAGTGGACAGAACGGGGGGAGTGGGCCGAACGGCCAGGGCGGGCGGGCTCAAATCCACCCGACGCTCGACATCTTCAACGGGATGGTGTCCCGCCAGAAGCGCGCGCTCGCCTCCAGCGAGGGGGCGCTGCTGATCGACGATCTGATCGAAGCGCTCGACGCGCAGATCGACGCCTCGCCCGCCGGCCGCGCGGTGCGCCACGGGCACCCCTTCCCGGAACGCCTCGCCTCGGAGATCGCGCTCGGGTACTTCGTCTCCTACCCGGTCGCTCCGCCGATCGACTTCGAGCCCTCGCAGCTGCTCGACGACGGCGAGAGCCTTGGCTGGGACATCGTGCGCGCGCGTGCCCACCACAGTGGCGTCCCTACCAATGGTGGCCGATCGAAGCCGGGAGACGCTCGCCTCCGGCCAGCATCCCCGTTTCGGCCAGCCGAGGACCCCGACTACCGCTTCGCGGTCGTGCAGGCCGAGCTCTACCGGCGTTACCTGCGCCTCGCGGTGCAGCGCTACGACGTCGGCCCGCTGGCGCTCTACCTCAAGCACCTCGCACGGTGGTACATGGAGCGCCCGCGCGGCGATCACGTCGAGCGGGTAGTGCAGACGCTGCTCGACCGCGGCGCGCGGGGGCTGGGGTTGGAGGCGGTCCGATGAGAAGCATCGAGTCGTCGCCGGGCACGATGCCCGGCGCCCATGCGGCTGTTGTGTCAACCACGCGCGCGGACGATCTCCCATGAGCACGCTGCTCGTCGACAACTACGACTCTTACACCTACAACGTCTTTCACCTACTGGCCTCCGTCAGCGGCGAGGAGCCGATCGTGGTGCACAACGACATGGTCTCCTGGCGGGCGCTCTCGCGCTGGGATTTCGATGCGATCGTGCTCTCGCCCGGTCCCGGTCACCCGGGGCGCTGGCATGACTTCGGGGTGTGCGCGGACATCTTGCGCTCCAGTGAGATCCCGGTGCTCGGCATCTGCCTCGGGCACCAGGGGCTCGGGCACGAGCTCAGCGGGCTGGTCGGGAGCGCGCCGTGCGCGATGCACGGGCGTCTCAGCACGGTTCGCCACCTCGGCGCCGGCCTGTTCGCGGGGCTGCCCCAGGACTTCTCGGTGGTGCGCTACCACTCGCTCGCGGTGACCGGCCCGATCGGGCCCGAGGGACGGGTCACCGCGTGGACCGACGACGGCGTGGTGATGGGGATCGAGCACCGCAGCCGGCCGCTGTGGGGGGTGCAGTTTCACCCCGAGTCCGTCGCCACCGAGTACGGGCGGGCGGTGGTCGAGAACTTCTACGCGCTCGCCCGCGCCCACCGGCCCGCGCGTGCCTTCTCCACGATGCACACGCCCACCGCGCCCCGCACCCGCTCGCGGCCCGTGCGCCCCCCGCGCGTGAGCGCCGAGGCGCCCCGGCTGAGCGTGCGCACCATCCCCGGCGCCGCCCCCACCGAGCCGCTGTTCGAAGCGCTCTTCGGCGACTGCGCCCACGCCTTCTGGCTCGACTCCGCCGACGCGCCCTCGCGCCTGGCGCAGTGCTCCTACCTCGGCACCTCCGCCGGCCCCGAGCGCTGCGTGCTGGAGTACGACGTGCACGAGGGCCGGGTCACCCGCCACGACGCTGCGGGAGTGTCGGTCGAGGAGGCCTCGATCTTCGACGTGCTCGACCGCGAGCTCTCCGCCCGCGCGCTCGCGACGCCGGAGGGCCCGGCGCGCGGCCTGCTGTGCGGCTTCGTCGGCTACCTCGGCTACGAGTGCAAGGCCGACTGCGGCTCTCCCAACGCCCACCGCTCCGACGTGCCCGACGCCGTGCTGATGCTCGCCACACGCATCGTCGCCGTCGATCACGTACAGGGCCTCACCCACCTGATCGCGCTCTGCGGGGAGGAGGAGGGGGAGGGGTTGTTGTGGCTCGACGAGGCGCAGGACGCGGTACGTGATGCGCTCGCGGCGCCGGCCGGGTCGGGCGTGGGGGTGGGTGCCTCTGGCAGCTCCGGGGCCGAGCCGGGTGCGGCGGCCGGTGTGGGAACGGCAAGTGGGCCCGGTGCCCCGGGCGACGGCGTGGCGGGCGGGCTGAGGGGCGTCGAGGCGGAGGTGGCTCCCCCTGGCACCACCGGCAACCCGGTGAGCTTCCGCTGCGGGCGCGGACGCGAGCAGTACCTCGCCGACATCCTCCGCTGTCAGGCCGAACTCGCCGCGGGGGAGTCCTACGAGGTGTGCCTCACCGACCAGCTCTCCACCGTCGCCGCGCCGCCGCCGTTCGAGCTCTACCGCACACTGCGCCGCTCCAACCCCGCTCCCTTCGCCGCCTTCCTGCGTCTCGGCGGCGAGCTGGCAGTGCTGAGCTCCTCGCCGGAGCGCTTCCTGTCGGTCGACCGCGACCGCGTCGTGCAGGCGCGCCCGATCAAGGGCACCGCGCCGCGCGCCGAGGACCCCGGCCGCGACGCGGCGCTGCGCGCCGAGTTGCAGCACGACGAGAAGACCTTCGCCGAGCACCTGATGATCGTCGACCTGCTGCGCAACGACCTCGGCCGCGTCTGTGCGCTCGACTCCGTCGCTGTGCCCGAGCTGATGGTGATCGAGTCCTACCGCACGGTCCACCAGATGATCTCCACGGTCACCGGCACGCTCGAACCGGCGCGCACCCCGGTCGAATGCGTGCGCGCCTGTTTCCCCGGCGGCTCGATGACGGGCGCGCCGAAGCTGCGCACGATGGGCATCATCGACGACATCGAGCGGGTCGCCCGCGGTGTCTACTCGGGCGCGATCGGCTACTTCGGGCTCGACGGTGTCGTCGACCTCTCGATCGTGATCCGCACCGTCGTGATGCGCCCCGGCGCCACCACGATCGGCGCGGGCGGGGCGATCGTGATGCAGTCCGACCCCGCCGAGGAGTTCGACGAGATCCTGCTCAAGGCACGCGCGCCGATGGCGGCCGTCGCGCGGGCCGCCTGCGGCCGCGAGGGGCCCGGCTCGTTCACCGTCGAGCTCGAGCCGTCCCTGGCGATGGCCGCGGCGGCATGAGCGGGTCGGCCCCGATCGCGGCCGGCGCCGGGGCCGGATCGGGGCCGTCGAGTTGGTGTGTGCGTCCGGCGAGCGGTCACGACGTCCCGGCGGTGGCGGCCGCGGTGGGAGAGCTGCTGCTGGAGCTGGGCGGCACCGTGCCCGCCGTGACCGCGATGGAGGCGGCCGCGCGAGCGCTCCTCGACGACCGCGAGTCCGGCGCGGTGCTGGTGGCGGCCGGCGCGCTGGCCGGCGCCGAGGCCGGTGGTGGGGATGGCGTCGCGGACGGGGGCGGTGGAGCTTCGGCCCCGCCGGCCGGCGGGGCGATCGTCGCTCCACCAGTCGGCGTGCTCGCCGCCAGCTGGCAGAGCGCGATTCACGTCCCCGGCCGCTACGCGCTGATCCAGGACCTGTGGGTGCACCCCTCTTGGCGCGGTGTCGGCGTCGGCGCCGGGCTGCTCGCGGCGCTGTTCGAGCTGGCGCGCCTGCGCGGGACCCCGCGGGTGGAGGTGGGGTTGCCCGACGATCGCTTCGCGGGACTCGCCGCCACCGAGGCGTTCTACCTTGCCAACGGCTTCACCGCGCTCGGTCCGCGGCTGCGACGGAGGTTGGCATGAGAGGCGGGGACGCGACGGAGCCCGGCATGACGCGCGCGGATGCGGCGGTGCATCGAGTGAGCGAGCTTCCGATGTGGCGGGGGCGCCTGTGAACGAGTTGCTGATGGTCGAACAGCGCCCCGGCCGAAGCCGGGGGACACTCGCCTCCGGCGAGCATCCCCGTTTCGACCAACGCGATGCGGCGCCGTGGGTGCTGGAAGGGGGGCGCCGGCTGCCCGGCCACGACGACAACCGCCGGCTGGCGGCGCTGCGGCGCGGGCTGCTGCGCCACCCTTGTGTGCGCGCGATCGGTGCCGACGCCTCCTGCGAGCAGGTCGAGCTGACGCTGAGCGCGCTGCACGAGCCGGCCTACCTGCAGGCGCTACGGGCGGTCTGCTCGGACGAGCCGGTCGTGCTAGCCGAGCTCGCGCCGCCCGGCCTGCCGATTGACATCCCGGTTCGTGCGGGCCTCGTCGCCGCCGCCCACGAGGCGGTGCGCACGGGCATCACCGCGGCCGCGCGCCTTGCGGAGGGCGCGCGCTTCACCTACGCCCTCTGCCGCCCTCCCGGCCACCACGCCGGCCCAGGATGGCTGGCCGGCTACTGCTATCTCAACACCGCCGCCGCCGCGGTGTGGACACTGCGCGAGGGTGGGGTGCGGCCGGTTGGAGTGCTCGACCTCGACCTGCACTACCCCAACGGCACCGCCGCGATCCTCGCGCCGCTGGCCGACGTCCGTCTGCACTCGCTGCACGCGTTCCCCGTCACCAACGTGCCGGCGCTGACGGTGCGCCCGCGCAGCGAGCGCGAACACGTTGTCGAGTTCGCCGGAACTCCCGACGCCGATCTCTACCTCGACGCGGTCGCCGCCTCGATCGACGCGCTCGCGCGCTGCTCCCGCGCGCTGGTCGTGTCGCTCGGCTACGACACCGTCGCCGGCGACCCGCACGGCTCGTGGAGCCTCCCGCCGGCCGTGTTTGCGCCGATCGGCCGCCTGCTGGCCGCTTCCGGGCTGCCGGTGTGTGTGATCCAGGAGGGCGGCTACGCACTGCACACGCTCGCGGCGTGCAGCGACGCGTTCGCCACGGGCCTACTCGAAGGGGGCGCCGGCGTGCGGGAGCGTGCTTGGCGCGGTCGCCACGTCGCCGCGGCCGACACGAGGGAGCAGGCGCGATTGGCGGGGGCGCCGACGTGAACGGTCTCGAGCCCTTCCGCCGACGTTTGGATGGCTTGGACGAGGGCATCGCCCGTCTGCTCGGCGAGCGCTTTGAGGTGTGCCGGGAGATAGCTCACTACAAGCGGGCTCACGACATCCCGATGATGCAGCCGGGCCGCGTCGCCGAGGTGCGCGCCCGTTACCTGGCGCGCGGTGCCGAGGTCGATCTGCCGCCGTCCTTCACCGCCGCGCTGTTTGAGCTGTTGATCGGTGCCACCTGCAAGATGGAGGACGAGCTGATCGCGGCCGCCGATGCCGTCGGGCTGCCGTCCGCCGGGGGCGCGCCGTCCATCACGGCTCGGGACACCAGAGCGCCCGAGGCCCAGCGCCAGGAGGCGTGATGGTACGCCCGACGTTCATCACGCTCGGTCCGTCGGGCACCTGTCACGAGAACGCGCTGCTTCACTACCTCGAGTTCCAGGGCCTCGCCGAGTTTGACGTCGTGCTCGTGGAAGACCTCCTGGGGGCGATCGGCCGGGTGCGCGCGGAGCCCAACACGTTTCTCGTGCAGTGCTCCGCGCACGTGCAGGTGCACCTCGTCACCGAGCGCTTCCACGAGGAGGTGTTCGTGGTGGATACCTTCATCTACCCCACCAAGGCGCTCTCGCTGCTCGTGCGCACCGACGTCGGCGAGCCTCGCAGTCTCGGGATCGTGTCCGCCACCCGCGGCTACCTCGATCTCGCGCGCTTTCCCACCGTCGTGGACGAGCCCTCCAAGCCGGTGGTTGCCCGCCACCTGCTGGAAGGCCGCTACGACGCCGGCCTGACGCACGTCCACCACGCCGAGGAACACCCCGACCTGCTGCGCGTGGAGGAGTACTACGGCCCGGTCGACACCACCTGGGTGGTGTACGGGCCGCGCAAGCGCTTCCGCGGAGCCGTCATCGGGCAGTGCGTCCCGTGGCTTTTCACATCAGACAACCCCCAGCGATTGGATGGATCGACATGGAACTCGTCCCCGATAGACACCACCGCGGCCCCCGGCGCTCCGGCGGCCGCACAACCCGGAAGCTGACGCCGCGCGCGGCCCTGCTCGTCGCGCTGTTCGCGCTCGCGAGTGTTGTCCTCTCTTCGTGCGGAGGCTCCTCGGCGCCGACGTACACGCTCAACGGCTCGGGCTCCCCCAACGGCAACCTTGCCAACACCCGCTTCGCGGGCGGACCGATCGACAGCTCGACGGTGAAAAAACTGGGCGTCGCGTGGCACCTGCCGCTTACCGCGAAAAGCCTGTACGGCGCGTACTCCTCGACGCCGATCATCAGCAACGGCGTGATCTACTCACAGGACCTGGAATCCAACGTGCAGGCGATCGATCTGCAGACGGGGAAGGTGTTGTGGACGAAAAACTATGAATCCGCCGACCAGGGGCCCAACGGCCTCTCCGTGGGGGGCGGCCGCGTGTACGGGGCCACGGCCACGTCGGCGTTCGCGCTGGACGAGAAGACGGGCGCGCAGCTGTGGTCGGTCGAACTGGTGCGCAACTCCGCGGAGGGCATCGATATGGCGCCCGGCTATCACAACGGCATCGTGTACATCGCGACGGTACCCGGTAACAACAGCAAGTTCTACGGCCCCGGCGGCGTCGGCATCCTGTGGGCGCTGGAAGCTTCCACCGGCAAGAAGCTGTGGCACTTCGACACCGCACCGGAAAACCTGTGGGGGCACGCCAACGTCAACTCTGGCGGGGGCGTGTGGTATGCGCCCGCGTTCGACGAACAGGGCTCGATCTACTTCGGCACCGGCAATCCGGCGCCGTTTCCCGGCACCGCGCAGTACCCGTGGGGATCGAGCCGGCCCGGCCCCGACCTCTACACCGACTCGCTGGTGAAGCTCAACGCCGCCACCGGCAAGCTGCAGTGGTACTACCAGCTGGCGCCGCACGACCTCTACGACCACGACCTGCAGGACCCGCCGATCCTGATGAGCGTCGGCGGCAAGCCGGTGGTGATCACGGCGGGCAAGGGTGGCACCGTGGTGGCGCTCGAACAGGGCACCGGCAAGCTGCTGTGGAAGCGCAACGTCGGGCAGCACAACGGCCACGAAAACGACGGGCTGTACGCGATGCGACACGAATACTCAAAGCTCCACATGCCCGAGACGGTCGAACCGGGGCTGCTGGGGGGCGTGATCGCGCCGATGGCGACGAACGGGTCGACCGTGTTCGTGCCCGTCGTCAACCTCCCCGTGCACTACACCTCGCAGACCGAAGACACCGAAGGCCCCGCCTCCACTGGTGAACTGGTCGCGCTGAACGTAGCCACGGGAGCGGTGCGCTGGGTGCAGAAGCTTGCCTCGCCGGCGTTCGGGGCGGCCACGGCCGTCAACGACGTCGTGTTCCTGCCGATCGCCTCTGGCACGCTGTACGCGTTCGACGACTCCACGGGTGAAGTCGCCTGGCAGGTGCAGCTGCCCGCCGGCGCCAACACGGGCGTGGCGGTGTCGGGCGACACGGTGCTCGCCCCCGCCGGCCTGGCCTCGGCGGAAGGTCAGACCCCGGAACTGGTCGCCTACCGGCTCGGCGCCAGCGGTGGGGGGGAAGCGTCGGGGTAGCGTTCGATCGCTTCGAGGATCGTCCGCAGGCCGCCCTCGGTCTCCGTGCTCAGCGCGTCGAGGATCGCCTGGGCGTCCTTGAAGGTGTTTTCCGAGCGCGCATCGGATGCGATCGACTGCACGTCCTGACCCACCATGATGATCGACAGAAGGACAAGCTGGATGAAGGTCTGCGCGATCCACGCGACGATCAGGATGAGGCCTGGCTTGGTGAGGAACTTGGGCACATCGCCGCTGGTGAGGACGCCCGCCTCGATGAGGATGGCCGGCAGGCTGGTGAGAGCGATCAAGCAGAAGATATACGCCATCGCCATCGACCCCACAGCGTGAGTGATGATCACCGCGAGCTTGGCGTTGAAGCCCTCCACCTCGCTCATCGCATGCCTGATTTCAGCGGGGTTGAGGCGCACCGCCTTGGCGAGATGGTGCCGTGTTTTGACGGCGTGCGGCGGCTTCGTTGCGAGCGGTTCCGCAGTCGCGGCGGCGGATGCAGTCTGTTGCGGTGTCATCGGTGTCCCTTCGAGGAGTGGTCGCGGCTGAGCTGCCTCAAGCATATGTGGAACTCTGGCGTCGCGTTGGGGCGTCGCGCTGGGGCTGTTCCACGTGGGACAAGTGCGCTCGTATCCAGGCTGCCGTGGGCCTGCGCTCGTTGACCGCTAAGCCTGGATCCACCGATAACGGGCTGAGCATCCGGATTCGATGCCCGCCCGCCCCGAGCCAGGGGCAATTGACCGAGCATCCGTAGGGTGACCCCTCGGAGCGAGGGCAATTGGTCCTGGCGATGTGTCATCCGGTGCCGGTGCGACCCCGGGATCGGTGGATCCGGGCTCATATGGATGAGGGTTTGTCAAGGGGCGGCGTTGGGGTTGTTCGTGCGGGGTGTTGGCCGGCATCGGGTTGGTGCCGGCCAGGCGCTGAAGGAGACCGATGGAGCCGGGGTCAAGGCCGGCCGTAGGCCGCCCTTAGGGCTTGGCCTTGACGCTGGCGGCGCTCGACTTTGTGGGGCAGATAGTGGGGATTCGCCGCCCATCGGGCGGCCTTAGTCGCCGCCTTATCGTTTGTTGTTGGGTACCGTCGGTGCACGCGTCCGGGTGTCGCGGCGTACTCGTTTCGCGGGTCCTCGACCGTGGTTGGGAGCGTGATTTGGGGCATGGTGGCGTGGGCGGTTCCCGGGGCGCCGCGAGCTGGAGTGCCGGCTTGTTCGACCGTGTCTGGTCAGGCTCATATGCGAGGGCTGGTTACCTCAAGACCCTTGTTCGTCGCCGGGCTCGCAATCTAGGAGCGGGCGCCACCCGTGGTGCACACCGGGTTGCCCATAGCCCGTGTTCGCGGGCCCGTTGAGCGGCGACGTGACGGCCCTTCGTGGTTGCTCGTGGCGCCCCGGCAGCCGCCCAGGCGCCGTTGTGATGTCGACTGGTGTCAGTCCAAGATCGCGGCCTCCCAGCAGAACGCGGCGAGCTCGCGCGCGCACGCGATCGCGACCGTCCCGGTGCGCTTGCCGCGCGTGCCCGCGAGATGCGTCCAGCGCTCGTGCAGGCGGCGCTGGCAGCGCCACGCGATCTGCACGACGCGAGGGTCCTGTCCGGCTTGGCGTGCCTGAAGACCCAGACGCACGGCCGGCTGGTGGCGGTAGTGGTGGGCGGCCTCGACCAGCAGCCGTCGGACGTGCGGCGGGCCGGCCTTCGTGATCTGGCCCTGGGTGCGCTTATCGTCGGAGGTGTACTCGCTCGGCACCACGCCGAGGAACCCTGAGAGCAGCGCTGGCTTGGCGAAGCGGGTGAAGTCGCCGACTTCCGCGCACAGTCCGGCGGCGGTGAGCGTGTCGATCCCGCGGAAGCAGCGCAGCCTCGCGACCGTCTCGGCGTGGCTGCTCCCTGGCACCGCTTCCTCGAGTGCGCCGATCAGCGTGCGACGACGCCCAGCCAGCGTCTGCACCGCGCAGAGGTAGTCCACGAACGTCACCTGGGAGGGAGCATCATCGAAGCGCAGCTTGCCGAGCCACTGCTCGTGCGGCTGCGTCCACGCCTTGCACGGGAAACGCTGCCCCCTGCGCAGCAGGAACTTCGAGAGGCGATGACGAGAGCGCATCAGATCCTTGCGCGCATCCTCAATACAGCGCACCAGGTCACGGAAGCGCTCATCGATCTCGCTCGGCACAAACGCGAAACCAAGTTCACCAGCAGCGAACAGCCTGACCAGCCGCTTGGCGTCACGCCGGTCGGTCTTCACCCGGTCACCCGGCGCCCTGGGGATCGACCCTGGCGCCACGACACGAATATCCAAGCCGCGCTCCTCCCCGACACGCACGAGCGCGAACCCGGTCGGACCCGCCTCATACACCGCGGCCACCGGCCGGTCCAGCTCCTCCAAGAACACCGGCACCACCTTCGCCGGCTCACCACGCAACCGCTCCACACGCAACTCCCCGGTGCTCGGATCGAGCACCGCAGCGACCGTCTGCGCCTGGTGAACATCAAGCCCGACAAGAGCCATACTCTCTGACATGGTCGGCACCTCCCATAGCTGGGGTGTCGGCGCCGGGACCACCCCGACGCCCAGTCCCCGCACATCTATGCGCGGGGTGCCGGCCGATCCTGCCTCAAACGCCGAAGAGCCGACGCTCCATAGGGTCTAAGGTGCGGGACATGAAGCAGCGAACGCTCGGGCGCACCGGTATCCATGTGAGCTCGCTCTGCCTCGGCGCGATGATGTTCGGCGCCTGGGGGGAGCCCGACCATGACGTGGCGATCCGCATCATCCACCGTGCGCTGGACGGCGGGATCAATTTCATCGATACTGCCGACGTCTACTCGCGCGGGGAGTCCGAGGAGATCGTCGGCAAGGCACTCAGCGGCGGCCGGCGCGAGCACGTCGTGCTGGCAACGAAGTTCCACGGCTCGATGGGCGATGACCCCAACCAGGCGGGCAACTCGCGGCGTTGGATCTTCAACGAGGTCGAGTCTTCGCTCAAGCGCCTGCAGACCGACTGGATCGACCTCTACCAGGTGCACCGCTGGGACCCGTGGATCGATCACGAGGAGACGCTCGGCGCGCTCTCCGACCTGGTGGCTCAGGGCAAGGTGCGCTACATCGGCTCGTCGACCTATCCGGCCCGCGAGATCGTCAAGGCGCAGTGGGTGGCGCGCGAGCGCGGGCTGCAGCGCTACGTCTGCGAGCAGCCGCCCTACTCGATCCTCGCACGCGGCATCGAGGCCGACGTGCTGCCTGCCTGCCAGGACTTCGGCATGGGCGTGATCCCCTGGAGCCCGCTCGCCGGCGGTTGGCTGTCGGGTCGCTGGCGCAAGGGCGCCGAGGATCTGACCTCGCGGCGCTCGGCGATGATCCCGCAGCGCTACGACCTCTCGATTCCCGCCAACCAGGCCAAGCTCGAGGCCGCCGACGCACTCGCACGAGTGGCGGAGGAGGCGGGTCTGTCACTGATCCACCTGGCGCTGGCCTTCGTCATCCGCCACCCGGCCGTGACGGCCGCGATCATCGGTCCGCGAACGATCGAGCAGCTCGAGTCTCAGCTCGGCGCGGCGGACGTGCACGTGCAGCTCGACACCGCGCTGCTCGACCGTATTGACGAGATCGTGGCGCCGGGGAGGACCGTGAACCCCGCAGACGCTGGCTGGGCAAACCCCGCGCTGGCGCCGGCGGCTCGTCGTAGGTAGGGGTCCGGCCGCCTACGCGCCCCACGGTCTCTGTGTACTTGCAGCGGCGCAGGTCCCGACACTACGGCTAGCGTGGATCGCTGCTGTAGGCGACCGACCGGTGGCGGATGGTGGCGACTCGGACCGTCTTGTCGTTGTCTGAAAATTGGTACATGATCCGGTACGAGCCGACTCGCAGCGAGTACAGGCCGCGAAGCCTGCCACGCAGCGAATAGCCGGCGTGTGGCTCGCGCTGGAGTAGTGCCAGGGCCTCCTCGGCGGCGTCGATCAGAGGCCAGTCGGGCGCGAGCAGCTCGGTGCGCACGCGCCGAGCGAGCACCAGTCGAGCCACCGCAAATGCCGTCTATGACCTGCTTGGCGAAGATCTGGTGAGCGCGGCCTGAACGGTCGCGACGGTCGTTGCGCCTGCGATGTCCATTGGCTCGGTGCTGCGTGCGGCGCGGCTGAGTAGGAATGCGCCCTCGAGTGCGCCGATCAAGCTGATCGCGAGTTCGCGCGAGGTTTGCTCGGGGATGCCGGTGGCCGTGAAGCGAGCGATTGCGGATTTGATCCAGCTCTCGAAGACGTCGGCGGTGGCCTTGCGGAGTGGTTCGTTGGTGCTTGCGACCTCGAGGGCGACGGTTGCGATCGGGCAGGCGTCGGCGTAGTTGGTTTGGCGGAGGGTCTCGGCGGCGCCGGCGAAGCAGTTCTGGACGCCGGTGAGGATGTCGGGGGAGGAATCGAAGACAAACTCGACGAGCTGCTGGAACATCAGGCCGGAGGAGCGGATGATCTCCGCGGCGAGCTCATCCTTGCCGTTGGGGAAGAAGTGGTAGAGGGAGGAGAAGGGCGCCTTGGCATCGGTGACGATCTGTTTGACACCTGTGGCGGTGTAGCCCTGGCGGCGGAACAGCGTGGCGCCGGCGTCGACGATGCGCTCCTTGGTGTTCGTACTCATCTCTGGCTCCCCTTGTAGCTTCGTTGCGCGTGCGGTCGAGGATAGCTAGGCTGTATGGAGCGATCTATCTAGAGAGGAGTGGAGATGCCTGAATTGGAGCTCTCGGCGGGAACGATCGACTACGAGGACACCGGTGGTAGCGGACCCGTGATCGTGTTCGTGCATGGGTTGATGATGGATGGCTCGCTGTGGCGGAAGGTTGTCGAGGATCTGCGCTCCGATTGCCGCTGCGTGTTGCCGACGCTGCCGCTCGGTGGCCATCGCCACCCGATGCGCGCCGACGCGGACCTTTCGATGGGCGGCGTCGCAGGGCTCCTAGGCGAGTTCATCGAGCGCTTGGACCTGGACGAGATCACCCTCGTGATGAGCGACTGGGGCGGGCCGCAGCTGCTGGTCGGCGGCCTCTGCGATGAGCGGATCGCGCGGCTGGTGCTGTGTGGAGTTCCCCCGCTTTCGTGGACACCTGAATGCTGCGTCGTCTGACGCAGCTGAAAAGGATGTTCAGTCATGGCTATAAATCGTGGAGGAAGACGTGGGTATCCGCCTGAGTTTCGTGCGCAGGCGGTTGAGCTGTATCGCTCCTCGGGGCTGTCGTTCGCGCGCGTAGCGACCGACCTTGGTGTATCGGTTGCGTCGTTGAAGATATGGGTCAAGCAGACCGAGATCGATGCCGGCGAGCGTGAGGGGCTTGTGTCTGCGGAGCGTGAGGAGTTGGTGGCGTTGCGGCGGGAGAACAGGGTGTTGCGCGAAGAGCGTGAAATACTAAAAAAAGCAGCGGCCTTTTTCGTCAAGGAGAGCGAGACCCGGTGAGCGCGTTCAGGTTTATCGCTGCGGAAAAGGCCTACTACTCCGTCAAGACGATGTGTCGTGTGCTCAGTGTCAGCCGCGCTGGATTCTATGCTTGGCTGGGGCGCAAGCCTAGCGCTAGAGCGCGCCAAGACGAAGAGCTGACCCGTCGCATACGGGAGATCCACACGGATAACCGTGGCGTGTATGGAGCGCCGAGGATTCACGCTGAGCTGCGTTTGGCCGACGGTTTGCATGTCGCTCGCAAGCGCGTGGAGCGCCTGATGCGCCAAGCAAACATCAGCGGTCTGGCGCTCAGGAAGAAGGGACGCACGACGATCAAGGTGCCGGGTGTGAGGGTCTGCGAGGACCTGGTCGACCGCAACTTCCTCGCGAGCGCCCCGAACCGTTTGTGGGTAGCAGATATAACGTATCTGCGGACCTGGGAGGGCTGGTTGTACCTCGCTGCCGTGCAGGACGCCTATAGCCGCAGGATCGTTGGCTGGTCGATGGCTGACCACATGCGCACAGAGCTCGTCACCGACGCGCTGCAGATGGCGCTCGAGCGTCGCTCTCCTGGGCCAGGGCTCATTCACCATTCAGATCAGGGCGGCCAGTACGTATCTCTGGCGCTTGGCCAGAAGGCTAGGGCCGCTGGGATCGCTCAGTCGATGGGCTCTCGGGGTGACTGCTTCGATAACGCCGTCGCCGAGAGCTTCTTCGCGACACTCAAGAAGGAGTTGATCCACCGCCGCGCCTGGCCGACCAAGGCCGAGCTCCGCGGTGAGGTCTTCGAGTACATCGAGGTCTTCTACAACCGCCGGCGACGCCACACCCGACTCGGGCAGCTCTCCCCGAGCGAGTACGAGAGAATCACACACGAACAACATCAACCAGAGGCAATAGCCGCATAATCAACCGTGTCCACCGAACCGGGGGAACTCCAAACAGGGGTGGGCCTCGAAGTTTATCCAGGAGCAGGTCGGGCACAGTCACGCCGCAACGACCGCGATCTACATGTCAGTCAGCGATGATTTCAAGGATCGTCTCGTGCGGGCAGCGATCGACGAGCAGCTACACGGACTAGGAGGTGCAGGGCGGTGAGCGTGGATTACGAGTGGCGGCTGCGTGTCGTGATGGCAGAACAGGGGATGTTCAAGGCGAACGAACTCACGCCGCGCCTGGCCGAGCACGGGATACGTCTCTCGGACTCACAAGTCTGGCGGATGGTCACGGGGCGCCCCGAGCGGCTGAACCTACGCGTCCTGGTCGTGCTGTGCGAGATCTTCGACTGCGATGTGAACGAGTTGGTGCGCAGCGTCGAGACGGCGAAGCCGCGCGCGAAGGAGCCCGCCAGCGCGGGCGCTATCAAGACGGGCCTGCGACCCAAGCAGGCACGGCTTCGGCACCCTGGGGTCTGATCTGTGAAGAAGCCCCGTGCCGTGGCAGTATGCGGGATGTGCGGGAAGGTCGGGCCGCTCGCCAAGCGCGCGAGCGGCAAGGAGCCCGGGCTTTGCCGCTCCTGTTGCGACTCCTCCACCTGAGCTACGCGGTGGAGCTGGAGTCCGCGCGCGGGGCGCCTCGTTCTGCGATCCTCAACGCCGAGCTATCGGTTGCCTCCGGGATGGCCCACGCAACTCCGGTCCGATGCCGGTGTCTTACCTGTCATGAGACGGCTCCTGGCGCTCACTGTCGGGATTGCACTGTCTGCCGCGAGCAGCGCCGCTGCAGCGCCAACCGTGATCGCGCCGCTGCATGGGGGGACCACCATCGAGTCGTTCGGCGACCTGCAGGTGTGGAGCGACTACAACGCGACCGACAAGAGCTGGCACCTTGTCGTGGACCGCGACGGCTTGATCTCGACGCCGCCTATACCTGCCGCCACACGCACGATCGAAGCCGACGTCGGCCCTGGTCCATCCAGCTTGCCGCTACTCGTCTACAAGCTCTGCGAAAGCAGCTGCCATCTTGTCGTTTCAGAGGTGAACGGAAGTGATCCTCGCGAGGTCCCCGGCAGCGACGAGGCTCGGGATCCGACAATTTGGGGCGATCGGGTCGCTTGGGTGAGGGGCGGGAATCAGGTGATGACAAGCCTGCTCGACGGCAGAGGGCGAAGAATGCTCGGCGACGTACCGCAAAGGGTGTGCCAGCCTGCAACCAAAGCGACGCGCGCGAGCTGCGAAGCCACGATGAGCTCCACCGTCACCGGCCTGCAGCTGCACTACGGGCGGCTGGCGCTGACCGACTCGTTCTACACAAGACATGGGGACGACAATGGCGAGGGCGAGGTGCTGACCGAGGCGGTAAAGGGCGGTCCGCAGCATCTCATCGCGCTGGAAGGGGTCGAAGAAGGCGGGGCAGAGAAACGTTCTGGCTCGGTCCCTCCTGGTCAGAAGGGAAGCTCTACTTCTACGCGGACGGTCTTCCTGAGTGCGTCGAGCACTGCATCTACGTGTACGGATTCGATCCGAGGCACAATACGTATGTTCGAGCAACTGCATCCACCGAGCTGACCGGATTCTCGATGACAGCAGGGCTTCGGGCATATGAAGCGACCGCTCCCGGCAACGGCGAAACCACTCCGAAGGCCTGCGCGGAAGCACTCAAGGGCGAACTGGGCGGGGCATACCTCACGACGGTGATTCCGTGCGTCGTACGCCTGAGCGGTCCGATTGCGTTCAAGTCGACACGCCCACCCATCTCGTTTCCCTGATTATCAAGGTCCGGGCCCAGGACGGCCCCTAGGCCGGCTCCTTGGCCGGTTTGCGGCGGTAAACGGTGTTTGGGAGCGTGTCAGCGCAGACGAGCGCCGTCGCGTCCTTTGGGCTGGCGGTGTACCGTCCTGAGCGGTGTGTCGCTTCGCCGCGCGGGAGCGCTCGTCCCACCCGAAAGCGACTCCACACCGCAACTGCACAGACGACCGTCCCGGACGATTTGCGCCGCGTCTGAGGCGGTGGCACGCGCCTGGTGTGGCGACCGCTTGCGTGAAGCTAAGCGAGCATGTGATGAGTCGCGCCCCGCGCTAGTGGAGCCGTCCGGAAGTGATGCGGCTCATGCGGCGAGGGCGAGGGGCTGGGGTTCGTGACGAGTGATCTTTTTGATCACGGTATCGAGCTTGGCTCGGGTGAAGGTCCATTGGAAGGGTTGGGCGAGCGTGCGGTAGTGCTGGCCGAAATCCATCAGGTGTCTCGCCAACTCGGGGTGGGTGGCGAAGTCGTTGGGCGTGAGGGCCTTGCGCTGCACGATTGAGAAGTAGATCTCGATTTGGTTCAGCCACGAAGCGTGGACGGGGAGGTGAATCAGCCTCGCGTTCGGGTATGCCTCGGCCATCCGCTTGACCGAGGTCTTGCCGGCGTGGCTGGAGCCGTTGTCCACAACCCAGTAGACGGTGCGCGCTGACCGGTAGGGCTCGATTTGCATCACCTGGTCCACGAGCCGTCCGAACGGGACGATCCCGGTCGTCTGCTCGACCCGGTCGAACAGGTTGGCGTGATGCACGTCCCACGCGGCGAGGTAAGCGAGCGTCCCGCCGCGCAGGTACTCGAACTCGACCATCCCCGGCCGCCCCGGCCCGGGCGGGATCGTCTCGTGGGGGCGGCCGAGCGCTTGCAGTTGGGTCTTCTCATCGGCGCTGATGACGTACTCGTCCGGGCGCAGCCGCTTGCCGTCGAACACGCGGGCGTAGAGGTCCAGCGCGCGGCCAGCCTTCTCGGCGAAATCGGGGTCACGCGGAAAGATCCAGGAGCGTGTCTGCCACGGCTTGATCGCGTCCTCGTGCAACCAGCGCCAGATCGTCGAGGCGGACGCCTCGGTCACGCCACGCTCGATCACGAGGCGGTGCAGCTCAACCCGGGAGAAGCGCGAGAGCGGCAGCTCGTGGGTACGCGGCAGCTCGCAAGCGATCGCCTTGACCTCGGCGACCTGTTCCGGGGGGAAAACGACGCGGCCGACCCGACCGCGCTTGATCCTCAAGCCCATCCAGCCGCTCAGCGCAGAACCGGGATCTTCGCCGAGCAACGCTGTCGGGCGAGCAGTCCAGCCGACCGGCGATATCGATGTCCTGCATCCCCTCCGCCGCATACAGGATCACTCTCGCCCGCTGCACCACACGGAACGGCAGCGTGACCGTGCAAGCCCGCCGCTCCAGCTCGACACGCTCCTCCTCAGAGAGTTCGATCACATGCTGGCTGACCCGCGGCACGACACATAATTCCGCGCGCGCACCGCTATCCCTTCCGATAAACCGCAAGACTTGCGGACACGTCTACTAGCGAGTTGGACGGTGGGTGTCGCGTAAAGGGTCGCGGTGGGTGGGGGTCGGGCCGTTCGTGGCGGTGATTGCTGGGCTTGGCTGTCGTGTCCTCGTGGACGTTGGGTGGGCGTGTGCAGTCGACAGGCGAGCGTCAGGCTGCTGCAGCGGCTATTTGGTGCTTGTGGAGCTTGAGAAGGTTGTGGGTGGCGGTAATCAGCCGCCATTCCGAGAGCGCGGCCGATCGTCCTCGTCGCTGGAACTGGTTAATCCGCCGGTTGTGCTTGGTCTGTGCGAACACCGGCTCGACTATCGCCTTTCGTCGCCGGTAGAGCCGGCCGCCGTAGTCGCTCGCCAGCGCGTGGCGCATCGCCGTATACCTCCCGCCTTGCCATCCCGGCCGCGGGGTCTGGCGCTTGCCAGCGTCCGGGGGAATCAATACCTGGACATGCTCGTTGGCCACAACATCGTCCATCTGCTGCTCGTTCCAGTAACCGCTATCGGCGACCGCGACCGCAGGAATATCAGTGACACCGATCGCCTGGAGTTCCCTCTTGGTCGCCTTGACCATTGGCGCGAGGTGACCGAAGTCCGGTGAGCTCGCGCTCACCTCGGCCGCGAGCACGATCTGCTCCTCGGTAACGACGGCCTGGACGTTATAGCCCTGGGTGTAGCTGCGCGGAGTCTTCACGTTGCGCGAGTCCAAGTCGGTCGTGTTGATCTTCCCCGCCGGGATGTCGGGTGGCTCATATGGAGTCGGCGGGCGACTGAGTCGTCGGCCTTGCGTGTCTCGTCCATGCGCGCGGTAATGCTCATACGCCTCGTTCGCCGCACGCTCGACTTCGAGGTCTTGCACCATCCGCCGCTCCGCCTCCAACAGCCGCTGCGCACGCGAGCGTACGATCGGTCTCGCTTCCCGACGACGGTGCTCATCGAGCTGGTGGCGGGCCTCACGCAGCCATCCCTCACGACCCTGAGTGCGAGCCACGATGACATCCGGATCAAGCTCGATCTTCACTGCGGCCTCACCAGCAGCCTCGCCCTGCGCGCACCCGCTCTCGCGCTCCTGCTCGAGCTTTCGCTTCGCCTCTGCCAACGCGGCGCGACGCCCCTCGCGGGTGCGCAGGTGCTCGGGCAGCTCATCGCCACGATCCTCCCCGTAGAGCTTGTCCTCGGCCGCGTCGATCTCGCCAGCCTCCTTCAGAATCTCCCGCGCGAGCTGCTCATAGTCAACGTTGGAGTGATGCGAAGCATTCGCGTGCACCTTCGTGCCGTCGATCGCGACCACCCCGACCTTCACCAACCCCGCCTCCCAGCACAGCCCCAGCACCGAGCCAAACAGCTCCGCCAACGCATACTCATGGCGGACACGGAACCTCGCGATGGTCGCGTGATCAGGCTTCTGCTGCGCGGCGACCACCCGGTAGGCGACATCCTCCACACACTTGCGCTCGATCCCGCGCGATGAGCGCTCACCCATCGCATAGGAGTACAACAGCAGCGAGACCATCATCGAGGGCTCAAACGCCGCCCGACCCCAACCATCCGCCCGGTAGGAGCCGTAGAACACCGAAAGATCCACCTCCTCCACCGACGCCAACACGAACCACGCCAAATGACTCTCCGGCAGCCAATCCCGCGGGTCCGGCGGCATCAAAAACACCTGCTCACGATCACACTCAAGAAAGTTCTGGGGCATACCCAGAATGGTCCTCAACCCCCCGGACGGACACCCGGTTTGCGCGACACCCACGACGGTGGCTGTTGCGTAAAGGGTGCGCCGCGCGGTCGTGGGGTCTCGGTGGTGGGAGATCGCGGCGTTGGTGGGTCGGGTGGTTCTCGCCGGGCGGGGCGCTGCTGAGCCTTTTCAGGTCCCGGCGGGGGCTGTCTGGTGCTTATGGAGCTTCAGGAGGTTGTGGGTGGCGGTGATCAGCCGCCATTCGGAGCGTGCGGCGGATCTTCCTCGGCGTTGGAAGCGGTCGATCCGACGGTTGAACTTGGTGTTCGCGAACACGGGCTCGATCATCACTTTGCGTTTTCGATAGAGCCCGCCGCCGACGTCGGTCTGGAGCACTTGCCGCATGTGCGCGTAAGCGCCACCGTCCCATCCCGGTCTTGTGCCCCGGCGTTTGCCGGCATCGGGCGGGATCAAGATCTGGATTCCCTTGTTGATCACGCCCTCCATCTGCTTTTGATGCCAATAACCGGCGTCCGCGACTACAACCTCGACGGTATCGGTAACACCAGCCCGCTCGAGTTCGGTCTCCGTGGCGTTAACCATTCCTGCCAAGTGCCCGAAATCGGAGGAGTCGACGTTCACCTCAGCAGCGATCACGATCTGCTGCTCGGTCGCGGCCGCCTGCGCGTTATACCCCTGCATGTACCCGCGCGGCGTCTTCACGTTCTTCGAGTCAGGATCGCTCACGTTGACCTTCCCAGCCGGCGTCTCGGGTGGTGTATATGGCAGAGGTAGTCCACGAACGTCACCTGGGAGGGAGCATCATCGAAGCGCAGCTTGCCGAGCCACTGCTCGTGCGGCTGCGTCCACGCCTTGCACGGGAAACGCTGCCCCCTGCGCAGCAGGAACTTCGAGAGGCGATGACGAGAGCGCATCAGATCCTTGCGCGCATCCTCAATACAGCGCACCAGGTCACGGAAGCGCTCATCGATCTCGCTCGGCACAAACGCGAAACCAAGTTCACCAGCAGCGAACAGCCTGACCAGCCGCTTGGCGTCACGCCGGTCGGTCTTCACCCGGTCACCCGGCGCCCTGGGGATCGACCCTGGCGCCACGACACGAATATCCAAGCCGCGCTCCTCCCCGACACGCACGAGCGCGAACCCGGTCGGACCCGCCTCATACACCGCGGCCACCGGCCGGTCCAGCTCCTCCAAGAACACCGGCACCACCTTCGCCGGCTCACCACGCAACCGCTCCACACGCAACTCCCCGGTGCTCGGATCGAGCACCGCAGCGACCGTCTGCGCCTGGTGAACATCAAGCCCGACAAGAGCCATACTCTCTGACATGGTCGGCACCTCCCATAGCTGGGGTGTCGGCGCCGGGACCACCCCGACGCCCAGTCCCCGCACATCTATGCGCGGGGTGCCGGCCGATCCTGCCTCAAACGCCGAAGAGCCGACGCTCCATAGGGTCTAGGAGGAAGACGGCCCCAAATCCGCAGCCCCTCGTCGACCCTAATTCTGGCCACACAGATATCCGCATTTCGCCAGTTCGGACAGAAGCTGGGCGTCGTACCTCCAAGCATCAAAAAAGCCCTGCTCGGCAGGGCTTTCTCAATGCGCCCGAGTGGACTCGAACCACCACGGAGAACAGTCTCCACAAGGCCCTCAACCTTATTCACGGGCGCCATATACGTCCGCCAGCGTCCAGATTGTCCGTTTTGTGCGGGATCGCGGGCGCATCGGACGCATCGGACGAAATGACTTGGGCCAGAGATGGGTCACAGATGATGGCCTTGTGCCGATCATCCTGCATCGCGCTGGTGGCGCCGTTCGAGTTCCCGACGTCCTTCTTGGACGATCCGGACTGCTCCTTTGCCGGGCTTCATGCGAGCCCGTAGCTGTGCGAGGCGGTCCAGGGTTGTAAGCGTGCTATTCGGCTGGAAACCGGCAAGCTGCTCGGCACGAAGCTAGCGTCGCGCCTGCTCGAGTCGCTGGCCCGGATCTTCGAGATCGACGTTCGGGACCTCCGCGCGGGGGCACAGCCGACTGGTAGGGCGCCTCGGCTTAGCGCCGCTCCGGCTATGGGACGCAGCAGTGGCGGCGCTACCTCGCCGGGCCAACCGGAGCGCGCCCCTGAGCTGTTGCCCGACCCCGAGGTTGAACGCGTTGAACGCCTCTTTCATGGAGGCCCCGACGCCTGATCCGGTCACATCGGCTCAAGCTCTGCTCCGCGAGTTCGAGGAGAACTACGACGCCTCAGACGTGCCGCCCATACCCGTGGAACGCATTGCAAGATCACTCTTAGGTCTCTATATCGATGAACACGACGATATCCGCACACTGCCAAACGCGCCAGCCGATCAAGGGCACCTATCCGGAATGCTCGACCCTCAGGACATGATCATCTGGGTTGACCGCGCGGAGGCTCGCCGCAGTCCTCGCCGAAAGCGGTTCACGGTCGCGCACGAGATCGGCCACTTCCGCATGCACGTAGTGGGGTCGGACAGTGTCTTTGCTGACCGCCCACAGGACATCGTCGAACTTCCAAACAACGGAGATGGTCCCAAGGCTCCCGACTTGCATCAGCGTGAGCGCGAGGCGGATGCCTTTGCCCGCGAGCTGCTGATGCCCGAACTGCTCGTAACCGAGAACGCGCGGGCTTCTGGCTTCAACCTGCCTGCGCTCGCCGAACGCTTCGACGTGTCGGTCCCGGCGATTCGGTTGCGTCTGCGGCTTCTCGGACTGCTCCCGAAGTACATGGCATGAAAATCGTCCACCTCTCCGATACCCACCTAGGCATCCGCCAGTTGCACTACACGAACGAGCGCGGCCGCAACGTTCGCGAGCAGGATATCTATGACACCTTCGCCGCTGCGGTGGACAAAATCCTGGAGCTGCGGCCCGCCGCTGTCATCCACGCTGGCGACCTCTTCGACGGTTACCACCCGTCAGCCGCAGCGCTTGGCGTTGGGCTCGATCAGATCGCCCGCATCCGGGATGCCGGCATCCAGTTAGTCATCATTTCGGGCAATCACTCGACGCCGCGTGTAGCCGCCGCCGATCACGTGTTTGCACTCTTGGAGCGCTTCGGGGGCGTGTGCGCTGTGCACCGCGAGCCGCAGGTTGTCGAGATCGGCGAGTTGGCGGTCACCGCGATCCCGCACTGCAACGACCGCGATCAGACGAGCAAATGGATTACGGAAGCTAAGCCGGATGAGAGTAGTCGCTTCAACGTCCTCGCGGCGCATGTCGGCCTGGACGGACTTGGACATGTCGGATCTTCTGAGGCTGGGTCGGTTGAGCTCTCGGGCGAGACGCTAGAAGCCGTTGCCGACTTCGACTACATCGCCCTTGGGCACCTACACAAGTTCGATCGGGTGCGTCAGAACGCGGCCTACGCCGGCTCGCTAGAGCAGCTCACCTGGGCCGACGACGCCCGCAAGTGCATCGTTGAGATCGACCTGGCAGTGGACCCGCTCGACGACAGCTTCATGACGAAGCACCCCGTTGCCTGTCGTAGGCACATCTGCCTGCCGGCCGTCGACGCGTCGCAGACCGAGAGTCTCACGGAGGCGATCGTGGCTGCAGCGCAGCGCAGCGATCTCTCTGGCGCGATCGTCAAGCTGCCAGTCCGCTCGGTGATGGTGGAAGCCTATGGAGGGATCGACCTTCGTCAGGTCAGCACAGCATTCAGAGATTGCCTCCACTTCGAGCTCGACCCCACGTTTCTAGACGCTGCGTCAGCGGGAGCCAGCCCATCGGTGCCGCAAGATCTGCGTGACTTCCTCTCTCACCGCGTGCCGCGAGGCGTCGAGGCGGCCGAGTTCATCGGCCGCGCGGAAGCCTGCGTGACGCGGGCCGCCGAGGAGATCGGCGCGTGAAGCTCCATCACCTCAGGGGCACGAACTTCCGCTCTTTTGCCGAGTTCGATTTGGACCTGAACGCGTCGGGCCTCTTCTCGATCACGGGACCGAACGGGGCGGGCAAGAGTTCAATCTTCGGAGCTGTCGAGTGGGCGCTGTTCGGGGGCAAGCGCGGCCCAGGAGCTCAGCGCGTCCTGCGCCAGGACGCCGACAGCGGAGAATGCCGTGTCGAGCTGGAGTTCGAGATCGCCGGGCGCACGCTCCGGGTGGAGCGCGTTGACGGAAAGGACGCGTGGCTAACCGACGTTGCGACCGGTCAGGAGATAGCGCGAGGTCTCACCGATACCTCAAACGAGGTGGCTGTGCAACTAGGGCTGACCCAGGACATGTTTTCCGGGACCTTCTACGCCCGCCAGAAGGAGGTGCAGGCACTCTCTTCGTCGAAGAGCCTGAGCGAGCGACGCGACCAGCTGGAGCGACTGCTAGGCATCGAGCATCTGCGTAGGGCAGCCGACATCGCGGCCCACGACGCACGAGAACAGAATGCGCTCGTCGGCGCCTTGCGCAATGAGGCCCCCGACATCGATGAGCTCCGCGCTGAAGTCGAACGGTGCGAGCGCGAAGCCCAAGAGTCAGCACCTGCGATTGGTCGGCTGGAAGCCGAGGTCACCCGCCGGGAGACACAGCTCAACGACGTGACAAACCGTATCGACTTGCTGACCGCGCAGATCACCGAGCACAGCAAGCGTTGTATAGCTGCCGAGAAGGCAGCGGGCGAGCTTGCTCGCGAGCAAACGATCCTCGACGGGCTCCGTCAGCGATTGGAGGCAGCGCACACCGCAAGCACCGAGCTTGCTCAGCTCGAACCTGTCGTCGCTCACACGGAGGAGTTGACCGCCCGCGAGCGCGAGATGGAGTTGCGCAAGCGCAACCACGAGCAGATCGAGGCACTGCGCGTGCAAGAGCGCCGCGCGCTGGAAGAACTCGCCAAAGCGACCGACGCACTGAACGACCTCGGCGAGATCACAGACGGCGAAGACCCAGCGGCGAAGCTCGCAACGACCCAGCAACAGCTCAACGATCTCGGGGAGAAGCTGCGTGCAGCGGCTGCCATACGGCAGCAGGCTGAGGAACAACTGCGCCGAGCAACCGACGCCCACCAGCGGGCGAAGGCTGCGGCCGACGTCGATGCCGAGCTACTGACGCTCTCCGACTCGGAGGCCCGTATAGTGACGACGCGTGAGCGCCGGCAAGAGCTGCGCGGTCAGAAGGCCGAAGCCGAGGCACAGCTTGCCCATGACACCAAGCACCGTGACGCGCTTCTGGGCGCCGGTGACACAGACACCGCGGAGTGCCCCACATGTCACCAGCCACTTGTGGGCACGCTCGGCGACCTCGTCGCCGACTACGAGCAAAAGATCGATGGCCACCGAGCGCGGCTAGCGGCGCTTTCAAGCGCGATCAAAGACTTGGACGCGGACGACAAGCGCGACAAGAAAGCCGCGGAGCGCGGCGCGCAGCTTCGCGCTCAGCGCCAAACACTCGGGGAGGCCGGGGATATCGAGGTGCTACTCGACGCGGTGACGACCGCTACCGGGACGACGCGCAAAGCGGCAACTGCCGAGTACCAGCTTGATACCGGCTATCAGCAGCTCGCGGCGACGATCCCGGACCTCAAGACGGCGGCGGCGCATGCCGCCTGGATCGCAGTCCGACGTGCTGACGCTCATGAGCGCAAGACACGTGCAGCGGATCATGTTGCCACGTACGCCGAGCAGCTGCGACAGAGTGCTGGGAACGGCTACGACCCAGCGGCTCACGCGGAGCTTCAGTCCAACCTCAAGCGCACGCAGGAGGCAGTTCGCCGCTGCGCTGTCCTTCGTGAGAACGCCGACTCACTCCAGCTCTTCGCAGGTCGCGTCGAGACGCAGCGACCACTGGTGGACGGGCTCAACACAAAGGTGCAGCAGACTGCGCGCCCTGGTGTCCGAGGTCGAGGTCGGCGAAGGCGCACACGAGCAAGCGGTCACCGACCGCGATCGACTGACCGAGGAGCTCAAGCAGTCCCGCAGCGAGCTGGACGCTGCCAAACAGAAGATCTTGCTGGAGTCCCAGTCGGTCGCGGCCGCTCGCGCCCGACTCGCCGACGGGCAGAGGCTAGTCAAGCGCGTCGACAGTGAGCGACGGGAGCTCGAGCTTCGCGCAGACTGTCGCGACGGCGCTGTCCGACTACCGTGAGCACCACTCACGCCAGGCGCGGCCAATGCTCGAACAAGATGCCTCGAATTTGCTCAAGCAGGTGACCGGCGGCACCTACCCAATTATCCGCCTGACAGAGGCCTACCTTCTCCAGATCGCTGACGCCGGTCAGCTGTACCCGCTCAGGCGCTTCTCTGGCGGCGAGCAGGACCTCGCATCACTCTGCCTGCGTCTCGCGCTCTCGCGAACGCTCGCTCATCAACGCGGCGTCGAGACGCGATTTGTGATCCTTGACGAGGTCTTTGGTAGTCAGGATTACGAGCGTCGCCGGCTACTGATCGGCCAGCTCGCAGAGCTCGCCCGCAGCGAGTTTCAGCAGATTTTCGTTATCTCGCACACCGACGACATCTATGAGTACTGCGACCTGCATATCAAGGTGACGCGGGAGGACGGGATTAGCCGGGCAGAGGGGCCAATCGCGTGACGGGCAACACAACCTTGTGCTCATGTAGAGACGCTATTTGGCTGAGAGGTCGTTTTCGTCTATACATGAGCACATGACTGACTCACCATATTCATCGAGGACGCTGGGCGAGCGGGAGGGAGCCGTGGTGGCATGGCTCGAGGCTGAGCGGCGTGCCACCGTCTCGGTGCAGGACGTCTCCGAGGTCTTTGCCTGGACGCCGGCATCTATCCGCGATGCGCTCAGTCGTCTGGAGCGCAAGGGATGGCTGCGCCGAACCGCGCGGGGGCGCTATGAGACTGTTCTGGCCGAGACCGGTGGCTTTGCGCCGCCGAATCCGTGGGCGGCGCTCAGTACCTGGCGACAGCCTGTACTACGTCGCCTTCCAGTCGGCAGCCTATGAGCACGGCCTCACACCCGACCGTCCCGGCGCCGTCCAAGTGGCCGTCCCGGTCGGCGCCAGGGCGCCGAAGGCCTGGTGTGAGGTGCCGATCGCGTTGATCGCACTGCGGGCGTTCTCGGCCGAGGGGGTTGATGGTGTGCAGCGCCATGGGGTAACGATCAGGCTTGCCGGCCCCGAGCGCGTCCTGCTCGACGGCGCGGCGCTTCCGCACCGCATCGGCGGCGCGCTCGGGCTCGCGCGCATCGCAAGCCGTGCGGTAGATACCGCAGACTGGGCTCGCGTAGTCGAGTTCGCCCGCGAGCGTCTGGGCGGAGGAGCCGCGCTGCGCCGCCTAGCCGCGATCCTCGACTTGCTCGACGTCGAGATCCCGGCGCCGCTCGCGACGGCGGCGGCCGCATGTGTGAACACCTCGTATCTGTACCTCGGCGAACGGCGGCTGTACGGCGCCCGCGGCCGGCGTCTGGCCCGATGGGCGGTGGTCGACAACATCGGCGTCGAGACGCTGCGCGAGGAGATCGCTCGCTGATGCTGGCCCCGGCAGTCGTGCGCCAGTACGCGGTCGGGCAGCACATCGACGTTGCCGTCGCCGACCAGGAGATCGTCTTGCACTATGTCCTTGCACTGCTCAACGCCCACGGCTTGATCGGACCGCCACCCGGCGGCAAGCACCCAGGCGCTCTGCTGTTCAAGGGCGGCACGGCGCTACGCAAGTGCGTGTTCGGCTCGACCGGCCGCTTCTCCCAGGACATCGACCTCGATGCCACTCACCGCAACGGCTTCGAGGCCGAGATCGAGGCCGCCTTCTCTGTGCGCGACCCCTACCACGGGATCCACTTCTCGGTACCGAGCTTTCGCTACTCGGACGACGGGAACTTCTCAGGGACGGTCAACTACGAGCACCAGGATGCCACTGGTGCTTTCGAGCTGCAGATCTCCTACCGGCTTGAGCCCGTGCTCCAGCCGGTAGCCCTCACGCTCGTGCCACAGGGCTACTTTGCCCGCGTCGAGTGCGGTGTCCCACACCTGTTCGGCCTCGATCCCTACGAGATGATCGGCGAGAAGCTGATGGCCTGCAACCGCCGCCTCGGCGGGTCAGCCAAGGACGTCTACGACCTCTACCTGTGGACCCGGCGTCCCTTCGATGCCGGGCTCGTACAACGCCTCGCCGTCCTGAAGGCATGGACCGATCGCCGTCGCCACCCCCGGTTCGACCCCGAGTTCTTCCTCGCGCGTATCCAGCCCGCCAGCTTCCGCTGGGAGGACATCCAGCAACTCGTGCCGCGCGGGCTCACCACCGACCGGCAAGCCATCTGCGACGCCGTGCGCGAACGCTTCGCCTTCCTCACCCAGCTTCAACCCGACGATCGGTTGCTGCTCGACGACCAGACCGCGCACCGTGAAACCCGACTCTTCAGCCAACTACGGGCAGACGCCCGAGCATGCGCCGCAACCGTACCGCGATAGTGGGTGTAACACACATCTGCCGACCGTTGAAGAGGCTCGACGGGCCAGGTTCCCGTCTGATAACTGTCGGGATGTCGACTCGGGCCGATCGGGCGAGCAAGCACTCGGGGGGCTAAGAAAAACCCGACCGCGTTGGTCGGGAAATGTTCGGCTGTGTCACGCAGGTCCTTTTACGCGATCACAAACACTCACAAGTCGTCAAAAGCCCGCCATTTGCAGGTATTTTTATGCGCCCGAGTGGACTCGAACCACCACCATGTTTACACATGACAAGGCCCTCAACCTTGCGCGTCTACCAATTCCGCCACGGGCGCCTGGAGCGGCGAGTATAGCCCCGCAGGATCTTTGGGGGGGCGGTGCGGCTCTTGCGCGTGGTCGGGCAAGGGAGGTCGGCCGGTTGGTGAACTCTCACGGGCAAGGTGGTCGAAGCAGCGAGGCGGTTTGGTCGCGGCCGAAGCTTGCATCCGTCCGTGAGCGGCGCTACTGTACGAACACATGTTCGTCGTACCCTCCCAGCCCAGCGACCAAGGGACCAAGAGATCATGGATCTGACCAAGCGCCAGCAGGAGATCTTCGACTTCATACGCAAGTACTCCGCCAAGTACGGCTATCCCCCCACCGTGCGTGACATCGGCAAGGCGGTGGGCCTCGCCTCCTCCTCGACCGTGCATGCCCACCTTGCCAACTTGGAGAAGATCGGCCTGTTGCGCCGCGATCCCTCCAAGCCGCGCGCGATCGAGTTGCTCGACCGAGCGGTGGGCAACGCGGTGGACAGCGTGCGCTCGATCGTGCGCGCCGAAGGTCTGCCCTTGGTGGGCTCGGTCGCCGCGGGCCAGCCGGTGCTGGCGGAGGAGAACATCGAGGAGTACATCTCCGTCCCGGAGGTGGCGGGGGGCGGAGATGGGGAGTATCTCCTGCGCATACGCGGGGACTCGATGAAGAACGCCGGCATCATCGAGGGCGACATTGTGGTGGTGCGTCCCCAGGAGACCGCGCGAGAAGGCGAGATCGTCGTGGCGCTGCTGGGGGAGGAGGCGACCGTCAAGCGCTTCTTCCGAGAGTCAGATCACATCCGCCTGCAGCCCGAGAACGAGACGATGGAGCCGATCCGCAGTAAGGAGGTCAAGGTGCTGGGACGCGTCGTGGGGCTGCTTAGGAGCCTCTGATGGGTGCGGCGCGGGCGGAGTCCGCGGGGCTCCCCCAGCGACCGGCGACTTCATAACGGGCCCCCGGCGCGCTAAGTTGAGCGCGCAGGTCAAGCAGCCGCGGAGGATGACCTCCGAGGAAAGTCCGGACATCACAGGGCAAGGTGGTTGAGCTATCGACCCGGGGAAACCCGCGGGAAAGTGCCACAGAAACAAACCGCCGACGCCGGCCGTCCCACGTGAACGGCCGGCAGGCAAGGGTGAAATGGTGCGGTAAGAGCGCACCAGCGTCGCGGTGACGCGGCGGCTGGGCAAACCCCACCCGATGCAAGGCCAAACCGGACCGTTTGCAGGCTGCCCGCCAAGGTCCAGGTAGGCCGCTCAGATGGATGGCTGCTCACGACAGAATCCGGCTTATCGACCTGCTAAGGAAAAGCCCCGCTCCGGCGGGGTTTTTCTATGGGTCGAGTCGCTAGGCTCTGACGAAGGCGTGCGCGATCGCGCAGAAGCCAAAGGGAGGCGCGACACTCGTCCCATCCGCGCGATGCAGGTAGTGCGCCGCGAGTTCCTCTGCGTCGAGGTGGGAGTCGAGTCGTAGCCCGTGGTCGGCTAGGACTGCCTCTGTGTCTCCCGCCGGGATACCGCTGCGCGGCTCCTCATTGAGGGCACTTACGTAAGGCAGCCACTCACGTCCACCGTAATAGCGGTCTGGGACGGTGAGCACGTCTTCGAAGACGTAGTCAAAAAGAAGGGATGTGCGTGGCGAGGTATGCGCAGCTATCTGATCGAACAGCTCGAACACTGCCGTGTCCGGCAGGAACATAGCGACGCCGGAGAGAAGGAAAAGCGTCCGCGCTGAGAGCTCGTGGCCGTGGTCGGCGAGCCGCTCGAGCAGATTCTGATGTGTGAAGTCCACCTCGACGTAGGTGACATCTGCAGGCACAGGTCCGAGAGCCTTCTTGAGCCGCGCGCGCTTCTCGCGCGATGTCGCCGGATGGTCCACCTCGAACACCGACACGCCTCTGAGACTGCCACTCATGCGATACGCGCGTGTGTCATAGCCAGCCCCGAGGATCACGAGCCGGTCGAGCCCGGCAGCCACCTCGCGTCGCACGATGGCATCCATGTGATGTATCCGAGCGATCGTATATCCATAACTGCCCGGGTTCCTGCGCTCCACCATGCGGCGCACGAGGGGGTGAAGTGCCCGCACCCGCGCCACCGCCAACCGCCCATCGCCCCAACTAGTCAGCTGGAGCGCAACGGGATCGTTTACGCGGATCGTCGCGTCGCGCTCAGTGCCGGCAACACACACCCCCGCAAGAACCGCCAATGCCGTTACGGATCCCTGCTCGGTTCCCTCGCTCATGCCCATCGCAGCGAAGGCTATCGCTCTGCGCCATGAGCCACGCTGCATCTCCCTGGGAGGAGTCGCTCGGGAACGGCGCCACATCGGCCGGATATCGGCGCGCGCCCACGCACCTGCGCTAGCCGCGCATGAGCCCCACACAATGCCCCATACGCCGGATCGTCAAGCAGGGCATCGTCGCTCGGCAACATGCCTGCTTGATACCACGCGGACGGTCCAGCTGCCCGCGGACCGGGGCCCCCGACCACTGGCTCCGCGCTACCCTGCCCGGGCAATGCGTTTCGCTGTGAAGTTCCTCGGCTGCAAGGTGTCCCACGCGGACGCAATGCTCGCCCGCCAAGCGCTGCTGGAGGCCGGGCACGTGGAGGCGCCAGAGGAGGAAGCCGAGCTGCACGTGATCAACACGTGCTGCATCACCGGCGAGGCGGAGGCGAAGTCGCGCCAGTCGGTGCGCCGCTCGTTGAAGAGCGGTGCGCACGAGGTGTATGTGGGGGGCTGCGCGGTGAACCTGCGAGCAGCTCAGTTCGCGGAGATCGACGCGGCGGTGCGCCCGTTCACGGGCACCGCGGAGGATGTGGCGCAGGCGATGGCGCAAGCGCAGGGGGGCTGCGTGGACCTCGAACACGAACCCTTGGTGGGCCGCGCGCGAGGACGGCACTTGGAGACCCGCTCGGCGGCGGCGCGTACCCGGGGTTTCGTGAAGGTGCAGGACGGCTGCGACTGCCACTGCGCCTACTGCATCATCCCCACGGTGCGCGGCGCGGCCCGCTCGCGCCCCGCGGCCGCGGTGCTGGAGGAGGTGAGGGCGCGCGTGGGGCAGGGCCAGCCGGAGGTGGTGATGACCGGGATCAGCGTGGGCGACTACCGCGACCCGCAAGAGGGGTGGGAGCTGGGCGAGCTGATGATGCAGGCCGCCCGCGTCGAGGGCGTGGAGCGGGTGAGGCTCTCCTCGGTGGAGGTGATCCACGTGCGCGACACGCTGATCGAGGCACTGCGGAAGGAGCCGAAGGTGTGCCCGCACCTGCACGTGCCAATGCAGTCGGGCGACGACGGCGTGCTGCGGGCAATGGGGCGCCACTACAACGCGCGGGAGTACATGACGGCGATCGAATCGCTGCGCGAAGCCGTGCCCGAGGTCAACGTGACCACCGACATCATCGTCGGCTTCCCCAACGAGGACGAGGCGGCGTTCGAGCGCACGCTTGAGCTGGTGGGTGAGGCGAACATCAGCCGGGTGCACGCTTTCTCCTACTCGCCGCGCCCGGGTACGGCCGCGCAGGAGCTCGGCGACAGGGTCACGCCGGAGGTGAAGAAGCGCCGCTCGCGGGAGCTGAGGGGCCTCTCGGAGGTGCGCTCGCGTCACCATCGCGCGGGAAAGCTGGGCACAACCGAGCGGGTGCTGGTGGACAAGGTGGCGCAGACGCAGTGCTCGGGGTACACGGCCGACTACACGCGCTGCTACCTGCCGGCGGACGCGGCGCAGGCGGGCGAGGTGGTTGAGGTGGGCGTGGAGGAGTTGCACGCGGACGGCCTGCGTGTGACGCCGATGTGAACAACCCGGATTCCAAGACCCCGCTGCGCGGCTATCCTTGGCCCCACAGGTGAGTATCGAACAGCAGCTCAAGAGCGATCTGGCCACCGCCATGAGGGCGGGGGAGAAAAAGCGCGTGGGCGCGCTGAGGATGGTGCTCTCGGAGCTGCAGAAGGACGCGAAGCTCGGAGGAGGCGACGAGCTGGGCGTGCTGCGCCGCGAGCGCAAGCGCCGCCTCGAGGCGGCCGATGCCTACCGCGAGGCCGGGCGCGCGGAGCTGGCAGCAACCGAGGCCGGCGAGGCAGAGCTGATTGCGGGGTACCTGCCGGCGGAGCTGCCCGAAGCCGAGCTGCGGGAGATCGTCGAGCGGGCGGTGCGCGACAGCGGGGCCGAGTCGGTCAGAGACATGGGACGCGCGATGGGGGTGGCGATGGCCGCAGTCGACGGCCGCGCCGACGGCAAGCGTGTCTCGGGGCTGGTGCGGGCTGCGCTCAACGGATGAGGACCCAGATCGAGCTACCGGGCGAAGTGGCCGCGGAGTTGGCGGGCAGCCAGGACGTCGTGCTGAGGGCGCTCGAGGGGCACCTGGAGTGCAGGGTGTTCCTGCGCGGCAACCTGTTGACGTTGGACGGCTCGGAGGGGGAGATGCGCGCCGGTGAGCGAGTGGTGAAGGAGCTCTCAGAGCTGATCGCGCGCGGGCACGAGATCGGGCCGGGAACGATCGCGGCGGTGACGGGAGCGCTCGATGCGCACGAGTCACCGGCGAAGGTGCTGGAGGACGTGGTGTGGCGCCACCGCTCGCTGCGGGTCGCCCCGAAGACCGTCAACCAGAAGCGCTACGTGGACTGCATCCGCGAGCGCACGATCACCTTCGGGGTCGGCCCGGCGGGCACGGGCAAGACCTTCCTGGCGGTCGCGATGGCGGCGGCGGCGCTATCGCGCAACGAGGTCAACCGGATCATCCTCACGCGCCCCGCGGTCGAGGCGGGCGAGCGGTTGGGCTTCCTGCCGGGAGACCTGATGGCGAAGGTGGACCCTTACCTGCGCCCACTGTTCGACGCGCTGCACGACATGCTCGACCCGGAGAAGGTGACCCAGTACCTGGAGCGGGGGGTGATCGAGATCGCGCCGCTGGCGTTCATGCGCGGGAGAACGCTCAACGACTCCTTCGTGATCCTCGACGAGGCGCAGAACACGACGCCCGAGCAGATGAAGATGTTCCTCACGCGCCTAGGCTTCGGCTCGCGGATGGTCGTCACCGGCGACGTCACCCAGGTCGATCTTCCGCCCGAGCAGCAGTCGGGCTTGATCGCGGTGGGGGAGGTGCTGGGAACGGTGGAGGGGATCGAGTTCGTGCGCTTCGGGGGCGAGGACGTCGTGCGCCACAAGCTGGTGCAGCGGATCGTGGAGGCATACGACGAGCACTCCCAGCAGAGCGCCCGGGAGCTCCGTCCGGCGGATCGCCGGCGGCAGGGGTAGGGCTGTAGTGGAGATTGAGGTGCTGGGCGCGGACGCGCTCGGAGGGCGAGCTCCTTCGGCGCGCCAGTTGCGGCGGCTGTGCATCCTCGCCGCGGCGTCTGCCGGCGTCGAGGATGGTCACCTGGCGATCGAGTTCGTTGATGCGGAGCGCATCACGCGGTTGAACGCACGCCATCGCGGCAACGAGAGCCCGACGGATGTGCTCTCGTTCCCGATCGACGGCGCGAGCTCCCCGGCGTCCGCGCTCACGGCTTCAGGGTCCCTCTCCGGTCGTGCCGGCGCCGGCGAGACGCCTCCCGGCATTCCGCCGCGGGAGCTGGGCGACGTAGTGATCTGCGTGGAGCACACCGAGGATCTGCGCGAGGCGATCGTCCACGGGGTGCTGCACCTGGTGGGAATGGATCACGAGGTCGACCACGGCGAGATGCTCGCGGTGCAGGCCGAGCTGCTGCGCTGGGAGAGCCTGCCCGCGAGCGCCGTCCCCCGGGCGTCGCCGTGAGTGAGGCGTCGCCGTGAGTGGGGGGCGGTCGTGAGCCGCGCAGGCTTCGTGGCACTGTTGGGACGCCCCAACGTGGGCAAGTCGACGCTCGTCAACGTGGTCGTCGGGGGCAAGGTGGCGATCGTCTCCGACCGCGCGCAGACGACGCGCCGCGCGATCCGGGGCGTGCGCACCGAGGGCGACTGCCAAATTGTGCTTGTGGACCTGCCTGGGGTGCAGCGCCCGCGCGATGCGCTCACGGCACGTATGGCTCGGCGGGTGCGTGAGGAGCTGCAGGGCGCCGACGCAGCCCTGCTGGTGCTCAACGGCGAGCAGGGGGTGGGCCCAGGAGATCGCTTCATCGCGGGCGCGCTCGCCGGATCGATGACTCGCCGGCCCGACTCGCCTGGCTCGCCACCCCCGCCCGGCTTGCCCCTCCCGCCTGAGCCTTCTCTTCGGCCCGACTCGCCCCTCTCGCCCCCAGTGGCGATCGTGGTCAACAAGGTGGATCGGCTGAGCCGCGCCGACACCCTTGTGGCGCTGCAGGGCGCGGCCGACCTGGACCTCGCCGCAGAGGTGTTCCCGGTGTCGGCTCGCACGGGGGAGGGTGTGGGACAGCTGGTAGAGCATCTGCAACGGCTGCTGCCGGAGGGCCCCTTCCTGTTCGAGTCCGACGCGCGCTCGGATCAGTCGCCGGGGCTGCTGGTGGCCGAGCTGATCCGGGAGGCGGCGATCAGGCGCACTTTCCACGAGCTGCCTCACGCGGTGGAGGTGGTGGTGGAGGAGATCGAGCGTGTGCGCGAGGGGATGACGCGGGTGCGGGCGCTGATCTGGGTAGAGAGCGACTCCCAACGGGCGATTGTGATCGGCGCGAGGGGGCGGATGATCAAGGCGATCGGTAGCGCCGCGCGCGGGGAGCTCGAACGCGAGCTCGGTGGCCGTGTGCACCTCGACCTATCGGTGCGAGTGCGCCGCGATTGGCGCCACAATGAGGGTCTGCTGGATCGCCTGGGGATTGGATAGCGCCATAAGCACCGTTCGGGCGCGGTCGCAAGGCGGTGGGGAGCCTCTGGTCGAGACGTCGCAGGGTGTCTGCGTGGGTGCCGAGGAGGAGGATTGACGTTTCGGTCCAGGTATGGGAATTTATTCTCAAGATGTCGGAACTATTCGCCAAAGGCTGCACGGCGGCTCGGTTTGGTGTACGGTTTGTGTAACGTATTGTTCAAGAGCAGGAAACGTAGCCCTACGGGATGGGGAACCCACAGGGCTAGTAGTCAAAGGGGGCCGGCGGGAGATGTCAGCAAAGATCGCAGTACTGGGGCTCGTGATCGAGGAGCCCGGTCCGGCCCATCGCCTGACGGCGAAGTTGCGCCAACGACTCGCATCGGCGGGCTTTGTCGACTCCAACGTCTACTCGGCGCTCACCCGCCTGGAGCGCGACGGCCTGGTGCGAGCGATCGGCGAGGATCAAGCGTCCCAGCGGACACACGCGGTTGCTCAGGTCGGGGCGCCATTTTCCTCCACAAGAAGGAGTGTTTCGAGTCCGCAACTGGCCGCGGTGGGTGTATTGGAGCCTACCCCGCCCGCCGTGGCGCCCGCCGGGCAGGCGGGCATGAGGCTCCAGCAGTCTGGCGCGCAACGGCAGCGATCTCCCTCGCGGCGGGCGCCAGGCTCGCGCGCGGACTCGCGCTCCTTCGAAGCGACACCCGCCGGCGTGCGGCACTTCGAGGAGTGGCTGCTCAGATCCTCCACGGCGCCTCCCCTGCGCGACGAGCTGCACATGAAGGTCGCTCTCTGTCAGCCCCACAACCTGCCGCGGCTGGTGGAGCTCGTGTACGGGCAGGAGCTGATCTGCTCGGGGCGCGTGCAGGAGCTCAAGCACACCTTCGAGCGGATGCGTCCCCCGGCGCCGACTAGGTGGTCGGGGCTGGTGCTGGTGCACATCCGCGATGCCGAGCTCTCATTTTGGGAGGCGCGGCTGACATGGTTGCAGGGCGTGCGGGAGTCCCTGGAAGGGATGCACGCCGAATACGAGCGCGCGACCGGCGCGGTCGGGCTGTCCGCGTAGCTCCGTGGGTCCGCGTCGCCATCGGCGGCGCGCGCTTCGACACCGGCGGGGGGCCTCGATGCGGCGGCCCGGGCGGCCAGACCAGAGCGCTTTGGCTTGCATGTCTACGTACTGTCTGTACAGCGTCGCCAAACCTCCGCACAAACCTGTACACTGGTATACATAGTGTCCAGTCGTGTACAAGCCACAGCTGCGGCCCGGATTCCGAGAGGGATGGTCGATTTGAAGATTTTCACCTGTGCATTGAGCGCGTCGCGGCGGTCCGCGATGATCGCCCGCGCAATGCGGGACGGAAACGTCAGCCTACGGGTCATGGCTCCACGGCTGGAAGTGAGGTGGCGTCCCACGGGACGCTCAACCGTGGACGCCAAGGGTGGCGCGATCCGCGCCCGAACCGCTCGATCGCGAGCCGGGCGCTGGATGCGGCGCCCGGCTCGCAGTTGCGGCAGCAGGGGTACGGCTCGCAGTTGGAGCAGCGGCGCCTGCGCTCGGGCGGGGGTGTGCGTATGACCAAGCGAACGGCATCATCCCGTGGCGACGCGGTCGACCACGCGGGCCTCGAGCTGCTGGAGGAGGAGCGCCGCGGGCGATTCTCCTCCTCCCTGCAGGCGGGCCTTGCGATCCTCAACTGCTTCAGCGCGCAGCAGCCCGTGCTGGGCATCGCCAAGCTCGCCGACGAGCTCAACATGAGCCGCTCCACCACCCATCGCTACGCCTCCACGCTGGTGGCGCTCGGCTACCTCGAGCAGGACCACGCGCGCCGCTATCGCTTGGCGCCGAGAGTCGCCGACATGGGCATGTCGGTGCTGGACTCGATGGCGCTGCGCGGCAAGGCCCGCGAGCCACTACGCGAACTGCGCGAGCAAACAGGCCGTACCGCCTCGCTGGCGGTACTCGACGGTACACAGATCCGCTACGTCGACCGACGCCGCGGCTGGCGCCGCGGCCAGCACGCCGTTGACCTCGACCTCGGCGCGGGGGCTCACCTGCCGGCTCAGTGCACAGCGATGGGCAAGGTGCTGCTCGCCAACCTGCCCGACCGCGAGCGCGAACAGCTAATCGGCGAACTGGAGCTGACGCGGCGCGGACCAAAGAGCATCACTAGCAAGAAGGCGCTGCGCGCCGAGCTCGAGCGCGTGCGCGAGGAGGGCATCGCGCTGGGGGACGAAGAGCTCGGCCCCGGGGTACGGACGATCGCGGCTCCGGTGTATGGCCCCGACGGCGACGTCGTCGCCGCCATCGGCACCCCGGTTCCAGCCGAGGACTACACGCTCGATGATCTGCGCAAGGCTCTCGGCCCCGCGGTGATCGTTGCCGCCAAGCGCATCTCCGCCGCGCTGGCCTGAACTCTCACAGGCCCCGCTTTCAATCTCACAGGCCGCGCTCCAAGCGATCGGCGATGCGCTGAATCGCCGTGAGGTCGAGTTCGGAGCGGAACAGGAACGGCACCCTCACCACCGGCGGGGCGCCGTGCGGGACTTCGCCACGATGCAGGCGTGCGATCTGGCGCTGCTGTGCAAGGGCCCGCGTGTGGACGGCGTGCGCTGTACGTACGGCGGAGACCCTCACCGCTGTCGCCTGCTCGCTGGCGGGTCCGCTGCCCAACGCCGCGATGCGCTGCAGCTCCTCGCCCTCGAAGCGCCGCGGCAAGGTGCCGTTTACGATCACCGCATCCAGCTCCCGACCCAACTCGCGGCGCAGGCCCTCGCGTAGCTCGATCGTCTCGGTGACGCCCATCTCCGTGGCCTGCGTCACTGCCAGGTAGGCGGAGCGGGCGGGGTCCTCCAGCAGCTCGCGCACCTGGCCGGCCTGGCGTGCGACCGAGCCAACGCGCGCGATCGCTCCAAACGTGTGCGGAGAGCGCAGCATCGCCAGCGCGTGGCCGGTGGCGGGCGCGTCGAACACGACCAGGTCGTACTCGCGCTCGCCGCGCGCGTCGGCGTCCGTGTTCGCGCCGCGCTCGCCCGCGGCCGTGCTCCCGTTCCGTCCCCGGTCACCGGGGCGCCGTCCCTGGGCGAGCTCCCACAACTTCACCATCGTGATCATCTCGCGCGCGCCGGGGGCCGCCGCGATCAGGTATTGGAAGCTAGAGCTCGAGGTGAGCACGCGCGCCGGCACCCGCCCCCCGATCGCCCGCAGCCATTCGGCGAGCACGCGGTCGCGATCGATCGCGAGGCCCCATAGCCCCTCCCACAGCCTGCGTCTCGACGCCGTGGGGTGGTGGCTCGGCGTGGCCGAGCAGGGCCGACAGCCGGCCCATCCCCGCGGCTTCGCCGCCCGCTTCCCCGCCCGTCACTTCGACCACGATCGTGCGCAGCCCACGGCGCGCGCCGAGCAGGCCGAGCGCGGCCGACACGGTCGTCTTGCCAACGCCCCCCTTGCCAGTGACCACGATCAGCTTGCGCTCCAGCACCGATGACATTCTCCACAATGATGACGGGCGTCGCTGTGGGGGCCCAAGCGCCGCCTACAATCTCCGGGATGAGCATGAGCACCCCCACCGCGGAGCCGATCGACGCGCTGGCCGAAACGGGGACTCTCGCCGCAGGCGAGTGTCTCCCGGCTTTGGTGCACTTCGACGAGCGCGGCCTGCTGCCATGCGTGGTGCAGGATTGGGGCAGCGGCGAGGTGCTGATGCTCGCGTACATGAACGAGGAGGCGTTGCGGCGCACGCGCGCCACGGGGGAGCTTCACCTGTGGAGCCGCTCGCGCGCAGAGCAGTGGCACAAGGGGGCCACCAGCGGCAACACCCAGGCGGTGCGCGCGCTGCGCACGGACTGCGACGGCGACACGCTGCTCGCACTGGTCGAGCCCGCCGGCCCGGCGTGCCACACGGGGGAGCGCACCTGCTTTCACCGGGGGACGCTCGCGCCGCCGGCGCCCCACGAGGCGCTTCCCGCCCTGGAGCGCACGCTCGCTGCCCGCGCTCGCGAGCGCCCCGCCGGCTCCTACACGGTCGCGCTGCTGGACGATCCGCCGCGGATCGGCGCGAAGGTGATGGAGGAGGCCGAGGAGGTGGCGCGCGCTGCGCGCGAGGAGTCTGAGGAGCGCGTGGACGAAGAGGCCGCCGACGTGCTCTACCACCTGCTCGTGCTGCTGCACAGCCGCGGCCGCGCCCTCGCCGACGCCGAGCGGGTGCTCGATGCCCGCCGCCGCTGAGCGATTGACCGGGATCCGCCCGCCCTTGCCGGCCGGAGAGCTGGCGATCGAGCCCACGCTGGAGCAGGTGCGTGTGCTGGTGGCGCAGACCGCCGACGAGGAGACGGGGTGCGAGCTGATTGCGCTGCGTCACAGCTTCATCGCCGACTGCGAGACCCCCGTGTCGGCGTTCCTGAAGCTGCGGGCGCTCGCGCCGTCCGAGCCGGCGTTTCTGCTGGAGTCCGCGGATCAGGGCCAACGCGTGGGGCGCTGGTCGTTCATCGGTGTGCGCCCCCGCTCGGTGCTGCGCTGGTCGCTGGGCGACCCCGGCGACCCCTATGCGCTCGCGGCCGAGCAGGTGGCGCGCTTCCGTGGGAGGCCGCCGTCCGATCAGGGCGATGGGGCTCCGTTCACCGGCGGTGCCGTGGGCTTCTTCGGCTACGACCTGGTGCGCACGGTCGAGCCGCTGGGCGCGCCTCCGGGGGGAGTGGGTGGGTCCGACTCGGATCCCGTGGGGCTGCCGGACATGGCGCTGATGCTCTCCGATGCGCTCGTGATCTTCGACCACCTCAAGCACACCGTCACGATCCTCGTGAACGTGGAAGTGGATGGCGCGATCGGACCGGCGGACGCCGAGACGGAGCGCCGGTACGCGGACGCCGGACAGGCCATTGCCGAGATCCGCCGCACCCTCGACGGCCCCGTCCCCCATATCGAGCCCCCGGCGGCCCCGCGGGAGACGCCGCGCTTTGAGTCGAACATGCCGCGCGCGCAGTTCGAGGGCATGGTCGAGCGGATCGTGCGCTACATCCACGCCGGCGACGCCTTCCAGGTTGTCCCCTCCCAACGCTGGTCGGCGCCGGTGCCGGTCGAGGCCTTCTCGATCTACCGGGGCCTGCGCGCGGTCAACCCCTCGCCGTACATGTACTACCTGGATTTCGGCGACTTCCAGGTCGCCGGCGCCAGCCCCGAGCCGCTGCTCACCGTCAGCGGGCGCCACGTCTCGACGCGGCCGATCGCGGGCACCCGCCCGCGGGGCGCCTCCCCCGAGGAGGATCGCCGGATCGCCGCCGAGCTGCTGGCGGATGAGAAGGAGCGCTCCGAGCACGTGATGCTGGTGGATCTCGGGCGCAACGACCTCGGTCGGGTGTGCGAGTACGGCAGCGTCACCGTCGACGAGCTGATGGAGATCGAGTACTACAGCCACGTGATGCACATCGTCTCCTCCGTCTCGGGCACGCTGCGTCCCGACGTTGGCGCGATGGATGCGCTGCGCTCGGTGCTCCCCGCAGGCACCCTCTCGGGGGCGCCGAAGGTGCGCGCGATGCAGATCATCGACGAGCTCGAGCCGGTCAAGCGGGGCGGGTATGGCGGTGCGATCGGCTATCTCAGCTACAACGGCGACCTCGACACCGCGATCCACATCCGCACCGTGGTCGTCAAGGACGGCGTCGCCCACATCCAGGCCGGCGGCGGCACCGTCGCCGACGCCAAGCCGGCGTACGAGTACGAGGAGTCGGTGGCGAAGTCCACAGCGGCGATGCGCGCGATCGCGCTGGCCTGCGAACAGGCTGACTGGGCTTAGGGGGAGGCCCGATGAAGGTACTTGTCATCGACAACTACGACTCGTTCACCTACAACCTCGTGCAGTACCTCGGCGAGCTCGGGGCCGAGGTGCACACGGTGCGCAACGATCGTGCGACCGTCGATGAGCTGCTCGCCGGTGGCTACGAGCGCTGCGTGGTGTCTCCGGGGCCGTGCACCCCCGACGAGGCGGGGATCACCCTGGAGGCGGTGCGCCGGCTGCCCGAGGCGGGCGTCCCCACGCTCGGCGTGTGCCTCGGCCACCAGGCGCTCGCGCAGGCGTTCGGGGGCCGCGTGGTGCTGCACCCGCCCGTGCACGGCAAAGCGACCACGATCGAGCACGACGGCCGCACGATCTTCGCCGGCCTCTCCTCGCCGCTGACGGTGGGGCGCTACCACTCGCTGATCGTCGATCGCGAGCTGCCCGCCTGCCTGGAGGCCTCGGCCGAGGGTGACGGCGTGCTGATGGCGTTGCGCCACCGCGAGCTGCCTGCTGAGGGCGTGCAGTTCCACCCCGAGTCGGTGCTCACCCAGGAGGGCAGGCGGCTACTGGCCAACTTCCTCGGGCTCGATTGGTCGCTGGTGGAGGGCGTCGCCGGCTCTGCGGTGCACGTGCCCGACGAATCCCTGCAGACCACGTTCTGATGTCCGACGACTGCCCAGGCCCCGCGTTCTGATGCACGACTCCCTGCAAACGCCCACGCTCTGATGCCCAATCCGATCCTCACGAGCGCGATCGATACGCTCGCATCGCGCAGGGACCTGAGCGAAGCGCAGGCCGCCGAGGTGCTCGCGCAGATCATGCGCGGCGAGGTCTCCGAGACTCAGATCGCCGGCTTTTTGATCGCGCTGCGCACCAAGGGCGAGACCGTGCAGGAGCTTGCGGGCATGGCCCGCACGATGCGCGAGCTCGCCGCGCACGTGCCGAGCACGCAGGAGAACCTGCTCGACACCGCGGGCACCGGCGGGGGGCGGCGCACGTTCAACGTCTCCACCACGGCTGCGCTGATCGCCGCGGGGGCGGGGTGCGCCGTCGCCAAGCACGGCAACCGCTCGGCCACCGGACCCTCGGGGTCGGCCGACGTACTGGAGGCGCTCGGCGCGCGCATCGACCTCGACCCCGAGGGGGTGGCGCGCTGCATCGAGGAGGCGGGCTTCGGCTTCATGTTCGCCCCCGCCCACCACCGCGCGACCCGCTTCGTGGTGCCGGTGCGCCGCGACCTGGGGGTGCGCACGATCTTCAACATGCTCGGCCCGCTCACCAACCCCGCCGCCGCCTCGCGTCAGCTGATCGGCGTCTCCGACGCAAGCTTCCTGGAGACGATCGCCGGCGCGCTCGCGCTGCTGGGCTCCCGCCGCGCGCTGGTCGTGCGTGGCGAGGATGGGTTGGACGAGGTGTCGAGCTCGGCCCCCACGACGGTGGTGGAGCTCGATGGCGACGAGATCCGTCGCTACACGATCGCCCCGGAAGAGTTCGGAATCGAGCCCGCCCGAGTTCCGCCCGACCGCGTCTCGTCCGCCTCCGAGCAGGGTGTCACCGGCCACCCCGAGCTGGCGGGCGGCACTCCGGAGGAGAACGCGGCCGTCACACGCGCGATCCTCGATGGCGAATCTGGGCCACGCGCCGATCTCGCGCTGGTCAACGCTGGTGCCGCGATCTACGCGGCCGGCGCGGTCGTTTCGATCGCCGAGGGCGTCGAGGCGGCCCGCGCGGCGCTCGCCGACGGCAGCGCCGCTCACGCGCTGCGGAGCTACGTGGAGGCCACCCTCAGGTATGCCCCCGCCGAGGCAGTCACATGAGCGCCACCGTGCTGGAGCGCATCCTGCGCACCACCCGCGAGGAGGTGGCGCGGCGCAAGCGCGAGCTGCCGATCGACCAGCTCGAAAGCGGTGGCGGCGGGGCCCTGACCCCGCGCCGGTCGCTCCATGCAGCCCTTACCGAGCCTGGTATCTCCGTGATCGCCGAGTTCAAGCGCAGCTCTCCTTCCGCTGGGACGTTGCGCGAGCGGCCGGACGTGACCGAGTTGGTGGGCGCGTACGAGCGCGGTGGTGCTGCCGCCGTCTCGATCCTCACGGAGGGCCCGCACTTCGACGGCTCGCTCGAGGATCTGCGCGAGGCTCGCGCCGCCTGCGCCCTGCCGATTCTGCGCAAGGACTTCATCGTCGACCCCTACCAGTTGTACGAGGCTCGCGCCGCCGGCGCCGACGCAGTGCTGTTGATCGTGGCGGCACTCGAGGAGCCGACGCTGCTCGATCTGTACGAGCGGGCGAGGGTGCTGGGTCTCGCCGCGCTCGTCGAGGTGCACGACCGTGCCGAGCTGGCGCGCGCGAACGAGGTGGGGGCGCGGTTGATCGGGATCAACAACCGCGACCTGCGCGACTTCAGCGTCGACGTCGAGCGCACCTTTGCCCTGCTGGAGGAGGTCCCCGACGGGGTCGCCGTCGTTTCGGAGTCGGGGATCGCAACCGCCGAGCAGCTACGGCGCCTGGAGCAGGTGGGCGTGCAGGCGGTGTTGGTGGGGGAGACGCTGATGCGCTCGCCTGACCCGCGAGCCGCGTTGCGGGAGCTATTGTCCGGCGCAGGAGAGCCGCTGTCGGGAGAATCGCCGTCAGGCGCCCGCGCAACCGACCCCGCCCGTGCGCCGGAGCGGTCTGGAAAGTTTTAGAGACACCACGGCCCGCCTTTAGACCGCCTTCATCGCAACCGATCATCCTGTTCCCATGACCCACATGAGCTTGCATCCCACGCCCGCCGTCGATCTGGCCCCCGCGGCCAACTCACTGCGATGAAACGTCTCTTCGCGATCCCCTTCATCTCCGCCCTCATCGGGGGCGGTGTCGTGGTGGCGGTGCTCGCCGCCAGCGGCAGCCTCAGCTCCTCCAACAAGACCGTCACCGAGGTGCAGTCGGCGGCGCCGGCAACCTCCAGCACCGCCTCCTCGTCCACGGCGATCCCGACCAGGAGCGGCGGTGGCGGTGGGCTGAGCGCCCACGAAATCTACGAACGCACGGCGCCCAGCGTGGTCAAGGTGACCTCGACGATCGTGCGCCAGAGCGAATCGCCCTTCGGCTTCGGCGAAACCGCCCAGCAGGGGATTGCGACCGGCTCCGGGTTCGTGATCGACGCCAACGGCACGATCCTCACCAACTGGCACGTGGTGGAGAACGCGAGCAAGGTGACCGTCAGCTTCGAACACTCAAAGACCGTCGAAGCCCACGTCGTCGGCAAGAACCCCTCCCAGGATCTCGCCGTACTGAAGATCCCGACCGAAGGGCTCAGCCTGCATCCGTTGACGCTCGGTGACTCCAGCGGCGTCGAGGTCGGCGAACCGGTGGTCGCGATCGGCAACCCCTTCGGCCTCAACCGCACCCTCACCACCGGCGTGATTTCCGCGCTGCAGCGCGAAATCACCGCTCCCAACGGCTTCACGATCGACAACGTCCTGCAGACTGACGCGCCGATCAACCCCGGCAACTCCGGCGGGCCGCTGCTCAACGGCAAAGGGCAGGTGATCGGCATCACCTCGCAGATCGAGACCGGCGGTGGCGGCAGCGACGGCAACATCGGGATCGGTTTCGCGGTGCCGATCAACACCGCCAAGGCGGAGCTCCCCGAACTCGAGAAGAACGGCTCCGTCCAGACCGCCTACCTCGGCGTGGTGATGATCGCGATCGACGGCTCGCTCTCCAGCCTCAACCTGCCCGTCAAGAGCGGCGCGCTGCTCGAGAAAGTCGAAGCCGGCAGCCCCGCCGCCAAAGCCGGGCTCCGCGGCGGCAACGTCGAAGCGAAGATCGGCGGCAACGAAATCGCCGTCGGCGGCGACATCATCGTCGGATTCGACGGCAAAAAGGTGACGAGCTCCGAAAATCTCGCCTCCTACGTCGGCACCAAGAAGCCGGGCGACACCGTCACGATCGAACTGCTGCGCGCGTCGGGCAACGGCGGCTACACCAAGAAGAACGTCACTGTCACGCTCGGCCAGCGGCCCAACTCGATTCCCAACCCAAACACTCCTGAATAGTCCATAGGCCCTATCGTGGGGGGCATGTCCCCCCACGTGAAGGTTTGTGGCGTAACCCGCCTGCAGGACGCCCAGCTCGCGGTTGAGCTGGGCGCGTGGGCGGTGGGGATGGTCTTTTACGAGCCCTCACCGCGCGCGTGCTCGATGGATGAGGCGCTGCGGATCGTGTCGGCGCTGCGTCGCAAGGTGGAGCTGTGCGGGGTGTTCGTCAACGCTCCGCTCGACGAGGTGGTGCAGACAAGCGACGAGCTGGGGCTGACGATGCTGCAGCTGCACGGCGACGAGGGGCCTGCCTACTGCGCTGAAGCTGGTCACCGCACGGGGGCGAAGGTGATCAAGGCGGTGCAGGTGGAGAGCATCGGGGAGGTGCGCGACGTGGAGCGCTTCCACACCGACTTCCACCTGCTCGACGCCCGCTCGACCGTACCGGGTAGGCAGGAGCTGCGCGGGGGCACCGGGGAGGCGTTCGACTGGGGCCTGCTTGCCGCGCGGCGCTCCAAGGTGCCACTGATCCTCAGTGGCGGCCTCGGACCCGAGAACGCGGCGCAGGCGATCATTGCGGCCTCCTCGCATGGCCATCGCACGCGACCCTTCGCGCTGGACACCGCCAGCGGCACGGAGGCGGCCCCGGGGCGCAAGGACCCCGAGCGGCTGCGCGCGTTCTTCGCTGCGGTGTGCGACTCCGCGCCGGTGGACGCCGCGCCCGGCGACGCCGCGCCAGTGGGGACAGCGCCCGTGGGCACATCGGTGTAGATAACCTCGCCGCGTGAGCACGATCGAGCACCGCTTCGGACGTTATGGGGGGCAGTACGTCCCCGAGACGCTGATGCCCGCGCTGGCGGAGCTCGAGCAGGCGTGGGCGCAGGCCCGCGAGGACCCCGGCTACCGCGCCGAGCTGGACGGGCTGCTGCGCGACTTCGGCGGGCGGCCCACGCCGCTGTACCTCGCGCGGCGGCTGTCGGAGCGCTGCGGGCGGCCGGTGTACCTCAAGCGCGAGGACCTCAACCACACCGGCTCGCACAAGCTCAACAACGCGCTCGGCCAGGCGCTGCTGGCGCGGGGGATGGGCAAGCGGCGGATCATCGCCGAGACCGGGGCGGGGCAGCACGGCGTGGCGACCGCAACCGTGTGCGCGCTGCTGGACATGCGTTGCGAGATCTACATGGGCGCCGAGGACACCCGCCGCCAACGCCCCAACGTGCAGCGCATGGAGCTGCTGGGCGCGACCGTGCACCAGGTGGACGCGGGCGCGCGCACGCTCAAGGAGGCCACTTCGGCGGCGATTCGCGACTGGGTGACCAACGTGGCCGACACCCACTACGTGATCGGTTCGGTCGTCGGCCCCGCGCCTTACCCGGCGATGGTGCGGGACCTGCAGCGGGTGATCGGCGATGAGGCGCGCGCGCAGCTCCACGAGTGCGAGGGGCGCCTGCCGGCGCGCGTGATCGCCTGCGTCGGGGGGGGGTCCAACGCGCTGGGGATCTTCACCGCGTTCCTCGACGATCCCGCCGTCGAGTTGGTCGGGGTGGAGGCCGGGGGGGAGGGGATCGAGACGCCGCGCCACGGCGCCCCGCTGACGGTGGGCGGCCGCGCGGGTGTGCTGCACGGCGCGCTCTCGGCGGTGATGCAGGACGAGGAGGGCCAGATCGTCGAAGCGCACTCGGTGTCCGCCGGCTTGGACTACCCCGGCACCGGCCCCCAGCACGCCCACCTGCGTGACACCGGCCGCGCCCGCTACGTCGCCGTCCCCGACCGCGCGGCGCTCGCCGCCTTCCGCGAGTTGGCGCGCCTGGAGGGCATCATCCCGGCCCTGGAGACCGCCCACGCGCTCGCCTGGGTGTTGGCCCAGCCCGACGGCGAGCTCGACCTCGTGTGCCTCTCCGGCCGTGGGGACAAGGATCTCGCTGAGGTGCTGGCTCTCTCATGAGTGCCGGGGATGGGGATGGTGCCTCCGCGCTGAAGCGCTCCGGCGGGCGGGTTGCGTATCGCGATACCGGCGCGCATGGCATCGACCGGATCGGAGCCGCGTTTGCCGGCGCGAAAGATGCGAGCCCACCCACCCGCGTGGCGTTGATGCCCTACCTGATGGGCGGCTTTCCCACGCTCGCCGACTCGGTGCGCATTGGCGAGGCGTGCGTGCAGGGGGGTGCCGACGTCCTCGAGCTGGGCGTCCCCTACTCCGACCCGCTCGCCGACGGACCGGTGATCCACGAGGCCGCCACGCGCGCGCTTGCCGCCGGCGCCAGTCTGGCCGGGGTGCTGGAGGTCGCGCGTGCACTCGCCCCGAGCGTGCCGGTCGTGTTGATGTGTTACGCCAACATGGTGCTCGCGCCGGGCGCCGGCGCGTTCGTGGAGCGGCTGGCGCGCACCGGCGCGAGCGGGCTGATCGTGCCCGACCTGCCGTTCGAGGAGGCCGCCGAGGTGCGCGCCGCCTGCGACGCGCATGGGCTGGCGCTGGTGCCGCTGGTGGCGCCCACGACGCCGCCGGAGCGCTTGGCGGAGATCGGCGCCCGCGCGCGGGGGTTCCTGTACACCGTTTCGGTGGTGGGCACCACGGGGGAGCGCGCGGCGCTCGCCGATAGCTTTGCCGAGGTCGTCGCCCGCGCTAAGGCCGCCACCGCGGTGCCCGTGGCGCTGGGCTTTGGGATCTCCACCCCAGCGCAGGCGCGCGCCGCCGCCGACGCCGGCGCCGATGGGGTGATCGTCGGCTCGCGCCTGGTGCGCGCTGCCGGGGAGTCCGAGGACCCGGTCGGCGCCGTGGGCGCGCTCGTCGCCGAGTTGGCCGCGGGGTTGGAGCGGTAGCGCGAGGGTCCGCTTGCGGAGCGGGTGCGGTGGTCGCGGAGCAGCATCGCGACGGTAGCGAGACACGTCGCCCGCTCGGTCGGTAGCATGCTCAGCCGATGGGATTGATCGCAGCCATCACCACCGGCCTGGTCGTTTGGATCGTGCTCTGGGCCCTGGGCGCCAAGGGGTTCGACGCATTCATGCTCGCCGCCCTGATCATGCTGGTGGGCGCCTGTGTGCGGATCCTCGCCGGCTACCTGCCCGGCCGCCGTCGCAGCGGCGCCTGAGCGGCCCGTGCGGCTCGGCCGGCTTCGTCTTGCGCCAGCCGGGCTGGCCCTGCCCGTGCGGATTGGCCGGCCCCCGGGATCCACGTCCCGTCCCGTGCTGGCTGGGCTCGCGCTGCTGGCGCTGCCCGCGCTGCTCGCCGTGCTCTGCGGCTGCGGCGGAGTGGGGGTCTCCACCGCCGTCACGCTACCCGGCCAGCTCACCGTCTACTCCAGCCTCCCCCTCCAGGGCCCGCTCGCGGCCGACTCGCTGCAGATCGAAAACGGCGAGAAGCTCGCCCTCGCCCAGGTCGGGGGGCGCGTGGGGCGCTTCAAGATCGACTACGCCTCGCTCGATGACGCCAACCCCAAGACCGGGGAAGCCGATCCCGGGATCATCGCCTCCAACGCCCGCGTCGCCACGCAGGACACCTCCACGATAGCCTACATCGGCGAGCTCGACTCCCCCGCCACTGCCGTCTCGCTGCCGTTCGTCAACGGCGCCGGGATCCTCCAGGTGAGCCCCGCGAGCCCCTACGTCGGGCTGACCTCCTCGCTCGATGCTGGCCAGGACGAACCGGAACGCTTCTACCAGAGCGGCCAGCGCACCTTCGCGCGCCTGATGCCCGGCGATGAGGTGCAGGCCGCCGCCCAGGTGCGGCTGATGCGCGTGCTGCATCTGCCAAGCGTGTACGTGATCGACGACCTCGACCCCTTCAACGCGCCGCTCGCGTCGATCTTCGCCGAAGACGCCAAGCGGGCTGGCATTGCGGTGCTCGGCGAAGACCAGATCGAAACCACCGCCGGCACGGAATTCTCCGGGGAGGTCCACAAGGTGCTCGCAAGCGGCGCGCGCGCGGTGTTCTTCAGCGGTGTCCCCAACGCCGGCGCGGTTGCGCTGTGGCAGCAGTTGCACGCCGCCGACCCCCACCTACGCCTGTTGGGGCCGAGCAGCCTCACCGAACCCTCGTTCACCGCGCAGATCGGCTCGGCGGCGGCGCACACCTACCTCACCACGCCGCTGCTGGCGCTCTCGCTCTACCCGCCGCCCGCGCAGCGCGTGCTCGCCGAATACCGCCGGCGCTTCCACCACGCCGCCGGGCCCTATGCGCTGTACGGGTACGAGGCGATGAGCGCCGTGCTGCTCGCCATCCACCGCGCGGGGCGCCACGGCAACGACCGCGAGACGGTGATTCACAAGTTCTTTGGGATCAAAGGCCGCGACTCGGTGCTGGGGCGCTACTCGGTGCTCTCCAACGGGGACACGACCTTCTCGCGCTACGCGGTCGACCGTGTACACGGGGGGCGGCTGGTGTTCTACCGGGCCTTCCAGCTACCGCCTGAAAGCTGAAGCGACTGGGGAGCCCCACAGCGCGTGGGGCGGGCGGCTCAGGTGTGGTTCAGCGCCGCGCCCAGCGCCTCGTCGAGATGGGGGTGGCGGAACTCGTAGCCCAGCATCAGCGGCTTCGCGGGCAGCACGCGCGCTCCGGTGGTGACGATCTGCGCCATTTCCCCATACAGCATCCCTAGCGCCGCCCCCGGCACCGGCAGCAGCGCGGGGCGGTGCAGCGCGCGCCCCAACGCGTGTGAGAGCTCCCGGTTAGTGACCGGCTCGGGGGCCGTGCCGTTGACTGGGCCCGACCAGCGCTCGTCGCTCAACGCCGCACGTATCACCCCCACGAGGTCGTCCACGTGAATCCACGACACGTACTGACGACCGCCCGCCACCGGGCCGCCGACGCCCATCCGAAAGGGGGGCAGCATCTTCGCCAGCGCCCCGCCGCGGGGGTCGAGCACTACGCCCGTGCGCACCTGCACCGCGCGCATCCCGAGTTGTTGCGCCGTGCGAGCCTGTGTCTCCCAGGCGACGCACACCTGCGCGAGGAAGTCACCCCCGGGCGGCGCCTCCTCGTCGAGTGGCTCTTCGCCGTGGGGGCCGTAGTAGCCGATCGCCGAGGCGCTCACCAGCACGGCAGGCCGGCCGCCGGTCCCCTCGCAGCCAGGTTGTCCCCCTCCACGGGAGCCCCCTCCTCCTCCCCCTCCTGCTCCCGCGGAGGTTGCGCACGCGCTCAGCCCCTCCACCAGGTGGCGCGTGCCGATCGTGCGGCTCTCGCGGATCGCCCGCTTGGCGTTTGCACTCCAGCGCTGCGCGACGTTCTCGCCCGCGAGGTGCACCACCGCGTCGCGACCCTCGAGCGCCTGCCTCGGCGCCGGCTCGCTCAGCGGGTCCCAGCCCACCGCCGGCACACCCAACCGCGCGGCGGCCCGCTCCGGGTTGCGCGAGAGCACGGTGACCTCCGTGCCCTCCCCCACCAGCGCCGCGACGAGTGTGGTCCCGATCAGGCCCGTCGCGCCGGTGAGCGTGACCCGCATCGCCTCACGCCGGGGCGGGCGCCCCCGTGGGGGTGTCGGCCTGGGCGAAACCGACCTCCTGGCCGGCCAGCGCCATGCCGCTGGCGCGGGCCTGCTCGGCTACGGCCGCCGCCACCGCGGGTGCCACGTCGCGGTTGAAGACGGAGGGGATGATGTAGTCCTCGCGCAGCTCCTCCTCGGGGACGATCTCGGCGATCGCGCGCGCCGCGGCCATCTTCATCGTCTCGGTGATCGCCGGCGCGCGCACGTCCAGCGCACCGCGGAAGATCCCGGGGAAGCACAGCACGTTGTTGATCTGGTTGGGGTAGTCCGAGCGGCCGGTCGCCATGATCCGCACGTACGGCGCCGCCTCCTCGGGGATTACCTCGGGGTTGGGGTTGGCCATCGCGAACACCATCGCGTCGTCGTTCATCTTCGCGAGTGCCGCCGCCGGCAGCGCGCGTGCGCCGGAGACTCCGATCAACAGGTCGGCGCCGTCGATCACGTCAGCTGGAGCGCCGGCGCGGCACTCGGGGTTGGTCACCTCCGCAAACCACCGCTTCACCGGGTTCATCGTGCCGTCGAGGTAGTCCTCGCGGCGCACGTGCAGCGCCCCTTTGGAGTCGGCCCCGATGATGTTGCGCACGCCCGCCTCGCGCATGATCTTCGTGACTGCGATCCCTGCCGCACCGAGGCCGAGCACCAGTACGCGCAGCTCCTCCAGGCGCCGGCCGGTGAGTTTCACGGCGTTCAGCAGTGCGGCCATCACCACCACCGCGGTGCCGTGCTGGTCGTCGTGGAAGACGGGGATGTCGAGCTCCTGCTTGAGTCGCTCCTCGATCTCAAAGCAGCGCGGCGCGGAGATATCCTCGAGGTTGATCCCCCCGAAGCCCGGCGCCATCAGCTTCACGGCGTGCACAATCTCGTCGGGGTCCTTGGTGTCGAGGCAAATCGGGAAGGCGTCGACGCCCGCGAACTCCTTGAACAGGCACGCCTTGCCCTCCATCACCGGCATCGCCGCCGCCGGGCCGATGTCGCCGAGGCCGAGCACCGCGGTACCGTCGGAGACGACCGCCACGGTGTTGCGCTTGATCGTGTACTGCGCCGCCTTGGCGGGGTCGTCACGGATCGCGATGCACACGCGCGCCACGCCCGGCGTGTACACCATCGAGAGATCGTCGCGCGTCTTCAGCGAGTGCTTGTTGCGCTGTTCGATCTTGCCGCCCACGTGCAGCAGGAAAGTGCGGTCGGTCGTATCCACCACCTCCACGCCCCCGATCGCCTCGATCGCCTCGAGGATCCTGCCCCAGTGTGCGCGATTGGCGGCGTCCACCACGATGTCTCTGACGCTGGCGCTGGCGTCGGCCTCGACCAGATCGACCCCCACCACCACGCCTCCAGCCTCGCCGACCGCGCCGGTTAGGAGACCTACGGCGCCGGGGGCGGTGTCGTCCAGCCGGACGCGGATCGTCAGTCGGTACTGCGCGCTGGGAGTGATGCTCACGGAAAAGTGGCTCCTGGATCGAGGGACGCTGCCATGTTATGCGTAAAGTGCTCGGCGATGAGCGCAGCGGCCAACGGCGTCCCAACGAGGCGCCGCCTCTTCCTGATCGACGGTCCCTCACTCGTCTACCGCGCCTTCTTCGCGCTACCCGAGTCGATCGCCACCTCCACCGGGGTGCCGACCAACGCGATCTTCGGGTTTGCTTCGATGCTCGTGAAGATCGTTACCGAGCACGGCGTCTGCCCGACCGTGGTGGCGTGGGACGCCGGCACCTCCGGGCGCACCGAGCTGTTCCCCGAGTACAAGGCGCAGCGGCGCTCGCGCCCGGACCTGCTCAAGCAGCAGTGGCCGGCGATGGAACCGCTCGTGGAGGCGTTCGGCTACAGCAACGTGAAAGTGGAGGGGTACGAGGCCGACGACGTGATTGCCTCGCTCGCCGAGCTTGCCGGGAGCGCCGAGCCGCCCGTACCGGTGACGATCGTCACCGGCGACCGCGATGTCTTCCAGCTGATCGACGAGCGCGGTCTCGTCGAGGTGATGGCGACGGCGCGCGGGATCACTGACACCAAGCTGTATGACCGCCAGGCGGTGATCGACCGCTACGGCATCCCCCCCGAGCTGATTCCTGACTTCTATGGGCTGAAGGGCGACACCTCCGACAACATCCCGGGGGTGCCCGGGATCGGCGACAAGACCGCCTCCGACCTGATCCAGCGCTACGGACCCCTGGAGGACGTGCTCGCGCACATCCCCGACATCAGTGGCGCCAAGCGTAAACAGAACCTGACGGCGCACGCCGGGGACGCCCGCGTCTCCAAGCAGCTCGCCACCGTCGATCGCGGCGTCCCGCTCGACTTCGACCCGACCGCCGAGGCTGCGCGCGAGCCCGACCGCTCGCGCCTGCGCGAGGTGTTCCGCGAGTACGAGCTGCGCGACCCGCTGCGCCGCCTGGAGGAGGCGCTCGGTGAGGCGGAGCTGGCGGCGCCGGCGGGCGCCACGGAGGTGCGGCTCTCGGGGCGTGTGCGCGCCGGGACGGTCGCCGGGATCCCCGCGCTCGCCGCCTCGGCCTCCTCCACCACCACTGGTGAGCTGCCGGAGCTCAATCTCGCGGTACGGCCCCCCGAGACGCCCGAGGGCGCGCTATTCGCCGAGGGCGCCGGGTGGCGCTTTGCGGTCACGCCGACGCCTGCCGGGGGGAGCACCGGGGGGCAGGCGGTTGGGCTGCCCGAGATCCTCTGTGGGGACTGCGAGAGCGCCGAGGAGGTCGCGGCCGCCTGTGGGGAGCTGCCGGTGGTCGTGCACGATGCGAAGGCGCTCGGGCTGGTGCCGCCCGGCCTCGTTCACGATACCTTGCTGGGTGCCTACCTGCTGGAGCCTGCCCGACGTGGCTACCCGTTCGCCGAGCTGTGCGAGGAGCGCGGGCTGGCCGCCGAGGTGTTGGCCGAAACGGGGATGCCGGTCGATTCGGGGATGCGAGCGCAGCGAGTGTCTCCCGAATCGGTCGCAGGCCCGGCTTCGGTCGTCGCGGCCGGCGAGGCGCTGCTGGTGGGTGCGCTGGCCGCGTGGCAGCGAGAGCAGATCGCTGCGCGCGGCCTGGAGGGGCTGATGCGCGACATTGAGCTGCCGCTGGTAGGTGTGCTGCGAGCCGTGGAGCTTGCCGGGGTACGCCTGAACGTGTCGCGCCTGCAGGAGGTGGCGGCGCGCGTACGTGAGGAGATCGCCGAGCTCGAAGGAGAAATCTTCGCGCTCGCCGACGAGGAGTTCCTGATCGCCTCGCCGCAGCAGCTCGGCGAGATCCTGTTCGAGAAGCTCAGCCTCTCGCGCAAGCGCCGCGGTAAGACCGGCTACTCCACCGACGCGCGCGTGCTGCAGGCGATCCGCTCCGAGCACGCGATCGTGCCGCGGATCGAGCGCTGGCGCGAGCTCTCGACGCTGATCAAGACCTACTTCGACGTGCTGCCTGGGCAGGTCGACGAGCACTCGCGCATCCACACCACTTTCCTGCAGGCGGTCGCCCAGACGGGGCGCCTGTCGAGCACCAACCCCAACATGCAGAACGTCCCGGTCCGCACCGCGCTCGGCCGCGAGATCCGCGGCTGCTTCGAGGTCGAGCAGGGGCGTGTGCTGATCTCCGCGGACTACTCGCAGATCGAGCTGCGGGTGCTCGCCCACGCCGCCCGCGAGCCGGTGCTGAAGGAGATCTTCGCGCGCGGCGAAGACGTGCACACCGCCACTGCCTCACAGGTATTCCAGGTTGCCCCGGAGCAGATCGACCCCGGGATGCGCTCCAAGTCGAAGATGATCAACTACGGGATCGTGTACGGGCTCTCCGACTACGGTCTCGCCGATCGCCTCAACATCCCGCGCGAGGAGGCGAAGGCGTTCATCGACGCCTACCTCGCCCGCTTCCCGCGCGTGGCCGAGTTCATGCAGGAGACGATCGAGCGCGCCAAGGAGGAGGGGCACGTCACCACCCTGTGGGGCCGCCGCCGCCAGATCCCCGAGCTGCGTGCGCGCAACTACCAGGTGCGCTCGCTCGGGGAACGGCTCGCCGTCAACACGGTCGTGCAGGGCACCGCCGCCGACATCATCAAGCTCGCGATGGTGCGCTGCCACCGGGCACTGGAGGTCTCCGGCCTGGACGCCTGCCTGATCCTCACGATCCATGACGAGCTGCTGTTCGAAGCCGCCCCCGAGGACGTGCCCGTGGCACGCGAGCTGATCGAGCGCGAGATGGTTGGCGTGTGGGATCTGGAGCCGCCGATGGCCGTCGAGATTGGCGTGGGACGCAACTGGCTGGAGGCGAAGTGAGCGGGTTCTCGCCCTACCGGCACCGCCCGCACTGCCGTGGCGATGCGGGTTGGGGTGGCCAGCACCGCCGTGGCGATGCGCGAACCGGTGGGCCGGAGGTGTGGCGGTGAGCCGCACGCTGGCGGTGCTGCTGACGGCCGGCGCCGGCGTGCTGGTGGGGATGCAGGCCCCGATCAACGCCCGCCTTGGACGCTCGGTTGGCAGCCTGCAGGCGGCGAGCTTCTCCTTCATCGTCGGTACCGTCGCGCTGGTGAGCATCGCCGCCTTCTCGCGCCAGGGCCTCGGCACCCTCGGCAACGTTGCGCACGTGCCCTGGTGGGCCCTGATCGGCGGCCTGTTGGGAGCGACCTACGTGACCGTCGCGATCCTCACCGTGCGCACGCTCGGCGCCAGCGGCCTCACCGCGGCGGTGATCACCGGCCAGCTCGCGGTCTCTGTCGCGATCGATCGCTTCGGCCTGCTCGGGGTCGTCCGGCAGCCGATCACGCTGCACCGCATCGTCGGGCTGGTGCTGCTCGTGATCGGAGTCGCGCTGGTCGTGCGGCGGTAGTTCTCAGCCGCCGATCTCTGCGTACGCCTCGCCCAGCAGCCGCACGCCCTGCTCGATCGCCGGCTCGGAGAGGTTGCCGAAGCCGAGCACCACCCCTGGGGAGCCGCCGGGGGCGAAGCGGTGCAGGGAGAGGCCCTCCATGCCCACCCCGCGCGCGGCGGCGGCCTTGAGCAGCGCCGGCTCCTCGACGCCGTCGGGCAGCCCCACCAGCTCGAACAGGCCGGCGGCCGCGCTGCTCGTGCGCGCGTCGGGCAGGTGGCGGGCGAGCGCCTCCAGCAGGGTCTCCCGCCTGCGCTGGTAGACCGCACGCATGCGGCGCACGTGGCGGTCGAGCTCGCCGCGCACGATGAAGTCGCGTAGCGCCAACTGGCCCACCACCTCCGAGCCGCCGTCCTGCACGGCCTTGGCGGCGGCGATCTGCCACGCCAGCCACGAGGGCGTGAGCATCCAGCCGAGTCGCATGCCCGGCGTCAGGCGCTTGGAGGCGGAGCCGATATACAGGACGCGCTCGGGCGCCAGCCCCTGCAGCGCGCCCACCGCGACGCGGTCGTAGCGGTACTCGGCGTCGAAGTCGTCCTCGACGATCAGCCCCTCGTCGCGCTCGGCCCACTCGACCAGCGCGGCGCGGCGGGAGGGGCTGAGGATCGCTCCGGTGGGGAACTGATGCGCGGGCGTCACGACCACCGCGGCGGCATCGCTTGCGATCAGCTCGTCCACCTGCAGCCCTTCAGCGTCGACGGGGATCGGCACGATTCGCAGGCCCGACTGTTCGGCGATCAGGCGGTGTACGTGCCACCCGGGGTCCTCCAGCGCGATCGCCTCCACGCCGTGACTGCGCAGCACGCCGCAGGCCAGCGAGAAGCCCTGCATGAAGCCGGTGCAGATCGTCATCTGCTCGGTGTCGGCCGCGGCGCCGCGCACCCTACCGAGATAGTCGGTGAGCGCCTCGCGCAGCTCGGGCAGGCCGCGCGGGTCGCCGTAGCCGAGGGCATCCAGGGGCGCCTCACGCAGCGCCGCGCGCAGCGAGCGCAGCCAGCGCTCGCGCGGGAAGCCCGCGAGGTCGGGCAGGCCGGGGTGGAAGTGGTAGGGGAAGCGCTCCTGCAGCGAGCGGGCGGGTGCGCGCTGGGTGGCGGCGCGCACCGCCGCGCGCACCCGTACCGGCGCGCCCTGACGGGTGCTGAGATAGCCCTCGGCGGCCAGCTGGCTGTACGCCTCGCTCACCAAGCCGCGCGAGACGCCCAGCTCGGCCGCCAGACCGCGCGTCGAGGGTAGCGCCGCGTCGGGCGGCAGGCGCCCCGCGCGAATTGCCTCGCGGATGCCGCCGGCGAGTTGCTCGCCCAGCGACAGCTCGCCGCCGCGGTCGAGCTCTACCAGCAGCTCCACTGGTCCTGTTATCGGTGTCATAACTGGCACTGTACTGTGAGCCAGTTGCGGGCTACGGTGATTGCACACTCTCGATCTTGGAGGCGACCATGAGCCAGATAACAGTTGTCGGAGGGGGACTTGCCGGGCTGACGGCGGCGATCGCGTGCGCCGAGGGGGGCGCCGAAGTGCGGCTGTTGGAGGCGCACGAGCAGCTGGGCGGGCGAGCGCGCAGCGCCGACGGCCCCTACAAAGCCAACCTCGGGCCCCACGCCCTGTACAGCGACGGCGCGATGTGGGGGTGGTTGAACGAGCGTGGCCTGCTGCCCAACCATGTCCGCCCGCCGCTCGGCGGCGCGCGTTTTCGCTGGGAGGGGTCGGTGCAGCGCACCCCGCCGCTGGGCACGATCCCCGCGGTGCTGCGCCTGCGCGGCCGCCAGGCGCCGGTCGATGCCGACTTCCGCGGCTGGGTCGCTTCGCATACCGACGAGCGCATCGCCGCGATGCTCTCCTCGATGGCCGGCGTCTACACCTTCCACCACGACCCCGGCGAGCTCTCCGCGGCGTTCGTGTGGGAGCGCACCGTGCGCCTGTTCCTCTCCACGCCGCCGCCCTCCACCGTGGTGCGCTACGCCAGCGGCGGCTGGAGCGGGATGGTCGCGCCGCTGGAGCGCCGCCTGCACGAGCTGGGCGTCGAGGTGCAGACGGGCAGCCGCGTTGAGACTCTGCCCGAGCCGCCGGTGATCCTCGCCACCGAGCTGCACCAGGCGAGCGAGCTGCTGGGGGGTGAGCCGTTGCGGTGGCCGAGCGGGCGCACGGTATGCCTCGACGTGGGCCTATCCCGCCGCCGCGGCGACCCGTGGATCGTCTCCGACCTCGACGAGTCGGGCTGGCTCGGGCGCTACTCCTCCTCCGATCGCATGATCGCCCCGGAGGGTCACGAGCTGATCCAGACGCAGATGCCGATCCGCCCTGGCGAGAGCACCGAGGAGGCGGGCGCGCGCCTGGAGCGGCTGATCGACCAGTCGGTCGCAGGCTGGCGCGGACGCGAGACGTGGCGCCGCCGCCAGGTGATGGACGCCCGCTCGGGAGCGCTCGACCCCCCTGGCAGCACCTGGCGCGACCGTCCGGCGGTCGATCGCGGCGACGGCGTCTACCTCGCGGGCGACATGGTCTCCGCCCCGGGGCTGCTCGCCGAGGTCTCCTGGGCCAGCGCGGTGGAGGCCAGCCGGTTGGCGCTCGCCGCGATGGAGAGCGCGCGTCCCCAGTTGCGGCGGGTGGCGTAACGGCGGCTCGACCCTCAGCGCGTCCGCGGCCGGGACGCAGGCTGCCGGCGGCGGTCTTCAATGCGCGGATCACCGCCCGTCTGACGCCGCGTGGCGCGAGGGGGGTGGTTGCTGCGCCGCGCAGCGGCTCGCTCGCCGAGATACGCGACTGCAAGCGCTCGCTCCTGGTGACCTTTCGCCGCGACGGAACGCCTGTGCCCACGCCCGTGTGGGCAGCGGAGGCAGACGGCCTGCTGTATGTGCGCACCGAGCGCACGGCCGGCAAGGTGAAGCGCCTGCGCAACGACCCGCGCCTGCTGGTCGCTCCGTGCACGGTGCGCGGGCGGCCGCTTGGCGCGCCGCTCGAGGCGACCGCCAGGATGCTTGCCTGCGAGGACGAGCCGCTCGCCGAGCGGGTCCTTGCTGCCCGCTACGGGCTCGGGCGGGCGATCTTCGAGTGGGCCATGGACGTTCTGCGTGTGGACATGGGCTATCTGGAGATCGCGCCGGGGAGCTTCGAGCGCTCGCAGACTGTGGTCTTATCGGTAGGATCTTGAGAGCTGGTCATGGATGATCTCGTTTCTTTGAGTGCAGGCAACACGCTCTCCGCGCCGCTTCGACGGAGGCTCCGCGCGGGGACGTTGCTCGGGTGCCTTGCGCTGCTCAGCGGGCCATTCGGCTTCTGGGTCGCACAGGTGCTCGCTGGGATCGCGCTGCTTCCGCTCCTGTTCCTGACCGAACACCTCGGCGTGCCCTTTGGGGGGTGGCAGGCAGCGCTGTGGCTTGCCACCGCGGCGCTCGCCTGGGGAGTGCTGACTTGGCGCACCTTGCGTGGTGTCGGTCTCTCCAAGCTTCCCTTCCTGCTGCTTGCTGCCGCCGCCATGGCCTGGGCCGTCATTCCGTGGGTGCTGCTCACGCTCGCGATGACCGGCCCGGCCGACTGAGCGCGCTGGTCTCAACGGCCCGGCGAGTCGCTTGGTCTCAATCCGGCTTCGTATTGCGAGACCGACTCCACCCCCGACCCCCCTTGTGGGGGTCCCCCTTAAGAATCCCCTTTTCTCCGCGCGAGGCGCGCCCTCAAGCGGTTGCGGCCGTCGCCGCCTGCCTGCCCGCTGCCGGCCGCCGCGACCCTGGCCCCACGAACGACGCCGGGGCGATCCGCATGTAGTGCTCGAAGGCCCACTCGCACACGCGCGGGCTTTCAAGGGCGCGCGCGAGTGCGGTGACCGCGGGGGTGGGGGTGAGGCGCCCGACGGCGCGCTGGGTGAAGAGCAGCGAGCTGAACTTCCGTTTGTGCGCGTTGGAGAAGGTGCTGTAGCGGCTCAGCGCCTGCTCGTGGGTGCTGCGACCTTCCACGACGGCGCGCAGCTCGCGCCCGCAGGCGATCCCGAAGTAGAAGGCGGTGCGGATGCCCTCCGCGGTGAGCGGCAGGCAGTGGCCGGCGGAGTCGCCCACGAAAAACACGCCATCCTCGACGGCGGGGCGCAGCTGATGGGGGACCCAGTTGCCCTGATACCCGTCGGGGGGGAGATCGAGGTCGCGAGCGAGACGCACGGTCGGCTCCTTGACGTGGTGGGCCGGCCAGAAGGAGCCCACCCCGACGCGCACCTCATCGCGCGCTGGAAAGCTCCATCCGTAGCCCGAGCGGATGTAACGGGGGTCGATCCACAGCTCCATCTCCTCGCCGCTGCCGTGTGGGTGCACCTCGAGGCCCCGCGACAGCCTTGCGCCCGGTGGCTGAATCGGGGTGGCGCGCGATAGCGTCCGCCGCCAACCGAGCGCGTCGACGATCAGCGGGGCGCGCAGCTCGCCGCGGTCGGTGTGCACCGTGTTGCCCTCCCTGTTCTGCACGGTGGCGGTCTCGAAGCGGGTGTCATCCGCGTGCGCCTGTTCCCACATCAGCGCGCACAGCTCGGGGTAGTCGAAAGTCGAAAACGTCCACGGCAGTCTCCAGCGCGAGCTCTTCCACGGGGTGTGCACCACGAGCTCACCGAAGGTCTGGCGCAGCGCGCCGCGCAGCCCCAGCGCGTCCAGCCATGTGGTGGGAACGCCGCAGGCGGAGGTCTGGCGCTCGCCGATCTCGTAGCGGTCGATCACCAGCACCTGTGCGCCCGAGCCGGCAAGCTCGCGGGCGACCGCGAGGCCGGCGAAGCTGGCTCCGCAGACGAGCACGTCGCAGTCGCCCTCCAGGCGGGTGCGCTCGATTCCCCGCTTGGTCGCGCGTACGGGCATCGCTCGCAATCATACGAGCGCAGGGCCTATGCGACGGTGCCGCTGGCGGGTGGGCGGGCGGGTGGGGTCCTATACCGATCCTGCTGCGCTAGGCTTCGAGCGGTGCAAGCTTTGATCGAGAAACCCGAGGCCCACGTGGTCGAGGGATCAAACGGCCTCCTGCTCGAAATCGACGGGCAGATCGTCCCCAACTACGACGCCACGATGCAGCCTTTCGAGGAGGGCGAGGTTGTGACGGGCCGCGTGGTGCGGATCGACAAGGACGAGGTGCTCGTCGACATCGGCTACAAGTCCGAGGGGGTCATCCCTTCCGGGGAGCTCTCGATCCGCAAGTCGGTGGACCCCCGTGAGGAGGTGCAGCTCGGCGAGGAGGTCGACGCGATCGTCCTCACCAAGGAGGACCAGGACGGCCGTCTGATCATGTCCAAGAAGCGCGCCCGCTTCGAGAAGGCGTGGCGGCGCATCGAGGCCGCGGCGGAGTCCGGGCAGCCGGTCGAGGGCAACGTGATCGAGGTCGTCAAGGGCGGCCTCATCATCGACCTCGGCGTGCGCGGCTTCCTGCCCGCGTCGCTGGTGGACATCCGCCGGGTGCCCAACCTCGACGAATATATGGGCACGAAAATCGAGACGAAGGTGATCGAGCTCAACCGCTCGCGCAACAACGTCGTGCTCTCGCGCCGCGCGGTGCTCGAGGAGGAGCGCAAGGAGGTGCGCCAGCAGATTCTCGACCGCCTGCAGCCCGGCCTGGTGGTCGAGGGACAGATCTCCAACATTGTCGACTTCGGCGCGTTCGTCGACCTCGACGGGATCGACGGCCTGATCCACATCTCCGAGCTCTCCTGGTCGCACGTCAACCACCCCTCCGAGATCCTCAACATCGGCGACACCGTGCAGGTGAAGGTGCTCGACATCGACCGCGACCGCCAGCGCATCTCGCTCGGTCTGAAGCAGACCCAGGAAGACCCGTGGCAGCGGATCGTCGATACCTACAACATCGGCGACGAGTTGGAGGGCACCGTCACCAAGGTCGTCACCTTCGGCGCGTTCGTGGAGATCCTCGACGGGGTTGAGGGGCTCGTGCACATCTCCGAGCTTGCCGCCCACCACGTCGAAAGCCCGCGCGAGGTCGTCCACCCGGGCGATGACATCCGCGTGAAGATCCTCGAGATCGACTCCGAGCGCCGGCGCCTGTCGCTGTCGGCCAAGCGGGTCGAGGACCAGATCCTGCCGCTGCCGCGTCCGGCTGACGCCTCCGGCAAAGAGCCGCCCGCTGGGGAGGCCACCAACGAGGGCGGAGCGCAGGCGGGCGAGCTCTCGGCGGTGGGTGTGGGCGAGCCGTCGGAGCCGACGGCCGAGGTGGCGGAGGTCCAGCCGCAGGCCGAGGTGGCGCCGGAGCTCCAGCAGATGGAGGTCGCGAGCGAGCCCGAGGCAGCGGTGGCGGAGCCCGCTACGGCGCAGGCGGAGACGGCAGAGGTCGCGAGTGAGCCCGAGGCAGCGGTGGCCGAGCCCGCTACGGCGGAGGCGGAGACAGCAGAGGGTGCGAGTGAGCCCGAAGCGGCGGTCGCGGAGCCCGCGGCGGAGGAGCCGGCGGCCGAGGTCGAGGCTGAGAGCGAGCCCGAGGCGGCGGTCGTCGAGCCCATTACGGAAGGTGAGCCGGCAGCCGAGGTGGCGCAGCCGGAGAGCGTGGCGGCCGAGGAGGAGCCCATCTCCGTCGCCGCGGAGGAGCCGGAAGCCTCCGCCGAGGGTCCTGACGGTGAGCCCGCGGCGGATCCCGACCTGACGCCTGCCGCGAGCGACGCCGCCCAGGACTGACTCGCCCCTCGTGCAGGAAGTCGAGCGGTCGGTCCCACTGGTAGGGCTGACGGGCGGCATCGGCGCGGGCAAGTCCACCGCGCTGGCTGCTTTGGAAGGATTAGGGGCGGTCGTGCTTTCGACCGACGAGGTCGTGCACGAGCTGTACACACGCGATTCGCGCGTGCGGGACGCCGTCGTGGCTCGGTGGGGCCCCGAAGTGGCACCCGCCGGTGCGGTCGACCGCGCGGCGATTGCGCGACGCGCCTTCGCCGGCGACCAGGAGCGCAGCTGGTTGGAGGGGCTGCTGTGGCCGCTGGTGGGCGAGCGGGTGGGCGAGTGGCTGACGTGGGCGCGCGCACTTTCACCGCCGCCGCCGGCGGCGGTGGTCGAGGTTCCGCTGCTGTTCGAGGCGGGGATGGAGCGGCTGTACGACGCCACGATCGCCGTCGTCGCACCGGAGGAGCTGCGCCGCGAGCGCGCGGCGGGCCGCGGCCACGAACTGGTACAGGAGCGCGCCGCGCGTCAGCTCTCGCAGGAGCAGAAGGCTGCGCGCGCCAGCTTCGTGGTGTGCAACGATGGCAGCGAAGTGCAGTTGGCGGAGAAGCTGTCGGAGATACTTGGCAAGCTGAAGGGGTGAACACCCAAGCTCATGAGCTGTACGCGCGGCGTCCGCCCGCGCGGGGCGACCGACCGCAGATCGGCCGGCGCCAGCACGGCTCGGGCGGGCGAGGGTCCAGGGGCCGGCGGCTACTGAGCACGCTCCTGGTGCTCACGGTAGCGATCGGGCTGATCGTGGCGTTCGCTCCGCGCTTGGAGCACGCGGTGCGCGAACTGGCGCTGCCGCTGCAGGACGCGAGCGTGATCCGCCAACAGGCCTCCGAAAAGCACCTCGACCCCGCGCTGATCGCCGCGGTCATCTACGCCGAGACCAAGTTCGACCCGCGCCCCTCCTCCGCCGGCGCGCAGGGCCTGATGCAGATCCTCCCCAGCACGGCGCTGTTCCTCGCCCATCTGTCGGGTGGGGTGAGCTTCCAAACCGGCGATCTCGCGACGCCGTCGGTCAATATTGCTTACGGCAGCTACTACCTGCGCTACCTGTTCAACCACTATGGGGGCAACGAGATGCTGGCGGTTGCCGCTTACAACGCGGGTCTTACCAACGTCGATGAATGGGTGGCGCGGGCTCGGGCGGAAGGCAGGGAACTGACCGTCGAAGCGATTCCGTTCGCGCAGACGCGCGAATACGTGCGGCGGGTGCTGGACGCGCAGCGGGCCTATCGGGCCACGTACGCTGCGCAGCTGGGGCTTCGCTAGCGTAGGGGCGATGCCCCCCTTTCGTCTCGACTCCGTCTTCACGCCCACAGCCGATCAGCCGCAGGCGATCGCCGCGCTGGCGGAGGGGGTCGAGCAGGGCGAGCGCTTCCAGACGCTGCTGGGAGCGACGGGCACCGGCAAGACGATGACGATGGCGGGCGTGATCGAGGCGGTGCAGCGCCCGGCGCTCGTGATCGCGCACAACAAGACGCTGGCGGCGCAGCTGTGCAACGAGTTCCGCACGTTCTTCCCCGACAACGCGGTCGAGTACTTCGTGTCGTACTACGACTACTACCAGCCCGAGGCGTACGTCCCCAGCCGCGACCTGTACATCGAGAAGGACTCGGCGATCAACCAGGAGGTGGACCGCCTGCGCCACGCCGCCACGGCGGCGGTGTTTGCGCGGCGCGACGTGATCGTCGTGGCGTCGGTCTCGTGCATCTACGGACTCGGCTCGCCCGAGGTGTACGAGATGAACATGCAGATCCTCAGCCGCGGCGCGGAGATCGACCGCGACGCGCTGCTGCGCAAACTGGTGTCGATCCAGTACACGCGCAATGACACGGTGCTCGCGCGCGGCACCTTCCGGGTCCGGGGGGAGACGCTGGAGATATTCCCCGCCTACGCCGAGACTGCCTACCGCGCGACGCTGTTCGGCGACGAGGTCGAGCGCCTGCAGCACTTCGATCCGCTCACGGGGGAGCTGATCGAGGACGACCTGGAGCACGTGGCGATCTGGCCGGCCACGCACTACAACGTCAGGGAGGGCTCGATTGAGGCTGCGGTTGCGGACATCGGCGCCGAGCTGAACGAGCGCTGCGCGCAGCTGGAGTCCGAAGGCAAGCTGCTGGAGAGCCACCGTTTGCGCCAGCGCACGCAGTACGACATGGAGATGCTGCGCGAGATGGGCTTCTGCTCGGGGATCGAGAACTACTCGCGGATCCTCGACGGCCGCGGCCCAGGCGACCGGCCGTACTGCCTGATCGACTACTTCCCCAAGGACTTCGTGTGCTTCATCGACGAGTCCCACCAAACCGTGCCGCAGCTCGGGGGGATGTACGAGGGCGACCGCTCGCGCAAGCAGACGCTCGTGGACTACGGCTTCCGGCTGCCGAGCGCGATGGACAACCGCCCGCAGCGCTTCGAGGAGTTCCTCTCGATCACCCCGCAGCTCTTGTTCGTGTCGGCGACGCCGGGGGAGTTCGAGCGGGTGCGCTCAGGGCGAATCGTCGAGCAGATCGTGCGCCCTACGGGGATCGTCGACCCCGAGGTGCAGGTGCGCGCGACGCGCAACCAGATCGACGACCTGATGAACGAGATCCGCGCGCGTGTGGAGATCCAGGAGCGGGTGCTGGTGACGACGCTCACGAAGAAGATGAGCGAGGACCTCACGCAGTACCTGCTGGAGATGGGCTTCCGCGTGCGCTACCTGCACTCGGAGATCGACACGCTGGAGCGAATCCAGATCATCCGCGACCTGCGCCTCGGCGAGTACGACGTGCTGGTCGGCGTCAACCTGCTGCGCGAGGGCCTCGACCTGCCAGAGGTGTCGCTGGTGGCGATTCTCGATGCCGACAAGGAGGGCTTCCTGCGCGGTGAGACCTCGCTGATCCAGACGATCGGCCGCGCGGCGCGCAACGTCAACGGCGTGGTGTTGATGTACGCCGACAAGGAGACCCGTGCGATGAAAGCGGCGATCGAGGAGACCGACCGCCGCCGCGAAATCCAGGTGGCGTACAACGAGGAGCACGGGATCACCGCGGCGTCGATCGTCAAGGGCGTCTCGGACATCGCGGAGTTCCTGCAGGGCGACTCCAAGGTGCCGCGCGGGCGCCGTCAGCGGCGCAGCGGCGCACGTGGGAAAGGCAAGGCGAAGGAGATGCCCACGCACGAGCTGGAGCGCCTCGCGGTGGAGCTCGAGGAGGAGATGCTCGCGGCGGCGGAGGACCTGCGCTTCGAGTACGCCGCCCAGCTGCGCGACGAGATCCGCGAGCTACGCCGCGACCTGCGCGAAGCCCAGGAGCTGGAGGCGCCCGCCGGGGAGTTGGCGTAGGCTTGCCCGCAGCCGTGCAGCTGGATCGCCAGAGCATCGAACGCAGCGACTTTCCCCTCGTCCGGCGGGGCTATGACCCGGCTGCCGTGGGCGCTCATCTGCGGGCGCTGGCGGCCGCGGCGCAGGAGCTCGCCCAGCGCGCGGCGAGCGCGGGCGCCGAGCCATCGCTCGGCACGGCGGCGGCCACCCGCGTGCAGGGCATCCTCGAGGCGGCACAAACCACCGCCGCGGAGATCGAGCGCGAAGCGCAACGGGACGCGCAGCGCACTCGCGAGCAGGCGGCGGGCGAGCTGGAGCGTGCGCGCGTCCACGTGGAGACCCTCGCGCGGGCCGCCGCGGCACTGCTGGCGCAGGTGCAGTCACTGGATGGGGAGGTCAGCGCGCTCGCGCGGGGTCTCCGCGCGCAGGGCGCATCGCACGGGGATGCCTCGCACGGAGACGCATCGCACGGGGATGCCTCGGGGCAGGACACATCCCAGCCCGCTTCCGCGGTAAGGGAGCGCGAGGCGGCGCTGCCGGCTTCGGTCCCTGTGGCCGAGCGGCTGCCCGAGTCGGAGTCGCCGGCCTTGGCCACCGTGGTTGAGGATCTGCCCGAGGTGATGTCGCCGGAATTGAGCGCCCCGGCGGGGGAGGAGCGCGACGCGGCACCGCCCGAATCGGCTCCTGCCGGTGAGGAGGAGCCCGAGACGGCGCTCCAAAGGAGCGAAGATCTGGACGGGGCGCGGCTGGTGGCGCTGAACATGGCGCTCAGCGGCGAGCCCCGCGATCAGACCGACCGCTACCTCGCCGACAGCTTTCAGCTCTCCGACCGTGCCAAGCTGCTCGACGAGGTGTACGCCGCCGTCGAGGGCTGACCACAGTCTGCGCCTTACCGAGCGCCACCCACGTCCCGGCCACACGGCGGCCGCGCATCCAACTACAATCCGCGGTCCACATTCATGCGCCTGTAGCTCAGTGGTCAACGGCAACCTACGGGGTGCCAAAGAGCAGCGGCCTTTCAAGCCGCAGGTCGGGGGTTCGATTCCCCCCAGGCGCACTTCGGAAAGGCCCTGTAAATCAGGGCCTTTTTTAATGGTAGCGGTACTCGATCGGTACTCGGTCTTGGCGGGGAGTACCGCTTGTGAGTACCGCACCTAGCCTCGTTTTGCGCGGATTTGGCGCTGCTGCGGCTTGCAGGCCGGAGGTTGCCACCGCGAACGGGGCGTGGCGGGTTTGGTAGCCGGCCCGGATCAATCATCCTGGGGGGCGTTGCGCAGCCGTGTTCCGAGGCGTTGCATGAGCAGCTCGGCGGCGGCCTGGGGCTCGTATCCGTGGAGATCGTGGGTGAGGTTGCGGATGTCGTCGAGGAATTCTGGTGTGGCGAGCTTGTCGTTGAGGTTGGCGTGGAGTTGGCGGTAGCTGTAGATGCCTGAGCTCATGTAATGGGCGAGGCCGTCGACGATGAGCTTGTCGTCGAGCGTGAGTTCGGTCAGTGTGAGCCAGAGGTCGTAGAGGTCGCGTCCCTTGCGGCGGGTGTAGAGGGCGCGGAGCTTGGTGGCGAGGATCTCCTCGACCTGGAAGGTTCGTACGTCGGCGCTTGCGCTCCACCAGCGGGAGTCGACGCGGTAGGGCAGCATGAGATGTGGTTGGTGTGGGGTTGTCTCGTGGACGTTGATCTCGATCTTGATCGAGATCGGGGTGTCGTCTGTCTGTGAGTGGGTGTGGAACCAGATGCAGGCCATGTCGGAGTCGTGGCTGGGGAACCGGCGCTTTCGCTCTTGCAGCCCGATGTCAGCGGCGATGCGGCGTAGTGCGGTCAGGCAGTCGCCGATCTTGGGCTCATCTGAGGTGCGGGTGTAGTCGAGGTCCTCGGAGTAGCGTGCCGGCTGCGGGAGGTGCAGCTTGTGCAAGCAGGTGCCGCCGCGGAAGGCCAGCTCGCTGGCGAGCAGCTCGTCGTTTGCGATCTCGACGATTAACCGCGAGAGGATGAGGTCCTGCTCGATCTGGCTTTCGGTGGGCCAGGGCGCGCGGCTGGACCACTCGGTGATGTAGGGCTGGGGGATCACAGGTCGGGATGAACGTTGGTGTTGATACGCAGGCCCCAGGTACGGTCGAGGCGGCCGGTGGCTGGCCCGCTGGCGCTCAGCGGTGTGGGCTCGCCCTCTGACGGCCGGGCGACGATCTGCAGCCAGGCGCGGTCGATGTCGGGGCGATGGCGTTCGAGCAGCCAGCCGAGTCTGCGCGCGGTCGCCTTCCCGCGTAGTGCGGCGATTCGCCCGAGGGTCGCGCCGTCGAGCTCTCCGAGCTCGGTGAGGATGGTTGCCACGTTGTTCAGTCCGCCGCTTTGGCGTGGGTGCTGGGCGAGGTCCACGGCGGTGCTCTCGCGGGTGGCGAGCTGCAGGTAGCCGGATGGGCCGGCGCGTCGCTCGGTCGCGGTGTCGGCGATGTGGCGGCTGGTGTAGAAGCGAAGGCGGTTGCGCCCGAGGTCGCGGTCGAGGACGTCCTTGTCGGTGATCACCTGAAAGCTCTGCGGTGCCTGGTGGGCCGCCCCGTGCATCGCGGCGGCCGTGAGCAGCGCGATGTAGTAGCCGCGGCCGAGGTGCACCATCATCGCGTCGATGAACCACTCCGCGGGCGGCGCGCCCCACGCGCGGTGCTGCGGGGCGACCACGGTGTAGAGGCCGCGAGCGGGGGACACGATCGAGTGGTCGGCTCGCAGCCGGTGCAGCCCGCTGTGCAGCGCGCGGCGATCGAGCCCGGTCAGCTCCAGCAGCTCCTCGGTACTCGCCGTATGGCGGCCTTCGGCCAGCAAGGCATCGGGTAGCTCATGGATCTTCATAGGCCAAGAATAGGGCAAAATTATGCCTTTCGTAAGTTTGCCTTAGCTATCACCGCTTCTGGTGGCATTTGATCGCCTAAATCGTTGACGATAGTGATTATGCCCTCGCGGTGGCAGGCGGCAGCCCGTCAAGCGTCGGGACGCAGCAGGATGCGTCATGCTGTCTGCGAGATGGGCGAGTTGCTGTCGTTGCGGAAGGTGCGTCTGCACCACGTGCGTGGGCAGCGTCACGTGGTGCGGGTGCTGGAGGGCGTGTCGCTGAGGGTTCGGGCTGGGGAAGTCGTTTGTGTGTGGGGGCAGCGTGGCCAGGGCAAGACGACGTTGTTGAAGGTGGCCGCGGGGTTGGCGCGGCCCGCTGGCGGCGAGGTGTTCTTCGAGGGCCGCGATCTGTGGGAGCTGGCGGACGAGCAGCGCGCGGGGTTGCTTGGTGGTGGGATTGGGTGGGTCGATCTGGCGGTGCCGGAGGCTGTCGATCGGCCGGTCGTCGAGCATGTGGCGATGCCGGTGTTGCGTGCCGGCGGGCGTGGCGGGGCGTGCGCGCGGGCACGGGAGGCGCTTGAGTGGGTTGGGGCGTCGCGGTGTGCCGAGCACGGGTGGGAGAGTCTGGACGAGGCGGAGCGGGCGCGGGTTGCGCTGGCGCGGGGGATCGTTCATGGGCCGAGGCTGCTGGTGGCTGACGATCTGACGGTGGCGCTCGGTGGGCGTGCGGCGGATGAGGTTGGGGAGTTGTTGGCCGGGTGGGCGCGGGAGCGCGGGGCGGGCGTGCTGGCGAGCGTTTCGAGCTTGAGTGCGACGACGTGGTCTGACCGGGTCGCGACGCTGTATGCGGGCGAGCTGCTGGTGGCGCCGGGTGCTGCACGTAGTGGGAGTGGGGGCGAGGTGGTCGAGTTGCGTGGTGGGCCGCCGTTCGTCTCTGGCTAGATATGTCGCGTGGCGGCCGTCTGCCTGTTGTCTAGTCGAGCTATCGGCATTGTCTTGATTGGGACGCATTGTGTCGCGGATTTCGGTACGGTCCCGGTTGTATGACCAGTCCCACGCCGAGGGCGCAGACATCCACGAATGAGGTCGCGCTGGGTCTTGTGATCGAGCGGCCTGCGACGAGCGCGGGGGTGGCGCAGCGCCTGAACGCGTACTTGAGTTCGACGCAGTTCGTGGTGCAGGCGGTGTCGAAGGCGTTGCGGCGGCTTGAAAAGCAGGGCCTCGTGCGCCGGTCCGATGGCGAGTGGGTGGCGACGCCGAGGGGGGTCGAGCACTTTAGGGATTGGTTGTCGGCGTCGCTGCCGTTGCCGCCGGTGCGTGAGGAGTTGCTCGCGAAGATCGCGTTGTGCCGGGTGGAGGATCTGCCGCGGTTGATCGCGGTGGTGCGCGATGCCGAGCTCGCGTGCTTGGGGATGGTCAGCGATCTCAACGGGCGTGTGCGCGAGGAACGCCGTATTGTGGAAAGGGTGGCCGAGTGGCGCCGGCGGGCGTGTGTGGTCGTGATGAGCGGTGATCTGGCGTGGTGGGAAGCGCGGATCACGTGGCTTCAGAACCTGCGCGGGGACCTGGAGGAGGAGTGGCGGCGCTTTCAGGCCGAGTCGGGGGCCGCTCCTTCGCCGCGGGTTTGAGCGTGGACGCGCTGCTCTCGTTGGAGGGGGTGGGCCTGCACTACCGGCGCGGGCGCCGTCATGTCGTGGAGGTGGTGGCGGGCGCGACGTTCGAGGTGTGGGCGGGGGAAGTCGTTTGTGTATGGGGGCAGCGCGGCCGGGGCAAGACGACGCTGATGCGGGTGGCGGCCGGTCTGGAGGAGCCGCTTGCGGGCCGAGTGAGCGTTGAGGGCAGGGATGTGTGGGGGCTTTCCGATCGTCGGCGTTCGCGGCTGCTGGCGCGCGCGGTGGGGTGGGTGACGTGCGTCAAGCCGGAGCTCGATATGCCGGTGCTGGAGTATGTCGCGATCCCGGTGAAGGTCGCGCTGGGCCGCGGGAGCGCCTCGCGGCGTGCACGGGAGGCGCTTGAGCGGGTGGGCGCCGGCGAGTGGGAGGAGCAGCGTTGGGGGAGTCTTTCCGATGGCGAGCGGGCGTTGGTCGCGGTGGCGCGTGCGCTTGTGCGCGAGCCGCGGCTGCTGGTCGTCGACGATCTGACGGCGATGCTGAGGGGCCGGGAGGCGGATGAGATCGTGCGGCTGCTGGCTGAGCTGGCGCAGGAGCGGGAGTTGGGCGTGCTTGCGAGCGTGTCGAGCATGGAGGAGACGACGTGGTCTGATCGGATGGCGACGCTCTCGGGTGGTGAGCTGCTGGTGCCGCCCGCCGGCCTGCGACCCCGTCGGGGCAAGGTCGTCGATTTCCCGGGTGGCGCTCGATCTGAGCGGGGCACTGGCCACGGCGTTGGGCGCGGTATGTCCGCGTAGGCGTTGAGTTCGTGCTGGAGCTTCGCGATCTTGTCAAGCACTATCCCAACGGCGATGGGGAGCAGGTGCGCGCTGTCGATGGCGCCTGTCTGCAGGTGCAGGCAGGGGAGATGGTCGCGCTGTACGGGCCGAGCGGGTCGGGCAAGACGACGCTGTTGAACCTGATCGCGGCGCTGCTGCGTCCCGATAGCGGCGCGGTGGTCGTCGACGGCCGCGATATCTCCACGCTCTCGGACTCCGAGGCCTCGCGCTACCGGCTGCACGATCTCGGGTATGTCGAGCAGTCGATGGATCTGCTGCCGGGCGGCAACGTGATTCAGAACGCTTCGCTGAAGCTGTGGATCGCCGTCGGTGTGCCGGAGGGCAAGCGCCGGATCGAGCCGCTGCTGGTGCGGCTGGGGTTGCAGGGGCGGCTGAAGCATCGAGCGGAACATCTCTCGATGGGGGAGCGCCAGCGGGTGTCGATCGCGAGGGCGCTCTCAACCGAGCCGAAGCTCGTGCTTGCGGACGAGCCGACCGGCAACCTGGATACGCAGCGCTCCAGGGATGTGCTGGAGCTGCTGGGCGAGGTTTGCCGCGAGCGGGGCACGGCGGTGCTGCTTGTCACGCACGACCCGCAGGCGACGGTGTTCGCCGATCGTGTGCGGACGCTGCGCGACGGGCAGATCGTGGAGTTCGATCCCGACACGGTGTTCGCGCCGCTGCTGAGGCGCTGAGCGGCCGGTCGATGCGGCTCTATGACATCGCTGAGCTGTACACGGTGCGCCTGAAAGCGAGGGTGGTGCTCGTGCAGGAGCTGTTCGCGGTGATGGGGATCGCGGTGGGGGTCGCGCTGCTGTTCGCCTCGCAGGTCGCGAGCGTCAGCCTCAACGGGTCGGTGAGCCAGCTCACCAACGGGATCGTCGGCTCCTCGCAGTACCAGCTGAAGGCGCGCGGGCCGGAAGGCTTCAGCGAGACGCTGCTCGGCGAGGTGCGGGCACTGCCCGGGGTACGCGCGGCGGTGCCGGTGTTGGAGCACGAGGCGAGCGTGATCGGTCCGATTGGTCGCGAGCAGGCGGTGGACATGATCGCGACCGACCCGCGCTACGTGCACCTCGCCGGGCCGCTGCTGCGCCACCTCTCAGCCCAGCAGCTCGCCGGCCAGCGCGCGCTCGCGCTGCCGGCGCCGGTCGCGCACGCGATCGGGGCCTCCTCGCTTGAACCGATCAAAGTGCAGGTCGGCACCTCCATTGTGCCTTCCCTGCTCGCGACGATCCTGCAGTCTTCGGAAATCGGGCCGCTGGTCCACAGCCCGGTAGCGCTCGCGCCGCTGGCCTACGCGCAGACCCTGACAGGGATGCGAGGGATGGTGACCCGCATCTTCGTCCAAGCCGCTCCCGACAAAACCGCTGAGGTGCACGCCGGTCTCGTGCGGCTCGCCGGCGATCGTTTGAACGTGGAGCCCGGGGACTTCGACTCCACGCTGTTCGCGCAGGCGGCGACACCGATCAACCAGTCCACGCAAACCTTCGCCGCGATCTGCGCGCTGGTCGGCTTCATGTTCGCGTTCTGCGCGATGCTGCTCACGATGCACCTGCGCCAGGGCCTCGTCAGAGAACTGCGGCTCGGCGGCGCGACGCGCTGGGAGGCCGTCAAGGCGCTGCTGTTCGACGCGCTCGTACTCGGAAGCCTCGCCTCGCTGCTCGGGCTCGCGCTCGGGGATCTGCTCTCGATCCTCGTGTTCGGCTCGAACCCGGGGTACCTCTCGTTCGCGTTCCCCGTCGGCTCGCAGCGCATCGTGACCTGGCAGAGCGTCGTGATCGCCGTCGGCGCCGGCTTCCTCGCGGCGTGCGTCGGCGTGCTCACCCCGCTGCGCGATATCTGGACACGCGCACGACGCACTGACATACCCAGCGAGCCGGGGGCGCTCACCTGGTGGACGGCCGCGGCGCTCGCCGGTGGCCTGGCCTGCCTCGGGGTCACGACCGCGATCCTGTTCGCCGCGCCGCAATCGGCGATCGTTGGCATCGCGATGCTGATCCTCGCTCTGTTTCTGCTCCTGCCGCTGCTGATCGACGCGATCGTCTGGCTCTTCGATCGCATCCAGCGCCCGATCGGAGCCGGCTCCACCGAGATCGCCGTCGTCGAACTCCGCTCCTCCAAGACACGGGTGCGGTCGGTCGCGATCGCCGCGACCGGGGCGATCGCCGTGTTCGGCAGCGTCACGATCCAGGGATCGCACACCAGCCTCCAGGGCGGGCTGAACCGCCTGTTCCACGGCATCACATCGGTCACGGATCTGTGGGTCGTTCCCCCCGGAGCGCAGAACCTGCTGGCGACCACACCTTTTTCCGGTGGGGCGTCCTCGACGCTTGGGCATCTTCCCGGTGTGAGTGCTGTAGGGCTATACCGTGCGTCCTTCCTGGAATACGGTGGGCGCCGCGTATGGGTGCTGGCACCGCCACCGACTGCCCCCCGTCCTTTGCCGGCGGGGCAGATCCTGAAGGGCGATCTCGCGCTGGCGAACGCGAGGCTGCACACGGGCGGATGGGCGGTCATCTCCAAGACGCTTGCCGACCAACGCCACCTCCACATCGGCGAGCGCTTCACGCTGCCCTCACCACGGCCAACGACCGTCACCGTAGCGGCGCTGAGCACGAACCTCGGATGGCCGCCTGGAGCGATCATCCTCAACTCCGAGGACTACGCGCGCGCATGGGGAAGCCCAGACCCAAGCGCCTACAACATCACGTTGGTCCCCGGAGCGTCCGTCCAGAAGGTTGTTAGTGAGGTCAGGCGAGCACTCGGCCCTACTACGGGGCTGACCGTCCAGACGGCCTACCAGCGGGAACAGAGCCAGCAAGCGGCCAGCCGCCGAGGTCTGGAACGGCTGACGCAGATAGCGGTGCTTGTACTGATCGCGGGGGTGCTGGCGATGGCTACTTCGATGGGCGCCGTGATCTGGCAGCGTCGACCTAAGTTCGCCAGGATGCGCGTCCAGGGGTTTCGCAGGAACGTATTGTGGTTTGCTCTTCTCTGGGAGAGTGCGCTGCTGCTCGGCGCTGGCTGCTTGATAGGCGCGATCTTTGGTGTTTATGGGCAGCTCTTGTTGAGTCACGCGCTGCTGGCCGTTACAGGCTTTCCGGTGATCTTCTCGACCGAGGCAGTGTCCGCAGCTAGAAGCTTCGTGATCGTCACCGCGGCGGCTGCGGCGGTGCTGGCAATCCCCGGCTATCGCGCGGCCGGTGTGCGCCCCGATCCCCATGCGTGAGCACTGAAACGACAGCCGCCGACCTGTGTGAGAAACAACTACACCGCAGCCTCGCACTCAACGCTGGATTGGACGTGATGCGAGCAGCGTAGACCGTTTTGATCTCGTACTCTCTGGGTATATTCAGCTACCCAGGAACACCGGCTCGACGCGCTGTCTTACGAGGCTGACCTGGGCACTTACAGTCGCGGTGGTCCACGAGCTGCTCTGGGGGCTTCCGGCAGTCTCTCGCGAGCTTGATACCTGGCGATTGCGGGCATCGACGATCCCCGATGCGGAGATCCGCACGGAGGCCCTCTGCTCGATCGACCAGAAGCGCGAGAACGCCGAGGGTGCGGGGTTGTTCTGGACGCTGACTAGCAAACCGAACAAGAAGCTCCTGCGTCTGCTCGTGACCTACCAGACGATATGGGACTTCCTGGATAATCTCAGCGAGCGCGGCGCATCAGCAGGCGAGGTGAATGGCCATCAACTGCACCTCGCCCTCACCGAGGCGCTCGACTCAGACGTGCCGGTATCCGACTACTACCGTCACCATTTATGGAAGCAGGATGGTGGGTATCTACGAACGCTTGTAGAGGCCTGCCGCGAAAGTTGCGCTGGACTCCCGTCCTACCCCCATGTTCGTGGACTCGTGCGCTGCGGAGTTGCTCGATGCACTGTGCAGAGCCTCAATCATGTGCCCGATCCCACGCGTCGCGACGCGGCGCTAAGAGAATGGGCTTCACGCGAGTTCCCCGATAGGCAAACGATGAGCTGGTTCGAGCTCACAGCTGCCGCGAGCGCGTTTGTTCCGCATCCACTGCTTGCGTTGGCGGCCGAGCTCGAATGCCTAGACGGCAGTGCCAGCGAGGTATACGACGCTTACTTCCCTTCAGTTTCGCTGGCAATCGCGATGCTCGACAGCTTTGCCGACCAGTTCGATGACGCAATGGACGACAGTCACAGCTACCTCTCCCATTATCAAACCGAAGAGGCTGCCACACAGCGTCTTTGTGAAATTGTTCACCTTGCGCTGACCGAAGTACGCAGCTTGCGGGACGATCGTCACACGGTGATTGTCGCCTGCATGGTCGCTATGTACCTGTCGAAGAACAGCGCGCATAAGCCTGGGGTTCGCGGTCAGACTCAGCGCGTCGCCCACGCTGGTGGATACCTCACGCGACTCCTTCTGCCAATCCTGCGGGCTTGGCGTGTTACTCACATCCATCGTTCAGCCGGCTACGGGGGTAGTAAATGAAACGATCTATCAACAGCGAGCTACCACCAGGACTAAGTCTGCCCCGTGCTGCGCAGACTCTCATATTCTGGCGGCGGCCACTCACCTACCTTGAGCAGTGCCGTAATTATTATGGCTCTCGCTTCACTCTTCACGCTGTTGGTCATCCGCCCCTCGTCTTTGTGTCGGACCATGACGACCTTAAAGCTCTCATAGCCGCGCCCCCGGATAGCCTGCACCCCGGCGCAGGAGCAGCCACGATCACCCCGATCGTCGGCCAAACGTCGTTCATGGTCAGTGACGAAGGTGCCCATCTACGCGGCCGCAAGAAAATCCTACCTGCCCTGAATTCCAAGATCGTACAGCAGCATACGACGTGGGTGAGCAGGCTTGTACAGCGTCACGTCGCGTCATGGCCACGCGACACCGTCATGCCACTCTACCCTCGTCTCCGCGCACTGACCCTCGAGGTCATACTGCGAAGAGTCTTCGCACTCGACGCCACCACATCTAGCATGCACCTTGAAGCACTGCATGACCGCCTGCTCGCGATGTTGTCCGTAACTGCGAGCACGATCCTATCGGCACCCCTATTGCCTTACGACCCGCGACGAGCGACGTGGGAGCGCTTCCTACACGACAGGCAGGAAGCCGACGAGCTCCTCTCCGCACTCATCGACGAGCATCGCGACGTTGCCGCCGACTCCAACGACGTACTTACGATGATTCTAGCTGCGAGTGATCCCGACGGCGCACCAGTATCACGCCAACAGGTGCGCGACAACATCATGTCGATCATCCTCGCCGGCCATGAGACCACTGCGTCACAACTGGCGTGGGCCTTTCAGCTTCTCGCGCACAACCCAATGGTGCAGGCCACGCTCACCGCCGAGATCGACCGTGGCGACAGCGAGGACTACCTGACTGCGACCATCCAGGAGGTCATGCGCCATCGCCCGGTGTTCCTCTTCACGATCCCTCGCGCTGTGGTCAAGCCAGTCGAGATCGGCGAGTGGACGTACAAACCGCCGGCGCGGCTGCTCGGATGCACATACCTCCTGCATCACGACCAACGCATCTACCCCGAGCCCGGCACGTTCCGCCCCGAGCGATTCCTCGATGCGCCGCCGCCGCCACCACCGCACCTGTGGCTGCCGTGGGGAGGAGGCCGCAGGCGCTGCCCGGGCCTGCACATGGCGATGCTGGAGATGAAGACCGTGCTGCGGACCGCGCTCTCGGTCGCCACCGTGCTCCCCGCCGGCAAGCATATGGAGCGCCCTCGCTGGCGTAGCGTCATCGTCACGCCTCATGCTGGCGCCCGCGTGGTGCTCCGCCCTCGCAGATAGAGCGCTGCGCGCACGAAGACGAAAGCTGCCGAGGATGGCTCGCGATGTGGCTCCGCTGCAAGCATCGAGCTTCGGCTTCCAGGTCGTTGTGCTGAGAAACAGAATCGTCGTAACTAGTTGCTAGACACGTAGAGGTGTCTCGGTCAGCATGGCTGACGTGATGCGAGGAGCGTATGCGGCCCGTGGCCAGAGATCGGCAACAGACCGCTGTGCACGTCTCCATGTGCGCTCCTTGGCTCCAAGGGCAAGTGGGCCGAGCCGCGCTGGCAGAGCAGCGCGCGGCTCGGCCCAACTTTGGGCGCCCGGCCGCAGGGGCCGGTTGAGCACGGCGCTGCCCTGGCGCGTGGACAGGCAGGGGTACGTGCGGGTGCCCGCGGAGGAAGAGGCGGCGGGCACCCCGCGAAGCACTTCGAGCGCGACACTCGACGGACCCGGTGCTGGGCGATGCCTCGCCGGCGGCGAGTTGTCAGTTGGTCATCCCCTACTCCCTTGGCGCCGTGGATGAGCGCCCCGTGTATGTGCGGCTGACCGCCGATCAGGTTGAGTCGATCGTGCACGCGGCGCAGGGCGGCAGCGCAGCGAGCCTGGCCGCGTTGCTATCCGGGCGAGTCGCACATGAGGGGATACCTCCGGTTGAGGTGTGGGAAGAGCGCGCTCAAGGGAGACGGTCGAGTCGCGGTTCTCGTTCTCGCTGGTGAGGGGCCTGCTTCTGCTGGCGCGTCTCGCGGATGGCCAGCCAGCACGCCTGACGGATCTCGCTGTGGACCTCCATCTTTCTGCGGGCACGGCCCGCACGTATGTGCGGACGCTGTTGATGGCTGGGCTGGTGAAGCAGGACCCGGAGACCCGTTTGTACCGGCTGGCGGAGTAGGCGGGGTCGATGCCGAGACCGCGAGTGGTGACTCACAGGATCGTCGACGGGGAAATGCTGCCGTCGATTCCGACCCTGGCCGAGCCACGCTTTTCGCAGTCGCTCGAGCGGGGCTTGGCGATCCTCGAGTGCTTCACTCCGGAGCAGCCCGTGTGGGGGATCGCCGACCTTGCCGACCAGCTGGGGATGAGCCGTTCGACGACCCACAGATATGTAATCACGTTGGTCGCGCTCGGGCATCTGAAGCAGGGCGCCAAGCGTAGGTACAGCCTCGGGATGCGGGTGGTCGATCTCGGGATGTCCGCGATGGGCGGCATGAGCCTTGAGGCTCATGCCCAACCCTTCCTGGCGGATCTGCACAGGCGCAGCAGGTTCACGGTCGCGTTGGCGGTGCTCGATGGCCCCCGGGTCCAGCTCGTGGATAGCCTGCGCGGGATTCGTCGCGGCCAGCGCCTGATCGATCTCGACCAGATCTCCTACGCATGGCTGCCCGCCCATTGCACCGCGCTCGGCAAGCTGCTGCTCGCGAATCTGCCCGACGCCGAGCAGCGAAGTGTGATCGCTGAATTGACTCTCACCAGGCACACGCCGCAGACGATCACCAGCAAGACGGCGCTGCGAGCGGAGCTGCAGGGCATCCGTGGGCAGAGCCTCGCCGCCGCGGAGGAAGAGCTCGTGCCCGGCCTGTACTCGATCGCCGCGCCGATCCGCTCAGTGTCCCGCGAGGTTGTAGCAGCCGTCGGGATGGACGCGCACGCCTCAATGATCGCACTCGCGGACCTGATCGACGCGCTTGGCCCGCACCTGATCTCCACGGCCGATCGGGTCTCTGCTCGCCTGGGGTACCGGCGGGACGACGAGCTGCCATGCCCAGGCAGCAACCAACATGGACCTGTTGGGAACGGGAGTGGCCGATGTTGAAGCCACTCGATGCTGAGAACCCTGGCAGGTTCTCCTCCTCGCTGGTAGCCGGCCTGACGATGCTTAGGTGCTTCACCGCCGAGCAACCCGTGCGCGGGATTGCCGACATGGCCGAGGAACTCGATTTGAGCCGCCCAGGTACGCATCGCTATGCGACCACATTGGTAACGCTCGGCTATCTCGAGCGGGGGTCCTCGCGCAAGTACCGGCTCTCCTCGCACGTCTCAGATGTCGGGCTCGCGCTACTTGACTCGATAGAGATCCGCCGAGTGGCCCGTGAGCCTCTGAGGGAGCTGAGGGCGCGGACGGGGCGCACCGTGAGCCTGGGGGTGCTGTGGGGCACCGAGGTTGTCAACATCGATCGTTACCAAGGGGCCCGCCAAGGGCAATACGCGATCGACGTAGGCACCGGGTTGGGCACCCGCCTGCCCGGCCACTGCACCGCCGCGGGTAAGGCGCTCCTAGCGCGCTTGCCCGTGGCGGAGCAGCGGGATCTGATCACGAAACTGCGCCTCACCCAGCGCACCCCTAAAACGATCACGAGCAAGACGGCGCTGAGAGCCGAGCTCAAGCGCATGACCGCGGAAGGCGGTGTGACCGTCGAGGACGAAGAGCTGTCTATCGGCAGGCGCGCGCTCGCTGTCGTGGTGGTGGACGCGGAGGACCGACCGGTGGCGGCGATTGAGCTGACGGTGCCGGCAGAGGCGTATACCCGTAAGGAACTGCTGGAACTCGCTCCCAAGATCACAGCCACCTCTATGCGCGTCGCCGAGGCCCTGAACTGAGGCCACAGGAACCCACATGCCGACAACCAACGCCACATCGACCTCTCTACCCAAGAAATAGAAGGCACGCATGGGCTACCGGCGCGAGGACGAGCCGCACGGTGGTAGCAACAGAGTCTACCAGGCAAATATCGAGCGATAGATGCGGCGTTTCGCGTTGGTAGCCCACAACTTGCTGTATCACCGTCCGGCATGGCTACCTCTACCAGTCATAGCGGAATATGACCCTAAAACGCGCGGTGGAAGGTACTGGCCAACACACCTCCCTGGAGGCCGACTATGGCGGTGATACTAGATAGCGTTCAGCGTGACGCGATTCGCAAGTTTGTGCTCAGCGATATTGTCGAGGCTGGAATGCTTGCGGTAGCGTTGGAAGAAGGCGACGACACTCTTCAGCGCTTGCGTTCGCTGCTCGACCAGTCGATGTGGGTCTTGAGTCAAATCGGCTGGGAGAAGACCGGCACCAAGGGGCGGTACGAGGTGGTTCTCTCCGAGGCCGACCGCCTGGCAATCTTTGGGAGGTTTCATGAGCGGGCAACCTGGCTGATCAATGACGCTATGGGGACGTTCGCTGATGAAGTCCTCAAAGAAACATTCGCTGTAGCCAAAGTCGCAGGAGACGTGCTCAGCGAACTTGCCGACGGGACCGCGCCGTCCACCTCCGCTGCGCCACCAATCACGCAAGATCAATCTGCTTCACGGTCAGAGCCGTTGCATGGCCAGGGTCGGTGGCCCCAGCAGATATGAAGTCGAGAGCCCGTAAAGAGTAGCGATGCCTCGATCATCGAGGGATGATGTGTGCGACCGGGCCGGCCTCTATCCTGCGCCTCTCTCTTTTGTTGCCTCAAGGGAGGATCTCTGGCACTTGACGACCGAGCTGCGTCGCCCGGATCGCGATTATCCGATCGTAGTGCTTACCCGCTGTGAGGGCAGTGCCGACGAGGGCTTCTCGCCGAGTGCGGTCCGCGCGCTTGACCCCAGCGTCCCGGTCTATCTCCTCGGAAACTCGCGTCTGTGCCAGCGGCTGACCGATATGCTCGGGCCGCGGTTCGCGGTCGAGGGTGGGGACGCTCGGATCTTTTGGAGTGGCGTTGATGAGGCGAGGGATGCGACTGACCATCCGCTGGTTCCGGCGTGCAGCACGAGCGATAGCCGAGACCCCGCGGAGAGACTGGTGAGCGCTTTGGAGCTCAGTCGTCCTCTCGGGCGGCGAAATCTCGCTTCGGTTAAGAAGCGGGTTGCAACCCTAGAGGCGCAAGCGGCCCGGTCCGTGATCGAGCTTCGTGAGAGTCAAAGGGAGTGCGATGCTGCACTCGACCGAGCTAGGGCAGCCGAGTCGCGACTCGCGGCGCTTGAGCAGCAACTCCAGGTGGTGAACACGGCAGATCTCCATATGGCAGAGCCGGTGAGGTCGTTCTCGAAGCGCATTCGTGTCGTGTTGGGGCAGTTCGGTGCATTGGTAGACCGTGGTCTGATCGAGATTTTGCAGGAAGACGAGAGCTTTAAGCTCCTCGGGAATAACCTGGATTGCCTTGCTCTCGAATGCGCAGTCGCTGAGCAGAAGCCCGAGATAGTCATCCTTGATGAGGGATGTGTGCCTGAGCCCTCCCTGTTGACCAGGTTGTTGGCGGCGCGGCCAGAGATCGGTCTTGTCGTGATGGCTCATCTTCCCAGTCGCGCGTATGCTGCGCGACTGCTTGCTGCTGGTGCGACCTGTCTCTCAAAGGATGCCTCCCCTGCGGACATCCGTGCCACCGTCCATCTTGCGGCCGAGGGTCGTCATATGCTCACGTTCGATGTAGCTTCCCAGAGTGGCCGTAGCACACGGGGCGAGGCCCGCCTCACGCCTCGTCAAGCAGAGGTTTTCCAGTATATGCGGTTGGGGCAGTCTTACCCAACAATCGCGTACACGCTCGGTATCAGTGTAGAGACGGTTCGCACACACGCTGAACAGGTGCTTCGCAAGCTGGGAGTGACGCGGAAGTCGGAGCTGGTTGGCCTACAAGTCCCGAGCCAGTAGGGAGCCGAGGACGGCTAGCATATACACGTACCATTAGCTCACTCCCCCTATGAGTATCCCCCCAAGATCCCCCCTATAGGGAATAGACAGGCTCAAGAAGGCGCGATACGTTCAAGCAGAACTATTCGATTGAAGATTAGGAAGTGGGGGTGAGCGTTGTGCAAAGCACGATGACGAAGGCTGCGCTAGGATGGTTCGTCGTGTGCATAGGGATCTGCTTGTCGGGACTGATGTTCGCTCCGCCGTTCGCCGAAGGTGCTTCGGCGTCGGGCGACACGCCGCTGGGCGGGCCGTTGGTCGTGGCCGGCGGGGAATGGCTGGAGGGCCCCCAACAGGAACTCGCGGCACTTCGAGCGTGGCAAGCCAGCCCCGAAGCCGTGGCGGCGCGAGCGCGCTCCCGCACCGAGTACGAGCACATGGATCAAGGCGCCGTGGTCGGCCTCGCGAGAACGGCGTTCCCTGAAGTGATCGATCATCCCGCCGTCGGGACACTGCGACTTCCGAGCGGAGCGCACCTTGGGCGCTACGTGACCCCGTTCGCGGCACAGGTCGAACTTCCCGGCGGCAAGCACGCGGTCGTCGAATCGCTCAGCGCGATCGCCGCACCGGCCGGGCATGGCAACTACACGCCGCTCGATCTCGCGCTCAAGCAGACCGCTGGCGCTTACGCCCCCGCGACCTCAGACGTTGCGCTGCGGATCCCCAAGCAGCTGCACGGCGGCGTGGCGGTGCCGGGAAGCGGCGTCTCGATCACACCGGTCAGTGCCCAAGGGACCCCGCTGCAAGGCTCCGAAGGCACGCTCGACGGATCGAGCGTGCTCTACGCCAATACCCAGACCGACAGCGACACGTTGATCCGGCCCACACCAGCGGGCTTCGATCTGGACTCAGAGCTGCGCTCCGTGCGCAGCCCCGGGACACTCTACTTCCGCCTCGACCTACCGCGCGGCGCGCGACTGGTCCAGGGGCCCCGCGGATCGCACATGATGCGCGTGCTGCGCGACAAGACGGTCCTCGCGACGATCCTCCCCCCGAGCGCACAAGACGCCGACGGGCTGCCGGTACCGGTCTCGATGAGCTCCTCCGGCAACACGCTCGTGGTATCCGTCCATAAGACCGAACTCAACGACCTCCCGATCGTCGTCGACCCAGAAGTCATCGACTCGAAGGTCACCGAGCCCTCGCGCTGGAAGTTCGGGCCTCCCAATCCCCCGCACTTCGTCCACTACGAACTCGAAAACTGGCTTGAGCAGGAATCGACCGGCGAATACCCCTCCACCGAACACGCTTTCATCAGCTACCAGACCCAGGGTAACTCGCACATCTACTTCGTCGGCACCTACCTGAAAGTGCAGAACGAGGGCAACATGGAAGCGATCCTCGAGCTAGATCACGAAAGCAGCGGCAAAGAAGTGTCAGAAGACACCCAGCTGGTCGCAAAAGCAAAAGAAGAAGTCTATACAAAGACGTATTTCAAGGTCTGCGCCGAGTATTCCGCCTACCCCACTTGCCCGCTCGAAGGCAAATGGACGGAATACGGTGCCGAACACAACGAAGTCAAGCTCCAAGAGTCAGCGACCGCAGCAGGGTCCGGGTACAACCACGCCAACCTGCTCGAAACGAACGTCTTTATCGCGCAACCCAAAGGCCCAGAAGCCGAATTCAACACCACCGAACAGTACCTGAAAAACGACAACGGCCAACGCAACGTCCTCTACGGCAGCGGCGGCTGGATGGGGCAGTACTCGGGAGCGTTCGAAGTCAAAGCAAAAGACGCCGGCGTCGGCGTCAGCAAACTCTCGGTCCGCTCGACTGCATGGAAAACCTCCTACGAATACCTCAAAGAAGGGCTCTGCGAAGGCGTTCAATGCAAGCCCGAAGTCAACTCCATCTACACCTACAACTCCGCGGCGCCCAACGGCGAAGACGAAGTCACCGCCGAAAGCGAGGACGCCACCGTTACCTTTAGCCCCGAAGTACACCGCTTCATCAAAGTCTATGACAAAAAGCCGCATTCCTTCAAACTGGTCGGCCTCGCGGAAACAGGCGGACAGCTCAGCGCCGGCAAGCACGAAATCAGCGCTGAAGCTACCTCTGGCGAAGGAACGGAAGTAAACCCCGGCATCAAGTCGATCGCAATGACGATCGACGGCAAAGGAATCGGTTCGCCGAACGGATCCTGCTCGGGCGCGTCGGGTCCGTGCACCGCCAAAGGCACTTGGACCGTCAACGGTGAAGAACTCGGGTCCGGCGTGCATCACATGATCATCACCGCGTTCGACAACGCAGGCAACGAAGCCAAAGAGGGATACACCTTCGCCGTCACCGAAGCGGCCCCCGTCGCGATCGGCCCGGGCAACGTCGACCCAGTCAGCGGCCAATTCTCGCTCAGCGCGACCGACATCTCACTCGCAGGCGTCGGAGGGGTCGCCCGCAGCTACCAGTCCCAAGAGCTCACCGCTGGCTCGGAAGGACCACTTGGACCGCAATGGAGGCTGACCCTCGGCGGCAGCGGCAACGAACTCGAGGTACTACCCAACAACGACGTCCTGCTCTCCGGTGCGACACACGGCCTGACGTCCTTCTCCTACAAGTCGAACAACGAATACGAATCACCCACCGGCGACACCAACCTGAAGCTGTCCTTCGAACCCAAAGAACACGTCTACCTGCTCAAGGACTCCGTCGCGGGGACCACCCTCAAGTTCACCCAGCCCGAAGGCAGCCAATCGGTCGCCCCATCGTTTGCCAATGAAATCGGCTCATCCAACGCAGAAGGCGGAACGCTCGATAACCCGAGCGGCGTCGCTGTCGACAAGGAAGGCAACCAATGGGTGGCCAACACGCTCGGCAACAACGTGGAGAAGTTCTCCCCGAGCGGCGAACACCTCGCATCCTACGCGCCGGTCTCGATGCTCTCACCGCAGGGAATCGCGGTGAGCCCGAAGAACGGCAACATCTACATCGCGGACACCGGCAAGAACCGGATTGACGAGATGACCCCGTCTGGAACGCTCGTGACGACCTTCGGTGAATTGGGCACCGCTCATGGCGACCTCAAAGGCCCGCACGGGATCGCGATCGACTCAAGCGGCGACGTATGGGTTTCCGACAGCGAAAACAACCGGGTCGAGGAGTTCTCCGAAAGCGGCACCTACGAGTCCGTGATCGGCTCCAACGGAGTCAAAGAAGGCTCCGGCACCAGCGAATTCAAGGGCCCGACAGGCATTGCCCTGTGTAACGGCCTGGTCTATGTCGTCGATCGAGGCAACAACCGGATTCAGTACTTCTCGACCGCCGCGAAATACGAAGGCAAGTGGGGCAGCGAAGGCACCGCCAACGGCAACTTCAAAGCACCCTCACAAATCGCTTGCGAAGCCGCCAGCAACGACCTCTACGTCACCGACACCGGCAACAACCGCGTCCAGGAGTTCAGCGGCAGTGGCAGCTTCCTCAACACGTTCGGGACAGTCGGCAAGGGCGGAGGCGAATTCTCGGCGCCGATCGGTGTCGCCGTCGCCAACAACGAGACGGTCTACGTCTCCGACAGCGAAGACGACCGCCTCGAGCAATTCTCACGGCCAACGTGGATCGGCACGATCGCGGAAGGCCCCGCCGCCAACGACGCGCAAACCTACGAGTACAGGATGACGACCGTCGAAGGGCACCCGGTCATCGAGCCGATCGAGGAGCTCGGCCCCAAGCCGTCCGGCGTCACCTGCTCAGCGGAACCATCGAAATCGGAAAAGGGCTGCCGCGAGCTGACCTTCAAGTACGCCGAAAAAACGACTGCCGGCGAAAGCCCGAGCGAATGGGGCGAATACGCCGGGCGCCTCGTCAAGATTCTGTTCACCGCCTACAACCCAGCGACCAAAGCGATGGTCGTCGAACAGCCGGTTGCCCAGTACGCCTACGACAAAAAAGGGCGGCTGCGAGCTGAGTGGGACCCGCGGATCACGCCGAATCTCAAGACGACCTACGGCTACGACAGCGAAGGCGACATCACTGCTGTCGCGCCTCCGGGCAATCAGCCGTGGCTGATGCACTACGGCACCTTTCCCGGCGCCCCCAGTCCCGGCCGCCTGCTGTCGGTCACGCGGCCCGGCGCGGCGACGACGTTGGCGAGCGGTGCAGCTCCCGCCAACACCGTGGCCCCGACGCTGAGCAGCACCAAACCGGCGGTTGGCACCAAGATTTCGGTCAGCACCAACGGCACTTGGAGCAACAGTCCGCTCACCTACAGCTATCACTGGGAAGCGTGCAGCTCGACGGGCGAAAAATGCGCTCCGATCGTCGGCGCGGTCAACCAGAGCTACTACCCCGTCAAAAGCAATGAAGGCCACACGCTCGTGGCCGTCGTCGAAGCGTATAACGCGACGGGCATGGTCGGGGCCGCGACCGCAGAAAAAACCTCGGCGGTCGCATCCGGGACCGAAGACACGCCGCTGCCCGAACCGCCCAGCGCCGGCACCACGTCGGTGTGGACGGTCGACTATCAAGTGCCCGTCTCAGGCTCCGGCGCGCCGCACGAAATGACCACCGCGAAGCTCACAGAATGGGGACAGACACGGACGTCCCGACCGAAGCGACCGCGATCTTTGGGCCGAGCGAACCGATGGGCTGGCCCGCCAAGGACTACACGCGAGCCACGATTGGCTACCGCGACAACTCCGGGCGCACCGTCAACACCGCAACGCCCACCGGCGGCATCTCAACGATGGAATACAACGCCTCCAACGAGATGGTTCGGACGCTCAGCGCCAACAACCGCGCGGAGGCGGTCTTGGAGTGCGAACTTATCCACGAAGGTTGCAAAGGGGAAGTTGCGGACAAACTCGACACGAAAACGGAATACAACAGCGAAGACACCGACATCACGAAGGTCACCGGCCCCGAACATCTCGTCCGACTCAAAGGCGGCTCGGAAGTTGAGGCGCGCGCGGTGACCCACGACTACTACGACGAAGGCGCCGCCGAAGTTGAAGCCGTAACGCATGAAAAGTACAACCTGCTCACAAAAGCCACCAGCGGCGTGCTGCTGTCCGGCGGCGAAGAAAAGGAAGTCCGCACGACGGTGAGCGCCTACGGCGGGCAAAGCGACCTCGGCTGGAAGCTGCGCGCGCCAACCTCAAGCACCCAGGAACCCGGCGGCCTCAACCTCGTTCACACGACGGTCTACGAAGCGGCTACCGGACAAACCGTCGAAACGCAGTCGCCCGAGGGCCACCAGCGAAACCCTGGATACTGGGCCTCGTTTAGCAAGTACGGCATCGAACCCGGTGAGCTGGTCTCTCCCGCTGGCATCGCCCGCGACGCGAAAGGCAACCTATGGGTCACTAATGACGTCTACGGCGACGGGATTGACGAGTTCACCGCCAAAGGCGAATTCGAGCAACGATTCGCCCCCGAAGGGAACGGCGCCAGCGAACTCAACTACCCTGAAGGCATCGCGGTCGCAAACGGGCTCTTGTACGTCGCCGACAGCGGCAACAACCGCGTGGCCGTGCTCAACGAAAAAGGCAAAGGCGAAAAAGACATCGGCAGCAAAGGCACCGAAGGCGGCAAGTTCTCAAACCCCAGCGGGATCGCGATCGACAGCAAAAAACAATATCTGGGTCGTCGACTACGGCAACAACCGCGTCCAAGAGCTCAACGAAAAAGGCGAATTCGTCGAGGCCATCGGCTTCGGCGTCAGCACCGGCGAAGCGAAATTCCAGACCTGCACGACCGCAGCGACCTGCAAAACCGGGATCAGCGGAACCGGCGAAGGCCAGTTCGACGATCCCAGTAGCATCGCGGTAGCGCCGAACGGTGACATCTACGTCACCGACACCGGCAACAACCGCGTCGAGGTGTTCAACAGCAAAGGCGAATTCAAAAGCCAATTCGGGAAAAGCGGCAGCGGCAACAGCGAATTCAGCCAGCCTCGCGGAATCACCGTCTCCTCCAACGGCGACGTGTTCGTGGCTGACATGGGCAATCATCGCGTTCAAGAGTTCCGCACCAACAACGAATACATCACCGCCTTCGGGAAAAAAGGCAGCGAGCCCGGCGAATTCGAACACGACAACGCGATCGCGCTCAACCCGAGCGGGAACGCGTACGTGCTCAACTTCTCCAACTCGACCGCCGAAATCCAGGACTGGACGATGGAAGCCGTGTCGGCGGGCGCGCACGACATCAAGGCCGTCTACTACACCTCCGCCGCTAACTCGGAATTCCCAAAATGCGGCGAACACCCCGAATGGGCGACGTTGGCGTGCGAGACGATGCCCGCGTCGCAACCGGGAACCACCGGCCTGCCCGAACTACCGGTCGCCCTCACCGAATACAACATGTGGGATTCGCCGGAAACGATCACCGAAACCGTCGGCACGACCACGCGGACCAAGAAACAAACGGTCGATGGCGCGGGACGCGCGACATCCAACGAAATCAGCTCCAGCGTAGACACCGCGCTGCCGAAGACAACCAACGAATACAACAGCACGACGGGTGCGATCGAAAAGCAAAGCACAACGGTCGGATCGACGACCAAGACGATCGCGATGATCCAAAACACGCTCGGCCAGACCACGGAATACACCGACTCCGAAGGCAACGTCGCCAAATACCGGTACGAAGAAGGGGGGCCCGCGCGCCTGCTGGAACTCAGTCAGGGCAAGGGAGAAGAAGCGAAAGCCCACCAGACCTACAGCTACGAAGCGAACACGGGCTTTATGACCAAACTCGAAGACTCCGCGGCGGACAGCTTCTCCGCCACCTACGGCCTCGAAGGCGAAATGCTCACCGAGAGCTACCCGAACGCAATGAAGGCGACCTACACCTACAACACCCTGAGCAGTCCAACGGCGCTTGAATACGTGAAGAGCTCCTGCACCAAAGAATGCCTATGGTTCAGCGAAACCATCACGCCTGCAGCCCACGGAGAAGTCGCCAAGCTCGCCAACACCTTCGCCGAAGATCGCTACGAACACGACAACATCGGGCGGCTCACCGAAGTACAAGAAGTACCCGCGGGCAAATACTGCAAAGTCCGCGTCTACGCCTACGATGAAGACTCAAACCGCACCAGCCTGCAATCGCGAGAACCAACGAGCGAAGACACCTGCGCGACCACCGGTGGCCCGACCGAATCGCACACCTACGACCCCGGCGATCGGCTCGACGATCCGGGCATAGCCTACGAAACGTTCAGCAACACCACGAAACTCCCGGCCACCGACGCCGGCGGCGAAGAACTGACGACCAGCTATTACGTCGACAACCAAGTCGACACGCAAAAACAAGACGGCCAGACGTTCAGCTACACCTACGACCCGTCCGGGCGAATCAACGAAACGATCAATGAAACCAAAGGCAAACTGACCTCGATCGATCATTACGACGCGCCAGGCGAAGGGGTCGCTTGGGTCAGCGAACCGGAAGGTGCGTGGTCGCGCGACATCCCCGGCATCGACGGCTCGCTCGCCGCGATCCAGAAGAGCAGCGGCACCACGACACTCGAGCTGCACAACATCGGCGGCAACATCGTCGAGACCGCGTCGCTGAGCACGACCGAAACCAAACCACTGAGCAGCTACAACAGCACCGAGTTCGGTGTCCCCAACGTGGAGTTCCCCCGCTTTCGTGGACACCTGAATGCTGCGTCGTCTGACGCAGGCTGAAAGGATGTTCAGTCATGGCTATAAATCGTGGAGGAAGACGTGGGTATCCGCCTGAGTTTCGTGCGCAGGCGGTTGAGCTGTATCGCTCCTCGGGGCTGTCGTTCGCGCGCGTAGCGACCGACCTTGGTGTATCGGTTGCGTCGTTGAAGATATGGGTCAAGCAGACCGAGATCGATGCCGGCGAGCGTGAGGGGCTTGTGTCTGCGGAGCGTGAGGAGTTGGTGGCGTTGCGGCGGGAGAACAGGGTGTTGCGCGAAGAGCGTGAAATACTAAAAAAAGCAGCGGCCTTTTTCGTCAAGGAGAGCGAGACCCGGTGAGCGCGTTCAGGTTTATCGCTGCGGAAAAGGCCTACTACTCCGTCAAGACGATGTGTCGTGTGCTCAGTGTCAGCCGCGCTGGATTCTATGCTTGGCTGGGGCGCAAGCCTAGCGCTAGAGCGCGCCAAGACGAAGAGCTGACCCGTCGCATACGGGAGATCCACACGGATAACCGTGGCGTGTATGGAGCGCCGAGGATTCACGCTGAGCTGCGTTTGGCCGACGGTTTGCATGTCGCTCGCAAGCGCGTGGAGCGCCTGATGCGCCAAGCAAACATCAGCGGTCTGGCGCTCAGGAAGAAGGGACGCACGACGATCAAGGTGCCGGGTGTGAGGGTCTGCGAGGACCTGGTCGACCGCAACTTCCTCGCGAGCGCCCCGAACCGTTTGTGGGTAGCAGATATAACGTATCTGCGGACCTGGGAGGGCTGGTTGTACCTCGCTGCCGTGCAGGACGCCTATAGCCGCAGGATCGTTGGCTGGTCGATGGCTGACCACATGCGCACAGAGCTCGTCACCGACGCGCTGCAGATGGCGCTCGAGCGTCGCTCTCCTGGGCCAGGGCTCATTCACCATTCAGATCAGGGCGGCCAGTACGTATCTCTGGCGCTTGGCCAGAAGGCTAGGGCCGCTGGGATCGCTCAGTCGATGGGCTCTCGGGGTGACTGCTTCGATAACGCCGTCGCCGAGAGCTTCTTCGCGACACTCAAGAAGGAGTTGATCCACCGCCGCGCCTGGCCGACCAAGGCCGAGCTCCGCGGTGAGGTCTTCGAGTACATCGAGGTCTTCTACAACCGCCGGCGACGCCACACCCGACTCGGGCAGCTCTCCCCGAGCGAGTACGAGAGAATCACACACGAACAACATCAACCAGAGGCAATAGCCGCATAATCAACCGTGTCCACCGAACCGGGGGAACTCCAACGAAGGCAAAGCACCGCCGAAGTACGCGTGGCTTGGCGCCAGCGGAGTGGCGAGCGAAATCACTTTCTCAGGAACCGTCACCGACGGCCGCGGGTCCTACGTGCCTCAGATCGCGCGCTCGCTGCAGACCTTCCAGGTCGCCCCGCCAGGGTCCTACCCCAACGGCTCCGGCCCCGGGGCGCCTTACACGACGGGCCTGTCCGCTGAAACGATCACCCTCGGCAACGACTTGGCGGCTGGCGCCCCCGCGCGCGAAGCTGAACGCCAGAAAGCGCTCGAAGAAGAAGCCAAGCGGCGGCTCGCAGAAGCCGGCGGTAGTGGTGGTGGTGGGATTCGACCGGGTATAGAAGGAGGTGGAGAAGCAGAAGGATCAGGAGCATCGGCAGCATCAGTTCCATTGTGCGAAGTGAAGTGGAAGATGGATGAATTTAGCTCAGGCGTACTGACGACGTCAGCGGGTTTTTTTCTGTAAACACACCGTCGCGCATTTCGAATTGCAGTTTCAGATCTGGGGGCACCTTCCGGGAGAACCGTTCCATAAGGTATTGTCTGCGAAACCGCCGGCATTTTCACATACAGATGGTGAAGAAGGCCTTATTGTAGGAGAATGCGTACAGGGGGAGATCTATACCGGTTGGATCTGGGGCCGGTCAATCACATCTGGCGGAGCGACATTTCAAAGCTATGGAGGCGGATCGATCCAGAAGGCGGAGACTTGGACATGTGATGGCAATAACAGCGAAGTCGAACAGGATTCGATTGAAACGTGGTAGCGACAGAGGAGCGAACCCCAAGGGCTCACATGATAACGAGGAAGCTGACAAGCGCGGTGGGCGCGGGTGTCTTGCTCCTGCTTGTGGGCGCACTGCTGTTGTGGTCAAGCGCAGGTGTTGGTCAAGGAAAAGACGCCACGGCGGTTGCCGTTGCCGGCAAGGTCTATGTCCTCCCAATCGTGACCGGAGGGGTTGCGGGTTGGTGTATTACGACGCACCCGGGTGAAGGCTGTCCCGTCGCATTCGTCTACAAACACGCTATCTTTGCCGAAAACTGGATCGCTCAAACCCATCCCATGCGGATTGAAGGTTTCGCGTTGACACAAAGTGGTGTCACTTCGGTTGTGGTCGATGGAGGCCGGCCACTCGCGACACGTGTAGACGCATCGTTGCCCGAACATTTGCGCGAGGTCAAGGTAGAGATTCACGGCTGGCCGGGGCCGAAAGTGACGGTGCCTGCGCTGTTCCCCGGAAGGAAGCCGAAAGAGGTGCCGCGCGCCTTGCCACGGTTCATCGCGCTGAACCACGCGGGGCGACCAATCGTACCGGGGCGGGGCGTAGGGTCGCGTGTAGCTCTGGCCGCTCCAGGTAGGCGATGGACTCGACGAGAACCGGAGCCGCAGGGCGTTTGCCATCTGGGCTTGACTCGCGGGCCCGAAAAAGTGATTGAGAGGGCCGGCTTTGTAGTGACTGCCGTTCCGCAAATCAAGCAGGTACTGGGAGCACCGCTCCTGTCCTGTATTAACACGTCATTGACCGTGGATGGATGGCCTGTTGTCGCCGCCGTTCTAATCGATGCTCGCCATCCCGGCCAACAACCCAGCAGTCTTCCAGAGGCGAAGCCGCTTGGCGCAGGCGTGTTTGAAGCGCTTGGAGCAAGCGGCTGGATGGCGGCTCGACGCATCCCCACTGGGGGGTGGCTAGTCGTGAGTGGCGGTAAGGATCGTGCACAGCGCGTTGCGGTGCTAGGTCAGCTTCGTGCAGAAGTACGAACTTAAAGCCCCGCTGAATGATTGCGGTCAACGGCGGACATCATCGTGGCGCCCCAACGATCTACGCGAAGCCGCACCCTTCCGATGCATCCAGTAACCACATGCGAGGGCACCAAAGAACATCAAGACGACCGTGGCTATGGCGAGAAACAAACCCAACATCCGTCAAGTATATCAGTACCCGACGTAAAGGTGTGTGTGGGGACATCGCATGGAAGTCCTTCAGGGAGGTATTGTTGTGTCGAGTAGAGTCGCCGTTGCACGTCGTGCTGTCCTTGCCGTGCTCGCGTCGGCGTGCGTGGCGTCGGCTGTGTTGGCCTTATCAGTGGCGACGATGCAGTAATGCGGATAGTCGGAGGGTTGTGGCCAAGTTGCGCGCTTATCCGAATCGTGGTATGGGCGGCGGCTTGCGCGGATAATGTAAACATCACGGTCAGTTTGCCGCGTCGCAGGTTGTTCATCTCGGAGCGTGTGGCGATCACCTTGCCACGGTAGCTGGCCGTGTAGTTAACCCCTGACTTTTCCGCTCGACGGCCCGGTAACGCGCACCGTGAGCGTGTGACGTCGCAGGGTCTCGACGATGTGCAGTTTGCTCTTTGGCGCGGTTAAGCCGTTGCCGCCGGAGTTGCTGCTTCCCGAGCCTTTCCCGTTTGAGCTGCTGCTGCCACCCGATCCGCCGTGAGATTCATCTGGGGTGACGGTCAGGGTGACGTGCGCGGCGTTCGCAGGGCGGCTGTTGCCGGGCGTCATGTAGCCACACGGCGAGTGTCCAGACACCGGGGCTGGGGACTGTGACCGTGGCTGGCCCGTCCGCTGGGGCAGGGAGCGGTTCTGCGCACGCGCCTGATCCGCTGGCGGGGCAGATCTGGTAGGTCGCTTCAGTGATCGCTGCCACGTCGGCTGGGTTTGTCCAGGTGACGTAGAAGGTCGAGCTGCCCGTCTGTACTGGGGCTGCGATTAGGTCAGTTGGTGGCGGTGGGGAATCATTGGCCACGGTGATCTGCTTGGTGGCGACCTGTGATTCGTTGCCTGCGGCGTCCGTTACGGTGAGCGTCAGGGTGTGTGTACCGTCGGAGAGCGTTGCCGATCTTGAAGAGTTGGTCGAACTGCGCGCCGGCCTGTTGAGGGTGTTCGCGCTTTCGGGTGGCCGCCGGTATGCCGGGGGCATCGTGACCCCCGAGGACATGTGGTCGGATGACCTGCCGCTGCGGCTGCGCTCGACGCGTTTGGCAAATGGGCTGTGGCAGTCGGGTTACGAGATGCGGTGGTGGACGCGTGACTACGACGTGGGAGCAGACACCTTTGTGTTCGGTGAAACGCGCCGGGCGCGAGAGTTCTTCGGGGAGGCGGCCAGCACGGACTGTCATCGAGTTGGCGTCGTGTGGCCGGCGCTCTCGCCGCCTCGGGCACGCAATCTGGCTTGGGTCAATCCCGACCACGCCAGGCAGAATGATGTGTTTCTGCTGCGCGGACGACACGTCTACCGAATCGTCGCCGTGCGCCTGGAAGGGGCCCCTGCGGAGACCGCGCAGGTGGAACGGCGGACAAGCGCGAGGCTCATCGACCCGCTGGCGTGCGTCCTGCCAGGGGCGGGCTGTACGGCGTCGGGGCGGTGAGGTCGTTCATTCCCCGCGCTGAGGCATGGGGGGGAGGTGTGCTCCGGCAAGCGCGTGGAAGAGGTGGGGTGAGACATAGACCTCGACGAGCGCGGCTGTCAGGAGTACGGGTATGGCCACGGCAACCGTCACGAGCGTCGCGGCGAGCAGCTGGTCCCACTCGCCCCGACGGCTGGCCATGATCCACGCGGCGAGGGGGAGGAACAGCGCGACCAGCTCGGGCAGCGCGTGTGGCAGAACCGCGAGCAGGAGCAGTGCCGCCGGTACACCGAGAAAGTGGGCGAAGGCGGCGAGCCGGTCGCCGAGGAGGTATGCCTGGGCGGACAGGGAGAATGTGGTCGCGCACACCACGAACCCGATCGCGATTCGCCCTCCGTGTTCGTGCACCCAGCGTGAGACGCCGTGGTGCGAGTCGGCCTGCAGCGGCAGCGAGCTGCCGGCGATGAAGCCGGCCACGCAGGCCATCGCGTGCAATGCCAACACGAGCAGGTTGTGGCCCAGGATGCCGGCGATGTCAGCCGCGTTCCCTGTGGCGAATGGCGGTTCGCGCGGGATCGCTTCGGCGCCGGTCTTCGAGAGCGCTGATATATGAGACGGCGAGCACGGCGGCCAGCAGCCCAAATGCGGCGAGAGCCGAGCCAGCGGTCCAGCGGCGACCCGAAGCCTCGACGCGATCCCGCTGCGTTTCGTGACTCTCGAGCAGCTCACCAGCGACGGGCCCTACGCCCCGGTCTTCATCAGCGTCAACCAGCCAGAGCGATATCAGAACTGGCTCGGTAATACGGCGACCGGTCGTTCGGAGATTGGTTGGCCGCGTCCCACCTTGGGACCATCACTCACAGAGCAAGACTTCAACGCGACACGGTGAACGCTATCCAGGCACCGTTCTCAGCTCGCCCTCGGCTCACGCGCGAGGATGTCCTCGATGGACGCGAGGTCGCGGACCTGTTGGACTTGCCGGTCTCGACGGTACTCGAATATGCGCGGCGGGGGTTGTTGCCGGGTCACAAGCTGGGGCGTCGCTGGATCTTCCTGCGGGATGGGGTCGAGACGGCGGTGCGGGGCAAGGCTCACCTTGGGTGATGCTTCTCAGGGATCAATGCGCGTGGTCGTGGCCGCGCACGGTGCGCCAGGATTGCCACGCGATCCGCAGGATCACCAGGCAGATCACGAGGCCGATGATCGGGTCGGCGATCGACAGGCCCGCGGCGACCACGAGCGCTTGAGGCGATCACCGCGAGGCTGACGTAGGCGTCGGCGCGTGCGTGTTCGCCGTCGGCGATCAGCGCGGCGCTGTCCAAGCGCCGCCCAGCGCTCGTGCGAACCCTGGCTGCGAGGAGGTTGCCGCCGTAGCCGATCGCGCCGACGAATGCGAGCGCTGGCAGGTGTGTTGGTGCGCTCGGGTGGACGAGCCTCGAGATGGCCTCGATGCCGGCGATGCACGCGCTGATGAAGATCGCGGCGACGACGGCGAGTCCGGCGCGTCGCTCGGCGAGCGCGGAGCGCAGCGCGAAGGCGATGCCGAGCGGGACGGCGGTCAGTGCGTCGCCGAAGTCGTGGATCAGATCGGCGAGCAGAGCGATGCTGCCGCTGGCCGTGAAAACGATCGTCTGGGCGACGCCGGCCAGACCGAGGACTGCGAGGGAGCGCAGTACCGCTCGGATGCCCTCGTGCGAGCGCTTGATGCTGTCGTCCACCAGGCCGTGCGTGTGCCCGTGGCCATCGCCGTGCCTGTAGGCGTGGCGGCGGCGCTGGTTGTGGTTGGCATGAGGCTGCGCTGGCGCTGCCGACTCGGAGAGCTTGAGCGCGGTCAGGTGTCGGTGCGGGCCGTGGTGCGAGTGGCTGTGCGTGTGCCTGCCGTGGCGATGCTGGGGGTCGTGGGTGTCATTCATCGTCCAAAGCCTACGATCAGCAAGGCCGGCATTGGCGCCCGGGGATGGGAGAGAGCGGCAGCACGGAGGTTCGATCACGACCGGGCGCGGATAGCTGGGGCGAGGCGCGACCGAGGATGCGTGCCGTGCTTCGCCGGCGTGCGAGGCACGCTCCATGCCGCGCCGCTCTCGGTACGTCCCCCTTCTCTTGTGAGTGATGGATTACATTCTCGTCACCGCGAAAATCGGGTTTTGCAGGCGTTCGCGTGCCGACCGCAAAGGTGTCGATTTGCAGACTCAAAGTATGTAGTTGGTCCCGTGCTCAAAGCGGCGGGAGTGTCCTTGCCGCTCGCGTGTAGCTAAATGGATCGGTTCGGCACTGGGAAACAAATCGCGACGGCCGTGGGACGATGCTATAGGCTTCGCGCGGTCTGATCGTTCAGGCAGGCTGACTTTAGATGGCCCGACAAGACCCAGTCAACACGAAGCCCAAGAAACGTGAACGGACGCCCTTGCGCACGGCCGTGCTGGCTGCGTTGCTGCATGGCGAGGAGGGTTATGGCTGGGATATCGCCGATCGCCTCCGTACCCGGATGGGTCCGGCGTGGGATATCGATCGTGCACGTGTCTATCGGGTGCTGGAAGAGTTCGAGGAGGATGGCTGGGCGTGGTCTGAATATAAGAGGGGGCCGGGCAAGCGTGGCCACATGAGGCGGGTATATCGCCCGACGGCGCGGGCCGAGCTGGTCCGTACTGAGTGGTTGGGCGCGCGTCAGCCGTTGCCGCTGATGCGGGCGGATATCCGCACATGGGTCGCCTTTGCGCGCCCGCAGGATGCGTCGGAGGTGCTGAGGAAGCTCGAAGAGTACGAAATGGATTGCATGCAGCTGCTTGAGGACTCGGCGGAGACCGAGGAGCCGACCTCGTGGCACGACCGGGCGATCAACGTTCTGCGGTTCGCTACAGCCGAGGAACTGCGGGCCGAGCTGCGCTGGATCCCTCGCGCCCGCGGAGAAATCAAGGAGTACCTCGCCCGGTGACGCTGCTGGCGCTCACCGACGTCACCAAGCGCATCCAGGACGGGGCGAGGGAGACCGTTGTTCTCGATGGAGTATCGGTCGAGGTCGAGCAGGGCGACGTCGTCGGCATCTACGGCGAGCGACGGGCCGGCAAGAGCATGCTGCTGAAGGTGATGGCGGGCATCGAGCCTCCCGACGAAGGACGCGTCTGCTTCGAGGGCAAAGACCTGGGGAAGCTGTCAGTGGATGCGCGGGCGCGGGTATGGCGCCACCAGGGAATCGCGTTGGTCCGCTGCGACTGGCGGCCTCTGCTCAGTGATCAGCCGGTGCTCGAATACGTCGCGTTGGCGCCGACGGCGAGCGGGGTCACACTCGCGGAGGCCGAGGTGATCGCCCGCCCCGTTTTGGATCGGGTCGGCGCGCTGGCGTGGGCGCATCTGACGACCGACCGGCTGTCGCTGAATGAACGTATCCGGGTCGAGCTTGCGCAGGCGATGGTCCGCGAGCCGCGTCTGCTGCTGGTGGACGAGCCTGCGGTGTTGATCGACGCCGGCGCCAGCCGCGAGTTGTACGCGTTGCTGCGCTCGCTGGCGAAGGAGTCAAAGATGGCTCTTGTGATCGCTTCCGAAGACACGACACCGCTGCTCGGGGTGGACCGTGTCATGACGATCAGCGACGGCCAGATCCGCACGACGGATTCCCGCAAGCGCGTTGTGGCGTTCCCGGATCGGCGCAGCCGGAGCAGCGGTTCGCAGGCCTCATGAGCGCCTTGGAGCTGCGCGAGGTGGTCAAGCACTACCCGTGCGGCGACGGCGAGATCGTGCGGGCTGTGGATGGGGTGTCGCTGTCGGTCTCCGCGGGGGAGTTCGTCGCGCTGTATGGGCCGAGCGGCTCGGGCAAGACGACGCTGTTGCTGATGGCCGCGGGGCTGCTGGCCCCCGACGCGGGCAGCATCCTGTTCGACGGGCGGGACGTGGTGGAGCGCACGCCGCAGGAGGGCGTGCTCTACCGGCGGCGTGAGGTCGGCTTTGTGTTCCAGGCCTTCCACCTGATGCCGGGCGCGAGTGCTCTGGAGAACGCCGCGTTGAAGCTCCTCTCCGACGGGTTTACGCTGGAGGAGGCGTGCCAGGCGGCGCGCCCGTGGCTTGAACGGGTCGGCCTCGGTGAGCGGGTCGCGCATACGACGGACCAGCTCTCGATGGGGGAGCGTCAGCGGGTGGCGATTGCGCGTGCGCTCGTCAACGAGCCGCGGCTGCTGTTGACCGACGAGCCGACCGGCAATCTCGACTCCAGGCGCAGCCGCGAGATCCTTGGGCTGCTGCGCGACATATCTCACGAGCGTCAGCTGCCGGCGCTGCTCGTCACGCATGACCCGCAGGCGACTGCGTTTGTCGATCGGGTGCATACCCTCCGCGATGGCCGGCTCAGCGATGGGTTGGACGTCGAGTTGGAAGCCGTCATCGGGGTATGAGGCAAGCTCGCTCCCGCAAGCTGCCGCGCCACCTGTTGAACCCCCGGATCATGGGCGTCCGGGTGAGTGTGCTGCGCAATCTCTACCGGGCGCGTCTGCGCCGGCAGGTGATAGCCGAGCTGCTGGCCGGCGCGGGCATCGCGATCGGTGTGGCGCTCGTCTTCGGGGTGCTGGTCGCCAACATGAGCCTCACCGGGTCCACGGCCAGCCTGATCAGCGCAGTCAACGGCCGCGCCCGGCTGCAGCTGCAGGCGCGCTCACAGGAAGGCTTCAGCGAACGCCTCGCCCGCGAAGCGGGCGCCCTACCGGGCGTGCAGGATGCGGCGTACCTGCTGCGCGAGCCCGCCGTAATCGTCGGCCGGCACGGTCGCCGCTCGATCCAGTTTGTCGGCGTGACCGGGGGCATCGTCACGCTTCGCGGGCTCGCGACGAGGAATCTCGGCGCGGGCGCGCTGTTGCTCTCCGGCGGGATCGGTCTTCCGTCCGGGGTCGCCGAATCGATCGGCGTGCAACAGGGAGAACAGGTGACGCTGCTCTCCAAAGGTGATGCTCACCCGGAGTCGGTGCGAGCGGTGCTGGACGCTGGCGCGATCGGCCCCGTCGCCGAAAGCCCGGTGGCGGTCTCGCTGCTGCCGGTCGCGCAGCGACTCGCCGAGGAGCCGGGGCGCGTCACGCAGGTCTTGATCGAGTCGCTCCCCGGCCGTGAACTCCAGGTCGCGGGCGAGTTGCAGCGCCTCGCGGGAGCCATCGCGAACGTCGAGCCGGCAGACAACGAACTGCGCGTCCTCGAACAGACCGCCAAGCCGTTGAGCCAGTCCACGGCCCTATTCGCCGCGATCAGCGTGATGGTGGGGTTGCTGCTGGCGCTCAACGCGATGCTGCTCACGGTCCCGGAGCGGCGACGGTTCCTCGCCGAGATATACACGCAGGGGTTCGACTCCAAACAGATCGTCGTGATCCTCGGCTTCCAGGCGGCCGTGCTCGGGGTGCTCGCCTCGCTCGCTGGGCTTGCCCTGGGAGACATCCTTGCCCATACGTTGTTCCATCAGACCCCTGCTTATCTGGCGGTCGCGTTCCCAATCAGCATCCACGAGACGATCCAGCCGTTGACGGCCATCCTGGCGTTCGCCGGTGGTGTTCTGGCGGCGCTGGTGGCCTCTCTGCCGCCGCTCCTCGATCTGCGCTCGGGGCGGCCGATCGATGCTGCGCTGCACGCCCCAGGTGACGCCGGGCAGCGCATCGGCACACGCTCCGCTCTACGGCTAGGCGCGCTGGGGGTCGCCGTCGTGGTTGGCGTGACGGTGCTCGTGCTCGTGGTGCCGGGCTTGACCGTCGTTGGCGGGATCTTGCTGGCGCTCGCGGCGGTGCTGTTGGCCCCGGCCGTCTTCGTCAGTCTCACTCGCAACCTCAAGCGGGTCGGCCGGCGGACACGCGGAAGCATGCTCCCGGTCGCGATCATCGAACTGAACTCGATGGCCGCCCGCCAGGTCGCGTTGATCGGCGTGACAGCCCTGGCGGTGTATGGCAGTGTCGCGATCCAGGGCGCCAGGCATGACCTCACGACCGGCCTCAACAATGCGGTAGTCGAGTACCTCGACACCGCGCAGGTGTGGGTCTCGACAGGGGACAACTTCCTCACGATCGAAAGCTTCAGGGATGGTGGCGCGAGCGCCCGCATCGCTCACGCGCCGGGCGTCGCGTCGGTCCGCACCTACCAGGGCGGAGTACTGGACATCGGCGCGCGCCGCGTATGGATTCGCGCCCGCTCGCCCAGCGACCCGCAAATGATCCAAGCCAGCCAGCTGCTGCACGGCAACCTCGCCCACGCCACAGCGTTGATCCGCCAGGGCGGGTGGGCGGCGATCTCAAGCGGCTTCGCCGAAGAACACCACGTCCACGTCGGCGGCACCTTCACTCTGCCGACGCCCTCAGGTGCAGCGCGCTTGCGGGTGGCGGCGATCACGACGAACGCTGGATGGTCGCCGGGTGCCATCACGATCAACACGAGCGACTACCAACGCTACTGGCAGACCACCAACCCCACGGCGCTGGAGGTGAACCTCATGCCCGGCGTGACACCAGCGCAGGGAAAGCGCTCAGTGGAACACGCCCTCGGGTCAAGGCCCGGACTGCGCGTGGAGACCCTGCGAGAACGAGAGACGAGTTTCGAGGCCAGCGCCCACGAAGGACTGCGGCCCCTGGGGGAGATATCGACACTTTTGCTGGTCACGGCCGCGCTCGCGGTCGCCGCGGTCCTCAGCGCCACGATCTGGCAGCGCCGCCCCCGCCTGGCAGCACAGAAGATCACCGGCTTCGACAGCAAACAGCTCTGGCGCGCACTGCAGCTTGAGAGCGCGATCTCGGTGGCGATCGGCTGCGTCGACGGCGCGCTGTTCGGCCTCTACGGCCACGCGCTCGCCAGCCGCTGGCTGAAGCTCTCCACCGGGTTCCCGGCACCCTTCTCGCTCGGCGTGACCCAGGTGCTGCTCGCCCTGGCGGTCGTCACCGGCATCACACTGCTCGTGATCGCGCTGCCCGGCCTCTCAGCCGCGCGCGTACAACCAAGAGTCGGCCTTCACGAATAAGCATGACGGCAACCACTCACGCGCGAAGCTATGCGTATGGGTGGAACGGCCAGGAGACACGCAGCAGCAGCCGTTACGTTCACGAGTGCCGCGAGTCGCTGCGCTGAGGGGCGCGCGCTCGGCAGATTCGCTTGTGTAGCGAGGCCGTTGCCCGGCTTCCATACAGAGAGTCGATGCGAGTCCCCGGAGACAGGCGAGTATGAGCGCGGGCACCTTGGAGCTGCAAGTCCCCGATGCGTTCGTGCAGGCCATCGCCGAGCGCGTCGCCGACCTGCTCGCCGCCAGCCTTTCGGGGGCCAGTCCGTCCGAGCTGTGGATCGGCGTGGAGCAGGCCGCAGAGCACCTTGCCTGTCCGACGAGCCGCATCTACGACTTGGTGAGCCAGCGGCGCCTTACGCCGCGCCGCGACGGGCGTAGGCTCCTGTTCAAGCGCTCGCACCTCGACGCAGCGATCGAGGCCATGTCAAGCCGCAGGTCGGGGGTTCGATTCCCCCCAGGCGCACTGCAGAAAGGCCCTGCTCACGCGGGGCTTTTTTGTGGCCGGAGAGCCGCGGAAGGGGTTGCCAGACGGCGTGGTGTAAACGGAAGTGCAAACATGCCGCGCGCTGGGGGATGCCGGAGCTCTACTCGCCGTGTCCGGCGTCGCGCAGCGCGTCGAGCAGGTCGCCGGTCGTGAAGACCTCGATACGGGCGTCGGTGTGGTCCTTGTCTTGGGTCCAGACCGGGAGGCAGAGCTTGAGCGCGAGCGCGACGGTCGGCCAGTCGTCGGGGTCGCGGTCCGCGATGCGTTGCTCGGCCTCCTGGCGATGATCTTCGTACTCGCTCCCGGCCTTCCACTCGATCGGCATGGCCTGGAGCGCTGCGAACAACAGCGCGGGGTCGAGGTTGCGCTTTGACGCGAGGCGCGGAATGTGCCGGGCGATCTCTCCGGCTACGGCGTCCGCGGCGATGCAACGCGGTCCGCGCTCGGAGGCGATCACCAGGCGGGCGCGCCCGCCGATGAGAGCCGAGAGGACGACGTTCGCGTCAGCTACGACTGCGGGAGGCAGCGAAATCGCCGAGTACCTCTGGCTCGCTGATGCCCTTCGCCTTCAGCTTGGCACCGATCTGCTCTGATAGGCGCAAGAAGACCTCGCGGCGAACCTCGACCGGCAGCTCCGGCGTATCCCACGGGAGGAAGAACCCTGCGGGGGTGCCTTCGCGTGTCACGAGGATCACGTCGTCGGAGCGGAACATCTCCGTCGCGTGGTCGCGGAAGTCGCGCACGGTCACGACCTTCATGTGGGCACCTTGGTGGTCACGAGTCGATTGTAGCGCCTTGTGGGAGGGCGGGCACGCTAACACGGAACATGACGTCCGGCCGTCCTCTTATGCCGATAGTTGGAAAGTCGCCTGCTAACCACGATGGCGATTGTCCGCGCGACGGCTGAGGACGATCGAGACTACATCTCGTACATTGAGCCGGGCGAATCCCGCACATATAGCCAAATCGCTGATCCTGGGACTCTCCACGGCACCACCGATTCAGCCTTTGGTTCGATTCCACCCCCAGGCGCATCTCTGACGGAACCTGCTCGGTTTGAGCGGGTTCCGTGATGTCGGGGGGAGCCTCGCGGGCATCGAAAGCCGGCCTGGGGTCGGATTTGCCAACTCATCCGAGCATCCAGTCCCCGCGTACGCCGATCCTGGGAGTCCTCGCTACGTGGCTCGGGGCTCTCGCCGGATAGCCCCTTCGACGTTTGTAACAAGTTGCAACTTGTTACAAAGTGGTGCTACGCTAAGTCCCAGGTCGCGGAATTGGTGCTCGCGGCGGACCACGACGGACGACACCAGGAGGGACGCATGCCTGAGCAGTCAAGCGTTTACGTGGGTGACCTGACCACATCGCAGCCTGGCAGCGGATCGAATCTCACGCCGGGTCTCCCGCCTGGCACGGGTTGGCCGTCGATCGTGCAGACGATCGCGCTGCTGTGGTTCATGGAGCCCTGGGTGCGGCGGGGCCATCGGCGGTTCAGCTCGCCGCGGACGACTCGGGTGCTGGGGCTTGGCGAGGTCGTCTCGGTGTGGGACCCGGATCTGATCAAGCAGGTGTTCACCGGCGACAGCGACGTCCTGCATGCGGGTGAGGCGAACGCGCGTGTGCTCGGTCAGGTGGCTCCCAGCTCGCTGCTGGCGCTCGACGGAGCGCGTCACGTGAGGATGCGCCGGCTCCTCTCGCCACCGTTCCACGGCGAGGCGGTCCGCAAGTACCGGGAGCTCATTGAGGATCTCGCCGCGGCCGAGGTGCAACGGTGGCCGGTCGACGAGGAGTTCGCAATCTATCCGCGGATGCAGGCGATCGCGTTGGAGGTGATCCTGCAGGCCGTGATCGGGGTGCGCGACCCGGTCCGGATGGCTCGTCTACGCAAGCTGCTGCCCAAGATGGCGGGGGCGAGCGCGCTCGCGTTCGCGGTCGAGGCACGCAACCCGTGGCTGGCCGATGGGTGGGTCGGCGCTCGGCTGCCGTGGGTGCGGGCACGTCGGGAGGCCGAGGTACTGCTCTATGAGGAGATCGCCGCGCATCGCAGCGACCCTGACGGTCGCGAGGACGTCCTCGCTGGGCTGATGGCGGCGCGTGATGAGAACGGTGAGCCGCTCAGCGATGAAGAACTCCGAGACCAGTTGGTGACGCTGCTGATCGCCGGGCAGGAGACCACTGCGACGGCGCTCGCTTGGTGCTTTGAGCGGCTGCTGCGCCACCCCGTGGCGCTGGCACGCCTCAAGCGCGAGCTCGCCGGCGACGCCGGCGATGCTTATCTCGACGCGGTCATCAACGAGACGCTGCGTGTGCGTCCTCCGCTTGACGGGGTATGGCGCAAACTCACTGCGCCGCTGGAGCTCGGCGGCTATCTACTCCCCGCCGGGACGATCGTCAGCGTGACAATCATCTCGGTGCACCTATCCAAAGCGTTCCCGGACGCCGAGCAGTTCCGTCCCGAGCGGTTCCTCGAGCAGCCGCCCCCTTCGTATACGCTGATCCCGTTCGGTGGCGGGCCACGCCGCTGCGTCGGCGCGAGCTTCGCGCTCATGGAGATGAAGACGATCCTGCGCACGGTGCTCGCACGCGTCGAGCTGTGCGCACCCACTCAGAAACCCGAGCGGGCGGTACGCACGCGGCGCATAACCACCGTTCCGGCCCGCGGCGGACGAGTCCTCGTCACTGCCAGGCGGGCGTAGTCAGAGTGCGCTCGCTCCACACCGCCGACGGTTCTCGGACGTCTGCCTGAGCTGCCAGGAGGCAGAGTGGCGCCGCCCCTGCAGCAGTAGAATGACTCCATGCTCGCCGCCCTCGAAGAGTCAGACCCCGACCTCGCCCGCCTGCTGGTCCGCGAGGAACAGCGTCAGGCCGAGTCGCTCTGTCTGATCCCCTCTGAGAACTACTGCTCGCCGGCCGTGCTCGAGGCCAACGGCACCATGCTCGTAAACAAGTACGCCGAGGGGTATCCGGGCAAGCGCTACTACGAGGGCAACGAGGTCATCGACGAGATCGAGCGGTTGGCGCAGGCGCGCGCGCTGGAGCTGTTCGGCGCCGAGCACGTGAACGTGCAGCCCTACTCGGGATCGCCGGCCAACCTGGCGATCTACCTGGCGTTCGTCAAGCCGGGGGAGACGGTGATGGGGCTTTCACTGCCGGCGGGCGGGCACCTTACGCATGGCTGGGGGGTATCGGCCACGGGCATCTGGTTCAACGCCGTGCACTACGGCGTGCGCCGCGACACCGGTCGCGTGGACATGGACGAGGTGCGTGAGCTGGCGCTCGAGCACCGGCCCAAGCTGCTGTTCTGTGGCGGCACTGCGGTGCCGCGCACGATCGACTTCGAGGCGTTCGCCGCGATCGCCGGGGAGATCGGCGCGCTGATGGTCGCCGACGTCTCGCACATCGCCGGGCTGATCGCCGGGGGCGCGCACCCCTCGCCGGTGCCGCACGCCGACGTGGTGATGACGACCACGCACAAGACGCTGCGCGGGCCGCGGGGGGCGATCCTGATGTGCCGCGAGCAGCACGCCAAAGCCGTGGACAAAGCAGTCTTCCCGGGACTGCAGGGCGGGCCCCACGAGCAGCAGACGGCCGCGATCGCCGCCGCGCTCGGCGAAGCCGCCACGCCGGCCTTCCGCGAGTATGCGCAGAGCGTGGTCGCCAACGCCAAAGTGCTCGCCGACGCGCTCTCGCAGCGTGGCTTCACGCTGATCTCCGGCGGCACCGACAACCATCTGATCCTGATCGACATGACCTCGAAGGGAGTGAGCGGCAAGGAAGCCTCGAGCGCGTTGAGTCGGGCGGGGATCGTCACCAATGCCAACGCGGTCCCGTTCGATCCGCGCAAGCCGTTTGACCCCTCCGGCGTGCGGATTGGCACGCCGGCGGCCACCACCCGCGGCTTGGGCGCCGAGCACATGGGGGAGATCGCGCGCTGGTTCGACGAGGTCGTGGGCGCGGTGCGCAGCGGCGAGGGCGAGCTGCTCGCGCGCGTCAAGACCGAGGTGCAGGATCTGATGGAGCAGTACCCTGCTCCCGGCTGCGCCTCCTCGGTAGCCGTCCTGTAGGCAGCCCTCGCCGCCCGGGATCAGATCGGCGCCAGGCCGCGGGGTGCGGCGACGTGCTGCTTGCACGCCAGATCGCCGGCGGGTCGGTTGTGCGCGTAGCGAGCGCGCGTCGCGCTCACTCGTAGCGCTCTGCGAGCGTCTCCCAGTGGGCCATGTCGTGGCCCGGCACGATCAGCGCGTCGGGGTGCTCGCGGTCGTACGCTTGGAGCGCTTGCAGGCTGCGCTCGAAGGCTTTGCGATTCTGCGAATGCCACGGCCGCCGCCCCTCGCGTAGGGTGGCCATCGTGTAGATCGCGTCCCCCGCGATCAGCGCCTCGCGCTCGCGCAGGCGCACGAGGACCGCGAGGTGCCCCGCGCTGTGGCCGGGGGTGTCGAGCAGCGCGATCGACCCATCGCCGAACAGATCGAGCGCGCGCTCGAACGGGCCCCGTGCATGTGCCGCTGGCCCGTGGAAGTCCACGGTGCGGTAGGTGAGGCGTGGGTCGAGCTGGGCGGCGGAGTAGCCCTGCAGCGATGCTCCCCGCGCGCTCGCCGTGCGCCACTCCGGCACCGAGACGAGCACAGTGGCGGCGGGGAAGTCGGCGAGCGCGCTCGCGTGGTCGAAGTGCAGGTGCGTCATCACGATCAGGCCGATCTCTCCCGGCTCGATCCCTCGTGCGCGCAACTGCGCCGCCGCGGTCTGCTCGGTGCGCATCTCGATGTTGGCGCCCACGAGCCTTCTGATCGAGCCGAGATTGCGGTTGCGCTCGGCTGGCGGGCCATCCGCGATCACACGGTGAAAGCCCGTGTCGATCAGGATCGCCCCGGCGCTGGGGTGCTCGACCAGGAAGGCCACGATCGGGACGCGGATCAGCTGCTCCTTGGGCACCCGCACGCCGAGCGCCCGCAGCGTGCCCCCGAGCCCGGGCTGCGCCTCAAACCAGCCCGCCGGCCCGCGGATCTCGCCGCACAGCAGCGGCTGGAGCGTCACCGTCGCCCCGTCCTGTCCGCCTGGCAGCGGGAGCACGGCTGGCGCGGCATGGAGGGCTTGGCGCACACGTGCAGTCTGCACGATCAGGCGCTCGGGGGTCGCATGGCGGTGGGCTGGAGGATCTCGAGGTGCTATGGGAGCAACCCCTTCACATCTGCCCACCGCGATCTGCGCTACTGTGCCCAGCGATGGGAGAGCGCAGCAGCTACACCCCCGGCACCTTTTGCTGGACGGAACTGACCACCACCGACCAGGCGGGGGCGAAGGCGTTCTACGGTGGCCTGCTCGGCTGGGAGGCCGACGATCGCCCGGTCGGCGACAGCGGCCACGTCTACTCGATGATGCAGCGCGACGGCAAGCCAGTCGCGGCGATCGCGACGCAGCCAGACCAGCAGCGCGAGTCGGGCGTGCCGCCGCTGTGGAACTCCTACATCTCCGTGGAGAGCGCCGATGCGACCGCGGAGCGCGCGAAGGAGCTCGGCGCGACAGTGCACGCGCCGCCGTTTGACGTGATGGATGTGGGGCGCATGGCGGTGATCCAGGATCCGCAGGGCGCCCACTTCGAGCTGTGGGAGCCCAAAGCGCACTTCGGCGCGGCGCTCGTAAACGCGCCGGGGGCGCCGGTGTGGAACGAGCTCGGGACCACCGACCTCGACGCCGCCAGCGCTTTCTACAGCGGCCTCTTCGGCTGGACCGTGGCGCCCTTCGAGGGCAGCCCCGAACCGTACCTGTCGATCAAGAACGGTGACGCCAACGCCGGCGGGATGCGGGCGGCGACGCCTGGCGCCCCGCCGTTCTGGCTGACGTACTTTGGCGTGGAGGATCTCGACGCCGCGCTCGCCAAGGTGAGTGAGTTCGGCGGCGCCACCCACGCCGGCCCGATCGACATTCAGGTCGCGAAAATCGCGGTCGTCGCCGACCCGCAGGGCGCGGTGTTCGCGCTCTACGACGGCGAACTCGAGCCGTAGCGGCCGCTCGCCGCGACTTGCGAGGGTTCGCGTAGCCGGCGCCGGGTTTACTCCCCCTGGCCTCCTTCTCTCGCGCGCTGGTAAACGCGACTGGAGTAGATATACATCAGCGCCCGCTGGACCTCCTTGTCATCGAGGATGCGTTTGAAGATCGCCTCGTTGTCGTCCATGCGAGTTATGACGGTGCGCATGAAGACGTCGTTGAAGGCAAGTCGGAAGTTCTCCAATGTGTTCCTGCGGGCCTGTTCCAGCAGCTTCTCTTCAGACAGCCACGTCCCCTCGAATTGATCGAAGAGCAGCTTGTCGCGCTCGTCGAATTCGAGGCCGAAGCGCTCGTTGAGCTCATCGACGATCTCCGACAGGGGCTCCACGACGGGATCGTCCTTGCCTCCCGCGCCCTCGCTGTAAACCGCGCTCACCTCCGCGTCCTCGCCGTCGAGCGAGAGGGAGCCCTCGTGGGTGAGCTCGTTGCGCAGATGCGTGAGCTCGATCTCCTCGCCGAGGTCGAGCCTTCCCGCGCTCGATGCGTCCTTCAGTAGCGCCGCGAGCGCCCTGCAGTAGATGTAATCGCGCTCCAGCCCGGAGTCGGTGAAGGGAATCACCTGCGATGCGAACGAGTAGATGCGCACGAACCTGTCGAGCGCGTCTTTGAACGCGAGCCGATCCTCCTTGCTCAGTGCTTTGAACCTCTCCACCGCCGGGTCGAGCAGTGCATGCACCCGTGGGTGGCTCTGCTTGTCTTGTGGCGCCAGCAGCACCGCGACGGCCGCGCTCATCTCATCGAGGCGAAGCACATCGAAGTCATCGAGACGCCGGCGCGTGTCGAACGGCAGGTTGGGGTCGGTTGGCGGCGCCACGGTACGGCGGTAGTAGGGCTCGAACGCCTTCACGATCTCCTCGGTCTCATTGCGGAAGTCGAGGACGAATGTGTCACTCTTGCCAGGGTACATACGGTTCAGGCGCGAGAGCGTCTGCACGGCGTTGATGTCGGTGAGCACCTTGTCGACATACATCGTATGCAGCAGCGGCTGGTCGAAGCCGGTCTGGAACTTCTCCGCGACGATCAGCAGCCGATACTCTCCGCTGGCGAAACGCTTGGCGGTCTCCGCTTCGGGGAACTTGTTCATCGAGGACTCCGTGAAGGCCGCTTCGTGCTCGTCGATGACCCGGCCGGAGAAAGCGACGAGCACCGCGGGGCTCGTATAGCCCTGCTGCTTCAGGTAGGCGTCGATCGCCTGCTTGTAGCGGACTGCGTGCAGGCGCGAGGAGGTAACGAGCATCGCTTTGGCCTGGCCGTTGATCTTCCCGTCGGTGTGTGCGCGGAAGTGCTCGATGACGATCTCGGCCTTTTTGGCGAGGTTCGCCGGATGCAGGGCGACGTACCGGGCAATCGCTCGCCTCGCCTGTGGCGCCTCGTAGAGAGGGTTCTCGGTGATCGTCTTCTGGATGTTCCAGTAGGTCTGGTAGGTGGTGTAACAGGCAAGCACATCGAGGATGAACTCCTCCTCGATCGCCTGGCGCATCGAGTACAGGTGAAATGGTTCGTACTTCTCCGCGGCGGGGTTGAACGTGCCGAACAACGCCAGCGTGCGCCCCTTTGGCGTCGCGGTGAACGCGAAGAACGAGAGGTTGCGCTGCGGCCCGCGCCCGCGCACGGCCCGCGCGAGCGCCTCCTCGACGGAGTCGATCGCGGTGGCGATGAAGCCGGCGTCCTCGGCTTCGGCGACCGTGAGCTCCCGCTCGTCGGCCCCGCTCAACGCCACACGCAGTGCTTTTGCGGTTTCGCCTGTCTGCGAGGAGTGGGCCTCGTCGATGATCACGGCGTAGCGACGCCGAGGCAGGTCCTTGATCTGTTCCAGCACGAACGGGAACTTTTGCAGCGTCGTGATGATGATGCGAGCCTGCTCGCCCTTCAGCGCCGCGGCGAGTTGGGTCGAGTCCTTGTCGATCCGGACGACCACGCCCCGCACATGCTCGAACTGGTAGATCGTCTCCTGTAGCTGTTTATCGAGAATCACTCGGTCGGTAATCACGATCACCTTGTCGAACACCTTCCGATCGGCGTTGTCGTGCAGCGAGGAGAGCCGGTGCGCGGTCCAGGCAATCGTGTTCGACTTGCCCGAGCCGGCCGAGTGCTCGATCAGGTAGTTCTGGCCGGGCCCGTGCGCCTTGGCATGCGCCTCCAGCGCGAGCACTGCGTCCCACTGGTGAAAGCGGGGAAAGATGACCGTCTCACCCGTCCTGCGTCTGGCGGCCGAACCCTGGGTGGGCCGTTGCAAGTTGACGAACCGCGCGAGAATGTCCATCCATGCATCGCGCGTCCACACCTGCTCCCACAGGTAGGAGGTGCGATGGCCGTCGGGGTTGGGGGGGTTGCCCGCGCCCTCATTGTCGCCGAGGTTGAAGGGCAGGAAGCGTGTTGCCCTTCCCGCGAGGCGGGTCGTCATCGCCACCCGCTCGGGATCGACCGCGAAATGCACGAGGACACGACGGGCGAGGGCCACGCATCTTGGGTCGCGCTCGTCGCGGTACTGGGCGATCGCGTTTTCGATCGTCTGATTTGTGAGCGGGTTCTTCAGCTCCGCGGTGGCGGTCGGGAGACCGTTGACGAGCAGCGCCAAGTCGATTGTCTTGGCCGAGTCGGGGTCGTAGGGAAACTGTCGCGTGATCGTGACCCTGTTGCGTTCGTAGCGCTCCTGGAGCATGGGGCTGAGCCTGTGGGCGGGCCTGAAGAACGCCAGCTGGATCGCGATGCCGAGGTCGAGCACCCCGTGGCGCAGCACATCCACCGTTCCCCGGCTGTCGATCTCGCCGGCGAGGCGGGTGGCGAAGCCGCGCTGTGCGGCCGTCACATCGTGGCCGTAGCGTTCGAGCAGCGCCCTCCACTCCTTGGCTTGTGTCGCTCCGATGAACGCAAACAGCTCGCTGGTGTCGAGGCCGAGGGAAGGATCGAAGCTCGGAGGGTGGGATCTCAGATAGCCACCCCGGTTGAGCAGCGACGCCTCGATCGCGTCTTCGAACGAGTGCTCGTCGGGCTTCACTCGCTGGCTCCTGGGATGTCGAGCTCGCCGGTGACGGCTGCCGTGATCAAGGCTTGGCGATGCTCGAGTAGAAGGTCGATTTGGCGTGAAAGGAGATCCTTTACCTTCGTCGTTCGACGGGCATTCATGTCGAGGTGCTCGACAATCGTCGCCTGCTCGTCCCGCGGGGGCCACGGGAATCGGTAGGCTCGGAGTTGCTCGTTGGTCAAATGAGCGATCGTACTCAGATTACCATCGGCGGCGAACACCGAGTGCCTAGCGGCGGCTCGCAGGCAGTACATCAAGTAACGGCTATTCGCAGTGCTCCGAGGCCGAACCCTGTGAATGGCCTTCTGAAAATAGCATTCCGCCACCTCTCCTTGCCATACAGCAGCGCGTCCCACCTCACCCCCCTCGCACGCTAGAAGATCGCCTGGACGAAGCTCGTAACGTCGCCGGTCGGCCTCGTCGAAGTGCATCGAAGCCAGATCATCGAGATCGAACCTATCCCACTGGACGTTGGCATTGCGTAGGTACGGGTACTGCTCAGGTCCGTTGGTTGCCTTCTTGTTCAACATCTTGCCGAGCTGAAGTTCAAAGTGCGTAGAAACGGTCGGGGTGCCCCATTCCGCCGGGATTTCCTTGATCCAAGAGAGTCTGCTGGGCTTCAGTGGTCTTGCATCAGAGAAGCCACGAGTAACTGCATGAAACACCTGGGACTCGAACCGCTCGTCGAGTAATTCAATCATGCTCTGCTTCTTCTCGATGAGCTTGTCGATCCTGGCCGTCTCTGAATCGAGGTAGTCAGCTATGGCGGTTTGGGAGCCAGTGGGAGGAACGGGCATGGCCATATTGCCAATATCCACGGCGCTGATTGCTGGATAACTGACGCCAACGCTTCGGGCGACTACCTCCTCGATGAATGGGTTGCTTTGAGCCCACCAGCCAAGAAATCTTGAATCGAGACACTGGCCTGGTGTAAGCACCGCAAAGCCAGTCGAGACGACGAGGTTGGCTGTATCCCCCTTGATCGGCCAAACTGAACGGAGGTACGTGCGCACCGTCGACACAACCGTGTCCCCCGACTGAACCAGGCGACGTGCACGAGATGGAGCTTCTCCGAAAGTCATTTCGGCTGGCTCGGCGGAGAGCGCTCCGCGTCCAACTGACGTGATGTCGAGATAGCGAATGGTGCGCTCCGGATCTTCGTCCTCGTTCAGTGCGCGCTGGTTTATCATGACTAGATACTTTATGCGGTGATATGGCCAAACTATCACTCCATCACCTCGCGCAACGCTTCCTGAATGTCGTCCTCTAAACCTTTGATCTCAGCATCGATCTCTACGAACGGCCGTGGCGAAACGCAGCTATAGAAGTACCGAGTAAGCGGGATCTCGTATCCGATTCTGGTCTTCGCGTGGTCCACCCAGGCATCTTCAGCGTAAGGCCGGACTGGAGTTCCCCCGCTTTCGTGGACACCTGAATGCTGCGTCGTCTGACGCAGCTGAAAGGATGTTCAGTCATGGCTATAAATCGTGGAGGAAGACGTGGGTATCCGCCTGAGTTTCGTGCGCAGGCGGTTGAGCTGTATCGCTCCTCGGGGCTGTCGTTCGCGCGCGTAGCGACCGACCTTGGTGTATCGGTTGCGTCGTTGAAGATATGGGTCAAGCAGACCGAGATCGATGCCGGCGAGCGTGAGGGGCTTGTGTCTGCGGAGCGTGAGGAGTTGGTGGCGTTGCGGCGGGAGAACAGGGTGTTGCGCGAAGAGCGTGAAATACTAAAAAAAGCAGCGGCCTTTTTCGTCAAGGAGAGCGAGACCCGGTGAGCGCGTTCAGGTTTATCGCTGCGGAAAAGGCCTACTACTCCGTCAAGACGATGTGTCGTGTGCTCAGTGTCAGCCGCGCTGGATTCTATGCTTGGCTGGGGCGCAAGCCTAGCGCTAGAGCGCGCCAAGACGAAGAGCTGACCCGTCGCATACGGGAGATCCACACGGATAACCGTGGCGTGTATGGAGCGCCGAGGATTCACGCTGAGCTGCGTTTGGCCGACGGTTTGCATGTCGCTCGCAAGCGCGTGGAGCGCCTGATGCGCCAAGCAAACATCAGCGGTCTGGCGCTCAGGAAGAAGGGACGCACGACGATCAAGGTGCCGGGTGTGAGGGTCTGCGAGGACCTGGTCGACCGCAACTTCCTCGCGAGCGCCCCGAACCGTTTGTGGGTAGCAGATATAACGTATCTGCGGACCTGGGAGGGCTGGTTGTACCTCGCTGCCGTGCAGGACGCCTATAGCCGCAGGATCGTTGGCTGGTCGATGGCTGACCACATGCGCACAGAGCTCGTCACCGACGCGCTGCAGATGGCGCTCGAGCGTCGCTCTCCTGGGCCAGGGCTCATTCACCATTCAGATCAGGGCGGCCAGTACGTATCTCTGGCGCTTGGCCAGAAGGCTAGGGCCGCTGGGATCGCTCAGTCGATGGGCTCTCGGGGTGACTGCTTCGATAACGCCGTCGCCGAGAGCTTCTTCGCGACACTCAAGAAGGAGTTGATCCACCGCCGCGCCTGGCCGACCAAGGCCGAGCTCCGCGGTGAGGTCTTCGAGTACATCGAGGTCTTCTACAACCGCCGGCGACGCCACACCCGACTCGGGCAGCTCTCCCCGAGCGAGTACGAGAGAATCACACACGAACAACATCAACCAGAGGCAATAGCCGCATAATCAACCGTGTCCACCGAACCGGGGGAACTCCAGACCTCCCGCTCGACGTACTCTTCGACGGCGCTCCCGTACTCGATGCTCGCAAGCCGCTCGGTGGGATCGATCTCCCATGACACCGGGATCGGCGGCAGCGGAACGTTCTCATAGTCGCGCAGCTCGGGATCGGGTTCCGCTTCCCCGTCGTCGTTTAAAACGATCGGCGCCTGCGGGTCGCGGACGGCGAGTGCTTTCCACACCTGTTTCTCGATTCCCTTCGGCAGCTTGCCGAGTTTCTCGGCCATCTCATCACGATCGGTCGTCGAGAAGCCGGCGAGGTCTTCCAGGTGTGTCGTGACCTCTTGCCGCTTCGCGTCCGTGAGCTTGCCCCACTGCTTTGTCTCTGCCAGCAGCTCGAGCGTCTTCTGGGTGGCCTCCCACCGCAGTCGCAAGGGTCGCTCGACGGTGATCCGCTGATACCCGAACGCCTCGTTGGGGAGGATCTTCACTCGCTCGCCCTCGGTGAAGCCGGCATAGAGCTTTGTGATCTCCGCGATTTGCTTGGGGTTGATCTCCTTGCGCTTGTCACCGAGGGACTTGCGCATCTTCACCCAGCGGTCGCGTGCGTCCACAAGCTGCACCTTGCCGCGGCGCTCGGGGCGCTTGCGGTTGGTGAGGACCCAGAAGTATGTGGAGATGCCGGTGTTGTAGAAGAGCTGGTCGGGGAGGGCGATAACGGCCTCCAGCCAGTCGTTCTCGATGATCCAGCGGCGGATCTCCGACTCGCCCGATCCTGCCCCGCCGCTGAAGAGGGGAGAGCCGTTGAAGACGATCGCCAGGCGCGTGCCGCCCTTCTCGACGGGCTGCATCTTCGAGAGCATGTGCTGCAGGAAGAGGAAGCTGCCGTCGTTGATGCGGGGCAGGCCGGCCCCGAAGCGACCGTCGAAGCCCAGCTTCTCGTGCTCGTCTTTGACCACGTCGGCGACCTTCTTCCACTCCACCCCGAACGGCGGGTTGGCGAGCATGTAGTCAAAGGTTTTGCCTTCGTGGCCGTCGTCGCTGAAGGAGTTGCCGCAGAAGATGCGGGATGGGTCCTGGCGCTTGAGCATCATGTCGGAGCGGCAGATCGCGTACGTTTCGTCGTTGAGCTCCTGTCCGAAGAGGTCCAGACGCGCCCTCGGCTTGTGGTCGCGCAGGTAGTCCTCGGCGACGGAGAGCATCCCGCCGGTGCCGCAGGCCGGATCGAAGAGCGTCTTGATCGCGGCGCCCGCGAGCGCCTCGTCGTCGTCGGCGAACAGCAGCTCGACCATCAGGCGGATCACCTCGCGCGGTGTGAAGTGCTCGCCGGCAGTCTCGTTGGAGAGCTCGGAGAAGCGCCGGATCAGCTCCTCGTAGATGTAGCCCATTTCGATGCTCGATACGACGCTCGGGTGCAGGTCCACCTCGGCGAACTTCGACAGCACGAGGTAGAGCAGGTTGGCGCGCGCGAGGCGGGCGATCTGCACGTCGAAGTCGAACTTGTTGATGACTTCCCTGGCTCCTGGGCTGAAACGGGCGATGTACTCCTCGAGGTTGCCGGCGACCTGGGCGGGGTCGTCGAGCAGCCGGCGGAAGTTCAGCGGCGAGGTGTTGAAGAAGCGCTCGTCGGCGACGCTTTCGAGCAGGGGGTCGAGATGCACGGCGCGGCCGCGCATTCGCTCGTAGCGCTCGATGACGGCCGGCTTGGTCTCCTCCAGCACGCAATCCAGGCGGCGCAGGACGGTGAGCGGAAGGATCACCTTGCCGTACTCCGACCGCCTGTAGTCCCCGCGTAGCAGGTCGGCAACCGAACAGATCAGATCGGCGTGGTTGTTGATCGTGGCCTCAGCCATGTCGCTGCAGCTCTCCTGTGGTCGTTGGTCAACCGTCCCCGTTCCTGCTGCTGGGAGGCTACCGAGGGTTGCGGTCGCGGCCTACGCGTCCGGCGCCTCGCTGGTGATCCATCGAAGGGACACCGATGCTTCAACGAACCGGCCAGGCCACCTCTATCGACACCGCCCCGCGATCCCCCCGCCGCACTGAAGCCTCGCCATCGGTCCGTATCCTCGCCTGCCACAATGAGACGATGGCAACACAGGCTGCGCGTATTGCTCCCGCCGACTGCTCGCTCCCGCTCTACCGGATGGACGTCGGGACGTACATGCGGCTGGTGGATGCGGGCGCGCTGGAAGGCGTGGAGGTCGAGCTGCTGGACGGGCTGCTCGTCAACAAGCACTCCCACTGCCAGGACGCGATCCACCGGCTCGACGTGGGGACCTACGAACGGATGGTCGCATCGGGCGTGCTGGGCGGGCAGCGGATTGAACTGCTGGAAGGGCTGCTGGTCGAGGTGAGCCCGCATGGTCCAGATCACGCAGAGGTGATCAGGCGCCTGACGCGTTACTTGGCGGCTGCCCGGGGGTGGCTGGGCGTACAGCTGCCGCTGGAAGCCAGGTGGGGCGCACTGCCCGAACCAGACCTGGTTCTCACCGAGAGGCCGCCTCCTCGCGGCCGCCATCCCCGGACGGCGTTGCTCGCCGTCGAGGTCGCGGTGACCTCGCACAGGGAGGACCGCGGCGAGAAGGCCGACCTGTACGCCGGTGCTCCTATACCCACCTACTGGCTGGTCGACGTCCCCGGCCGCACAATCGAGGTGCGCACCGAGCCCGGGCCCAAGGGCTACAGCCGCTGCGAGATCTACGGGATCGGTACGTCGGTGCCTTCGCCCGCCGAGGGAGTGCCCGACCTCGACGTCGCATCGCTGTTCGCGGGTCTCGGCACCTGATTCGCGCCTTCCCGCGAATCTTCACAAAAAGAATCCCTTTAGTCAACGGTTTTCTGTACTATCGGCCGAAGCCATCATGGGGTAAGCGCAAGCTTCTGATGGGTGGCCTGGTTTCGGCACTTCGCAACAACGGGGAGGTCCACATGAGCAAGCACTTCCGTCTACGGGGCAGCAGCCGGCCGACCACCAGGGCGATCGAGCCGGTGAAGCCGGGCGAGCGGCTGACCGTCACGATCTACGTGCAGCGCGATCCGCAGGGCACGCCCGCCCCGACGGCGCACGAGCTCGGTCGTCTCGCCCCTCGCGCCCGCTCCTACCTGCGCCCCGAGGAAGCGGTCGCGGCCTTCGGCGCCGCCCCGTCCGACCTCGACGCGGTCGCCGCGTTTGCGAAGGAGCACAAGCTGAAGGTGGTGGAGCAGAGCATCGCCAAGCGCCTGGTGCGGGTGGCGGGCACCGCCAAGCAGTTGGGCGAGGCGTTCGGCGTGGAGCTGCGCCACTACAAACACCCCGAGGGGGGCACCTACCGCTCCTACAAGGGCGAGCTGCTGCTCCCCGCCGAGCTTGCGGGCGTGGTCGAGGGTGTGCTCGGGTTGGACAACCGGCGGATGGTGCGCACCCGCCCGCACGTCTCCCGGCGCGCCGCCGAAGCCGAAGCGGGCTCCTCCGGACTGCCCGCCAACGCCTACACGCCGCCGATGCTCGCGAAGCTGTTCGACTTCCCCGCCGGCGACGGCGCCGGGCAGTGCGTGGCGGTGCTCGCGTTCAACGGGGAATCCGCCAAGGGTGGCTACGAACCGAGCGCGCTTGAGGGCTACTTCACGGACACCCTCAAACAGGCGGCGCCGAAGCTCACCGACGTGGTCGTTCAGGGCCCCGGCAACCAGCCGGGCAACGGCGAAGGAGACGACGCCACGGGCGAGGTGCTGCTCGACCTCTGCACGGTCGGCGGGGTGCTGCCGGGGGCGGACGTGGCGGTGTACTTCACCGAATTCACCGAAGAGGGGTGGGTGAACGCGATCAAGGCGGCGGTGGCCGACACGACCAACAAGCCGCAGGTGATCTCGTGCTCATACGGCAACCCCGAGGACGACGAAGTGAAGGGCGCGTGGACCGAGCAGGCGGTGAAGCTGGTCAACGGCGCCTTCGAACAGGCCGCCGCCCAGGGGATCACGATCTGCTGCGCCTCCGGCGACGAAGGCTCGGCCGACGAGCCCGCCACGAAAACCCCGCACGTCGACTTCCCCGCCTCGAGCCCGTGGGTGCTGGGTTGCGGTGGCATCCGCCTGGAAGCCGACGCCGAGACCGAGACGATCTCCTCGGAAAAGGTGTGGAACGACCTCGCCAGGCAGGAGGGCGCCACCGGCGGCGGGGTGAGCCGCCTGTTCGCAGTGCCCGAGTGGCAGGCCGCCGCCGACGTCCCCGCCAACGCCGACAAAAGCGGCAAGACCGGCCGTGGGGTGCCCGACGTGGCCAGCCTCGCCGACCCGGAAACGCCGATGTGGGTGCTGAGCCCCAATGGCCAGCTCGGCGGGGTCGGCGGCACGAGCGCCTCGGCGCCGCTGTGGTCGGCGCTGATCACGCTGCTCAACCAGCTCACCGGGACCCCACTCGGGTTCTGCAACCCGCAGCTGTACGCGCACCTGAAGGACGGTCTCGTGGACATCGTCAGCGGCAACAACGGCAGCTACAAGGCGGGCCCGGGCTGGGACGCCTGCACCGGTTGGGGCCGTCCCAACGGCACGCAGCTGCTGCAGGCGTTGAAGGTCGCGCCCGCCGCCGAACCTCCCACTCCCACCCCCGCCCCGCCGAAACCGGCCCCCTCCACGACGCCCCCGGTGCCCGGGCTCAGCTCCAACCTGGTGGGGCCGGAAGGGCAGCTGTTCGCCGACCCCCACCCCGGCGAAGACGAGCACTCCTTCCAGGTCGACAACACCAGCGACGCCTACTACAAGTCGCCCTACTACGAAGCCCACGAAGAACAGCTGCAGCCGGTTCCGCCGCCGCGCGTGAGCCCGCCGCGGATGGAGCTCGCGCAGGTGATCGGCGCCGGCCCGCTCGCGCCATGCGTGGCGGCCAAGCGGATCAGCTTCCACGCGGCGGGCGACACGGGGCCCTCGGAAGGGTCGCACGTCTCCACCGTGGCGAGCGTGGCCGACGCGATGACGGCGGAGCTGGAGGCGGCCGCGGCGGGGGCGGGGCCGATGTTCATGTTCCACCTCGGCGACGTGGTGTACAGCTTCGGCGAGCACCAGTACTACTACGACCAGTTCTACGAGCCGTTCCGCGGCTACGACGCGCCGATCTTTGCGATCCCCGGCAACCATGACGGGTTCCCCTCCGAAGAGAGCGAAAACACCGAATCGCTGTTCGCGTTCCTGCGCAACTTCTGTGCCGCTGCTCCCGGCCCCTCGCCCGACTCCGGCGGGCTGGTGCGCTCCGCGATGAACCAGCCGGGCGTGTACTTCACGCTCGACGCGCCGTTCGTGTCGATCGTCGGGCTGTACTCCAACGTGCTGGAGGGCCCCGGGGTGATCTCCTCCGAGGGCGGGCGCTACGAAAAGATCGGGGAAGCGCAGCTGGAATTCCTGACCGCGGAGCTCGAACGCCTGAAGCCCCAACGCGAAGCGGGCGAACGGGCGGTGATCCTCACCTGCCACCACCCGCCGCTGTCGATCGACGAGAAGCACGGCGGCACGCGCGGGCTCGCTGAAGACATCGACAAGGCGTGCGCGGCGGCTGGGTTGCGGCCCGACGCGGTGCTCTCCGGGCACGCCCACCTCTACCAGCGCTACACGCGCACGGTGGAAGGAGCCGAAATCCCCTACATTGTGGCCGGCAGCGGCGGGCACAACGTGACAAAGCCCAAGGCGAACGCCGCCGAAGCGAAGCTCCCTGAAGGGTACGCGCGGACGGTCGAACCGATCCTCGAGTACGGCTACTTGACGCTGACGGTGGACATGTCGGGCGCGCCCCCGACGCTCACTGTGGCGTTCAAGCCGACCCGCGGCAAATCGGCCAGGGACGAGGAACCGCTCAAAGGGGACAAGGTCACGATCGACCTCGAGAAACGGACGATCGTGTAGCGACGGGGGCGCGCCGGCCCCCGCGCCACGCCCCGTGGCCTTGCCGCGGTGGCGCCCCAGGTGCGCATCGTGGCCCCCCATCCAAATCCTTAAAATACCTTCCCACACGAACGTCTGTTCGTCATCGTATGATGTAGAGCATGCCCTCGAGCAACCAGATCGTCGTCAGTGGCGCCCGCGAGCACAACCTGAAGGACATCTCCCTGACGCTGCCGCGCGACGCGCTGGTCGTGATCACGGGGCTGTCGGGGTCGGGCAAGTCGAGCCTCGCGTTCGACACGATCTACGCCGAGGGCCAGCGCCGCTACGTCGAGTCGCTGTCGGCGTACGCGCGGCAGTTCCTTGGGCAGATGGACAAGCCCGACGTCGACTCGATCGAGGGGCTCTCGCCGGCGATCTCGATCGACCAGAAGACCACGTCGCGCAACCCCCGCTCGACGGTCGGCACGGTCACGGAGATCTACGACTACCTGCGCCTGCTGTGGGCGCGCGTGGGCAAGCCGCACTGCCCGATCTGCGGGCGGCCGATCACGGGGCAGTCGGCCGAGCAGATCATCGACCAGGTGATGGAGCTGCCGGAGGGGGCGCGCTTCATGGTGATGGCGCCCGTAGTGCGCGGGCGCAAGGGCGAGTACGGCAAGCTGCTGGAAGAGCTGCGGGCAGACGGCTTCGCGCGCGTGCGGATCGACGATCGCATCCGCATGCTGGAGGAATCGATCGTGCTCGACAAGCGCTACAAGCACGACATCTCGGTCGTGGTAGACCGCCTGATCATGCGCCACGACGTGCGCAAGCGCCTGGCCGACTCGATCGAGACGGCCGTGCGCCTCGCCGACGGGTTGGTGGAGGTGGAGATGATGGGCTTCGCCGGGGGGGTTCGTGCTGCGGAGAGCGGCCTCGAAGAGGAGGCCGCGGCGGGGGGTGGTAAGCAGGGGGTGGAAGATGTTGCACGGTCGCCCGCGCCGGGTGCGCGCACCGAAGCAGGTAAGGCCAGGCACTCCACTGGAGCGCTGGGGGCGCGGGCGGCCAACGCCCAGATCGTCCCCGGCGAGATGCCCGCGGAGGGCACGGTGTTCACCTTCTCCGAGCGCTTCGCCTGCCCCGAGCACGGCCCCTCGCTGGTCGAGCTGGAGCCGCGGATCTTTTCGTTCAACTCCCCTCACGGCGCCTGCGAGCGCTGCCACGGGCTGGGCGCGCAGATGGAGATCGACCCCGAGCTGCTCGTGCCCGACCCCACGCTGTCGGTGGGCGAGGGGGCGATCGCGCCGTGGAGCAGGGCGGCGGCCTTCTCCAACTACTACGATCAGGTCGCCGAGGCGATCGCCGAGAGCGACGGCGTCGATCTCGACACGCCGTGGGAGAAGCTTTCCGAGGAGCATCAGAGCCTGTTTCTGCAGGGCACGACCGAGCCGCTGGCGATTACCTATCGCAACCGCTTCGGGCGGCGGCGCTCCTACTCGACGCGCTTTGCGGGGCTGATCGCCAATCTTGAAAAGCGCTACCGCGAAACTGAGTCCGAGGGGGTGAAGGAGAAACTCGAGGAATACATGTCGCTGCGACCCTGCCCGGTGTGCGGGGGGGCGCGCCTGCGCGCGGAGTCCCGCGCCGTGCTGGTCGGTGGCACGCGGATCGAGGACTTCTGCGCGCTCTCCGCGCGGCGCGCGATCGAGTGGCTGGATGAGGTGGAGCTCTCCGACACCGACCGCCACGTGGCAAGGCTGATCCTGCGCGAGATCTCCGAGCGCCTGCAGTTCCTGGAGAACGTCGGCATCGGCTACCTCTCGATGGACCGCTCCTCGGCCACGCTCTCCGGGGGAGAGGCGCAGCGGATTCGCCTCGCCACGCAGATCGGCTCCTCGCTGGTGGGCGTGCTTTACATCCTCGACGAGCCCTCGATCGGTCTGCATCAGCGCGACAACTCGAAGCTGATCGCCACGCTGGAGCGGCTGCGCGACCTCGGCAACACCGTGATCGTCGTGGAGCACGACGAGCAGACGATGCGCGCCGCTGACCACCTCGTCGACCTCGGCCCCGGCGCCGGCGAGCACGGGGGGCGGATCGTCGCGCAGGGCACCGCCGCGCAGGTGCAGCGGGTACGGGAGTCGGCCACCGGCCAGTACCTCGCCGGCACCCTCGCCGTGGCGGTGCCCGCCAAGCGCCGCACCCCCACCGGTTATGTGAAGGTCGAAGGCGCCTCGCAGCACAACCTGCGCGACATCGACGCCTCCTTTCCGCTCGGCACGCTTACCTGCGTCACCGGCGTCTCCGGCTCGGGCAAGTCCACGCTCGTCAACGAGATTCTCTACAAGGCGCTGTCCGCGCGCCTGCACCGCGCGCGCGCCCGAGCCGGCGCCCACCGCGCGATCAAGGGGCTCGATCAGCTCGACAAGATCATCGCCGTCGACCAGTCGCCGATCGGTCGCACCCCGCGCTCCAACCCCGCCACCTACACCGGCCTGTTCGACGTGATCCGCGACATGTTCTCCAAAACCCAGGAGGCCCGCGCGCGCGGCTACAAGCCCGGGCGCTTCTCCTTCAACGTCAAGGGCGGGCGCTGCGAGGTGTGCAAGGGCGACGGCCAGCTCAAGATCGAGATGCACTTCCTCCCCGACGTGTACGTCCCCTGCGAGCAGTGCGCCGGCAAGCGCTACAACCGCGAGACGCTGGAGATCCGCTTCAAGGGCCGCTCGATCGCTGACGTGCTCGACATGCCGATCGAGGAGGCGGTCAAGTTCTTCGAGCACATCCCCAAGGTGCGCCGGCGCCTGGAGACGCTCGACGCGGTCGGGCTCGGCTACGTGCGCCTCGGCCAGCCCGCCACGACGCTCTCCGGGGGCGAGGCCCAGCGCGTGAAGCTCGCCACCGAGCTCTCCAAGGTGGCGACGGGGAGCACCCTCTACATCCTGGACGAGCCCACGACGGGCCTTCACTTCGCCGACGTGCAGCGGCTGCTGGAGGTGCTCCAGCGCCTCGTCGAAGCCGGCAACTCCGTGGTCGTGATCGAGCACAACCTCGACGTGATCAAGTGCGCCGACCGCCTGATCGACATGGGCCCCGAGGGGGGCGAGGAGGGTGGCCTCGTGGTCGCCGCCGGCACGCCCGAGGAGGTGGCGGCCGAGCCGGCCTCGCACACGGGCCAGTTCCTCGCGCCATTGCTGGCCGATCCCGGACGATCGGTCGCGGCGGGCGCCTCCTCCAACGGCAAGCCGCACGGGGCCGTCAAGAAACCGCGCGCGGGGGCGGTCGTCAAACGCAAACCCAAACCGCGTGCGAAGGCCGCCGCTTGAACGATCTCGCCGCTCAGGCCCGCCTCTGGGTCCAGAAGTGGATGTGGTACGAGCGCAACACGCTCCCCTGGAACCGTGCGCAGATCCACTGGGAGCTGATGCGCCGCGGCGCGTTCGCGCGCTGGCCGCTGCAGGGCAACGTGCTGGAGGCGTTGCGCGAGGGGCGGTTGGAGGTGGGGGAGGGGGTGCTGTTCGAGCCTGGCGTGTGGATCACGGCCCCCGGCCGTGCGCGCGTGCGGATCGGCTCGGGCACGTTCCTCAACCAGAGCGTGATGATCGCCGCGCACGAGTTGGTGGAGATAGGCGCGCACTGCATGCTCGCCAACGGCTGTTTCGTCTCCGACGCCGCCCACCGCTACGACGACCCGGAGCGCCCGGTCCCCTGGCAGGGCTTCACCTCCAAGGGCCCCACACGGATCGGTGCCAACTGCTGGCTGGGCGCCCACGTGGTCGTCACGAGCGGCGTGACCGTCGGTGAGCGCTGCGTGGTCGGCGCGGGCAGCGTGGTCACGCATGACATCCCCCCGTTCTCGATCGCCACTGGCGCACCGGCGCGTGTGTTACGAAGTGTTGAGTACGGCTGAGCCCGTCCAGGGGACGCGCTAGTGTTGCGAAGCGGCCTGCCCGGATGGCGAGGCTCGACGGCAGGTGTCAACGACAGATTGGGGAACCATGTCGGCTGTGATGTTGTTCACGTCAAGGAAGGCCGCGCTGCGCCGTGCCACGCTGCTCGGTGGGCTGGTGGCTGCGCTTGCTGCCGTCGTCTTGGCCGGGGCTGCGGCGCTTGCGGCTTCGTCGGCGTTGGCCGCACCGATCACGCTAGACGCCCCAGACAACGGCAACCCGCCGTTGGTCGCTTATGACCCCTCGACGCAAACGACGTACGTCGCCTGGGAAGATCCACACTTCCCCGGTGTCGACCTGTGCGTCCTGCCCGCGGGCGCCACGGCCTGCGAGGGCGGCGCCCCGGTGCTGCTCGAAGACTCGAAATACGTAGGCTATTCGGGAACAAACCGTCCGGGGCTTGGGGGGCTCGTCGTCCTGCCGAATGGCGAGGCTGTAGTGATTGGCACGCCCGTCAGCACCGGCAGCATCGCGTGGGCGTCGCCCGCCGGCGGTGCGGCGTTCATGTCAGGCAATCACGGCCTGCAGAACAGCGGTAATTTCATCAGCCCCGTCTCGCTGTACTACACCGGTGGCAACGCAGTCGCGCTCAGCAATACCGATGTCGGCCTGCTGGACGACTACGGCAACTTCTTCAGCGACTCCCCGTTCGCTGGCCCCGAATCTCCCAACCCTGCGGCGACCACCAACCCGGGCGGCCAGTACCCGAGGAAGGCCCTCGACACCGATGGGCCGGAGATCGCCGCCGAGCCCGCGCCGGCGCCTGCGGCTGCGGGCACCGACATCGTGGTCGGCGTTGGGTCCAACAACAGCAGCGCCCAGCTCACACCCGCAGGCTGCCTCAACGATGCCGCAACCGGTTACGGTGTCTCCGTCGGCCAAGTAGATGGAACCTCGAAAGCCACAGGCACGCTCAACAAGGCAGGTTTGCCGGCGTATCAACTCCTTGGCTGCTCAGCGGAAGCGCCGGTCCTGGCGCAGGGCGGCCAGGACGGGATCGGCGTGCTCGAGGAGGAAGGCTCCGCCGTTTCCGGTGCCGGCTCGGATTACCAGCTGGACTTCCGCCCCTTTGTCGCGACTGCCACAGGAGGATCGTTCGGCGCCCCAGTCGAGCTGGCCGACGTGACCGGCGAAGTTCTCGGTGGCGTCGATTCGCTCGACCTGTCCGAGGATTCCTACACCGGCGTGTACGCCCTCTGGGAATCGGGCCGGGCGGTGCTCGACTACAGCAGCAACGGGGGCGCCAGCTGGGGTGCTCCGGTCGTGACACCGGTCCCCTACACCGCCCACGGCGTGATCGTCGGCGTCGGCGGCGGCAACGCGGAGATTGCCTACGACGAAAATCCCGGTACGGGAACGCAGGTCTTCCTGGAAGCCGTGAACTACCAGCGACTGGCTGAGGCTCCCACCGCGATCGCGACCACCCAGACCTCCGGCGCCACGACTGGCGGGAACATAACGATCCCCGACGGCACGGTCGGCGAGATCGACAAAGCGACGATCACCGGAGCGAATGCCGGCAGCGCAACCGGGACCGTCACCTACGCTCTCTACTCGGCGTCATCCTGCGTTGCCTCCAGCGATGTATTCAGCTCTACCAGCACAGTCGCAGGTGGAGCAGCGGCGCCGTCAGGCGGTGTCACCACCGCGCTCGCGCCGGGCACCTACTACTGGCGGGCTGCCTACAGCGGAGACTCGACCAACGACGCAAGCGCGAGCACCTGCGGCTCGGAGGTGCTGACCGTCGCCCCGCCGACCCCCAACAGCGGCTATACGATCGAGAGCATCGTGTCGAACTCCAACGGCACGGTCACGATCACGTTTGTCCCGACGCAGTCGGGTGAGGCGACCATGGTGGTGACGGTGCCGACTGCGACGATCGCGAGCACTTCGGCCGTGGACGCCAAGTCCAAGAAGTGCAAGAAGGGTCAGGTTAAGATCAAAGGCAAGTGTCGTCCCTCCACGACCGTGGCCGGCAAGACCTCCGCCAGCGGTACGGCGGGTGTGCCGCTGAAGCTAACGGTCTCCCTGTCCAGCAAGATCAAGGCGCTGCTGAAGAAGGGCAAGACGGTCCATCTCACCGCGACCCTGACCTACAAGTCCTCGCTGGGCGGAACGCCCACGACGCACACGTACAACCTGACGGTCAAGGGCCACAAGCCTAAGCACAAGAAGTAGCGTCACCGGACAGGCTGAGAGACACCTGGATCGCAAGGGGGTGGCGCCTGCCTTGCGCAGATGCTACTCTAGTAGGTATGGGTAGGAGGTCGGTATCGGGTCCGGTTGTGCTCGTCCTCGCCAGCTTGGCGCTGGCGCTGGTGCCGCAGGCCACGTCCGCAGAGTCCGCCGGCGATGCGTCCGCGACGCAGGCGCTGGCACGCGCCACCAAGACGATTCTGAACGCCGCGCGCCCCGACCTCCCCAGGGGGCTTGCCGCCGTCAATGCTTACGCCAACGAAGTCGCCGCCCAGTGTCCCAAGGTGGCGGCGGCATCGCCGCAGAACCATGGCGCCGAACAGCTCGACGACGAGGTCGTCGGCGCGATGACGGTCGTCGGCTACCGCACCGCCACTGGCCCGATCAAGGTCTTCTACCACGCGGTGAAGGGTCTGCACTGGAGCAACCCCGAGCTCACGCGCGCGGTGAAAATCTTCGCGACCAAGCTTTACAAGCTCGTCGGCCTCACCGTCCCGAGCCTGTGCGGCGACGTCAAGGAATGGGTCGCCGGCGGCTACAGGACGCTCACCGCGAGCACCACCCAGTTCCTAACGCAGTACAACGCCGTCGATCCCGAAGCCGAAGAAGGCCCGCTGATCATGAGGCTCGCCAGGCCCTACGCGACTGCCGGCGACGTCTCGCTTTTCCACAACATCGAGCGCTTCGAAGCGGAACTGGCCGAAACGGAAGCCCACGCCGTCTTCGCTTACAAGCACCTGATGAACTCGATCGAACTGAACCAGTAGGGGTCAGCCCAGCAGCGCGTGCAGCTCGGCCAGCTCGGCCGGGTCGATCTTGTAGGTGTGCTCCGGGCCGGGGTAGCGCCGGGCGCGGACATCCTCGGCGTAGGCGAGGACGCCGGCGTTCATCTCTTCCTGGAGGTTGGCGTAGCGCTTGACGAAGCGCGGGCCGAGGCCGTCGCGGATGCCGAGCAGGTCGTGGAAGACGAGCACCTGCCCGTCGGTCGCGGGGCCGGCGCCGATGCCGATCACGGGGATCTCCATGCGCGACATCAACTCCTCGGTGACCGCCGCGGGGATCGCCTCGAAGACGATCGCGAAGCAGCCCGCCTCCTGCAGCGCCAGCGCCTGCTCGGCGATCTTGGCCGCCGCCTGCGCGCTGCGCCCCTGCGCCTTCCAGCCGCCGAGCGCGGTGGAGGTCTGCGGGGTGAGCCCGACGTGGCCCATCGCGGGGATGCCGGCGCCCGTGATCGCGCGCGCGCGGCTCGCCGAGGCGGGGCCGCCACCCTCCAGCTTGACCGCGTCGCAGCCGGCCTCCTGCACCATCCGCACCGCGGTGGCGATCGCCTGCTCGTCACTGACCTCATACGAGCCGAACGGCAGGTCGCCGATCAACAGCGGCGTGCGCAGCCCGCGGCGTGCGGCGGCGGCCAGCACGAGCATGTCCTGCAGGCGCACCGGCGTGGTCGCGCTGTAGCCGAGCACGGTGGTGGCGGCGGAGTCGCCCACCAGCACCAGATCGACGCCGGCCGCCTCGGCGGCGCGCGCGGAAGGGTAGTCGTAGGCGGTGACCATCACGATCGGATCGCCGAGCCGCTTCTTCTCCGCCAGCAGCGGCAGGGTCATCGGCAGGCGACCGGGGTCGTGGGGGATCTGAACGCTCGAGGGGTTGGTGGGGCGGGCGGCAGGGTGGCTGGACATGGTGTGTTCGATTCCTCTCTGACGTTGGTTGGCGCCCTGGGGCTGTCGCGTCAGGCACGCACCTCGTACGCGCCCTCCGAGGCAGGCTCATGACTGAGCAGGGTCGCCACCGCGTCGTCGACGGTGATGATGCGGTTGGTATTGGCCTCCACGTGCACGACGCGGGGCTCGTAGCGCTCCATCTCGGCCTGGTCGTACTGGCCGTAGGAGATCACGATGATCGTGTCGCCGCGGTGTACGAGGCGCGCGGCGGCGCCGTTGACCTTCATCGCCCCCGAGCCGCGCTCGCCGGCGATCGTGTAGGTCTCGAAGCGGGCACCGTTGTCGATGTCGACGACGTGCACCTGCTCGTCCTCGAGGATATCGGCGGCCTGGAGCAGGTCGGCGTCGATCGTGATCGACCCCACGTAGTGCAGGTCGCAGTCGGTAATCGTGGCGCGGTGGATCTTGGACTTGAGCATCACGCGCTGCATGTTGCTGTTGCCTTTCCTGAGGGTCGAGTGGGCTCCAAAGTGGGTTCGAGCGTGGCGTTGTCGATCAGCCGCACCCCGCCGACGTGCGCGGCGATCGCCAGCAGCCCGGGCCGGTCGAGCCGGGTGAGGGGCTCGAGCGTGTCGGGATCGACCAGCGCGACGTAGTCGGCGCGCACCCCGCAGGACGCCAGCGCGGTGTTGGCGGCGTCGAGCAGCGCGGTGGACGCGCGCTCCCCCGTGGCGGCCAGCTCGCCGGCAGCGCGCAGCGCGGTATGCAGCGCGAGTGCGCGCCTACGCGCGGCAGGATCGAGCAGCGCGTTGCGGCTGGAGAGCGCCAACCCGTCGTCCTCGCGCACGGTCGGCAGCGCCTCGATCTGAACGGGCAGGTTGAGATCGGCCACCAGGCGACGGACCACCACCACCTGCTGGGCGTCCTTTTGGCCGAGGTAGAGCGTGTCGGGCATCGTCATGCACAGCAGCTTCGTGACCACGGTGGTCACTCCGCGGAAGTGCGAGGCCCCGCGCGCGGCGCCCTCGAGGCGGTCGGTCAGCCCGAGCACTTCCACGGCGGTGGCAAAGCCAGGCGGGTACACCTCTTCGACCGAGGGCGCAAACAGCAAGTCCGCGCCAGCTTCCGCGGCCAGCCCCGCGTCGTGGCGCTCGGAGCGCGGGTAGCGCTCCAGGTCGGAGTGCTCGTTGAACTGCGCGGGGTTGACGAACAGCGAAACAACCACGACGTCGCACTGCTCGCGAGCCCGCCGGATCAGTGACAGGTGCCCCTCGTGCAGCGCTCCCATTGTCGGCACCAGCCCGATCGTCGAGCCGCTCTCGCGGGCGGGCGACAGTGCGGCCCGCAACTCCCCGACGGAGCGCAGCGTTCTCATCGCGCTGCCCGTCCCCCGGTACAGACCCCAAAGGTGCGCGGTGTGCTCATGCCTGCAGGTCTCCCGCCGTACTACAGACTCCCGAGGCGCGCAGCGTACTCATGCGCGTAAGACGAGTCCGTGGGGTGTGATGGCTCATAGCCTTCGGTCCAGTTCCTGCGGATACCGGCGCGAGAAAGAAAAGCACTGATGCTTTGGGTCCACTCCGAGCGTGGTCGGTTGACGGCCTGCAACAAATCATACAGCGCGGCGCCGAGGCCGTGAGGGATCTGGGGCGCTGTGTGCGCAGGTTCACAGATGGGGGAGACACGCGCTCGCAGGCACGGGAGAGTTAGCATCCGCGCAATGTCGGGCGAGGAGAGCCAGCTATCGGCTGAGCAGCGGCGCGAGGCCCTCAAGGATGTGTTCGCGCAGGCGCAGGGCTGCGTGCGCTGCGCTGAGCTGGCCGCCACCCGCAAGACGGTGGTGTTCGGGGCGGGCAACGCCGATGCCGACCTGATGTTCGTGGGGGAGGCCCCCGGGGCCAGTGAGGACGAGCAGGGGCTGCCGTTCGTGGGCGCGGCGGGCAAACTGCTGAACAAGCTGCTCGAAGAGATTGGGCTGCAACGGGCAGACGTCTTTATATGCAACGTTCTTAAGTGTCATCCCCCCGGCAATCGCGACCCTCAGCAGGTGGAGATCGAGAACTGCCGGGAGTACCTATACCGCCAGGTCGAGCTGATCCAGCCGCGGGTGATCTGCACGCTGGGGAACTTTGCCACCAAGCTGCTGCGCGACGACCCGACCGGGATCACGCGCCTGCACGGGCAGCCGGAGGTGCTCGAGGTGGGACGCCGCGCAGTGCGGCTCTACCCGATCTTCCATCCGGCGGCGGCGCTCTACACGCCGCGGATGCTTCAGACGTTGCGCGAGGACTTCAGCCGCCTGCCGGAGCTGCTGGCGCAGCCCGCTCCAGAGCAGCCGCAGTGGCTGGAGGTGCCGGAGGTGGTCCAGGAGCCCGAGGAGCTTCCGGCCCCCGGCGGGCCTGGTGCCGGCGCAGAGCCGGTGGCCGAGGTCGATCAACTCGGCCTGTTCTGAGGCGAGGCCCAGCCCTTAAAGACGACCGGCCCACGGGAGAGGGAGTCGTGGGCCGGTCGCACTGCTAGGGAGGAGGAGGTTTGTCCTCTATCGGCAGCAGTGCCCGCGGGCTTGAGGATGGTTTTTTGGGAAAGAGCTTGCAAAACACCCTTTGGGGGTTGCGCTCTGCACAAAACATGATATTCTCGATCCAGTTTATGAGGTATAGGAGGTTTGGCGGGTCCACTCGCCAGCCGCCAAGACGACGGAGATTCCTTCGAGAACCATGCAGATCGACATTCATCAGCACATCTGGACCGCCCCGCTGCTCGACGCGCTGGCCGCTCGCCGGACGCTCCCCTTCGTCCGGCGCTCACATGGCCTGACGGTGCTGCACAGCGCGGGCGAGCAGCCCTACGTGATCGACCGCGAGGCTGAATCGCCCCACCGCCGCGTGAGCCTCGTGAACGGCGACGGCCTCGACCTCGCGGTGGTGGCGCTGTCGAGCGCAATCGGCGTCGAGGCGCTGCCCCGGGACGAGGCGGATGAGCTGATCGAGGCTCACCTGGAGGGCGTGCTGGCGCTGCCCAGCTGGTTTGCCGCATGGGGGCCGATCGCGCTCGACGACCAGGACCCGGACGATGTCGACCGGCTGCTGGCACGCGACTGCATCGGCGTCTGCCTGCCCGCGGGCGCGCTCGCCGGTCCCGGCGCGCTGGCGCTGAGCGCGCCGCTGCTGGAGCGGATCGAAGCGCGTGGGGCGCCGCTGTTCGTGCATCCCGGCCCGGCGCCGGGCCTGCGCTCGGCAGAGGCCTCGCTGAGCGAGCCGCTGTGGTGGCGGTCGCTGACCGATTATGTCGCCCAGATGCAGGCCGCGTGGCTGACGTTCGCGACGCTCGGCCGGCGCGAGCACCCGCGGCTGCGGGTCGTGTTCGCGATGCTCGCGGGGGGCGCGCCGCTGCTCAGCGAGCGGCTCGCGGCTCGCGGTGGGCCGCACTGTGACCTGCGCGATCAGCTTGTCTACTACGACACCTCCAGCTACGGTCCGGCGGCGGTCGAGGCGATGGCGCGCAGAGTCGGTGGGGAGCAGCTGGTGTACGGCTCCGACCGACCCGTCGTCGAGCCGACGCCGACCGGCCGCGAGGCGCTGCTGGCGGAGAACGGCGTCCAGCTGTTGGAGCGCACCGACGCGATCCGCGCGATCCGGACAGCGCGCTCGGTGCATGCGGTGCGCGCGGGGGTGGCATCGTGAGTGCCCGGCCCGCACGGGTGGTGTGGTTTGCCGCGGCGCCCGACCCGGCGCCCCCCGAGCCCCTGAGCCTCGCCGTGGAGCGGTTCGAGCGGCTGTTGGCCGCACCCGAGCCGATACCCGCCGAGGACCCGGGCGCGTTCCTGAACGGCGAGCAGCTCGAGCGCTTCGCCGCCGTGCTAGCGGCCGACCCAGCGCGCTGGCGTCACTTCGTCCGCCACCGGCGCGACGCGCGGGTGTACGAGCAGATCTTCTCCGACGAGCGCGTCAACGCGTGGTTGATCTGCTGGAGCGACGGCCACGATACGGGTTTCCACGACCACAACGACTCGGCTGGCGGTATCGCCGTGGTCGCCGGCCGAGTACGCGAGGAGCGCCTCGCGGTCGGCTCGCCCACTGTGACGCGAGAGCTCTCGGCGGGCGAGTGCTTCAACGTCCCGGCGACCGCGATCCACCGCGTGCTCAACGGGGGCGCGCAGCCGGCGATCACGATTCACGCCTACTCGCCACCGCTCACGCGCATGGGCGCCTACCGAATCGGGCCGGGAGGCGCGCTCGAGCGCGAGGCGCTCTCGCATGAGCAGGAGCTGCGCGCGGAGGCGCTCGCGGCGTAGCCGAGTTTGCGCCGTGCTTCGTAGCGGCACGCCGGCGTAGCCCCTCCGCTCGGCAACCGCTTGCAGCCGGTGGTGTCTCCCACGAGGAACACTAAAGTTCTGCCGGTGCGCACCCATGAAACCTCGGCCCCCGCTGAGACCGAGGCAGTGGGCGCCGAGCTGGCGGGGCAGCTGCAGCCGGGGGACGTGGTGCTGGTGCGGGGAGAGTTGGGCGCAGGCAAGACGACGCTGGTGCGAGGCGCCGCGCGGGCGTTGGGGGTGACCGACCCGGTCACGAGCCCCACCTTCGGGATCGGGCACCGCTACCGCGGCTCCGAGGTGACCGTCGCCCACCTCGACCTCTACCGGCTTGCGGGGCTGGAGCATGAGGCTCCCGGCCTGCTGGAGGACTACCTGACAGTGGACAGCATCGCGTTCGTGGAGTGGCCGGAGGAAGGCAACCCGGAGCTCGGGGGGTCGCGAGCGCAGGTGACGATCACCCATGGCGGCGGCGACCTCCGGCGGATCGAGATATCTGTGCAGCAATGATCGTCTTGGGCTTGGACACCGCCACGCCCGCCACCGCCGTGGGGTTGCGGCTCGCCGACGGGACCACCCTGCGGGCCTACGACCAGCCCGCGGCCGACCGAAGCCGGGGGACACTCCCCCCTGGCGAGCATCCCCGTTTCGGCCAGCGACCCGGACACACCTCGCAATCGCTGACGCTGGCGAGCGAGCTGCTGGCGCAGGCGGGTATCGGCTGGGATGCTTTGGAGCGGATCGCAGTGGGAGTGGGGCCGGGCACGTTCACCGGGCTGCGCGTCGGGATTGCCACCGCGCGCGGCTTGGCGCAGTCACTGGGGATCGAGGTCGTGGGTGTCAGCAGCTTGCGGGTGCTCGCTGAGGCTGCCCTGGAGCCGGGCTCGCGGACGCGCGGCGTGCTGGCGGCGATCGACGCGCGCCGCGGGGAGGCGTTCGCCGCGGCGTATGACGCACAGGGCGAGCTGGTACCGCCGCGCGCGCTCCCGCCGGAGGAGCTCGCTGCGCTCCCGGGGGCGCTAGACGGGGCACGCGATTGGTTGGCGGTAGGCGACGGAGCGCTACGCTTTCGGGGATATCTGGAGGCGATCGCGGTGGCGGTCCCAGTGGACACCTCGCCGCTCCACCGAGTAGACGCCGGGGTGCTGTGCGAGCTGGCCCTGAGCGCGCCGGCGGGCGATCCTGAGGCGGTGCTGCCCGACTACCGCCGCCGGCCGGATGCGGAAATCTCCTTGGAAAATAGAGGGAGCAAGAAGTGAGCACACCGCTAACCGCCGACGTTGCCGCCGAGCAGCCACACCTGGAGATCCGGCGCCTGGCATACCCGGACCTGCCGCAGGTGATCGGAATCGAGCGGCGAGCGTTCCCCACGCCGTGGTCGCTGGCGATGTTCGTGCTGGAGCTCTCCAAGCCCTCGGGGATCTGCCTCGCCGCCGTGCTGGCCGAAACGGGGATGCTCGCCAAAGGCGAGCGTCCCCCGGCTCCGGTCACGGGGGGTAGCAGGCGGTTGGTGGGGTACATGATCTGCTCGCGCTACGAGACCGTGTGGCACGTGATGAACGTGGCGGTCGCGCCCGAGCATCGCCGCGAAGGAGTCGCCTCGGCGTTGCTGAGCGAGCTGTACGAGCGCGTCGACGACGAGCAGGCGCGCTACACGCTGGAGGTGCGCCGCTCCAACGACGTGGCGATCCGCCTCTACGAACGTGAGGGCTTCCGCGCGGCGGGGATGCGCAGGCGCTACTACCAGGACAACGGCGAGGACGCCCTGGTGATGTGGCGCACGCCGGCGACGCTGGTGGGGTCGCTGGAGGATGTGCCCAACCCGGGCTTCCTGTGAGAGCCACCGTGGGTGCCGGCCGTGGGCGGGCCGGGCGGATCGGGGGGGCGAGCATGATCTTGGCGCTGGAGACCAGCTGCGACGACACCTGCGCGGCGGTCATCGATGGAGAGGGCAGGATCCATTCCAATGTCATCTCCTCCCAGGAGGTGCACGATCGTTTCGGAGGGGTCGTTCCCGAGATCGCATCCCGCCGGCACCTGGAGATCGTCAACCTCGTCGTGACTAGTGCACTCGAGCGGGCGGACACGACGCTCGATCAAATCGATCTGGTGGGCGCCACCCGCGGCCCGGGTCTGGTGGGGGCGCTGCTGGTGGGTTTCGCCACCGCCAAGGCGCTCGCGGCTGCGCGGGAGCTGCCGTTCGCGGCGGTCGACCACCTGCAGGGCCACGTGGCGGCCAACTTCATCGCGGATGATCGGGTCCCCACCCACCCGTTCGAGCCGCCCTTCGTGTGCCTGATCGCAAGCGGCGGGCACACGCTGCTGGCGCACGTGCGCGAGCACGAGGGCTTCGAGGTGTTGGGGAGCACGCTCGACGACGCGGCTGGGGAGGCGTTCGACAAGGGTGCCCGCATGCTCGGCCTGGGCTACCCCGGTGGGGTGGCGCTCGAAGGCCTCGCCAAGGGGGGCGATCCGAGCGCCTTCCCGTTCTCCGCGGGAGGGCCCCGGCCGGGGCTGGGCGTGGGCCGCCAGGCATTTGCGCACAGCCTCGATTTCTCCTTCGCGGGCCTGAAGACCGCGCTGCTGTACAAGGTGCGCGAGCTCTCCGAGGACGAGCTCGCAGCGCGCGCGGCCGATCTCGCGGCCTCCTACCAGGCGGCGATCGTCGCCCGCCTGGTCGAACGGGCCGAGCGGGCGCTAGAGCAGACCGGCCTCGAACGCCTCGCGGTTGGCGGTGGGGTCGCGGCCAACGGCGAGCTGCGACGGCGCCTCGGCGAGTTGGGCGCGAGCGTGCACGTGCCCGAGCGGGTGTTGTGCACCGACAACGCCGCGATGATCGCCAGCGCTGCGCGCTTCGCCGAGCGGCTGCCCTACCCCGGCTATCTGTCGCTCGACGTGTACCCGACCGGCGAACGGCCGCAACCAGCCGGGCGGCAACGGTGAGATTTTGAGGGAGAGGCCGCGGGAACCATCTCTATAGTCACGGGCGATGGCATTCGGGGAGCTCACAGAAGCCGGGGGACACGCGCCTGGGGCGCGCATCCCCGTTTCGGCCAGCACGGCGGAGGTCGAGCGCAACGGACACGGAGACCCCGCGCACCCGGGCGAGCGGCTCTCGCTGGGGGTAGCGGCGCGGCTGTCGCGCTACCTGCAGGTGCTCACGCAGGCGCGCAAGATGGGCAAGGAGACGATCTCCTCCCAGGAGCTCTCCGACTACACCCACGTCAACTCGACGCAGATCCGCCGTGACCTCTCCGGCTTCGGCAAGTTCGGCAAGCGCGGCGTCGGCTACAACGTCGAGTCGCTGGTGTCGCAGATCCGCAAGATTCTGCGTACCGCCGGGCAGCACAACATCGCGCTGTTCGGGGCGGGGCACCTCGGCAAGGCGATCGCCTCCTCGGACATCTTCGCCGACCACGGCTTCCGCGTGGTGGCAATCTTCGACGTGGACCCCGACAAGGTGGGCACCACCGTCGGCAACAAGGTCGTGCGCCACACGCGCGAGCTGCGCCAGATGGTCGAAGACGAGGACATCGTCGTTGGCGTGCTCGCGATCCCCGGCGCCGTCGCCCAGGAGCTTGCCGATGAGCTGGTGAGGGCGGGCGTAAAGATCATCTTCAACTACTCCGAGTCGCTGCTGGTGGTGCCCCCGGAGGTCACCGTCCACACCTCCAGCCCCGCCGTCGACCTGCTGTACGCGCTGTACTTCTATCTGACCTAGTGTCCAAAGTCACAAATTCAATGGCATTTCCCGGCACCTGCACGCGCCTGACGCCCGCCAGAATCGGCTCATGTGCTACCGGCACACACGCCGATCCCGTCGAACGTCAGATCACGCGCAGTCGCTCGGCAAATGCTCACCGAATTTCCGACTTGGAACACTAGGCCGCCTCGCGGAGCTCGCCGTCCCATGCCCTGCCGTCCAGATCCGAGCCCATCCCGGACCCCACGTCGCTCGTGGAGGGGAGGCGCATGAGCGGCTTGGACCTCGACCGGGCGGCGGGGACCTTCGCGCAGGCGGTGGATGGCACCGTGGGCCTCGAGGAGGAGTTCTCGCTGCTGCACCCCACCACCCTGGAGATGGTGCCTCGCTTCGAAGCTCTGCGTGAGGCCGCCCGCGTGCGCGATGCACTGCTCTACGAGCACATCACCGGCGAGCTGATCTCCGCGGAGATCGAGATCGTCTCAGGCCCCGGCGCGGACTTCCACGACGCCGTGGCCAGCCAGCGCGAGCGCCGCAGGCGACTGTTCGCGCTCGCCGAGGAGAACGGGCTGGCACTGGGCGCCACGGGGACCCACCCGTGGGCTGACTACCGCGCGCAGCAGATCATCGACACCGAGCACTACCGCCGCGTGGAGGAGGGCCTCAAATACGTGGCGTGGCGCAACAACACCTTCAGCATGCACGCGCACGTGGGGGTGCGCGACGCCGATCGCGCGGTGCGGGTGTGCGACCGCCTGCGCGGGGTGCTGCCGCTACTGCTGGCGATCTCCGCCAACTCGCCCTATCTCGACGGCCGCGACGCGGGCCTGCACTCGGCGCGCACGCAGAGCTTCACCCGCAGCTTCCCGCGCTGCGGGGTGCCCGACGCGTTTGGCGGGTGGCGCGCATACCGCGAGTACATCGAGCAGCTGGTGAGCACCAACTCGATCGTGGAGTCCACCCAGGTGTGGTGGTCGGTGCGCCCGCACTTCGCGTTCGGCACGGTGGAGGTGCGTATCTGCGACGCGCAGACCACGGCGGCGGAGTCGGAGGCGCTGGCGGGGCTGATCGTCGCCTGCGTGACCCAGGCCGCACGGGACATCGACGAAGGCGTCCCGTTCGCCGACCCCACGCCGCGGATGGTCGAGGAGAACATGTGGCGCGCGATCCGCTTCGGCCTCGATGGGCGGCTGATCGACCTCGGGCGCGTCGAGGAGTACCCGGCGCGCGAGGCGATCGAGCGGCTGGCAAGCTGGAGTGCCCCGGTGCGAGGGGAGCTCGGCATCGAGCTGGCCTTCCCCGAGCGCAACGGCGCCCAGCGCCAGCGCGCGATGATCGAGCAGGGCGCCACGCGCGAGGAAGTCTTCGCGGCGGCGGTGGCGGAGACCAGGCAAACCTACTCAGCGGAGGTGGCGGTGTGAGCACGCAGGAGGCCCAGAACCAGACGGGCGTAGAGCAGGGGAGTGCGGGCGGGCCCGGCGAGCCGCACTCGAGCGCGCCCACCGGTGGGACGGGTGCGGCGGGGGGGCAGCCCACCGAAGCGGAGCTACGCGCGGCGTACGAGGCCGAATTGAGCCGCATCACGAGCGCCGACATGGTGCTGCAGGCGACCGTGTCGCTGCTGAACATCGGCGCGCGCCGCCTCGGCCTGGTCGGTGAGCCGGACCCGGCCACGCCCGAGCAGGGCAGCCCCGAGCGCGACCTCGAGCAGGTACGCGACGCGATCGACGCCGTGCGCGGCCTGATGCCGGTGGTCGAGCGCCGCGCGCCTCAGGAAGCGCGCCCATTGCGCGACGCGCTCTCGCAGCTGCAGATGGCGTATGCGCGCGAGTCCCAGAGCGCGCCTGCCCAGGGCGCGCCCGCGTCCACACCCGCGCCGCCGTCGCAGGCCGCTCCCGCACCGCCTCAGCCCCAGCCGGGCGCCAAGCCCGACGGCCCAGGCCCGGCGGAGTCGAGCGGCAGGCTGTGGGTGCCGGGACGCTGATCATTGGGGATCGTCCGCGTGGGCGGGTGTGCAGCCCAGGCGCTCGAGGGCGGGGCATCCACGCCCCGCCACGACGGTTGCAGGTCAGCCTAAACGCCCTCCGCCGCGCGGCACGATAGACTGCGCGCGCTTTTCCGCCGGGTAGGCGCTTCACCGAGCGATCCGGGCGGATGGCGGACATATGTGCGCGCGAGCCTCGCGCGGCACGCCAACCGACCGGAGGATTTCTGTTGAGCAGCTTCCTGACAAACCACGGGGTCGTCGTCGCCCTCGTTTGCGCCGCCTGCGCCGTGGTCTACGGCCTCGTGACCACGCGATCCCTGCTCGCGCTCTCGCCGGGCAACGACAAGATGCAGAGCATCTCGCTGGCCGTCCAGCAGGGCGCCCGCGCATACCTGAACCGGCAGTACACGACGATCGCCGGTGTCGGTGTGGTCGTGTTCGTGGCGCTGATCTTCATCCAGAACATCGCTGTAGCGTGCGGGTTCCTGATCGGAGCGCTGCTCTCCGGCTCGACCGGCTACATCGGCATGAACGTGTCGGTGCGCTCCAACGCGCGCGTAGCGGAGGCCGCCAGGGGCGGAGTATCGCCGGCGCTGAAGGTCGCGTTCCGCGGCGGCGCGATCACCGGCCTGCTCGTCGTCGGGCTCGCGCTGATCGGCGTCTCGGGCTATTACGGCGCGCTGACGTCGTTCTTCAACGACAGCCCCAAGACGGCGGTCGACGCGCTCGTCGGCCTCGGCTTCGGCGGTTCGCTGATCTCCGTGTTTGCGCGGCTCGGCGGCGGCATCTTCACGAAGGCCGCGGACGTTGGCGCGGACCTCGTCGGCAAGGTCGAGGCGGGCATCCCCGAGGACGACCCGCGCAACCCGGCCACGATCGCCGATAACGTCGGCGATAACGTCGGCGACTGCGCCGGCATGGCCGCGGACCTGTTCGAGACCTACGCGGTGACCGCGATCGCGGTGATCCTGCTCGGCGTGCTGACGTTCAACCAGTCCACCCAGGTCGCGCTGTACCCGCTCGTGATCGGCGGCGTGGCGATCATCGCCTCGATCATCGGCACGTTCGCGGTGCGCACCAACACGGGCAACGTCGAGCGCGCGCTGCTTCAAGGCTTGGTTGTCTCGGGAGTGATCGCCGCCGCGGCGTTCGCGCCGATCACCTACTGGCTGATGCGCAACCTCACGTTCAAGGTGCCCGGCAACACCCCCCCCAGATGGAGCCACCTGTATCTGTGCTCGCTGATCGGGATCGCCGTCACCGGGCTGCTATTCGGACTAACCGAATACTATACCTCGACCCGCTTTGCGCCGGTGAAGAAGACCGCGAAAGCATCGGTCACCGGCCACGCGACGAACATCATCCAGGGCTTCTCCTCCGGGCTGCAGGCGACGGCGCTGCCGGCGCTCGTGATCGTGCTCGGCATCCTCGGCTCGTGGAAGCTTGCGGGCGGCGGCGTCACCGGCATCTACGGCATCCTCATCGCGGCCATGGGCCTGCTGTCGCTGACTGGCCTGATCGTCGCGCTCGACGCGTTCGGCCCGATCACCGACAACGCCGGCGGCATCGCCGAGATGGCCGATCTGCCCGAGGAGGTGCGCCAGGTCACCGACCGGTTGGACGCGGTCGGCAACACGACCAAGGCCGTCACCAAGGGCTACGCGATCGGCTCTGCCGTGCTGGCGGCCGTCGGACTATTCGCGGGCTTCCAGAAAGAACTCGAAAACAAGCTCGGGCACTTCATCTCCTTCGGCATCAACGAACCGCCGGTGCTGATCGGCCTGCTGCTGGGCGGGCTGATGGTGTGCCTGTTCGCGTCGCTGTCGATCGAGGCCGTCGGGCGCGCCGGCGGCGCGGTCGTCGAGGAGGTGCGCCGCCAGTTCCGCGAGCACCCCGGGATCATGGACTACAGCGAAGAGCCCGACTACGCGCGGTGCGTGGACATCGTCACCAAGACCGCGCAGCGCGAGATGATCCTGCCGTCGCTGCTGCCGATCGGCTTGACGCTGATCGTCGGGCTGATCGACCAGCAGGCGCTCGGCGGCCTGCTGATCGGCGTGATCGTCGTCGGCTTCTTTTTCGCCGTGATGATGACCGCCGGCGGCGGCGCGTGGGACAACGCCAAGAAGCTGATCGAGGATGGCGCGTTCGGCGGCAAGGGCTCCGACGCCCACGCCGCCTCGGTCACCGGCGACACCGTCGGCGACCCCTTCAAGGACACCGCCGGCCCCGCGATCAACCCGATGATCAAGGTCGCCAACATCGTCGCAATCCTGATCATCCCGCTGATTACCTGAGCCGGCTGTACTGGAGCTGCCTGCCTGCCTGCCTGTCCGTCCACCCGTCCGCTCGTCCACCCGCGGCGGGTGGCGGCGGGGCGGGTGGCCTCCAGTTCATAACCTCAAGTGCAGATGAACGATTGGGAGTGGCTGGAGCCCGAGGGCTCGACGGAGCCGGTGCGCGAGCGGCTCACCGCGTGGTCGGCCGCGACGCTCGACCGCACGATCGGCTCCCCGATCTTGTTCGGGATCGTCTACACCTCGCTGGCGAGCGCCGTCTTCTTCTCGCTCGGGGTGGTCGTCGATCACGCGCTCGGGCTCACCCCGCTCGTCTTCCTGATCGCGGCGCTGTTGTTCGGGCTCACGGCGCTCACCTACGTGGAGGGCGCCTCTCTGCACCAGGAGCCGGGCGGCTCGACCGTGTTCGCCCGCTATGCCTTCAACGAGCTCGTCTCGTTCGTCGCCGGCTGGGCGATCCTGCTCGACTACATCATCCTGATCGCGGTCTGCGCCTACGCCGCGACGCAGTACCTGAAGGTGTTCTGGGCGCCGCTCGGCCACCACACCGAGGCGCTGGTGCTGGCGCTGGCGATCATTGCCTACGTCGTGCTCTCGAACATCCGCGGCCTCTCCTCACGCCGGGGGCTGCGCATCGGCGTGCTCGTCGTCGGCGCCTTGGCGCTCGAGCTGTTCGTGATCGCGCTCGGCCTTGTCCTCTACTTCAACCCCCACACGATGTTCTCGTCAATCCACCTCGGCAGCGCTCCCTCCTGGTCGGGGCTGATCTTCGCGCTGACGATCACCACGATGGCGTTCACCTCGGTCGAGTACGCCTCCGGGCTTGCCGGCGAGGTGATCGCCAGCCGCCGCGCGCTGCAGCGGCTGCTGGTGAGTGGCATCGCCGTGCTCGTGCTCGCCTACCTCGGCGTGGCGCTGCTCGCCGTCACCGCCTTCCCGATCCACGGCACCTACTCCGCGCTCGCCCACCGCTATCTCGATGACCCCGTGATCGGGCTGGTCGATCGTCTGCGCCCCCACGCGCTCGCCCAGGTGCTGCGCTATGCGATGGGCGCCGTGGTCGCGGTCACCTTGATCGCCGCCGCCAACTCGGCGATGCTGGGGCTCTCGCGCCTGGCCTACTCGCTCTCGACCAACCGCCAAATCCCCAGCGGCCTCGGGCGCCTGCACCAGCGGCGCTCCACCCCCTGGCTGCTGATCCTGCTCGCCGGCCTGCTCGCCGCCGTGCTGGTGATACCCGAGAACATCGACTTCCTCGTCGGCATCTACGCCTTTGGAGCGGTGCTCTCGTTCACGATCGCCCACCTCTCTGTGATCCGCCTGCGCTACCGCGAGCCCCACCGCCGTCGCCCCTTCCGCACGCCGCTGTCGGTGCACTTCCGCGGTGGCGAGCTGCCGCTACTGGCGGTGCTCGGCGCGCTGCTCTCCGGCGCCGGCTGGGTGGCGCTGATCCTCGTCCACCACCCCGCGCGCTACGTCGGGCTCGGCTGGATGGCGGCCGGCCTCGTGCTCTACCTCCTCTACCGCCGTCTGGACGAGAGCTCGCTGCTGCGGCGCGTCACCGTGGCGCCCGAAATGCTCCGGCCCGAGCAGCCCCGCGCGCGCGACTACGGCTCGATCCTCGTGCCGCTGCACGGGGAGGCACTGGACGATGAGATCGTGCGCACCGCGGCGCTGCTGGTCGCCGGCGAGCCGACCGACGAGGCCGCGATCGACGCTGTCACGATCGAGGCCGTGTGGATCTTTCAGATGCCGATGGCGCTCACGCTCGACGCCCGCCTCCCTGCAGACCGCTTCCGGGGCGCCCGCGCGGCGCTCGCGCGCGCCAAGGCGGTTGGCGAGGAGCACACCGGCGTGCACGTCGCCACGGCGACGGTCCGCGCGCGCGGCGTCGGCCAGGCGATCGTCGAGGAGGCCCGCCGCCGCGGGGTCGAGGCGATCGTGCTGGGCGCCGAAGAGCCTTCGCGCATCCGCGGCGGCGCGCGCTTCGGGGGCCGCCGGGGGCTCGAGAGCTACGCCGGGGACGTGGTGCGCTATGTGGTCGCCCGTGCCCCCTGCCGCGTGATCGTCACCGCCCCGCCTGTGCGCTCCGCGGCAGCCGGGGACGGCTCGAATCCCGACGGGCCGGGCGGTCTCAGGCCCACCGCCGGAGCCGGCATCGTCTAAATCGATGAAGAGGGCCCGGCTCGCCAGCCTGCGGCTGGCTGCGCCACCCTCTAAGCTGCGGCTCATGGTCGTCCGTTCGCCCACGCACCTCTCGGGGCTCCTCCCCAACGGCTCGGGGGTCCCTCCGCGCTCGCACTCAATTAGTCGGGATAGGCCGCGATGTTCGTCCTGATCGTGGGCGCCGGGCGCGTCGGTTCGGCTGTCGCCCGCTCTGCGCTGGCGGCCGGCCACGAGGTGTCGGTGCTGGACGAGGACCTGCTCTCGCACGAGCGCCTCAACGCCGGCCAGGCCACGAGCTGGGAGGAGGCGGGCGGGCTGTTCACCGTCGGCACCGCCCTGGAGGTCGAAGCGCTGGTGCAGGCCGGGGTGGAGCGCGCCGACGTGTTCATCGCCTCCACCAACGGCGACAACACCAACCTGATCATCGCCCAGATCGCCCAGAAGCGCTTCGATGTGCCGAAGGTCATCGCCCGCGTGATGGACCCCGCGCGCGCCGGCTGGTATGGCGAACTAGGACTGCACACGATCTCCCCGACGCAGCACGCGATCGAGATGTTCGAGCGTGCGCTGACCGTTGAGCACGCCGCCTAACCATGTACGCGATCATCGTCGGCGCGGGAAAGGTCGGGCGAAACCTCGCCCGCGAGCTGATCGCCAAGGACCAGGAGGTCACGCTGATCGAGTCCTCCCGTCCCCGCTACCTCTCAATCGAGGAGGAGTTCGAGCACGCCGCCCAGTACGGCGACGCCACCGAGCTGTGGGTGCTCGAGCGCGCCGGCATCCAGCGCGCCGACCTCGTGATCGCCGTAACCGGCGACGACGAGGACAACATGCTCGTCTGCCAGGTCGCCAAGGAGAAGTACCTCTGCGACCGCATCATCGCCCGCGTCAATAACCCCCGCAACCACGAGCACTTCAAGCTGCTGGGCATCCAGCCGGCGGTCTCCGCCACAGACCTGATTCTGCGCCTGATCGAGCACGAGGTGCCCCGCTACGGCCTCGTCCACCTGCTGGCCCTCGAAGAGGAGCGCTTGGAGATCATCGAGCTGGAGGTCATCCCCGGCGCCCCCGCCGTGGGCCGGCGCGTCGCCGACATCGAGCTACCCGAAGGCTCCTTGATCATCTCCGTGCTACGCGGCGGCGCGGGCTTCGTCCCCAAGGCTGACACCGTGATCGAGGCCGGCGACGAGGTGCTGCTCGTGCTCGACCCGGGCCTGGAGGGCTCGATCACGGGGTTCTTCGCGCCGAATGGATCTGCGCCGGGGGGGTAGGTTCCGGCCTGCCGACGTTCCGGCTCTGACGCGGGCATCCACTATTCTTGGGCTCCCGGTCCGGGATGGTGTAATCGGTAACACGCGTGCCTCTGGAGCACGAATTTGGGGTTCGAGTCCCTGTCCCGGAGTACGCTTGCGCCCCGTGTTTATGGGGCGTTTCGCGTTTCAAGGGGCTGCTCGGGCCAGGATTCGCGCCAGTCGTGCGATCACAGTCTGGGCGAGTGCCCCGGAGCAGGTATCGTTCAGCTTCTCGCGGGATCGCGGACGAAGACCGGCTTCATCGGCGGGTCGGCGAGGGCTTGCGGCATCTCATCCCACGCCAACTCGGTAGCGATGAGGCTGGGCTGCACGCGACCGGCGCTGAGGAGGTCGAGCACTGCCGGCATGACGGGTCGGGCGTTGCTCTTGCCGGCGTGAAAGTGCACTCCGGCCAGGTACATCTCGAAAATCGGGATCGTGACGTCCTGAAAATAGATGCCGATGGTGGAGACGCGCCCCTCGGGAGCCACCGAGCGCAGGGCGCAGGCCAGGGCGTCCGGGTTGTGCGCGCTGGCATCGATGGTGATCAGGTACTCGCCATCCACCTTCTTGGGCGGTGGGCCCTCGATTGCGTTCGCGCCGAGGCGTTGTGCGAGCTCGAGTCTGACGGGGTCGCTGTCGAGGTAGTCGATTTGCGATGCTTCGGCGGCGGCCGCGCAGGCGACCGCGTAGAGCGCGATGCTGCCACAGCCGCCCATGATCAATACCTGCGCTTCGGGGTAGTCGGCGAGATGCGGGACGGTGACCTCCCACGCAGCCGGGAGATTGTCGCTCACACTCGCCGCATCCGCGGGAGTGACGCCCGGTGGCAGCGCCACTAGCGCGCCCTCGGCGTGCGGGACGCGCAACAGGTCGGAGAACATGCTGCCCCAGTCCCCGCCCACCGGGAGCCCGTACATCGCGTGCGGTGTCTCGCGGCAGCTCGTGGGGACACCGCGCCGGCAGCGCTCACAGGACCAGCACGAGACGTGCCAGGGCACCGCCACGAGCTGTCCGACAGACAAGCCGCCTCCGACCGCGTCTCCCAACTCGACGATCTCCGCGACGCACTCATGGCCCAGGGCAAGCGGTCCAGAGAAGGGGGCCTCACCCCGCAGAACCATCTGGTCGAGGTCGCACGTCGTCGCGGCCACCGGGCGCACGAGGGCATCGTCACCGGCCTGGATGCGTGCATCCGGAACCTCGCGCCACTCCAGCTGGCCGGGTGAGAGAAACGTGAGCTGGCGCATTGCGACCGACGATACAAGCTGCTACGCGATCTCCCATGCACGTTGTGCTCGTCTGCCTGGCTACTGCACCGGCTCGTGAGAAGGACCCCCGGCCCCGGTGCTCGCGGGCCGGAGGGTCCAACGTGGACTGGTGGTGTGGCACTCCGATCGGGGTGCCCGAGCTGCTCTACGAGCCGAACGCCTGACCGTTGCCGGGACCCGCCGTGCTCCACGGCTGCCATGGCGAGGAGGGACCACCGCGGAGATGCCACGGCAACAGGTACGCCCGGTAGGTGTTGACTCCGGCGGGGAACTCGGCGTTGAAGATCAGATTGCCCCGTGGGTCGAACTCCGAGAAGTACGGCAGCGCTCCCCAGCCCACGAACAGATCGCCGTCGGTGGTCGTCTGGGCGTTGCCCTGCGATGCCGCCGACAGGCCCTCGGGCTGGTCCTCGGAGGACAGCAGCGTGGCGACGTGCGTCCACGGATTCAACCTCACCGTGACGGCGCGGCTGTAGGGGAGCAGCGGCGTGCCGGAGGACTCGTTGTCGAAGAACGTGTACACGCCGTTGCCCAACGCCTCGGGATCGTGCTGCCAGGCGAAGATCTCGCCCGCGCTGTCGAGCACCTGGCCCGGGGCCGCCTGGAGGGTGAAGCTCGAATCCCTGCCGCCGAGCTGCCACACGATGTTCCCAGTACGTGGGTCCACCTCGTAGGTCGTCCATGTGTCGCGGGCGTCGATCAACAGGTCGCCGTTCGTGTCGACCTTCACCGCGTTGATGTGAAACCAATCCCACGGCGTGCTCGGCGACGTCGGCAGCGGCTGCTCGCTCTGGCTGAAGGGGACGTGATCCTCGCTGTTCCACTGGAACAGCACCCTGCCCGTGGCGATGTCGATCTCCTGCACGACGCCGTTGATCACGGTCTGGTTGGGTGGGCCACCGATCGAGGTGAGGTTGGCGGTGGCGGTGGTGTAGGAGAGGATCAGCGCCGTGTTCCACGGGGTGATGAGGAACTCGTGCCCGTCTGCGCTGAGCCCGTTGCCGGCGTTGACCGTGGCGATCGGCTGGTAGTGGTCGTTGTAGATGTAGTCGGTGCCGCTGGAGAGGCCGCCCAGCCCGGTGCCCTGCCACCACGTGAGGACGGGCTGGCCGTTGTAGGTCTGGGCGCGGAAGTCGCTCGCCTCCTCGCCCGCAGGGACCGCCTTGAACCAGACGACGTTGCCCTGCTGGTCGAGGATCTCGGGACCGTTGGCATATGTGCTGGTGTCGCCGAACGGAGAGATGAAGATGTCGCCGCGGCCGAGGTTGGGCTGTGAGGTGAGGATCGTCACCGGCGGCGGCGCCGTGGGCGTTGCCGCCTCGGCCACGCCGCTCGGAGTGGTGGCAACGGCGCCAAGGACGGCGGCGGCGCTGAGGGCCAACTGACGCCATCGCCGCCAGCCGTTCCGGGATGCGGTGGAAGGGGTGATTCGGGGCATGGAACTTCCTCCTTGCAATAGCTAGGGCTTGGTAATGAGGGGGTGCGGACCGCCCGGGCCGGCCCACGACGAGCACGTTAGGACATAAACCTCATAAAGTCAACTGAAAAAGTGCTCTTTCTGTAAAGCCTCGTGAATGCAGGCGATCGAGGCGTTGGTGCCCAGTTGGTGAGCCCTCCGGGATCGCCCTGTGGGGGAGGCGGGTTTGGGCTATCGGTGCTTGTGGCCGGACGATTCCCAGCGGGTCGCCCGGGAATCGTCAGACGGAGGGGCTGAGGCGCCCTACGCCGCGGCCTGCGCGGACCAGTCGCGGTAGAGGGCGTGGTAGCGGCCCTCGGCTGCGATCAGCTCATCGTGGGTGCCCTGCTCTACGATGCGGCCGTGTTCGAGCACGACGATCCGCCCTGCGCGGCGGATCGTGGAGAGGCGGTGGGCAATCACGATCGCGGTGCGGCCCGCGAGGAGGCGGCGCAGGCCGGCCTCGATGCGGCCCTCGGTGTGGAGGTCCACGTTGGAAGTCGCCTCGTCGAGGATCAATATGCGCGGGTCGGCGATCAGCGCTCGCGCGAAGGCGATCAGCTGGCGCTGGCCGGCGGAGAGCTGCGCGCCGCGCTCGCCCACCTCGGTGTCGTAGCCGCGCGGCAGCGCTGCGATGAACTCCTCGGCGCCGACCGCGTGCGCGGCGGCGTCGATCTGCTCGGGCGTGGCGCCGGGGAGCCCGAACGCGATGTTCTCGGCGATCGTGCCGCTGAACAGGAACGCCTCCTGGGGGACGATCCCCATCTGCGAGCGCAGCGAGTGGGCGGTCACCTCGCGCAGGTCCTGGCCGTCCACCAGCACCCTCCCCGCGGTCGGGTCGTAGAAGCGGGCGACGAGCTTGGCCATCGTCGACTTGCCGGCGCCGGTGGCGCCCACCAGCGCGACGGTCTGGCCGGGGGGGACGTGGAGGTCGATCTGGTCGAGCGCCAGTACCTCCGCGGGTGCTGCCCCGTTGCCGTTGCCATTGGCGGTCGCACCATCTGCCGCTCCTGCCTGATTCTCCGACGCCGGTGCAGCCACGACGCCGTTGCCGTTGGGAGCCGTGTTTGCCTCAGGACCGAAGCCGGGAGACACGCGCCTCCGGCGCTGGCCGATTCGGGGATGCGAGCGCAGCGAGTGTCTCCCTAATCGGTCCCCGTTTCGGCCAGCGACGCCATCGCCGCCGGAGCTCGACGCCGTCCCGGCCTGGCGCCGCTGGCGCCGCGGGTTGTAGGCGAAGGAGACCCCGTCGAAGCACACCTCGCCGCGGATCGCGCCGAGCGCGGGCGCGCCGGGGCGGTCCTCCAGGGTGGGCGGGGTGTCGAGCAGCTGGAAGATCTTCTCCAGCGCCGCCATCCCCGACTGGTAGGTGGTGTACAGCTGGGAGAGCTGCTGGATCGGTTCGAACAGGAACGAGAGCGTCGCCACGAATGCGACGACGGTACCGGCGGTGATGTGGCCGTTGATCGCCTGGTAGCCGCCGTCGAGCACGATCAGCGCGAGCGCCACGCCGGAGAGCATTTCAACGGTGGGGAAGTAGGCGGCGTTGAGCCGCACCGTCACCATGTTGGCGTCGCAGTTGTCGCGGTTGAGCTGCGCGAACTGCGCCTCGTGGCGGGGCTCCTGGCCGAAGCTGCGCACCACGCGGATGCCCGAGAGCGTCTCCTGCAGGTAGGCGGTGATCGTCCCGATCGTCTCACGGGTACGCCGGAAAGCGCCGGCTGAGACCAGCCGAAACCAGATCGACAGGCCGGCAACGAACGGCACGATGCAGAATGTGAGCAGCGCCAGGCCGGGGGCGAGGCAGAGCAGCACGACGATCGCCCCGAACAGCGTCAGGCCGGACTGCACGAGCGTCACCACCGAGTCGGTGACGAGGCTTTCCAGCGCCTCGACGTCGTTGGTGATGCGCGAGACCAGCACCCCCGCGGGGCGGCTCTCGTAGAACCCGACCGGCTGACGTTGCAGGTGGGTGAAGATGCGGATGCGCAGGTCGGCGAGCGCGCGCTGGCCGACGAGGCCGACGAGGTAGGTCTGCAGGTAGGTCATTGCCCAAACCACCAGCGCGGAAGCAAGGAACGCAAGCACGACCAACACGAGCGTGTGCGTGTCGTGGCGCTCGATCCCTTCGTCGATCGCCACCTTCGCGAGCAGCGGCGGCGCCAGCGAGGCGGCGGTGCCGACGATCAGCGCCACGAGCATCGCAGCGACGCGCAGGCGGTAGGGGCGCAACAGTTCAAGCAAGCCGCGCAGGTTGCGAGCGCGACTTTCCTTGCTGGCGCGCTCGCCCGTCCACTGCGACATGCCGCGCCCTCCGCCCGGCCCGAGGCTGCGGGCCATCGCGCGCTGGCTGCCGACGCCGCCGCCGCCCGTACGCGCGCCGCCGCCGCCGAAGCCGCCCGGGCTCATATGCCGCTGACCTCGCGCTCGCGGGTTTCTTTTGTCATGAAGACGCTCTCCGGCAGACCCTTTTCGACGATCTCGCGATATAGCTCGGACTCGTCCAGCAGCGCCTCGTGGTCGCCCTGAGCGACGATCCGACCGCCGTCCAGCACGACGATCTCATCCGCCAGCGCGATCGTCGAGAGGCGGTGGGCGATCACGAACGTGGTACGGCCCGCCATCGCCTCCGCGAGCGCCAGCTTGATGCTCTGCTCGGTGGAGGCGTCCACCGAGGAGGTGGCGTCGTCTAGCACCAGCACGCGCGGGTTGGCCAGCAGCGCGCGCGCGATCGCGATGCGCTGGCGCTGCCCACCGGACACCGTCAGGCCGCGCTCGCCAATCTGGGTCTCGTAACCCTGGGGCAGGCGGCTGACGAAGTCGTGCGCCTGCGCGCGCCGGGCGGCCGCTTCGATCTCCTCGATCGAGGCGTCGGGGCGGGCGTAGGCGATGTTCTCGGCGACCGACGCGGAGAACAGGAAGGGGTCGTCGCTGACCACGGCCACCGCGGAGCGCAGCGAGCGCAGGCTCACCTCGCGCACGTCGGCGCCGTCCAGCAGGACGGCGCCCGCGGCGGGGTCGTACAGCCGCGAGATCAACGCCACCAGGCTGGTCTTGCCCGACCCGGTGGCTCCCACCAAGGCGACGGTCTGCCCCGCGGGCACGTCGAGGTCGATGTCGTGCAGCACCGCCCGCGCGAGCTGTGGCGTCGGCTCGTGCTCTGTGGTGGCCGGGGTGCCGTTGGATGCGGGAGGGCTCTCCCTCTGCGCGAATGGGGACTCGGCCCCCGCGAGACTCACCACCGCCGGCGCGGCACCGTCGTTGGCGGCGCGCCGGCCCGCGGTGGAGGAGCCGATCCCCGCCAGCTCGTCGTGTGGATCCTCATAGCGCAGTGTGACGCCGCGCAGCTCCACGTGCCCGTTGCCGGCGGGCAGCGGCGGGGCTCCGGGGGGCTCGGAGAGATGGGGCTCGCGGTCGAGCACCTGGAAGATGCGCGCGCCCGAGGCGGTGGCGCGCTGGGCGAGGTTGAGCGTCACGCCGAGCGAGCGCATCGGGCTGATCAGCATGTTCAGCAACAGGTAGAACGTGGTGAACTGGCCGAGCGTCAGGTGGGCGTGGATCACCGCCTCGCCCCCCACCAGGAGGACGGCGGCGAGGCCGAGCTGGGGCAGGAAGCCGATGATCGGGTTGTAGGCGGCTTCCAGGCGGGTGGTGACCATCGCCTGCTCGAACACACGCCCGGAGCTCCGTTTGAAGCGCTCCAGCTGGCGGGACTCGCGGGCGAACGCCTTGACGACCCGCACACCCGTGATGTTCTCCTCGGCGTCCGCGGTGAGTTCGCCGATGCGCTGCTGCACCTCCTGGATCGCGGGCCGCGCACGGTGGCCGTAGCGGTAGGAGATGACCACCACGAGCGGCACCGGGGCGAGCGCGATCAGGCCCAGCGTGGGGTTGACGACGACCATCACGACGCCGGCCAGCACGATCGTGAGGATCGACTGCAGGATGAACACGAGGCCGTAACCGAGGAAGAAGCGCACGGCCTGCAGGTCCACAGTGCCGCGCGACATCAGCTGGCCGGTCTGCTGGTGGTCGAAGAAGCCGAGCTCCAGGCGCTGCAGATGGCCATAGACGCGCTCGCGCAGGTCGTATTCGACGCCCAGCGACAACCGCCCGGCGACCATCCGCCGCCAATACATCGCCCCCCAGCGCAGCAACACCACGGCGAAGATCACGAGCGCCAGCACGAGCAGCGTGTGGCGGTCGTGCGCGCGCGGCGCCGCCTGGTGGTGCTCGGCGGCGTGGGCGCCATGACTGATCGCTTCCACGGCGTGTCCAGTGAGGACCGGCAGCGCGACCGTCATCACCATTGCGAGGCTGGCTAGGCCCCAGGAGACGGTCAGCCCGCGCCGGTAGGGGCGCAGGAAGCCGAGGAGTCGGTAAAAGATCGCCATAGTTGCTTAGTCAACCATTATTGCAGGGTTGGCCGCTCTGCGTCGAAGCCCGCTGGCAGCCCTCGTGGCTCGACTACGCTGCGTCCATGTCCTCCGTGACGGCATCGACCGCGTCCCGCCGACAGCCGGCGGCCGGGCTGTGCGACAGACTGCGGCTTCCAGCGCGTGGTGCCCAACACGCGGGGCTCGGTCTTCTCACTGTGCAACCGCTCGCGCGAGGACCCCACGTATCCACGTTACCCGCGCCTGCCGGTGCTCGACTGTCCGGGGTACGAGCGCCAGGCTGAGTGACGCACATGGGCGTTCCTCGAACCGGCGCCCGTTGGCTGCACACGCGAGGTCGGGCGTGCCCCGTCGCTCACGGGCCGCACAGGCCAGGCTACCCGACCCCCACCCCTGCCTCGACGCCGACCGGCTCGCGCGCTGGGGCCTCGGCGGCCGGCTCGGCGGAGCTGACGAAGTCGCGGCTGCGCACCAGCACGAAGGCGCACACCGCGCCGGCGAGCGCGACGGCGGCGGCGATCGCGAGGATCGTGGTGAAGGCTTCGGTGAAACCGACGCGGTAGGCGTGCTCCAGGGCGGCCTGGGGGACGGGGGGAGGGCGTGGAGGACCTTGCCGACTTCGCCAGACTGCAGCAGCGTCGAAAGATGCCCGTGGGCAGCGCTCTGGACGGCCTGACCCTGCCCGCTGGCGGCGAGCTTGGAGTTGACGGTGTGACTGACCTCATGCGCGAAGATCGCCCCGAGGCCGGCAATCCCGGTGACGATGCCGACCTGGCGGAAGGTGCTGTTGATGCCGGAGGCCATGCCGCTGCGCGAGTAGTGCACGACGCCGATCGCGGTCGAGGCGAGCGGCGGGTTGATCATGCCGATGCCGGCGCCCGCCAGCACGAAGCCGGGGATCAGCACGGTCCACCCAGAGTTGGGTTCCACGGCTGTCATCGCTAGCAGCCCGCCGCTCACCAGCACGAGGCCCCCGCCGAGCAGCAGGCGCACCGGCACGCGCACGGTCAGCCGCCCGGCGATCGGGGCGACGATGAAGGAGAGCATCGTGATCGGCAGGAAGCGCAGGCCGGCCTGAAGAGCGCCGTACCCGAGCACGTCCTGGATGTACAGGGTGAGGTAGAGGAACATCGCGAAGATCGAGCTGGAGAGGGCGAACGCCACGATGTTGGCCCCCGTGAAGGCGTGGCGACGGAACAGGCTGAGGTCGAGCATCGGCCGCTGCTGGCGCATCTCCGCAACCAGAAACGCCGCAATCAGCAGCACCGAGGCGACCAGCAGCGAGACGATCTTGGTAGAGCCCCACCCGGCTTCGTTGCCCTGCTCCAGCGCATACACGAGCAGGAACAACGACCCGGAGAAGGTCACCAGGCCGAGCCAGTCCACCCTGGTCGCGTTGGGGTCGCGCGACTCGGTGACGCGCGCGAGCGTGAGCGCCACGGCGGCGACGCCGATCGGGACGTTGACGAAGAAGATCCACTGCCAGCCGATGCCGGTCGTGATGATCCCGCCGACCACCGGCCCGACGGCGACGGCGGCCCCGGTGACGGCACCGAAGACCCCGAAGGCGATTCCGCGATCGCGGCCTTGGAAGGCCTGGGCGATCAGCGCGAGCGAGGTGGCGAACATCATCGCCCCGCCGACCCCCTGCACGGCGCGGGCGAGGTTGAGCATCAGCGGGGAATCGGAGAGCCCGCAGACGGCGGAGGAGCAGGTGAACACCACGAGGCCGATCGTGAACACGCGCCGGCGTCCGAACAGGTCGGCAAGCGATCCCGCCGTCAGCAGGAACGCGGCGAGCGTCAGCGCGTAGGCGTTGACGACCCACTGCAGGTCGGCGAAGGAGGAGTGCAGTTCGCGCTGGATCGAGGGCAGCGCGACGTTCACGACGGTGATGTCGAGCAGCAGCATGAAGATGGCGATCGACACCGCGATCAGGGTCCACCACTTGCGTTCCATTGGTTCGGGCCTCCTTACTCGCGAGTCGGACTGCCGGTCCCCCTCAATGTAGGAGGCTGGCGCAAATGCCCTCTGACCGGGCTCTGGCGCCGACGGGCAGTGGGTCTTGGGATGGGCTGCATGGGTCGCGGCGGGCGCGGCGACTCATGCCGTGGACCTCCCGCCGGTGTGGGGCCTGCCGCCGGTGCGGCTACTGTGGTGGCTTGCCGTCGCGGCAGGCCCGAACGCTCGAGCGACGGCCGCCGCGCGCATGAGCTCACCCGACACAGACCGCACGCATCCGACCCTGATCCTCGTCGTGCTCTCGCTCGCGGGGCTGGCCTACGCGATGCTGAGCTCCGCGGTGATCCCGGCGCTGCCGACGATGCAGCGCGCGCTGCATACGAGCGAGACGGGGATCGCGTGGCTGCTGACCGCCTACTTGCTCTCCGCCTCGGTGGGGACCGCGATCATCGGTCGTCTCGGCGACATGCACGGAAAGGAGCGTCTGCTGCTTTGGACGCTCGTGATCCTCGCCGCGGGCACACTGCTCGCGGCGGTGTCGAGCTCGCTGGGGGTGCTGATCGTGGCGCGCTTCATCCAGGGCGCGAGCGGTGGGATCTTCCCGCTGGCGTTCGGGATCGTCCGCGACGAGTTCCCGCGCGAGAAGGTCGCGGGGAGCATCGGCCTGCTGTCCGCGATCCTGGGGGTCGGCGCCGGCGTGGGGATCGTGCTGTCGGGCGTGATCGTCGAGCACCTCAACTACCACTGGCTTTTCTGGCTGCCGCTCGTCGCAGTAGTCGTTGCCGCCGTCGCGACGTGGCGCTTCATCCCCGAGTCGCCGGTACGCGTGCCCGGGCGGATCAACTGGCTGGCGGGGGCGCTGATGACGATCGGCATTTCGATCGTGCTGCTGGCGATCAGCGAGACGACCACGTGGGGCTGGGGATCGGCGCGCACGCTTGGGTTGATACTGGTCGGCCTCATCTTCTCGGCCGCGTGGGTCGCGGTGGAGGTGCGCAGCGACAACCCGCTGATCGACATGACGATGATGCGGATACGGGGTGTTTGGACAACCAACCTTGCGGCGTTCCTGCTGGGTGCAGGCATGTACGCCTCGTTCATCGTCTTTCCCCAGTTCGCCCAGCTGCCGAGGAGCACCGGCTTCGGGTTCGGTGCCTCGGTGGTCGTCTCCGGCCTGTATCTGCTGCCCTCGACGGTGGGGATGACGATCCTCGGTATGTTCGCCGGGCGGATCTCCGCCCGCTTTGGCTCGCGCTCGGCGCTGCTGACGGGCACGGCCTTCACCACCGCCTCCTTCGCGCTGCTCGCCGTCGCTCACAGTCACCCCTACGAGCTGCTGATCGCCGCCGCGCTGCTCGGCGTTGGGATTGGACTCGCCTTCGCGGCTCTCGGCAACCTGATCGTGCAGGCGGTCTCGATCCATCAGACGGGGGTGGCGAGCGGTATGAACACCGTTATGCGGACGCTCGGTGGCGCGCTCGGCGGGCAGCTCTCGGCGACCTTCATCGCCGCCAACATGGCGCACGGAGAGCCGACGGTGACGGGCTTCACCGAGACGTTTGCGATGGCCACCGGTTTCCTGGTGGTGGCCTTCCTGGCGGGGCTGTTGGTGCCGAAGGCGCAGGCAGCGCCGCAGGGTGAGCAGGCGGTGGCCGATACGGCACACGGCGAGGCCAATGCCGCGGCGCTCGAAACCGCTTAGGTTGCAGCGGCGGGGTGCGAGCAGCTTGGAGCGCAAGGCTCCACGGCGCTCGAATGCCCTCAGGCGGGGAGTGGCTCGGCCGGCGTGTGATCGAGCTCGCGCAGCTTGCGGCGCACCCGCGCGCGCGTTTGAGTGAGCTCGTCCTTGAGCTTGGCGAGCTCGGCGGAGCGGTGCTCAACCAGCTCAAGCTGGCGATCGATGTGGCCGAGCGCCTCCTGCAGTAGCTCGTGGCGGCGCTCGGGGTGGACGTCGTCGCGGCGCAGCTGCGCGCGCACCTCCGCGCGCGCCTCCTCGGCAGAGAGCAGGGTCTTGAGCTCCTCGAGCGTCACCCCGAGCAGGCTCTTCAGACGCATCACCTCGCGCAGGCGCTCGACCTCGGCCTCGGTGTAGGTGCGGTGCTGCCCCGAGGGCCGCGCGGGCGCCTCGGCGAGCAGCCCGATCTCCTCGTAGTAGCGGATCGTGCGTGGTGTGGTGCCCACCAGGCGGGCGACATCGCCGATGCGCAGGGGGGCGTTCACGAGTGTGCTCCGGGGCCGGCCGGCCGCTGTTTGAGCTCGCCGATGCGCAAGGGGGCGCTCACGAACGCGCTCCAACCGTGGCCGGCCGATCCGCGATCTGTCGCTCCTCGGCGCGGGCCTCCACGTGGCGGGGGCGCATCAGGCAGACGCCCGCGCCCACCAGCGAGGTGGCGGCGAGCACCCACAGCGCCGTGTGCATGTTGTCGATGAACGGCGCCAGCTTCTGCGAGGAGAGGCCTTTGGCGAGGCCGGAGAAGACCGCGAACAGCGTGGGACGGGGGACGGCGGAGGTGACGATCGCCATCACGAACGCGATCGACAGCACCGCGCCGGTGTTCTGCAGCAGGGTGCGCGCGCCCGCGGCGATGCCCCGCCGCTTGGCGGGTACGGTGCCCATCATCGCGGCGGTGTTGGGGCTGTTGAACATTCCCGAGCCCATCCCGACGATCAGCAGCCACAGCGTGCTCTGCCAGTAAGGAGTGTCCACCTGCAGCGTGGTCATCGCGGCGAGTCCCACTGCACTCACCAGCATTCCCAGCGCCGCCAGGCCGCGCGAGCCGTGGCGGTCGGCGTAGATGCCCGCCAGCGGCGAGGACACCAGCATCCCCAGCGCGAGCGGGATCAGCTTCACCCCGGCGGTGATCGGGCTGTCGCCCTGGGCGCCCTGGAAGTAGAAGACGAACAGGAACATCAGCGCGAAGCGCGCCAGCCCGTTGATGAAGGCCGCGGCGGTGGCGGCCGCGAACAGGCGGTTCTTGAACAGGGTCAGGTCGAGCATCGGGGCGCGCGAGCGGCTCTCGATCAACCCCCACAGCGGCAGCAGCACGAGCGCCGCGAGCAGGCCGCCGATCACGATCGGGTCGTCCCAGCCGCTCAGCCCGCCGCGGGAGACGCCCAGCACGAGGCCGGTGAGGCCGAGGATGAAGGTGAGGTTGCCGAGCACGTCATACCCGCGGATCTCATCGGGCTTGGAGAGCTCGCGCAGGATCAGCGCGCCCCACGCGGCGCCGGCGAGGCCGAGCGGCACGTTGAACCAGAAGACCCAGTGCCAGGAGATGCCGACCAGCACGCCGCCGAGCACCGGCCCGATCGCCAGGCCGATCGCGGCGACCATCGTGTTGGTGCCCATCGCCAGGCCCAGCTCGTCGTGGGGGAAGGCGTCGGTGACCAGCGCGGCGGCGTTGGCGAACAGGAAGGCCGAGCCGATCCCCTGCAGCACGCGCCACACGATCAGCACTTCGGCGTTGGGCGAGAAGCCAGCCCCCAGCGAGGCCAGCGCGAACACGATGAAGCCGCCGATGTAGGCGCGCTTGCGCCCAAACAGATCCGACAGCCTCCCCGCCATCAGCACCAGCACGGTCGCGGCGATCAGGTAGGCGAGGATCACCCACACCAGCGCCAGCAGCGACGCGTGCAGCGAGCGCTCGAGGTCTGGAAGCGCGATGATCAGCGTCCCCGAATTGGTCGCCGCCAGCAGCATGCCCAGGCTGGTGCAGGAGAGCGCCCACCACTTGTAGTGGGCGTGGCCTTCCGCCACTCCGAAGCGAGGTCTTATTGAAACTGACGTGAACGTAAGGATCAGGATAGCAGGCCGCGAGCTATCGCCTTCCCGGGCATCGACCCCGAACGCGGCTGCGGTGGGTGCTAGAAAGAAGGATATGAGCGAGGCACCCATAGCCAAGTCCGAGCAGCAATGGCGTGAGCAGCTGACGCCGGAGCAGTACGAGGTGCTGCGCGGGGCCGGCACCGAGGCGCCGTTCACGGGGGCGCTGCTCCACAACAAGCAGACCGGCTCCTACACCTGCGCCGGCTGCGGCGCCGAGCTGTTTGGGTCCGATACCAAGTTCGACTCCGGCACGGGGTGGCCCTCGTTCACCGAGCCGGCGGTCGCCGAGGCCGTGGAGCTGCGGCCCGACAACGGCCTCTTCATGCGCCGCACCGAGGTGCTCTGCCGCCGCTGCGGGGGGCATCTCGGGCACGTCTTCGACGACGGCCCCGGCGCCACCGGCCAGCGCTACTGCATCAACTCCGCCGCGCTCGCCTTCAAACCCGGCGAGTAGCCTTCTCGATCCGATGATCATGATGGACCAGTCCCGGCGGCTCTCCGAGCCGCTGCGGTGGGGGCGGCGCGAGCGCACGATCGCCGCAGTGCTGCTCGCGTGCGTCGCGCTCGCCGCGGTGGGGCTCGGCGTCTTCGCCCTGTCGAGCGGCGCGCCCGCGCGTAAGGATTGCATCGAAGTGACGTTCGCCTCCACGCTCGGCGGTGCCACCGAGCATGCCTGCGGGGCGCAGGCCCGCACCGTGTGCGCCACGCCAGGCGCGTTCAAGAGCGTCGCCGAAGAGCTGCACGCCGCCTGTGTGCGGGCCGGCTTCCCATTCGACCCGCGGCGCTGACGCCAACCACCGGCGACGATCGGCGGCTGAGCCGCGAATCGGTCTGCCCCATTGTGGGGGTTGCCTCGGCACGTCTATACAAATGTCGAAAGACGTCCCCAAAGTGTTGGCCACAGTGTCCCTGGCCAGCGCCCTGCAAGACGGATTTCATAGGAAATCGCAATTGGCGCACTTCGCCCGGGGGCGGGGTTGGCGCTGTCAACCAATCCACAACGACAGGGAATGGAGGCACATGACCTGGCTGTCATACCCAAGTTGGCTGAACGCAGGTGACAACGCCTGGCAGATGACCGCCGCCACGTTCGTCGGGCTGATGAGCTTGCCCGGCCTGGCGGTTCTGTACGGCGGCGTGATGCAGAAGCGCTGGTCGGTCAACAGCATGATGCTCACGTTCGTCGCGTTCTGCGTGACGCTCATCGTGTGGTGCCTGTGGGCATTCAAGATGGGCTTCGGCTATCCGATCGCCCACAGTGGCGGGGGCATCTTCGGCACGAAAGGCTTCTTCGGTACGTTCCTCGGCGAACCTGGCAGCGTGCTCAGCCACACGGCCGAGGAGGGCCAGGCGCTGATCCCGTCGGTCACTGAAGGCCCGCCGTTCCACTTCCCGGAGTCCTCGCTCGTGTACTTCCAGTTCGTGTTCGCCGCGATCACTCCGATCCTGGCGCTCGGCTCGGTGCTTGGGCGGGTCAACTTCAAGGCGTGGGTTCCGTATGTGGCGCTGTGGATCACGTTCGTGTACACGGTCAACGCCTTCCTGTTGTGGGGTGGCGGCTACTTCGCGGCGCACGGTGCGTTGGACTACTCCGGTGGGTATGTCATCCACCTTTCCGCCGGGATCTCAGGGTTCGTGTTCGCCTGGGTGATCGGGCCTCGATTGCAGCGGGATCGAGAGGTTGACGCACCCAACAACCTGTTGATGCTGGCCTGTGGCGCAGGGTTGCTGTGGCTCGGTTGGAACGGCTTCAACGGCGGGGACTCCTACTACGCCGGCGCCGACGCCTCCGCGGCGGTGCTCAACACCAACCTCTGCACCGCGGTGGCGATGATGGTGTGGATCGGCTGGGACTACATCTACCGCGACAAGCCGTCGATGATCGGGGCGATCAACGGCATGATCACCGGCCTCGTTGGGATCACACCGGCCGCCGGGTTCGTCAACGGGTGGGGTGCGATCATCATCGGTATCGTCGACTCGACGATCGTATGGATGGCGATCCGCTACCTCAGCCGCACGCGCCCGTTCAGGAACGTCGACGACACGCTCGGGGTGATCTACACCCACGGGATCGCCGGGTTGTTCGGGGGCCTGCTGGTGGGGCTGCTTGCCGATCCGGCCCTCGTCGAGTACATCGGGGTGAAAGGGGCGGCCAACCTGCCTGGCAAATCGGGGCTGCTGATCAGCGGCAGCTGGACGCTACTGCGCTGGCAGGCCGAGGCTGCGGTATGGGTGATCGCCTACACCGCTGTGGCGACGTTCATCATCCTCAAGGTCGTCGGGCTGGTGTTCCCGTTGCGGCTCAGTGACGAGGAGCTGGAGATCGGTGATCACGCGATCCACGGCAACGAGGTGTACCCCTCGGATGTGCCCACGCTTGGGGGTCCGCATCCGCCGACATGGCAGCCCACACCCGCTGCGGTGGGCGGAGCGACGTAGATGTAGGCAGGGATGCCTCCGGCGGAGCGCGCCATCCTCTGGGTGCGACTTCGCCAAACGCGATAGGAACTGCGGCCCCGTTTCGGCGGGGCCGCAGTCGTTAACCGCTTGCTGCCAGCCCCACCGGGCAGGCAACGCCGGTGCCGCCCAGCCCGCAGTATCCGCCGGGGTTCTTTCGTGGTCATCTTGTGCGAGGACCTGGCGGATTGCGCGCACGCCTGGTGATGAGGCGCTTGACGTCCGCTGTGCTCCGTGCCTCGAGGAGAGGAGCTCCCTGAGGCTTCGTGGTCCATCCGGAGTCAGTCATGTGGCACCAACCGTGCCGCGATTGGAGCCAGGCATACCCTGCGAACATGGCCGTTGCGATGTCGCCACAGCCGACGAAGGAAGATGTCAACCGGGCGGGGCGGCTTGTCGCCCAACTGCTCGCCGCTTACAAGGCAGACGATCACGAGAGGTCGCGTCCCGTGAGCCGGGGGAATTGAGGTTGCGGGCGTAGCCTCCGCTTTGACCCTGAACAAGTCGAAGATGGAGGTACGCCCGCATGGAGAAGGTAGCCCCGAGCGAGAGGTTTCGCCAAGAGCTGGATGAGGTGCTGGCCGGTGTTGGCCAGGAGCAGGACCCGGTGGAGGTGGTCGGCCGTCTGGGAGCCCGTTTGATCTTGCAGCAGGCGCTGGAGGACGAGGTCACGGAGTTCCTTGGTCGTCGGCGCTATCAGCGTGCCGAGGAGACGGTCAGCCATCGCAACGGGCATGAACCGAGGACGATCAAGACGACGAGCGGCTCGATGGATCTGGAACGCCCGCGGGTCCGCGACGCGGGCAAGCTGGGGTTCGAGAGTCGGGTTCTCGGCAAGGGCGTGACCCGCACGCACGCCCTGGAGTCGCTGGTGATCAGCAGCTTCCTGCGAGGACTCTCCACGCGCGACGTGGAGGCGGCGTTGGAGGAGGTCTTCGAGGAGCCAATCGCGTCCAAGAGCACGGTCTCGCGGATCTGTGAGGATACCCGGGAGCGGTACCGTCGCTGGTGCGGGCGGCGCCTTGAGGAGCACGACATCGTGTACCTGTTCCTCGACGCGATCTACCTGAAGATGCGCCCCGAGGATCAGCCCGCGGAGGGCGTCCTGGTGTGCTGGGGTATCACCCTGGAGGGCCGCAAGGTTCTGCTGGGGCTGGCGCTCGGGAGCCGTGAGAGCTACGACAGTTGGCTCGCGTTCGCCAGGGACATGATCGCCAGGGGCCTGCGCTCACCAGCGCTCGTGATCGCTGATGGAGCACCTGGGATCTGGAAGGCAGTGCGGGAGATCTGGCCCGACGCTCTTGAGCAGCGCTGCACAGTTCACGCGTTGAGGAACGTCACCGCGAAGCTGCCCGGGCGTCATCACCAGGAGATCAAGACACGCTGGTGGAAGACCTTCGACGAGGCCTGCTCCCCGGGGGAGGCCCGCCAGGAGCTGCAGGGCATCATCGAGGACTACCGGGCTGCGTACCCCTCCGCGATGGCCGTCATCGAACACGACCTGCCCGCGTTGATCACCCACCTACGGTTCCCCTCCCAGCACCGCAAGCGGATCCGCACCACGAATCTCCTGGAGAGGACGTTCGTGGAGGTCCGCCGGCGCACCAAGGTCATCGGACGGTTCCCCGGCGAGACCTCGGCACTGTCACTCATCTGGGCGGTGTTGGAGCTCACAAGCCGCGGCTGGCGCGGCGTGAAGATGAACCCCAAGACCGTCGCCGAGATCGAGCGCCTACGCCGGGAACTGCGCACCACACCCACACATCCACCGGCCGAGAGCACCCAGGAGGTGATCGCCGCATAACATCCCACCCCAGCGGGGACTCACCCAGCCAATTCCCCCGGAACCTGGGACGCGACCGACGCCTTCTGGCAGTGTACGAGGTAGCGCAGCCCTATCTGGCGACCGCCACAGAAGGGAAACGATGAGCAGCACAGACATTCGCCACTTCCTCGTCATCTACGACATCGCCGCACGCGAGGCTCACGTCGACGACCACTTCGGCAGTGACTACGAGGCTGCCCTTGAGGCGTACTCGCGGGCTGAGGAGACCTACCGCGGTCGCGGTGACATCGAGGTTGTGCTGCTGGGCGCCGACTCGATCGACACGATCAAGAAGACTCACTCGAGCTACTTCAGCACCCGCGAGCAGGGTTTCGAGAGGTTCTTCTCGGTCAACGAGCTCATCGCATCTCTCGCCAAGTAGCGCCGAGACCGTCTTCCCGGACCGCCCGGCGTATCCTTGCCAGGAACGACGATCCGCTCGTCAGGAGGCGTTGTTGCTGTACATGCGACTGGCGTCAGCCGGTGGCCAGCCCCACCGGGCAGCTGACGCCGGTGCCGCCCAGCCCGCAATAGCCGCCGGGGTTCTTGGCGAGGTACTGCTGGTGGTAGGGCTCGGCGTAGTAGAACGGGTGCGTCGGCGGGCCTTCGATCAGCTCGGTGGCGATCTCCCCGTGCCCTGCTGCGGTGAGCATCCGCTGGTAGGTCTCCCGCGAGGCCTGTGCCTGCGCGCGCTGGGTCTCGCTCTGCCACAGGATCACCGAGCGGTACTGCGTGCCCACGTCGGCTCCCTGGCGCATGCTCTGGGTCGGGTCGTGGCCCTCCCAGAAGAGCTTGAGCATCTCTTCGTAGCTGGTCGCGGTCGGGTCGAACACGACCAGCACGACCTCCGCGTGGCCGGTGCGCCCTGAGCACACCTCCTCGTAGGTGGGGTTGGGGGTGTACCCGCCCGCATATCCCACGGCCGTGGTGTACACGCCAGGGGCCTGCCAGAAGATCCGCTCGGCGCCCCAGAAGCAGCCCATTCCGAAGACAGCCTGCTCGAGGCCCTCCGGTACCTGGCCGGCGTCCAGCCGCATGGGGGTGCCGAGCACCTCGTGACGCGCGGGCACTTCGAGCGCCTCACTGCGCCCTGGCAGCGCCGAGGCGGCATCGACCGTGGTCGGGGTGCGGCGGCCGAAGAGCATCCCCCCAGGTTAGCCGCCCCGGCTCAACTACCGATCGGGCTCCCCGCGCACTCCTGCACCCGCAGCACGCCGCGCTCGGGGCCGTGATGCCAGCTCCGCGTTCGTGGCGGGACATGGAAGACCGAAGCCGGGTGACACTCGCCTTCGGCGAGCATCCCCGTTTCGGCCAGCCCCCGGAGCGCCCGGATGCCATCGCGGCGCGCGGACGATCCCCGCTGCCCACCGCTGCCACTGCAGCCCCGCCGTTTTGTCAGGTAACAGCGAGTTTTTTCGTCGCTTTGCGCTCAAGCCGGGGGCGGGGCGATCCGAAGAGACGAGCAGATGTTTCGTCTGCGTTTCCCGAGGGGTTCCCGCGGTGGGCTCGGGTCGCTGCTCGACCCCCGCCCGCCGATGGTGTGGGCCGCCGCGCTGCTGTACGTGTGCCGCGGCGCGGAGTGCTTCGCAGCGGTGGCCTTCCCGCTGAACGCCCACCAGCCCGTGCGTCTGGAGCTTTCCGTCGGCCTGGTTGCCCTGCTGGTCGGCGCCGGGCTGTGGCTCTTCGCGCGCAATCCCTCGATGCTCTTCATGCAACTGCTGATGGCGCTGAGCGCGGTGACGCTGAGCGTGATGGTCGCCAACGCGCGTACGACCGGCGGGGTGATGCTGGCGGCGTTCGCCTATCCGTGGACGGCGATGTACGTGGCGCACTTCTTCTCCCGCCGCGCGCTCTTCGCGCAGGCGCTGCTGATCTCGGTCGGCTTCGCGGTCGGTTTGATCGTGAGCGGGCTGGCGCACGTAGGGATCGTGTGGGTGGTCGTCACCGGCACCGCGTGGTCCACCGGCCTGGTGCTCGGCAATCTCAGCGAAAGTCTGCGCCAGCGCGCCGACACCGACCCGCTCACCGGGCTGCTCAACCGCAGCGGCTTCCTCGCGCTCGCCGCCCGCGAGCGGGCGATCGCCGACCGCACGCGCACGCCGTTGACGCTCGCAGTACTCGACCTCAACGGCTTCAAGCTCATCAACGACCGCTTGGGGCACGCCGCGGGGGACCGGGTGCTCGCCGAGTTGGGGCGGGTATGGCAGGCGCGCCTGCGCGCCGGGGACATCCTCGCGCGTCACGGAGGGGATGAGTTCGTGCTACTGCTGCCCGCCACGCCGCCGCGGGAGGCCGGCGGGGTGCTCGAGCGCCTGCGCGGGGACGGGGAGCAGCCGCCGGTGGATTGGTCGGTTGGGGTTAGCGGTTGGCAGGCCGGCGAGGATCTCGACGCCTGCCTCGCTCGCGCCGATCGCAGCCTCTACAACGTCAAGCAGTCGCGCGCTCCCTCTGCGCCCGGGGGGCTTACCGCCGAGAGTCGCCGCGCGCCCTCGCTGCTGCCCTCCACGTAGGGCGCTCGCGGCGCGGGGCCGTGTCGCGGCTGTGGCGGCGGCTGCGCTACCGCTCCACGTAGGAGCTCATTCCAACAACTCCAAAATGGACAAATCCATGTTTGGGTTTGAGCCATCCGGGCAACATACGCACGAGGAGCATCCCTCCTTCATTCCCTCCCTGATCGGCCCGCTGCCCCCGGCGGGCCGATCCCTTTAAGGGCCTTGGTAGGAGCGTGTGGTGTGGCCGTGCGACGAGGTGCGCTGCCGCGGGCGCGAGGAAAGCTGCCCAGGGTGCGCTACCGCGGGCGCGAGGAGGGCATGCCCAGCCAGCTCTCAAGCGGCGCGGGCGGGCCGAGGTGGAAGCCCTGGGCGTAGTCCACGCCCAGCTTGCCGAGCATCGTGAACGTGGCCTCGTCGCCGACGAACTCGGCGATCGTGCGCTTGCCCATCCCCCGCGCGAGCTCGACCACGGCGCGGATGACCAGCCGGTCGGTCGGGTCGGAGGTGCAGTTGCGCACGAACTCCCCGTCGATCTTGATGAAGTCGAAGGGGAGATGCTTGAGGTAGTAGAACGAGCCGAAGCCCGCGCCGAAGTCGTCCAGCGCGAAGCGGCACCCCAGCTCGCCGAGGCGCTCGGCGAAGGTGCGCGCGGCGGCGATGTTGCCGATTGCGGTGGTCTCTGTCACCTCGAAGATCAGACTGTGTCGCTGCCACCCCCGCGGCGCGCAGCTCGCGGCCGATGTGCAGCGCCAGCTGGGCGTCGCCGAGGGAGTGGGCGGAGAGGTTGATCTCGACCGTTGGCCGGCGGCCCTGCTCGCGGTGCTCGCCGAGCATCCGGATTGCGCGAGTCACGACCCAGCGGTCAATCTCGCGGATCAGCCCGAAGCGCTCTGCTACCGGCAGGAAGCTGCCAGGCGGGATCAGGTCGCCGTGGACGTCCACCATCCGCACCAGCAGCTCGTGCTGGGTGGTCAGCCCGGTGGCGGTTTCCACGACCGGCTGGGCGTGCAATACCAACCGGTCCTCGTCGAGCGCCGCGCGGATGCGCTCGGCCCATTCCAACCGTGCCTCGATGTGTGCCTGCCCGCGGCCGGCGCCGCCGTAGGTGACGCTGCGGTCGCGGCCGGCCTCCTTGGCGTCGTACATCGCCAGGTCGGCGTTGATCAGCGCCTCCTCGGCGCTCAGCTGCTCGGCGCTCTCCAGCGGCGCGACGCCGATCGAGGCGGTGATCGGCCGCTCGCGTCCGCCCGGCCCGCGCGGGGCGCGCTCCTGGCGCACGACCTCCAGCAGCGAGTCGGCGAGGCTCTCCGCCTCCTCGTGCTCCCCGGTGGGCGTGAGAATCGCGAACTCGTCGCCGCCGAGGCGCGCCAGCGTGTCGCTCTCGCGCAGGCGGCTCGCCAGGGCGCCCGCGACGCGCACGATCAGCTCGTCGCCGGCGCTGTGGCCGAGGGTGTCGTTGACCTCCTTGAAGGAGTCGAGGTCCAGCACCATCACCGCGCCGGCGTGACCGTAGCGCTCGCCGCGCGCCAGGTGCTCCTCCAAGCTGCGCTCGTACGCGCGGCGGTTGAGCAGGCCGGTCAGCGGGTCGTGGTCGGCCATGTGCTTCAGTTCGGCCTCGTAGCGGCCGCGCGCCACAGCTTCCTCGTTGCGTGCCTGCTCGAGTGCCCGCTCGGCCTGATCGCGCTCGGCCAGGCGGCTGGCGACGAGTGCCTCTGCGTAGCGCTCCCGGCGGCGCGCCTGCACCCCGAGGGTGGCCACCATCAGCGTCAGCATCGCGCCCACCAGCAGGATCGCCGCCGGCAGCGAGAGGGCGGGGGAGGGCTCGCCGACGGCCAGCGTCCAGATGCTGCCAGCGACCACGATCCGCGAGTCGGTGGCGTTCACGGGGGAGCCCTTTGCGATCAGCCGCACGCCGCCCTCCTTCAGCGAGAAGGCCGTGCCCGGCGGGATCGTCTGTAGCAGCGCGGGCGCCAGCAGCGCGTAGCTGTAGCCGATCGACGCAAACCCGCGCAGTGCGCTGAGACGCTGCGCCGGTGTCCGCAGCGGGGCGGTGGACGGCCGGTACACCGGCACGTACAGCACCGTCCCGAGCCGGCTGCTGTTCATCAGGCGCACCGGCGGCGTCGCACGTGGCCGTCCCGACCTCGCCGCCGCCAGCAGCGTGGCCAGACGCGTGCGCCGCGCGCCGATGTCCAGCCCCACGTCGCTGGGGCCCCCGGCGTTGCGGGCGCTGTCGAGCACGACGAAGTAGGTGCTCATCGCTGGCGCGGCGCGCAACGTGCCCCCCGGGCCGCTCGTCTCGATCGGGGCGACCCGGCGTTCGAAGCTGCTGCGCTGAGCGGCGCCCACGACTTCCATCAGCCCCACGCCGTTAATCCCCGGTTCGCGCTCCAACCCGCGGGCGACGGCGGCGAAGATCGCGGTGTGCGCATTCCAGTCGGCGCCCGCGCTCGCTGCCAGCTCGACGGTGCCGCGGATCGCGGCGTCCACCGTGTCCGCCGCCTGCGTGCGGATGTTGGTCGCGAGCGTGGCACGCTGTGCTTGCGCGTTGTGTTGGGCCTGCCTGTACGTCGCGTACGCGCCCACGAGCGTAAGCACCGCGACGCACATGGTCACGGCGGCAGGCAGCCATGCTCGCTGTCGCTCTCCCCGGGCCACGTTGTACATATCGGCGCATCCGGGAGGGACCTGAATATCGAAAAAGACCTGCCTGCGGCGATTGCACGGGAGTCGCCATTTGTGCTAGGAAGGGGCCCACATGCAAGCCACGGTCGTTGCGGGGGAAGGCAGGCGGGGATCGACCGGGGCGGGCTGGCGGGTGGTCGCGGCGTACGGGTTGGTGGCGGCCGCCACCCAGATGTTGTGGCTGACCTACGCGGCGATCACGACCGAATCGGCCCGCCGCTACGGGGTGTCGGTGGGGGCGGTGGGGTGGTTGGCGGAGATCTTCCCGCTGCTGTACGTCGTGCTGGCGATCCCCGCGGGCGCGCTGCTCGACCGTTGGTTTCGCCCTTCGCTCGCGCTCGGGGGCGCGCTCGTCGCCGCGGGCGGGCTGGTGCGCCTGGGCGGGCTGACGTTCGCGTGGGCGCTGGTGGGGCAGTCGCTGGTCGCGCTCGCCCAGCCGGTCGTGATGAGCGCCGTGGCGAAGCTCCCCGGCGAATACCTGCCGGAGCGCTCGCGCGCGCTCGGGATCTCGCTCGCCTCGGCCGCCGGCTTCCTCGGGATGCTCGCCGCGCTGCTGCTCGGCCCGCTGCTGGGCGCCTCGCGTCTGGAGCTGCTGCTGGAGATCCAGGCCGCCGTCGCCGTACTGGCGGCCGGTGCGCTCGCGCTCGCGCTGCGCCGGCGCGGCAGCGGCGAGGGAGAGCAGACAGCGATCGAGGAGGGGGTCGCGCGTGCGCTGTGGGCGCGCCCGGAGATCCGCGTGATCTCGGGCCTCGCGTTCCTCGGCTTCGGCGTGTTTGTCGCGCTCTCCACGTGGCTGCAGACGTTGCTGCACCCCTCCGGCATCTCCGAAACCGCCGCCGGCGCGCTGTTGGTGGGGATGATCGTCGCGGGTGTGGTCGGCTGCGCGGTGCTGCCCCCGGCGATCGCGGCGCGCGGCGCGGAGCGTCGGTTCATGGGGGCGGTGATCCTCGCCGGCTGCCTCGGCTCCGTTGCCCTGGGGGTGCTGCCGGGGATCGCCGGGCGGGCGGTGGTGATGGTGGCGATGGGCGCGGTGCTGCTCCCCGCGCTGCCGGTACTGATGACCGTCGCCGAGCGACTCGCCGGTCCCGCGGTGGGTACCGCGGGGGCGATCGTGTGGATGGCGGGCAACCTCGGGGGGCTGGTGGTGGCGCTGCTCGTGCAGGCGCTCGTCCACCACCCGCTCGCGGCGTTCTTGGCGATGGCGGGCGTCGTGCTGTTCGCCGTCCCGCTCGCCACGCGGATGGTGACGCTGCGGGGGCTCACCGCCGCCGCGTCCTCCGGGGCGGGGGCGTCAGCGGAGGGGGAGCCGGATCGGGCGCCGGAGCCGAGGGATCTCGCAGGGGCGCGGCCGGAGGGCTCCTACATCGGCTGAGCCCGGCCCAGTTCGCGCTTCGGGGGCTCTATATCGGCTGATCCGCCAGCCAGTCGAGCACGTCGGCAGGGTTGCGGTGAGGCGGGAACACCGGGTAGAAGACCTTCGCGACCCGCCGTTGGTGGGCGATGAAGGTCAGGCGCCGGTAGAAGCTCCGGCCGGCGGCCTCGAAGGTGGGTAGCCCGAGGACGTGTGCCAGCTGCAGCTCGGGATCGCTCAGCAGGGGGTAGGGGATGTGCTCGCGGCCGGCGAACTCCCGCTGCTCCTCGTGCGGCTGGGCGCTGAGGCCAAGCACCGAGGCGCCGTAGGCCGCGAGCTCAAGCACGTGGTCGCGAAAGGCGCAGCTCTGCGGCGTGCAGCCGCGGGCGCCCGGGATCTCGTCCCATCCCAGCGGCAGCGGTTCGCCCGGCACCCCCGTGCGCGGGTAGACGTACACCACAGCCAGGCGCTCGGTGGCTGCGGCCAGGTCGAGCTCCTCGCCGAGCGTCGAGCTCAGCGTCACGCTCGGCACCTCCATCCCGCGCAGGTGATCGGCGGCCCCGTCGTCGATCGGTACCGGGATGTCGACGGGGAGGTGGCGGTAGCTCTCTGTCATCGTCGTATCTTCCAAAGGACGGCCGGCTTTCGCCTCCTGGGGCTTTGGTCCAGTTCCATCCATCGCGATTAGTGTCGGCAGAATGAATCTTGGCAGGCATCGGATGATTGAAATGCAAGCTTGAGCTTTGTGCGCTTCGCCCGCAAGTGTTCTACCGTTTATCTACTCGCCGGTGCTGCCGAAGCCCCCGCGGCTGTGCTCCTCGGGATCGTGCACGCTCCACCGCGCCCGGCCGGCGCGCACGAACACCCCCTGCGCGATCCGGCTGCCCGCGGGGATCGAGGCGGGGGAGGCGGTGAAGTTCAGCAGCTGCAGCCTCATCTCGTCCGCGGGGCCACGGTAGTCCTCGTCGATGATCCCCACCGCGTGCGGCTGGATCACGCCGAACCGCCGCGGCGTGGAGGAGCGCAGGCACACGAGCAGACACCAGCCGGGCGGCGTGGCGAGCACCAGCCCCGTGCCCACCAGCGCGATCTCCCCGGGCGCGATCTCCGCCGCTTCGGCGGTGCACAGGTCGAAGCCGTGGGAGCCGGGCGTCGCATACTGCGGCGGCTGCGCGGCGTCGTGCAGCAGGTGGATCGGCACGTCCATCGGTCGCTCCCGGGGTCAGGCGCGGCGGCGCCGCTGCTTGACGCTGGAGCCTATCGGCGGGGGAGGACCGCTTACCTGGCGGGAGGCTACTGCCCCTCCCCGCCGGCTGTGGGCCGACGGGGAGAGCGATCGCCCGCGCCCGGTCCGGAGCGCCGCGCGACGCTGGCCAGTCTGTAGCGCCGTATCCGCGGCCCCTGTCCGGAGGCGGCGAGCGATTCCTCGGGGAGCAGCAGGAACCGTCGTGGAGTGCTGGGCATCGAGTGGGAGAGGGAGCGGGTCATGGGGTGGATATTGGCCCATCGCGCGCTTCCTGCCTTTGGACTGTGGTCCAAAATGTGCCGTTAGTAGGCGTCGCTGATGACCCGATCTACAAAAGGGGGAGGCTCCGGCCGATCTCCGAGATCAGGCTACGATAGGTATGATCCTGCCATGTTCCTGTTGGGCAGGTTGGAGTTCGCCTGAGGCGCCGATGGCTGTCAAGTTGCATCGCTGCGGCATCATGTTCATCAAGGGACCGCATCCCTGCTGGCGGGTGCAGAAGGCGCTCGACGACTCGGGGGTCGAGTACGAGATCGTCAAGCACTCCGCGATCCGCGGTAGGCGTACCGAGCTGATCGAACACAGCGGCCAAAAGGTGCTCCCCGTGGTCGAGCTGCCGGACGGCACAATGGTGCGGGAAGAGTCGACACGGCTCGCGGAGCGCATTCGCGCGGGCGAGCTCGGCGAGCGCCCTGCCGCGTGAAACCGGCGCAAGCGGTGCCCCTCGGGCGCTAGCGCCGTGGCGGGTTCCCGAGGAACTCCTCGAGGTCCGGGGTGTGGGACTCCAGAGGACGCGATGCCGTGTGGCCGGCTAGAATGATCGGCCCACGCGGATGTAGCTCAGTTGGCTAGAGCGTCTGCTTGCCATGCAGAAGGTCGTGGGTTCGAGTCCCATCATCCGCTCTCGAGAAAACCCTGCTAATCGCGAGGTTTTCTGCTTCTTGGGGCGGTGGGAGGCTCGCGCGAAAGGCCGCGGGTACCACCCGCGGGTACCAAATCGGTGTCGTTCGTGCACGTGTTGGAGGGTCGCGAGCGGTGGGGATCACTCAGGTTGCGTCCGGTTGGGGAGCGATGCTGACCGCTGTGGAGAGCAAGCCGCCCGACGAGACCATCGACCCGAGCGGCGCGCGGGTCTTTCTGAACGACGCCCTCTGGCGCGAGAAGATCGTCCGGGGCCAGCCACGCGGAGATCGCCGCGTATAGGGCCGAGGTCCTGCAGGCGGTGTCCGCGCCCGATCATGTGGCCCGCGACCCGAACTTCGAGCGCCGCACGCGGTACTACGCGCGCGGCGTGGGCCCGAGCCGCTGGCTGCTGGTGGTCGTAAGCTATGAGCAGACGCCGGCGCACATCGTCTCGGCGTTCGCCAACCGGAAGGACCCAAGTCATGGAGCGCGTGAACATCACGATCGGGTCGCTGCACTTCGACCACGCCGACTACGACGCCGAGAACGACGTGCTCTATCTGCACGTCGGCGAGCCCGCAGCAGGCGAGGGCGAGGAGACGCCCGAGGGCCACGTCGTCCGCTACGCGCCTGGAACAAGCCGCGTGGTGGGTCTGACGGTCCTGGGCGTCCGGCGAGTTTTGGAGCGTGACGGACGCCTCGTGGTCACGATCCCTGAGACGATCGAGACCGATGCGGACGATTTGGCTCCTGGGCTGGCGGCGGTCTGACGGTCAGGGGGACGGTTGTACGGCACCGAACGCGGCCTGACGGGTCTGAGACCTCCGGGGGCTCAGCAGTTTGGCTGAGTGACCGCCTGCATCTGTGCGGTTTCTGTGCCGGATTCCGTCGTGCCTTCTGCGTATTCCTTGCCGATGAGTCGCTTCAGTATGGCACTTCGCCAGACATAGCAGTGGGAATGTTCTAATTCCGGCAACGGTTCCGCACCGTTGGGCAAGTCAACGCCCCCGAGCAACCCGATCCGTTCCTGGTTGCTGAAAGGCGGCGACGCATAGATGGTGACTTCATAGCCGGTGACCCGACCGTGAGAATCGGTTTCCGTGATCCGGTAGTAGTCGGTGCCCTCTGGTGGTTCTGTCCCCTCGGTCGAGGCCATCGTGTTGTTGCTTTCAAAGGTGGCCTTGGTAGCGCCCAGGCCATGACCTGCTGATTCTTCGAGCTTCTTCGCTGCGGCTTCGGCGCGTTCCTTTCGTGCTTCCGCCCGCTTCGTTGCGGCCGCTTCCCGGGCTTCTTTCTTCGCGTTGGCTGCGGCCGCACGCTGCTCGGCAGCTTCCTTAGCTTTCTGTTCCTTGATTTCAGCCGCCGTGGGCGCAGTCGCCGCGCTGGTGGTGGTGTTGGTTGTGCCTGTCGTCGTGGCACTGCCTCCGCAGCCGCTCGTGGCCATCACTACGGAGAGCGCTCCAAGTACGGCGCCGCGGCGGCACATGGTCGGCCAATCTACCCGAAGGGCCCGGTGGTCCGCCTGTCCATATCGGGCTGTTCCGTGCGTGCGTGACCCGCTGGCGCCGACAGGCACGTTGGAAACTCTCTTATCAGAGTTCGAGCCGACGCTGAGCAATCGTCGATGAACAGCACGGAATGCTCGCACGCTTGCGAAGATCCGCACGATGAGTGCGCCCCATGATGAGGACACACCACCAACGCTGGCCGAGCGGGAACTCGCTGCTGCGCGCCGAGACCCACGGCTCGCGCACGGCTTGAAGGCGATGGCCGCCGACTGGTCGGACGCCGCGAAAGAGCACGGCCTCCGCAGTCCACGAGGCAGGGCGACGGGGCGGGCGCGAGCGGAGCGCTGTACGGTCTTCCGAGCGTGAGGATCCCTGTCTTCGTCTCCTGCCCCACTAGCCTCAGCCCAGAGCAGAACGCCGCGCGCGAGGTCGTACTGCAGAAGCTGGCCGGCACGGGCCTCGAGCTTCGAGCGGTCGCAGTGGCAATTCCGTGGGATAGTCAGAGCGTCGTACACGACATGCCGAGCGGAGCAGAGCGATCAGAGGACGAGGAGGAGGCGCTTGACGGCGTCTTCCTGAAGTGGCAGGCAGAGGTGCGCCACCGCTACTACACGCTCTAGGCAAAACTCAGCGGGGCGGCGTGCCCGGCGGCCAGATCGACGGCTCCCCGGTTCCGCTCGGCGCTACGTCTGGCGGCTGCCCTGCCCTGTGGGAGGGGCAGGGCAGGGGCGGGTGGATTGGGGGGTGATGCGCTCCCGTTCCGAGGACGGTTTGCTCCCGCGCACTGCTACGGGGGTGGGTTGGGTGTGCGGCTCTCTCCGTCTGTGGGGAGGTCAAGCTGCAGGCACTTGCGGGGTGGTGCTCAGGTTCCCACCGTGTCGAGTCGCACGACGAGTTTGCCCGGGTTGCCCTGCTCGCCGGGGAACACCAGCTTGACCGTGAAGTGCTTGTGGTTGTCGGAGACGCTGGTGGTGCTGATCTTCACGGCGTGCGTCTGAGCGCCGGCGATCCGTGCGGTCGCGCTCACGATGCGCCTTTTCGGAGGAGCGTTGAACCTATAGGTCGCGTAGCCGGTGAAGCCGACCGTCCGCTGGACCTTGGGCGTCAACCTGTACGTGGTTGTGATGATCGCCGGCGCAGACTCCGCTTGTCGCGTACTGCTTGTAGCGCCCGCTGCCGCCGCGGCGAGAGCGAGGGCAACGACGGCCAGTATCAGCGCCAGCTCACTTATGAGACTAGGGCGTCTGAGGCGTGCCGCGCCGTGTCCAGGGAGTGGTTGCACCACAGCCAGTTTAGAGCGTCGCCGGCCGTGCGTTTAGCCGCAGAGAGGGGGAGCGCGGCGATCCCTACGGCGCGTGCAACCTCGGACTCTCGCTCAGGCAGGCCGACGATACTAAGGCGCCGAGACTGCTTTCCGTCGAGCGGAGGAACTGCGCGATGAGCCTGGGTAATGCACGGAAAGCGCGAGGTGGCTGCGGGCCTCTGGGCCTGAGTCGATTAAGCGCGGGGCGCTGCAACACGCTTGTCGAACTCGGCCCGGCTGGTGTTGTAGACCTTTCGAAGACCTCGAAAGCGTGGTCGTTGGTGAGGGCTTTGGCGGCTGCCATCTCGACGCCAGTCCTCGGTGCTGATGACTTCGACGCCCTTGGCTGGTGCGCAGCTTCGCCTTCCCCACCCGTCGTCCATGAGGACCGGCCAGCCTCGGTCCTAGGCGACGAGGATCGTTGCGACCTCGCCGCGGTCCTCCATGAAGTGGCCCGGGTTGCGCCGGCGGCGCCCTTGGAGGATATCTTCGATCTGGGCGAGCACTCGCTTGTCTGTGATCGCGATCGGCTGATGTTGGGGGAACTTGGGGTCAATCCACTGGAGTTGGTTCAGGGCGGCGTGCTCGGGCGTCTTCGCCCTTCGGCTCAGCTCGATCGAGACGTCCTGAACGACGCGGACGGCTCCGTCGAGATAGTCGGCGAGGGCAAGGATCTGCTGGGATTTTCCTTCTGCGAAGCGGCAGAAGGGGCCAGTGTCGGCCAGCAGGAAGGGCCGCTGACGGGTCGCCGTCATGCAAGCCAGGCGTCAAGACGGTCCCGAGTGCCCATGATCTCCTCGTATTCTTCCTGGTCGATCAGATTGACTTTGAGCGCGTCGGAGGCGTAGCGATCTGTGATCTGCGGGATACGCGGGTACGAGCCCTGCTCTGCGATCTGCTCTAGGGCGTCGCTATGGCGAGGATGCCCGGCTCGATGTCGGGGCTCGCGCGCTGTAGCTCGCTGCGGGTCCACCGCCGCGGGTGCTGCTCGTCGAGGAGTTTCAGGACGATCGCGCGTTGCGCGATGTGGAGCGCGTCGGCGCGGCACTCGGCCTCGCAGAAGAGGGCGCTGAGGGGCACCTGGAGGGCGTCCGCGAGCGCCAGCAGCGCACCGTAGAGCTGCGCCTGGCCTCGCCGCGTTCGATGAGGGTGAGTTGGCGGCGGCCGATGCCGGCGACGACGGCGAGCGCGCGGGTGGAAAGCCCGCGGTTGACGGCCGCACAGGCACGGCGAAGCGGGCTAGAACTAACGCTCCGCGCCGCCCATGAGCCGTGACGCCACTTTCAAAATGGTGTGCCCACGCCGAATCACCATCGCGGCAGATGCAATCAAGCAAACATAGACAGAACCACGTATTACGACACCGACGAAAAGAGTCATCACGAATGGGTGGGGATGCACCCAGCTAACCAAGGGGACTTGCATGAACAGCACAGCAGAGATATAGATCAGCCAGCGCGGCAACGCGGAGCGGAACATGCCGACCAAAGCCAGTATGGGAACAAATGCAATCGCCCACATTCTCAGCGAAGCCTTAGCCGCGAACCACCAGATATTGCTCTGGCCCTCGTTCTGGCCGATGACGTCGCAGGTGGCTCCTACTAGTGGAGCCGTCCGGAAGTGATGCGGCTCATGCGGCGAGGGCGAGGGGCTGGGGTTCGTGACGAGTGATCTTTTTGATCACGGTATCGAGCTTGGCTCGGGTGAAGGTCCATTGGAAGGGTTGGGCGAGCGTGCGGTAGTGCTGGCCGAAATCCATCAGGTGTCTCGCCAACTCGGGGTGGGTGGCGAAGTCGTTGGGCGTGAGGGCCTTGCGCTGCACGATTGAGAAGTAGATCTCGATTTGGTTCAGCCACGAAGCGTGGACGGGGAGGTGAATCAGCCTCGCGTTCGGGTATGCCTCGGCCATCCGCTTGACCGAGGTCTTGCCGGCGTGGCTGGAGCCGTTGTCCACAACCCAGTAGACGGTGCGCGCTGACCGGTAGGGCTCGATTTGCATCACCTGGTCCACGAGCCGTCCGAACGGGACGATCCCGGTCGTCTGCTCGACCCGGTCGAACAGGTTGGCGTGATGCACGTCCCACGCGGCGAGGTAAGCGAGCGTCCCGCCGCGCAGGTACTCGAACTCGACCATCCCCGGCCGCCCCGGCCCGGGCGGGATCGTCTCGTGGGGGCGGCCGAGCGCTTGCAGTTGGGTCTTCTCATCGGCGCTGATGACGTACTCGTCCGGGCGCAGCCGCTTGCCGTCGAACACGCGGGCGTAGAGGTCCAGCGCGCGGCCAGCCTTCTCGGCGAAATCGGGGTCACGCGGAAAGATCCAGGAGCGTGTCTGCCACGGCTTGATCGCGTCCTCGTGCAACCAGCGCCAGATCGTCGAGGCGGACGCCTCGGTCACGCCACGCTCGATCACGAGGCGGTGCAGCTCAACCCGGGAGAAGCGCGAGAGCGGCAGCTCGTGGGTACGCGGCAGCTCGCAAGCGATCGCCTTGACCTCGGCGACCTGTTCCGGGGGGAAAACGACGCGGCCGACCCGACCGCGCTTGATCCTCAAGCCCATCCAGCCGCTCAGCGCAGAACCGGGATCTTCGCCGAGCAACGCTGTCGGGCGAGCAGTCCAGCCGACCGGCGATATCGATGTCCTGCATCCCCTCCGCCGCATACAGGATCACTCTCGCCCGCTGCACCACACGGAACGGCAGCGTGACCGTGCAAGCCCGCCGCTCCAGCTCGACACGCTCCTCCTCAGAGAGTTCGATCACATGCTGGCTGACCCGCGGCACGACACATAATTCCGCGCGCGCACCGCTATCCCTTCCGATAAACCGCAAGACTTGCGGACACGTCTACTAGCCCCAGCAAATATTTCCCCGCCATCCTGCGGGCCGCAATGCGAGGCGCGGCCATCAAGGCGATCTCTAGCGCTGCCAGGACGGGGTGAAGGCCCTCGTCACCGGCGGCGAGAACGTGATCGACCCACTCGTCCGCATAATCAGCACGACGCGATTTTGGAAGCAGACGGCTTGCGAGCCGAACGATCCGTGTGGCAATGAGTCCCCCGCTGCGATCGAACTCTGTCACGAGCAGACCAGCGATCACAGGCATCAGAGCCAGGGCGACAATAGTATTCGATGCCTCCAGTGTGGCGAGAATCAGCACGAGAGCAAGCACGATACATACAGTGAGGCCTTTGTTTTTTGGCCCGCGCTCGTTCACGTGGCGAACCTCGGCATGAGTTGACGCAACGCGACCTTGTCGTTGCCAATGGCCACCCTTGCATGCTGTTCACCAACAGCAGTGAGCTGGTAATAACGCCTACGGCGGCGTGCTGCGGCGTGCTCGTCGATGTCCTCCCAGCGAGCGTTGAGCCAGCCCTCGGCAGAAAGACGCTCAAGAATTGGATAAAGCGTGCCAGCTTTCACGCCGGTGGTTTGCGTAAGGGCGAAGCCGTACATTTCGTTGCCAGGTGCATCGAGGAACGCCTGGAGTACGAGTCGTGTCTGGTGGGAAATCCTCATGATCGAAGTCGATATAGGGTAGCATGCCTCCAAGCGGATGTCATCAAGTGCTGCGGTGGTCGCTTACCCCCGGCGCGAAGCCCGCTTCGCGCCGACCCACAGCGCTACGCGCGCCCCGTGCGCGAGCTGCTCCCCTGCCGGGGCGCCCTGGGCGCTGACGCGCATGGTGCCGTGGTGGTGGGTGGGCCGGTGGACGGCGCCGAGGCGGCAGTGCGCCTTGGCGAGCGCGCGGCGGGCGGCCGTGAGCGTGTCGCCTCGCAGCGTGGGGACGCGGCAGGCTGGGTGTTCGGTTTGCGTGTGGGCTGTTGGTGGCTGTTCTTCGCCGCGGGGCTGTTCGGTGACGGGACGGTCGGCGGCTTCTTTGGCCTGCTGTTCTTCGCGTTCTTTGGCGCGTCGTTGTTCTTCCTCAATGGCGATTTCTTTGAGCTGTCCGCCGATAGCGCCGATGTAGGGGGCTTCGACGATGCCAGTGGGACCGGTGCCTTCGGGGAAGGGCGCGCTTGACGGGCTGATGACGGCGTTTGTGTGCCAGCCGCCTTCGTAGACCTGGCCGGCTTGGTTGCTCACGGCGATCCAGATCGAAAAGCTGCCGGGCTGGCTGTAGGTGTGCTGGCCCGTCACGGTCACATGGGCGATGCCACCTTCGGGGCTGAGTGAGGAGGCGGACGTGATCGTTCTGGGACTCGTCGTGCCGTCGCCCCAGTAGATCGTTGCGCTGGACCACGTCTCTCCTGCGGGCAGACAGCCGACGCTTTCGGTGAGCGACAATGGCTGGCCAACGGTGCCCAGCTCGTCTCTTATGAACTGCGGTTCCGCGCATCCTTCAACTCCCTGAACTAGCGGGGCGAGGCCAGCGCCGGCGGCGGACGCCGGGGCGGCGAGGAGCGCGCGCCAGCGGCGAGCACGGCAAACACCGCCAGCACGGTGGTGAGGGCGCGTCGGCCGAGTGGCGTCCGCGGATCGCGCAGCGTCGTTCCGTTCATCGCGTGCCTTCCCGGCGCGAAGCCTGCTTCGCACCGACCCAAAGCGCGACGCGCGCCCCTCCTACGAGCTGCTCCCCCGCCGGGGCGCCCTGGGCACTGACGCGCAGCGTGCCGTGGTGGTGGCCGACGCGGTGGACGGTGCCGAGGCGGCAGTCCGCTTTGACGAGCGCGCGGCGGGCGGCCGTGAGGGTGTCGCCTTTGAGGGCGGGGACGATGCAGGCGGGGTGTTCGGCTTCTTCGCGTTGGCGGGCGGCGGCTTCTGCTTGGGCTTGCTGTGCTTGTTCTTCGGCGTGTTTGAGTTCGGCGGCGTGCTGCGCTGCTGCTTCCTCGGCCTGTTGTTCTTCGTGTTCTTTGGCGCGCTGTTCGGCGACGGTGCGTTCGGCGCCTTCTTTGCCGCTCTGGTTGGCCCAGGGGAGTTCCGGGGGCGCGTAGTGTTCTGTGACCTTGCTTCCGTTGGGGGCAGACCCGGGCGGGATTTCTTGGGTAGGGGGCGAAGGGGCCTGAAAGCTCCAGGTCGCTGAGGCTTTCCCGTCGGCGTTGCGGGCGGTGACGGTGAAGAGGTAGGTAGCGCCGGCCTGGGGGTCGGTGAGCGTGAGGTGCACGGCTCGGGCTTCGTCGATGGCGGGGAGTGTGCCTTGCGTCGTCTGGCAGTGCGCGTGGCCGGGGCATTCGAGGAAGATTTCGTAACTGGTTTCGAGGCCCTCGGGGTTGATCTGCGCGCCGACGTTGATTTCGCCACTGAGTTCCCACGCAGCGCCTTCGCTGATTAGGGGCTCACCGGCGGCTGCGGCCGTGGTGGGGGCGAGCACGAGGGCGGCGAGGATCGCGGCGGCGGCCAGCGCGAGGCGGTGGGCGCACCGGTGCCGGCGGGTGGCTGGCTGGGGGTACGCCGTCGCTCCGCTCATCGTGTGCCTCGGCCCCGGTGGGAAGCCCGCTTCGCACCGCACCAGAGCGCGATGCGCGCCCCGTGGGCGGGCTCGTGGATGGCTCCGAGGCGGCAGTGGGCCTTGGCGATGGCTAGGCGGGCGACTGCGAGTGTCTTGCCCTTCAGCGCGGGGACGTGGCCGGCGGGGTGTTCGGCTTCCTGTTCTTCGCGTTCGGTGCTTTCGCGGGCGGCGGCTTCCTGTGCCTCGCGTTCCTCAGCCTGCTTGAGTTCGGCCTCTTCGGCGGCGTAGCAGGCGGCTTCCTTGGTCTTCTTTTCCTGCTGTTCGCGGGCCTGTTTCGCTTCGTATCCTTTGACTACTTGGGCCGATTGCGCGCGGGCATATTCGATGTACCACGGCGGGATTTCGGCCGTATACTCTTCGTTTTTGGAGCATCCGTCGGGGCAGGGACTACCTGGCGGGACGTTGAGTTCTCCTTCTTGGAGGACGTTGCCGGCGGTGTTGCTGGCATACACGTCGAAGCGGTAGGCGCCGGGATTGATGCCGGTGAGGTTGAGGCTCACCGTGCGGGCTTCCTCTACGGCGGGTAGCTGCCCGGTTGCGGGCGCGTATCCGGGCGGCCCGCAGTTTTCGCAGACGAGCTTGATTTCGTAGGTCGTTTCGAGGCCCTCGGGGTTGATCTTGGCGCCAACGGTGATTTCGCTGCCGTCGCCCGAGTTGACGTTGACGATTACGGGCGCCCTGCCGGCGGCTGCCGCGGTGGCGGCGGGCAGCAGGCCGAGGGGGCGCCAGGAGCGCCGCGTGGTGTGCACGGTTTGTCTGCCCATGATCCTGAGCTTCGGAATCATAGTGGGTGGCGAGGCGTAGAGCCTTGGGGATGTCGTCCTGGCGGCTCAATACTGTGTGCGGTACTCGGGCTCCGATGTCGGCCCAAGCGCGAACTCCTTAGACCGAGCTTTTGACTTGACGAGCTCTCAGAGTTCGCGCGCCCCACGCTCGAGGCGCTGCGCCAGCCGCTGGAGGACGGGCGCGTGGCGATCGTGCGCGCCCGCCACTCCGCGGTGTACCCGGCGCGGTTTGCGCTGATCGCCGCCACCAACCCCTGTCCCTGCGGCTACTTCGGGGACGGCGAGAACTGCAAGTGCGGCGAAGCCGACATCGCCCGCCACCGCCGGCGCCTCAGCGGGCCGCTGCTGGATCGCATCGACCTGATCGCACACCTGCAGCGGCCCGGCGCGCGGCGGCGCGCGCGAGTAAGCGAGCGCGACCAGACCGACGCGCCAGCGATCTCCTCCGCGGAGGCACGCGAGCGGGTGGTGAGCGCCCGCGAGCGCCAGACCTCGCGCCTGCGCGAGGAGGGGGTGAGCGCCAACGCGCACATGGACGCCCCCATGCTACGCCGCCACGTGGCGCTCAGCGAGAGCGCCGAACGGTTGCTGCGCAGCGCGCAGGAGCGAGGCACGATGAGCGCCCGCGGCATCGCCCGCGTGTTGCGCGTGGCCCGCACCGCGGCCGACCTCGACGGCAGCGCGCGCACCCGCGAGCAGGACGTCGCGCTGGTGCTCTCGCTGCGCGCGCAGGAGGCCGGCAAGGGAAGGCGGGCAGCGTGATGAGCGCGCCCCGAGACGCCTGTCTTGCATGCCTGCGCCGCGCCTGGCTGCTGCAGGCGTTGAGTGGGCGGCTGGCCTATTGCGTGCGCGAGCCCGAGCGCCTGCTGCAGGCGCTCGCGCTCGCCGACGAGCAGCTGATCGAAGCGCTCGGCGGCCGGCACAAGCAGGATCTGTTCGAGCGCCACGCGGGGTTTGAGCGTTCCCAGCTACCAGTGCCGGAGGGCGTGCAGCGGATCTGTCGTGACGACCCCCGCTACCCGATCGTGCGGCGTGGAGCCCACGCGCCGCGGATGCTGCACGTGGCGGGCGGCGTCGAGCGCGTGCACGCGCTGCTGGCAGCGCCGACGGTGGCGATCGTCGGGACGCGACGCGCGAGCGACTACGGCATGGAGGTCGCCTACGGTCTCGCACGCGGTTTGGCGGCGAGCGGGATCACGGTGGTGAGCGGCCTCGCCGAGGGCATCGCGGCAGCGGCCCACCAGGGCGCGCTGCAGGCCGGCGCCCGCACGGTGACGGTGATGGCGGGCGGCGTAGACGTCGCCAACCCCGCGAGCTGGCGGGGCCTGCATCGGCGCATCGCGGCCGAGGGCTGCGCGCTGGCGGAGCTGCCGTGCGGCGCCGTCGCGCGCGGCTGGTGCCACATCGCCCGCGCGCGGATCGTGGCGGCGCTCGCGCGCATCGTGATCGTGGTGGAGGCACACGAGCACCCCGCCGAACTGCTGCACGCGCGGCTGGCAGCCGCCGCAGGCGCGACCGTCGCGGCGGTGCCGGGACGCGTGAGCGCCCCCGCCGCGCGCGGCCCCCACCAGCTGCTGCGCGAGGGCGCGCTGCTGGTGAGCGACCCCCAGGATGTGTTGGATGCGCTCTACGGGGTGGGCGTACACCAGGTCGCCGTGTCGCGCCCGGCGCAGGGGAGCCGCCTGCGGGCCGTGCTGGATCAGGTGGGCGCGGGCAACGACACGGTGGCCAAGCTCACCGCCGGGTACGCCCCCGCGAGCGAGGTGCTGGTGGCGTTGGCCGAGCTCGAGCTGGGCGGCGCGGTTGCGCGCGGGGACGGCGGGCGGTATGTGGTGTGCATGTGAGGCGGCTCAATCGTCACGCAGCCACAGCCTTCGTGAGGCCATCCCAATCCGCGAACAGCTCTGCTCCCCTCCACCTACACCCGCTCTCAGCCCTCGCGACCGAACGGCCGGACGTCGGCGGGTGCATCCGCGATTGCAGCCACACCCCGCGCCACGCACGTGCGGTATGTTGCCGCCATCAGATGGAGCCCTGACGTGAAGGCCCAACACCGGCCTTCCTGACCGCCCACTTCGGACAAGGGCTGATGGCTCCTTTCGCGAACTCGACCACACGCGAGAGGAGTCAAGCAGCTTGCGCCCTTCCCGAATGCCCCATCCAGACAGACGCGAGCTCGCGGCGATCTTCATCGGCGGGGCTGCCGGGGGCCTGCTGCGGGTGTGGCTGGGCGAGACCTTCACGAGCACCGCCACGCAGTGGCCGTGGGCGACGTTCGCGATCAACGTCAGCGGCTCGTTCGCGCTCGGCTACCTCGCCACCCGCCTGCAGGAGCGCCTGCCGCTCTCGACCTACCGACGCCCGCTGCTCGGCACGGGCTTCTGCGGCGCGTACACCACGTTCTCGACGATGCAGGTCGAGATCCTCGTGATGGTCGAACACCACCGCTACGGGCTCGCCGCGGGCTACGCCGGAGCGAGCATCGCGGCCGGCTACTTGGCGGTGTGGGTGGCCACAGCTAGCGTGCGGCGCGTGCGGGTGCTCGCGTGAGCGCGTGGGTGTGGATCGGCGTGGCGCTGCTCGGCGGCGGCGGGGCGCTCGCGCGCTTCATGCTCGACGGCACGATCGGCTCGCGCCTCGCGAGGGGCGGCTTTCCGCTCGGCACCTTCGCGGTCAACGCGAGCGGCGCGCTGCTGTTGGGTGTGCTCAGCGGAGCAGCGCTCGCCGGCGACGCACTGGTGCTGGCGGGCACCGCGACGCTCGGCTCCTACACCACCTTCTCCACCTGGATGCTCGAGTCCCAGCGCCTGGCGGAGGACGCTGACGGTCGCGGCGCGCTGCTCAACATCACGCTCAGCCTCGCCGCGGGCGTCGGCGCCGCGACGCTCGGACACGCGATCGGGGTGCACCTGTGAACGAGGGGTGCCTGACCCTCACCACCTACTTCGGCGAGCGCGACCGCACGCCCGACGGGCTGCTCGCGGACGAGCTGCTGGAAATCTACGGCAGGCACCGCCTCGCGGCGAGCGTGCTGCTGCGCGGGACCGAGGGCTTCGGGCGCCTGCACCACCTGCGCACCGACCGGCTGCTGAGCCTCTCCGAAGACCTGCCCATCGTCTCGATCGCGGTCGACCGGCGCGAGCGGATCGAAGCGATGCTCGAGCCGGTGCTGCAGATCAAGCGCCGTGGGTTGGTGACACTCGAGCGCACCCGCCTGCTCAGCGGCGAGATCGGGCCGGTGCGACTGCCCGAGCAGCTACGGGAGGCGACCAAGCTGACGATGTACGTCGGCCGCCGCGAGCGCGTCAACGGCACGCCCGCGTTCGCCGCGGTGTGCGAGCTGCTGAGCCGCCACGGGATCGCCGGCGCAACCGTGCTCCTCGGCGTCGACGGCACCCGCGGCGGCCGGCGCTTCCGCGCGGGCTTCTTCAGCCGCAACACCGACGTGCCGACGGTGATCGTCGCGGTCGGCGCCGGCGAGCAGATCGCCGCGGCGATGCCCGAGCTAGGGAGCCTGCTAAGCGAGCCGCTGCTGACGCTCGAGCGCGTGCGCGTGTGCAAGCGCGACGGGCAGCTGCTCGCCACCCCGCACGAGCTGCCCGCGAGCGACGAGCGGGGACTGGACCTGTGGCAGAAGTTGACGGTGTACTGCTCCCAGAGCGCCACCCACGAGGGCAACCCGCTGCACCTCCAGCTAATCCGCCGCCTGCGCGAATCCGACGCCGCCGGCGCCACCAGCCTGCGCGGCATCTGGGGCTTCCACGGCGATCACGCCCCGCACGGCGACCGACTCCTGAGAATCCGCCGCCACGTCCCGGTCATGACGATCGTCATCGACACCCCCGAGCGGATCGCGCGCGCCTTCGCGATCGTCGACGAGCTCACCGCCGAGCACGGCCTCGTCACCAGCGAGATGGTCCCCGCCCTGAGTGCAATGAGCGCCGCCGAAACCCGCGGCGGGCTGCGGTTGGCGCGGTTTGAGTTTTGAGGGGGTGCCCGAAGCGGATGATGGTACTCGAACCCACGACCTTCTTCATGGCAAATCCTTAGAGCACCTCAATTTTCCGCAAGGTGCAGGAAAAATGGCTTGATTGCATGATGTTTACATCAGGGTTCGTGAGGTTGGCTTGGTACCCGCGGTGGTACCCGCGAACAAAGGTTGTCGATGTTGGGCTTGTGGAGTCCCCGGCGCGAGGTAGGCTCCTGGGACCCGGAGACTGTCATCGAGAGGTCCGCAGATGCCTCGTCCTCGTTGTTGGTGCGGCCGTCGGCATAGTTGTCGCTCAGCTCGACAGTCGCGCAATCAAGGCGTTCCTGGCCACGCGCCACACCAAGGATCAGAGGCCGCGGCGACCGCCAGCCTTGTGCCGTTGCTGGACTACCTGCGGGACGAGGGCGTCACTCCGCCGGAGTCTGCAAGAGGACTGACGCCGCTCGATGGGCTGATCGGTGAGTACCGAGACTGGTTGATCGTCGATCGGGTATGTGCTGGGGTAGCGCCTCGCCCGAGTCGGCAAGTGCACGCGTCCCGGGAAAATAGGTGTTGTAGACGTGAGGGCTGGCCTGAAGGCGGGTAAGGTTGCGGTAGGCGCCGGGGGTTTGTCCCATTGCGCATCGGAAGCTGTCGATGAACGCGCTGGTTGTGCTCCACCCGCAGAGGCTGCCGGTGTCGGTGACTGATTCGCCTTGGGCGAGCAGGATCATGGCGTGGATGGCGCGGGCCTGCGCGCGCCATTGGGGATAGCTCATGCCGGTCTCTGCACGGAAAAGCCGCGAGAGGGTTCGTTCGGTCGTGTGCGCGGCTTCGGCCAGCGCTGACAACGGCATTGGCGTTTGTAGATGCTCAAGGGCGATTGCGCAGGCTCGCGCGAGTCGTGGGTCGTGCGGTGCGGGCAGTGAGATTGGCTGTTGCGGGGTGCGGTGCAGCCGGTCGTGGAGGACCGCGCGGAGCCGGTCAGCCTCTGACGGTGGTAGGCCGGGTTCGGTGAGCGCGACCAGCAGCTCGCGCAGCAGTGGAGTCACGGCGACGATCGCTGGCGTATCGGGGAGTGGCGGCGGGTCCTGCGCGTTGAAGCCGAGCGTGTGGATGATGCTCGCGCCGTAGGCGCGGTGCTCGTGCCATGTGCCGGATGGCATCCAGATCGCACGGTCGCATGAGGCGACCCAACTGCCAGCGGATGTCTGCGCCACGAGGACGCCGGTGCTGACGTAGATCAGTTGGTGTCCTGGGTGCTGGTGGCGGTCGATCCGAGTGCCGCCGGGGACGTGCTCCAGCGCCAAATCGGGTGCTTGGCGGATTTCCGACATTGATTGGCAGGATAACGGAAGCCAGCCGCGCGTCTGAGGCTTAGCTTGCCGTACATGAACCGTCTCGACATCGCAGGACCACCCAACAAAACGACCACCGCAATACCTGCCGTGTCGGCTGACGCTGGCACATCGACGGGTCTGAGGTTGGGGTTGGCGCTTGGGCTCGTGGTCGCTGCCCAGTTCGTGTTGCAACTCGATTTCAGCATCGTCAACATCGCGCTCCCGACGATCGAGCGGGAGCTGCACTTCGCACCTGCGAACTTGCAATGGATCGTCACGGGGTACGCGCTCACGTTCGGCTCTCTGCTGCTCTTTGGTGGCCGGGTCGGCGACCGCGCCGGCCATCGCCGGGTGTTGCTGATCGGCCTTGCCGCCTTCGGCGTCACTTCGCTTGTCGCTGGGCTCTCCCCGACCCCGCTGGTGCTGATCGTGTCCCGGTTCGCTCAGGGAGCGAGCGGCGCGTTCGTCGCCCCTCAAGCGCTGGCGATCATCACCGAACTGTTCTCCGAAGGCCCGGCCCGCCACAGGGCACTCGGAATCTTTCAAGGCGCCACCGCAGCCGGGGCAAGCGCCGGGGTCGTCCTCGGTGGCGTCTGCACTGAGTTCATCGGCTGGCGGGCGGTGTTCTTGGTCAACCCGCCCATCATTGTCGCGTTGGTCATCGCCATCCGGAGCGTGCTTCCCTCCCACAGCCGGCGCGTTGGCGCACGACTGGATATCACCGGGGCGATCCTGGCAACTGGGTCGATCGTGCTGCTGATCGTCGGGCTCAGCCAAGGCCAGCAGCACGGCTTCACGAACGCGGCCACCCTGACGGTCCTCGCCCTCGCCGTACTCCTGGGGGTGACGTTCGTCATCTTCCAAGAGTGCTCCGAGACTCCGATGCTGCCCCGGCATGTGCTCGCCGATCCGGCTCGCTGGGCGGCACTGGTCGCGATGCTGCTGTTCGGGCCGGTCGTCGCCGGCTATGTCTACTTCACTTCGCTCTACAACCAAGACGTGCTGCATTTCAGCCCGCTCCAAGCCGGGCTAGCCTTCATCCCCGCTACCGCGACCGTGATGCTGACCGCCACCCAACTCACACGCCGGATACTCCCCCGGTTCGGCGTGCGGACGATCCTGCTCGCGGGACTGTCGATCACCGGGCTCGGGCAGGTGTGGCTACACACGATCAGCGACACCGGCTCCTACCAAGTGAACGTCCTCGGCGGGATCATGCTCACCGCCTTTGGGATGGGATTGACCTTCCCCACCATTTCAGTAGCGGTAACCGCAGGCATCGGAGCAGGCGAAAGGGGATTGGCCGGCGGCCTGGGTCGCGTCCCGTGAGCCGGGGGAATTGAGGTTGCGGGCGTAGCCTCCGCTTTGACCCTGAACAAGTCGAAGATGGAGGTACGCCCGCATGGAGAAGGTAGCCCCGAGCGAGAGGTTTCGCCAAGAGCTGGATGAGGTGCTGGCCGGTGTTGGCCAGGAGCAGGACCCGGTGGAGGTGGTCGGCCGTCTGGGAGCCCGTTTGATCTTGCAGCAGGCGCTGGAGGACGAGGTCACGGAGTTCCTTGGTCGTCGGCGCTATCAGCGTGCCGAGGAGACGGTCAGCCATCGCAACGGGCATGAACCGAGGACGATCAAGACGACGAGCGGCTCGATGGATCTGGAACGCCCGCGGGTCCGCGACGCGGGCAAGCTGGGGTTCGAGAGTCGGGTTCTCGGCAAGGGCGTGACCCGCACGCACGCCCTGGAGTCGCTGGTGATCAGCAGCTTCCTGCGAGGACTCTCCACGCGCGACGTGGAGGCGGCGTTGGAGGAGGTCTTCGAGGAGCCAATCGCGTCCAAGAGCACGGTCTCGCGGATCTGTGAGGATACCCGGGAGCGGTACCGTCGCTGGTGCGGGCGGCGCCTTGAGGAGCACGACATCGTGTACCTGTTCCTCGACGCGATCTACCTGAAGATGCGCCCCGAGGATCAGCCCGCGGAGGGCGTCCTGGTGTGCTGGGGTATCACCCTGGAGGGCCGCAAGGTTCTGCTGGGGCTGGCGCTCGGGAGCCGTGAGAGCTACGACAGTTGGCTCGCGTTCGCCAGGGACATGATCGCCAGGGGCCTGCGCTCACCAGCGCTCGTGATCGCTGATGGAGCACCTGGGATCTGGAAGGCAGTGCGGGAGATCTGGCCCGACGCTCTTGAGCAGCGCTGCACAGTTCACGCGTTGAGGAACGTCACCGCGAAGCTGCCCGGGCGTCATCACCAGGAGATCAAGACACGCTGGTGGAAGACCTTCGACGAGGCCTGCTCCCCGGGGGAGGCCCGCCAGGAGCTGCAGGGCATCATCGAGGACTACCGGGCTGCGTACCCCTCCGCGATGGCCGTCATCGAACACGACCTGCCCGCGTTGATCACCCACCTACGGTTCCCCTCCCAGCACCGCAAGCGGATCCGCACCACGAATCTCCTGGAGAGGACGTTCGTGGAGGTCCGCCGGCGCACCAAGGTCATCGGACGGTTCCCCGGCGAGACCTCGGCACTGTCACTCATCTGGGCGGTGTTGGAGCTCACAAGCCGCGGCTGGCGCGGCGTGAAGATGAACCCCAAGACCGTCGCCGAGATCGAGCGCCTACGCCGGGAACTGCGCACCACACCCACACATCCACCGGCCGAGAGCACCCAGGAGGTGATCGCCGCATAACATCCCACCCCAGCGGGGACTCACCCAGCCAATTCCCCCGGAACCTGGGACGCGACCGGCGGCCTGTTCGTCACCGCACAACAGGTCGGCAACGCCATTGGCCTAGCCGCGCTCGCCACCATCGCCGCCGCCGTGACCAACGCTCATCACGGCTCGCTCGTCAGCGGCTACAAAGCAGCATTCCTCGCGTCGATCGGGCTTTCCGTCCTAGCCGTCCTCAACGTCGCCATCCACATGAGGACTCGTGCCGCGCCCAAGGGGACCGCATGAATCGCCCCCGACCGAATCGTCCGCTGCGGAACACCACCGTCGTTGAGACGGCTCAGCTAACGCCGCACATGGTCCGCATCATCGTGGAGGGGCCAGAGCTTGACGGTTTCGTCGTTGGGGAGTTCACCGACCATTACGTCAAGTGCCGATTCGGCGAGAGCACTCGCACATACACCGTCCGCGACTGGGACGCTGACCGGTTGCGGCTGACGCTCGATTTCGTCGTTCACGGCGAGGCGGGCATCGCGGGACCTTGGGCAGCAACCGCCCGTTCCGGCGACACGCTCACGCTCACCGGCCCCGGCGGCGGATACGCCCCGTCACCGGACGTTGACTGGCACCTGATGGTCGGCGACGAGGCCGTCATCCCAGCCATCGCCGTCTCCCTCGGCCGGATCAACCCCGGCATCCCGGTCTTTGTTGTTCTCGAGGTCGGCGGTCCCGAGGATGAGCAGCCGCTCAGCTCCCCGGGCCTTCTGCGCCCGCAGTGGCTACACCGTACCCTCGGCCCAGGCGAGGACCCCGACCTGCAACTACAGGCTGTTCGCGCGCTGCATCTCCCCGAGGGCCGTGGTCAAGCATTCGTCCACGGCGAGGCCGAAGCCGTCCTGCGCGTCCGCCGCCACCTCCTCCAAGAGCGCGGTATCCACCGAGACGCCCTATCAGCGACCGGATACTGGAAGCTCAGACGCAGCGACGAGCAATGGCGCGCAGAGAAGCGCGACTGGATCGCCCAAGCCGAGACCGACGACGCACAGGCGCCGGTGCTCGGTGAGCTGTCTCATCCTCGCCAGCAAACGCAAACCGACACCCGCGCCGCACAGGGTTGACGACGCTCGCTTCGCCAGTGAATGCGAGCGTCAACACCGACGCCGCCGAGGCGGCCACTCTGGACAAACAGGAGCGGTCCGGGTTCGCGCTGCTGGAGCACTTGCTTCTCTGGCCCAAACAGGAGCCTGCGCGGATGGGCGTTTCGTTAAAGAACTAGACGTTCAGAACGAGGCGAGGCCAGCCAGGCCCTGAACCGGAGGCAACTACGGGCATCGAGCGAACCGCAAATCGCGGTGTCGGCGGTTGGAGTCCGCCTCTCGCCAATTCGCCTGGACGCGAGCCGGCGGGCTTTCTGGCCCACGGCAATAACCGCGGCGGCAACGCAAAGCCGATTCGCTACACGCTCCCCTCGCGCCGGGCGCAGCGGGCTTACGTCTTGCCGTTCACGCTTGAGATTGGTCCTCGCTCCATGACGATCCGCCCAACGACGCTAGGCGAGGTCAAGCTCACGACCGCCAGCGCCTCGGCCGCGAGTGCTGCGGCGATCGTCGCGCACGTACAACTCGGCTTTGCATCGCTGGATGGTTAGGCGTCTCGCGTCACGGCGTGCGATCGCCGGGTGTTGAGTCACTGATTGTGAGAACCTGCGATGTCTACGATCGTGCGGGCGGCGACCGTGATCACCAGCATGGTGGTGAGAGCGATCACGGCCCACGCGTATGCCCGTTGGCCGGGGGGATGTTCTAGGGCGAGCCAGCGCAGCGCAAATGTCGCCATTGCTGCCCAGGGGAACGTGAACGACCAGACCCCCGCGGTGAAGCCCGCGGTGCGGTACAGCGGCAAGAGCCGGAGCTGCGCAATGACCATCATCACGGCGTACCCGGCGATTCCGTAGGCGAACAGGTTGGGCCGGCCGGGGTGAAGGAGAAAGTACGCGCTGCCGGCGACGGCCGGTGGGGCGAGCTCGATTGCCAGAGTCGGCGTCAGGGCCGCGGCGAGCCTTGGCCTGTACTGCAGGCGGCTCAGGACGATCGAGCTGGCGAACACCCAGGTGAACACGCCGATGCCGAAGAACAGCGCGGCGATGCCATGAACTCCGATCGCGTAAGCCGCCTCGGATCCGACGAAGCCGATGCCGCCTCCGGGTAGATACAAGGCCGGACCGAGGCGGTCCTCGTCGATCCCTCCGGTCATCCACTGCCCGGTGAGCAGGCCACACAACAGCGCGCCGACGATCAGAGACACGATCACCACGACATGACCGGCCGTCCGTGCGTGGGCCGAGAGCACCGACCCGAGCACGAGCGCGCTCATGATCGGCGCAGCCAGCATCGGTCCGGCGACGGTGTCGCGGAAATCGACCAGGATCTGATGGGCGCCCTGGCGCACGTAACCAGCAGCGAGCACACACCAGACTCCACCTGCAAGAAGCGCGATCGCGTCGCCGACGAGCGGGGAGACGCCGATCGAGGTAGCCGCAAACAGCCACAGGCCAGCAAGGCCCGAGAGGCCAAGCGCCGCCCCGAAGAATCCAGGGGGAATTCGGGTGATCGGCTGATCGGCGCTGAGGCTGTCTTTGCTGATGGGCGGGATTCGCGGTGGCACGACGCTACCGGGTGCGGACGTCGCGACGCCCTTTGCAGGGTTCCGATCGGAGGGGAGGTCATCTACCCACATATTCGCCACGGCGGCTTGCCCTGCGGGGTCGGGGCATCCGGCGGGTCGTGGCGCGGGGGTGGGCGAGGAGGGCGAAGCCGGTGATTGCGGCCGCGCCGCAGGCCGCAGCGCCGACGAGCAGCGCGAGCCGGGGGCTGGCGGCTCCGATCGCGCCGATGATCGTCGCGCCGATTGGCGTGCTGCCGACGAACGCGGTTGACCAGAGCGCGGTCATGCGGCCCCGCATGTCGGGCCGGGCGGCGAGCTGTACCGTGCTGTTCCCGGTGGTGAGGAACGTGATGCTGGCGAAACCGACCACAGTGAGCAGCACGACCGCGGCGTACGTTCGGGTAGCAAGGGCGGTGGCGAGCATCGCGGCCGCGTAGAGGAGCGCGGCGCGAATCATCCTTGGCACGCCGGTCTTTGGGTGGCGGGTGCAGTAGACGCCGCCCACCACCGATCCGAACCCGAAGGCCGCGAACAGCACGCTGTATGTCGTCGGACCGCCGTGCAGCGCCCCGCGCCCAAACAGCGGCAGGCTGACCTCGTACTCATAGGTCAGGGTGCCACTCAGCGCCATCATCGCCACCGGGGCGAGGATCTCCGGGACCGTCCGGGCGTAGGCCAGCCCCTGCCGCAGCTGCCCGCGAGCGCGCCGCAGAGGCGCGGAGGGATGAAGCTGGGAGACGTTGAGGGCCACGAGTGACGCGATCACCGCGATGAAGCTGGCGGCGTTGGCCATGAAGCACCATCCGACGCCCACGGCGCTCACGAGGGTCGCCGCCACGATCGGTCCGATGGCCCGGCCGACGTTGACCAGAGTGCTGTTGAGCGTCACCGCGTTGCGGATCAGCCGCTCACCCACCATTTCCGAAATGAACGCGAGGCGCGCGGGGTTGTCCAGGGCGGTCAGCGTGCCGAACACGAGCGCCACCGCGAACACCATCCACAGCCGGATGGCTCCGCTGAGCACGAGCGCGCCAAGCACGAGCGAGACGACGGCGAGCGATGACTGGGTGAGCAGCAGCAGCCGGCGCTTGGCCCGCCGGTCGACGATCACCCCGGCGTACGGCGTGAGAAACAGCACAGGGGCATACCTCGCCGCCGTGGCCAGCCCCAGCCAGACGCCGGAATGGGTGAGCGCCAGCACCAGTATCGCCTGCGCCACCGTCTCCGTCCACGAACCCACGAGACTGATCGTCTGGCCCGTGACAAAGCGCCGAAAGTTGGGGACCGCGAACGCCGCCAGCGGGCGCACCGGCGCGGGGTGCGGCTCAGCTTCCATGGCTCGATGGAGGCTCGCTGGGTGAACGCCCGAACCCTCGGTCCAGCGGGTGCGCCGCGGCCGACACGGTGCTCCGCGCTGGCTCCACGTAGCGCTCGACGCTTTGATGTGCGGCCACGGCTACGCCACCGGTCAGTAGTGCCGGCAGCAGGGGCACCCACAGCCGCAAGTGGGCGAGCAGCACCGACCCGACGAGCGCTCCGAGAAGCGTTCCGCCGAGCACCAGCGGCAGGCGAAGCCGCTCGGTTCGTGTCGCCGACCAGTGCGCGAAATCGCCCGCCAGCACCGTCCAGGTGGCCGTCACGGCCGTGGTGAAGACAGCATGCACCCCGAGCGCCACCGCGGTTGCCGTCTGGATGCCCATCGCGAACGCCAAGATCCCGAGCAGGACCATGACCGTGGAGCCGGGATGACCCCCGACCGTTAGCCAGAGGACCCAGAACACCAGTTGCACGAGCGCGCAAGCGATCAGCCCGGCCGTCACTCGAGCGGGCCACAGCACGCTGGGGTCTTCGCGAGGCATCACCAATGCCGTCGCCCAAGCGCCTACCCCAAACGCGCACAAGGCCACCGCCGCATGCAAAGACAACTCCGCCTGGTGCGAGAACACCCCCGCGGCGAGGAACACCACGTTGCCGGTCATAAACCCGGAGAACACCTTCCCCAGGGTCGCGTCCCGTGAGCCGGGGGAATTGAGGTTGCGGGCGTAGCCTCCGCTTTGACCCTGAACAAGTCGAAGATGGAGGTACGCCCGCATGGAGAAGGTAGCCCCGAGCGAGAGGTTTCGCCAAGAGCTGGATGAGGTGCTGGCCGGTGTTGGCCAGGAGCAGGACCCGGTGGAGGTGGTCGGCCGTCTGGGAGCCCGTTTGATCTTGCAGCAGGCGCTGGAGGACGAGGTCACGGAGTTCCTTGGTCGTCGGCGCTATCAGCGTGCCGAGGAGACGGTCAGCCATCGCAACGGGCATGAACCGAGGACGATCAAGACGACGAGCGGCTCGATGGATCTGGAACGCCCGCGGGTCCGCGACGCGGGCAAGCTGGGGTTCGAGAGTCGGGTTCTCGGCAAGGGCGTGACCCGCACGCACGCCCTGGAGTCGCTGGTGATCAGCAGCTTCCTGCGAGGACTCTCCACGCGCGACGTGGAGGCGGCGTTGGAGGAGGTCTTCGAGGAGCCAATCGCGTCCAAGAGCACGGTCTCGCGGATCTGTGAGGATACCCGGGAGCGGTACCGTCGCTGGTGCGGGCGGCGCCTTGAGGAGCACGACATCGTGTACCTGTTCCTCGACGCGATCTACCTGAAGATGCGCCCCGAGGATCAGCCCGCGGAGGGCGTCCTGGTGTGCTGGGGTATCACCCTGGAGGGCCGCAAGGTTCTGCTGGGGCTGGCGCTCGGGAGCCGTGAGAGCTACGACAGTTGGCTCGCGTTCGCCAGGGACATGATCGCCAGGGGCCTGCGCTCACCAGCGCTCGTGATCGCTGATGGAGCACCTGGGATCTGGAAGGCAGTGCGGGAGATCTGGCCCGACGCTCTTGAGCAGCGCTGCACAGTTCACGCGTTGAGGAACGTCACCGCGAAGCTGCCCGGGCGTCATCACCAGGAGATCAAGACACGCTGGTGGAAGACCTTCGACGAGGCCTGCTCCCCGGGGGAGGCCCGCCAGGAGCTGCAGGGCATCATCGAGGACTACCGGGCTGCGTACCCCTCCGCGATGGCCGTCATCGAACACGACCTGCCCGCGTTGATCACCCACCTACGGTTCCCCTCCCAGCACCGCAAGCGGATCCGCACCACGAATCTCCTGGAGAGGACGTTCGTGGAGGTCCGCCGGCGCACCAAGGTCATCGGACGGTTCCCCGGCGAGACCTCGGCACTGTCACTCATCTGGGCGGTGTTGGAGCTCACAAGCCGCGGCTGGCGCGGCGTGAAGATGAACCCCAAGACCGTCGCCGAGATCGAGCGCCTACGCCGGGAACTGCGCACCACACCCACACATCCACCGGCCGAGAGCACCCAGGAGGTGATCGCCGCATAACATCCCACCCCAGCGGGGACTCACCCAGCCAATTCCCCCGGAACCTGGGACGCGACCCTTCCCCAGCGCCAGCCAACTCAGTACGTCAATCGATCCGGCCGCGAACGCGAGGACTCCCAGCAGTACATCGCGGGTGCGGCGGGGATCCCAGCCTGCCGCGGTCACTGTCTGGCCCAATGGTTGTGCTGCAGGGATGCTGGACATGGCTGTAGCTCCTTGTGCCGGGCGCCCGGCGCGGACGGCACCCGGCATCCGGCCAGGGATCAGGAGTAGTTACTAGGCGACAACGGCCGGCTTGGTGCGTGGCAGGCCGGCGATCACGTCGTCGTCGAGGTTGAGGTGGGCCTTGACCAGCTCGGGCGGCAGCACGCCCATCCACTGGGCCAGCGAGATGTCGGCGAAATGATCGGAGCGGAACATCTCCAGGAACGTGAGCGTCTGATCGCCCGTGTTCCGGACGTAGTGGCCCATGGCGAAGGGCACGGCCCCGACACCCCCGGCCTGGTAGTCGAACGTCCGGGACTTGCCGCCCGAGGCGAATACCGTCATCCGCCCCTGCCCCTTGAGGTAGTACTGCCACTCGTCGGCGTTCGGGTGCCAGTGCAGCTCGCGCATCCCGCCCGGCTCGATCTCGACCAGGGCTGCCGCGATCCGCTCGGAGATCGTGAAGTTGCGCGAGTCGGTGATCCGGATCCGCCCGCCGGGGGTCTTGGTCGGCTCCTGCGCGTGCATGTGCCACGTGTAGGACCGTGGCGGCTGGGTGGCCGGAGAGGGCGGCGCATCGTCGCCCAGCGCCGGCGGCACCTCACCGGCGAACATGTACCGCGTGTGGCCGATATCGGTCGGCAACGCGTCGAACGCCGACTCGGCCGCCCCGAAGTTCTTCGCCAGCACGTCCCGCGGGGTGTGGTTGAACCAGTCGGTGATCAGGAACGTCTCGTTCTCCGAGAAGTCTCCGCTGTCGAATACCAGCAGGAACTCGACGCCGTCCTGGAGCGCCTGGATCGAGTGCGGCAGCCCGGCGGGGAAGTACCACAGGTCGCCGACCCCGACGTCGTCGATAAACAGCCGGCCCTCCTCGTCGAGGATGCTGACGCGGCAGGCACCGGCGATCACGTAGGCCCACTCGGCCTCCTTGTGCCAGTGCAGCTCGCGGATACCGCCCGGGGTCAGGCGCATGTTCACGCCCGAGATCTCGGTGCTGATCGGTAGCTCACGGGTCGTTGTCTCGCGAGCCCAGCCGCCGCTGAGCACGCGGTTGTGCGACAGCGCGAATGGCCACTTCAGGTTCGGCACCGTGCCGGCGTCGGTCTCCGGCGCGATTAGCACGTCGGGGTTCTCCCGTTCGATCGGGACGTTGCGCGGACCGAGGATGGTCCCGCCGCGACCGTCAACAATGGGCTGGGGATCAGTGGCGGTAGAGGACATGGCGTCAGTTCCTTTCTGTGGGGGTTCAGGGACGAGCCACAGCTCGCGCTCTTGACCCGTTTGGGGCTGCACGGCTACCCTTTCGAGGTGGTGCTATGGGTTGCTGAACAAGCTATCTCGGGGTCTGAGGCGCCACCATCCCGAGACCCGCAGATCGGGTCTGGGGAAATCCCTATTTCTGCTCGACTGAGCGGGTGAGCCGATGAGCGAGGCGCGGCAGATTCGCGTCGTCGTCGGTGAGGATCAGGCGCTGGTCCGAGAGGGGATCGTGCGGCTTCTCGAGCGCGCTGGGCTCGAGGTGGTCGGCGTGGCCGCCGACGCCGAGGACCTGGTGCGCAAGGCCGGCGCCCACCGTCCAGACGTCGTCATCGCCGACATCGAGATGCCGCCTGAGATGACCGACGACGGCCTGCGTGCGGCTAAGCGCATTCGCGCCGCGCAGCCCGGTGTCGGCGTGATCGTGCTTTCGCAATACCTCGAGGGTCGCTACGCGCTCGAGCTGGTCGGTGACCGGGCCGAGGGAGTGGGCTACCTGCTCAAGGAGCGGGTCAGCGACATCACGCTATTCATCGACGCTGTGCGGCGGGTAGCCGCTGGAGGGTCAGCGCTCGATCCTGATGTCGTTCAGCGCATGCTCGGGCGCAGCCGTGAACCGGGACCACTCGACGGGCTAACGCCACGCGAGCGCGACGTGTTGGTCCTGATGGCGGAAGGTCGCTCCAACCAAGGGATCGCCGATCAACTGTTCGTCACAGTTGGCGCCGTCGAGCAGCACGTCACGGCCCTCTTCGGCAAGCTCGGCCTGCCTCCTGACCGCGGGGATCACCGCCGTGTCCTTGCTGTCCTTCACTACCTGCGTGGCTGACGCATGACGCGGGCACAATCGACCAAACCCACCGAGTGGAGCGTCGAGGCCCAACCGTTTCTCAAGGCGATCCTCGACGGCGTCGCCCAACCGGTCTGGGTCGTCGATCACGACGGCCTGATCCGCTTCGCCAACCCGGCGGCGCTCGCCGCCCTCGGCTACGACGAGCTTTCCGAACTCGAAGGCAAGCCCAGCCACGAGACCATCCACTCCAAACGTCCCGACGGCTCTCACTACCCGGCGGAGGAGTGCCCGATGCTTCGCCCACGCGCGACTGGTGAGACCATCCACGCGGATGAGGACTGGTTCTTCCGCCGCGACGGCACGATGTTCCCGGTCAGCTACTGGTCGGCGCCGATCGACGTCCCGAACGGCCGCGGTGCGGTTGTGGCCTTCACGAACACAGAAGAACAACGGCGCGCGGAGCGAGAGCGCGACATCGCACGAGCCCGCGCGGCCGAAGCAAGTGCAGCCCAGCGACGGGTCGTGGAAGCAGGAGACCTTGCGCGGCGTCGGGTCACGCGCGACCTACACGATGGAGCGCAGCAGAAGCTCGTCGTCCTGGTCCTAAACCTCGAGCTCGCCCGAGAGCTCACCGCCCCCGAGCCAGAGCACGCCGCAGAGCTGCTCGAAACGGCAACCCGGCAGGCGCGGGCCGCGATAAACGAACTACGAGAGCTTGCCGCGGGAATCCATCCCACCCTGCTGACTACCCGTGGCCTGCGGGCGGCCGTTGAGGCCCTCGCCGACGAGCTATACCGCTCCCCGTCAATCCGTTGGAGGTCCCCGACAAGCGGCTACCGACCGTGATCGAGGGGAGCATCTACTTCTTTATCTCGGAGGCACTGACGAACGTGGTCAAGCACGCGAAGGCGCACGCAGCCGGCGTACTGGTTGCCCTAACCGGCAGCGACGTCACCGTCGAGGTGCGCGACGATGGAATCGGGGGTGCTGAGCTTCAGCCCGCACGCCACGGATTGGCCGGCCTGGCGGACCGTGTGGGAGCACTGGGGGGCAAGTTGCAGCTTGAAAGCCCAAAGCCGTCCGGGACCATCCTCCGCGCTGAAATCCCGCTGCCTAAGGCGGGCGATCAACCCGCGAGGTAGGCCCGCAGATCCGGCCCAGCCAGATCCTCCTTCGACACGAAGCCGGCGGCACCACACAACCTAACCAGCCGGCCAGGAACCGCGTCTCGATCGCTGGAAGTCAGGACCACACGACACCCTCCCATCGCGGAAAGGCGCTCGGCCACAACGACCCCATCACCATCAGGAAGGTTGACGTCAAGCAACACAGCATCCGGTCGCAACTGGCGGGCAAACGCCAAACCTTGGACCGCGCTCTCTGCCTCCCCGACGACACAGAAGCCTCGAGCGGCCAGCACCATCCGGGCCGCTTCGCGAAACGAAGAGTCATCATCCACGATAAGGACGGTCCGAACCACCGGCCAAGTCTTCAACACCCGCCACCACGCATCCATCCGGCTAACCCCAGAATCCGCTCTGCACAGGCGTCGCCCGGCAGGCTCCACACGCTCGCTTCCGCTAGGCGAAGAGGTAGTTCGCTTCGCAGGTGCAAGACGCCTGACTATCGTCCAACGCGACACTCTCAGATCGGACGCCTGAGGCGCTCGCTCTTGTGGCCCCTCACGTGTTGCGTGCCTCGGTGGGTCAGCGTGTGAGCGCTGCGCTGATGAGTGCCGATGCGGCAGCTCGCGCGGGTGCTGCGATGTCCGGGTTCTGGTCCATCTTCGCGGCGAGTCCGCCGCCGTCGTAGATCATCTGCAGCTGGCTGGCGAGCAGTGCGGGATCGGCCGCGCCGGCCGCCTCGGCAAGCTCGCTGAACAGCGCGTGGATGTCGTGGCGGTAGGAGTCGGCTGCGGCATCGATTTCCCCGCCCGCGGGTGCCTCGGCGGCCGCTGCCGCGAAAGCGCAGCCGCGGAAGCCGGGCGTGCGGAACAGTCGGGCCTGAACGTCGAACACCGCCAGGAGGCCCTCGATTGGATCCGAGGCAGCGGCCACCGCCGAATGCAACCGGGCGAGCGTCTCCCGATGCCGGGCGTCGAGGTAGGCACAAACGAGGGCTTCCTTGCTTCCGAACGTTCTGTAGAGCGAGTCCTTGGCGACCCCCGCATGCTCGATGACGCGATTGATCCCCACCGACTGGATGCCCTCCGCGTAGAACAACTCGCTCGCCGCCTCCAGCAACCGATCCCGCGGCGAGCGTTTCGCCGCCTCCTCGTCAGCGGGCGTGTTGATTCTGGCGGACATCGCTGGTCATTCCTCGAGCGCGTCGGGGACGGTGACTGTGAGCTCGACTCGGTCTGAATAGAACGCGACATGGTCCTTGATCCGCGCGACCGCCGGGTAGGGCTGATCGTAGAACCAGACCGCGTCGGTGCCTCGCTCCTGGCCAGCGACGATTGAGTAGTAAGACGCATCACCCTTGTACGGGCAGTAGGTGGTCAGCTCGCTGGGTGCCAGCATCGACCGGTCGACATCGGCCAGCGGTATGTAGCGCACCGGTGGGTGATTGGTCTCGCGTAGCACGAGTGTCGATTGACTGTCGGCGATCGTAGTCTCGCCGCTGCGCACTAGGACCCGGTCGGTACTAGGGGCGATTGTGATCTGGTGGTCGGGGCCGGGGAGCTTTATTTCACGTGACATTACTGTTCCTTTCCTTGTTGTCTAGATCGCTGTCCTGCCGCCGTCGGCGGCGAGCGTGGCGCCGGTGATGTAGCTCGCCTTCGGCGAGGCCAGGAACGCGACGAACTCAGCGATCTCATCCGGCTCGGCTGCGCGCCCCAGGATGGTCGTCTCGCCGACAGTGGCGAACAGCTCGTGGTCCTCTGGGCGCGTGTAGATCGGGCCGGGCGCGACGTTGTTGACGCGCACGCCGGTGGAGCCGTATTCGGCGGCCCACGCACGGGTGAGCGCTCCCAGCGCCGCCTTGGTGGCGCCGTAGGCAGCACCACCGAGCATACCAACGGTGCCGGCCATGCTGCCGATGTTGATGATGCTGCCGTGGCCGCGAGCGGACATGCCCGGGGCAAACGCCGCGACCAAGTAGTACGGCGCGCGTACGTTGGCGGCGAACATACGGTCGAACTCGTCGAGCCCAAGATCTGGCGTGGCGCCCCAGATCGCGACGCCGGCGTTGTTGACGAGAATCTCGATGTCCCCGATCTCCTCGGCCAGCTCGGCGAGCCGCTGCGGATCGCCCAGGTCCGCAGTAACAAACTCGGCCTGGCCACCGGCATCCTGGACCGCCGCCACCGTCGTCGCGCCGCGACTCGCGTCACGGCCCAGCACCAGCACGTTGGCGCCGTCGCGCCCCAAAGCCCGGGCGATCGCCGCACCGAGTCCCCCGGTCGCGCCCGTCACGAGCGCCCGCTGCCCGAGCAGTGGCCGCTGCGCCGAAGCGGGGGCGGGGGTAGCCGTAGTCATAGTCATCGAAGTGCTCCTTTTCGTACAGGGTGGTCTGTACGAACGGTATCAGACAAACCAGTCTGTACGAGAGTTGTCTCAGCTCAGTCTCGCCTGTACAGCGTGATCGCTCCCCCGCATTACCCGCCGCTGCTTACGGATGGATGCGGGCGTCTCGCCACGCCTCGGTCTGGCTTGCGCTCAGGACGAGGACCAGGTCGGAGATGAGGCAAAGCGAGCACTTCCGCTTCGCCCGCCCCAAGCGGGCGTGTCCCGGCCCTCAGTCGACACGCTCGGTGCTCGTCCGTTGCACGACTGTCGGAGCGGTCGATTGACGCGCTCGCTTTTGCGCTAAGGCGCGACGGCGGTGCTCTTCGGGTCAACCAGGATCTTCGCGTGGGTCTCGGGATCTCCGAGCGCCTCGAAGGCCCCGTCGATGCCGTCGAGTCCCACGGTGCCGGTGACAAGAGGATCGGGGTTCACCTTTCCCTCGGCGAGCATGTGAAGCGTGTCGCGGAACTCGACGGGGGTGTAACCGAGGACGAAGCGCAGGTCGATTTCCTTGTTGATCGCCATCGCCGGCCTGATCTTATCCGTACCCATACACACGCCGACGACGACCACGCGGGAGAACAGAGGCGCGCTCGCGATCACCTGGGCGAGCACCCCGGGCACGCCCACGCATTCGAAGATCACGGGGCTCTTGGGCTTGGCCAGGCCGAGCGCTTCGGCCGCGCGCCAGGTGTGATGCCAGGGAATCGGCAGCCGCTGCATTTTGCCCATACCGTCAACTGCGAGGTCGAGGGCGGCGGGAACCGCGGTGAGGTGCCCGTGCTTCTCGGCTGAGGCGTGGGGCGATTCGTGTGCTGGGTCGACGACGACGTCAGCGCCGCTTGCCCTCGCCAACGCGCGACGCCCCGCGGAGAAGTCGCTCGCGATGACGGTACGCACGCCGTGTGCCTTGAGCATGCAGATCACCGACAGGCCGATCGGCCCGCAGCCGATGACGACCGCGACGGTGCGCTTCTTGGCCTCGCCTCGGCGCACAGCGTGCCAGGCGACAGCCATCGGCTCGGTCAGCACGGCGACTGCGGGCGCGAGGCCATTGGGCACGGGAACGGTGAGAGACTCCTGCACGAGCATCCGCTCCGCATAGGCACCAGGAGCCGCCACCGACAGGCCGGTGGCGTGGATGTCCTTCCCGACACGCAGCAGAGGCAACGAGACCACCGTCGTCCCAGTCGGCACCGACCGACGACAGGAGGGGCCATGTTCGACGATCTCACCGCAGAACTCGTGCCCCATGACGACGTCCTGGTCGGAGCGCATGAAGTCCGCATAGCCGGTCTCCAAAGCCACGTCTGCCATCTCGTTGCAGTGATAGCGAGCATGAAGGTCTGATCCGCAGATGCCACAGCGAAGGACATCGATCAATACCTGCCCCCTTTCGGGGGCCGGCGTCGGCAGATCGACGACCGTCAACTGACCTTCTTTACAGTTCACGGCCTTCATCGGGCCCCCGCGACGATCGATCCGGCGAGCATGCGCAAGAGCTCGACCCAGCCCGACCCGGGAAGGTCGGGCTCGACGGCACGCTGCACCCCGGTGCCGAGTCCGAGCGCGAGGATGATTGTGCTCAGCGCCTCGGGGTCGATCGGGAAGTCCTCGCCGAGCCGCGCAGCGATCACTTTGGCCCAGCCCGCGCGAAGGCGCGCGTGGCGAGCGGCGGTGGCGGCCTTGTAGGTGTCGTCGTGAGCGCTGAATGCCGCGAGCTCTATCTCAAAGCGCGTCCACTGCGGTTCGCCGATGGTGTCCTGCGCCCACGCAGCGAGCGCGTCAAACCACTCATCGAGGCTGTCGGTCTCCTCAAGTGAATGTCTGAGATCGCGCGCCATGCGCTCGTACAACTCATCGATCACGGCGATCCCCATCGCGGTCTTGCTGGGGAAGTTGGAGTAGATCGCGCCGCGGGTGAACCCCGCGTCCTCGCCGATCTGCTCGAGGGAGGTGACCTGGAAGCCGTCGCGCAGAAACAGGCGGGTGGCCGCGTCGACGATCAGCGCTCGGGTTCGTGCCTGGGACTCTGCACGCGTCAGACGGGTCATCGTGCGAACGCGTAGTCGTCGAGGTCGAAGCGGGCGCTACGCCAGGCCGCCTCGAGCGAGAGGCTGGGCCGGAACGGCGCGTCGCCGTGCTTGTCGAAGTAGTAGCTATTCGCGTTCGCGCAGGCGCCCCGGAAGAAGACCTGGTTGTGGCGGCGCCCGAGCATCGATTCGAAGTAGCGACGGTTGGCCTCGGGCGTGATCTCCACGCGCGTGGCGCCTTCGCTGCGCGCCCGCTTCAGGCAGCGCACGATGTGGCGCATCTGGGTCTCGATCAGACCGAAGTAGGACTGGCCGTTGAACGCGTAGGGACCGAGGATCGAGAAGGAGTTCGGAAAGCCGGGGACGCTCACGCCCTCATAGGCCTGCAGCCGGTTGGCATCCCACCACTCCTCGAGGTCAACACCACCCGCGCCCAGCGTCTCGAATGCCGGCAGGTTCCCGGAGTCGAACACCTTGAATCCGGTTGCAAGGACGAGCACGTCGAGAGGATGCTCGAGCCCGTCGCTCGTGCGAACACCCGTCTCGGCGATCGCCTCAATGGAGGTGGTTTCGAGCAGCACGTTCTCCCGGTTGAAGACGGGGATGTACTCATTGGAGAAGCTCGGGCGCTTGCACCCGAGGGAGTACTTGGGCGTGAGCTTCTCACGCACGACCGGATCCTTGACCTCGCGGAGCATTTTGCGAGCGGTGGCTTCGCCGCGGGCGGTGAGGCTCGGGAACTGGCCGGCGAAGTGGGCGGCGAGCACGAAGGTGACCTCCACAAAGGCCTGACTAGCCCAGCGTGTGGCGAGCTCGGCGCCGGGCACCGAGCGCAGTGCCCGGCGTACGCGCGGGCTCATCGGGGCATCGAGCTTGGGTAGACACCAAATGGGAGTGCGCTGGAAGACGGTGACCTGCTTGACTTCAGGGGCGATCGCGGGGATGAGCTGGATCGCCGAGGCACCCGTGCCGATCACCCCGACGCGCTTGCCGCGCAGGTCGACCGAGTGATCCCAGCGCGCCGTGTGCATGGTCGTGCCAGCGAAGGAGTCGAGGCCCTCGATCTCGGGCGGTTTGGGCTGGCTGAACACGCCTGTCGCGCCGACCACGTATCGCGCGGTGATCTGCTCGCCGTTCGCGGTCTGGATGTGCCACACGTGGGCGTCCTCGTCGAACCTCGCCCCAACCACCTTGGTGTTCAGCTGGATGCGATCGCGCACCCCGTACTTGTCAACGCAGTGCTCCGCGTAGGCCTTGAGATCCGTCCCCGGCGCGTACACGCGCGACCAGTCGCTGCGCTTCTCGAAGGAGAACTGGTAGCTGAAGGACGGGATGTCGACCGCTATCCCCGGGTAGGTGTTCCAGTGCCAGGCGCCCCCGACACCGTCCCCGGCCTCGAGCACGACGAAGTCGCGGAAGCCAGCCTGGTCGAGCTTGATCGCCGCCCCGATGCCCGAGAAGCCGGCACCGATCACGACGACCTCGTGGTCCATTGCGATATCCGAAGTATCCATCTGCTCAAGGTATCGAGAACGCTCACCGAGCGCCGCGACGCCGCTGGCCACGAGCGCCCACCTGGAAGGGCCGCGGTAGTTTCCGCTCACGCGTATCTCCCGACCACGATCGAAGGTCGGCGCGATCTGATCGCGTGCATCTACGTGGGTTCCGTCGATCTTGAGGTTTTCATGTTCTTCGGCCGTCATCGCAGCGACAAGCGCGAAACGAAACGCGCGGCTGCCGACCTAACGAAGCTCCTCCACCGATGCGCTCGCATCCGCGTTGGAGGAGGCATCTCTGCACAGGCACACGCCGCTTGCGCTCCGGACGGTGGGTGTCGCGTAAAGGGTCGCGGTGGGTGGGGGTCGGGCCGTTCGTGGCGGTGATTGCTGGGCTTGGCTGTCGTGTCCTCGTGGACGTTGGGTGGGCGTGTGCAGTCGACAGGCGAGCGTCAGGCTGCTGCAGCGGCTATTTGGTGCTTGTGGAGCTTGAGAAGGTTGTGGGTGGCGGTAATCAGCCGCCATTCCGAGAGCGCGGCCGATCGTCCTCGTCGCTGGAACTGGTTAATCCGCCGGTTGTGCTTGGTCTGTGCGAACACCGGCTCGACTATCGCCTTTCGTCGCCGGTAGAGCCGGCCGCCGTAGTCGCTCGCCAGCGCGTGGCGCATCGCCGTATACCTCCCGCCTTGCCATCCCGGCCGCGGGGTCTGGCGCTTGCCAGCGTCCGGGGGAATCAATACCTGGACATGCTCGTTGGCCACAACATCGTCCATCTGCTGCTCGTTCCAGTAACCGCTATCGGCGACCGCGACCGCAGGAATATCAGTGACACCGATCGCCTGGAGTTCCCTCTTGGTCGCCTTGACCATTGGCGCGAGGTGACCGAAGTTCCGGTGAGCTCGCGCTCACCTCGGCCGCGAGCACGATCTGCTCCTCGGTAACGACGGCCTGGACGTTATAGCCCTGGGTGTAGCTGCGCGGAGTCTTCACGTTGCGCGAGTCCAAGTCGGTCGTGTTGATCTTCCCCGCCGGGATGTCGGGTGGCTCATATGGAGTCGGCGGGCGACTGAGTCGTCGGCCTTGCGTGTCTCGTCCATGCGCGCGGTAATGCTCATACGCCTCGTTCGCCGCACGCTGGTCGCGTCCCGTGAGCCGGGGGAATTGAGGTTGCGGGCGTAGCCTCCGCTTTGACCCTGAACAAGTCGAAGATGGAGGTACGCCCGCATGGAGAAGGTAGCCCCGAGCGAGAGGTTTCGCCAAGAGCTGGATGAGGTGCTGGCCGGTGTTGGCCAGGAGCAGGACCCGGTGGAGGTGGTCGGCCGTCTGGGAGCCCGTTTGATCTTGCAGCAGGCGCTGGAGGACGAGGTCACGGAGTTCCTTGGTCGTCGGCGCTATCAGCGTGCCGAGGAGACGGTCAGCCATCGCAACGGGCATGAACCGAGGACGATCAAGACGACGAGCGGCTCGATGGATCTGGAACGCCCGCGGGTCCGCGACGCGGGCAAGCTGGGGTTCGAGAGTCGGGTTCTCGGCAAGGGCGTGACCCGCACGCACGCCCTGGAGTCGCTGGTGATCAGCAGCTTCCTGCGAGGACTCTCCACGCGCGACGTGGAGGCGGCGTTGGAGGAGGTCTTCGAGGAGCCAATCGCGTCCAAGAGCACGGTCTCGCGGATCTGTGAGGATACCCGGGAGCGGTACCGTCGCTGGTGCGGGCGGCGCCTTGAGGAGCACGACATCGTGTACCTGTTCCTCGACGCGATCTACCTGAAGATGCGCCCCGAGGATCAGCCCGCGGAGGGCGTCCTGGTGTGCTGGGGTATCACCCTGGAGGGCCGCAAGGTTCTGCTGGGGCTGGCGCTCGGGAGCCGTGAGAGCTACGACAGTTGGCTCGCGTTCGCCAGGGACATGATCGCCAGGGGCCTGCGCTCACCAGCGCTCGTGATCGCTGATGGAGCACCTGGGATCTGGAAGGCAGTGCGGGAGATCTGGCCCGACGCTCTTGAGCAGCGCTGCACAGTTCACGCGTTGAGGAACGTCACCGCGAAGCTGCCCGGGCGTCATCACCAGGAGATCAAGACACGCTGGTGGAAGACCTTCGACGAGGCCTGCTCCCCGGGGGAGGCCCGCCAGGAGCTGCAGGGCATCATCGAGGACTACCGGGCTGCGTACCCCTCCGCGATGGCCGTCATCGAACACGACCTGCCCGCGTTGATCACCCACCTACGGTTCCCCTCCCAGCACCGCAAGCGGATCCGCACCACGAATCTCCTGGAGAGGACGTTCGTGGAGGTCCGCCGGCGCACCAAGGTCATCGGACGGTTCCCCGGCGAGACCTCGGCACTGTCACTCATCTGGGCGGTGTTGGAGCTCACAAGCCGCGGCTGGCGCGGCGTGAAGATGAACCCCAAGACCGTCGCCGAGATCGAGCGCCTACGCCGGGAACTGCGCACCACACCCACACATCCACCGGCCGAGAGCACCCAGGAGGTGATCGCCGCATAACATCCCACCCCAGCGGGGACTCACCCAGCCAATTCCCCCGGAACCTGGGACGCGACCCGCACGCTCGACTTCGAGGTCTTGCACCATCCGCCGCTCCGCCTCCAACAGCCGCTGCGCACGCGAGCGTACGATCGGTCTCGCTTCCCGACGACGGTGCTCATCGAGCTGGTGGCGGGCCTCACGCAGCCATCCCTCACGACCCTGAGTGCGAGCCACGATGACATCCGGATCAAGCTCGATCTTCACTGCGGCCTCACCAGCAGCCTCGCCCTGCGCGCACCCGCTCTCGCGCTCCTGCTCGAGCTTTCGCTTCGCCTCTGCCAACGCGGCGCGACGCCCCTCGCGGGTGCGCAGGTGCTCGGGCAGCTCATCGCCACGATCCTCCCCGTAGAGCTTGTCCTCGGCCGCGTCGATCTCGCCAGCCTCCTTCAGAATCTCCCGCGCGAGCTGCTCATAGTCAACGTTGGAGTGATGCGAAGCATTCGCGTGCACCTTCGTGCCGTCGATCGCGACCACCCCGACCTTCACCAACCCCGCCTCCCAGCACAGCCCCAGCACCGAGCCAAACAGCTCCGCCAACGCATACTCATGGCGGACACGGAACCTCGCGATGGTCGCGTGATCAGGCTTCTGCTGCGCGGCGACCACCCGGTAGGCGACATCCTCCACACACTTGCGCTCGATCCCGCGCGATGAGCGCTCACCCATCGCATAGGAGTACAACAGCAGCGAGACCATCATCGAGGGCTCAAACGCCGCCCGACCCCAACCATCCGCCCGGTAGGAGCCGTAGAACACCGAAAGATCCACCTCCTCCACCGACGCCAACACGAACCACGCCAAATGACTCTCCGGCAGCCAATCCCGCGGGTCCGGCGGCATCAAAAACACCTGCTCACGATCACACTCAAGAAAGTTCTGGGGCATACCCAGAATGGTCCTCAACCCCCCGGACGGACACCCGGTTTGCGCGACACCCACGACGAGACGCGAAAGCCGGGGTCGCGCTTTGGTTGGTCGTGTCTTTCCACGAAGAGCAGAAGCTGGCTCCCGTCCTAAGCAACGGTATTAGGGCCAACTATGCCGACGTTTCTGCCCTCCTCTGGCCCGAGCAGCCCGCCCAACTCCGGATAGCTGGGAGAGTGTCGGCATAGTCGCGGGGTCAGCCTAAGCGCGCCTATGGGGATGTCCCCATAGGCGGGCGAACCGCCGGTGCTTGCCGAGCTTGATCGACGGCAGGACTCCGCGACGGGCGTAGTCCTTGACAGTCGAGACGGGGAGCATCAGCAGCGCCGCGACCTGCTCGGCGGTCACGAGTTCGTCGAGAGTTGCTCGGGTCGGCTCCGGCTCGCTCCGGCCGCTGCCTTCGGGCGGATGGAGGTGCGTGGAGAGGTGGAGGGACGTCTGGGCGGAGTTATGCCTCATATAGATATAGACCGCGAGCGGCCTCAGACGGCCAACGACTTTGCCGGCCCGGACTTGGCCGAGCCACCTGGGTCGTCTGTTGCCGCCTGAATACGGTTCTCCACGAGACATCCACGCAATCTCGATGAAGATCCGCACGACGGCGTTCACGGTACCGATCAGAGGGTCGCGTCCCAGGTTCCGGGGGAATTGGCTGGGTGAGTCCCCGCTGGGGTGGGATGTTATGCGGCGATCACCTCCTGGGTGCTCTCGGCCGGTGGATGTGTGGGTGTGGTGCGCAGTTCCCGGCGTAGGCGCTCGATCTCGGCGACGGTCTTGGGGTTCATCTTCACGCCGCGCCAGCCGCGGCTTGTGAGCTCCAACACCGCCCAGATGAGTGACAGTGCCGAGGTCTCGCCGGGGAACCGTCCGATGACCTTGGTGCGCCGGCGGACCTCCACGAACGTCCTCTCCAGGAGATTCGTGGTGCGGATCCGCTTGCGGTGCTGGGAGGGGAACCGTAGGTGGGTGATCAACGCGGGCAGGTCGTGTTCGATGACGGCCATCGCGGAGGGGTACGCAGCCCGGTAGTCCTCGATGATGCCCTGCAGCTCCTGGCGGGCCTCCCCCGGGGAGCAGGCCTCGTCGAAGGTCTTCCACCAGCGTGTCTTGATCTCCTGGTGATGACGCCCGGGCAGCTTCGCGGTGACGTTCCTCAACGCGTGAACTGTGCAGCGCTGCTCAAGAGCGTCGGGCCAGATCTCCCGCACTGCCTTCCAGATCCCAGGTGCTCCATCAGCGATCACGAGCGCTGGTGAGCGCAGGCCCCTGGCGATCATGTCCCTGGCGAACGCGAGCCAACTGTCGTAGCTCTCACGGCTCCCGAGCGCCAGCCCCAGCAGAACCTTGCGGCCCTCCAGGGTGATACCCCAGCACACCAGGACGCCCTCCGCGGGCTGATCCTCGGGGCGCATCTTCAGGTAGATCGCGTCGAGGAACAGGTACACGATGTCGTGCTCCTCAAGGCGCCGCCCGCACCAGCGACGGTACCGCTCCCGGGTATCCTCACAGATCCGCGAGACCGTGCTCTTGGACGCGATTGGCTCCTCGAAGACCTCCTCCAACGCCGCCTCCACGTCGCGCGTGGAGAGTCCTCGCAGGAAGCTGCTGATCACCAGCGACTCCAGGGCGTGCGTGCGGGTCACGCCCTTGCCGAGAACCCGACTCTCGAACCCCAGCTTGCCCGCGTCGCGGACCCGCGGGCGTTCCAGATCCATCGAGCCGCTCGTCGTCTTGATCGTCCTCGGTTCATGCCCGTTGCGATGGCTGACCGTCTCCTCGGCACGCTGATAGCGCCGACGACCAAGGAACTCCGTGACCTCGTCCTCCAGCGCCTGCTGCAAGATCAAACGGGCTCCCAGACGGCCGACCACCTCCACCGGGTCCTGCTCCTGGCCAACACCGGCCAGCACCTCATCCAGCTCTTGGCGAAACCTCTCGCTCGGGGCTACCTTCTCCATGCGGGCGTACCTCCATCTTCGACTTGTTCAGGGTCAAAGCGGAGGCTACGCCCGCAACCTCAATTCCCCCGGCTCACGGGACGCGACCGATCAGAGCTACAGCGATGCGGAGCATTGCTCGCTGCACAGTCCAGAGCAGCCGAAGGGCGAAGACGCCCGAGCACGCCGCCCTGAACCAACTCCAGTGGATTGACCCCAAGTTCCCCCAACATCAGCCGATCGCGATCACAGACAAGCGAGTGCTCGCCCAGATCGAAGATATCCTCCAAGGGCGCCGCCGGCGCAACCCGGGCCACTTCATGGAGGACCGCGGCGAGGTCGCAACGATCCTCGTCGCCTAGGACCGAGGCTGGCCGGTCCTCATGGACGACGGGTGGGGAAGGCGAAGCTGCGCACCAGCCAAGGGCGTCGAAGTCATCAGCACCGAGGACTGGCGTCGAGATGGCAGCCGCCAAAGCCCTCACCAACGACCACGCTTTCGAGGTCTTCGAAAGGTCTACAACACCAGCCGGGCCGAGTTCGACAAGCGTGTTGCAGCGCCCCGCGCTTAATCGACTCAGGCCCAGAGGCCCGCAGCCACCTCGCGCTTTCCGTGCATTACCCAGGCTCATCGCGCAGTTCCTCCGCTCGACGGAAAGCAGTCTCGGCGCCTTAGTATCGTCGGCCTGCCTGAGCGAGAGTCCGGGGAGACAGGAGGTGGAGGCCCGTCTTTGCGAGCGATCTAGCCGGGCGTGGGCGGTTTCGTGGGCGGGCGCCAGCTACGAGCTGCCAGTGACGCGGCTTTCAGCACTACCAGCGGATGCCTCGGGAGAACGAGGATGGGCACGAGCCGGGCCGTGCAGCGCATACACGTTGGCAACGATCCCGCAGAGGAAGAGGCCGTAGATCACAGAACCGCGAAGAAGTATCGAATCGTGTCCGCGAGCTACAACGACGAGCGCGGCTACCTCTCCGACCAGACCGCCGACCCAGAAACCTCGGAGAAGAAACCGATCGAACGTCTCCCTCGCATCTAGGTCTCGGAAGTAGCGGCCATTGACGGCGCCCACGAGCATCAGGACCGGCAGGATCTGAGCCACTACGTCGTAGAAGTCGTGACGAACGTGAACGTGCACCGTGGCCATCCCCGCGCCGCAGACAAGCAGCGCGCTCCCGATCGTTAGCGACACTCGGCGATCGACCCGGCGGTTCCACGCGTCGAACGAGCGAGCCTCGATCAAGCGGATATGCCGCCACACTCGCCGCGCGATCGCTGGCACGCGGTAAGCGGTAAGCGGCGAGACCACCGTTCTTTACGGGAGTCGACTCCATAGCAGCAAGCAGGATCGCGCGGCGACCGGATGTGTGGTGCTGCGGGTACCGTCGACCGATTCAGCCTGCGGCGACAAGCAGCGACGCACCTGCGTAGACGTGCGCCTGCGTGTCCGTAACCGCCTTGCGGACGAGCTTCGGTTCTTGACCGACGGGAGCGATGTCGATCGCGAACTCAAGGCCGGTGGCAGCCGTGATCTTGAACAGCGTCTCGATTTGTGGGTTCGTCTCACCGGCCTCTAGCTCAACGACGCGAGGCTGACTCACGCCCAGTCGACCAGCGAGTTCCCGCTGTGACAGCCCATGATCTGCCCGGTAGGCGATCAGCCGTGCAGCGACCATGCGTGCGAGCGCCAGGCGCTCCCACTCGGCGGCGAACTCCGGGTCGGCGTCAAGCGCGGCGGCGAGCACCTCGTCGGCGGTCTTGATGCCCTTCGGCCAGTGGCTTGGAATCTCGGTCATGACTGCATGATAGGTCATGGCTTATCGGAACTCAATGGCCGATCGTAACGCTCAGTGCGAGCCTGAGCGCGTTCAATCAGGCTCGCGAAGCTCTTGTGCCGGTCGATGGCGAGGATCGCGTAGAAGTCGCCAGCTCGGCGATAGATCGCCCGCCAATCGCTTTGCCCCTGCCTCGGACGCAGCTCGCGTAGCGTGGCGGCGCGATCCCCCTTCAGTGGCTTCATGTGCGGCGGGCCGAGCTGCTCGCCGAGTTCGCCCAGCTTCCGCACGGCGTTGAGCAGCGCGCGGTGCTCCTCCTTGGACTTCATCGCCAGCAGCTCCACGACCGCGTCGGGATCGTAGATGACGCTGTGTCGCATGGCGCTCGATCGCATCATCGCGGAACCGTACCTGCGTCTTGCGACGTTATTCCAACGTCGACGCCGAGCTGCATCTGCGTGAAGCTTGCCGTCCGCTCGTAGGCAGCGGCGACTCGATTGAGCGCCCGGTCGTGGTCGCGGTGCCCGTAGAGCTGACGGACAAGCTCGCCGCCGTCGGTGTGTCCGAGCGCGATCGCCACATCCTCCGAGGGCAGATCAAGCACGTTGACCATGTACGAGCCGGCGAAGTGCCGGGTCGCCAAATACAAGCTCCGCTCCCATCCGGCGGCAGCCCTGACCGCCTTCCAGTGGTAGACGCGTGCCGAGGCGGTCCAATGCTCTCCACGGATCGGCGAGAAGCAGAACTCGCCTTCAACCGGCAGCGAAAGTGGAGTTCCCCCGGTTCGGTGGACACGGTTGATTATGCGGCTATTGCCTCTGGTTGATGTTGTTCGTGTGTGATTCTCTCGTACTCGCTCGGGGAGAGCTGCCCGAGTCGGGTGTGGCGTCGCCGGCGGTTGTAGAAGACCTCGATGTACTCGAAGACCTCACCGCGGAGCTCGGGGTCGCGTCCCGTGAGCCGGGGGAATTGAGGTTGCGGGCGTAGCCTCCGCTTTGACCCTGAACAAGTCGAAGATGGAGGTACGCCCGCATGGAGAAGGTAGCCCCGAGCGAGAGGTTTCGCCAAGAGCTGGATGAGGTGCTGGCCGGTGTTGGCCAGGAGCAGGACCCGGTGGAGGTGGTCGGCCGTCTGGGAGCCCGTTTGATCTTGCAGCAGGCGCTGGAGGACGAGGTCACGGAGTTCCTTGGTCGTCGGCGCTATCAGCGTGCCGAGGAGACGGTCAGCCATCGCAACGGGCATGAACCGAGGACGATCAAGACGACGAGCGGCTCGATGGATCTGGAACGCCCGCGGGTCCGCGACGCGGGCAAGCTGGGGTTCGAGAGTCGGGTTCTCGGCAAGGGCGTGACCCGCACGCACGCCCTGGAGTCGCTGGTGATCAGCAGCTTCCTGCGAGGACTCTCCACGCGCGACGTGGAGGCGGCGTTGGAGGAGGTCTTCGAGGAGCCAATCGCGTCCAAGAGCACGGTCTCGCGGATCTGTGAGGATACCCGGGAGCGGTACCGTCGCTGGTGCGGGCGGCGCCTTGAGGAGCACGACATCGTGTACCTGTTCCTCGACGCGATCTACCTGAAGATGCGCCCCGAGGATCAGCCCGCGGAGGGCGTCCTGGTGTGCTGGGGTATCACCCTGGAGGGCCGCAAGGTTCTGCTGGGGCTGGCGCTCGGGAGCCGTGAGAGCTACGACAGTTGGCTCGCGTTCGCCAGGGACATGATCGCCAGGGGCCTGCGCTCACCAGCGCTCGTGATCGCTGATGGAGCACCTGGGATCTGGAAGGCAGTGCGGGAGATCTGGCCCGACGCTCTTGAGCAGCGCTGCACAGTTCACGCGTTGAGGAACGTCACCGCGAAGCTGCCCGGGCGTCATCACCAGGAGATCAAGACACGCTGGTGGAAGACCTTCGACGAGGCCTGCTCCCCGGGGGAGGCCCGCCAGGAGCTGCAGGGCATCATCGAGGACTACCGGGCTGCGTACCCCTCCGCGATGGCCGTCATCGAACACGACCTGCCCGCGTTGATCACCCACCTACGGTTCCCCTCCCAGCACCGCAAGCGGATCCGCACCACGAATCTCCTGGAGAGGACGTTCGTGGAGGTCCGCCGGCGCACCAAGGTCATCGGACGGTTCCCCGGCGAGACCTCGGCACTGTCACTCATCTGGGCGGTGTTGGAGCTCACAAGCCGCGGCTGGCGCGGCGTGAAGATGAACCCCAAGACCGTCGCCGAGATCGAGCGCCTACGCCGGGAACTGCGCACCACACCCACACATCCACCGGCCGAGAGCACCCAGGAGGTGATCGCCGCATAACATCCCACCCCAGCGGGGACTCACCCAGCCAATTCCCCCGGAACCTGGGACGCGACCCAACGATCCTGCGGCTATAGGCGTCCTGCACGGCAGCGAGGTACAACCAGCCCTCCCAGGTCCGCAGATACGTTATATCTGCTACCCACAAACGGTTCGGGGCGCTCGCGAGGAAGTTGCGGTCGACCAGGTCCTCGCAGACCCTCACACCCGGCACCTTGATCGTCGTGCGTCCCTTCTTCCTGAGCGCCAGACCGCTGATGTTTGCTTGGCGCATCAGGCGCTCCACGCGCTTGCGAGCGACATGCAAACCGTCGGCCAAACGCAGCTCAGCGTGAATCCTCGGCGCTCCATACACGCCACGGTTATCCGTGTGGATCTCCCGTATGCGACGGGTCAGCTCTTCGTCTTGGCGCGCTCTAGCGCTAGGCTTGCGCCCCAGCCAAGCATAGAATCCAGCGCGGCTGACACTGAGCACACGACACATCGTCTTGACGGAGTAGTAGGCCTTTTCCGCAGCGATAAACCTGAACGCGCTCACCGGGTCTCGCTCTCCTTGACGAAAAAGGCCGCTGCTTTTTTTAGTATTTCACGCTCTTCGCGCAACACCCTGTTCTCCCGCCGCAACGCCACCAACTCCTCACGCTCCGCAGACACAAGCCCCTCACGCTCGCCGGCATCGATCTCGGTCTGCTTGACCCATATCTTCAACGACGCAACCGATACACCAAGGTCGGTCGCTACGCGCGCGAACGACAGCCCCGAGGAGCGATACAGCTCAACCGCCTGCGCACGAAACTCAGGCGGATACCCACGTCTTCCTCCACGATTTATAGCCATGACTGAACATCCTTTCAGCTGCGTCAGACGACGCAGCATTCAGGTGTCCACGAAAGCGGGGGAACTCCATGGCGGCTCACGCACCAAATGAAGGAGCGCGGTCCACTCAAGTGTTCGAGTTGCTCACCGAGGAGGCCATGAGGCAGACACCAGGGACGCCGCCGAGCGCGCCGAGCACGATCACATGGGGACCGCAACGGCCAGACCCCGCGGCCGCGAGTAGCTCGTTCCCTGACGCAAGCCGGGAGACCCCAACCCCCCGGGGCGGTAGAAGGAAGGGGGATGATTGACATCGCGAGCGCCTCAGGTGGATGTTGCGCTGTCCAACTGCGCACCGAGTGGTGGTGTATCGGTGGGCAGCTCGGGCGCTGGTAGGGTCGGCTGGTTGAGAGCATGTCGCAGTCCAGAGGGACTGCTAGGGGGGAGTGATACGCCTCTCGCTGGGCGGGGTTGGGGGCTGGGCTTCTGCGTGAAGCGAGCGGGCCGTGTCGTTGTCGGCGGCGGCCGCGCCGGGAAGGGCGGGCAGGACCCATTGCATCTAGGGCCTTGGAGGCCCTAGTCCCACTCGGCGCTCCCTGGGCGGAGTAAGGAGAAGCAGGCCCCAATATCGCACCAGGAGGCCCCCCCTGCCAACCCCCGCAAGCCACACCAGCGGCAGCACCGCGTTAGCCGCCCCCGACGCCGCCATCAACGGAGTGGCAACTCTGCATCCGGCCCCTGCACCAGCAGCAACCAACAGGACTGACGCCAAGCGGGCGGTAGCTCAGACCTTCGCGTCCATCATGCAAGCCCGCCACCCCGGTACGAAATGGCTACCAGTCTTCACTACGAAGGGGAACGCTTCGCCCAGGTCCCGAAAGAGCGTGCACGTTCTTCCCACGCCACACGATCTTGACGCGATCCCCGATGTTCCTACGGCCGCTTCCGCTGCGGCGGACGTAGACGATATCGATCGCGGACGCGAGTAGGCGCTGCCGCTCGGCGGGGCGTAGGTCGGGCCACATGTCGGCCAACCGCTCGCGGGAGGGCAAATCAACTCCGCCGATGACGCGCTTGGTTTGCTCCAGCACGTCCGTTGCGTCATTCACAGCTTGCTGACGTACCCGCAGGCCGTCCTTGAAAGAGTCCATACCGATGACGGTCTGCAGTGCCACATCATCCCTGTACTCAGCCAACGCAGCCTGTGCGCTGTTCAGGTCGTTGAGCGCTTCTGTCAGCTCGGCGGACTCGATGCGCGACTCGGCCGATATCTCGCCTACATAGTCGAAAAAGGCAGCTTCGGCAAACGGCAGGATGAGCAACTCATTGACGTTGGCAGGGGCCGGGCACTGCCCGGCCGTATGGTTCGCCGCACACTGGTACTGAGCGACCCGCGGTTGCCCTTTCTGCTTGTATCCGCGACCGCTCATCAGTCGAGCGCAACCGGCGCAGCGAATGATGCCGTTGAGGACGTGGCGAGTCTCGTTGCTGGGACCGCCGCCGTTGTCCTTGGCGAACGCTTCGCGGCACACTATGAAGTCCGCCCTGCTGACCAGCGGTTCGTGTGCCTCTTCGTTTCGAATATCCCCCTTGGCGGCAACGCCAATGTAGACTTCGCGCCTGCTCAGTTGCTTTACCGTATCGCCGTTCCACTGGACACTGCGCCTCGGCTTCACGCCCTCGGCATTAAGCCAGCGTGCGATTGCCGCCCACGTATGCCCCGCAAGCCGCCGACGGTAAATCTGCCTAACAAACGGAGCCTCGCTCGGATCAGCAATGAAACGTTTATGTCCGTCCTTGCGATAGCCGAACGGTGCGACCGTCGGCTGTATGCCGCGCTCCATGATCGCGTTGCTAACCGCCGCGCGCCAGTTGTCGCGGATGCGGTCCAGCTCGAACTCGGCCAGCACGAGCAGTAGGTTGCGCATCATCTTCCCCGCGCTCGTGCTTGGGTCAACACCCTCGGCCACCGAAGCAAATGCGGCCGAGTGCTCGTCCAGGAACCTAATCGCATCAAGCGCCCCGGGCAGCGAACGGGCGAAACGGTCGAGCTTGGCGACCACCACGCCTTCTGTACTGCCGGCCTCGACACGGGCCATCATCTCGATGAACCCCGGCCGATCCATCTTTCCGCCTGACTGGTCGAGGTCGGTGTGCCACTTCACGATCGTATGGCTGTGGAGATTGGCCCAGCCCTCGATTTGGCCTCTCTGTAGCTCGGGCGACAGGAAAGACTCGCCTTCGCGTCCGTTGACCTGCGATACGCGGCAATACCCGTCGAGTTCCACACTCCCATTCTAAACTACTAAGACCATGCTCGTCAAGAAAGAGCACGCCGCGGTGGGCAAGCACCACCTCGCCCACCCACCCCCGCCGTGCGCCGCCGACCAGGCCGGCGGTGGTGATCGAATGGTGGGGGGCGCGGAAGGGGCGGCGGCGGATCAGCTCACCATCTTCCAGGCGGCCGGTGATGCTTTGGATGCGGGTCACCTCGATCGCCTCCGCACGGGTGAGCGGTGGCAGGATCGTCGGCAGTCGCTGTGCCAGCATCGTCTTGCCGGTGCCCGGGGGGCCGCTCAGCAGCAGGTTGTGCTCGCCCGCGGCGGCCAGGATCAGCGCCTCGACGGCCTGTGGCTGGCCGCGCACGTCGCCGAGGTCCCGATGCCCCGACCCGCCGCTCCAGCCCGCCGCCTCGCCAAAACGCTCGGACTCTTCATCCCGCGGGCGGGGCGCCGGCAGCGAATCGCCGGGCCCGCCGTTCAGCACGCGCGCGGCGCTGGCGAGACGCTCGGCGACCGCCACGTGAAGGCCCTCCACCAGCGCCGCCTCGCGCGCCCTCGCGCCCGCGAGCACGAGCGCCCGCAGACCCTGCTCTTGCGCAGCCTGCGCGATCGCGAGGGTGCCGTGACAGGGGCGCACCTCGCCGTCGAGCGAGAGCTCGCCGAACAGCGCATGGCTCTCCAGGCGCTTGGTGGGCAGCTGATCGGAGGCCGCCAGCAACGCGCACGCGAGCGCGAGATCCAGGCCGGGGCCAACCTTGGGGATGTCGCCGGGGGGCGAGGTTGGCGGTGATCCGCCGCTCGGGGAACTCGTACCCGGAGTTGAGGATCGCCGCGCGCACGCGGTCGCGCGCCTCGCGCACCGCGGCGTCGGCGAGGCCGACGATCGTGAACGACGGCAGCCCGGCGCGGATGTCCACCTCCACGGTCACCGCGCGGGTCTCCAGACCCTCGATCGTGAACGTGTGCGTTCGCGCCAGCATGTCGCCTCCCTTGTTCGGACGTGTTCGGGGTCGCCTGATCAGACGACTGTCCGCACGTTAGGCCGCGCTTGGGACGGTACGCTCGCTCGGGCCGACGATCGGCTCGAGAGAGGTGGCGATTGGGCGGCTATGCCGGGCGTAGACGCCGGCCGGCCGTCGCGCTTCATGCGTGGATGGGGTGGCCCGATGGACGGGCCGCTTGAACTACAACCCGTCCGGATGGCGCTCCACGAAGCCACCCCCGTCGTCGGAGGGACCGCCCCAGCGGGAGCCGTCTTCGGCCAGGGCGACCGTGTCGTAGCGGCGGCCGTCGATCGTCATCCAGGCGTGTTCGGCGTTGGCGTAGATCGTGATGTAGCGGCCGGGGCCCGGTTCGCCGTAGGACTCCAGCCCGGTCGAGTCCTCCGGTGCAGCGAGCAGGCCGCCGCCGTGCAGCGCGTAGGAGACCGAGCCCGAGCAGTCGTAGCCGTAGGAGATGAACGAGCCGTGGCCGCCGCCGTAGACGTAGGGGCGGGTGGCGATTTCGTCGGCGGCGGCGATCACGCGCGCGACGACGCCTTCGGCGCTGGAGGAGCTAGCGCCCGGAGCGCCCACGCCACCGGCGGTGGAGGTGCCGCCGCCTCCGCCCCCGGCGGGGCTCGAGTGGGGGAAGTAGGCGGGGTCGGAGTGCAGGTCCGGGGCGCCGGAGACGCCGAGCGCGCTCCACGTGGCGGGGCCCACGACGCCGTCGACTTCGAGCCCGTGGGCGGCCTGGAAGTGGCGCACCGCCGCCTCGGTGGCGGGGCCGAATTCGCCGTCGGCGGGGACGTGCAGCGCTTCCTGCAGGCGCCGTGTGGCGGCGCCGGGGGAGAGGTGGGCGGGAGCACCCGCGGAGGCGCCGGCGCCTCCGATCTGCGTGCCCGCCTGCCCCTGCCCACCGGCGCTGCCACTCGCGGTCACAGCGGTGCCGTGGGGCGTGGAGGGCGCCTTAGCCACCGGCAGCGCGGAGGGGGGAGGGGTCAGCTCGGGCTGGCTGTGCGCGCCGAGCGCCTGCCAGGTGGCGGGCCCGGCGACACCGTCGACGGTGAGCCCGTGGGCGGCCTGGAAGCTGCGGATCGCGCGCTCGGTGGCGGGGCCGAATTCGCCGTCCACGGCGACGTGCAGCGAGGCCTGCAAGCGCATGACCGCGTCGGTCGTGGCGCGCGCGGCGGCGGCATGTTCGGAGCCCGCGGCCGCCCCGCTCGCGGCTCCTTCGCCGGCGCCAACCACGCCCGCGGCTTCTTCACCGGCTGCGCCGGCTTCCCCGGGCGAAGCGCCGCCCGAGCTTTCGAGGATCGCCGGCGCCGCGTAGTCGCCGGTGGGACCGGCGCCGGCGGGGATCGCGGTGCCGCCCGTTTCCTCGCGGCCCGTGCCTTCGGTGGGAGCGGGTGCTTCGGGGGTGGCGGCGCCGGACGCGCCTGAGCCTTCGAGCGCGACAGTGCCGCCGTTGCCGGCGCCGGGGGTTTCTGCGCCGCTCGCGGCTTCCCCACCACCAGCGGAGGTGCCCACCGCGGAGCTCGTGCCTTCGAATGTGCCGGCGACCCCGAGCGTGCCGCCCGCGCCGGGGGAGGCCACCGCTTCGCGGACTTCCCCGGGCGCCGGTTCGCTCGCTGCCCCGGCCAGGTCACGCAGCACGGCGGCGCCGGAGAGCACCGGCGGCGCGTGCACGGCGAGCGCGTGCGAGGTGTGGGCGCCGACGATCCCGTCGACGGTGAGCCCACGGGTGGCCTGGAAGCGGCGCACCGCCGCTTCGGTTTCGGGCCCGTACACGCCGTCGACCGCGATCCCCAGCGCGCGCTGCAGCAGGCGCACCTGGCGCCCTTCGCTGCCGGCGCTCAGCGTGATGTGGTGGGTTGTGGTCGTGATCGGGTCGAGCTCGGCTGGCGCCGCCCCCGCGGCGGCGACGCCGCCCCCGGAGTCGAGCAGCGCCGCGGCCGGTCCGGCGGTGAGCGCCACGAGCGCGCCCAGCGAGAGCCGCTTGGCGCGCGAAGAGGCGGGCACGAAGCGCAGCTGGGCGGCGCGCCGGCGGGCACGGGAGCGCCCGAGGGAGAGGTCCCACGGCTCACGTTCGGCGAGGTCGCGTGCCGCTTCGCGGCGGGCATCAAGCAGGGCGGCGAGAGACACCGGCGACACCAGGGCAAGCTTCGAGCTCCCGCCGCGTCGGGCGGTGCGGGTGGTGTCACGACGGCGGCGCGCGCGCGAGCGAGCGAGCGAGGCCTCCCAGGGCTCCAGGGTGGCGAGGTCACGGGCGTATCCCGGCATGCGCAGGCATCCTTTCGACGTTGCGGTGGCGCCTACGGGGTTAGCTGTCGGGCTCGCGCAACGCGCTACGCCACAAGCGTGGCGATTCGCCCCCGCGGTCCTCGCGGACCGCACTGGTTCCCCCGCTCACCCTTCCCATGGGAAGGAGGATTCGGCACGAACGGGGGGCACCGTATCACGTTCCCCCGCAATTTGCATCGCATTGGAAGGAATGCACATGTTGTTGCCGACGGCCCGCATCGTGCCCGTGGGTCGGTGCGCATGCGATAGACAGAGATCGTCCGCGCGCCGCTTAGCGGGGTTCCGAGCGCCCGGGCGCGGGCTTCCGTGCCCGCGAACAGCGTTTTCGAGACTCAACGCCCCCGCGCCGCGCGCCCGAGGCGCCTGCGCGGCGCGAGCGTGACGACGGCGGCGCTGCTGGGGTCGATATCGAGCGATAGCGCGCCTGCGCTGCTGTATACAGCGGGCAGCGCGGGGGGGCTGGCCCAGGCGCCGTCGGCGGCCACCGCGCGTCCGCCGAGGCGGGTGCCCGTGGTCGCAGCTGGGGAGGGGGCCGTGAGGCGCAGGACGCTGCCTCCCGCGAGCGAGCGGGGTACGCGCAGGCGCACCGCGAGCGGCTCGGATCCGGGCGGGTCGTAATCCACCAGCACGAGGCGCACCTTTCCGTCGGGGGCGCCCACCGCGCTTGAGCTCAGCTCGCCCGGGGTGGTGCCCGCGACGCTTGTGCGGAGGGGGCGGCCGCCGACGAGCGTGTGTGCGGCCAGCAGCGCGTACCACTCCGGGGCCGGCTGCAGCTCTCCCGCGTTCAGCGCGCCTTCGCTGTGGGCGGCGAGCGCGCTGTAGGCGCGGGGCTGGTCGATCAGGTCGTGGAAGTTCACGCCCGCCACGCCCGCGGTCATCGCGCGGGCGGTGTAGTCGAGCGCCCACAGTGCTGAGGCGAACGCGTTGCTGACGCCGGGCTCGCCTTCGCAGGAGATGTCGTTGGTCTCGTCCATTCGCAGCGGTGTTGCGTAGGTGTGGGCGAGCGTGAGCATGTTCGTGAGCATTTCGCTCTCTTTGCGGCGCACGGTCGGGCTCAGCAGTTCGGAGATCGTGGGGTTTTCGCCGCAGCTACTCAGCGGGTAGTAGTGATCCGTCAGCAGCTGCGGATGGATGGTTGTGGCGTCGTCGCGCAACCAGGTGAGGCCCTGCGTGCCGGTCGAGGGGTCTGGTCCGGCGATCGGCGTGTCCGGCGCGGCCACCTCGATTGCGGCTCGGTAGGCCTCGGCTTGGGGGAGGTACGCCTTTACGCCCGTCCCCGGGGGGCGTAAGTGCTTGCGGGGGAAGAGGTCCGGCTCGTTGCCGATCTCGATTCCCTCCAGGTATGAGCCCAGCCTGCGCGTGGGCCACGGCGGCCTCCTGCGCGGCGGCCTTCGGTTCGTAGTGGCCGAGGTTCACGGTCAGCAGCACCTTCCAGCCTGTTTCTCTGGCGAGCGTGGCGATGCCGGCGAGGTCCTGTTCGTTGATCGCCGTGTCCGCCCACGCCGGTTTGCTCGCGCCCGCCGGCACCCACGCGGCCTGTTCGTCGGCGGAGATCCCGCCGAAGCGCATCACGCCCAGGCCCAGCGAACGCAGCAGCGTCACGAAGTTGCCCTTGCCTGCGTAGGTGGCGATCGTCGGCAGGCTGCGTACCTCGAAGGAGAGGCCCATGAAGTCCGCGGGCACGGCAGAACCCGTGGGGCGGCCCCCGATGTTCACGCTCACCGGCCGGCCGCGCGGCGGCGGCGTCGCCAGCAGCGTTGGTTGCGCCGCGGCGCTCGGGTTTGCGGGATCGGTCGCGCTCGCGGCGCCCGGGCTCGCGGGGGGATCGGTTGTGCTCGCGCTGCCCGGGTGCGCCGGTGGATCGGCGCTCGCGTCGGCGTGGTTCGCCGTCCCGTTTGCGGCGTCGCGAGCGCGGTTGGCGGGGGTGGAGGAGTTGGTGGTCACGGCGATCACCGCCACCGCGAGCGCCACCAGGACCGCCGTCGCGATCGGCAGCCTGGATCTTAGGGTGGTGGGCACGCGCATGGGAGCATTCCTCCGGTGGCCGTGGCGCGTGGGTCCGCGCGATCCACGACCATAGGACTGTGCCACACCGCCCCGAGCACCTTCAACCGATCCCTCCCCGCGCCCGGTCGCGCACCCCAGCCCCACCGGCTTCCCAGCCACCGACCCCTGGCGTTGGCGCACTCAGCGTATGGTCGCGCACGCCAGCCGCGCCGGCGCCGCGGTGCGTGCCCCCCATCCCACCCCCCCTGATCGCGCTCGTGCTGCTGCTGGGCGCGATCCTCGCGCTCGCGGGGTGTGGCGGCGCCGCACAGCCGCTTGGCGCGGCACCGCGCAGCGTGCCGGTGCCCGGCTGTCCCGGTGGATCGGAGTCCGCCCACCCCGCCGTGTGCCCGTACACGCGCGTGGCCTCGATCGGCCGGCGTGGGGCGGGGGTGCTGCGCTGTCCGGAGGCGCTGGCGTTCGCGCCCGACGGCGATCTCTACGTCGCCGACCAGTTCTCCCACGTCGTGCAGCGCTTTTCGCCCACCGGGCGGTTTCTCGGGCAGTGGGGCTCCTACGGCTCCGGCCCGGGGCAGTTCGGTGCCGTCGATGGGCTGGCGGTCGATGGCCGGGGCGAGGTGTACGTGCTCGACTCCACGCACGCGCGCGTCGAGCGCTTCACCGCCTCCGGGCGCCTGCTCGGCGAATGGGGGCGGCCCGGCCGTGCGCTGGGCGAGTTCGACTTCGGCCCCGGCTACGGCCCCGACAAGCCGCCCGGCGGGGGGCTCGCCGTGGGCGGGGGTTTCGTGTACGTCTCCGACTCCGCCGCCTCCCGGATCGTCCGCTTTCGCCTCGACGGGTCCCACCCGGTGCTGTGGGGGCGGCCCGGCTCGGCGCCCGGGGAGTTCTCCTCGCCGCGCGGGCTCGCCGTCGCGGGCGGCGTCGTGTACGTCGCCGACGAGGGCAACCACCGCATCCAAGCGCTCTCGCTGTCTGGGCGCCCGCTGTACGCGGAGGGCACGTTCGGCAAAGAACCGGGCGAGTTCGTCAACCCGTTTGGCGTCGCCGTCCACGGCGCGCGGGTTTACGCCGTTGACGACAACAACAACCGCATCGTCGTGCTCACGCGCACGCTGCGGTACCTAGAAGAGTGGAGTGGGGCGGGGGCCTTTCAGCTCTCCTACATCCGCGCTGCCGCCGTCTCCCCCTCGGGGCACCTCTACGTCGCCGACACCGGGCACGAACGGGTCGTCGCGTTCACTCCCAGCGGGCAGGGGCTGCTCGCGTTCGGCACGCCCGGCATCTCGCCCGGGCAGCTGATCGCGCCGCTCGGGGTCGCCGCCGACGGGGCCGGTGCTTTCGTAGTCGAGACCTACGGCTCGCGCAGCCCGATCTACCAGTTCGGCGCCTCCCTTCGCTACCGCGGCGAGTGGCAGCGGGGTGGGGGGGCGATCGTCGGCAGCCACTGGTTCGGGCCTACCGCGGCCGTGGTTGCGCCCGACGGGTCGCTGTGGGTGACCGATCCGCGCAACGGCATCGTCCGTCACCTCAGCTCCAGTGGGGGGTACCTGGGCGCGCTCGGCGATCCCTCGCCGGCTCCCTCCGGCGGCGATGGCAAAGGGGAAAAGGGGGAGGGGGAGGGGGGAAGTGCGCCCGGAGCCGCCAGCGTGCTGCTCGAACCACTCGGGGTCGCGCTCCCGCCCTCCGGGCGGGTGGTCTATGTCGCCGACGCCGGCGCCAGTGCCGTCATGCGCTTCAGCTCCTCCGGCCAGGCACTGGGGCGGCTCGGCTCGGTCGCGCTCGAGCGGCCGGTTGCACTCGCCGTCGCGCCAGGCGGAGCGGTCTACGTCGCCGACGCCGGCCTTCGCCGGGTGTTCGAGCTCAGCCCCTCCGGGGCGCTGCTGGCCTCCTGGGGCGGCCCCGGGCTCGGCCCCGGTCGCTTCGAAGAACCCTCGGGGATCGCGGTGGATTCCGCGGGGGACGTGTTCGTCTCCGATCGCCGCCTCGACCGTGTGCAGAAGTTCTCCGCCGGCGGGCGTCTGCTCGCCGCGTGGGGCTCTTCGGGCGGCGGCCCCGGACAGCTATCGAGCCCCGGCGGCCTCGCGGTCAACTGCCGCGGCGAGGTGCTCGTCGCCGACACCGCCAACAACCGCGTGCTGGTCTTCGCCGGCGCCGCTTCGCGGGGCGTGTGCGCTGCCGGCGCCAACTGAACTGCCGCCCCGTGATCGCGCTGCCGCTGGGCGCTGGTTGAGGGGTCATGTGGCTGGGTCGATGCCCGTCCGGCCGGTCGATTCACCGTCAAGCACACCCCCGCTTATGCCGATAGTTCGTTTGTGTCCCCCTCCACGCACAACCCGCTGGAAGGGCTCTCCGCGGGGGAGATCGCGCTCTCGGTGCTGCGCATGCTGCCCGCCGCCTCGGCGCTCGTGTTCGACCGCGAGCTGCGCTTCGTGCTCGCCGGCGGCCACGCCCTAGAGAACGAAGGGCTCACCGCGGGCGAGCTCGAGGGCCGGCCGGCCGTCGAGGTGCTCGTCGGGGATCGCTGGGCGACCTACGAGCCGCTCTACCGCTCCGCGCTGAACGGGGAGACGCGGTCGCTTGAGATCTGGTCCGCCGACGACACCCGCTGCTACCAGGTCGAGGTCGGCCCGCTGCGCGGCGAGGGTGGGGAGATCGTGGGGGGCGTCGCCGTCTCGCGCGACATCACCCCGCGCAAGCACGCCGAGGAGGCCCGCCGCCACGCGCAGGAGCGCTTCGAGCTGGTCTTCGAGCAGGCACCGATCGGGATGGCGCTGCTCACCCCCGAGGGCCGTTGGGTGCGCGTCAACCAGGCGCTGCTTTCGATCACCGGCTACACCTCCGAGGAACTGCTCGCCAAGAGCCTGGAGGAGATTACCCACCCTGACGATTTGTCGGCCGACCTCGAGTACGTGCGCCGCCTGCTCGCGGGGGAGATCCGCCATTACGCGATGGAGCGCCGCTACTTCCACGCCCGCGGCCACGTGATCTCGACGATGTTGTCGGTCTCGCTGATGGCCGACCGCCAGGGCCGTCCCCAGCACTTCATCGCCCAAATCCAGGACATCACCGAGCGCAAGCTGATCGAGGAGCGCCTGCGCCACCTCGCCGAACACGACTCACTCACCGGCCTCTTCAACCGCCGCCTGCTCGAGCGCCAACTGGCGATGCAGGTCGCCCGCTGCCGGCGCTACGGCGAGGTTGGGGCGCTGCTGGTGATCGACCTCGACTCCTTCAAGCAGGTCAACGACACCTACGGCCACAAGGTCGGCGACGAGCTGCTCGCGGCGATCGCCACCGAGCTCCAGCACCGCCTGCGCGGCACCGACATGGTCGCGCGGCTCGGCGGCGACGAGTTCGCCGTGGTACTGCCCGGCACCACCGCCGAGGACGCGCGCAAAGTCGCCGTGATTCTGCGCGACGCGATCGCCTCCTGCGGCGTCACCGCCGACGGTGGCCTGCAGATCTCGGTCACCGCCTCGGTCGGCGTCGCCGCGCTCGACTCCGACACCCCCGGGGGCGAAGCGGTCCTGATGGAGGCCGACCGCGCGATGTACGCCGCCAAGGGGCCGCGGGTTCGCTCGGTGGAGGGCTAGCGCGCTCGATCAGCTCCACGCGCTGGTCCGTTGGTCGAGCGGCCGCTCGGCGATGCGCGGCAGGAAGCCGCCGTCAAGGGCCGCGCGGTCACGGGCTTTCGTCGTTGTGTCGCCGATCGGCGACGGCGTAGACGCTCAACTTGTTGGCCGCTGGGTGGCGGACGCCGAAAGCGAAGGCCCGCACGGCGAACGGTCTCGTGGTGTGGGCGACCGGGAGCAGGACCAAACCGAAGCGTCCCGCGGGCCACGGGAGGTAGGTCTTCACGCAGCCCGCCAGGCGGGTGCCGTCGCGAGCTTCCGCATCGCAGCCCAACAGGCGGGAGAGGGGCAGTCCGCCGCAGCGGTCGACTTCGCGCCTGAACAGTTCGAGCGCCTTGCGGGCCGCGGGCGGGTGGTGCGTTAGATCCTCGGCGATTGCGGGCTCGTTGAACTGCACCGGAACGGTTGGTGCGGCCCGGGTGTCGGCCATCGCTCAGCCCTCGCCGTCGGTGGGGAGCCGGCCGAAGTGCCGCTCGAACTCCTCAGGGGTCAACCTGCGCTCCCCGTGGCGAGCGAGCATCGCCTTCACGCTCAGGTCGGGGCGCAGCAGGACACGGCCGTCGGGACGATGGTCCTCGACCACGTAGTCCCCCGACAGATCGCCGCTGAGCGTGACACGAGTTGGCTCCACGCCTACAAGTGTGGCATGAGCGGAGGACCACTCCAAGTCGGGCGGGTGAGGAATGTGCAGCCCGTGCCGACCGGAGGCAGCGGAGAGGTCGGGAGCGGTGAAACGGACAGGGGTACAGACGGTAGGCTTACAGCGTGTTGTCTTCATGGACCTACCGTATCACGTCCGAACCGTATCCGCACTCAGCCTTTGCGCTGACAGCGCAAAGGCTACAGGAGGTCCGCGCTCAGTGAGTCGGGTTCCGGTCATGAGCACCGAGCAGCCTGCGTCGGAAGCCCCGAAGGCGCTCGACCACGCGTACGCGGCCGAGCGCGCACGGCTACTGGAAGTATTTGGCAAACGGCTGCGCGCCGAGCGCGAGCGCCGGAACGTCTCGCTCGAAGGTCTGGCGGTGCTCGCCAACGTGCACCGGACCCACCTCGGCGCGCTCGAGCTGAGGGAAGCGAGACCCGCGCCTCACGATGTTGCTGATCCTCGCGGACGCGCTGGAGGTCGCGCCGGGCACCTTGCTCGAAGGTCTGGCCGTACCGACGGAGCGCAAGGCCCCAACGCATTCCAAGGGCGGGCGATCCCCGACCTGATGAGCTTGGTGGGTAACCGTGGCGGCTGCCCCAGCTCTATCTGTCGCTGAGACGGGCGGCTGCCGCGGACAGCAGGGGCGCTAACCAGGGGTACGCTCGAACCGCACGGCGTTCTCGAAGTGCGGTGCCCACGGCTGTGCTGAGCGCGTCCAGATCTCGACCGTCGGTTCGATCCAAGATGTATCGTCGATCGTCCCAGCCTTCAGGAATGCCACTCCCGGCATCGACTCGATCGTGCTGAATATCGGCGACCCGCAGGCCGAGCAGAACCGCCGCTCGGTGGTGCTCTCGTAGCCCTCGCTGGCAGTCTCGAACGAGGCGAGCGTGTTGCCCTCAACCGTGAGCGCCTGGCTCGGTACGCCCACGATCACGGAGAACGCCGTAGCGGTCTGGCGCTGGCAGTTCGTGCAGTAGCAGGCGCCTTGCCAGACCGGCTCGGCATCCACGCTGTAGGTCACGCCGCCGCACAGGCAGCGGCCTGTGATGGGTCTGGGTGCACCGGCCACGCACCAACCCTACCAGCACTGTCGTGCCGAAATCCCGAGGTATCCGGCACGGCGACATCCTTGGCTGCCAGTGATCATGGGCGCGCGCAACTCGGAGATCGCCGTTGGGCATTCCGACCCGCTTGAGCGGCGATGCTACTTGTCCGCCGGGCCGGTTGTGCTTCCTGAGCTGCCCCTTACGGTGGAGTTGTGTTGCCAGCGGGCCGGCACCGACCGAGCAGACGCTCTCAACGGACGGGCACGCGGCTGTGCAGTGGGGCGTCTTGTGATCACAGGCACGCCAGGCAGCAACGTTCGATGTGCATAGGTCCAGATCGTGGTTGCGCGACCGGACGCGCAACAGGTCGCGTCGGCCGGGCCGTAGAAGGATTCGTTGGCTGTGATCTTTCCGGGCCGGATCGCTATCTCGATGAGCGTCGGCAGCTCTTCTGGGGGCTGCACCCGGGGTGTCACGATGCCGACCACGGACAGCCTTCCGCTACGACCGCTGAAGATGGCCCATGCGTAGAGCAGCACGCCGTCGGCTGTGCCGCCGCCGTTGTTGCAGTTGACGGCCAGGCCCGCGTCATCGCTCCCGCTGCCGTCGAGATCCCCAAAGACGACGGCATCCGCGGCGCTGTATACCGTGACGCCCCGCTTGCCAGGGAAGGTATCCCGCGAGAACCGGCGCGGGACCGGCGTAACGAAAGCGCTGCCATGGTGGAGGCGAATCGGCTTTGAAGCGCCACAAACCGAGCCAGGCAGCGTGACGTTGGCCCAGTCAACCTTGTGGAGGTCTATCGCTGAGGCCGCCAGCGCCGGACGGCTGCGCTCGCTGCCAAAGCCGGCCGCGGCACTGCTCAGCAGAACCGCTCCAACCACCAACGAGACCCATGTAGGTCGAGACACCTCACGGATGCTGACAGACCGAGCCGCGGCGAGCGGGGCGAGACGTCGCGGCCGGTGCTCGCCGTGCGCTTGCTCCGTCACTCCGGCGCAGCGCCTGAAGAGATCGCGGAGCCCGCACAGATCGACGCCCACGCCGCAGGCGTGAGTGCGTAGCGGCCGATCGTGGCACGTGTGAACTCCTCGACCGACGCTGGGCGCGCGAGCAACGACGCGCTGACCGCCAGCAGCGGGATCGCTGCCAGCGGGTCCGAGCGCAGTGGCAGCAGCTCCTCGTGGCTGCCGGCGTACACATCTCGGCGGAGCGCCGCGCGCAGCAGTTCGCCTGCAACTCCCCGCCGGCCGCGCCCATCCTGGGCGGCGCCCAGGAGCGCGACAAGCAGCTGGTGGGTGCGGACACCGATGCGCGACGGCGCAGCCGCTGCGGGCGATCGCCCGAGCGACACGTCCAGCAGCGCACCGACGAGGTCGACGCCTGCACGCTGCGCGTTGCCGGGCTCGACGAGGCGTGGGTTGAGGTCGATGTACCGCGGGCCGTCGGGCGTGAGTACGGCGTCCAGCGATAGCGCTCCGTGCCAAACCGTGTGCGCTCCAAGCGTCGTCAGGTGGGCGGCGAGGAATGGCAGCGCGACGCTGCGCTTTGCGCTTGAGCCGCCACTGGCTCCCTCACGGAGGCGGACGCTGGCGTGATGGGCTACGGTCGCCCGCGGTCGAAGATCGCCTGGACCATCGCCAACGGCCCGTCAACGGCCTCCTGCACAAGCACACCGCCTTCGTCGTCGGCGAAACGCGCTACGGTCGCCGCGATGTCGGTCTCCTCGCGCACGAAGGCAATGCCCGTGCTGGCCGTGGCAACGCGTGCCTTGACGTAGACCGGTGGCTTGCAGAGCTGGCGCAGCGCCGCCGTGGAATCCGCCACGACGGTCGCCGGTTGAGGCAGCCCAAGGCGGGTCAGCAGAGCACTGGCCGCTACCTTGTCTTGCGCCTGCGCCAAGCTCGCAAACTCCGGGACGGCAAAGCCCACGCCGGTGGCTGCGACGCGGTCGTGGGCGCAAGCAAGCACCGCTGCCTGCTCGTGGCTGGCCAGCAGGACGTCGGGACGAACCACCCCGACGACCGTCAGCGCCGTGTCCAGCCACGCGAACGGGTCATCGCCTACGGGCGAGACGCGATGGACGCTGCGTACGAAGCGCGAGAAGCGGGCGAGCGGCGTACGGCCGGCGTCGAGCAGGTGGACCTCGCAGCCACGAGCACCGAGTGCCGCGACGATCTGTCGAGCGCTGAGGCTCGATCCCTCGGTCACAAGAACTCGCACACCTGCATCTTGGCGGTTGTTGGTCGGCGAAACATCCTGCAGCCAGACCTGTCCGAAGTCCTTGATCCGGTCTGGGTCGTGCGGTACGGTTCATCTGAGAGTTCGCCAGAGCTAGCAGCGACGAAGGCGACGACCGGAATCGAACCGGTGTAGACGGCTTTGCAGTGCGTCGGAACACGGCGCTCTCAGCTTACCTAAGCGGCTTTCGGCGCCCTCAAGTGCTCTCAGGTGCCCTCAAAAAACGCTCGTGCTGGGAGAGTTTTGGGAGAGTTGTCGAGTGAGCCTGAGTAATCATCTGCGACCAGCTTAACCTCCTCGCCGAACGACGCCTCTCAACCAGTTCCAACGGATAGCTCAGAGGACGTGTCGGCGCGCGCGCCGGGACGCTCAGGTGCACGTTGGCGGCGATGCGATGCAGAGCGATGAGAGCTGGGCCAGCCGATGCGGGAGCCGGCTTGCCCGGCCATTCTCGCATCCCCCTTCGGGGGCTGCGGCCGGGGCTGCGACCGGCTCCGTATCGGGCGGGGCCACCCATCCAAAGGAGCAAGGAGCCCGCCTACGTCGAGGCGTCCCGCGCCCGCCAGGGCACCAACTGGTTCGTCTCCCGGCAAGACCTCGGCACCGAAGGACAGGACACCGACCGCATCGCTCGCCTTGCCGAGCAGATGCGTCGCAGCCACGCACAGACACCTTCGCTCGCGCACCCCGAGCTGCCCGACATGGAATACGGCACGGGCTACCGGCCGACGCTCGCGCCGAGCCGTCAGCGGCCGATCCCAGGACTCGCGCGCGCCATCCACCGGATCGTCCAAGCACCCGACCGCACCCAGGAGCGAACACGATGAGCCGCAAGATCCAGATAGTCCTATCCGACCCCCAAGCCGACCAGCTTGCAGAGCTCGCCGCCAACACCGGCGAACGGCAGTCCACGCTCGCCGGGCTCTTTGTCCGCACCGGCATCGCCCAAGCAGCCAAGGACCGCCAGGTCCGCCAGCTCCGACAAGCACCCATCGTCGTCGGCGGTGGCGGGGATCGCGCGCGCTGGCTTGAGCCCTACGGCGGCGACCCGACATGGCGCCAAGAAATGTGGGGCCAGGTCGTCGCGCTACACGGCCGCTACCCCCGCGCCCTGGCGAACCTCAAAGACGACTGGTGGACCGACGAGCAGCACACCGAGATGCTTTGCGCGCTAGCGACCTGGCGCTCAGAGCTCGACGACGCCGGCGTGGACCCACGCGACGAGCTTGCCTTCCAAACCCAGCTCAACGACTACGCCCACACCCTCCGCCAAGAAGGCGGCGGCGTCACGAAGACGTGGACCCCCGGAGCACCGCCCGACGAGTGGGCATCGGAGTGACCGGCACCCTCCGAGGTGGTCTGCGAGACGGAACCTGGGATGCCCGGCACGGGCATCTACGAGAGCTGGACGAGTACGACGCCGGTCTGCGGCTACTGGTATCCAGCACGCCCAACTCCACAAGCGAGGCCATCAAGAAGCCAGCTACGGCGAGTGTTTAGACCAAAACGGGCACACAGCCAAAACGATCACCGCGCGGTGCTGGATATGCGGTATAGCCTTACGTCGTGATCGGAGGGGCGCATGGCTGAGTGTGTGTTGCGGCTGGTTGGGGTTGGGCAGGGATATCGGCGGGAGCGGGAGTGGTGGCAGGTGTTCTCGGACGTGTCGCTGACGGTGGGCGCTGGCGAGTTCGTGGGAGTGCTTGGCGCCGCGCACGAGGGCAAGACGACGCTGCTCGAAGTCGCTGCCGGCTTGGCAGTGCCCGAGGCTGGCGAGGTTTGGTTTGAGGGCCGCGATCTGGCGAAGTGCTCCGAGGATGATCGGACCGAACTGCTAGGGGATCGCATCGCCTGGATGCCGCGGGAGGACTTCGCAGACTTCGGGGTGTTGGATTACGTGGCGCTGCCGCTCGCGATGGGCAAAGGCCCGATGGACAGTGTTGAGGATCGGGCTCGCGCAGCGCTCGATCGTGTCGGTGCGAAGGACTGCGCGGGGCGCTCGTATGGCGCGTTGTCGGATTGGGAGCGACTGTTGGTGACGGTCGCCAGGGGCTATGCCGCGTGCCCGCGGCTCATGGTGGTTGACGATCTACTCGACGGCCTGGGAGCCGGCGGGATGCGCGAGGCGGGCGAGCTGCTGCTTGGAATCGCGGGCGAGCTGAACTGCGGCGTGCTAGCCGGCGCCTCCGACATGGCCGCTCTCGTGGCCACGAACCGCGTCTACACCTTCGACGGCGACGGCGGCATAGACGAGGACCACCCTACGCATGACAACCTATTCTCGCTGCGTGGCCCTCGACGCGCCACCGGCTAAGGGCAAAGGTCCGTGGCGTGCTCGAAATCCGTGATCTAGTCAAGCACTACCAACTCGGCAAAGCCAAGCCGATACGAGCGATCGACGGCGTGACTCTCAGCATTGAACCGGGTGAGTTTGTTGCACTGTACGGGCCTAGCGGATCGGGCAAGTCTACCCTGATCGACCTCGTAGCTGGCGCGATGCCACCGGACGCCGGCATAGTCACATTCGACGGCCAAGACCTAGCCAAGATGACCGATAACGAACTCGACGACTACCGTCTCACCAAGCTAGGAGTTGTGGGCCAGCCCAACGATTTGACCGAAGGCGCGCTCGCGATCGAGGAGGCTTCGCTTCGCCTCGCGTTGACCAATACCCGCAATGCAAACAGCGGCATCCTTGCGCTGATGGACCGGCTCGGCTTGCGCGACCGGCTCCGTCATCGCACCGAGGAGCTATCGATGGGCGAGCGCCAGCGAGTGATGATCGCGATGGCACTCTCGACCAAGCCGAGTCTCGTCCTCGCTGACGAGCCGACGGGGAATCTCGACACTGGTAACTCCGAAAGGGTACTGCGTCTCCTGCGCGAGATTTGCGACGAGCGGGACGTTGCGCTACTGCTCACCACGCATGATCCCCAAGCCGCTGCGTTCGCCGGTCGCGTCTACGAACTACGCGACGGGCGCCTTGGCGACTACCAGCCGGCGCATATCCTCCTCCCTGCCGAGTCAGTGGAGCAGCGCACATGAGCGCGTCAATACCAGCGCCCCCGACGAAATCCTCGCCGCCTCGCGCAGCCGAGCCGAGCCCGCCGGCGCGTGCCCCGCAGGTCAGACGAAAGCGACGACGCTTGAGCTTTGCGAACCTGCTCTATATCTACCGCTCGCGGCTGCGAAGCCGCAATATGCTCGTGCAGGACGCCTTTGCGATCCTCGGGATAGCAGTCGGGGTGGGCTTGCTGTTTGCCTCACAGGTCGCGTCCACTAGTCTCACTCATTCGGTACAAAAGCTGAGCGCCCAGCTCGTCGGGAATACGCAGTACCAGCTTGACGCGCGAGGTCCTTCGGGTGTCAGCGAACATCTGCTGAGCGAAGTTCGCCGGATTCCCGGAGTCAAGCTCGCGCTACCCGTGCTCGACCAGCCGGCACAGGTCATCGGACCGAATGGGCAAACGCAGTCGGTGGACCTGATCGGCACCGATCCCCGGTTTGCGGCTTTCGGTGGCTCACTTCTACGTCGATTCAGCGCCAAGCAGCTCGCAGCACAGCGAGCAATCGCGCTTCCGCTGCCAATAGCAAATGCGCTCGGCGTGGGAGCACTCCAGACCATGACCTTGCAGGTCGGCGCGAAAGTTGTACCCACTCTGCTCGGTACGACCCTCGGAGCCAAAGATATAGGTAGTTTGGTAAATAGCCCGGTTGCACTTGCGCCTGTTGGCTACGCGCAGCAGCTAACCGGCATGACGGGCCGGATAACCCGCATCTTTGTTCAGGTCTCTCATGGACGGGACAACGAAGTGCGGGATGGCCTGAATCGCCTCGCATCAGTGGCGCATGTAAATGTCGAGCCCGCAGATTGGGACGCCAAGTTGTTCAGTGTGGCCTCATTGCCAGAGAACCAGGGCGAGACGTTGTTTTCGATAATCAGCGCGACCGTTGGGTTCCTGCTCGCCGCGAACGCCATGCTCATTACGGTCCCGCGCCGTCGTCGGCTCCTCAACCACCTTCGCCATCAGGGAGCTACCCACCGAATATCATTGCAGCTCCTCTTGTTCGACGCCGCGATACTCGGAGTCATCGCGTGCGCGCTCGGACTCGCGCTCGGCGATCTGCTCTCGATCAGCGTTTTTCACCAGACCGCCGGCTACTTGTCATTTGCGTTCCCGGTTGGGTCGGCGCGGATTGTGTCGTGGCAGTGCGTCGCGGAGGCAATCGCGGCAGGCATGGCTGCGGCGTGCGCTGGAGTGCTCTTGCCGTTGCGCGACACATTCCTGCCCGCTGCGTGGAAGGGTGCGCTCGGCCATCGGTGGCTTGTGATCGGCCGTGCCGTGCTTGGCGTCGCAGCTTTCACTTGCACGACGGTGATTCTGCTCGTCCATCCCGCCGGGTCAAATCTCGGCAACATCACGCTAGTGATCGCGCTCTTGTGTGTCTTGCCGTTTCTATTCGACGCTGTAATCATAGGCTTTGACCGTTTGCAGCCGACTTTCAACCGCCCTTCGCCCCGCGTGGCGCTCATTCAGTTGCGGGCACCCAAGACTCGTATTCGATCACTCGCGATCATCGCGACTGCCGCGGTGGCTTGCTTTGGCGTCGTCTCAATTCAGGGGGCGCAGCGCAATCTACAACGCGGCCTAGATGCGTCGGCAAGCAGCCGCGACTCGGGCGCGGATATATGGGTGACGCCACGCGGCGAATCAAATGTTCTAGCGACGACACCCTTTTCTGATCCTGGGGGTCGCGCGGTGCTGGCCCGTGTACCGGGGGTCAAGAGCATTAGCGAATACCGAGGGAGCTTCCTTACTTGGGGCGATAGGCGGCTTTGGGTCCTTGGCCCGCCGCCGAGCAGCGGGCAGCTTATCCCGCCGAGCGAGATTGCGTCAGGTAACGCGACGCTTGCGGACGCACGACTCCGCGAAGGTGGGTGGGCGGTCCTCTCAAGCGAGCTGGCCGCCGAACATCATCTCCATATCGGAGAGGCGTTCACGTTGCCCTCGGCAGTGCCCACGCGGCTGCGCGTCGCCGCACTGTCCACGAACCTCGGATGGCCTCCGGGCGCTGTGACCGTGAACGCAACCGACTACGCCGCGGCCTGGGGCAGCAGCGAACCGAGCGGTTATGAGATTGACACTGCTGCCGGGGCGCAGCCGGCCGCAGTCCGCAGGGCCGTCCAGAGGGCGCTAGGACCCAATAGTGGCCTACTTGTAGAAACACGCGCCGAACGAGACCAGCGGCAGTTTGCGGTCGCGCGTCAGGGCTTGTTGAGGCTAGAGCAGATTCGTGTGCTCGTGCTGATAGCCGCGATGTTCGCGATTGCTGGCGCTCTCGGGTCGCTGATATGGCAGCGAAGGGCGTATGTCGCACGTCTTCGATGCCTTGGCTTCAAGCGGCCCGTCCTGCGTCATTGGTTGCTTTGGGAGGGCGCAATCCTTCTCGGTGTAGGCTGCTCCACAGGTGCGCTATTCGGTGTGTATGGACAGCTTCTCATGAGTCATGCGCTGGCAAGCGTCACAGGGTTTCCCATGTCTTTCAACGTTGAAGCGCTCGTGGCGCTCTGGACATTCGCACTCATCAGTGCGGGCGCCGTTGTCGTGGTGTCACTGGCGGGATATCTCATGGTGCGGGTTCAACCCCGAGCGGCCCGTTCGGCTACTTAACCACGCCGCCGGGCCACCAGCGCCGGCCCCGGCGCCGCTCTCCCCGCGCCAGCTATGCGTAACAGGCCATGCTATAGCGCGGGAGCTGACGTGGACGCTGCCTTTGGCCGCGCACGAGATTCGCCGATGGAGGAAACTAGCCGGCCGCATCCCTGATCCCGCCATACGCGACGACGCCCTGTCCTCGTTCACCGACAAGCGTGTGAACATCGACGGCGCGGCGCTCTTTTGCATTCTCTCTAGCTCGCGCGATCCCCGACTCCTACGGCTGCTAGTGGCCTACCAGATTTTGTGGGACTTCCTCGACAGCATGAACGAGCGCGGCGCAGACCGTGGGACGGTCAACGGTCGACACCTTCACCTGGCTCTTGTCGATGCGCTAGACCCCGCACTGCCCATCTCGGATTACTACCGATATCACCCCTGGCACGAGGACGGCGGCTACCTGCGCTCACTTGTTTTGCTCTGCCGTCGCGAATGCGCTCTGTTGCCGTCATGCGAAGTTGTGCGTCCATTGGTGCTGCGCGAGGCAAACCGCGCTCAAGTGCTCGCTATCAACCACGCTCCCGACCCCTTGCAACGCGACATTGAGCTTAGGTGCTGGGCGAGGCGCCAGTTCCCTACAGAACGCCGCGCTAGCTGGTTTGAGCTAACTGCTGCGGCTAGTGCTGGGTTGACTATCTTCGCGCTACTCGCTGCCACTACAAAGCCGCATGTCAATGTAGCTGAGCTGGAGCAAGTTCGTAGGGCCTACAGTCCGTGGATATCGGCGACGGCGACGATGCTCGACAGTTACGTTGATCGAAATGAGGATGAGACAAGTGGTGAACATAGTTATGTGGGGCACTACTCGCCCACGGTGACTGCACTTCGCGTCGGCGACCTTGTGCGCCGCGCAACTTTAGAAGCCGCTGCTCTCTCCGATGGCGAGCGGCATGTCTTGATCGTGGCGAGTATGGCCGCAATGTATCTGTCGAACGACAGGGCGCGCACAGCCGCGATGCGAAACGAGGTGCGCACGCTTATTCGGGCCGGCGGACCACTGGTCGGCCTACTGCTTCCGGTCTTGAGGCTATGGCGGGTTGCCTACTGGAGTTCCCCCGGTTCGGTGGACACGGTTGATTATGCGGCTATTGCCTCTGGTTGATGTTGTTCGTGTGTGATTCTCTCGTACTCGCTCGGGGAGAGCTGCCCGAGTCGGGTGTGGCGTCGCCGGCGGTTGTAGAAGACCTCGATGTACTCGAAGACCTCACCGCGGAGCTCGGCCTTGGTCGGCCAGGCGCGGCGGTGGATCAACTCCTTCTTGAGTGTCGCGAAGAAGCTCTCGGCGACGGCGTTATCGAAGCAGTCACCCCGAGAGCCCATCGACTGAGCGATCCCAGCGGCCCTAGCCTTCTGGCCAAGCGCCAGAGATACGTACTGGCCGCCCTGATCTGAATGGTGAATGAGCCCTGGCCCAGGAGAGCGACGCTCGAGCGCCATCTGCAGCGCGTCGGTGACGAGCTCTGTGCGCATGTGGTCAGCCATCGACCAGCCAACGATCCTGCGGCTATAGGCGTCCTGCACGGCAGCGAGGTACAACCAGCCCTCCCAGGTCCGCAGATACGTTATATCTGCTACCCACAAACGGTTCGGGGCGCTCGCGAGGAAGTTGCGGTCGACCAGGTCCTCGCAGACCCTCACACCCGGCACCTTGATCGTCGTGCGTCCCTTCTTCCTGAGCGCCAGACCGCTGATGTTTGCTTGGCGCATCAGGCGCTCCACGCGCTTGCGAGCGACATGCAAACCGTCGGCCAAACGCAGCTCAGCGTGAATCCTCGGCGCTCCATACACGCCACGGTTATCCGTGTGGATCTCCCGTATGCGACGGGTCAGCTCTTCGTCTTGGCGCGCTCTAGCGCTAGGCTTGCGCCCCAGCCAAGCATAGAATCCAGCGCGGCTGACACTGAGCACACGACACATCGTCTTGACGGAGTAGTAGGCCTTTTCCGCAGCGATAAACCTGAACGCGCTCACCGGGTCTCGCTCTCCTTGACGAAAAAGGCCGCTGCTTTTTTTAGTATTTCACGCTCTTCGCGCAACACCCTGTTCTCCCGCCGCAACGCCACCAACTCCTCACGCTCCGCAGACACAAGCCCCTCACGCTCGCCGGCATCGATCTCGGTCTGCTTGACCCATATCTTCAACGACGCAACCGATACACCAAGGTCGGTCGCTACGCGCGCGAACGACAGCCCCGAGGAGCGATACAGCTCAACCGCCTGCGCACGAAACTCAGGCGGATACCCACGTCTTCCTCCACGATTTATAGCCATGACTGAACATCCTTTCAGCTGCGTCAGACGACGCAGCATTCAGGTGTCCACGAAAGCGGGGGAACTCCAGGGAGCTGATGCAATGAGGAGCGCCGGGGCTACAAAGATAAGCCTCGGCGCTCGGGCGGCTACTGTTGTTCAAGTAGCTGCCGATACATGACTCGTGTCTCGCGCGTGGGCTGGAGCCCAAGCTGCTCATCGAGCGCGTGAGCGAGGTCGTCGTAACGGCGGGTGATCGACTCACGCAATCCGAGCGCGTAGTCGGCTTGGAGGGCGAGCCGCCAGGATGCCTCGTGGAATTGGTCGAGTGCGATTGCTTGCTCGGCGAGTTCGAGCGCGCCACTGGCGTCGCCGTGTTCGAGGCGTGTGTTGCCGGCGCGTTCCAGTAGACCGATGAGGGTGGCGCGCAGGCGGTGTATGTGACCGTCGGCCCACGAGTAGTCGGAGCCTTGGAGGGGTTCGCCACGCCATAGTTCTAGGGCGGCTTCGAGGGCTCGGGGTTCGGTGCCGGGCTCGGGCGCTGGTGAGGAGTTGGTCGAGGTCGATGCGGACCTTGCTGCGGTCGAGACGGTAGCGCTCGCCTTCCACGATCCACGCGTCGCCGAGTGCGGCGCGTGCGTCGCTGGCGGATTCCCACAGGCGGGTGCGGGTCTTCGTGGGGTCTTGTGCGGGCCAAAGCGCGTCGGTCAGCTCGTCGTGGCTTGCGCCCTTCGGGTGCAGTGCGAGGTAGGCGATCAGCTCGCGTGTCGGCACGCGCTTGGGCGGTCGATCGGTTCCGTCGATCCGCAGCGGGCCGAGAAGGGAAATCGAGAGCGCCGGCTCAGTCGCGGGCTTGGGTTCTTGCTGTTGCGGTCTTGTGAGCGTCGCGGTCGGGGTGTCCGCTGGTGCTGTGGCAGGTTCATGGGGGGCCGTCTTGTCCGCGTGGGAGGCCGTTGTGTCCCGGTGTGGACGCGGTACAACGTCAGCGCGAGCGGCGGCTGGAAGCGCTCTGAAAGCGGCACGGGTGGCCGGCGGTGGTGGCGGTGTGGGGTGGGAGGATTACTTCGCGCTGCCACGCCGGTCCCCGGATTACGATGCGTGCCGCGCGGGTGAGCAAGGCGAGCAAGATGTATGCGGCGAGCAGCCATATGACGCAGATCAAGCCTTGGCGGACGGCCGTCGTTGTGGGCGGCGTGGAGAGCGAGACGTTCGGAAGTGAGGGCCTGAACCGCCAGAGCGCAGCGACGGCGGCGAGGATGACCAGCCTTGTACATCTCGATCGGGCTTCAGGCCGGCCCTGCCGGCGGGCGAGCTTGAACGCCTGGCTCATCGAGCGTTCGCTGACAGGACCTTCGCGAACACGAAGTTCTCGTTCTCGGTGGCGTAGTCGCGGTCCAAGACCTTCGCCAGCGCGCGTGCCAGGCGGAGGGTCGTCGGGATCGCTTCAGAATTGGAAGTCTTGGTCGTGTCGGGGGCGTTGCGAACCCAGTTGTCGTAGACGCAGAGAACGTTGGCCTGGAAGTCGCCGGCGCCCTTCCTGAGACCGAGGGCCTCGCCGGGCAGACGAAAGCCGGCGTCCGCTCCAAGTAGCCAGAAGGCTTCCTCGCGCGCGCTCGGGCTGCCGTGCGATCGAGGATTGCCGCGAAGATATCGCGGTAGGGGAGTTGCGAGTTCTGTGCTGCTGCTGCCGGCGAGACGAGCTTTTGGAGCGATTAGATCGGCGCTTGGACGTGCGCAAGATGACGCTCTTGGGCACTCTTGCAAATTCGTTGGATGCTTCTATGTTGTCAAGGGTGTTTTTGCGAGTTGGTTGTAGAGGTGGCGGGAGAGGTGTCGCTTGAGGGATCGCATGGCCTCGCGCTTGGTCTTTCCTTCGTCGGTTCTGCGGGTGATGTAGGCGCGGCTCGGGGCGTGGTGGACGGAGCGCGATAAGGCGATCGTGTAGATCGCGGCGTTGATTTGGCGGTCGCCTCCGCGGCTGAGGCGGTGGCGGATCGTTTTACCTGATGAGGCTGGTTGTGGGGCGGTGCCGTTGGCGCGTGCGAATGCTGCCTCGCTGGTGAAGCGCGCTGGGTTGAACACGAGGAGCTTGCCGGCGCAGATCGGCCCGACGCCGGGCTCATCCATGAGCTTCGGTGCGAGCGACCTGACGAGCTGCTCGATTTCGCGGGTGTAGTTCTCGGCTTGCGAGTCGAGTGCTCTGGTGCGGTTGGCGATGTCGCGCAGCACTTGCAGGGTGGTGTTCTCTGGCAGGCTCGCGGTTGGGCGTGTTCGCATCCCGGTGAGACGCTCCGCGAGCCTGGCGCCGTTGCGAGCCGGTCCGATCCTTTCCCGTAGGGCGCCTGGTGCGCCGACGTGGAGGGCTTGCAACTGGTTGTAGAGCCGTGAGCGCTCGCCGACTACGGAACGGTAGGCGACGAGCAGCATCTGTAGCGCCAGACGTGTCCCTGAGCCCCTGGGGGTCGACAGGCCCTCTCGGGCGAGGACCTTCTTCGCGGCGATGAGCGCGTCGAGGCGATCGGACTTCCCGGACCGGCGCTCGCGGCGGCGTGGGCGCTCGACCTCGAACACCTCCACACCCTCACCCTGCAGGTACTCGCAGAGGCCAGCGCCGAAGCTGCCGGCGCCCTCGATCCCGACCAGCACCTCCCCGTCGAGCTCGCCGAGCCACTCCGCCATGCTGCGGTACCCGGCGAGGTCGGCCGTGATCGTGGTCTCTGCGAGGAGCTGTCCGAGGTCGTCCACGGCGACAGCGAGATGCTGCTCCTTATGGGTGTCCACGCCTACTGCGATCATGAACATGGTCTCCTTATCTGCTGGTTGGCGCTGGTGATTTGGAGGCCGCCAGACAAAGCCATGTCGAGCGATAAGCACGCTTCTATGAAGTCATGGCGGCGTCCGTGACAGGCGGCGGGAGACAGATCCAACAAAAGGCACCCAACCGGGGCCAGCCGTTTTATTCGAGTCATCCCGTCGCCTGCCACACCCTCTACGGGGCACCGGACACCACTGCATAGCCCCCGCCAAACCACGCCCTGACGAGCCCAGCTACACGACGGCCAGCCCGCCCCCAACAGGGCCCCAGCAGGCCCCACAGAAACTACATGGCCGTTTTGGGCCGCTCACGGTCAATAACCACATGGGAACCGATCTACATGCTCGACCGGGCAGCGCAACGACCACCCGTGAGGCCCCCGGATCACGGGGGGCAGCCGCTTCGCGGCTGCTTACGGCGGACGAACTCGCCGCTCGTCTAGGAGTCCAGCCATCGTGGGTTAGCAAGGCAGCGCGGGCGAATCGCATCCCGCATGTCCGCGTGGGCCGCTACCGACGTTTCCGGTGGCCGGATATCGAAGCATGGCTAGAGAGCCAGCGGTCAGACGCATGACCACGCCGTCTCAGGTCTCCCATAAGATGCCGCATACACATAGGGAGTGCCCTCGGGGTTCCAGCCCCGAGGGCACTCGGAACAGCAGTCGAGCAGCGCTAGAACCGCCGCTCGGCTCCGGCATCAGGAGGGATAGTCCCGATGCAAGCTCAAAAAACGCATGTGCTGGTCAAGGTCGAGCTCTCCAAGACCTGTAAGGGCAGGCCACGCTCCAAGCCCGTTTGGGTCATGCGCTTCGTCCTGCCGTCGGGCAAGGACTCGCGCAAGGTGCTCGGCCCCGCTTGGACGAAGAAGGGCCGTCCGCCGCACGGATACCTGACCGAAGGCGAAGCAGTCGAGAAGGCGCAGACGTTCGCGGCATCGCACGCGACGGAGGCGCCGAGCACTCGCCACACGTTCCGTGTCGCCCTGGATCGGTTTGTCCGCTACTCCAAGGAGGAGAAGGGGCTGCGCGGCTCGACTCTGCACGAGTACGAAAGGATCGGCGAGCGGCTGGCCCAACGACCCTGGCGGTCTGACTCGACGTGGGCCGATCGCGTGCTCGACACGTTCAGCGAGGACGATCTGCTCGCGGTTCGCCGAGAACTCGTCGCGTCCGGGCGCAGCGCCGACACGCTCAACCACAATCGCCGCGTCGTCCGAGGCATCTTCGGGACGCACCCGACGAGCCCGGCGCTCGCATGGGAGTGGATGGCGCCCAAGGTCGAGAGCGAGGGCAAGCTGCGCTTCTACACGCCTGAGCAGGTCGAGCGGCTGATCGCCGAGGCGTCCACCACGGACGACGAGGCGATCTACACCGTGGCGACGGAGGAGGGAGCGAGGATGAGCGAACTCCGCGCGTTGAAGGTCTCCGACGTCGACTTCGCCGTCGGTGTGGTGCGGCTGGAGGACGGCTACACCACCCACGGCGGATTCGCGGGCAACAAGGGCCGACGCACCCGGTCGGTGCCGATGAGCGCGAACACGCGACGGGTACTCTGGCCGCTGTGCGAGGGCAAGGAAGGCGACGAGCTGGTCTTTCAGCGCCGCTCCAGGCCCGGCGAGCCGATCTGCAGCAGCGACCTCTATCGGCGCTTCGTCAGGGCGGCCGAGCGAGCTGGCCTGCCCAGGCTGTCCTTCCACGAGCTGCGCCATACGTTCGGGACGCAGGCGATCCGCATGTTCAAGATCCACGAGGTTCAGCGGATGATGGGCCACCGTCACATCACCACGACCGAACGCTATCTGCACTACGCGCCCGATGCAGACGCCTCGGCGAAGCTCACGGAGCTGTGGGGCGACCGCGGCGCCCGCGCCGGCGACGCTCCGCCTACGAGCGCTCCGACGAACGTGATCCCGCTGCACCGCGCCGCCTGAAGCCTCAAGAGGGGCGCCCAGCGAGGGGGCGGGCCGCATGGCTCGCCCCCTTTTTCTTACCCGCCAGCACCCCCGTTCCGGGAGAGTTTTGGGAGAGTAGGCCGTTTTTGGGAGCCTTGGCGCCGCCGCCGGAACACCAAAAAGTGCCGTTTTGCAGGCTCTTTGCATAGAGGCGACGACCGGAATCGAACCGGTGTAGACGGCTTTGCAGGCCGCTGCGTAGCCACTCCGCCACGTCGCCAGGATTGCTCCACAAGCGTATCGGGTGCAGGCGAGCGTCGAGCGAGGCAGAAGCCGTTGGGAGCCCAGGCGCGGCCGGGCGGCTTGCTGCGGCCGGCGGGGCGCTTAGCGGGCGGTTGGCCGGGCGTTATGAACTCCTTCGTCCTTCGTTAGCCGCGCTTTCGCACATTGTTAGCGGCTGCACAGCAGCCCCCCTGATCATCGTCTCATCCCCACGAACCGGAGGTGCTCATGAGGCGACTATTTCTACCCATGCTGTTTGCAGGATTTACCGGAGTCGTTGCCGCGAGCGCGACAGTCTTGTTTCTTGGTGGGGGGGCGTTGAGTGCGACGCCGAAGCCGCGCACTGCCACGGCGTCGGATCGGGTTTCCTCCGCCGCCGGAAGCCGCCGCGATGTCGTCTCGACGGCGCCGTCAGCGACCCAGATCTATGCACGAGACTCGAAGGGCGTCGTCGCGATCAAGGTGGTCACCTCCGAAGGCGAGGACGAGGGCACCGGTATCGTCCTGAACGAAAAGGGCCTGATCCTCACGAACGATCACGTGGTCAAGGGCGCGACGAGCATCACGATCGACACCAGCGGATCCTCGAACACGACCCGCGGCGCGACGCTCGTCGGCGAAGAAGCCAACAAGGATCTGGCGTTGATTCGCGTCGATCCGGCGGGCCTTGGCCTGAAGCCGCTGACGCTCGCGAGCTCCAGCTCGGTGCAGGTCGGCGACACCGTGTACGCGATCGGCACACCGTACGGCCTCGAAGAGACCTTCACTAAAGGCATTGTCTCGGCTCTCGACCGCGAAATCTCAGCTCCCGACGGGGCCAAGATCACGGGCGCAATCCAGACTGACGCGGCGCTCAACCCCGGCAACTCCGGGGGGCCGTTGCTCAACGAAGAGGGCGAAGTGATCGGTGTCAACTCGCAGATTGCCAGCGACGCGGCGAGCGTCGACGGCTCACAGCCGGGAAGCACGGGCGTGGGCTTCGCGATCGCCTCCGACACGGTGGTCTCGGCGTTGCGCACGATCGAAGCGGGCAAGGGCGTCACGTATGCCTCGGCGACCGGACAGAGCGCCGGCGAAGGCGGCTACGGGACGCAGAGCCCGTATGCAGAAGCCGAAGCCGGGGGCTCCGAAGGTCGCGAAGAAGCCGGCGGATCCGGTTCCAGTTCCGGTGGGGAAAGCACTGGCGAAGCGGTCTCCGGTGGCTACGGGGCAGTCGTCGGTGGGGGAGAGCGTGTGGTGATAGTGCCTTGATCCGCGCGAGCGTTGTTGGCCGGCGCCTCTGGATTGGCGGCTGGGCGGGCCCGATCGGCCGCGGCCCGTTGCCGCGGTCCGTTGATACGCTTGCAGCCGATCCTGGGCGATTAGCTCAGCTGGGAGAGCGCCGCCTCGACAAGGCGGAGGTCACTGGTTCGAGCCCAGTATCGCCCATTACAGTTCAGGTGCAGGCAAAGCTCCGGCAAACGCTGGGGTTTTGTCGTTCTGTGGGGCGGTCACGAGTGGGTCTCGTTTAGGCATCAGCGAGTGCTTGGCGAACATCTCGTGGCTTTGCGAGCGCTGCGAATCACGTCGGCGGCCGGCGACCGCGGCCGATCTTCGAGCTCGCGCAGGACACCGGCGTAGTGGCTGGCGAGCGTCGCGACGGAGTGGCCGGCCTGATCGGCGACATAGGTCAGAGAGCGACCCTCCCACAGCAGCAGCGAGACGAACGACGAGCGCAGCCGGTACGCCGCATGTCGCCGGTTACGCCGGCGGCCACGGCGGCAGGCTGGTAGATACGACGCCGCCAGTTCTGCCAGTCGTGCAGCTGCCACTCATGGCCGCCGGCGCGCGGGAAGACGAGGGTGCTCGTTGGCGGACGGCCCAAGGCAAGTCGCCATTCGGCGGGATCGTGTGCAAGCGGAGCCAGCAGGTCGACGACGCGCGCCCGTCCGGTCTTTCCGGCGTAAAGTGCAGGATGCGCTCGCCGAGGTCCGCCCAACGCGCACTGGTTGCCTCGGCGGGAGGGAGCCCTGCGTAGGCGCGAGCACCGACACGAGCGTTGCGTCGCGTTGGCCGAGGCGGGCGTGATCTCCCGCAACTGTTAGTCGCCGATGCGCGGCAGAAGGTGCGTGCCCCACACCTCCAGCTAGCGGCGTCGCGTTGACGGCTTCAGGTTCGGCACGGTGTACCGCGGCCACCATTCGTCGCTCACGAACTCGGCCAACGTCAGGCGGCTCTGGAGTATTCCGGCAGCAAGCGGGCCGAGCTGTCGACGGCGCTTGACGTCTAGCTCGAACGCCTGGGCGTCGCCCTTCTTCGCGAAGGATCGCGAGCGCTGTCGCCCGCCCTCGCGCCAGCGGACCTCGTATCGCCCGTCCCGTCCCTCGCGCCTGTGCACGCTCATCTCACACCGCCTTTCGTTGAATCTCTCGGAGCTGTAGCGCTACCGGGCCGTTGGGACCCCAGAGTCGAGCGCCGGCGAGCCGGGGCAGACCGTAGGCTGGGAGCCGAGCCGGCCATTGCGGCTGGCCGGCCTTCGATCCAGGCGTGGGGCGTCGTCCTCTCGAATCAGCAGCTTGTTCGCGGGCTGGAACGCTCGCAGCCTGCCGGCGGCGATGGCCCGCCGGATGGACTTGTGCTCGCAGCGAGCCATCATGGCCACCTCGCGCACGGTTAGGTAGACAGTCATGCCATAAGTGACCACGAGGAGGCGTTCGCGGCCAACGAATTTTTTTCCGGTCGCCTACCGTGGCCGCAGCAGCACCCGAACAAAGCGTCCGCGGGCGCTCAGGCCGCGGCGCGCTCGGCGACAGGCCAGCAAGGCCCGATCACGTCTATCTACGGTTGCTGCATCGGCGTGACGCCCTACTTCACCGCTCGTAGCGTGCGTCCCCGAGGTGGATGGACGGCAGTTTCGAAGTGTCGGGCGGAGGCGGTGGATCGAGAGCACCGGCAGGGATGTGCTCGGGACAGAGGATCTGATACCAGGGCCAGGAGTCGCACGCTTCGACTATGCCTTCTTGGGCGCGTATCTCCGCTCTGCAGACGCTGCAGCGGCCAGGGTACGGGTTTCGTTTCGTCATCGCTCTCGAAGAATCGTACCCAGCTCAGCACCTCTCCTACAGGGAGCGCTGCCTGTCCTGCCCCGTACAGCGTCACGATCCCATTGCGCGCCAACTCGCTGCCTGCCAGCGGCTCCCGAGCGACGACCAGCCCGGTCATCTCGGCCTCGCAGCCGAACGAACGATCCAGGCCAGGGCGCAACCCGGCATGGCGGACGGCCTGGCAGCGGTCGCGTCCCGTGAGCCGGGGGAATTGAGGTTGCGGGCGTAGCCTCCGCTTTGACCCTGAACAAGTCGAAGATGGAGGTACGCCCGCATGGAGAAGGTAGCCCCGAGCGAGAGGTTTCGCCAAGAGCTGGATGAGGTGCTGGCCGGTGTTGGCCAGGAGCAGGACCCGGTGGAGGTGGTCGGCCGTCTGGGAGCCCGTTTGATCTTGCAGCAGGCGCTGGAGGACGAGGTCACGGAGTTCCTTGGTCGTCGGCGCTATCAGCGTGCCGAGGAGACGGTCAGCCATCGCAACGGGCATGAACCGAGGACGATCAAGACGACGAGCGGCTCGATGGATCTGGAACGCCCGCGGGTCCGCGACGCGGGCAAGCTGGGGTTCGAGAGTCGGGTTCTCGGCAAGGGCGTGACCCGCACGCACGCCCTGGAGTCGCTGGTGATCAGCAGCTTCCTGCGAGGACTCTCCACGCGCGACGTGGAGGCGGCGTTGGAGGAGGTCTTCGAGGAGCCAATCGCGTCCAAGAGCACGGTCTCGCGGATCTGTGAGGATACCCGGGAGCGGTACCGTCGCTGGTGCGGGCGGCGCCTTGAGGAGCACGACATCGTGTACCTGTTCCTCGACGCGATCTACCTGAAGATGCGCCCCGAGGATCAGCCCGCGGAGGGCGTCCTGGTGTGCTGGGGTATCACCCTGGAGGGCCGCAAGGTTCTGCTGGGGCTGGCGCTCGGGAGCCGTGAGAGCTACGACAGTTGGCTCGCGTTCGCCAGGGACATGATCGCCAGGGGCCTGCGCTCACCAGCGCTCGTGATCGCTGATGGAGCACCTGGGATCTGGAAGGCAGTGCGGGAGATCTGGCCCGACGCTCTTGAGCAGCGCTGCACAGTTCACGCGTTGAGGAACGTCACCGCGAAGCTGCCCGGGCGTCATCACCAGGAGATCAAGACACGCTGGTGGAAGACCTTCGACGAGGCCTGCTCCCCGGGGGAGGCCCGCCAGGAGCTGCAGGGCATCATCGAGGACTACCGGGCTGCGTACCCCTCCGCGATGGCCGTCATCGAACACGACCTGCCCGCGTTGATCACCCACCTACGGTTCCCCTCCCAGCACCGCAAGCGGATCCGCACCACGAATCTCCTGGAGAGGACGTTCGTGGAGGTCCGCCGGCGCACCAAGGTCATCGGACGGTTCCCCGGCGAGACCTCGGCACTGTCACTCATCTGGGCGGTGTTGGAGCTCACAAGCCGCGGCTGGCGCGGCGTGAAGATGAACCCCAAGACCGTCGCCGAGATCGAGCGCCTACGCCGGGAACTGCGCACCACACCCACACATCCACCGGCCGAGAGCACCCAGGAGGTGATCGCCGCATAACATCCCACCCCAGCGGGGACTCACCCAGCCAATTCCCCCGGAACCTGGGACGCGACCAGCGGGAGTGTGATAGCCGCGAACAGCGTCGTCATTCGCGGCACGGTCACTCCGACTAACGCCGTTGTCCAGATCCAGGGCCGGCCTGTTGCCGTCGGCAACGGCGTGTTCATCGGCACGGCTACCTTGCACTCCGGGAAGACGACGATAGATGTCATCGGTAGTGCGCCCGGGCATACACCTGACGCGACGAGCATTACGGTCACCCAGCAGTCCTCGAGCGCTTCTTCTGCCCCCAAGACGAACACCGTTACTCGCACCGTGGTTGTCCCGGCACCTGAACATGCGCAACCTGCGGCATCATCCTCGAGCGCCAGCGAAGTTTTTTATGCTCCGAGCGGGAACGTCACGTGTTCACTGCAGAGCGAAAGCGCGGAATGCTCGGTCGCGTCGATCGACATGACGTTCGTCCTTCCGCAAGGAGGTGACACCGCGTACACGATCGGCGGTCTGTCCGTGCCGCGCGGCGAGGGGTCAGAAGCCCCCTTTGACACCGAACGAGCTGACGGTGAGATCGTATGCAGCATTCCTGCGGAAACGTTCCTGCGGGGATCACGTGCCGCAACACAGCCACCGGCCATGGATTTGAGGCAAGCCGTGTCGCTGCTCGTCAGCGGGTCTACTAACACGATGCGACGACGGTCCATGCACGATCGAATGCATTGGTTGGGCTGGCGTCGATGCTGGCGCTTGGCGCCACGCTGCTCTCAGCGCTCGTGCTCGTTTCGAGCGCGCCAGCGCTTACCGGAAGCTGCGGGCAGGTAGTGCCGCCGATCCCTGCTGGCAGGCACGAGGAGTTCACCTTCTTCAAGGTCGACCCCGCCGTCCGCGAGCCGTTCATCGCCGCGCTGGCATCAGCCGACGTCGAACTTCGACATTAGGAATGGCCGGTATGACAGGGCGTGGCGCGCATGGCGGGCGAGGAACCAGCGCTCTCACGAGAGGACGTCGCCCACAGGCAGCAACCCGCGCCTTGGTCGGCCCAGCTCACGAGCAGCGACATAGCGGGCTTGCAGGGAGTCGAGCGCCGGCAGAAACAACGCGGCCGAGAGCGTGCGCACCAGCACGGTCTTCCACGGGTCGAGCTTGCAGACGTGGCGTCTACCGCGAGTCTAGGCTCTGCGGTCGGTCAGGCTGCCGCGAGGATCGGCTGGAGCTCGTCGGCGGCGAGGTGCTCGGTCGGGAGGCTCAACGTAAGCTGTCCCTCTCGTTCGAGGGTGTGGCGCACGTTGAGGAGCGTGATGCCGATAACGGCGCCGGACTCGTCGTAGTGGATCGAGTGGCCGTCAGGCGTCTCCAGGCCGCGTGCGGCGGGGCGTGGCTCGCCGACGTTGAGGTAGAGCACGTCGCTGCGCTCGTCGTAGTGGTGGTGGTCGAAGGGGATGCCGGCGATTGTGATGGTCATTGCTTGTAGCCTCGCGGCGGGTTGTTCTGGACCAGGGCGGTCACGACCCACGCCGGCTCGTCGTTGAAGTCTACGACGACTCTGAGCCAGCGCCGAGGATCGAGGTCGCGGCGGTAGAAGTGCTCGCGTCCTGGGATGGAGTCCTGGATGCGGTGGTCGGGATGGGCGACTGTGCCGAGGATGAGATCGACCTCGTCCATGAGCTCGGGGCGGCCGAGCGCGAGGTGCTGGCGGGTGCCGGCATCGAATACGACGAGGCGACCGTCGGGGTCGGTCGTGCTGGGGGCGTCGTTGGGCACGGACGGAAGTTACGAAGTGCTCCAGACGCCAGTGCGGCGGGCGGGCGCTCCCCGCCCCGGAATGGCGTCCGCAAGCCGGGCTGCGACTCCCCATCGCTTCCCACATTCTTCCCACAAACGACGCCGAACTACCCGCGAGCGGCATTGAGGCCAGCCCAAAACCAGCATGAACACTAGGTTTCGGCCACCTAGCCCGACGTAGATGTCCCGCTCAACCGAATCCACAAGGCGGAGGTCACTGGTTTAGCCCAGTATCGCCCATTACAGTTCAGGTGCAGGCAAAGCCCCGGCAAACGCTGGGGTTTTGTCGTTCTGTGGGGCGGTCACGAGTGGGTCTCGTTTAGGCATCAGCGAGTGCTTGGCGAACATCTCGTGGCTTTGCGAGCGCTGCGAATCACGTCGGCGGCCGGCGACCGCGGCCGATCTTCGAGCTCGCGCAGGACACCGGCGTAGTGGCTGGCGAGCGTCGCGACCGAGTGGCCGGGACGTAGGTCAGGGAGCGACCAGGGCAAGTCGCATTCGGGCGAGAGCCTCCGAGGAGGACGTTCCCTGGATCAAGCTCGGTGATGTGATCTTCCGGGCGAACTCCATCGAGGATGACGGCTGGCGCATCACCAGAGATATGACTCTGCCCCTTTAGCCACGCCTTATGCGGGATGGCACCTTAGTTGCCTCAGCGGTGGTTGCATAGCATAGTCTTGGCGCAACTCTCCACCTCCTCCGACCAATCATTGGACCAATCCGACGGTCAGCGACATTGGATTCTAGGGTGCGGGTGGTGGAGTGGCTTCTACAGCACTCGCTCGTACACCCGGTAGCGGCGCTTAACCTCGGCGCCCATGCCTTCCAGCGCGCGGTTCATCGGCTCGTTCACCTCGAGGGTCCAGCCCATCTCGCCACCCTTCTGCGGCGTGCGTTCGGCCGCGTCGAAGTGCATCTGGTACAGACGCGCCGCCACGCCCGTGTGCCGGTAGGCCGGTGTCACGCCGAGGATAATCACGCGGATCGCGTCGATCTTCTTGCGCTCGCGCAGCGCCCTGACCCAGCCGAACGGCAACAGCCGCCCGTTCAGCTTGGCGAGTACCTGATTGTAGTCGAGCAGCGTCAGCGCGCCTCCAACCACCTCGCCTGTGTCCTTGCGTTCGGCGAACATCGCCCAGTTCTCATCGAGCACGGGAGCGAGGTCTTTGGCGTAGTGACGGACCTCCTCCTCGGTCAGCGGCACGAACCCCCAGTTGCGCTCCCACGCGGAGTTGTAGAGCTCCACGAAGTGTCCCACCTCCGCCTGCAGGTCCTTCTTGCGGAAGTTGCGGCATACGATCCCGTGCTCTGATGCGAGTTTGTCGGCCGTCTCCCAGATCGCCGGGTGGACCTTCTCGCGATCCTGCACGTACAGCCTCCACATGTACAGGTCCATCGCCTTCTCCATGCCGAGCTCCTGCTCGAAGAGACGCTGGTAGTAGGAGTGATGCCAGGGGCAGAGGATGATTGGGGGATGCTCATGGCCCTCGATCAACAGGCCGCACTCGTCGTTGGTCGTGAAGTCCATCGGACCAACCATCCGGTCACGGCCCTGCTCGCGCAGCCACCCCTCGGCGGCGTCGAGCAGCGCGCGGGCGGCCTCGGGGTCGTCCTCACACTCGAACCATCCAAACAGGCCCCACGTGTTGCCCTGGAACTCGTTGAAGTTGCGGTCCACGTGAGCGCTGATGCGTCCGACCGCCCGCCCGTCGCGCCACGCGAGGAGGTACTGGGCCTCGGCGTGCTTGAAGAACGGGTTCTTCTTCTGGTCCAGCCGCTTCTTGACATCTGTCAGCAGCGGTGGGACCCAGTTGGGCTCCTCGCAGTAGAGCCGCCACGGCAGTTTGATGAATGTGCGCAGGTCGCGCCTGGTTGTGACCGGTCGTACTTCGAGCGCCATAGGGGTGCGCACCCTACATGACCGCCCCCAACACGAACCGCTGTGCGCGGCTTGCGGACGGCAGACCTCGCTTGATGAAGCGGAGCCGCTGCTGTGCAACTACTTCACGCAGGGAGCCACCTGGAAGGAATCGGGAGTAACTCAGGATCGGGTGATCGCGCGCAATGAGCTGATCGGCCTGGCCTCGCCACAGCTCTGGGCCTACGCCGAGGGACTCATCCAGGATGCGACGCGCCAGGGGTTCCTACGCCCAGCGAACACCGACCCACGGTGACCTTCGTACTCAGCGAGCCGGCGCGTCTCGTGTCGGCTTGACGCCAATGAGGAGTGCCATCTCGAGCCACTTCCAGTAGCAGTCCACGTCGTCGAAGCCGAGCGCGCGTAACCACTCGAGCTGGGTGTGCACGTCGAGCAGGCGGTCGGATGGGTCCTCGTCCTCGATCGGCTCGCCGATCGCCGCAAAGAACGCCAAGTGCAGGCGGTGGGTTGGCGACGCCACGTGCTCGAAGTTCGCGAACACGCCGCCGGGCTTAAGCACGTCGAAGACCTCGCTATAGAGCGAGCGCTTGCGGTCGTGCTCGAGATGGTGGATCGCGAACGACGAGATGACGGCGTCGAAGGGTCCGAGCGCGGGGAGCGGCGCGGTCAAGTCGTGCTGGAAGAGCTCGACCCGCCCATCGCCGGCGAATCGCTTGCGTGCCGCGGCGAGCATAACCTCGGAGAAGTCAAGGCCGACGCCGACGATCTCGGGACGATCGCGTTTGAGAAGCGCGAGCAGGCGGCCGTCTCCCGTCCCGAGGTCGAGGACACGACGAGCGTCGTCGGGGATGTGTTCGAGCAGGACGCTCTCTCCCTCGGCGCGGTGCGGGAACCCATCCGCCCGGTCGAGATAGCAAAGGACACGCTCGGGGATGGTCCACTCGCTGGGCGGCACGCTTGCATTATCGCGCTGTCGCGCCACCCGCCAGACAGTGCGCTGTCGGCTACGCTGACCGGCGAGCAATGGCCGAACATGCCTCGCATCCGATGTTCGCCCGCATCTATGCGAGGGTCGCGGAGATCAGCGAGCGTCGCGGCGGTGACGAGCATCGCCGCAAGCTGCTCACCGGCTTGCAGGGCCGAGTGGTGGAGGTGGGCGCCGGCAGCGGCGCGAACTTCCGGCACTATCCGACATCGGTCAACGAGGTCGTTGCCGTCGAGCCCGAGCCCTACCTGCGTGAACGTGCCGAGCGTGCCGCGTCGGGGGCGCCCGTCTCGGTCTCTGTGGCGCACGGTGGCGCCGATCGTCTTCCCGGGGAGGCGGAATGCTTCGATGCCGGTGTTGTGGCGCTCGTGCTCTGCACCGTGCCCGATCAGCGGTCGGCGCTCGCGGAGCTCTACCGCGTGATCCGTCCCGGTGGTGAGCTGCGCTTCTACGAGCATGTGCTCGCCCACTCCAGATGGGAGGCTCGCTTGCAGCGGTTCTCCGATGCGACCTTCTGGCCCCGTCTCGCGGGCGGTTGTCACCTGGCGCGCGACACGACGGCCGCGATCGAGCGCGCGGGGTTTCGGATCGAGACGTTCGAGCGCTTTCGCTACAGCCCTGCCCCGTTCCTTCCGGCCGATCCGCATGTGCTCGGGGTGGCGCGTCGTGTCTGACCGTAGGCGCTTTCCGCTTGCGCTAGTTTTGGGCGATGGCAGAGGTTCTGGCGTTTCGGGAGATCGCGCACGATGACATCGACGAGCTTGCTGCACTGGTCGCCGATGCGTTCGTTGGCTACCGCGCGTTCGCGCCGGCCGGCTGGCAGCCTCCGTCGGCGGGCGAGCAGGCCCGTGGGCTGCAGGAGTGGATCGCGGACCCGGGTTTCTGGGGGGAGCTGGCTTCAGAGGGGCAAGCGCTTGTCGGCCACGCGACGTTCATCCCGGCCGCGCGCCACTCCTTTCGGGCGGCACCAGACCCGTGGCTTGCCCACCTTGGTCACCTCTTCGTCGGGCCACCGTATTGGGGGTCGGGTGTGGCGACGCAGCTGCTCGGCCACGCGGTGAGCGCCGCGGCCGGTCGCGGGTTCAGGGTCATGCGCCTGTTCGTTCCCGCCGGCCAGGAGCGCGCCCGGCGCTTCTACGCGCGCGAGGGCTTCGTCGCGGTCGGCGAGCCGTTTGAATTCGGGCTCGGTCTGCCCGTGCTCGAATATTGGCGCTCGCTTGAGTCTCTGGTGGGCGCAGCCGCTGCACCTGCCGCCTCGAACAGCGCCTCAGTGAACTCGGTCACTCTGCCTTGGCCTGTTTAATGCTTGCGGCAAGTGCGGCGACAGCTAACTTGATGGCGGCGTGTGTGAGGTTGGCGTAGCCAACGACGACTGCGGGGGTGCTGGTGCCGAGTCCCTCCAGGGAGATGCCGATCTCGACGACGCAGCCAACGCAGCGGCAGGCAGGAGATAGTCGCCGCTCATGGGCCGGCGCGGCGAGACGTGTGCCGTTTGACGAACTCGCTCTTGGCCTCGGTGTACGCCTCGCGGTCATCGGAGTAGCGATTCGCGAGCGCTCGCTTCAGCGCCACGTACTCACCCGCAAGGATGGGATCGGCACGCAGGCGGTCGCGAAAGCGCAGACGGCGCTCGAGCTCCCCAGGCTCGTCCACGAGATGCAGGTGGTGGGTGCGGTAGGCGGCTGTCGGGTAGCACAGGAACCGCCGGTGGATGAGCGTAGCGTTGAACGCTGGGGGATACTGGTAGCCGCCGTGCTCCACCAGCACCGCTATCGGCGCGTCGAGGTCGTCCACGAGCGCGATCATGTCGATCACCGGCTTCGCCGCCAGACCGGGGACGGCGGTGGACCCGAAGTGGTGCAGTTCCACCCCGTCCGCGAGCAGCGGCGCAAGCCGCTCACGCTCGGCCCGATAGGCAGCCGGCCACGCGGGGTCGTACTCGACGATCTCCACCTCGGCGTTGCGTCCGCCGGCACGGGCCAGATCCTCGGCTGCGGCGCTGCTGCTGTCTGCTGGTGCCATCTCTCCCCGCAGTCTCTCGACCGTCACGGGCGCACGAGCGTGGCGTTGCTTGGCGAAACACCTGGCGAGCATCTCGACGGGCAATGCCCGGAACGCTTAGGTATGCGCAACGCTCATCGTCCTGTCTCCGTCCACTCACCAGGCCCGGTGGTGAGTGTCTCACGGTTCGCGGCGAGGAGCGCCTTGGTGACCTCGCTTGCGCTCATCAGGTGAACGCCGATACCTGCGAGCTCGCGTTCACCGCGCTCGTAGAGCCCGGATAGCGCGTCGCGGGCGAGCACGATCCTGAAGTCGCGCTCGCTGGCCTCGTAGATCGAGGTGCGGGGGCAGTTGGGGAAGTTGCACCCGCAGAAGACGAGCGTGTTGATGTGCCGCTCGCGTAGATGGGCCTCCAGCACGGTGTCGTAGAACGCGCCCCAGCGCGGCTTGTAGATCGCTACCTCGCTCGGCCCGAGGCGCTGAGCATCACTCGCGAGCAGCACGTCTGCGTCGAGCGTGAGGGTGGGCTCCGGCAGCAGCTCGGCGGCGAGCTGCGAACCGGGGGCCCCCGGGGTGAGCGCCCTCATGCCGCCCTGCACCGCCTGGCGACGGCAGAGGTCGACGTTGGCGCCGTCGGGCTCGTACAGGCGCACGATGTGCACGATCGGACGGCCGACCTCGCGAAAGGCACGCGCGAGCGCATGCATCGCTCCGAGTGCCGCCGAGGTTCCGGGGATCTCGAAGGGACCGCCGTCCAGCACGTCGCGCTGGGTGTCGATCGTGATCAGAGCCGCCGCCGCGAAGTTCGGCGCGGTGTAGGGGTCGCCTGCCAAGCGGTCAGCAGCGCTCATGGCCAAATGCTCTCACAGGCGTTCGTTCGAGTCGCACCTCAGCGAGTCCGAACATGGTGAGTGCCATTGGTTGAGGGTTTCGGTTATGTGCGTGGCGCGCGTGGTGCAAACGTGTCGAGCCATTCGCGGATCGCTGCCGTGAAGGCGTTGTTGTTGTCGCCGGCAACCATGTGACCCGCGCGCGGGACTTCCGCCAAGGTCGCGGTCGCCGCGAGCTCGGTGAACTCCCGCGCGATCCCGGCGCTGAGCACGTCGCTCTCTGCGCCGCGGACGAGCAGGCAAGGTTGGCGCAGCCGCGTGGCGGCCTCGGTGAGGCGCTCAGAGAGCTGGGCCTGGTGCTGGAGTAGCGGGCGGGCCTGGGTTAGGATCTCCGGGTCCCAGTGCCACTTCCAACGTCCCTCGTCGCATCGGAGATTGTGGCGAAGGCCATTTGTGTCGCGGGGTCGTGCGCGGTGAGGCAGGTAGGAGGCGACCGCTTCAGCCGCGTCTGCGAGAGTGGCAAAGCCGTCCGGGTGCTCCTCCATGAAGCTCACGATCCGTCCGCCGCCACGCGGCTGGAAGCGGTGGGCGACGTCAACCAGGACGAGCCCGGCGGCGGTCGCCGTGGGCGACTCGGTGAGCGCCAGCAGGCTGGCGATGCCACCCAGCGAAGCTCCGACCACGACTGGGTTCTCCGTGATCGCTGCGATCAGAGCGCGTACGTCGGCCGCGAAGTCCTCGAGCGCGTACGCGGGGGGTCGCGGATGGGTGCTCTGTCCGTGGCCGCGCAGATCGACCGTGATAGCCCGCCAGCCGACGTCTGCGAGGCTAGTCGCGGTCTCGTGCCACGCGTGTCGTGTCTGGCCGCCGCCATGCAGCATCAACACGACAGGCGCGTTCGGGTCGCCGAAGGTGTCGGCGGCCAGGCGGATGCCCGCGGCTCCGTCGAACACGACAGCGGCCCGCGTCATCGCGACCCGCGCCGCCGCTTGCGCCGCAGTGGTGCGGCAAGCTCCACGGCACACTCCTCGCTCGCGCCCGCGGCGAACACCACGTCAACTGCGAAGCGCACACGCGTACGAAAGGCTGCATCTGAGATCTGGTCTGCGGCCCACTGACGCAACGCGCCGCCAGCCGCCGTTGCGATGTGCCCGGCCAGCGCCTCGACATGAAGATCGGGCCTGAGCATCCCGGTCGCCTGCCCACGGCGCAACGCGATGCGTAGCTGCGCGACCGGGTTCTCCTGCAGGAGCGAGCTCACGTGCCCCCCGCTGTTGACCAGATGCCTTGAGACGGCGGCGTCTGCGATGAACAGCTCGGCCGTCTCGCCGACGATTCTGCGCGCCTGCTCTCGCGGGTCCTCATCAGTGGCGAAAGCGAGGCAGGCATCGAGTTCGCGCAGCAGTGCGTCGGACAGCGCGGCCCACTGCTGCTCTCGTGGTCCGACGAGGTTGAAGACCGTCGCCGGCGAGAGGTCCGCCAGCTCGGCGATGCGCTCAACGGTCGGTGCCTCCTCCGGAGACTCTCGCAGCAGTTCGCGGATCGACTCGAGAATGCGCTCGCGGCGCTGCTGCTTGTGGCGCTCACGCAGGCCAACCGCCGGTGCTGAAGCTGACATCCACAAGAACTTTAGAGGAGGCTCTAAATCTAGTCAAGCCTCCAAGTTCTCACCCGCCTGCTGTACGTGCTCCGGCACTACTTCGGCACCGGTGAAGAGATCGGACGCAGCTTCCGCGCCGAGGACTGACCACGGTCTGTGCGGAGATCGCGGCGACGTCGTGCGGCGATCTCTCCGTAAGCTTGCGCGCATGAGTGACTGCTCGCCCGATTTTGCCCGTACCGCGGCCGACTACGCCCGTCACCGTGCGGGGTTCCCGTCCGAGCTGCTCGATCGCTTGGCGGCGATGGACCTCGTGCGCCCGGGCGCACGTGTTGTGGACCTCGGCACTGGGACGGGGAGCCTCGCGCGACTGTTCGCGCGGCATGGGTGCGAGGTCACAGGGGTGGACATCGCCGCACCGCTGCTAGAGCAGGCCAGGCGACTGGACCGCGAGGCTGGTGTGCAGATCGCCTATGTAGAGGCGCCAGCGGAGGCGACCGGCCTGCCCGACGGCGGGTTCGATGTGGTCAGCGCCGGTCAGTGCTGGCACTGGTTCGATCGGCCCGCCGCCGCACGCGAGGTCACGCGGCTGCTCGTGAGCGGCGGCACCGTGGCGATCGCGCACTTCGACTGGCTCCCGATCGAGGGCAACGTGGTGGCGGCGACGGAGGAGATCATCCTGCGCTACACCCCGAGTTGGCCGTTTGCGGATCGCGCCGGGCTGTACCCGCAGTGGCTCGTTGACCTGCAGACCGCGGGCTTCACCGCGATCGAGACGTTCTCCTTCGACGTGGCGGTGCCCTACTCGCGTGAGGCGTGGGTCGGCCGCGTGCGCGCGAGCGCACCGATCGCCGGCACGCTGGACGCCGACGGCGTACGGGTCTGCTCGCAGGAGCTCACGGCGATGCTCCACGAGCGCTTCGCCGAGGACCCGCTCGCGGTGCCACACCGCGTGTGGGCAGTCACCGCAAAGGCGGCTCGACAATGAGCGAGCAGCACGAACAGTCTGTTGCGCCGTGCCTACGAGGCGTTCAACGCCCGCGAAATTGAGGGAGCGCTCGCGACGATGCACCCCGAGGTTGATTGGCCGAACGCGATGGAGGGGGGGCGCGTTCACGGCCACGCGGAGGTACGGGCGTATTGGGAGCGGCAGTGGGGGACGTTCGACTCACGGGTGCAGCCGTTGCGTATCGAGCAGGGCCGCGGTGGCTGTTTGGTTGCTATGGTTCGCCAACTTGTGCGAGACCTCGCGGGGAGCGTTCTCTCCGAGGAGACCGTCGAGCATCACTACACGATCACCGGGGGGCTGATCGAGCGCATGGATATCCACGATCACTGGACGATTCGTAGCGCCACCGGGGAAGACATCGCGGCCGTGCTTGACCTGTGGGCCGCAGCGGGCAGCCTGCCGAGCGTCAGCGACTCTCCCGACGGACTGGCCCGGCTGCTGGCTGCCGACCCCCAGGCGCTACTGGTCGCTGAGCTCGGTGGTGTCCTGGCCGGTTCGCTGGTCGCCGCGTGGGACGGCTGGCGCGGAAGCTTCTACCGGTTGGCGGTCTCGCCCGAGCATCGACGCAGGGGACTCGCAACGATGCTGCTGAGGGAGGGCGAGCGGCGCCTGCGCAAGCGGGGCGCGCTCAGGCTCACTGCGATCGTCGCCGACGACGAGGAGGGCGCGATGGGCTTCTGGGGGGCTGTGGGATACCAGCGTCAGCCCCGGCGGGCGCGGTTCGTTCGGCACATCGATCTTGCGCTCGGTGAAGACGAGATGGGCGACGTACCATTGGATGTCAACGAGGCGCGCACATGATTAGACCGACGCCGACGAGGCAGACGACCGCTCCCGCGAGATCGTAGAGGGCGGGTGTAAACCCGTCGAAGGCAATGCCCCACAGCAGCGAGCCGACGACGAACACGCCGCCGGGCGGCGAGGAGTGGCCTTTGTCAGGGTGCGGCGAACCGCCTTACTGCCGTCCATCAGCGCGGTTGGAAGTGTAGCGACGCTTGCTGTTGAGCCGCAGGCGGCCGACCCTTGGGAGGAAGCGACCGACTCGGGCGGCGTAGGCCGTGTATTGCTCACCGTGAACCCTTGTGAGGTAGGGCTCCTCGATGAACCGCGTTTGCAACTCGAGGGCCACCATCAGGAGGATGGCTCCCACGATCGTCACGGTGTTGGGAGCGAGTAGGGCGATGCCGATGAAAGAGGGGATCATCGCCGCGTAGATCGGATTGCGCACGAGCGTGAAGGGACCGTCGGTGACCAGCTCGGTGCGCTCGGAGGGGTCGACGCCGATCCGCCATGCGTCGCCCATCGCAAACTGGGCGAACGAGACGATCGCGATCCCAAGAGCGGCGAGCACGACTCCGAAAATCCTGGCGCCCTCACCGTCGAGCGCTTCGACGGAGCTCAGCGTGCCCGACAGCTGGAGCGCTGTGCCCGCGATACAGAGCACTACAGCCAACGCGAACAGCGACCCGCCGACTCGCTCTGTGAGCCCCGATGCGCCGTGCAGGCCCTTGAAGCCCGTTGAGCCCGTCCAGCGAAGCTGGACGGGCATGCGCAGCCCGACGGTGAGGAGGCCGTAGAGCGCAAGGAGGAAGAGGCCGAAGGCAGGCGCGGGGACGGGCATGCCAGTATATTGAGTAATTACTCGCATGTCGTCAACTCGCATTCCCGACCGGCGGCTCAAGCCGCGCAAGCTCCCCAAGCAGGCGCGCTCGGGGGCGACCGTCGAGGCGATCCTCGAAGCGGCTGCTCAGGTTTTCGAGCGTTATGGCTATGCCGCTGGGACCACCAACCGGATCGCCGAGCGGGCTGGAGTATCCATCGGGTCGCTTTACCAGTATTTCCCCAACAAGGATGCGATCCTCGTCGCGCTCGTGCACCGGCACCTCGCCGAGGGGACGGCGGCGCTCGAACCGCACCTCGGGCGGTTGAGCCGTGGCGCGCGCTTCGACGACGTCCTCCCGGACATCGTTCACGCGATGGTCGCGCTGCACGCGCTCGCGCCGGGTCTTCACCGTGTGCTCTTCGAGGAGACCCGGTTTCCCCCGACACTTCGTGCAGAGCTCGACGAACTGGAAGATCGGCTCGTCGCCCTGGCAGCGGATGCGCTCGCGGCCGACCCGCACTCACGTCCTGTCGATCCCCGCTTGTCGGCCCGCATCGTGATCAGCGCAATCGAGGGCCTCACGCACCGTCTCGTGCTGCGCCCGTCGCCAGGTGTCCCCCCGGAGGCGATTGCCAGTGAGATCACGGAGGTCGTGCGCGCCTACATTCAGACCCGGGGATGGTCGCCCGCGACATCCAGGGGCGCCTGAGCAAAGACACGGTGACGCGGTGATGTAGCCTGCCCGGCGGGCGATAGCCTCTTGCTGGACGGTCAGGCAAGACGCGGCGGGGTCCTTGCGACCCGTGCGGCGACTGGTCGGGATCCAGCCGTCGAATCGTCAGGTCGGGGAATCGACCTCCCAGCAGACCAAGGTGGGCAATGTGACTCTGAGTACCAACCAGTTCAAGAACGGAAATCACATCGAGGTGGAAGGCACGGTCTTCAAGATCGTGGAGTTCCAGCACGTCAAGCCGGGCAAGGGCGGGGCGTTCGTGCGCACGAAGCTGCGCCGGGCCTCCGACGGCGCCGTGATCGACCGCACGTTCAGGGCGGGGGAGAAGTTCCGCTCGGTGCGCACCGAGGCGCGCAAGATGCAGTTCCTCTACGCCGATGGTGCCGATGCGCACTTCATGGACACGGAGTCCTACGAGCAGCTGGCGGTGCCCGAGAGCAGCTTCAGCGATCCACTGCGCTGGATCAAGCCCTCGAGCGAGGTGGATGTGCTGTTCATCGACGAGCAGCCCTCCGATGTGCAGCTTCCGAGCGCCGTCGACCTGGAGGTCACCGAGACCGAGCCCGGCCTGCGTGGCGATACCGCCTCGGGGGGCGGCACCAAGCCGGCGACGCTCGAGACGGGCGCCACGATCCAGGTTCCGTTGTTCGTGAACGTGGGCGAGCGGGTGCGGGTCGACACGCGCTCGGGCGAATATGTCTCACGCGCCTGAGCAAACGTGCCGGGGAGGCGTCAGGGTGTGCGCCGAGTGCTCATCGCGGCGCGGTGGGCAGGCCGGCGGGCGCGGGCGCTCCACGCCGCCTGCCAACTACGTGCGCCGCGCCGCGGGCGGCTAGCGTGCGCCGCTCCGAGCAGCGGCGGCAGGCGGTGTTCGCGCTCTACCAGCACGACCTCACCGGCCTCCCGCTCGCCGACACGCTCCCCGTGGGGGCGTCGCTGATGACGCGCGCGCTGGCCCACGCCGCCGCCGACCGGGCGCCGGAGCTCGACGAGGCGATCGACCGCCACGCGCACGGCTGGTCGGTGGAGCGCATCCAGCCGCTGGAGCGCAGCATCTTGCGCGTGGCGCTGATCGAGATCCTGCACCCCGACGCGACGCCGGGCGAGACGCCGATCCCGCCGGAGGGGGCGATCGAGGAGGCGGTGCGGAGCACGAAGACGTTCTGCGGCGCGGACGCACCGGCGTTCGTCAACGGGGTGCTGGCGGCGGTGCTGCGCGAAGTACGGGAGAATGCCTCGATCTCATGAACGACGCGACGGATTCCCTGGATGAGCTGATCGGGCGCCTGGAACGCGCGGCGGAGCAGTTGCGCTCCGGCGAGCTCTCCACCGACGCGGCGGCGACGCTGGTGGACGAGTGCGCGGCGCTGGCCAACCGCGCGGGGGCGGAGCTCGAGCGCCGCGCGCGCGCCGAGGTGCTCGACCGAAGCCGGGAGACACTCGCCTCCGGCGAGCATCCCCGTTTCGGCCAGCCCCCCGGCCAGGATTCGCTGCTGTAGTGCCCTCCGGCGCCGTCCCCCAGGCCTCCTACCCCGAACATCTGCGGGTCGAGGTGGAGCGCTACCTGGAGCGGATGCGCTTCTCCGAGGAGGGCCTGACGGCGGGGTTGGACGAGGCGATGCGCTACTCGCTGCTGGCGGGCGGCAAGCGGATCCGCCCCGTGCTCGTGCTCGCCACCGCGCAGGCGCTGCGGCTGGAGCGCCGCGAGGTGCTGCCGCTGGCGGGGGCGATCGAGCTGATCCACACCTACTCGCTGATCCACGACGACCTGCCCGCGATGGACGACGACGGGCTGCGCCGGGGCCAGCCCACCTGCCACGTGGCCTTCGGCGAGGACGTCGCGATTCTCGCGGGGGACGGGCTGTACGCGGAGGCCTTCCGGCATCTGCTGAGGAACCAGCGCGCGGCGCCCGAGCGGGTGTTGGCGGCGGCGGCGGAGCTCGCCGCGGCGACGGGCGCCGGGGGGATGGTGGGGGGCCAGTACGCCGACGTGCGCGCCACCGCGCCGCGAGGGCTCGCCGGCCTGCGGCGCCTGCACGAGCTGAAGACCGGCCGGCTGATCGGGGCGTCGGTGCTGTGCGTGCTGACGTTGGGCGGAGTCGACGGACCTGCGACAATGGCGTTCAACCGCTTCGCGGCGGAGTTGGGCGTGCTGTTCCAGATCGTTGATGACATACTCGACGTGACCGGGACCGAGGATGCGCTCGGCAAGCCCCGGGGAAGCGACGAGCGTCACGGCAAGCGCACCTACGTGAGCGAGTTCGGAATCGACCAAGCGAAGGCACTGGCCGCCGAGTCCCACCGCACGGCGCGGGCGGCGCTGGCGGAGGCTGCGCATGCCGGTATGGATCTCGCTCGCCCGCACGACACGGGCGAGCTGGAGCGGATCACCGACTTCATCTACACCCGGACCTCATGAGCAAAGACAAGCCTGACAGCAACAACGGCGCCAGCTCAAACCGATCCCTGCTGGGCGCGGTCGAGGGCCCGCAGGATCTGCACGGCCTCTCCGAAGAGGAGCTGCAGCGCCTGGCGCAGGAGGTGCGCGAGTACATCATCGACACGGTCGGGGAGATCGGGGGGCACTTCGGGGCCAACCTCGGCACCTGTGAGCTGGCGGTGGCGCTGCACTCGCTGCTGGACTCGCCCCGCGACAAGATCCTGTGGGATGTCGGCCACCAGGCATACCCGCACAAGGTCCTGACCGGCCGGCGCGATCGGCTGGACACGATTCGCCAGTACGGCGGCCTCGCGCCGTTCTGCTCGATCGCGGAGTCACCGCACGACATCATCGGCGCTGGCCACGCCTCGACCTCGGTCGGGTACGCCGTCGGCATCAAGGAGGGGATGCGACACCTCGGCAGGGCGGGTGGGGACTCCGGCAAGGTCGTGGCGGTGATCGGCGACGGCGCGATGACCGGCGGCGTGGCGTTCGAGGCGATCGGCCAGGCGGGGGGGCTAGGCACGCCGATCGTGGTCGTGCTGAACGACAACGGGATGTCGATCTCGCCGAACGTGGGAGCACTGTCGCGCTACTTTAACCGCGTACGCCTGAACCCGAAGCTGTGGCACGCGCGGGAGGGCGTCGAGGGGGGCCTCGCGCGCCTGCCGGGCGCTGTGGGGGCGGCCTTCGAGAAGCTGGGCCCCCAGCTGAAGGAGTCGCTGAAGGCGTTCTGGGCCCCGGGGCTGTGGTGGGAGGAGCTCGACTGGGCCTACATGGGCGTGATCGACGGCCACGACGTGCGCGCGCTGCGCGAGGCGCTGCGCGAGGCGCTGGCGGCGGAACGCCCGGTGGTAGTGCACATCGCCACGGTCAAGGGCAAGGGCTTCGCGCCGGCGGAGGACGGGGGCCTGGAGGGCATGGAGAAGTGGCATGCGGCGAAGCCGAAGTCGATCCTCAACGGCTCCCCGACGCCCGCGCCCGCGGCGTCGCGGGCGGCGGGCGCGAGTCCCGCCGCGGCGGATGGTCAGATGGCGAAGGCGGAGGTGGCGAGGCCGCAGTACACACAGGTCTTCGGCGAGGCTTTGGTGAGGGAGTGCGAACGCGACCGGCGCGTGGTGGGAATCACCGCGGCGATGAACTCGGGCACCGGCCTCAACATCCTGCAAAAGGCGCTCCCGGAGCGCTACTTCGACGTGGGGATCGCCGAGCAGCAGGCGATCCTGTTCGCGGCCGGCCTCGCGCTCGAGGGGGCCAAGCCGGTGGCGGCGATCTACTCCACGTTCCTGCAGCGCGCCTACGACCAGATCGTGCACGACGTGTGCCTGCAGAAGCTGAACGTCGTGTTCGCGATGGACCGCGCCGGGCTCGTCGGCGACGACGGCCCCACCCACCACGGCGTGTTCGACATCGCCTACCTGCGCTGCCTGCCCAACATCGTGCTGATGGCGCCGCGCGATGAGGCGATGCTGGTGCACATGCTGCGTACGGCGCTGCTCTACAACGACGGTCCGATCGCGCTGCGCTACCCGCGTGGGGAGGGCATGGGCGTGCCGCTGCCCGATGAGCCGCGCGCGATCGCGATCGGCACCGGGGAGATTCTGCGCGAGGCGGGTGGCGGGATGTCCTTGGCTGATGGTGCACCCGACGCGCACGCGACCTCCGAGCGCGAGGCCGCGCAGAACGCGAGCACTCCATCGACCACACCGCTCGCGCGCTCCGGCTGCCGCGTGGCGCTGGTCGGCTACGGCAGCGGCGTCGGCAAGGCGCTGGAGGCGGCGATGCTGCTGGAGGGGCGCGGCATCGGCGTGACGGTCGCCGACGCGCGCTTCGCCAAGCCGATCGACGCGGGCCTGATGGCGCAGCTGGCGGCCGAGCACGATCTGCTCGTGACGGTCGAGGAGGGTGTGCTGGCGGGGGGCTTCGGCAGCGCGGTGTGGGAGACCCTGAGCGAGATGGGGACCACCCCGAGGATCCTCCGTGTGGGTCTGCCCGACCGCTACGTGACGCACGGCAAGCCGGCGCTGCTGCACGAGGAGGTCGGCTTCACGGGCACCAAGATCGCCGAGCGGGTGGCGGCGGCGATCCTCGACCGGGACTCCGCGGCGGTTGAGGCGTAGGCGAGGGGGCGAGAGTCCTGCGAGCTGTCCGTAGCAGTGCGCCTGTGCAACTCGCCGAACATACGTGCGTTTTGTTGCGTGCGCAAAGGCCGAACATGTGTGCGCACTCTCACACATATACCTTCCTTGTATAAACTATGTGCCGCATGGCAAGCAGACCAGCTAACTGATAACTCCGGTATCATTTGGAGGCACGTAAACCGTGGAGCCAACGGGAGTCGAACCCGTCGGGCGGCTTTCTAAGGGCAGCGCCGGCAACCTGCTGGCCCCACGCGCAGCGCAGTATAGGCACCCCTCCCGGAACTACTCGCTTTGCTAGGGCGTCCGGGAGGGGTGTTGGCTGCCTCCTCGGCAGCCGGCCGAGTGGCGCTAGGATTCTAGTCATGGCTGACGAGCAGACGCAGCAGACGCAGCCCAAAGGCACGGACAAAGATGGCAAGCCGCACAAGCCGATCGAGGTCCCTGTGCCGAGCGAGCGGGACGTGATGAGCCTGCTTGAGAAGGTCGCACACACGAAGCCTTCAGACGCCGCGTAGCAACTCGCTTGCGGGGATTTCCAGGCCGCCGGCAAGCTTGGCAACCGTCGAGACGCGCAGGTCGCGTGTGCCTCGCTCTGCGCGGCCGATCTCGACGGGGTGCATGTCGCAGCGTTCGGCAAGGGCTTCCTGGGTAATGCCGATGCGCTTGCGTTCGGCACGGATGTTCTGGCCGACCTTCTGCTTGGGCTCCACTGCAATTGATCCTCCGATCCCCAGCCAATAACGTCCAGAACCAATAGCGTTCTATTTGTGTAGAGTGCTCCCGACCAATCGAAAGGGGAAGCATGAAAACGCTGTTGCGGGGACTAGGTGGTATCGCCAAGATCGCGTTCGGCATCGTTGGCGCGATCATCCTCATAATCGTCATCATCGCTGTGGCTGCCGGCTCAGGCAAATCGAAGACGAGCCCCACCAGCTCGCCAGCGCTCGTGACGACGCCTGCTCACACGACCAAGGCTAAGCCGCAGGTGTTCACGGGGAGCGGAACCGAGAACCTGGGGACGATCAACGTCCCTGTCGCGTCAACGCTCCACTGGTCCTGCCCGTCGTGCTCGGTCTTCTCGGTCACGGCCCATACAAGCTCTTACACGCAGACCATCGCCGTGGATTCATCGAGCAGGACGAGCGGCGTTACCGCAGTCGAACCCGGCACCTACGGCGAAGCTCAAGTGATCTCCGACGAAGGAGCCTCGGGGGGCAGTGGATGGACCATCACGATCAGCCCCGGCACCTAGAGGTGGGCTTACGCTGCGGCGCGATGGAGTAGCTGGTCGAACATCGAACCGGGCTCAAGGCGTGCGTTACGTCGCCACACGAACTCGTTTAGGTATCCCTGGAGCCACTTGTGCGAGACCCGGCGGTATGTTCCCCGTATCGACGGCTTCAGGTGCCCAAAGAACCCCTCCACGGTGTTCGTGTAGGTATCGCCGACGACGTACATGCCCGCCGAGTGGTTGATCCGACTATGCGCGATGAAGTGCTGATCAAGGCCGTTGTAGGACGGCCACTCGTCCGTGATGACGATGGACTCGGGCTCCACCCACTCAATGACCTGCTTCTTGAGCCCCGGACCCCGCCGGGACGGCAGAACGGTCGCCTTGATTCGCCCGCCACGCTCCACGGCCGCGAAGACGGTTGCTCTACTACGTTCGCGGAGTTTCGCTGCCTCCGAACGCTTCTCGGGTGGTAGTGCCAGCCGCTCGCCCTGCTTGCGCCGGGGCTTACCATCCACGGATGCCTCATCGACCTCGACGTCCCCACGGAGCTTTCCTCCGTCGTCGGCCATCGCTACGTTGCGGATGCGGTTGAAGATGCGCCATGCGCACTTGTACGTGACTCCCAGCTCGCGCTCTAGCTGCTTGGCTGAGATCCCACAGCGGGTGCTAGCCATCAAGTACATGGCGTAGAACCAGAGGTGCAGCGAGGTAGCGGACCCCTCGAAGATCGTCCCCGCCGTGGGCTGCACATGGTGCCCGCACCCGGTACACGTCCATGACTGGCGGCGCTGTGTGGTCTTGTAGCGCTTGAAGACACGCTCTTGGTCGCACTTCGGGCAGTGGGCGTGCTCGCCATCTTCTGAGCAGCGTGCTCGCCATAGCCAGTTCAGGCAGGCTTCGTCGTCGGGGAACCGCTGCATGAACTCCATGAGGGAGTGCGTGGACTCTGAGGATTCGCAGCGTGTGGGGTTGTTTCGATCGACTCTCGGCATACGAGTAGTCTAGCACAGTTTCTACAGGGAAGGTATATGTGTGCGCACTCTCACACACAACGCCACCCGCAGCGGGCATCATGCTTTTAGACCCGAAGTACAGCAGCATCCCTCCTCCCTCGAAACGGCCCGCTTCCCAGGCGGGCCGTTTCATTTAACCGCCTCTCGGTACTGCGGAGCGGATACCGTTCGGGCGATGGGCAAGCAGCGTCTGGACACCCTTCTGGCCGAGCGCGGGCTGTTCGAGTCGCGCAGCCGCGCCGCAGCGTCGGTGATGGCGGGCGAGGTGCGCGTTGGGGCCGGCTGCCGGCGTGCGGAGAAGCCGGGAGAGATGGTGGCCGCCGATGTGGCCGTGAGCGTCGCCGAGCGCCCGCGGTATGTCTCGCGTGGCGGGATCAAGCTGGAGAACGCGCTGGGGCGTACCACGGTCGCTGTGGCTGGGCGCTTCGCGCTGGATGTGGGGGCGTCGACGGGGGGCTTCACCGACTGCCTGCTGCAGCGCGGCGCCGCTGCGGTGGTCGCGGTGGACGTTGGTTATGGAGAGCTCCACCACCGCCTGCGCAGCGATCCGCGGGTGCACGTGCTGGAGCGCACCAACGCGCGCACGCTGGAGCCTGCGATGCTTCCCGTTGTGCCCAACCTCGCGGTGGTGGACGTCTCGTTCATCTCTCTCACCAAGGTGCTGCCCGCGGTGCTCGGCTGCCTCACCACGCCGTATGACGTGCTCGCGCTCGTCAAGCCCCAGTTCGAGGCGCCGCGCGAGCGTGTCGGCAAAGGCGGCGTCGTGCGCGACCCCGCGGTGCGCCGCGCCGCGCTTGTTGCGGTGGGGCTCGCCGTGGGGGACGCCCCCGGTCCGCCTGCGGTGCTGGGCTTCCGCTCCTCCGGCCTGCCCGGGCCGAAGGGCAACCGCGAGACCTTCATCTGGCTGGCCGAGGCTGGTCGCTGCGGCGGTGCGCAGAGCGGGGAGGAGCTCGAGTGCATGGCGCTGCGAGAGGAGCCATGAACGCAAAGGGCATCGCCGTGCTCACGCACCGGCGCGTCGAGGACACCCATGCGGCGCTGGGCGCGTTGATCGAGCGGGCTCGCGCCGCCGGCGCCACGCTGCACTTCGATCCGGAGGAGACCGTCAAGCACGGTCTGCGTGCGGGGCCCGGCGTCGAGGTTGACGCTGCGATTGGCGGGGGCGCCGAGCAGCTGTGCATCGTGCTCGGCGGTGACGGCACGATCCTGCGCGCGCTGCAGCTCTACGCGGGTAGCTCGGTGCCGGTGTTCGCGATCAATTTCGGCGAGATAGGCTTCCTCGCCACGGTCGAGCCCGAGGAGATCGAGGATGGTGTCGCGCGTGCGCTCAGCGGCCGCTTCGAGCTGCTGCGTCTCCCCGGGATCGTGCTCGAGACGCCCTGCGGCGAGGAGACCGCGATCAACGACGTCGCGATCCATCGCCGCGTCGGCGAGCGCGTGGCGGAGTTGGCGTACGCGCTTGACGGCGAGGAGGTTGGCTCGGTGCGCTGCGACGGGCTGGTGCTCGCCACGCCCGCGGGCTCGACCGGCTACAACCTCGCCAACGGCGGGCCCGTGATGGCGTGGGGGGTGAAGGGGTTCGTCGTCTCGTTCATCGCGCCCCATTCGCTCACCGCCCGTGCGCTGGTGGTGGCGCCGAGCGATCCGATCACGATCCACAACCGCTCGCGAGAGGCGTTGGACGTCTCGGTCGACGGGCGCCCCGTGTGCGAGCTCGGCCCCGACGAGCACATCCGTGCGCGCTTCGTCGACGGCGTCGGCACGATCGCGCAGCTCCCCGGCTCCTCCTTCTACCGCCGCCTGCGCGAGAAGTTCGGCCGGCTCGCGCGCTGAGCGTCAGGCCGCGCGGCTGACGGCCGACACGCTGCGCTCGCCGGTGCGCTCCAGCGAGTCCACGAAGCCGTCGAGCTGCTCGCGCGAGAAGCGCCGCTGCCCCCCGGGCGTGCGGTAGCAGTCGAGGTGCCCGGCGTCCGCCCAGCGGCGGATCGTCGCAAGCGAAACGCCCAAGTAGCGTGCTGCCTGCGAGCTCGTGAACACCAACTGGCGGTCGCTGTGCGGGGAGTTGGGTGGGGCGAAGGGCATCGCAGGTCCTCTCGATTTGAAAGCGAAGGGCCTCAATCGGCCAGGGGGTGGATGGGCGCTCCGAGAAGTCGCTCCGGCGCGCCTCTTGGGTCGAGCTTCGGCATCCGCGCCCTGGAAGTTGAGCGTCGCGCACCTTTGTGGACGTTTGCCCGACCGCTCCCCTCGCGAGCCACTGGCGCAGAGGGGCGATTCGCGACGGGCCTTGCCACCGGGCGCCGGTGAGACCTCGACGAGGGGCATCGACCATGGCGGGCGGCTCAAAAGTCCTGCATACGCAAGAAATACTGCACTTAGCAGCGAATATCCGCTCAAAGCTGGACAATTCGTCCAACACTGGTACTATCCTACGCAAACCTACTCAATAGTAGGTTGCGGTTGTCCTGGAGAGGTTGGGACCGGGGGTCGCACGGCCCCCCAATCATGCGGCCCTGGGCCCCGAGCTAAGGAGGACGAGCATGGGTTACAACAAATAAGAATCCCTTGGCTTATGCCAAGTAGTTAGCTAGCTTGCTTACGAGCGCCGCCCGCCAGCGGCGCTCGTTTGTTGTTGAGGGCCCGCAGCGCTGACGATGCGTCGTGCCCGCGCTCTCGGCTGGTTACCGCGCCGTGGGCTGCGCGATCGCGCGTGCGCGACGCTCGAAGGCGAGCTCGGCCTCGAAGTCGGCCTCCTCGCCCGCGGCGAGCTTTGCGTGCCCACTGCGCTCGAGCATCGCGACGAAGCTGTTGACGAGCTCCCCATCGAACTGACGCCCGGCCATCCGCCGCAGCTCGGTGATCGCGTCCTGCGGAGTTTTCGTCGGGCGGTAGGAGTCACGCGAGGTCATCGTGTCGTAGGCGCTGCAGATCGCGAGGATCCGCGAGGCCAGCGGGATCTCGTTGCCGATCAGCCCGGCCGGGTAGCCGCTGCCGTCGACGTGCTCGTGGTGGTAGAGGATCGCGTCCGCCACCGGCCCGTAGCCGTCGAGGCGCCCCACCAGCGTCGCGCCGTCCTGGGGGTGACGACGGATCAGCGCCCAATCCTCGTCGGAGAGGATCTCCGCGCCCAAGATCCGGTCGGGCAGCGCGAACTTGCCGATGTCGTGCAGCAGCCCCGCCGTGTGCACGAGGTCCTGCTCGGACTCGCTGCAGCCGGCCTCGTTTGCCAGCGAGCGCGCGTAACGGGCAACCGCGGCGGCATGACGCGCGGTCACGCGGTCGCGCAGCGCCAGCGTCTCGACCAGCGTCGTCAGCACACCAAGTTGGAGCGAGGCAAGGTGCATCGAGCGCGCCTCCAATTGGTCGGCGCGATCCTCGGAGCGCAGCAGCGCCATCGCCAGGTACTGGAAGATCAGGATGACCAAAACGGCGCACAGGAGCACCGGGAAGCCAAGCGTGGCGTAGGCGACCGCGAGAATCGCGGTGAGCCCTCCGGCGGCGATCTGTCCCGGGAGGATCGGCACCAGCACGTCCCGCATCTGACTTGAAAGCCGCCGTCCCTCGAGCACCCGGTTGTCGATGGCGATCAGCACGAAGTTGAGGACGTTCATCAGCATGAAGACGGCGAAGACCACCAGCGCGAAGGTCACGCCATGGGTGATCTGGCCGGCATCTGGATGGTGGACATTCCCGACCAGCGTGCCGACCAGCAGGCGAACCAGCAGGCCGCCAACGACCGGAAAGACCGCGAAGGTCGCGAGATTGTTCAGCCAGGCCGCCGGCGGGAGCCTGCGACTCGTCGAAGCCCAGATCATCGCGGCGACTCCAAAGAGCGCGGCGGGAGCTGGCCCAAGCAACGTCATCGCGAGTACCAGCGCGATGAATGCGGTCGTGATCTGCTGCCCGCGGAGGGTGATGCTCAGCCGCTGCCCTCCCAGAACAAGGGCCATCAGCAGACACACGAGCTGAATCGGCTGCCAATCTTCGCCGCGAGAGGTCAGCGCCGCGGTCGCAATCGCGCCCGCGAGCAGCGACGCCTCCGCCAGCCAGAAAAGCCGTGTCGTTGTCTTGGATGCGGGCATGTCGGTCCTTGTCGTCCTTAACGGCCGATACGGGATGGCACTTAACGACGGTCAGTCAGATCCCGCGAGATCCCGAGTATGTGGTCCGAACGGGCCCTCCCGGCGGCGAATCGAGCACGTCGGCGGGCGCCGAGGAGTCGATCCGAGCCGATGGCGAGTCGAAGGCCGTGGTGGGGGGGAGCGCGCCGCTCGGCGCGGTGCTCCCGCCCGGGCCGGTCGCGCGGATCGTGCCGGTCGCCCACAGGCGCGCGAATCCGAGCGTGGTGGCGGCGATGATCGAGCCGAACACGAAGAACGTGATCCTCGGCGAGCTGAGCGCCATCACCAGCCCGCTCAGCGGCAGCCCGACCAGGGGACAGAGGGCGCCGATCGATTCCACGCCGCCCATCAGCCGCCCGTGCAGCCGCTCGGGCGTGAGCAGCTGCACGGTGCCGAGCAGCGAGGCCCACTGCACGCCGTTGCCGGCGCCGCCGAGCAGCGCGGCGAGCGCCGCGAGCGCCAGCGTGGGCGCCGCGGCGAAGCCGAGGTAGGCGAGCCCCACCGCGAGCGTGCCGAGCGTCAGCATCGCCCCCAGCGAGCGCCGCGCGCCGCGCGCGAACAGCAGGCTGCCGCCGAGCTGCCCGACGCCCCACACCGCCAGCAGGGCGCCGTAGCCGACGTCGCCGGCGCGCAGGGTGCCCTTCGCGTAGAACACCTCCACCGGCGTGGCGGTCTCGAAGAAGACGAGCGCAGCCGCCTGCGTGAGCAGCACGGCGCGCAGCGCGGGCGCCTCCCGCACGTGCTCCCACGCCGAGGCCAGCCGCGCGCGCACCGAGGCGCCGGCGCGCTCCTCGACGTACACGTAGAGGTCCACCACCAGCGCTCCGCAGGCGAGGAACGAGCCGGCGTCGATCAGCAGCGCGACGGGGGCCCCGAAGGCCCGCACGGCGAGCGCGCCGAGCGGCGGCCCGAGCACGACCGACGCCGACAGCGCGACGTTGAGCGCCGCGTTGGCGTTGTAGACGCCCTGTTCGGCGCTCTGCTCCGCGCCGACGCGCGCCGCCTGGGCACGCAGCAGCGAGCTCGCCGTCAGTTCCACCGCCCCGTCGAGTGCCACCAGCACGAGGATCGCGGGCAGCAGGAAGTGCCATACCGTCGCCGCCAGGAGCACGGCGCAGAGCGCCTCGAACCCGTACAGCGCGCTGAGGGCGCGTCTGCGGGTCGAGGCCTCGACACGGACGACCAGCGCCGGCACCGCCAGCGCCGGCAGGTAGCGCGCGACGAACAGCGCCGTGACGGCCGCCGCGGAGTGGGTGTGGTCGTAGATCGCCAGCGACAGCGCGACCGTGCCGAACCAGGTGCCCAGCTTGTTGACCGTGTAGGCGGCGAGGATCCTCCGCAGCCGGGGAGAGGTGGGAAGTATCGACACGCCGCCACGCTAGCGGCTGCGCCGGAAGTGCGAGATTCGTCTGGACGAGATGGTGGTTTTCGTGCAGGCTTACCGCCCCCACGAGGCTCACCAGGCGAGCGGGGGCGCCTCGCGGGCGGCGCTCTGCTGGGAAATGCTCAGCGCCACGACCGGGAGGCGGGGGTGGCGGTCGCCAAGCATGTGCATCAGCGATTCCGCCGAGACGTCGCCGAGATCGCCGGCTAACATCACCACGCTGCTGGCGGGGGCTCGCTCCAGCACCTCCGAGACGGCGCCCGCCTCGCCGAGCTGGGCGCCCTCCGGCAGCGCCTCGCTGAGGTCGTGCAGCACCGCCGCGCGCTGTGCGGGGTCGGCACCCGCGACCAGGATGCGCGAGTGCTGTTTGGCGCTGAGGGTGGCGGGGCTCATGGGGTCACGTCCTCATGTAGCTCGTGTCGATCAGTTCGGCCTCGCCGACGATCCCCAGTTCCGCCTCTACGTTTCTGCTGGCCGACAGGCGCGCGAGCGCCGACAGCGCCAGGAACGCCACCGCGGCGATCGCCAGCCATACGAGTGCGACGCCCACGAGGGTCATCGCCACTCACCCAATTTCGCTTGTGTCGCTGTGTTGCGCATCGTCTCACCTCTCGGTGTGCGTGCGGCGCCCTGCCTCCGGCTCGCTGCCGGTCCGGATGGGTGGGTGCCGTTTGGATAGGTCACTGCACACGACATGATGCGGCCTGCCCGGGCATTTGTCTGCCGGCCGGATGGTGCCGATCGTGTCGTCCCAAAGGTGCCGAAATCTGTCGTCCCGGGGGTGCAGACTAGGACGCGCGGCCGGGTCGCGGGTGCCCTCGGGCGCAGTCCTTTGCCGCCTTGGCGGCCGCTACGGTGTGCGGATGCAATCTGGGATGCCTGGGGTGGACCGCCCGATCGAGGTGATCATCGCCGACGACCACGCGGTCGTGCGCGACGGGATCCGCACCGTGCTGGAGCGCGAGGCGCAGGAGTTCGTCGTGGTGGCGGAGGCCGCCGACGTGCCCGCGACGATCCGCGAAGTGCGCGCCCACAAGCCCGACCTGCTGACGCTCGATCTGACGATGCCCGGCGGCTCGAGCCTCGCCGCGCTGCCGCAGTGCTTCGTCGCCCACCCGCCGCTGGCGGTGGCGATCCTGACGATGCGCGAGGACCCCGAGTACGCCCGCCAGGCGCTGCGGGCGGGGGCGCGCAGCTACGTGCTCAAGGAGGCCGAGCCGGCCGAGTTGCTGCAGGCGTTCCGCCTCGCCGTGGCCGGCGGCAACTACTTGCACCCACGGCTGGGGGCGCTGATGGCGACCGGCGGGGAGATCGCGCAGGAGGGGGCGGCGCTGTCAGAGCGCGAGCGCGAGGTGGTGAGGCTGATCGCGATGGGCCACACTAACCCGCAGATCGCCGAGCAGCTGCACGTGGCGGAGCGCACCGTCAAGACCTACCGCGCCCGCGCGATCGAGAAGTTGGGCTTCTCCTCGCGCGCAGAGCTGACCGCGTACGCACGGCGACTCGGCTTGGTGGACTAGACCGTCGCCGGGCACCCCGCGAGCGGCCGGACTAAACGGCCGCGGGGCGCCCAGCCAGTGGCACCGTGAGCCGCACCGTGGTGCCCTGGCCGCCGTCGCCGCAGCCGCCCGCCCCGAGCTCGAGCTCGCCGCCGACCAACTCGGCGCGCTCGCGCATCCCCGACATGCCGAAGCCGCCCTCCAGCCCATCGCCGCGTGGACCGAGCCCGGCGTTGCCGGCGGGGAGGCCGCGGCCGTCGTCGGCGACTGACACGCGGACCGTGGAGCCGTCGCCGTTCAGCGCGACGCTGACCACCGCGCGCGAGGCTTGCGCGTGGCGGGAGACGTTGGTGAGAGCCTCCTGCACGACGCGATAGATCGTGCTCTCGAGCTCCGCGTCGAGCCGCTCGCTGGCGGGGTCGAGCTCGATCTGGGTGTCCACCTCCAGGCCATCGATCGCGTGCGCGCGGCGCGCGAGCGCCTGCAGCGCGGGGACCAGGCCGAGGTCGTCGAGCGCCGCCGGGCGCAGCTCGGTGATCAGGTGGCGCAAACCGTCGATCTCCACGCCGAGGCCCTCGAGCACCTCCGCGACCGCCGCGCTGAGCGCCGCCTCGTCGTGGCGGTCGCGCGCGTCGGCCAGTCGCAGGCGCAGCACGCCCAGGCCCTGCACGGTCTCGTCGTGGATCTCCCGCGCCCAGCGCGTGCGCTCGCGCTCGCGTGCCTCCATGCCGTAGCGCAGGCGCTCGATCTCGACCGAGCGCTCGGCAGCCAGGCGCTGCGCGACGCTCGCAGCAAAGGCGCCCAGCGCCTCACGGTCGGGGCCGCGGAAGCCGCCCCCTGCGCGCAGCGCGATCACGAGCCCCCCGCCGTGGCCCTCCATGCTCAGCGGCTCGACCAGGGCGGCGCGCGCCTCCAGGCCAAGTTCGTGCAGCCACGCCGCCTCCTGCCCGCGCGGACGGTCGAGCGCCAGCGGCTGCCCGGCGCGGTAGAGCGCGCCCAGGGCGGAGCCCTCCACGGGCATTACCCGCAGCCGCGGCGTGCCCGCGCCGGAGGCCGCGGCGACGCGCAGCTCGGCGCGCTCCTCGATCACCATCAGCAGCGTGGTGGCGTCGAGCAGCGCGAGGCCGCGATCGGCCATCAGGCGCAGGAGCCACAGCTCGGAGCCGGAGAGCATCCGGAAAACCTATCCACTCGGGGGGTCATCCGCTGCCGCGGAACTCAGGTCCCTACCCGTCGGCGATGTGCGCGCGGCCGTTGTCGGAGCGCTCGAGCTGGGCCGCAACGCGCGCTTCGCCGAGCAGGGCCCCCGCGCTCAACCCGGCCCGCCACGGCGCGAGCCCGACCGCGACCCCCAGTGAGCGCCGCCGGCTGGAGGATTCCAGCTTGATCGAGCGCAGACGCAGAAGCATCCGCCGCGCGACGACCTCCCCGTGCAGCAGGTCGGCGCCGGGGAGCACGACGAGCAGCTCACCTTCCGAGGGGCGCCCCACCCGGTCGAAGCGGCGCAGCTCGCGACGCAGTGCGAGCTCCACGTACGCGAGCACCCGCTCGACGAGCAGCTCGCCATGGGCGTGTCGCAGCGCGGGCAGATCCGCGATGTCAAGCAGCAGGCAGCTGAGCGCGGTGCCGTGGCGGGCGGCGCGGTTGACCTCCTCCTCCAGGCGTTCGCGCAGCGCACCTGCTGAGAGGAACTCGATCGAACCCCGCAGGGGGCGCTCGGTGTCATCGATTTCGCAGGCGACCATGCTGTGTGCGGGGGGAGAGGGCAACGTGGTACTCAATCAACGCAAGTTTACGTGGCGGTCTCACGCGGGGCCACCCGCCGCCGGGCCGGGCGGGCAGTGGTGCGAGGGGTGTTCGTTTGGGAGCGTCCGCGCGCCGTAATGGCGAAACAACGGCCCGGGCGCTGGGCCTCCATGCCCAGCGACAAGCGTGGCTGACGACAGGGCCGAGTAATCCGTCGGTGCCCGCTGATACACCTGCATGCGTGTTGCAAGAGCTGCGTGTCGAGAATCTGCTGCTGATCGAGCGGGCCGAGCTGGAGCTGGCGCCGGGGCTGAACGTGCTCACGGGCGAGACCGGCGCCGGTAAGACGGTGCTGGCGCACGCGCTCGATCTGCTGCTCGGCGGGCGGATCCGGAGCTCGCCCACCCTCGTGCGGCCCGGCGCGGCGGAGGCGTACGTCGAGGGCGCGTTCGCGCCGTCCCCCGCGCTATTGGCGCAAATGCGCGAAGGCGAGCACGGGGAGTTGCTGGCGCACGACGCCGAGGAGCTCGTGCTGGCGCGGCGCGTCGGCGCCGACGGACGCACCCGCGCGTACCTGAACGGCCGCACCGTTGCCGTCGGTGACCTGCGCGCGATCGGGGAGGCGCTGTTGTCCTTTTACGGCCAGCACGAGCACCGCAAGCTCACGCTCGCCGCCGCCCAGCTCGAGATCCTCGACGGCTTCTGCGGCCCCGCGCAGGCCGCCAGACGCGCCGCCTGCGCCGCCGCTCATCGCGAGGTGCGTGAGCTGAGCGAGCAGCTGGAGGACCTGCGCGAGCTGGACGGCGCGCGCGAGCGCGAGCTCGACCTGCTCCAGCACGAGCTCGCCGAGATTGACGCAATCGCCCCGCAAGAGGGCGAGCTCCAGCGCCTGCACGTCGAGCGCGAGCGGCTGCGCCAGCTCGATGCGCTGCTCGCCGCCGCGGGTGGGGCGGCCGAGGCGCTCGCCGGCGGGCAGGGCTACGACGGGGGCCCCGACGTGCCCGGCGCGACGGCGCTGACCGCGCAGGCCGCCGCGCGCCTGGAGGCCCTCGCGGGCGTGGATCCGGCGCTCGACGCACTCGCCGAGCGCGCCCACGCACTGGCGATCGAGGCGGGGGATCTCGCCGGGGAGCTGCGCGACTACGGCGAGCGGCTGCTAGCCGATCTCCGATCGGTGGAGGCGGCGGGCGCGGGGGAGACCGCGGACATCGCGGGCGAGCACCAAGGCGGGCTGCAGACCGTAGAAGAGCGCCTCGCGGCGCTGGAGCGCCTGCTGCGCAAGCACGGCTCCACCGTGGCCGCCGTGCTGGAGCACGCCGAGCGGGCGCGCGAGCGCCGTGAGCAGCTGCTGGGGGCGGCGGTTGCGCTGGAGGAGGTGGGCGGGCGCCTGCAGGACGCGCGGGCTGCACAGGAGGAGCGCGTAGCGGGGTTGCGTGTCGCGCGCGAAGCGGCCGCGCCGCGCCTGGGCGAGGCGGTGCGCGAGCAGCTCGCCGCGCTGGCGATGCCCGACGCGACCTTCGCGGTGGAGCTCTCCCCGCGCGAGGCGGGTCCCGTCGGCGGCGATGCCGTGGAGCTGACGATCGCCCCCAACCCCGGCGTGCCCGCCGCCCCGGTGCGCGAGATCGCCTCCGGGGGGGAGCTGTCGCGCGTGATGCTGGCGTTGATGACGGTCGCCAACAGCGGCTCGGAGGCGACGCTCGTATTCGACGAGGTCGACGCGGGCATCGGCGGCCACACCGCCCGCGCGGTCGGGGAGCGGTTGCGTGAGCTGGCGCGCACGCGCCAGGTGCTGTGCATCACCCATCTGCCCCAGATCGCCTCGCTGGCCGAGCGCCACTTCACCGTCGTCAAGGACGCGATCGCGGGCAGCACTAGCACGCGGGTGCGGCGGCTGGGCGAGCCCGAGGTGCTGAGCGAGCTGGTGCGGATGCTGGGCGCCCCCGAGCGCGACCCCTCCGCGCGTCGCCACGCGCGCGAGCTGCGCAAAGCGGCTTGAGCCTGGATCCACCGATCCCGGGATCGCACCGGCACCGATAACGCGTCGCCAGGACCAATTGCCCTCACCCCGAGGGGTCACCCTGCGGGTGCTCGGTCAATAGCTCCTGGCTCGGTTCTCGGCACCGGATGCTCAGCCCGTTATCGGTGGATCCAGGCTGAGCGGGGGCCGCTCGCGAGCGGCTTGCGCGGGGGATCTCGCAATGCGGCTCGAGGGCCTCTCACGCGATGCTTCAGCCCGGGCGGCGCAAACGCCGAGCTCAGTTTGTGTGCGACCCGTCGGGGGCCGCTTCGCAGAGCAGCCTGCAGACCGTCGCTTGACACGACCGGCACGAGTCCGCCAGCGCAGGAGGGTTCGGAGCCGTCTTCGCACACGAACGCTTCTTCGCTTCCGTTTTCGCCGGCTTCGATGGCTTCGGGAGCGCTGCCATCTTCGCAGCGCGCCCGGGATCTGGCGGACGCCCCTTTGCCGCCCCCCGTTGTGCCCGTGCCCTGGCTCCCTGCGGACCGTTCGCCTTCCGATTGTCCACCTTCGGACTGTTCACCTTCGGACGGTTCGCCACTGTTCGTGGGGGTGTGCGACCCGTCTGCGCGTTGATGCGCACGGCCGGTCTTCGAGTGCGTACGCGCCCCGCCCTTGCGGCGCCGCCTGCCCGCGCCCGCGGTGCAGGAGTGCGCGGCGTGCTTGGGACGGCTGGTCGAGTGCGTGCAGGCCGCGCTGTGTGCTCGTGCGTCCGCTCGGGGAGAGAGAGCCAGCGCGAGCAGCAGCGCCGCAGCGATCAGGACAGCCACGAGGGTTCCGGCGCGAGTTGAGATGGCCGCGATCACGGCTCGGGTCTCCTTCGGTAGGTGGTGGAGCGCTGCTTGCCGTGGGCGCCCGGGAGCGCGCTGGCATATTGCCTGCATCGGTGGCAACCCCGACCGAGTGGGAGCGCGTGCGGGGAACTTGGACGAAGGGCGGAGCGTTGGAATGAAGCGCGGAGCGCCCGCCTGCGATGTCAAAGGGCGGAGCGCCCAAGCGCAATTTCCGTCGAGCGGCTGCGCGTCCAGAGTTCCGTGGGACCGGCGGCTAGACTCTTCAGGCAAGTACATGAGCCGCCACGCGCCCGACCGCCACGCCGACCCGCCGGCCAAGACCCGGTTCATCTTCATCACCGGCGGCGTCGTGTCCTCGCTGGGGAAGGGTATCGCCGCGGCGTCGATCGGGCGGCTGCTGGTCGCGCGGGGGCTGACTGTGGGGCTGCAAAAGTTCGACCCCTACATCAACGTCGATCCCGGCACGATGTCTCCCTACCAGCACGGGGAGGTGTTCGTCACCGAGGACGGCGCCGAGACCGATCTCGACCTCGGCCATTACGAGCGCTTCACCGATGCCAACACCTCGCGCGCCTCCAACGTCACCGCTGGCGGGATCTACGACACGGTGATTCGCCGCGAGCGCCGCGGCGACTACCTCGGCGGCACCGTCCAGGTCGTGCCTCACATCACCGACGAGATCAAGCAGCGCATCGCGCTGATCGCGCAGTCCAGCGACGTCGACTTCGTGATCACCGAGGTCGGCGGCACCGTCGGGGACATCGAGTCGCTGCCGTTCCTGGAGGCGATCCGTCAGTTCCCCGTCGACGTGGGGCGGCGGCGCTGCATGTTCATCCACCTCACGCTGGTCCCCTACATTGGCCACGCCGGTGAGCTGAAGACCAAGCCCACCCAGCACTCCGTCAACGAGCTGCGCGGCATCGGGATCGCCCCCGACATGCTGATGTGCCGCTCGGAGGGCTTGCTCTCGCAGGAGATCCGCAAGAAGGTCGCGCTGTTCGCCAGCCTCCCGGTGAGCGCGATCGTGTCCGCGTGTGACGTCGACAACATCTACAAGGTGCCGCTCACCTTCCGCGACCAGGGGGTCGACGACTGCATCCTCGATCACTTCGGCGTGGAGGCCCCCGAGCCCGATCTCTCCGAGCTGGACGGAGCCGATCGAGCGCGCCGAGCGGGCCGGCGGTGAGGGCGCCGAGCGGGCCAGTGGGGGGACGGGCGAGCAGACTGGCAGGAGTGTGGGCGGGCGGGCCATCGATACGGTGCGGATCGCGATCGTCGGCAAGTATGTGCAGCTGGAGGACGCCTACCTGTCGGTCTCCGAGGCGCTGCGCCACGCCGCCGCGCTGCAGGACGCCCGCGTGCGGATCGAGTGGGTGGACTCCGAACGGCTGGAGGGGGCGGGCTCTCACAGCCGCGAGGATCGCGAGCGCGCCCGCGAGCTGTTGAACACGGTCGATGGCATCTTGATCCCGGGCGGCTTCGGCGGTCGCGGGATCGAGGGCAAGATCGCCGCGGCCCAGATCGCGCGCGAGCAGCGCGTCCCCTACCTGGGGATCTGCCTCGGGATGCAGGTCGCCGTCGCCGAGTTTGCGCGCAACGTCGCCGGCATGGAGGGCGCCAACTCGACCGAGTTCGACCTCGAGACGCCTTTCCCAGTGATCGACCTGCTGCCCGAGCAGAAGGAGATCGCCGACCTCGGCGGCACGATGCGCCTGGGGGCCGACCCGATCAAGCTGCACGAGGGCTCCCGCGCGCGGGCGATCTATGGCGAGGCGGTCGTGTACGAGCGCCACCGCCACCGCTACGAGGTCAACAACCTGCTGCGCCGCCAGTTGCAGAATGCCGGCCTCGGCATCTCGGGCACCTCCCCCGATGAGCGCCTTGTCGAGACGATCGAGCTGCCCGGCGGGGAGGGTGGGCATCCTTTCTTCCTCGCTTCGCAGTTCCACCCCGAGTTCAAGTCCCGCCCCGAGCGTCCCGCGCCGCTGTTCCGCGAGTTCGTCGCCGCCGCGCTCGTGCACGCGGGCGAGGACGGTGGGCAGGTTGGCGGCAAGCCTGCCGAGACCGGCCGATCGCAGGTCGAGCGGCAACTCGCCGAGAACCGGTGAACCCAGCGCTCCGGGGCGACCCGCCTGGGCAGGCGGGGGCGTCCGTCGATCGTGTCCCGCCTGCCCCGCCTGATGAGTTGGAGCGCCGCTACCTGCACGACATCTTCGCCGAGCTCTGCCGCATCGAGAGCCCCTCAGGTCGTGAGCGTGCCTGCGCAGAGCGGATCGCCGGGGAGTTGCGGGCGCTCGGGATCGAGGTGCATGAGGATGACGCCGCGGCGGTGGCGGGTTCGGACTGTGGCAACTTGTTCGCGCGGATCGATGCCGCGCCCTCGCCGGGAGACTCCACTGAGGAGCGGCAGTGCATCCTGTTGTGCGCGCACATGGACACCGTGCCGCTGCTTGCCCCCGTCGAGCCGGTTCTGTGCGATGGCTTCTGGGAAAACGCCAACGAGGGGATCCTCGGGGCTGATAACAAGGCCGCGGTCTCCGTGCTGCTCGCGCTGGCCCGCCGTCTGCGCCGCGATCGCGCCGGCACTCATCGACCCGGCGCCCACCCACCCGCAGCTGGCGCCGGTGCGCCGGTGGACATCGAGCTGCTGTTCACTATCGGTGAGGAGCGCATGCTCGTGGGCGCCCGCGCGTTCGACCGCACTCGTCTGCGCAGCCGCTTCGGCTATGTCTTCGACCATGCCTCGCCGATCGGCGAGGTGGTGCTCTCCGCGCCGACCCACCACCGCCTACAGGCGACCTTTCGCGGCACCGCCGCCCACGCTGGCGTGCGGCCCGAGGAGGGTCGCAGCGCGATCCTCGCCGCCGCGCGTGCCGTCGCCGACATGCGCCTCGGTCGGATCGATGCGCACACGACCGCCAACGTCGGCACGATCGTGGGCGGCTCCGCAATCAACGTCGTCCCCGAGCGCTGCTCGATCCTTGCCGAGGTGCGCGCCCAGCGCGACGAGCGCGCCGAGGAGATCCTCGCGGAGTTGCTGGATTGCGTGCACGAGGCCGCCAACCTCCCCGAGTGCGAATGCGACGTCGACGTCACCGTGGAGCGCACCTTCACCGGCTACCGCACCTCACCGTCCGCGCCGGCGGTGCGTGCCGCCGAGGGCGCGCTGCGTGCCTGCGGGCATGAACCGGTGAGGATCGCCAGCGGCGGCGCCTCCGACGCCAACGCGCTGATCGCCGCGGGCCTGCCCGTCGTCAACCTCGCCAACGGCACCGAGCGCAACCACGAGCCCGGCGAGCGGGTCAGCGCCGCGGCGCTGGAGGCGATGTTGGAGATCGCGTTGGCTCTGCCCGCGGCAGTTGCCGCCGACCGATCGGAGATCGACCGAAGCCGGTAGACACTGGCCTTCGACCGAAGCGGGAAGACACTCGCCTCCGGCTCGCATCCCCCGTTTGGCCAGCATCCCCGTTGCGGCCGAAGCCGGAGGACACGCGCCTCCGACCGAAGCGGGCGACACTCGCCTCCGGCGAGCATCCTCCTTCGGCCAGCATCCCCGTTTCGGCCGAAGCCGGGAGACGCGCCTGGCGCGAATCCCCGTTTCGCCCAGCAGGAGTAGCTCCACCGAGGGCGAAATGCCCAGACCGTGAGCATCGCTACCGCCAGCGCGAGCATCGAGAGCCTCGCGCTCGACTTCCTCGCCTATCTGGAGCTCGAGCGGGGGCTCTCACGCAACACGCTGGAGGCCTACCGCATCGATCTGCTGCAGTTCGGCGAGTTTCTGCGCCGTCGTGGCTTGAGTCCGCTCGACGTTGGTCATCGCGACCTTGCGGCGTTTCTCTCCGAGCTCGCCGACGGCACCGAAGAGCGGCCCGCGGTGGCCCCCGCCACGCTGCAGCGCAAGGCTGCCTGCCTGCGCTCCTTCTACCGGCATCTGCGCCGCGAGGGTCTGCTCGAGCACGATCCGACCGCCGAGCTGCGTGGGCCTCCGCGTCTGCAGCGACTGCCGTTCGTGCTCACGCGCGAGGAGGTCTCGCTGCTGCTGCGCCAGCCCGCGGGGATGGAGCCGCTCGCGGTGCGGGATCGTGCGCTGCTCGAGGTGATGTATGCGTGCGGGCTGCGCGCCTCGGAGACGATCGCGCTGGGGCTCGGCGACGTGGATCTCGATGAGGGGATGCTGCGTGCGCGCGGCAAGGGCTCCAAGGAGCGGATCGTGCCTGTCGGGAGCGCCGCGGTCGCCGCGTTGCGCGCGTGGTGTGAGCGCGGGCGCCCGGTTCTCGTCGGTGGCGCGGGATCTGAGGCTCGCCCACCCCGCTCTCCGCGCGCCGGCGGTGCGGGCTCCGAGGCCCGTCCACCGCGCGCCGGTGGGTCGGGCGCCCATTCGCTCTTCCTGAACCACCGCGGCCGGCCGCTCACACGCCAGGGGCTTTACAAGATCGTGCAGTCCCACGCCCGCTCCGCCGGGCTCGCCGAGCGCATGAGCCCGCACACGCTGCGCCACACCTTCGCCACGCATCTGCTTGCCGGCGGCTGTGACCTGCGCTCGGTGCAGGACATGCTCGGCCACACCGACCTTGCGACCACGCAAATCTACACCCACCTCTCCTCCGAGCGTCTGAAGGGCGTCTACTTCGACGCTCACCCCCGCGCGAAAGCGTGAGCCGCATATGCTGGGGCGGCTTTGCCCGAGCTCCCCGAGGTCGAGACCATCCGCCGCCAGCTTGCCCCCCTCGTCGAGGGCCGGCGGCTGCTGCGCGTCGAGATCCTCGACCCGCGCTGGTCGCGTCCGCTCGCGCCCGACGAGCTGGCCGATGCGCTCGTGGGGCGGCGTGTTGAGCGTCTCGACCGACGCGGCAAGTATTTGGTCTGGCATCTTGCCGATGAGGTCTTTCTCGCGCAGCATCTGCGGATGACCGGTGCGGTCCTGTGCGAGCCAACGCCTGAGCCTGCGCATGTGCGCGTGCGCATCGAGCTGGGCGCGCTGAGCAGAACGCCTGAGCCGGGAGCTCATCCGCAAACCGCCTCCACCCAGCCGCGCGGCCCACGCCGCCGGCGCCTGGTGATCGTCGATCCTCGCCGCTTTGGCACCGGCGAGCTGCTGCTGGGGGAGGAGGCGATGGAGCGCTTCTTCGCCGAGCGGTTGGGGCTGGAGCCGTTGGACGAGCGCTTCACCGCCGAGCACCTGCGCGCGCTCGCGCGTGGGCGCGTCACCCCGGTGAAGGCCTTCCTGCTCGACCAGCGCCGCATCGCCGGCGTCGGCAACATCTACGCCGACGAGGCACTCTTTCGCGCCGGCATACACCCGCTGCGCCCCGCGGGACGGCTCTCGCCCGCCCAGTATGCCCGCCTGCGCGAGGGCGTGATCGAGGCGCTGGGCGAAGGTATTGACGCGCGCGGGGCGACGATCGATGACTTCCGTCACGTCGACGGCGTGCGCGGTTCCTTCCAGGATCGCTTCCTCGTGCACCGTCGCGAGGGCCTGCCCTGCCCCCGCTGCGGCACCGCGATCGTAAAGATGGTCGTCGGCGGGCGCGGCACCTACGTCTGCGAGCGCTGCCAGCCACGTCCGCGGGGTGCCCGCCGAACGCCGAACGGTCGGCGGCTTGGGCGTTGAGGGGGATTCGCGCGAGCCGGGGGAGTGGGGGGCGGCGCCGTGGGGAGCTCAGCCTGGATCCACCGATCCCGGGGTCGCACCGCCGCCGGATGACGCTTCGCCAGAGTCAATCGCCCTCGCTCCGAGGGGTCACCCTACGGATGCTCGGTCGATTGCCTCTGGCTCGGTCACCGACGCCGGATGCTCAGCCCGCTATCGGTGGATCCAGGCTCAGGCCACCAGCAGCTCGTCAAGCCAACCGCTCTCGGCGGCGGCCTGCGTCTCGTTGAAGCCTCCCACCAACCGGCCGTCGACGAGCACCTGGGGGAAGGTCATCATCCCTGTCTTCGACGCCAGCTCCATGCGGGCCTCGGGGTCCTGGGAGAGGTTGACCTCGGCGAACTCCAGCCCGCGAGATCTCAAAAGGCCCTTTACGCGAGCGCAGTAGGCGCACGGCTCGGTCGTGTACACGGTGATGCGGCTCATTACTTCATAAAGTATAGCCCGTCGTCGGGTCAACAAACACCGAGGGCCCGCACTGGGCGGGCCCTCGGCAATCGCTTGGCGCGATCTCCTACTTCTTGTGCTTCTTGACCTTCCTGACCTTCTTCTTCCTCTTGGTGGCGGCGTGCGCCTTGCCCGTACCACTGCCCGTACCGGTGAGCGAGCCCGCGAGCGGGGTCACCAGCGGCTTGGCCAGTTTCGCCACTTCTTCTGCGTGGCTTTTCACTTCTGCTTCGCGCCTTGCTTTTTCTTCCGCCGCTTCTTTTTCACGCCTTGTCTTTTCAGCGGCTTCTTCGGCGGCGCGTTTTTCATTGTTTTTGGTGATTTCTTCGGCGGTTCGTTTTTCGAATTCTTCTTTCGCCTTTTCTTTTTCGCCCTGGCGCTTTTCGGCCGCCTCTTCCCGTTCGATCCGGGCTTTTTCGGCGGCTTCTTCTCTGGCGACGCGGCCTTCTTCGGCCTTGAGTTCTGCTTCGGCCTTTGCCTTGGCGGCTTCTTCCGCCGCTTTCTTTTCGGCTTCTTTTTCGGCTTTTGCTTTTGCTTCCGCGGCTGCTTTTTCTTCCGCGGCTTTTTCTTCCGCTTTGTGCTGTTCTTCGGAGCCGATGTTGCCCGTGAAGCTGACGGTGTGATCACGGATGATCGCCTCGTCTTCGTAGCGCACGGTCACATCGACCGACGGGGCGGTGCTGTTGTCCACGTCGATCCCGGCGAGACCTTCGCGGTTGGTGATCTCGCAGAGGTTGTTGGTGCCGATGTTCCACAGGAATGGCACGTAGGCGCCACCGAGGTACACGTTCGTGCCCTTGCCCAGCAGTTCGTCAGGGTCTGACAGGTGATTTTCGTTGGTGGGGTTGCTGAACGGGAACAGCTTGGCTTCCTGCTGTGCGCCGAAGCACACGAGCTCGCCGACGATCGGACTACCGTCGATGTCCTGCGCCTTGGCGACCACGATCCGTACGTTCTTTTCTTCTTTGCCGGTGCCCTTCGGGAACGCGAAGAATTCCTTTTCCCACAGCGAGTGGACTTTCTTGACCACCGTGTTCGAGGTCTGCGAGTCGTAATCGACCGGCTGGTACGGATACAGGACCGTGGCAGAGATCGCCGATTCGCCGATGACTTCTTTGTACAGGCCTTTCAGGTCGCAGCCGCCGTCTTCGTTCTTGACGATCTTGCCCGCTTCGCTTTCGCCTTCGGCTCCACCGAACACCGGGATGTGGTTGAAGTAGAAGCCGTCGCCGGGTGAGTAGGACACGAGCACTTCGCCGCGCTCGTCCGTGTAGAACGTTTCATTCAACGAACCACTCGGAGTCTGGTAATAGACCGGACCCTCCTCGCCGCCGACGTTACGCCTGAGGCATCCCGTCGATTCCGAGGAGCGTTCGCCGCTGGTGTGCGCCGAGGTCCAGAACGTGTACGGGCCTTCTTCGTTGAGGAACCCGGGGAAGTCGCCCCCGTGTTTGGGCCCGTCGACGCCTGACGCCTGCGGCACCGGACGTTCGGTGGCCGGGATGTATGCGCTGTAGTACGGGTTGTCCGAGTAGACCAGAGACTTGGTCGCGCCCGAGATCTGACCCACGCCGCCCAGGCTCGAGCCGCCTTCGTTCGCCGCGAGATGCACATCGACGCGGATCGCCGGCATCGGGGCGTCATCGGCGTTGAGGCTCCCATTGCTGAGGAGCGTTTCGGGGACCTCTGAATCGAATGGTCCCACCGCGCCTGAGTTCGTGCCTTCTTCCGGGCTTCCGTGGATGTCCCACAAATCCGGATTGGTGCCCGGCGGTTCCAGTTCTTCGGAGCTGCTCGCCAGCGCGCCGGCGAGGGTCGCCCAGTCGGTCGGCAGCGTATAGACGTCCTTGCCTGTTTCGCTGCCCGTTCCGCCCGGAAGGATGTTGTGCAGCAGCGAGCCTTCTTCGACCGGGAAGCTGCCCGTCTCCTTGACCTGAACGAGACCCTTGTCCGCGTTGGATTCGGGTTCGGAGAACGGCGACGGCGAGAATTCGCCGTTGCCCGAGGGGTCGCCCCCGTACCCGCCAGTAGCGGGGAGCTCGGTCAGTGTCGGCTTGTTGGCCGTCAGCCAGATCACGATGAACTGGTGCGAGTAGACGATCGTCCCTGCGTCGTTGGTGACGACCGCCCTGATCCGCGATAGGCCGGGCGCCAGCGACTTGTAGTCGACCTTCACGCACCCGTCGCCGCTTTCGGCCTGGGGGCTTCCCGCGCTCGGCGCGAAGAACGCCTGCGTGCCCGATTCCAGTTCGGGGATCTCGGCCGCTTCCGGCTTGCCCGACCAGTCCTCCAGGCGGAAGTTGACGAGCTGGCCGCCCGCTCCGCTGGTTTCGATCTTCGGGTCGCACGCCACGAGGCGCACGTGCTCGCCGACCCACGCCACATACGGGATGTTGGCGCTCTGCGGGCCGTCGGATGTGGGCGTGAACGTTCCGGCCGGAGCGGCAGCGGCGCCCGCCGTGAGCGTGCCAAGGGCCAGCACCGCCGCTCCTACCACGGAAACGAGTCCCGCGATCATTTTCCTTTTGTGTTTGTGGTCGCATTGTTTGCGGCCTCCTCCTTGAGTGAGTGAGCTGAAAGTGCCTTCCAACGGACACGAGATGTGAAACCACGATGGTCCCACTACGGGTATTTCATCGCCGGGATGCTATGGGCATTCCGCTCATTGCACAATCATCATGTGGGGTAGTTTTTTGCCCCACTAATTTGGGTAGGCGGAGTGCCACCCCAAAAGGCTACGGCGGTCCTCGTCAGCTCGTGTGGACTCGGTCCGATTGAGCTATTAACTCGTCCGCCGGATGCGTGAGAGGCCGATTGGGATCGTGGGCCTGCTGCCCGACGGCCTGCATCGCCTGCACGCGGTTGCGCACCCCCAGCTTGGAGTAGATCGTGCGCAGGTGGAACTTGACCGTGTTCGATGAGATCGTGAGGTGGCTGGCGATCTGCTTGTTGCTCATCCCGGAGGCGAGCAGCGCGAGGATCTCGCGCTCGCGCGCGCTCAGTGTGGCGAGCGGGTTATCCGCCTGCGTGGAGGCCGACTGCCAGCCCGCGGGCATCACGGCGCGGCCCTCGAGCACGTTGCGCAAAGCGAGGATCGTCTCCTCGACCGTGTCGGATGTCAGCACGACGCCCTCGGCGCGCTCTTCGATCGCGCAGCGAACGACAGCTGGTGTGGCCAGCTCGCACAGCAGCAGGATCTTCAGGTCGGGGTGGGCGCCCTTGATCTCCGCAACCGCCTCGGGGCCGGCGGCGGGATCGTCGGTATAGACGATCGCGGCCTGGGGGCGCAACCTGCCGGTGCGCATTGCGGCGTCGAGCTCGCGCCAGCTCGGATAGACGCCGACCACTCTGCATCCGCCTTTGGTGAGCATCCAGGCGAGCGCCTCGGCGACCAGCGTTTCGGCTCCGCCGACTATCGCGATCCTGGGCTCAACCGTCGCCACTTGTGATCTGCGCGTGCAGGTTGGCGGCCTCGACACGATTGCGCACTCCCAGCCGCGAATACAGGGCACGGATGTGAAACTTGATCGTGTTCGGGCTGAGCTCGAGGTCGAGGGCGATCTCGTCGTTGCGTCGGCCCGCGGCGATCAGCGCCAGGATCTGGCGGTGTCGGGGGCTCAACCTCGCTGCGCACCCCGGTTGGGCGGGGAGTAGTTGCTGCCATCCGGCTGGAAGCACGGTGCGCCCGGTGGTGGTGTAGGCGAGCGCGGCCAGGATGTCTTCGGTGGAGTAACTCTTCAGCAAAACCCCGCTCGCCCGGTGCTCGATCGCGCAACGAACCACCTCCTCACGGGCCGTACGGCAGAGCAGAACGACCCGGGAGCGGCTGCACGTCGGGCTAAGCTCCCTACATGGCGACGGCGCACTCGCCGAGCTCCCCGCCGTCGCAGTCGAGCAGGAGCACGGCGGGAGAACGCTTGAAGTCCGCGGCGAGAAACTCGGCCACATTGGCGAATGCGCCCAGCACCTGCAATCCGTCCTGAGCTGTGAGCAGGCTGGCGGTGGCGTCCCGCAGCAGGCGCTGCCCGCCGATCAGCGCGATCGTGATCGCGGGCCGAGGACGGTCCAGGTGAGGGCGACCTCGCCACTCGGTGGGGAGGCCGGCAGCATCCCCGGTGGGCAGCGGTGGCCCGGGCAGGACATCTAGGCCTGGCATTGCATCCCGTCTCATCCGTTTCCCTCGGTGGTGTAAAGCGAACTTCCGTCCTACTCAGCTGGTGTATGCAGCTTCCGTGCCACCAGCTGTCGCTGTCCACCATCCACCGAGCGGCTTGCCTGCCCGAGCGTACACAGGGGTGGAGGACACGATCCTTGCCATTGGCGCGGATCTATACGATTACTTCAGTCGGAATGTATATCACGCATAATGCGAAATTGCGTGGTGGGTTTGGCGACCGGCTGATTTCGACGGTAAACTACCCATCGAGCGTCCGAAATCGGTGGGATTGATGCGGTGGGCGAATCAGTGACTCGGAGCATCGGCCGGCTTCCGTTGCGACTGCGAGTGGCAGGGTCGCCTGTCGCCGATCTCAGATGCCGGCCGAGGCGGCGCCTACACTCGCCGTCGATGCCCGGACCGCTGAAGACTGAGGCTGTGGTGCTGCGCTCGATCCGCTATGGGGAGGCGGATCGGATCCTGCACGTCTACACCCCCCACCGCGGGCGGGTGAGCGCGATCGCCAAGGGTGTGCGGCGCGCGCGCAGCCGCTTCGGGGGGCGGCTGGAGCCGTTCTTCCGCCTGCGCTTGGAGTTGCACGAGGGACGCGGCGAGCTGCTCACCGTCACCGGCGCCCACACCGTGGAGGGTTACCCGCGCCTGCGCGAGGACGCCGGCGCGCTCGATGCCGCCGCGCGCGCCTGCGATGCGGTGGGACGGCTGTTCGAGACCTCCGAGCCCCACCCTGGCGTGTTCAACCTGCTCTGCCGCCAGCTCGCGCTGCTCGACGCGCGGGCCGGGGGAGGGCGTCGCGGCAGGGACGCCGTGGCGGATCCGATACGGCGGGGCCACGCACGAGGGCAGAGCAGCAGCGCTCGCCACGCGCGCGGGCGCTGCAGTTCCGCCTGAAGCTGCTGCTCGCCGCGGGCCTCGCCCCCCACCTGGGGGCGTGTGCGCACTGCGGGGAGCGCGAGCACCTCGTCGGCTTCTCCGGCGCCGCGGGCGGGGTGGTGTGCGGCGCCTGTGAGGCGGGGTCGTTCCCGCTGGAGGAGGATGCCCACGGCTTCATGACCGAGGCGCTCGGGCGGGCGCTCGCCGAGACTCCCGAGGCGCCCGAGCGCGCGCTCGGCCAGGTCGAGCGCGCGATCTCCGAGACGCTCGAGCACCACGCCCACCTGCGGCTGATGCCGGCCGGGGGGCGCGCCGGCTGAGTATCCGCCGCTGTGGGTCATGCGGGCATGAGCCCGGGAGCGGTGCTCCGGTGGTCTTGTGCAATGGTGGTTCCGCGGTGCGCCGGTGGTCCCCGCGCGATGGTCGCGACGCCAATTGCCTGTATCGTGCTGGCCGTGGACGAGGGGTTGCCGATCGCCTACCAGCTGCTCGATGACGGCGTGCCCGTGCTGGCATCCGACGGCACCCCGGTGGGGACCGTGATGTGCGTGCTGGCTGCCCCCGAGGAGGACGTCTTCCACGGACTCCTGATCACGACCTCCAACCACGGCGTCCGCTTCGTCGAGGCGGGCCTGATCGCGTCGATCCACGAACGCGGCTGCGACCTGCGCATCGACGCGGCCGCCGCGTTGGGTCTTCCCGAGCCGGAGCACAAGGCGCCCGTGTACAGCGAGGATCCCGACAAGCAGCAGCGGTGGCACCATTGGGTCCACCGCATCACCGGGCGCAGCGACTGGAATCGGGAGCGCTGAAGGCGGCCTGCCCGCGGCTGAGGATCGCCGTGGCGCGGTGCCACAATCGAGCGATGGGCACCGTATCGCACGAGCAGACGGTGGCGGCGGCATTCGCGGCGCGCCGCCAGGAGCTGGAGGAGCTGACGCTCTCGCCCCTCGCGGCGCGCTCCTACCCGCCGCGGCGCGCGCGCGAGGAGGCCGACTGCTCGCTGCGCACCCCCTTCCAGCGCGACCGCGACCGGATCGTGCACTGCAAGGCGTTCCGCCGCCTGAAGCACAAGACGCAGGTGTTCGTGGCGCCGATGGGCGACCACTACCGCACGCGGCTCACGCACACGCTCGAGGTGACGGGGATCTCGCGCGCGGTGGCGCGAGCGCTGCGCCTCAACGAGGATCTCGTCGAGGCGATCGGGATGGGCCACGACCTCGGGCACCCGCCGTTCGGGCACATCGGCGAGGAGGTGCTGGACGCCTGTCTGCGCGAGCGCTTCGGCGGCGGGTTTCGCCATTACGAGCACTCGCTGCGAGTGGTGGAGCGCCTCGAGCGCGACGGTGCGGGCCTCAACCTCACCGAGCAGGTGCGCGACGGGATCGCCCGCCACTCCAGCCGCGCCCCCGAGCCCGCAACGCTTGAGGGCCGGATCGTGCGCGTGATGGACCGCGTGGCGTACATCAACCACGACATCGACGACGCTGTGCGCGCCGGCCTGCTGCGCGAGCGCGACCTGCCCGCGGAGCCGATCGCGACGCTGGGGCGCTCGGGCTCGGCGCGGATCGACGCGCTGGTGCACGACATGGTCGAGCGCTCCGAGCGCGCCGGCGAGATCGTCCAGGGCGATGAGGCCGCGCGCGCGATGGGGCAGCTGCGCGAGTTCATGTTCGAGCGCGTCTACCTCGGCCCGGAGGTGCGCGCCGAGCGCGAGCGCATCGCCGGGGTGGTGCGGACGCTGTTCGAGCACTACGTCGAGCACCCCGAGCTGCTGCCCGGGCGCCCGGCCGGCGGTGGGGAGCGGGCGCAGCCGTTGCGGGCCGCGGCGGCGGGCGCGGCCGTGAGCGAGGTGCGGGATGGCGAGCCGGACCTGGCGCAGCGAGTCACCGACTACATCGCCGGGATGACCGACCGCTACTGCATCAGGGCCTACACCGACCTGCAGGTGCCGCGCGCGTTTGCGCGGTGAGCGAGGAGAGGGGGGGAGGGGGAGGGGCTCGCGCGGCATGACCGCCCGTGCCTCGAGGCGCCCGGCGGCCCGCGTCGGAGGCGCGCGGCAGACGGGGCGCGCGAGCGGCTAGCGTAGACCCGATGGCCCGCTACACACAGGCGTCCAAGGACAGGGTGCGCGACGCGGTGGACTTCGTCGAGCTGGTGTCCACCCGCACCGACCTGCGCCGCGCGGGCCCCAGCGCCTACGAGGGGCTGTGCCCCTTCCACGACGAGCGCACCCCCTCCTTCGGGATCGACCCGACGCGCAAGGTGTACTACTGCTTCGGCTGCGGGGCGAAGGGGGACGTGTTCACGTTCGTGCAGGACAGCGAGGGTGTGGAGTTCAAAGAGGCGCTGGAGCAGCTCGCCGATCGCTGCGGGGTGGAGCTCGAGCGCGAAGCGGAGGACCCCCGCGAAGCCGAGCGCCGCCGTCGTCCGCGAGCGTCTGCTGGAGCTGCTGGCGCGCACCAGCGGCTACTACGAGCGCTGCCTGTGGGAGTCCCCGGAGGCGGCGCTCGCGCGCGAGTATCTCGAGCGCCGGGGTCTGCGCGAGGAGACGCTGCGGGCGTTCCGCGTCGGCTATGCCCCGAGCGCATGGGATCGGGTGCTGAGCGCCTCGCTGCGGGCGGGCTTCTCCGAGCAGGAGCTGTACGCGACCGGCCTCGCGCAGCGCTCCTCCAGCGAACGGGGGCGCGTGTACGACCGCTTCCGCGCGCGCATCATGTTCCCGCTGGCGGACACCCGCGGCAGGGTGCTGGGCTTCGGAGCGCGCGCCCTGCGCGAGGAGCAGAAACCGAAGTATCTGAACACCTCCGACAACGACGTCTACCACAAGGGCCGCCACCTCTACGGCGCCGACCTCGCCCGCGCGCACGCGGCGCGCGCGGGCAGCGTGATCCTGTGCGAGGGCTACACCGACGTGATCGCGATGCACCAGGCGGGGATGCCCAACACCGTGGGCCTGATGGGCACCGCGTTGACGCCCGAGCAGGTGGGGGAGCTGGCACGGATGGCGACCACTGTGCTGCTGGCGCTCGACGCCGACACCGCCGGCCAGGAGGCGATGCTCCGCGCCTCGCAGCTGGCGGCGCGCCGGCGCCTGGAGCTGCGCGTGGTGAGCCTCCCCGGCGGGATGGATCCGGCGGAGCTCGTGCAGCGCGAGGGGCCGGAGGGGATCGCGGCGGCGGTGGCGAAGTCGGTGCCGTTCGTGCGCTTCCGCGTGGAACGCGTGCTGGCGGCGGGCGACCACTCGAGCCCCGAGGGCCGCGACCGCATGGTGGACGAGCTGCGCCCGGTGTTCGCCACGCTGGCGCCCAGCGCGATGCGGATGGAGCTGACGCGGCTGGTCGCCGGGCGTTTGGAGCTGCCGGAGAGCCTCGCCGAGACGCTGCTGTCGGCGCCGGCGCAGCGCGGCGAGGCTCGTCCTCCCGGAGCGGGTGGCGAGGCAGCCCGGGGTGCGGGCGACGAGGTCCGAGTCGGCCCGGACGGCGGGCGCGAGATTCGAGGCGCGCCCGCCGGGCAGACCCAACATGCGCCAGTCCCGCGGCGGAGAGGACGGGAGTGGGGCCTTCGCCGGGACGGCGAGGGGTGAGCGGGCGGTGGATCGGTTCGCGGTGGGGGAGCTGTCGCGCAGGGCGGAGACCGAGCGAACGTTCCTGGCGCTGTGCATCGCCGCCCCGGCCGAGGGCGAGCGGGCGCTGGCGGAGCTCGACCCCGCGGAGCACTTCACCAGCGAGCGGCTGCGCCGCGCGGCCGCGCATCTGCGCGCGGGTCAGCTCTCCGAACCGATGGCGGGCATCGAGCAGGAGGACCCGGAGCTGACGGGCGTGCTGGCGGAGCTGGTGGTCGCCGCCGGTCGCCTGCCGAGCGCCGCGGCGCCGGCGATGCTCGACGTCCAGCGGATGCAGCTCGACCTCGCCCGTATCGACCGCCGCATCCTCGCCGCGCGCGCGCAGGGCAGCGGCGAGGTCAGCGACCTGGCGCGCCGGCGCATCGAGGTCAAACGCGCGTTCGAGCAGGCTTACGAGCGGGCGCTGGCGGAGACCGGGGGGTAGGGGCACGAAGGACGAACGTCACGTTCGTTTTTCCGTCCGATCCATGGCGGACAATGGGGTGCATGGATCGGTCTTCGTTGGAGCAGATGCTGGGTCGTGGCCTCTCGCTGGCGGAGATCGGGCGGCGCTTCGGGAAACACGAAGCGACGGTCGCCTACTGGGTCGAGCAGTATCGGATTGGAGGCGGTCAATCGACGAGAAGCACGCCGCCGCGAGGGGCGCTCTCACGCGAGGAGTTGGAGCGTTTGGTCGAGTCGGGCGCGTCAATCGCTGAGATTGCGGACGCGGTTGATCGGAGCAAGCCGACGGTACGGCATTGGCTGAGCCGATTATGGCCTTGAAAACGCGAATGGACGGGGACGGAGAGCATCAAGCGTTGCGAACTCCGCGAAGGACATGGGCCTCCGACCGTGACGATGCAATTGCCCCCACCACGGCGAGACCGAGTTCTGGCTACGAGGCCGAGGGTGGACTACCGATGTCAAGCGTGCCGATCGGCCGCTGTCGGTCCGTCGTCGGCGCAAGGTCAAGGAGATCCTGGTCACGAGGCGGGTGGGCTCTGTGCGGCATCTGCGGCTATACGCGCAGACATGCGCGCCCTGGACTTCCACCACCTCGAACCATCCCGAGAAGCGACTTCGCGCTGAGTCAACGCCAAAGGAGTTGCCCGTTCGCTCGCGAAGCTGACGGGCTAGAGGCGAGCGAAGTGCATGCTTCTGTGCTCCAACTGCCACGCGGAGGTTGAGGACGGGAATGGCATCGATTCCGGTCGACTCGCACGAGTCGATACCCATACGGCGTAACAGCTACGATCTGGGGTAACTCAATGGTAGAGTGCGCGCGCTGTTAACGCCGAAGTTGTGGGTTCGAGTCCCACCCCCAGAGCCTCAAAACCCCTTCCGTCCGGCCACTGACGGGCCACCCCGGATAGTAGAAGGGGGTTCGGCTTCAAGTCCGCCACCGGAGTCTCAAGCCTCCACTCGCTGAGGCGCTTGGTGTGGTCGCGGCGGCTAGCGACTCCACCAGTCCGGCTGCGGTGTCAGCAGGGTCATTCCCCTCCCACCACGCGGCCAGCTCCCGCGCGCGGGCACGGATCGCCGGATCATCGAGCGCCCGTTCCACGGCGAGGCGCAAAGGTCGGGGCGAAATGAAGCGGCGGGGGAGGCGCACGCCCGCGCCGGCCCAGTCCAGGCGCGCGGCGTTCTCGCTCATGTCGCCGGCCACCGGGCAGGCGACCACCGCGCAGCCGCTGGCGAGCGCGCGGGCGAGCGTGCCGTGGCCGGCGTGGCAGACGACCACGTCGCAGTGGGGCATCGTGCGCGCGTAGGAGAGCCACTCGACCACGCGCGCGTTCGCGGGGACCGGCAGCGGCGCCGAGGGGAGACGGCGGTTCCAGGTGGCGAGCACGCGCACCGGGGCGTCGGCGAGACCTCGCAGCGCGGCTCCCAGCAGTCGGTGCTCGGGGTCCTGGGCGGTGGAGGGGGCGATCAGCACGAGCGGGTCCTCGCCCGGCGGGAGCTCGACGTCGGCGGTGGGGGGCTCCCAAATCAGCGGGCCGACCACGTGTGTATTCGGACCCCAACCACCCGCGGCGCGAGGGTACTCGAGCTGAGGGAAGGTTCCCACCAGCGCCAGCTGCCGGCTGATGCCGCCGTGGACGTAGCCGAGCGCCGGCAGGCCGAGACGCTCACGTACGGCGTTGAGGTCCTGCCGGCCGCGCTCCAGGCCATGCTCAACAGGGCGCGTGGCGCGCTGCCAGAAGGCGCGGCCGAGCGCGGTACGCGGCAGGCGGGCGCCGATCGAGTAGATCGGGGCACCCGTCGGCGGGTGGGGGTGCACGTGGGGAATGAGCGTCGCGACGGGAACTTCCTGGAGCTCTGCGGCGAGCGCGGGGGCGAGCGTGAGGATGTCGGCGACGACCGCGTCCGGCTGGAGGTCTCGCACCAGCGGGAGCGTGTCGCGGGTGGCGTGCACCACGGCCTCGTAGAAGTCGAGCGGCTCGGGTCCGTTCGGGAAGACGTGGTACTCGGGCGCGGCGGCGAAGCGCACACCCTCCGCCTCCACGTGTGCGCGCCAGCGCTCCCACGTCTGCAACGTCACCTCGTGCCCGCGCGCCGCCAGCGCGCGCCCGAGCGCGATCATCGGGAAGGCGTGGCCCGGATCCCCGAAGGCGCCGAGGAGGATCCGCTGCGGTTGTATCGCGTCGATATTCCGCTCGTAGCTCACCTGCCCCGGTACTCCCGCATCGGCCGCGGCGCGCATCACGTGCCCCATCCTCATATCCCCAAACAATCCCCGCTCGTGCCTGGCAGGGGGCTCTGCCCTACGCGGCGGCCAGCTCTGCCACCAAGCGCAGCTGCGTGAGGCGCTCCTCGGCGGTGAACGCGAGCGGGGTGATCCCGAGCGTGCCGACGCCGGCGTCGCGGAAGATCGCGAGGCGCTCGCGCACCACGTCGGGGGGGCCGCAGAGCGAGACGGCGTCGATCAGCGCGTCGGGGATCGCCGCCATCGCCTCCTCGCGCTTGCCTTCGAGATAGAGGTCCTGGATCGTCTTCGCCTCCGCCTCGAAGCCGTAGCGCTGGACGAGATTGTTGTAGAAGTTCTGCTTGCGCGAGCCCATCCCGCCGACGTACAGCGCGATGAACGGCCGCGTCGCGTTGCGCGCCGCCTCCAGATCGTCGGTGACGAACGCGTTGACCGTGGGCGCGATGTCGAAGTCGTCCAGCGTTCGCCCTGCGCGTGCTGCGCCCTCCTCCAGCAGCGGGCGCAGCTCGGAGACGTGCTCGGGAGAGAACAGCGTGGGGATCCACCCGTCGGCGATCTCGCCCGCCAGCGCCGTGTTCTTCGGGCCGATCGCCGCGAGGTAGATCGGGATGCGCTTCTGCACGGGGCTGATCGTCAGCTTCAGCGCCTTGCCCGGTCCGTCGGGGAGCGGCAGCTCCAACGTCTCGCCGTGGAACTCCACGCGTTCGCGCGCCAGCGCCATGCGCACCACCGCTACGTACTCGCGCGTGCGCTGCAGCTGGTGGGCGAAGCGCTGTCCATGCCAGCCCTCTGCGACCTGCGGGCCGGAGGAGCCGATCCCGAGGATCATGCGCCCGCCGGAGAGCTGGTCGATCGTGGCGGCGGTCATCGCGGTCATCGCCGCCGAGCGTCCCGGCATCTGAAAGATCCCCGCGCCGAGGCGGATCTTCGAGGTCTGCCCCGCCAGCCATGCCAGCACGGTGGCGGTGTCCGAGCCGTACGCCTCCGCCGCCCACACCGAGTCATAGCCCAGCCGCTCCGCCTCCTGCACGATGCGTAGCTGATCCTCCGAGGTAAGGCCGAGGCCCCAATAGCCGATGTGAACGCCGAGCTTCATGCGCAAGTTTCCTTTCAGGGGAAGGGGATTCGTTGCCGTGCGCGACCCCGTGCCCTACGCTGGACGCGCCCGCCGGCCGGTGAGCCGCTGGCGCACACAGCCTATGCCAATCGCCCGCTCCCGCAACACCCGCACTATCCGCGAGCTGCGTCTCGCGATCGAGTGCCTACCCGTGGGCACCCGCGAAGCGATGCTGGATGGGGTGCTCGGCAGCCAACGCATCATCGTCGGCGCCTACACCGACGGTGAGGGTGGAGTGTGTCCGATGCTCGCCGCTCACCGCCGCGGCGGGCGCACCAACTTCCTCTCCTTCGCACGCTCGTGGGACCGCTTCACGCACGCACGCCGCCGTCGCCCCGCCACTGCGCACGAGCTCTCCACGCTCGTCGCGCTGCTGCGCGGCAGCCTGCTGGACGAGGAGCGCGTCGATCTCGCACAGGCGATCGACGAGCACGCCGCGCTGCGCGCACGCCGCGAGCGAGCCGATCGGGAGCGGGCTCGCGTGGACGTGATACTCGCGCCGCAGCCGGGGGGCGAAATCGTCGCGCGTCGTCTGCGCGCCCCGCGCTGGTTGGGCCGTCGCCGGGTGCGGCTGCCCGTCTGACGCCAAGCCGGTTACTGGCATTGATCTGTACGCCGTGGCAGCCCTACCGCGCAGCCGGCCGCCTCGATTCGCGGTGCCGGCGCAAGCTGGCCCGGAGCCTACAGCGCGTCGCCGGGGCGCACGAACATCATCTCGGGCACCACGCACGCGGGGGAGACTCGCAGCAGGTAGCGCACCGCCTCGGCGACGTCCTCGGGGCGGATCATCTCCTCCGGCTTTACCTCCCCCTTGATGAAGTCGGTCATCGGGGTATCGACGAACGCGGGGCACAACGCCGTCGACTTGATCCCCTCGGCGCCCAACTCCTTGTTCATCGCTTCCGTCCAACCGACCACGCCGTGCTTGGAGGCCGAGTACACCGACAACCACGCCTCCGCGCGCTTGCCGGAGATCGAGGAGGTGTTGACCACGAGCGCATTGCGATGCTCAGCGCCCGCCGCCCGCAGCAGCTCCACGCATTCGCGGTAGAAGAGCACGATCGAGCGTAGGTTGATGTCGAGCTGCATGTCAAGGCGCTTGGTTTGGATCTCCGCAAGCGCGGCGCCGATCCCCACCCCCGCGTTGTTGACGAGCACGTCCAGCCGCCCATACTGCTCGCGGTGGGCGGCTACCACCTTCTGGATCTCCTCCTCGTGGGAGACATTCGCCGCTACTCCGTGCACGTCGAAGCCAGCCCCGGCCAGTTCCGCCACCGCGCCCTCGAGCTTCTCCGCGCGCCGTGCCGCCATCGTGATCCCATACCCCTCTTCGCCCAGCACCCGCGCGATCGCCAGCCCGATCCCGCTCGAAGCCCCTGTGACGATCGCCGCCCGTTCAGCCATCTGCGCGCCTTCCCTCGTGGTTGTTGACATGCGGAATACAACCATTCGGGAGCCGGCTCCGCGTTGCGGGCCGCGGCGCACGCCGGATCTGCCGCCCTCAGGATCGCTGGTAGCGTCTGCCCCACCGCGCGGGCGCCCGCGCGGGGCGGGCCCGTAGCTCAGCTGGTTAGAGCTGGCGACTCATAATCGCTAGGTCGCAGGTTCGAGTCCTGCCGGGCCCATTCCCCCAGCCGGAGTCATCGTGCGCAGACCGGCGAGACGCGCGGCCGCTCTGGCGACTGATACGCGTCACAAGAGTGCCCAGCCGCTTGGCTCAGCGACGCTCGAAGACCGGGCGGTGCCTCGTTTGGCGGGCCTCAAGAGCGGGTAGTCACACTCTCGTGGCGAGCACTCTTGCGGAACCTCAGCAGACGGAGGTGCGGTTGCGCACCGAGGTGGCCGCTCCCGCGACAGACGTGCGACCGAGCGAGGCGCTGTCGAACGAGGAGATCGTGAGGACGCTGTTCGACGCCTTCAGCCGCCGAGACCTGCAGAGCACGGTGGAGCTGATGCACCCCGACATCGTCTTCCGGCCGATGACCGCAGCGGTGACGCGCGCCGGTGAGCCCTACCGCGGCCATGAGGGGATCCGTCGCTACATCGAAGACGTGGAGAGGCACTGGGAGAGGTTGACGATCCGCCTGCAGCAGATCCGCTCCGCCGGGCGGGCGGTGGTGGCGCTCGGGCTGGTGAGCGGAAGCGGCGCGGGAGGCTCGTTCGAGGACGCCCCCACCACGTGGGTGGTCAAGTTCAAGAACGGCAGGGTCGCGCACGTGCAGATCTTCTCCGACGAGCGCTACGTGACGAGCGCGCTGGTGGGCGAGGACGCCTGATTAAGCGCGGACCTCTCCGTCCGCGCTCCCACGCTGATCTCTCGCCGCTGGGCCGCAAGACGCCTCGGGCCAACGCAGACACGCCCGCGCCCTCGATGACGGGGGCAGACCTGCTGGAGCCCTCCGACGGGGGGAATACGCTCAGAGGATGAAGTCATGCGAGCGCCTCGCGGTGATCGACCTCGGCTCGAACTCCTTCAGGCTAGTCGTGTTCACCGCCACCGAGGGGTGGTGGCAGCGCAGCGACGAGATCTACCAAGTGGTAAGGATCGGCGAAGGGATGGCTGCCACTGGCAGGCTGGGGGAGGAGCCGATGCAGCGCGCGCTGGCGACGCTGGACGTGTTCGCCCACTTCTGCGAGGCGGCCGGCTTGACGGGCGCCGGCGCGGTGGACGCCGTGGCCACCAGCGCGATCCGGGACGCCGAGAACGCGCCGGCGTTCCTCGCAAAGGCACGCGAGCGCACGCAGTCTGCCGATCCGCGTGCTGAGCCGCGAGCAGGAGGCCCGTTATGGATACCTGGCGGCGGTCAACTCGACGACGCTGAGCGACGGCTGCATGCTGGATCTTGGCGGCGGCTCGATGCAGCTGGTGGGGGTGAGGGATCGCAGGGCGCACCAGTCGGGCTCGTGGCGGGTGGGGGCGGTGAGGATGACGGAGCGCTTCCTGCCAAACGGCGGCCCGGCGAAGCCGCGCCAGATCGAGGCGCTGCGCGAGCACGTGGCCCAAGAGCTCCAGAACGCCACGTGGCTGGCGAAGACAGGCAGGCGCCTGGTGGGGATCGGCGGCACGGTGCGCGGCCTCGCTGCTGTGGCGCAGCGTGCAAAAGGGCTGCCGAGCAACGGCGTGCAGGGCACAACCGTGACGTGCGAGGCGCTGGGGGAGATCATCGAGCGGCTGGCGGCGTTGGCACCCTCGGAGCGCGCGAGCGTGCCGGGGGTGAAGCCGGCGCGAGCGGACCTGATCCTCGCGGGAGCGGTCGTGGTGGAGGGCGCGCTGCGAGCGGGCGGCTTCGACTCGCTGGAGGCGACCGAGGCGGGACTGCGCGAGGGGGTGTTCTTCGAGCGCCACTTGTCCGATCTCGCCCACCCCGACAGGACCCCGCTGTTCGAGGACGTGCGCCGGGCGTCAGTGGAGAACCTCGCGGCGCGCTACGGCGTGGATCGTGCCCACACGCAACACGTGGCGGCGCTGGCGCTCGGCATGTTCGACCAGCTGGCGCGCATGGGCCTGCACGAGGGGGAGCGATCGGCGAGCGGCCGGCGCGAGCGGGAGCTGTTGTGGGCGGCGTGCATGCTGCACGACATCGGGATGTCGGTGGACTACGACGATCACCACAAGCACTCCCGGTATCTGATTCTCAGCGCGGGCCTGCCGGGGTACTCGCCGACGGAGGTGGCGATCGTCGCGCAGGCAGCGCGCTACCACCGCAAGGGTATGCCCGACCCGGGGCCGCTGGCGGCGCTGTTCGGCGAGGGTGACGCGGCGAGACTGGACCGCTGCGCGGTGCTGCTGCGCCTCGCCGAGGACCTCGAGCGCTCGCGCGACCAACTCGTCAAAGACACGGTGCTCAGCGCAGAGAACGGCTCCGTGCATCTGAAGCTACTGGCTGAGGGCGGCGCGGCGGTGCCGCGGTGGGCGGCGGGCAGGGAGAGCGAGCTGTTCGCGCGCGCGTTCGACCGGACGCTGTCGGTGGTGGCGTAGCTCAGGCTCAGGCCGAGGTGAGCTGGCGCACGTCCCCGGCGCAGTCGTACAGCGTGAGGCTGTAGATCGAGTAGCGGGGTGCGCCGAGCCAGAACTGCGAGGGGATGTAGTGGCAGGCGCGGATCACGGCTTTGGTGGCACGGTTGCCCCCGCGGGATGAGTAGGCCCCGCCGAGCACCACGTAGCGCGCTTCGTGGTGGGCCACGAGGCGGGCCAGGCCGGGGCCGGTGAGCGCCGGGTCGGTTCCGCTATAGCCGCCGACGGCGCCGGCGCGCCAGCCGAGCAGGATGATCGAGGCGGCGGTGTTGGAGGAGACGGTCAGCACTTCCCACTTGTGAGTGGGATGACGGGCGTCGATGTAACGCATCAGCGCGCGGTACACGAGCACGTCGTGGTGGGTGATCCCATAGGGGCCGAGACTCCCGGCGACGCGCGGCCCGGCGGCAGGGAAGGTGCCCTCGACGGGGACCGACCAGGTGGTGGTGGAGAAGGCGGTGGGGGCGATCAGCAACAGGCCCAGCACGAGCGCCATCGCGGCGGCGGCGAGGCGGCGCACGGCGAGCAGCGCCAGCACGCCCACGGCGGTGCCGGCGATCAGCAGGGGGGGCAGCCAGTGGGCGTAGTGTTCGCGGTGCAACAGCACGAGCTGGACGGCGATCGTGGCGGCGACGGCGAGCGGGAGCAGCAGCACACGCGGGTCGCGGGCCCGGCCGAAGCGGGCGAAGGCGAGCGCGCCGCCGGCGATCATCGCGGCAGTGCCCGGGGCGAGGGCGGAGATGTAGTAGGGGTGCACGATGCCCTTCGAGAAGTCCATGATGAGGGCCTCGACGAGGAACCACCCGCCGAACACGAACAGCACCGCGGCAAGCGGATCGCGCCGGACGCGGCGCCACCAGCGGCTGGCACGCGCGCCCCTGCCCACCCCATCGGCGGGGTGTGGGTCGGCGGGAGCGGCTCCCGCGTCGGGCGCCACGTCATCCGCTTGACTCGTGGTCGCGGCGTCCTCTCCCTGCGGGGGCCAGAGCACGCACAGGGCGAGCGCGATCAGCCCGAACAGGGCGAAGGGCAGCATCCATCCGCCCTGGCCGCCGAGGCCGGTGTGGAAGACGCGCAGCGGCCCTTCGGGGCCGCCGAACGGGGTGGGGTTGGTGTAGTGGCCGTCGGGGAGGATCGGGTTGGGGACGTGCTTGGGGGCAGCGGTGCGTTTGGCGCTGAGGATGGTGTGCGTGCTCTGCGGAAACGGCGCGACTGCGCCGAGGTGCACGAAGATCTGGTTGGGCCCCCCGACCTGTCCTTCGACGCGGCCGAGACCGTTGTAGCCGAGGGTGAGGTTGCTCTCGGTGTTGTCGGTCGAGCCGCCCACGTAGGGGCGCTGGGAGGCGGGGGTGAGTTCGACGAGGGCGATCCACGAGAGGGAGACCACGGCGAGCACCACCCCGGCGGCGATCAGTCGCAGCAGGCGGCGGGGCAGGGGCGTGGGGGCGCACAGCAGGTAGCCGAGCGCGATCCCCGGGACGACGAGGTAGGCGGCGAGGGTCTTGGCGTTGAACGCGAGCCCCACGAACGCCGCGGATGCGAGCAGGGACGGCCAGCCACCCGTGCGGATCGCGCGCAGAGCCGCCCCGCACGCGAGGATCAGCAGCAGGATCAGGAACGGGTCCACGCCGTTGTCGCGGGAGACGGCCACGTAGGAGGGGAAGACGGCCAGGGCGAGCGCGCCGCCGAGCGCGGCGAGCAGCCCGAGCGGCCGGCGCAGCGCGCCGTACAGCGCGGCCACCCCCAGCACCCCGATGATCGCCTCGGGCAACAGCAAGCTGAGGTGGGAGTAGCCGAACAGCTTGGCGCTCACCACCTGCACCCACAGAGAAAGTGGGGGCTTGTCGACGGTGACTAGCCCGCCGGGATCGAAGGAGGCGTACAGGAAGTCGTGGAAGGAGCCGAGCATCGACTTGACGCCGGCGGCGTAAAAGACGTTGGCGTAGCCGTTCTGTGAGAGCCGCTCGGTTCCCAGCACGGCGGAGAACGCCAGCACCGGCGCCAGCGCCAGCCAGCCGACGGCAGAGCGCCAATTGGGGATTGGGAGGGCCGACCGTGTGCGCCCCGTGGCGGGGGCGGGCGCCGGCATGCCCACCGTTCGCGTGGGCGCCTGCAGCGGCGCGATACCCGCAGGCTGATCGCCGGGCTCGGGGAGGGGCGGTTGCGAAGGAGGAGTCGTGGGGGGCGAGGCGCTCATGGTGGAGGTCGTGTCGGGTGCGCGGCGGGACTTTGCCCGCGCCTGGAAAGCAAAGCGGAAACGGTGCTAAGAGAGCATTAAGACTGAAGAGCCTCTTAAGAACCTCTCCGGCCGAAGCCGGGGGACACTCGCCTCCGGCCCGATTCGGGAGACACTCGCTGTACCGAAGCCGGGTGACACGCGCCTTCGGCGCTGGCCGATTTGGGGATGCGAGCGGAGCGAGTGTCTCCCCAATCGGTCTCTGTTTCGGCCAGCATCCCCGAATCGACCACCATCCCCGTTTCGGCCAGCCCCTGCGGGGCCGTCCTGGATCCCCCTGGAGAGGGTGGGAGGGGTCACTGCGCTAGCCCCTCCAGCAGCCGGTCGAGATCCCCCTCATCATTCCAGGCCCCCACCGAGGCCCGCAGCCACGGGTGGCCGGGGATGTCGCGCAGGGCGACCCCGCGCGCGGTGAGGCGCTCGCGCTCGGCGAGCGGGTCGGGGCTGGCGAAGGAGATGAGCGTGCTCTGCGCCCGTCCGCCCACCACATCGCGGCCACGCGCGGCGAGCTGCGCGGCGAACTGGGTGGCGAGTTGCCGGGCGCGCTCGTGCAACGCCGCCCACCCGAAGCGCTCCAGTACCCGCACGGCCGCGAGCGCGCAGGCGACCGTCTCGGCGTTCTGTGAGAGCGTGTCCAGGCGCCGGGCGTCCTCGTGCAGGGAGGCGTCGACGCCGGCGTTCGGGTCGGCGAGATTGGCGTAGCCGCGGCGCGTCACCGCGAGCCGCTCGCGCAGCTCGGGCGTGGTGTAGAGCATTCCGGTGCCGTCGGGTCCGCACAGCCACTTCTGGCCGGGGCCGGCGTAGGCGGCGCAGCCCAGCGCGCGCACGTCGGTGGGGATCGCGCCGACTCCCTGGGCGCCGTCGAGCAGCACCGGCACGCCCGCCTCGGCGAGCTCGGCGGGGGCGACGGACCCGGTCATCCAGCTGACGTGTGAGCAGGCGATCAGCCGCGTGCGGGGGCCGACGGCGCCGGCCAGGAGCGACCATGGCGCGGCGCGGACCGCCACGCCGCGCAGTTCGCGCGCGGCGCTCAGTGCGCCGAGCAGCCCGGGGTGCTCCTCCTCGCTGGTGAGGATCTCATCGCCGCGACCGAGCCGCAGTCCCTCGATCACCAGCGACAGCCCCTCGCTCGTGCAGGTGGTGAGCGCGAGGTCCTCGACGGCGCAGCCGAGCAGCGAGGCGTAGGCACCGCGCAGCTCGCGGTTCAGCTCGCTGCGGCGTTCGAAATGGCGGAGCGTGCGGCCCTCCGCGGCCTCGCGCGCGAGCTCCTCCGCGGCGGCGTGGGCGGCGGCGGCGGGTAGCGGGCCGTCGGTGCCGGCGTTCAGGTAGGCGACGCGGGCGAGCACCGGAAACTGCGTGCGCAGGGCGGGGGTATCCATGGGCTGGGAGGATAGGGGTCGGGCGCGGTGGGAACGCGCTGGTGAGCCCTGACGACGCCTGGGCCGCCGGACTGGCATACTGAGATTTCAGCTTATACGAATCATTACCTATGAGTTGAAAGAATGGGGGCGCCGATGGGCCGCAGGGGAGACCGGACGGGAGGCCGCGATGAGCCCTGAGCGAGAGACGCCTCTGTGGGAGCCGACCGCGCGGGAGCGCGAGCGTGCGTGGCTGACGGACTTCATGCGCTGGGCCGGCGAGCGCGAGGACTGGACGTTCACGGAGTACGAGCAGTTGCGGCAGTGGTCGGTGACGGAGCTCGAGCGCTTTTGGGCCGGCATCTGGGAGTACTTCGGGGTGCGCTGCTCGCGCCCTTACGAGCGGGTGCTGGACCGAAGCCGGGGGACACCGGCCGTTGGCCGGCATCCCCGTTTCGGCCAACACACGATGCCGGGGGCGCGGTGGTTCGGCGGGGCGGAGCTCAACTACGCCGAGAACATGCTGTGTGACCGAAGCCGGGAGACACGGGCCTGCGGCCGAAGCGGGGAGACACGCGCCTCCGGCGCTGGCCGATTCGGAGATGCGAGCGGAGCGAGTGTCCCTCTAATCGGTCCCCCGTTCGGCCAGCATCCCCGTTTCGGCCAACGAACGGGAGGCGAGTGTGGGGGCGGGCGGGATCCCAACCAAATCGCGGTGCTGCACGCCTCCGAGCTGCGTGACCTGCGGGAGCTGACGTGGGGCGAGCTCTCCGCGCGGGTGGCGGCGGTGGCGGGAGGGCTGCGCGCGCTGGGGGTGCAGCGGGGCGATCGCGTCGTCGCCTACATGCCGAACATCCCCGAGACGCTGATCGCGTTCCTGGCAACGGCGAGCGTCGGGGCGATCTTCTCGAGCGCGGCCCCGGAGTTCGGGGCGCGCAGCGTGATCGACCGCTTCGCGCAGATCGCGCCGAAGGTGGTGTTCGCGGTTGACGGGTACCGGCACGGCGGCAGGGACTTCGACCGCAGGGACGTGGTGGGGGAGATCCTCGCGGAGCTGCCCACGGTGCTCCACACGGTGCTTGTGCCATACCTGTTCGAGGGCGCTTCTGCCACCCCGGCCATCCCCGCGGGCTGGTCGGGGGCGCTCACATGGCAGGCGCTGTGCGAGCGCGGGGAGGGGGCACCGCCGGTGTTCGAGCAGGTGCCCTTCGACCACCCCCTGTGGGTGCTGTACTCCTCGGGCACTACGGGCCTGCCGAAGGCGATCGTGCACAGCCACGGCGGGATCTTGCTGGAGCAGCTGAAGAAGAGCCATCTGCACCTCGATCTGCATCCTGGCGACCGCATGTTCTGGTTCACGACGACCGGCTGGATGATGTGGAACTTCCTGCTCGGCTGCCTGCTCACGGAGGCGGCGATCGTGCTGTACGACGGCAGCCCCGGACACCCTGACTTGGGCGCGATGTGGGCGCTGGCGGAGCGCACGAAGATGACCTGCATGGGTGTCAGCGCCGGCCTGCTCAGCGCGTGCGAGAAGGCCGGCGTGAAGCCGGCCCGGGAGAACGACCTGAGCGCGCTGCGCAGCATCGGCTCGACCGGGTCGCCGCTGGCGCCGGAGAGCTTCGCGTGGGTGTACCGGGAGGTGAAGCCGGACGTGTGGCTGTTCTCGACGAGCGGGGGCACCGACGTGTGCACGGCGTTCGTCGGTGGCTGTCCGCTGCTACCGGTGTACGAAGGGGAGCTGCAGTGCCGCGTGCTGGGGTGCGCGGTGGAGGCGTGGGACGAGCAGGGGCGCAGCGTGGTGGACGAGGTGGGGGAGCTGGTGCTAACCGAGCCGCTGCCCTCGATGCCGCTGTACTTCTGGGCCGATCCGGATGGGGAGCGCTACCGGGAGAGCTACTTCTCGATGTTCCCCGGCATCTGGCGCCACGGCGACTGGATCAGAATCACCCCGCGGGGAGGCGCGGTTATCTACGGCCGCTCGGACGCGACGATCAACCGCCAGGGGGTGAGGATGGGCACGAGCGAGATTTACCGTGCGGCGAGCGCGGTCGAGGAGGTGGTGGATGCGCTGGTGGTCGACATCCCGTCCGGGGGCGATGCCCGCCCATCCGCCGGCGCCGGCCCCTCCGAGCTCGAGATGTGGCTGTTCGTGGTGCTGCGTCCCGGGGTCGCGCTGGACGAGGAGCTGAAGGGGAGGATCAGGCGGCGGATCCGCGAGGACTGCTCGCCGCGGCACGTCCCCGACGAGGTGATGCAGATCGCGGAGGTGCCACGCACGCTCTCGGGCAAGACGCTGGAGGTGCCGGTGAAGCGGATCCTGATGGGCGCCGCGCCCACCGAGGCGGCGAGCGTGGACTCGCTCGCCAACCCGCAGGCACTGGAGTACTTCGTGGAGCTCGCCCGGACGCTGCGCTGAGCCTACGGCCACGCCGTATGGGGACCTGCACGCGCCGCCGCAGACGCTGCTGAGCTTGCGCCCCGCCGGGTGAGGGGTCCTGCGCCTGAACCGCGCAGACGCTGCGCTGAGAAACACGAGCCTCCTGGGAGGACTCCGAGCAGGGCGCGTCGAACAACGGGGCCGATGAGACGAACAGCATCGACCCCAACAGTGCAGGAGCCCCCGGTGGGTCTCACGGGCGAGCACCAGAGCCTCTCGAAGTACATCCAGACGCGCTTCGACGAGTGCTCGCGCTCGCAGAAGGACGTGGCTCAGTACATCGTCGACCACCTCGACGAGGCGGCCTTCCAAACGGCCGAGGAGCTGGCGCGCCGCGCCAACACCTCAAGCTCCACAGTGGTGCGCTTCTCGCAGGCCCTCGGCTTCGAGGGCTTCCCGGAGCTGCAGGCGGCGGCGCGCGACGAGTACCGGCGCGTACATGCAAACGGCGGCGGCTCGAATCAAAATCATCAATCCGCGAACGGCAGCTCGGCGCCGCTGTTCTCGCTCGACCAGAACGAGTTCGAGGCGGCGCTGGCGGCCGACCACCTGAACGTGGAGGAGACCGCGCGCAAGGTGTCGCGCGGCGATGTGGAGGAGCTGATCGACGCGATCGTGAGCGCCGAGAAGGTGCTGGTAGCGGGCACCGACCAGATGGCGTTCTTCGCCAGCTACCTGCGCCACCTGCTGATGCTGCTGGACCTGCGCGTGGACGTCGTCGCCAGCCCCTCCCAGGAGGCGCTCAGCCGCCTCGGACGCATCGACGAGGGGACGCTCGTGATCGGGCTCTCCGCCGGGCGCCCGCACCCGCTGGTGCTGCGCGCGATGAAGCTGGCACGCCACCGCAAGGCGCGCACCGCGGCGATCACCGACGCGACGCTCTCGGAGGTCGCCAAGCTCGGGCAGATCAAGCTCTACTACTCCTCCAACAGCCCTGCCTACGTGCGCTCGCACGCGGCGCTGCTCAGTCTCATCCAAGCGCTGGCCTACGGCGTGTATGCGCGCGACTCCGCGCAGTACGAAGACCGCATCAAGGCCTTCCGGCTGAAGTGATTCTCGCCGATGCTGTTCCGGCAGGTGCATGCACCTGCCGGCCGGAGGGCGCATGCGCCCTCCGGGCCACTGGCGCATGCGCCAGTGGCATATAGAGGCAGATAGACTCTCTCTCATGCGCGACGAGGCGACATTCACGGTCAAGGCCGGCTTGGCAGAGATGCTGAAGGGCGGCGTGATCATGGACGTGGTCACGCCCGAACAGGCGAAGGTGGCCGAGGACGCGGGCGCCGCCGCGGTGATGGCGCTCGAGCGCGTGCCGGCTGACATCCGCCGCGACGGCGGCGTGGCGCGGATGTCAGACCCGGAGATGATCGCCGGCATCCAGGAGGCGGTGAGCGTCCCGGTGATGGCGAAGGCGCGCATCGGCCACTTCGTCGAGGCGCAGGTGCTGCAGGCGCTGGAGGTGGATTACGTCGACGAGTCGGAGGTGCTGACCCCCGCCGACGAGGCCAACCACATCGACAAGTGGGCGTTCGAGGTGCCGTTCGTGTGCGGGGCGACCAACCTCGGCGAGGCGCTGCGGCGGATCGGCGAGGGCGCGGCGATGATCCGCTCCAAGGGCGAGGCCGGCACCGGGGACATCGTCGAGGCGGTGCGCCACATGCGCATGATCGGCGGTGAGATTCGCCGCCTCGCGACGCTCCAGGAAAGCGAGCTGGCGAGCGCCGCCAAGCAGCACGGGGCGCCGCTGGATCTCGTGCGGCGCGTCGCCACGGAGGGCCGCTTGCCGGTGGTGCTGTTCTGCGCGGGCGGGATCGCCACCCCTGCCGACGCCGCGCTGATGATGGCGCTCGGCGCCGAGGGCGTGTTCGTGGGCTCGGGGATCTTCAAGTCCGAGGACCCTCCCACCAGGGCGCGGGCGATCGTGGAGGCGACCACGCACTGGCAGGACCCCGCGCGGGTGGCGGGCGCCTCGCGCGGCCTCGGCCCCGCGATGGTCAGCCTCGAGAGCTCCAAGCTTGAGCAGGAGCAGCTGCTGGCTTCGCGGGGCTGGTAGGACGGCCCACCTCTCGCACCAAGTGCCCCCCTCCGCTGGATCTTCGACCGCGTGCACTTGCTAGTGGGAGACGTGCCGCCAGCACCGCCGGTGGTGGGGGTGCTGGCGCTGCAGGGCGGCTTCGAGGCGCACGCGCGGATGCTGCGCAGCGTCGGCGCGGAGGTGCGCGAGGTGCGCACGCCCGCCGACCTCGACGGCATCGAGGGCCTCGTGATCCCCGGGGGGGAGTCCACGACGATGACGCTCGGGATCGAGCGGGAGGGCCTGGCCGAGCCGCTGCGGAAGCTGTGCGGCCCGCCGCCGGGCGGGCGGGGCGTGCCGGTGCTCGGCTCGTGCGCGGGGCTGATCATGCTCGACCGCGATCACCTCGGGCTGATGGACATGCGCGCGCGGCGCAACGCGTTCGGCCGCCAACTCAAAAGCTTCGAGGCGCCGGTGGCGATGCGCGGGATCGACGGCCCACCCCTGCGCGGAGTCTTCATCCGCGCCCCATGGATCGCCGAGCATGGCCCGGGGGTGGAGATGCTCGCCGAGGTGGACGGCCATGCGGTGGCGGCCCGCGAAGGCAACCGCCTGGCGGTTGCCTTCCACGCCGAGCTGACCCCGGACGGGCGGCTGCACCGGCTGTTCCTCGACTCCGTGGCGCGCGGGCGCGCGAGCGCGGCGGGATACTGACCTACGCCGCCTCGAACCGCGCGATCCCGTCCGTGATCCGTTCCACCGCGCGTCCGTCGCCCAGCAGCAGATCGACGTGGCCGAGCACCTCGGAGATCGTTAGGTAGGCCTGCGTGACGGCGACGTTGCCCCACATCTTGTACGCCAGTTCGTAGGCGGTGCGAGGCCGCTCGGCGATCAGACCGTGGATCTTCGTGGCGCGCCGTTCGTGCATGCGCAGGCGCTCGTCGATCAGCGCGGCGTGGTCGGCGATCGGGGCGCCGTGGCCGCCGAGCACCAGCTCGAGCTCCATCGCGCGCGTCTGGCGCAGCGAGTCGAGGTAGGTGATCAGCGCGTGCGGGCGGGGCCCGTCGTAATCCCCCTCCACATCGAGCGGCCGCGCGATCAGCGGGTTGGAGGAGATGTGCGCGAGCAGATGGTCGCCGGCGATCAGTAGCGAGCGGTGCTCGTCATGGAAAACGGTGTCCGAGGGGCTGTGTCCGGGCCGGTGCAGCACGCGCAGCGTGCGATCGCGCAGTTGCAGCTCCTCGCCCGCGGCCAGCGGGCGATCGACCTCCACGGTGCAGCCCCACGCGCGGAAGCTGGCGGAGACCGCGCGCAGCGCTGTAACGACATCGGTCGCCACTCCGTGGCGCAGCATGATGCGCGCCGCGAAGCGATCGTCGAACTCGGACTCGCTGCGGAAGTCGCGCAGCCGGCGGTCGAGGCCCTCGAGAGCCGCCACCTGCGCGCCTGAGCGCCGCGCGAGGATCGCGGCGAGGCCGATGTGGTCGATGTGCTGGTGGGTGAGGATCAAGAGCTGCAGGTCCTCGATCGCGTGCCCGCGTGCGGCGAGCGCCTGTTCGAGCTCGTCGAGCGCCTTGGCGGAGTTGGGCCCGGAGTCGACCAGCGTGAGAGGGTCGTCCTCGATCAGGTAGGCATTGACGCGGCCGACCGCGAACGGGGTGGGGATCGCGAGGCGGTGGATCCCCTCCGCCGCGGCGCGCTCCAGCGCGGCGGCCTCCTGCGCCTGCTCCTGCTCGGTTGTGGGCGGGGGGCTCATGAGCGGATCAGCGCCAGCACCTCGTCGCGGCGGCGTTCCATGTCCTCGCGGGAGCGCAGCGACTCCAAGCAGAGGCGCAGCAACGGCTCGGTGTTGGAGGGGCGCACGTTGAAGTGCCAATCCTCGTAGTCGATCGAAATCCCGTCGAGGTGGGACTGCTCGGCGTCGGCGTAGCGCGCCGCGATCTCCTGCATCTTCGCGTCCTGGTCGGCCACCTCCGAGTTGATCTCCCCGGAGATGAAGTAGCGCTCGCGGTAGGGCGCCAGCAGCTCGGACATGCGCCGGCCGGTGCGCGAGAGCTGCTCGAGGATCAGCAGTGCCGGCAGCGTGCCGGAGTCGGCGCAGTAGAAGTCGCGGAAGTAGTAGTGCCCCGACACCTCCCCGCCGAACAGCGAGCCCTCCGCGCGCATGCGCGTCTTGAAGAAGGCGTGCCCCACGCGGTTGACGTACGGCGTCCCGCCGGCGCGCCGCACCGTGTCGGGCACGGCGCGCGAGGCGCGCACGTCGTAGAGGATCGTTTGTTTGGGGTCCCCACCCACCCGCTTGGCGAGCAGCGACTCCGCCAGCAGCGCGGTGAGGAAGTCGCCGTCCACGAAGCACCCGGTGTCGTCGATGAAGAAGCAGCGGTCGGCGTCCCCGTCCCAGGCGATCCCGAGGTCGGCGCCAGTCGCGAGCACCTTGTCGATCGCGAACTGCCGGTTCTCGGGCAGCAGCGGGTTGGGCTCGTGGTCGGGGAAGTTGCCGTCGGGAGTCCAGTAGGTCTCGATCAGCTCGAGCCCCAACCCCTCCAGCAGCGGGCCGACCATCGGGCCGGCCATCCCGTTGCCACCATCCACTACGACCTTCAGCGGCCGGCCGATTGGGGAGACGCTTGCATTGCCGAAGCCGGGGGACACGCGCCTGTGGCGTGAGTCCCCGTTTCGGCCGGCATCCCCGTTGCGGCCAGCCGAGCGGATCGTCTCGGGATCAACGAAGCCCAGTGCCGCGGCCTGGAACTCGGCGTAGACGTCCACCTCCTCGACCGCGCCGCGCGGGGCGGGAGAGCTCTCATCCCCGCCGAGCCCGGTCTCGATCAGCCGGCGGATGTCCTGGATGCCGCTGTCGCCCGACAGCGCCAGCGCCCCCTCGCGCACCAACTTGCAGCCGGTGTACGCCTTCGGGTTGTGCGAGGCGGTGCACATCAGCCCGCCGTCGAGCGCGCGCGAGCCGACCAAGTAGTAGAGCATCTCGGTGCCGACCTGCCCGGCGTCGAGCACGTGCACGCCCTCGGCCAGCAGGCCCTCCCGGTAGCGCACCGCGAGCTCCGGCGCGGTGAGGCGCATGTCGCGCCCCAGCCCCACGCGCAGCTCGCCCACCGGCTTGCCCTCCAGCTGCGCGAGTACCCGCGCGAACGCCCGGCCGATCGACTCCGCGATCTCGCCGTCGATCTGCTCGCCGTACAGGCCGCGGATGTCATACGCCTTGAAAATCTCGGGGGAGGGAGCGTCCATGCGCTTTGCATCCTAAGCTCTAGCCCATGTCAGGACACTCCAAGTGGTCGAGCATCAAGCACAAGAAGGCGATCGTCGACTCCCGCCGGGGGGCGGCGTTCACGAAGCTGGCGCGCGCCGTCACCGTCGCTGCGCGCGAGGGCGGGGGGGACCCCGACTCAAACGCGGCGCTCGAGAACGCGATCCGCAAGGCCAAAGCGGCCTCGATGCCGAAGGACAACATCGAGCGCGCGATCGCCAAGGGCACCGGCGAGGGCGGCGACGGGGAGGCGCTGGAGACGGTGATCTACGAGGGCTACGGCCCTGCGGGGGTGGCGCTGCTCGTGGAGACCGTCACCGACAACCGCAACCGCACCGGCCCGGACGTGCGCAACCTCTTCACCAAATTCGGCGGCTCGCTCGGCGAGCCCGGCTCGGTGGCCTACCTGTTCGAGAAGAGGGGCGTTGTCGTCGTCGACGCCTCGCGCTACACCGAGGACGACCTGCTGGTCGCCGTGGAGGCCGGCGCGGAGGACATCTCCGAGGACGAGGACGTCTTCGAGGTGGTCACCCCGCTGGCGGACTTCACCGCGGTGCGCCGCGCGCTGGAGGAGGCGGGCGTGGAGCTGGAGAGCGCCGAGCTCACCTACCGGCCCTCCAGCCTCGTGCCGATCGAGCACGAGGGCCAGGTCCTCAAGCTGATGAAGTTGATCGACGGCCTGGAAGAGAACGACGACGTCTCCGCGGTGCACGCCAACTTCGATGTGCCGGCCGATGTGCTCACGCGGGTGGCGGGATGAGGTTGGCAGGCACACTGACGGCCGTGGCGGGGTAGGGACACCCCGCCCCCGTGCGCTTGGTTGCGACCTCCGCGCACGTGGACGATCCCCAATGACCATCCCCGCTCTGCCACCCGTCGTGATTCTCTGCGGCGGGCGCGGCACCCGTCTGCGCGAGCGCACCCGGGAGATTCCCAAGCCGCTGATCGAGATCGGTGGGCGCCCGATCGTGGAGCACGTGATCGAGCTGTACGCCGCCCAGGGCTTTCGCCGCTTTCTGCTGGCGACCGGCTACCGCGGCGAGCTGCTCGAGCGCTTCGTCACCGCGCGGCGCTGGGGGGAGGGGGTGGGGGTGCAGTGCGTGGACACTGGCCTTGACACCCCCACGGGCGGGCGGGTCAAGCGGCTGGAGGGGCTGCTGGCGGGCGAGCGCACGTTCTGTCTCACCTATGCCGACGGCCTCGCCGACATCGACCTCGCGCGGCTGCTGCGCTTCCACGAGGCGCACGGGGCGCTCGCCACGATCACCGTCGTGCGTCCCGAGCTGCAGTTCGGCGTGGCCGAGCTCGATGGGGAGGATGGCCGCGTGCTCGGCTTCCGCGAGAAGCCCCGCTCCGAGCACTGGATCAACGGCGGCTTCCTCTGCCTGCGCCCCGGTGCGTTCGCCTACCTTCGGGAGGACTCCGTGCTCGAGCGCGAGCCCTTGCAGCGGCTCGCCGCCGATGACCAGCTTCGCGCCCACCGCCACGAGGGCTTCTGGGAGTGCATGGACACTTACAAGGACGCCGTCGCGCTCAACGATCTGTGGGCCTCGGGCACCGCGCCGTGGCGCACTCGTTAGAGGCGTCCGACCGCCCGCGCAGAATCACATCCCATGATCGTGCTCGGGATCGACCCCGGCCTCGCCAACGCCGGCTACGGCGTCGTTGCCCGCCGCGGGGGCACGCGACACGGAGGGCCGGGTCGCCTGGCGGCGCTCGACGGCGGCGTGATCGACACGCCCGCCGGCCTGGCGCTGGAGTCGCGCCTGGCGAGCGTGCACGGGCGTGTGTTGGAGCTGATCGATGAGCACCGCCCCACCGCGATGGCGCTCGAGCAGCTGTACTTCGGGCAGAACGTGCAAACCGCCTTCGCGGTCGGGCACGCCCGCGGGGTGACGATGCTCGCCGCCGGGTCGCGGGGTGTTCCGTGCTTCTCCTACACCCCCCAACGCGTGAAGTCCTCGGTGTGCGGCAACGGCCGGGCGGGCAAGGGCCAGGTCGCGCGGATGGTGCAGACGCTGCTGTCGCTCCCCGAGCTGCCCACCCCCGACCACGCCTCCGACGCGCTCGCGGTGGCGCTCTGCCACTTGAACGCGGCCCCGCTAGCGCATGCCGTGGCCGAGGCGGTGCCATGAACCCGCATGGCGGCGCTGGATCGGCGTCCTCCCTCGCTCGTGTGCAAAGCACACTTCGCTCAGTGCGTCCTTGCCCAGCTTGCCCTGCGGGCCCATGGCGGCGTGGTTCTCACCCGAGCGGGCAGGCATGATCGCGCTGCTGCGAGGCGAGGTCGCCGTGCGCCGCGCCGACCACGTGGTGATCCTCTGCGGAGGGGTCGGCCACCGGGCGGCCGTCTCCGCGGAGACCCTGCGCCACGTCCCCGCCGTCGGCGGCGAGACGACGCTGCACACCCACCTGATCGTGCGCGACGACGCGCTCGCGCTGTACGGCTTTCACTCCGAGTCCGAGCGCGACCTCTTCCTGATGCTGCTCTCCGTGCAGGCCGTCGGCCCCAAGGTGGCGCTCGCGGTGCTCTCCGCCGGGCCGCCGCGCGAGCTGGTGGGCGCGCTCGCCGCGGGCGACGCGGCGCGTTTGCAGGCGGTGCCCGGGATCGGCAAGCGCACCGCGGAGCGGATCATCGTCGAGCTGCGCGAGAAGGTCGGGGTTGCAGCGGACATCGACCTCGGCGCCGCCACCGGCGCTACGATCAAAGCCCGCCGCGTGGAGAGCCCGCGCACGCTCGCCCGCGACGGGCTGCTGGAGCTCGGCTACAGCCACGGCGAGGCCGAGGGGCTGCTGCGCGAGGCGACGGGCGCGAGCGCCGAGGAGCTGATCGCGCAGGCGCTGCGCACCGCGCGCGCGGGGTGAGCCTCCGGTGACCCGCATCCAAACCCCCAACCTGGACGAGCACGACGAGCTCGAGGAGGAGCTCGAGCGCTCGCTGCGCCCCCGGCGCCTGCACGAGTTCGTCGGCCAGCGCGCGCTGTGTGAGCAACTCGCGGTGGCGATCGAGGCCGCCTCGGCGCGCGGCGAGGCGCTCGACCACCTGCTGCTCGCCGGGCCGCCCGGACTCGGCAAGACCTCCCTCGCGCAGATCGTCGCGAGCGAACTCGGGGCGCCGTTCGTGCAGACCGCCGGCCCCGCGCTCGAGCGAAAGGGAGACATCGCGGCCTTTCTCACCGCCCTGGAGCCGCGCTCCGTGTTCTTCGTCGATGAGATCCACCGCCTGCCGCGCACGCTGGAGGAGACCTTCTACCCGGCGATGGAGGACCGTCGCCTGCCGATCACCGTCGGCCAGGGCGCCGGCGCGCGCGTGGTGACGCTCGATCTGCCGCCCTTCACGCTGGTCGGGGCGACCACCCGCACGGGCCTCCTCACCACGCCGCTGCGCGACCGCTTCGGCATCCAGGCGCGGCTTGAGCCCTATACGACTACGGAGCTCGTGGCGATCGTCAAACGCTCCGCGGGGATCCTTGAGATCCCGCTGGAGGAGGGCGGCGCCGAGGCGATCGCGGCGCGCAGCCGGGGCACCCCGCGCGTGGCCAACCGCCTGTTGCGCCGCGTGCGCGACTACGCCGAGGTGCGCATGGAGGGGGTCCTCAGCGCCGAAGCCGCGCGCGCGGCGCTGGAGTTGCTGGAGGTCGACGAGCGCGGCCTGGACCGCCTCGACCGCGAGATCCTGCGCGCGATCTGCGAGAAGTTCGCGGGCGGCCCCGTCGGGCTCTCCACGCTGGCGGTCGCCGTCGGCGAGGAGCGCGACACGATCGAGGACGTCTACGAGCCCCACCTGCTGCGTGAGGGCCTGCTCCTGCGGACCCCGCGCGGGCGTGCCGCCACGCCCGCGGCGTTCGCCCACCTCGGGCTGGAGCCCCCTGCGGGGTGGATCGGCGCGCGGAGCGTGGGCGCGGAGTCCGAGACAGCCAGCGAGCGGGCGCTCTTCTAGCTCCCCACACGGTGTTCCATTGGGCGGAGCCTCTGCGCGGCTCCTTCCCTACTCTTTGTGTATGGAGGGTGGCACAGCCGGCCGCAGGCTGGCGAGCCGAGCCCCTCCTTTTTCAATCACTAGGGTGGCGCAGCCGGCCGCGGGCCGGCGAGCCGAGCCCCTCCTTCAATCAGACCATGTCCCATCCCTTCATCTGCCCCAACTGCGGTCACCGCTCCAGCGAGCTCGACCGCAACCTTGGCTTCACCCGTCAACCGAAGGGCTGCGCGAAGTGCGGGTTCGCCTTCCTCTTCGAACTGCTCGATGACTACTACCCCGCGCCGGACGCCGCGTTCTTCGTGTGCGATCGCGAGGGCCGGGTGATCGGCTGCGGCAAGAACTCCTTCGCGCTCACCGGCCTCGAGGAGGAAGCGGTGATCGGCCGGCCGGTCGCGCAAGCGCTCGGGTTGGAGTTCTCGGGCGGCGATGACCCGGTCGGCACGGTGCTGGAGTGGGGGGTGCGCGCACTGGGCAAGCCCGTGCGCGTCAGCGGCGACCGCGACCTGCCCGCCACGGCGCGCGCCGACATGTTCCCCGCCTACGACGACGAGGGCGGTCTTTTGCTCGTCCTTACCCCGGACAAGTAGTCTTTTCCAATGACCGACCGTCGCCGTAATTCTTTGGTCCTGCTGCTCGTCGCCCTGCTGCTGGCGGTGTCGGCGGTCATCATCGCGACCAAACCGACGCGCCTCGGCCTCGACCTGAAGGGCGGGGTGTCGTTCATCTACAAGGGGATCCCCACCGCCCACGCGAAGGTCAACCCCGAATCGCTCAACCGGGCGATCAACATCATGCGCAAGCGCGTCGACCAGCTGGGCGTCGCGCAGCCGGAAATCCAGCTCTACGGCGCCAATGAAATCAACGTCTCACTGCCTGACGTGACCAACGTCAAGCGCGCCGAAGACCAGGTCGGCAAGACCGCCCAGCTGCTCTTCTACGACTGGGAGCCCAACGTGATCGGGCCCTCGGGCAAACCCGAACCGACCAACTCCGCCGTCACCTGCGGAGGCGGACGCGAACCGGCCTCGGTGGCCTGTGGACTGCCCGAGTACAAAGCGGTGCTGCTCGCCGCCAAACGCAAGCCCTACCTCTACCCCAACGCAACCACGCTGGAAAAAGGCTGCACAGCCGCGCAGGTCCACGGCTGCATCTTCGGCGCGTGGTATCTGCTCGACACCAAGCACGAAAAGATGCTGTGCGCCGGCGGCAAGCCGATCTGCGGCCCAGCCGACACGCAGGCCGAGCTCTACGCCGACGGCTACAAACCGCCGGCCGACGCGAAGCCGAAGGCCGTGCACGTCAACCCCGGCACGGTGCTCGTGCAGGCGCACCCCGAAGAATTCCAGAACAAAGTCGTCAAGGCCGAACCGAACAGCTTCTACGTGCTCAACGACAACCCGGTGCTCGAAGGCGGCAGCATCAACAACCCGCAGCAGGGCTATCAGAGCGAAGGCGGCGGTTCGGGTCTGCCGGACGTGACCTTCGGCTTCGACGAACACGGCAAGAAGGTGTTCGAACGGGTCACCAAGGAAATCGCCCAGCGTGGCGCAAACGCGCAGCTGCCCGGCGTAACCAAGGCCGCGGCGCTGCAGCACTTCGCGATCGTGCTCGACGAACAGGTGATCACCGCGCCCTCGATCGACTACACGGTCTACGAAAACGGGATCGATGCCTCCAACGGCTCGGAGATCACCGGCGGCTTCACACTCACCTCCGCTCAGAACCTCGCCGACGAGCTGCAGTCGGGCGCGCTGCCGATCAGGCTGGAACAGATCTCCCATTCCCAGGTCTCCGCGACGCTCGGCAAAACGGCGCTCGACCAGGGCCTGCTCGCGATGGCGGTGGGGCTGCTGGTCGTGTGCATCTTCCTGCTGACCTTCTACCGCGTGCTGGGGATCATCGCGATCGCGGGCCTCGCGATCTACAGCGTCTACTACTTCGCGCTGATCAAGGCGATCCCGATCGTCCTGACGCTGCCCGGCATCGCCGGCCTGATCCTCACGATCGGCATCGCCGCGGACGCGAACATCGTGATCTTCGAGCGCATCAAGGAGGAGATCCGCGCGGGGCGCTCGATTCCCGCCGGCATCGCCGCGGGCTACAAACGCGGCTTCGCGGCGATCGTCGACGCCAATGTGGTGACGTTCATGACGGCCTTCATCCTGTTCGCGCTGGCGACCGCCGAAGTGCAGGGCTTCGCCTTCACGCTTGGCATCGGCACGCTGCTGTCGCTGTTCACCGCGGTGCTCGCCACGCAGGCGGCGCTCGGCGCGATGGGTCGCTCGCGGGTGATCGGCCACCCGGCGATGCTCGGTGCCGCCCGCGCCAAGCGCGCGCTGCGCTTCGACTTCATGGGGGCCTCACGCTGGTTCTTCTCGCTGTCGGGCACGATCCTGTTGATCGGCGCGCTGGCGATCGGTGGCAAAGGGATCAACTTCGGCATCGACTTCACGTCCGGAACGCGCATCCAGACCGGCTTCACCCAGCCGATCTCCCAGGAACAGATTCGCACGGTGCTGCGCGAACACAACCTTCCCAACGCCCAGATCCAGAAGCTCACCGGCGACAAAAACGTCGGCGGCAGCGGCTACCAGATCTCGCTCAAGCAGCTCAAGCCGACTCAGGTGGCCGCCGTCGAGGAATCGCTGGGCAAGATCAGCCCGCTGCGCGACGTCTCCGACAACTCGATCGGACCGACCTTCGGGGCGACGGTGGCCAGGTCGGCGGTGATCGCAATCATCGCCTCGCTGATCGTGATCTCGGTGTATATCGCGCTGCGCTTCGAGTGGAAGTACGCGGTGCCCGTGCTGATCGCGTTGATGCACGACCTGCTGATCACTGCGGGGGTGTACGCGCTCACCGGCCGCGAAGTGAGCAGCGCGACGGTCGCCGCGCTGTTGACGATCCTCGGCTATTCGCTGTACGACACGATCATCGTGTTCGACCGCGTGCGCGAGAACGTGCCGCGAATGCCGCGCGCCGCGTTCTCGCAGATCGTCAACCGCTCGATGTCGGAGGTGCTCACCCGTTCGCTGGCGACCAGCTTCTGCACGCTGCTGCCGGTGCTGGCGCTGCTGCTGTTCGGCGGGGAAACGCTGAAGAACTTTGCATTCGCGCTGATGGTGGGGATCGCCTCCGGCGCCTACTCCTCGATCTTCATCGCCTCGCCGGTGCTCACCCACTGGAAGGAACGCGAGGGCTCCTACCGCAACCGCCGCGCGCGTCTGGTGCGCGACTTCGGCGCGGTGCCCCCGTACGCGACCGCGCTCGACGGCTCGCCGATCGACGTGGAGCCCGCCAAACAGCGCCGCCGCCAGCGCAAAGGCGGCCTGCTGGTGGCGGCAGAGGAGCCCGGCGAGCAGGTCTCACAGGAGGAGTTCGAGGAGATGGTGCGCGACCTGGACATCGAGCGGGAGGATGGGGCCGCCGCCCGTCCACCCGGTGGGCGTGGGTCGGCGCCCGCCGCCCGCGGCAACGGCCGGCGCGAACAGGGCGGGCGGACATCGAATCTCGCCGGCCCGTCAGCCGGCACGGGCACGGGCACGATGCCAGCCAGGACGCGCACCCCGAAAGCCCCCACGGCTCCGCCGCCGACGCCCGAGCCGCAGGAGACCACGGCGCCGCGGGAGCCGGCGGCCGATCTTACCCCCGAGGATCTGGTGCTCAAGGAACAGCCCAAACGCCCAAAACGGCCGCGCAACAAACGTCATGGGAGGAGCCGGTAATGGGAATGCTCGGATGGGTGATGATGGGCCTCGCGATCTGGCACTTCACGATCTGGCTGCCCGATCGATTCTGGGGCGGGATCGTCGGCGCGCTGGTCGGCTCGCTGATCGGCGCGGTCGTGATCAGCACGCTGATCTACAGCATCAAAGTCTCCGGCCTGGCGATCCCCGGAAAAAAGGCGACCGACATCGCGGTCGTGCTGTACGCGGTGCCCGGCTCGCTGATCGGCATGGCGGCGATCTACCTGGAGGGTATCCGCCGCGAAGGGATGCGGGCCGCAGTCACGACACCCCGGTGACGTCCAGACCCACCCGTAGAGTGGGCTGCGATGGTGCCGAGCAGCCGCTTCGAGATCGCGCCGTGCCCGCAACCCCACGTGCAGGCGCTCGAACGGCAGCTGGGGGTGAGCGGCGCGGTCGCGCAGGTGCTGGTGCGTCGCGGGCTGGCCGACCCCGAGCGCGCGCGGGCGTTCCTGGCGACCGATGAGGAGCATCCGCCCGCGGCGTTCGAGGGCATCGACGAGGCACTCACGACGATCCTTGACCGCGTGCGCGCCGGCGCGCGGATCACCGTGCACGGCGACTACGACGTCGATGGGATCTGCTCCACCGCGGTGCTGGTGCGGGTCCTGCGGGCGCTGGGGGCGGACGTGGACTGGTATCTGCCCGACCGCGCCAGCGACGGGTATGGGCTGAACGCCCGCACGATCAGGCGCCTGGCGGTGCGCGGCACACGCCTGCTGATCACCGCGGACTGTGGCATCACGGCGGTCGAGGAGGTGGACCTCGCGCGGGTGCTGGGGATGGAGGTGGTGGTCAGCGATCACCACTCCCCGCGCGCCGACGGCGCGCTGCCGCGAGCGCCGATCGTGCACCCAGCCGTATGCGGCTACCCCTGCCCCGACCTATGCGCGACCGCCGTGGCGTACAAGCTGGCGCTCGGCTTGTGGGAGGCCGCTGGCCGAAACGGGGATGCGAGCCAAGGGCGAGTGTCTCCCGGCTTCGGTCGAAACGGGGATACGGCGCCCGCCAGCCCGTGCGGGCGGGTCGCCTATCGCCCACACGACGACCTCGACCTCGTGGCGCTGGCGACGATCGCCGACGTGGTGGCGCTGTTGGGTGAGAACCGCACGCTGGTGCGCGGCGGCCTGCGGGCGTTGGCGGCGACCGCCAAGCCGGGGCTGCGCGCGCTGCTGGCGGTGGCACGCGCGAGCGGCGGTCAATTGGACGAGCGCACCGTGGCGTTCGCGCTGGCGCCGCGGCTGAACGCAGTGGGGCGGATGCACCGCGCCGACGCCGGCCTGGAGCTGATCCTCACCGAGGACCCCGCGCGCGCGCAGGAGATCGCGGCCGAGCTCGACCGTGCCAACCACGAGCGCAAGCACACCGAGACGCGCATCCTGTTCGACGCCGAGCGTCAGGTGGCGGCGCTGGGTGAGCGCGCCGCGTACGTGCTCGCCGGCGAGGACTGGCATCCCGGGGTGATCGGGATCGTCGCCTCCCGCCTGGCCGAGCGCCACCACCGGCCGTTCGTGTTGGTGGCGCTCGATGGCGCAACTGGGAGGGGGTCGGGGCGCAGCATCGCGGGCTTCGACCTGCTGGAGGGGCTCAACGAATGCGCGGGGCACCTGCTGCGCCACGGCGGCCACCGCGCGGCCGCGGGCCTGGAGATCGAGCGCGAGCGCTTAGAGGAGTTCGCCGCGGCGTTCGCGGCCCACGCCGAGCGCGTGTTGAACGCGGAGCAGCTGGTGCGGAGCGAGCGGGTGGATGCGGTCGTGCAGGGCGGGGAGCTGGGGATGGCGCTCGCCGAAGAGCTGCGGGCGCTGGCGCCGTTCGGCTGCGCCAACCCGGTGGTGTCGCTGCTGGTGCAGGGCGCGCGCTTCGCCGAGCGCCGGCCGATGGGGGAGGGCAGGCACGTACGCTTCACGGTGCTCGCCGACGGCGCTCGCGCTCGCGCGGTGGCGTTCGGCGCCGGCACCAGCCTGCCCGTGCGCGACGGCGTCCCCGCCGATGCGACGTTCACGCTGGAGGTCAACGAGTGGCGTGGTGTGAGCGAGCCGCGCCTAGTGTTGCGCCACGCGCGAGCGACCGAGCTGCCGGCCCTCGGTGAGATGGCTCCCGAGGAGGAGGGGGAGCTGGTGCTCTTCGCCTGACCGCGGCGCGGTGGGATTGGTCGCACGACCCCAGCCCGAAAGGCCCTACCCTTAAGGAATGGCGACAGAGCAGACACACCGGGCTCAGGAGAGCCCCATAAAGGAGCCAGAGCGATCGCCCGGGATCGCCGGGCAGCTCAACGAGTTCGAGCGCCGCCTGCTCGGCGACCTGTTCGCGATCGTCGCCGAGCACGCTGCCGACACGACGATCCAGATCGACCGCGCGCGCGTGGAAGAGGCGTTCGTGTTCGCCTGCGAGCACCACGCCGCGCAGCGGCGCAAGTCCGGTGAGGACTTCATCGTGCACCCCGTGGGCGTCGCCCGCATCTGCGCTGGTATGCGCCTTGATACTGAGACGCTGTGCGCGGCGCTACTGCACGACACCGTGGAGGACACCTCGGCCTCGATCGAGGAGGTGCGCGAGCGCTTCGGCGGGGAGGTTGCCAACGTCGTGGACGGGGTCACCAAGCTGACCGGCATCACCTTCCACTCGCGCGATGAGGCGCAGGCGGAGAACTACCGCAAGATGATGGTGGCGATGGCCACCGACGTGCGGGTGATTCTGATCAAGCTCGCCGACCGGCTGCACAACATGCGCACGATCGAGGCGATGCCCAAGCAGAAGCAGATCGACAAGGCGAAGGAGACGCTTGAGATCTACGCCCCGATCGCGCATCGGCTGGGCATCCACGCGATCAAGTGGGAGCTCGAGGACCTCGCGTTCGCGACCCTGCACCCCCGCAAGTACCAGGAGATCAAGGGGCTGGTCGCCCAGCAGCGCGATGAACGCGAGCGCTACGTGAGCGAGGCCGGCGAGTATCTCACGAGTGAGCTGCGCAAGCTCGGCATCGAAGCGCAGATCGCCGGGCGCGCCAAGCACTTCTACTCGATCTACGCGAAGATGACCAAGAAGGGACGCGAGTTCAACGAGATCTACGACCTCACCGCGATGCGCGTGATTGTGGACTCCGTGAAGGACTGCTATGGCGCGGTGGGGGTGATCCACTCGCTGTGGAAGCCGCTGCCGGGGCGCTTCAAGGACTTCATCGCGATGCCCAAGTTCAACATGTACCAGTCGCTGCACACCACCGTGATCGGGCCGGAGGGACGACCGCTGGAGATCCAGATCCGCACGGCGGATATGCACGAGATGGCGGAGTTCGGGGTGGCGGCGCACTGGATGTACAAGCAGCGCGGCGAGAAGCCCGGGCGCGAGCGCTCCGGCACGCTCGAGGACGACTCCAAGGTCAAGTGGCTGCGCTCGATGCTCGACTGGCAGCAGGACATGTCCGATCCCAAGGAGTTCATGGAGAGCCTAAAGATCGACCTGTTCGAAGACGAGGTGTACGTGTTCACACCCAAGGGTGAGGTCAAGTCGCTGGCGGCCGGCGCCACGCCGCTGGACTTCGCCTATGAGGTGCACACCGAGATCGGCCACCGCTGCGTGGGGGCGAAGGTGAACAGCAAGATCGTGCCGCTGCACTACGAGCTGCGCAGTGGGGACATCGTCGAGATCCTCACGACCAAGCGCGAGCGCGGCCCCTCGCGCGACTGGCTGGCGATGGTGAAGACCACGCGCGCGCGCAACAAGATCAGGGCGTGGTTCAAAGCGGAGTCCCGCCAGGACACCGAGCACACCGGCCGCGAGCTGCTGCAGGAGCACCTCAAGCGTCAGGGGCTGCCGGCGCAGCGGATCACCGGCTCGGCGCTGCTGGCGGACGTGATCCGCGAAATGGGCTACCGCAAGGCCGACGACTTCTACATGGCGCTCGGCGGCGCGAAGGTGTCGCCGAAGATCGTCGTCAACAAGGTGATGCAGCGCCTCAAGACGGGTGAGGCGGCCGACGGCGGGGCGACCGCCGCCAGCGACCTGCTCAAGGTGGGGCGCTCCGCACGGCGCCCGACCCGTTCCTCGGGCCAGTACGGGATCCGGGTGGAGGGCGTGGAGGACGTGATGCTGCGCCTGGCCAAGTGCTGCCGGCCGGTGCCCGGCGATGAGATCGTCGGTTACATCTCGCTCGGCCGCGGAATCACGATCCACCGCGAGGACTGTCCCAACGCGACCGTGCTGCGCAAGAACCCCGAACGCTTTACCGAGGTGTACTGGGAGGGGGAGCAGTCGAGCGGGTTCGTCGTCGAAATCCAGATCGACGCGTGGGATCGCCACCGGCTGCTGGAGGACCTCTCGCGGGTCTTCTCCGAGGTGGGCGCCAACATCGTCGAAGCGCGCTGCCTCTCCAACCCGCCGATGGTCAAGAACCGCTTCGTGGTTGAGGTCGCCGACACGCACTCGCTGAAGGGCGCGATCAACCGGCTGCGCAACACCGAGTCCGTGTTCGACGCCTACCGCGTCACGCCAGGGCCGGCGGGGTAGATCGTCACGCCACAACGCTGAGCGCGCGGGGCATGATCGAGTACCGCGCCTCGGCCACCTCGCCGAGGTAGTCGCCGTCGACCTGCAGCGGCAGCGGCTCGCCGTCGGCGGTGCGGACGGTCAGCTCGGTGGCGGGCTCAAGCGCGGTGATCTGGCGGTGGTGCGTGAGGCGTGCGCGCCGCGAGAAGGCGCGCCAGGCGATGAACGGCATGTCGATCGGTCGCGCGCGGTGCAGCACGCAGGTGGAGAGCGTGCCGGAGTCGAGCTGCGCGTCCTCGGCGATCTCGATCGGGCGATCGCGGAAGTAGGTGAAGGGGGTGCCGTTCTGGATCACCGCCGTGACCCCATGATGCTCCTCGCCGGCAAGCTGGGTGGTGAGGCGCGGCGGGCGCAGCAGGTAGCGCCGGGCGAACGTGGTTACGGCGACCCAGGTGAAGAACCACGGCCCCCAGCGGGCCTTGCGCCGCGGGTTGGCGTCCACGCGCTGCACGACTGAGGCGTCGAGTCCGAGTCCGGAGGCGAAAGTGAAGCAACGACCGTTGACCACGCCGAGGTCGACCTTGTGGATGCGCCAGTCGTCGGCCATCGCCAGCAGATGCTCGGTCGCATCGACCAGCGACCCGGGGATGCCGAGCATCTTGCCGAACACGTTGGCCGAGCCGCCCGGCAGACAGGTGAGCGGGGTGGCGGAGCCGAGCAGGCCGTTGGCGGCTTCGTTGACGGTGCCGTCCCCGCCGAAGGCGACCACCACGTCGTAGCCCTCGTGGGCGGCCTCGCGGCAGAGCTCGGTCGCGTGGCCGCGGGACTCGGTGTCGCGGGCGTCGACCTCGAAGCGGCTGCGCAGGGCGTCGACGACGAGGTGGCGCAGGCTGTCGGAGACCGTCGAGGCGTAGGGGTTGACGACGATCAGCATGCGCTTCTTGGGCAGCGGCGAACCGAGGTCGAAGGCGTCCTCGCCCTGATCGGGGTCTCTACGCTCGGGGCTGCCCGGCCCGAGCTCGTCTCGCACCGGGTGCCGCCGTGCGGCGGGGGGAATGGTGTGCACGACCTGCGTACACCGCGCGCGCAAGAGCGTTACCGAGTTTCGTGCGCCGCCGCCGCGCGTTCGATATACTGCCCACAGCAGTACACATCAAGAGGGGTGGAGGGACTGGCCCGACGAAGCCCCGGCAACCACCGCGTCCCAACGCGGAAGGTGCCAATTCCAGACAGATGTGTGGCGGGCTTCACGTCTTTCGCCACACGGGACAACGGCGAAGACGATGAAGGAGGCCAGATGGCTGCCAGCAACCTGAAGTGTCGAGAGTGCAAGGCGGAGTACCCGCTGGAGGCGCTGTACGTGTGCGAGCGGTGCTTCGGCCCGCTGGAGGTCGCCTACGACCACAGCCGCCTGACCGACGGCGGCGTGGGGGAGCTGCGCCGCCGCATCCAGGGAGGTCCGCAGAACATCTGGCGCTACGCCGACTTCCTGCCCCTGGCGGGCGGACCGCCGGGGCCCTCGGGGCGGCTGGCCTCGCGGGTCGGGCTGCCGGCGGGCTGCACGCCGCTGATCCGCGCCGACCGTCTCGCGCAGCGGCTGGGGCTGAGAGAGGTTTGGGTCAAGAACGACGCCGCCAACCCCACGCACTCCTTCAAGGACCGCGTGGTGTCGGTGGCGGTGGCGCGCGCGCGGGAGCTGGGCTACCAGACGATCGCGTGCGCCTCCACCGGCAACCTGGCCAACTCCGTGGCCGCCCACGGCGCGGCGCTGGGCCTCGAGTCCTACGTCTTCATCCCCGCCGACCTGGAGGAGCAGAAGGTGCTCGCCACCGGCGTCTACGGCACCCGTCTGGTTGCCGTCAAAGGCAACTACGACGACGTCAACCGTCTCTGCACCGAGCTCTCCGCCGAGCGTGAGTGGGCGTTCGTGAACATCAACCTGCGCCCCTACTACGCGGAGGGCTCAAAGACGCTGGCGTTCGAGATCGCCGAGCAGCTCGGCTGGGAGCTGCCCGATCGCTGCGTCGTGCCGATCGCCTCGGGGTCGCTGTTCACGAAGATCGCCAAAGGCTTCGCCGAGTGGCGCGAGCTCGGCCTGGTGAGCGGAGAGCTGCCGCGGATGAGCGGCGCGCAGGCCGAAGGCTGCGCGCCGGTGGCAAGTGCGTACGCGGCAGGCCACGATGTCTGCCGGCCCGTCAAGCCCCAGACGATTGCCAAGTCGCTGGCGATCGGCAACCCCGCGGACGGTCCCTATGCGCTGGAGGAGGCGCGCCGCAGCGGAGGCTCGATCGACGCGGTGAGCGACGAGGAGATTCGGGAGGGCATCGAGCTGTTGGCTCAGACCACCGGCATTTTCACCGAGACCGCCGGCGGGGTCACCACTGCGGTCCTGAGGAAGCTTGCCGAGCGCGGGGAGATCGACCCCTCCGAGCGCGTCGTGCTGGTGATCACCGGCGAGGGCCTGAAGACACTCGACGCGGTGCGAGGCACCTTCGACACCCACACGATCGCGCCCAGCGTGGAGGAGTTCGAGACCAAGGTGGAGTCCCGCTTGCAGACGACCGCCGAGGCGACGTGGCGCTGGCGGGCGGTGGCGGAAGGGGCTGTCAAGGGCAGCGATGGCCGTGACCGTGAAGATCCCCACCCAGCTGCGCACCGCCGCCGAAGGCGCAAGCGAGGCCCAGCTCGAAGGCGCAACCGTGCAGGAGGTGCTGGACGGCCTGTTCGAGCGCTTCGGCGAGCTGCGCACCCGAATCTCCGACGAGGATGGCGGCCTGCGGCGCTTCGTGAACGTCTACCTGAGCGGCGAGGACATCCGCTTCCTGGACGGCCTCCAGACCCCCGTGTCAGACGGCGCCGAACTGACGATCCTCCCAGCGGTAGCCGGCGGCTGACCGAACCTGGCAAACCTGGGAGTCCCCGCGCGGTAGCAGCGGCCAGTGCGCGACGGTCAGTGCGCGCGCGTGACGTGGTGAGCGGCCGGGGCCGTAGGCAGCGAAGACCCACTGACCCCAATCGTCGAGACCAGCCCAGCCGCGCACATGGCCCCAACCGTCAGCGCACGCATCCGACGAGGCGTGAGCCACCCCATGTGGTGAGTCTGCAGCCAGGTCCGAAACCCACTCGCCGCCGAAGCCGCAGCCATGGCGCAACCGACGCACATAGCCAAGATCATAACGACCGCCGCCCAACCAGCGCCAGGTACTGACGCCCCAAAAGGGAGGGGGTGGGGGCGACGGGGGAGGGGGAGGGCCAGCCCTCCCCCTCCCCCGTCAAGAGTCACGAGCCATAGCGCGAGCAGGCGATCCCATCGCCAAACTCCACACGGCTTTCAAGCCGCCTGCCGAAGCTCCGCCCCGCGCCCGGCAGAGACAGCCCGAGCAGCCCGCTGATCACTCAGCGAGAAGTCCATGAGCAGAAGCAAAATCAAGCAACTCCTGCCGTTCCACGGCCTCGCGAGCAGTACGCCGAAACAACCAGCCGAAGAGCCCGATCGTAAAGAGGCTGACCACAACCATCATCACCGCCCCAGCAAGGTTCTGGTCGGCCAGAGGCGAGAGGTGGTGCCGAGAGTCCCCCTGCAGGTAGAAGGGATAGAACACGGCATCCGACCAAAGAAAGATGTTGCCAAGCGCAGCGGCAGTGAGGCTCACGGCGCCGATGTAGAGACAGCTTGCCGAGGCTGCCAAACCAGCCGGGCATCGGCAGCGGCCCAAACAGGCACATCCACATGTTGATCCCAAAGGCGAGGAACATCACGTGCTGGAGGAGGTTCAGCCCAACGTGTTCCAGGGCGCCCTGGTAGGGCCCAGGCAGATGCCACAGGTAGAGGTCGATAGCCCACAGTGGAAACGCGATCAGCGGGTTGGCGAGCACCCGCAGCCGGTCGAAGAGACCGACCGATCGTCGATCAGATGCAATCGACTGATCGGCCGACAAGATCGGGGCCAGCAGTGGCTCGGTGAGGCCGAGCACGATCAAAAGCGCCGCGACGTCCGCGATCAAGAGGCTCTCGGATCATGTGCACGAACAGCAGTTCCTCGCCGGCCTTCCCCAGCCCAATCAGGGCGGCGGCGATCACGAGGCACCCCGCGTAGAAGCACCCCTGGCGCCAGCCGGGCACGGGTTGGCCGCTCGACGCCAGGGTGCGCACACGCCGGGCGTAGAGCAGGCAGAGCAGCGCCGTCGGCACGAGCTGGATGGCGTCCTCCAGCTGAAGCGAGACGGCAAGCGGAACGTTCGGAGCCATGGGTCCTCAGCCTACGCCCGCAAGCGACGAGCATGGTCGATGAGCACCTCAGCGGACGCCTCAATCAACGTCGCGTCCTCATGCTCCACGTCAGCGAGCCGCCAGCTGTAGAGCACCGCGGCCACCGAGGTGGCGAGATTGAGACTGGAGACGCCCTCGCGCATCGGCAGGCGCACACGCGCGTCGGCGCGGTCGAGCAGCTCCTGGGAGAGCCCCTGGCGCTCGGCGCCAAACGCCAGGATCGAGCGCGCAGGCAGCTCCCCGGGGCGCAGCGGCTCGCCGTCGGGGTCGAGCGCGATCAGCGGGCGGCGATCATCCGGGCCGCCGGCGGGGATGGTCTGCGCAGGAGGCTGCTCGGGACTGACCAGCTCGAGCGCATCCTCACCGAGCCGTGCGACGGGCAGCGCGAAGTGCAAACCGGCGCTGCCCCGCAGGGCCGCGGGGTCCCACGGGTCGTGGATTCCCGTCGTGAGCACCCCGGCGGCATCGGCCGCGGCCGTCACGCGCACGCAGGCGCCGATGTTGCCCAGGTCGCTGGGGGCCTCCAGCAGCACGACCGGCGCGGGTCGCGCATCGGCGAGGAGCGCGTCGGGCATCGGTGGGCGGGCGCCGCGCGATCGCGATCACCCCGGTCGAGGGCGCCAGCGGCGCAAGCGTCGCGAACACCTCGGCGGGCACCGTCTCGGCGTCGGCGAGGATCCGCTCGCGCACGTCGGGCGCCAGCGCATCGGCAAGCGCACCCAGCCGCGCGGGCGACACGACCGCGGTGTGCAGCACCTGCGCGCCGAAGCGCAGCGCATGCTTGAGCGCGTGCAGCCCCTCGAGTACCGCCAGCTCGGGATCGCGGCGGGCATCGCGGAAGAGTCCTTTTCAGGTCGGTCGCGGGGCCATCGGGCGCCCGCCCCGTCGGGTTGACAGTCCTTGACACAGCCCTTAGTCTGCCAGGGCGAGCGCTGCATCCACCGGCTGCGGATGCTCCGAGCCGTCGCGGATAACCTTCCACATGTAGCTAGGTCTAGCTAGGTTGCGCTAGGATTGGCGCCTACTCCGGAAGGTGACACAGGCGGCGTATCGGGCTGACGCCGTTGTCGGCGCACACCGTTGCTCCGTAGCGATAGTGGGTTGAAGTCAAAGCGCCCGTCGGGCCCGCCGGAAAATGGTCGTCCGGCTCGTTCGCGCCGTAGGTCGGCGTCGATGCTGAGGTGTGGTGTGTCAGTGAGGCGCTGAACAAGCAGGTAGGCCCCCAGGTGCGGAGAGACCGGTCGGCTCCGCGTGTCACCTCCCGACCTGTATGTGATGGAGAGGGCGTTCGGTCCGAGCAGCCCGAAGGAGACCTCGCGACGGTCACGAGACGGAAGTGTGGGCCCCGGCGGGTCACTCAGGGCGATGCGGTCGAGCCCGTTGACCTCCGCGGCGAACGTCCGCCCGGCGTGATGCAGTCGATGTGCTGGTGACGCCGGGTTGGGGCATATCCGGGAGGCGCTCGGCGCCAGGACGTGAAAGCGCCCGTCGTTGTTGAATGCTCCGTCGACACCGAGCTGACCCAGCCGTCCCCCCTCGACGTGGCCGAGCTGTACGCAGACCACCCCTGCGGTCGTATGAACAGCCACATGCCCACGGCGGCCCTCCGGCCGGATCGGGCACGCGCAACGCGAGTCGGCGGCTCGTCGTCGCGACAAGGACCCCGGCTGCGCATCCACCCCCGGTCCACCGGAGGAGGACTGTCCCTTGGCGGAGGACTTCCCCCCGCGGGTCACGCCCGGTGCGTCGAGCGCGAGCGTCGCGCCGACCCCGCCCAGCGCAAGCGGCGCCAGGAGCGAGAGCAACCGTCTGCGACCCGCGAGGGCTCGTCTCATGTGTGCGTGCATTCGGTGAGCCGACTGCCCTCAAGGCTGTTCGGGCTTCACTGTCGCACCGGTGTGTGGGGCGAGCTGAAGCAGCGCTTCGCTCTGAGGATTGGCAGGCAGTTCTTCGTATGCGAGGTAACGGACTCTGGTCACCTCGAGCCTGGATGCCCGCTGGCTTGGGTGACGGAGTCGATCACGTTTTCCACCGGCACGAACGTGCTCGCGTCGACCAGCAACGTGGGGTCGGGCAACTGCTGCCCGTTCAGCATCGGCAGCGGCGCGGCCGGGTGGACGTCCAGCTGCCACACGGCACGCCCGTCGAGGGTGGTTCGGCCGGCCAGGGTCACCTCGCCCTTCGCGTACGCTTCGCGCAGCCAACTGACGGGGCTTTGTTCGGTCATCTCCACGTTCGAGGGCGTGCCCTGCTCGATGACGTCGGGTTCGCTCCCCGACCAGCTCAGACTCCTCACGGGTGTCGTCGTGAGGGCGCCTTCAGTGACTTCGCCGCCGATCGTGATGATGCTATGAAGGCGGCGGGGGTTCTGCGCGGTCCAAACCTCGTCACGAATCGTGTTGGTCGTCCCGGCCGCTGTGTTTTCGGTCACGGTGAGCATGTGCAGCACGCCCGAGCCCGGCGTGGTTGCGCGCAGGACCTCGACGAGGACGTTCTGCGTCCCGCCCCCCGAGGCGCCGACGCCGATGAACACGGCGAGCGCGAGGCCGCCCGTTGCCGCCCCGGCCAGGACGAGCCGCCGACGCGGCAGTGGACGGCGACGCCGGTGGTCGGCCGCTCGGGTCGTGCAACGGTCGCGTCGGTGTCGAGTTGGTCGAGCAGGGGCGCGATCGGAGGCGGTGGCGGCTCGACCACCACAGGGTTGACGCGGTGCAGGCTCTGGGTCATTTCATGCTGGTTCATGGGTCTCCTGTCGGGTTGTCATGGGGTT
>CAWBSO010000007.1:0-8279 GCA_963791485.1 uncultured Solirubrobacterales bacterium
GTCGCCAATCCGATCGCCGGTCCGCGGTATCTGGATCGTGGAAGCGATCGTCCGCGAGATGCTCGGTTTCCGCGGCTGAGGGACTCCGCGAGGCGAGGCTCCGGGTGCCGCGGCAGACACGAAGCGGGTCTCGGCTCGGATCGGTACCGCTCGAGCGGGTATCCAAGGCGCATCTTCGAAGAGATCAGAAGCTCAGCGTCGATGCGCCGCTGTCATCGCAACCCGTCTTAGCTCACGCGCGTTGGTGAGTGCGGAAGTGGCCGAGCGTGGTGCTCGGTGGCGTCGTCAGGCGACGAAGGAACGCAAGTAGGCGTATGCGGCGTCGAGGGCGATGCGCAGCTGCTGCGGGTCGCGTCGCGTTTGGGTGAGGACGAGACCGCCTTGGATCGCGGCGAGCGTCGCTGTCGCGAGGCGTGCTGGGTCGGCGGTGGGGCGGAGCTTGCCCTGTGAGCGCATCTTCTCGAGACCCTTGCGCAGTGGTTTCTCCCAGCGGTCAAAGCCAGCGGCTAACGCGCGGCGCGCGAGCTCGTCGGTCTCGGCGAGTTGACCGGCGAGGCCGCCGATCGGGCAGCCGCCAACCGCGTAGCGCTGCACCTGAAGGTCGACCAGGTCGTCTAACCAGCGTGAGATGGCCGCCCAGGATGAAAGGTCGACGAGCTCAGGCTGGGCGTCGAGGACCTGCTCGATCGTGCGGTCGATGACCGCGTGGATCAGGTCTTCCTTGTCGGCGAAATAGTGGTAGAGCTGGCCCTTGCTGACCTTGGCCACGGCGCGTACGTCGTCGAGCGTGGTCCCCGCGACGCCGTGTTCGAAGACCAGCGCCGTGGCTGCGTCAACCACACGGTCGCGGGTCACCCGGCCTTTGTCTGTGCGAGGCGCTGACGCGGTCACCCGCCAACCATAGCAAGCGTTTGGACTCACCGGTCCAATCTGGTACCCTTCCGCGGGAATGGACCTTTGAGTCCAAAATAACGATCGAGGAGGAACGATGACTGTGCGGGACAAGACTGGGCTCGAGGGAAGCGGCGACGCGAGCACGCCCGAATATTTCGAGAAGTACGAGAACCTTGCGGTCAGCAGGAATGACGACGGCGTGCTGGTATTGCGGTTCCACACTGATGGTGGCCCCGTCGTGTTCACGGGTCAGACGCACCACGACCTTCCAGTCGCGCTCGAGGAGCTGTCTCTCGACCCCGACAACAAGGCGCTCGTGATCACCGGAACCGGCGACTCCTTTATGGACCAGATCGACGGGCCGAGCCTGGGAGAGATCTTCAAGCCGGCCGAGTGGGAGAAGACCCGCACCGAGGGCGCGAAGGTGCTCCAACGTCTGCTCGATTTGCCGATGCCCGTTGTCGGCGTCGCAAACGGACCAGCGACCGTCCATTCGGAGTACCTGCTCCTGGCCGACGTCCACATCGCGTCAGAGCGCGCCACGTACGGCGACTTGCCCCATCCCACGTTCGGGATCACCGCCGGCGACGGGCTGCACGTCGTGTGGGAGGAGATCGCGGGCACCGCGCGCGCGAAGTGGCTCCTGTGGACGGGCGAACAGATCGACGCCCAGACCGCCCTGCAGTGGGGCGTCGTCAACGAGGTGGTGCCGCACGAACGAGCCCTCGAGCGGGGCATCGAGATCGCGCAGGATCTCGCCAGCAAGCCCGCGCTCTACCGGACGCTGCAGAAGCAGACGCTCAACCTCAACCTACGGCGCCGGATCACGCAAGACGTCCCGTTCGGGATGGCGCTCGAAGGCCTGACAGCAGCCGACCTCGCCTACCACAACCACGGACAACAATAGGCCTACACCGTCGACGCCGAGAAGAACTGCACGTCCGTTCTGAACGGGGGACCGAACGCAGCAATGCGCTCGGCTCACCCGCCACGCACATACCGGTCACGCCATCGGGTCGTCGCCGATGAGCGGTCGCGGGTCTGAAGCCGCAGAAACGATGGAAGCGATCGTCGGCTCTGATGACCGCCCGCCGATCGCGACCGAACAGGCCGGCGATCTGAGTGACATGCCTTCCGCGTCGCCAACCTGGTCGTGAGCTCGGAGGCCATGCGAAACGCGGATGCGATCGTCGCGACTGGTGCGCTCAGCTCACCGCTGCCGCTCGGTAGGGGCGGAAGAACGCGCGCAGCTCCTCAGCGTAGAGCTCGGGTTCCTCGAACGGCGCGAAATGGCCGCCGCGCGGGGGCTCGGTTACGCGCACGACGTTCGCCGTGCGATCGAGCCACGCCCGCGGCGGGCGGCCGATGTCGCCGGGGAAGAGCGAGAAGCCAGACGGTACCTCGATCCGCCGGGTGAGCTGGGCGGGCGGAATCGCGGCGTTCGCGCGGTACATGCGTATCGAGGAGCCGATCGTCCCCGTGAGCCAGTAGAGCGTGACGTTCGTGAGGATCTCGTCTTTTGTGAAGCTCCGCTCGACGTCCCCGTCGCAGTCGCTCCACGCCCGGAGTTTTTCGACGATCCACGCAGCGAGCCCGGCTGGCGAGTCGGTGAGCCCGAAGGCCGCGGTTTGGCGCTTCGTGCGGTGCATGGCGGCGTAGGCGCCCTCGGTGGCGCCCCAGGCCGCGGCGGCCTCGAGCCAGGCGCACTCCTCCGGCGCGAGGTCCGCCGGGTCCCCGGTGAAGACGGGCACACCCGCGTCGGTGCGTTGGACGGCCACAACCCGCTCGGGGTGATCGAGCCCGAGGTAGCGGCTGACATGGCCGCCAATGTCTCCACCCGCCGCGCCGAACCGAGCGTAGCCGAGGACGCCCATGAGCTGAGCCCACAGCCCGGCGACGGCGATCGAGTCCAGGGGCGGGCCGGTGGGGCGATCGGAGTACCCATAGCCCGGCATGTCAGGTACGACCACGTCAAACGCGTCGGCGGGGTCGGCGCCGTGCGCGCCAGGGTCGGTCAGGAGTGCGATCACCTTCGCGTAGCGCCAGAACGAGTCCGGCCAGCCGTGGCTGAGGATCAGCGGCAGAACGGGGCCGGCCGGCGCGGTGGCGCGGACGTGGACGAAGTGGATCCTGAGGCCGTCGACCGCGACGCGGAAGCGGGGGAACTGCGCGAGCGCCGCTTCCTGCGCCGGCCAATCGAACTCGTCCGTCCAGTAGGCGACGAGCTCGCGGAGGTAGACGAGGTCGGTCCCCATCGACCAGCCGGCGTCCTCGGGCGCGTCCGGCCAGCGCGTCGCTCGCAGCCGGGCCCAGAGGTCCTCGAGCGCCGCGGGCGCGGTCCGCGGGGCGAATGGCTCGGGGCGGCCCGCGGCGTCCGGCATGAGACGCAACCTACAGGCCGCCCCGCGCTCCTCCGCGAACCCGCTCCGCAGGCGCCAGAGCGAGCCGCGGGCGTCTTCGAAGCTGCGTATTCAGGCGCGCGAATAAGCGACGAGCACCGGTCGTCCAACCCGGGCCTCGTCGGCGCCGACTCCCTGGCCGCCGAAGCGAAAGCCCGCCGCGACAATCGTCTGATGTCGAAACGAGTCGCCGGCGCGATCCATCGCATTCGCGTGCTTCTGTCCGGAAGCAGCCACGCGCGAGGGCAGCTCGGCGTCGATGACAGTGGCTGCTTCGCTCGAGGAGGAGCGGCAGTGATCGGCGAGACGGCTGCTCGGTTCACGGAGGGAGGAGTCCGTCGGTGTCAGCGCGGCGCTGTCGGTGCTCGAACAAGGAGGTCGTCGCGTGCGTGCTAACCAGATGCCTGCTTGTCGCGAGGAGCGACACCGAGCTCAGGGTAGGCCGCTTCGGGGTTGCCGAAGAGAAATCGGCGCGTGGTGGTGGGGCCTGCTCGTGGGAGACTTCTGTGTGCAATGAGCGAGGGGCTCGGGGAGGTTACGGGTAAGGAGGCGAGTGTCGGCTCGCGGTCGGGGTTGGGCGCGTTTCTGGAGCGTGCTGGGGATCTGGCGCTGCTTGAGGAGGCGTTTGGCTCCGTTCGTGCGGGTGGGGAGGGGAAGCTTGTGTTGGTGGCGGGTGAGGCCGGCGTGGGCAAAACGGCGTTGTTGGAGCGGTTTTGCGAGTCGCATCGTGCGACGGCCCGGGTGCTGTGGGGCGCGTGTCAGCCGCTATTGACTCCGCGTCCGTTGGAACCGTTGTTGGATGTCGCCGAGGTGGTGGGCGGTGAGCTGGAGGAGTTCGTGGTAGCCGGGGCGAGGCCTCACGAGGTGGCGGGGGCGCTGATGCGCGAGCTGCGAAGGCCAGCGCGAACGGTGCTGGTGCTGGAGGACATGCAGTGGGCGGACGAGGCCACGCTCGACGTGTTGACTTTGGTCGGCCGTAGAGTGGGTTCGGTTCCGGCGTTGGTTGTGGCGAGTTTTCGGGATGACGAGCTTGGCCGCGCCCAGCAGCTTCGGGTCGTGCTTGGGGAGCTGGCGGGGCGTCCGCGTCGGTTGAAGGTCGCGCCGCTGTCGCCGGCGGCGGTCGCGGAGCTCGCCGATCCATATGGGGTGGATGCTGGGGAGCTGTACCGCAAGACTGGCGGCAACCCGTTCTTCGTCACCGAGGTGCTCGCGGCGGGAGGCGAGCAGATTCCTGACAGTGTGCGCGACGCGGTTCTCGCTCGTGCCGCGCGCTTGCCGATGCCCGGGCGGAGCCTGCTCGAGGCGGTCTCGGTCATTCCCGGACAGGTCGATCTGTGGTTGCTCGAGGCGCTCGCCGGGGAGGTGGTTGTTGAGCGTCTTGATGAGTGTCTGGCGTCGGGCATGCTGCGCGCGGGCTCTGCACATGTCGCTTTCCGGCATGAGCTGGCGCGCCTTGCGGTCGAGGAGGCGACCGCGCCGAACCGCAGGGTGGCGTTGCATCGCGGCGCGCTCGACGCGCTTGCCGCTCGGGGAGGCGATGAGCACGATTTCGCGCGACTCGCTCATCACTCCGAGGCGGCTGGAGACGTTCAGAGCGTATTGCGGTGGGCGCCACAGGCTGCTGAGCGGGCGGCTTCGTCAGGTGCGCATCGCGAGGCGGCGGCACAGTACGGGCGCGCGCTCCGGTTTGCCGAGGGAGTGTCGCTCGACAGGCGCGGTGAGTTGCTGCAGCGTCGCGCGGATGAGTGCTTCATGACCGATCAGTTTGCGCAGGCGATCGAAGCTCAAGAGGCAGCGCTCGAGTGTCACCGGCGGCTCGGCGACCAGCGAGGCGAGGGAGACTCGCTGCGGTCACTTTCAACCCTTCTGCGATACGTCGGCCGGACTCGGGATGCGCAGGGTGTGGCGCTCGAGGCGGTCGAGCTGCTCGAGCCGCTGCCGCCGGGGCACGAGCTCGCAATTGCCTACTGCAATGTCTCGTTTCTGTGCCTGAGCATGGAGGACGCTGCTGGGGCTGTGACGTGGGGCGGTCGTGCCCTCGAGCTCGCGCGACGACTCGACGACACGGAGGCGCGCGTTCACGCCCTGACGAACCTCGCAGTGGTGGATTTCCGGGCCGGTGATACTGAAGGGCAGGTCAAGCTCGAACGCGCGCTGGCGCTCGCACAGCGCCACGGTCTCGAGGAGCACGCCGGGCGGGTCTTCTCGAACCTCGTCGTGTGGCCGGTGCGGCACCGCATGTTCGCCCTCGCATCCACGTATCTGGAGGCTGGGCTGAAGTACTGCAGCAAACGGGGTCTTGACACCTGGCGGCTGTACCTGCTGGCCTGTCGCGCCCGTCTCGAGCTGGATCTCGGCCTGTGGAGCGAGGCGGCCGACTCCGCTGCTCTGGTCCTTCATGACCCTCGCAGTGCGCCCGTTCCACGCGGCTGGGCGTTGGCTGCGCTTGGACTCGTCAGAGCGCGGCGTGGTGATCCCGAAGCATCGGCGGCGATCGATGAGGCGGCCCTCCTTGCGGAGTCGACGGGCGAGCTTCAACGCATCGCACCTGTCGCGGCGGCGAGTGCCGAGGCGGCCTGGCTGGCGGGCGACAACGCGACCGTGGCGAAGGTGACCGACGCGGCACTCGCGCTAGCTCTCGACCGTCAAGTGCCGTGGGTCGTTGGCGAGCTCGCGTACTGGCGCTCGCGGGTGGGCCTACATGACGAGCTCCCCACCGGGGTGGCGGCGGAGCCGTTCGACCTGATGATCGCCGGGGAGTGGGCACGAGCCGCGCAGCTGTGGCGCAAAATCGGCTGCCCGTACGAGGCGGCACTCGCGCTCGCGGACGCCGACGACGAGGCGTCCATGCGTCAGGCGCACGACGATCTACAAGCGCTTGGTGCTGGTCCTGTCGCTGCGATCGTCGCGCGCCGATTGCGCGAGCGGGGCGCGCGCGGTGTGCCACGCGGGCCGCGCCCGCGGACGCGCGATAACCCGGCCGGCCTGACGGCTCGCGAGCTTGAGGTGCTGGCCCTGCTCGTAGACGGCTTGCGCAACGCGCAGATCGCTGAGTGTTTGGTCGTCTCTGAGAAGACGGTCGATCACCATGTCTCGGCGATCCTGCGCAAACTCGACGTGCGCAGCAGAGGGGAAGCGGGGGCGAAAGCCGCTCGGCTCGGGCTGGCACGTCCAAGATAGGTACCGCGAGCTCCCAATATGGGGGGAGCTCCCGATGCGCGCGCGGGCCCGCGCTCGTAGGTTCGTACAGGCAGAAAGCCATCAAGTCAGGACGACCTACGTGCCTCGATACATCGTGCAGCGCACCTTTCCCGACGGGCTGCGGATCCCGGTCGAAAACGGCGGCGGAGACATCTGCCGAAAGGTCGTCGAACGGAACGCGGACGAGGGGGTGACCTGGCTGCACTCGTACGTGAGCGCGGACAGCCACACCACGTTCTGCGTCTACGACGCGCCTACCCCCGAGGCGATCCGCAAGACCGCCACCCGCAACGAGCTCCCCGTCGACCGGATCACCCAGGTGCGGGTGCTCGACCCTTACTTCTACACAGGCGAGGGAATGTGATGCTCAGATGAGGAAGGTTCGCGCCGGCTTTCGTCGGCGCGTTTGATCCGCTGTATTCCATCCGGGTGCCGATGCAAGGCCTGGTCGCTTGTGGCTCGGCCCGCCGTGGCCCCGGGAGATATTGGAGGTTGTGACGATGACGTTGTTTCGACCGCTCGGGAGGTCTGTTTCAGGCCGTGCCGCAGCCGCCGCACTAACGCTGGGCCTCGTTGGCGCGGCCCTTCTGTTCAGCTCACCCGCGAGCGCCCAAATCAACCCCTGTTCGGACGATGCGAGCGCCCCGACCGGGCCTGCGACCGTGTCGGTCGCATCGACCCCGTCCTATGGGCGGGTCCTGGTCGAAGGTTCGGGCGACTACGCCGGTTGCTCTCTGTATGTGCTCACCTCAGACCAGCTCCATGCGCTCAACTTCGCTGAGCCGTTCGCGTGTAGCGACAACATGAACCCCCTGGGTACACCGTGCGACAGTGACCTCTGGCCGGCGCTCCTCACCAACGGTGCTCCCATCGCGGGACCGGGGGTCAACGCCAGGCTTCTCGGAACGGTGACTCGCACCGACATCGACACGCCTGCCTTGCCGGCGGTCCAGCAGGTGACCTACGCCGGTCAACCGTTGTATCGGTTCTTCCTGGACCAAGCGGCGGGGGATACGCAAGGCGCCAACCTGGACGATCCAGTGACCAATACCGCCGGCATCTGGTACCTGGTCCATCCTCATCGGGGCACCCCGGCAACGGGTCAGGCCGAATTGCAGCTCGAGACCGCGCCGCTCAACGGCACTGGACCTGACGAGACCGTACTGGCCGCAAGGATGAACAACGACTTCAGTGCCTTCCCCGACGCGAGCTTCCCCGTCTACACCTTGAGCACGGACCGCGGCCATGGGCCAGGCAATGAGAGCACCTGTCAGGGGCTGTGCCCCATCTACTGGCCACCGGTCCTGACCTCAAGGCGGCCTGAAGCAGGGCCCGGCATTGACCAGCACGGTCTGGGGGTCATCGACAGGCCCGACGGTAGCCACCAGGTGACCTACGACGGCCAACCCCTGTACCTGTTCAACAGCGACGCCTACATCGGGTCGCCCGTGAACGTCGGCACACAGGGCATCTACGGAGCGGGTGCGGACACCACGTGGGGCGTGTTCAACACGATCCCGCCGTCGCCCTAGTACTCCCTACCTCCCCGAGCCCACCCAAAGCCCCGGTCGACGCAATCGACCCGGGGCTTTCTCACCCCGTCGACCTCGGGCTCACGGACACGCCACGGAGGGTGCGCTGATCGCGGCTGCTGTGCTCCTCGCAGAGCAGAGCGGCCACCACGCCGGCGTGACCCCTTGAGGCGTCAAGCACGCACGCCGTGGCGCCACCGCTCACGACTGCATTCGTCTTTCAGAGGTTGCCGGAGCTGACGATCCCCTTGGC